>NZ_JBIONS010000001.1:0-225000 GCF_051711865.1 Enterococcus sp. DIV2419
ATGCCCGACGTGGAAAGTTTTTGGCATAGCCTTGAAGAAGCCTATCAAGCGATTTTGTCGGCGCCAAGTTTTGATGCTTGGATTAAAACCACACGCCCTTTGAAATTAGACAACAATCAATTGTGGCTAGAAGTCCCTTCTGCAGTTCATCGTGATTACTGGGAAAAAAATCTTTCGGCAAAAATTGTCGAAACTGGATTTAAATTAACCGGTGCAGAAGTGATGCCCCATTTTGTTGTTGCCGATGAAAAAGACGCAGCACTGGCACAAGAACTCGAAGAACCTGCCGAAGAAGAAGTTGTTTTTAGTGAACAAAGTAAAAAAGCGATGCTTAATCCTAAGTACACTTTCGACACCTTCGTTATTGGTAAAGGAAACCAAATGGCTCACGCTGCAGCGCTTGTTGTTGCCGAGGATCCGGGTTCGATTTACAATCCCCTTTTCTTCTATGGCGGTGTAGGGTTAGGGAAAACCCATTTGATGCATGCCATTGGTCATCAAATGTTAGTGAATCAACCAGATGCCAAAGTCAAATATGTTAGTAGCGAAACGTTTACGAATGAATTTATCAACTCAATTCAAACAAAGACATCCGAACAATTTCGGAAAGAATATCGCAATGTTGACTTATTATTAGTCGATGATATTCAATTTTTGGCGGAAAAAGAAGCAACATTGGAAGAATTTTTCCATACCTTCAACGATCTTTACAATGAAAATAAACAAATTGTTTTAACAAGTGATCGCCCGCCGAATGATATTCCAAAATTACCTGAACGATTAGTTTCTCGCTTTGCTTGGGGTTTGTCTGTCGATATCACCCCGCCTGATTTAGAAACACGGATTGCAATTTTGCGCAAAAAAGCAGATGCCGAGCGTTTAGAAATTCCGGATGATACACTAAGTTATATCGCTGGTCAAATCGATTCCAACATCCGTGAATTAGAGGGTGCTTTGGTCCGCGTTCAAGCCTTTGCAACTATTAATGGAGAAGATATTACCACTAGTTTAGCGGCGGACGCCTTGAAATCTCTAAAATCAGTTGGTAGTAAAAATCAATTGTCCATCTTACAAATTCAAGAAGAAGTATCCAAATATTATCATGTGCCTCTTAAGGATTTAAAAGGGAAAAAACGGGTGAAAACAATTGTGGTTCCTCGTCAAATCTCAATGTATCTTGCTAGAGAAATGACCGACAATTCCTTGCCAAAAATTGGTGCCGAATTTGGCGGCAAAGATCATACAACGGTGATTCATGCGCACGAAAAGATTCAGCAATTATTGGAAAAAGATCCAGCGATTCAAAAAGAAGTCAGTGAAATTAAAAATTTATTGAACTCTTAGGATGTGGAAAACTAAACAAAAAAGAACAAAGTTATCCACAACTTATACACAAGTGGATAACTTAGTAAAATCAATGCTTTTTTGACTTTTCCACAGAATCAACATGCCCTATTACTTTTATTATTTATTTATATATAATATACAAAACAGTGGCGTACAAAATTAGAACGTATTGAAAATACTTAAAAAGGAGTTTACATTATGAAATTAACGGTCAAACGAAGTGTCTTTTTACAAGAATTACAAACTGTTCAACGAGCAATTTCTTCTAAAACAACGATTCCAATCTTAACAGGTGTTAAAATTGTCTTATCAGAAGATGGCTTATCACTTACTGGGAGTAACGCGGATATTTCAATTGAAAGTTTTTTAAGTAAAGACGATGAAAAAGCTCAAATGACCATTGAACGCACAGGTAGCATCGTTTTACAATCTCGTTTCTTTGGCGAAATTATTCGTAAATTACCAGAAGATATGTTCACAATGGAAGTTCTAGATAACAATCAAGTTGCAATTACTTCAGGAAAAGCTGATTTTACGGTCAATGGATTAGATGCTGACAATTATCCGCACTTACCAGTAATTGATACTCAAAACCAAATGAAATTACCTGTTCATTTATTGACAAAAATTATTAGTGAAACAGGTTTTGCTGTATCGATGCACGAAAGTCGTCCAATTTTAACTGGGGTTCACTTTATTTTAGAAAATCAAAAATTACTTGCCGTTGCAACAGATTCACATCGTTTAAGTCAACGTGTGATCCCGACAGAACAAGCAGTAGAAGACTTTAACATTGTAATTCCAGGAAAAAGTTTAACTGAACTTTCTCGTTCATTAACCAATGAAGAAGAAATGGTTGAAATCAGCATTATGGAAAACCAAGTGCTATTTAAAACAGAAACAATGTACTTCTATTCTCGTTTGTTAGAAGGAAATTATCCTGATACCAACCGTTTAATTCCAACTAGCCATAACACGCAAATTGAATTTTATGTACCAGAATTGCTTTCAGCAATCGAACGTGCCTCTTTACTTTCTCATGAAGGACGTAACAATATTGTTCGCCTTTCAATTTCACCAGATTCTGTTGTTTTATATGGAAATTCACCTGAAATTGGAAAAGTCGAAGAAGCGTTAAACTATGAAAATGTTTCTGGTGAAGCGTTGGATATTTCTTTCAACCCAGATTATATGAAAGATGCGTTGCGAGCGTTTGGCGATATGAATATTACCGTGAAATTCCTTTCTCCAATTCGTCCGTTTACATTGGAGCCAACCGAAACAGAACTAGATTTCATTCAACTAATTACACCGGTTCGTACAAATTAATCATGTTTAAAAAAGACCTTCGGAAAATCACTATGATCGCCGAAGGTTCTTTTTTGTCGTCTATTTAAAGCCGATAAACGCTGCTAGATAAGCTTTTTAAAATCACAATAGCTTTTACGCTAATTATATTGTGAATGTTTGAACTATCGTTTGACGAATAAATTCTGCCTTTTTTTTCGGGGATAAAGAAAAAAGCCCTTTAATTTTTCGTTTAAGGGCTGTTCATTTTTTTATGAATATTTCCTAGTGAAAGAAGTTCACGTTGCTTAAAACGACGCTCAGACCTCTACAAGCTACTTTTCTTCAATGTACGCCCTCTTCGTTTGTCTTTGAGTTACCCCTAATTGTTTTTTAGTTAAACGCTACTCGTCATTTCTGCCAAATCAGGCCCCTTTTTTCTCAAGAAAATATCAATTTCCGTTTTAAAATGCTTTTTAAGAGTTTTTTTATCCTAATAATATTTTCGGTCATTTAGAATTAAAATTGCTTAGAATGAAAATTAGACAGATAAATTTGTTTTCTCTTATGAAAAAGGGTATAATATATATGAGAACGTATTAGAAAAAAGAGGGATGCACATTGAAAAAAACGTTTGTTTTAGCAACTGAGTATATAACGCTTGGTCAGTTTCTTAAAGAAATCAACGTCATTGGTAGTGGCGGCCAAGCCAAATGGTATTTGGCAGACAATAGCGTGTTTGTTGATGGCGAGTTGGAAAATCGTCGCGGACGGAAACTTTATGCGGGCATGATGATTGAGATACCTGAAGAAGGTACTTTTTTTATGGTGAAAAACGGAAACGAGTCCGACGATGCGGCTGAATGAGCTGACACTTCAGCATTATCGTAATTATGAAACAGTCAGCTTAGATTTTCCAAAAACGTTAAATCTTTTTTTAGGCGAAAACGCCCAAGGAAAAACCAACTTGTTAGAAAGCATTTATGTTCTAGCAATGACACGAAGTCATCGAACCAGCAATGAAAAAGAATTAATTGGCTGGGAGCAAGCAGCAGCTAAAATTAGCGGCGTGGTTGAAAAAAAGACAGGCACCGTACCGTTGGAAATTTTAATTTCCAACAAAGGACGTAAAACCAAGGTTAACCACATTGAGCAAAAAAGGCTCAGTGCGTACATTGGGCAACTGAATGTTATTTTATTTGCCCCAGAAGATTTATCTTTGGTGAAAGGCTCACCTCAAGTCCGCCGGAAATTTATTGACATGGAACTCGGACAAGTGAGTCCTATTTATCTTTATGATCTTGTCCAATATCAGTCTGTTTTAAAGCAACGGAACCAATACCTAAAACAACTAGCTGAAAAGAAACAAACAGATACTGTTTATCTGGATATTTTGACAGAACAGCTAGCTGAATTTGGCGGGAAAGTTCTATACGCTCGGTTAGGTTTTCTTAAAAAATTAGAACACTGGGCAAACTTACTCCATCAAAAAATTAGTCATGGACGCGAAACGCTCACCATTGACTACGCATCAAGCATCCCAATTGACAACACGGATCTTTCCTTAGAAGCACTTCAAAATCAATTGCTCCAACAATTAATGAACAATCGTAAGCGTGAATTGTTTAAAGCGAATACTTTTTTAGGCCCTCATCGTGACGATTTGCTGTTTATTGTCAATGGTCAAAATGTTCAAACGTATGGCTCACAAGGTCAACAGCGAACGACAGCTTTAAGTATTAAATTGGCAGAGATTGATTTGATGCATTCAGAAACAGGAGAATATCCTGTGTTATTACTAGATGATGTCATGAGTGAATTAGATAATGAACGTCAAATTCACTTGTTAGAAACGATTGAAGGCAAAGTTCAAACGTTCTTAACGACAACTAGTTTAGATCACATAAAAGACAAGCTAACAGTTGAACCAGATATTTTTTATGTTCAACAAGGCAAGATAGAAAGGAATTCAGCGACATGACAGAAGAAGAAAAAAACATGAGAGAACGTGCGCAAGAATATGACGCTAGTCAGATTCAAGTTTTGGAGGGCTTAGAAGCTGTCCGGAAACGTCCTGGTATGTACATAGGTTCTACTAGTGGCGAAGGGTTACACCACTTAGTATGGGAAATCGTTGACAACTCTATCGACGAAGCCTTAGCAGGATTTGCTAAATCAATTCAAGTAATTATCGAACCAGACGATAGTATTACTGTTATCGATGATGGTCGTGGAATTCCAGTCGGGATTCAAGCCAAAACAGGTCGCCCAGCTGTGGAAACAGTGTTTACAGTGCTACATGCCGGCGGGAAATTTGGCGGTGGCGGCTATAAAGTATCAGGTGGCTTGCACGGTGTTGGTTCCTCTGTTGTTAATGCTTTATCGACCAGTTTAGATGTTCGTGTTTATAAAGATGGCAAAGTGTATTACCAAGAATATCGTCGTGGTGCGGTTGTTGATGACCTAAAAGTTATCGAAGAAACGGATCGTCACGGAACCACTGTTCACTTTATTCCAGATCCTGAAATTTTTACAGAAACAACCGTTTATGATTTTGATAAATTAGCAACACGGGTTCGTGAATTAGCCTTTTTAAATCGAGGCTTACACATTTCAATTGAAGACCGTCGTGAAGGACAAGAAGATAAAAAAGAGTATCACTATGAAGGCGGGATTAAGAGCTATGTTGAGCATTTAAATGCCAATAAAGACGTTATTTTCCCAGAGCCAATCTTCATTGAAGGAGAGCAACAAGATATTACAGTGGAAGTGTCAATGCAGTATACAGATGGCTACCACTCCAATATTTTAAGTTTTGCCAACAATATTCATACTTATGAAGGCGGAACGCATGAATCTGGTTTTAAAACTTCTTTAACACGTGTGATTAATGATTATGCACGTAAACAAAAATTGATGAAAGAAAACGATGAAAAATTAACTGGGGAAGATGTTCGTGAAGGTTTAACCGCAGTGGTTTCCATCAAACATCCCGATCCTCAATTTGAAGGGCAAACGAAAACGAAATTAGGGAACTCAGAAGTACGGACCGTTACGGATCGTTTATTCTCAGAATACTTTACAAAATTCTTGATGGAAAATCCAACAGTCGGTAAACAAATTGTCGAAAAAGGTATGTTGGCCTCAAAAGCTCGTTTAGCCGCTAAAAGAGCCCGTGAAGTCACCCGTCGTAAAGGCGCGTTAGAAATTAGCAACTTGCCAGGGAAGCTGGCTGATTGCTCAAGTAAAGATCCGGAAAAATGCGAATTATTTATCGTCGAAGGAGACTCGGCCGGCGGTTCAGCAAAACAAGGACGTAGCCGTGAATTCCAAGCCATTTTACCAATTCGTGGGAAAATCTTGAATGTCGAGAAAGCCAGCATGGATAAAATTTTAGCCAATGAAGAAATTCGGTCATTATTTACAGCTATGGGAACAGGCTTCGGCGAAGATTTCGATGTTTCTAAAGCACGTTATCACAAACTAGTGATTATGACCGATGCCGATGTCGATGGTGCGCATATTCGAACGTTGTTATTAACCTTGTTCTATCGCTTCATGCGTCCAATTGTTGAAGCTGGTTATGTGTATATTGCTCAACCACCACTATATGGTGTGAAACAAGGGAAAAACATCACCTACGTTCAACCGGGCAAACATGCTGAAGAGGAACTAGCAAAAGTGTTAGAAGAATTACCTGCTTCACCAAAACCAAGTGTTCAACGTTACAAAGGTTTGGGTGAAATGGATGATCACCAACTTTGGGAAACAACAATGGACCCAGAAAAACGATTAATGGCGCGAGTGAGTGTCGATGATGCCATTGAAGCTGACCAAATTTTTGAAATGCTAATGGGCGATCGTGTGGAACCACGTCGTGC
Source organism: Enterococcus sp. DIV2419 (assembly GCF_051711865.1). Lineage (NCBI taxonomy): Bacteria > Bacillati > Bacillota > Bacilli > Lactobacillales > Enterococcaceae > Enterococcus > Enterococcus sp. DIV2419. The sequence continues at coordinate 6,516 of NZ_JBIONS010000001.1, forward strand.
GTTTATCGAAGAAAATGCCCATTACGTGAAAAACTTGGATATTTAATGTGTCGCAACGTTGTAAGAGACGCTAGAACATATATTTAGAGGGGAAAAAATTCATGAGTGAAGAAATTAAAGAAAACATTCAAGACGTCAATCTGACCAGCGAAATGAAAGAATCTTTCATTGACTACGCAATGAGTGTTATCGTAGCCCGCGCGTTACCTGACGTTCGTGACGGTTTAAAACCTGTTCATCGCCGAATCTTATATGGAATGAACGAATTAGGGGTAACCCCTGATAAACCACACAAAAAATCAGCCCGGATTGTTGGGGATGTTATGGGTAAATATCACCCCCATGGGGACAGTGCGATTTACGAATCAATGGTGCGGATGGCACAACCTTTTAGTTATCGGGCTATGTTAGTTGACGGCCACGGAAACTTCGGTTCTGTCGATGGTGACGGCGCTGCCGCTATGCGTTATACCGAAGCACGTATGAGTAAAATTGCTTTAGAAATGCTACGAGATATTAACAAAAATACAGTCGATTTCCAAGGAAACTATGATGATTCAGAACAAGAACCAGTAGTTTTACCTGCTCGTTTTCCAAACTTACTAGTTAACGGAACAACGGGGATTGCGGTGGGGATGGCAACAAATATTCCACCACACAATTTAAGTGAAGTGATTGATGCAACAAGTTTATTGATGGACAATCCTGATGTAACGACGAATGAATTGATGGAAGTGTTACCTGGACCAGATTTTCCAACAGGCGGTTTAGTGATGGGGAAATCAGGGATTCGCCGAGCATATGAAACAGGGAAAGGTTCGATTACTGTTCGTGCAAAAGTTGAATTGACTGAAATGCCGAATGGAAAAGAACGTATTTTAGTAACTGAATTGCCTTATATGGTGAATAAAGCCAAATTAATCGAACGAATTTCTGAATTACACAGAGATAAACGAATTGAAGGAATTACTGATTTGCGGGATGAATCTTCTCGTGAAGGCATGCGGATTGTCATCGATGTTCGTCGAGATGTGAGTGCCTCTGTTGTGTTAAACAACTTGTACAAAATGACTGCCTTACAAACATCTTTTGGTTTTAACATGTTAGCCATTGAAAAAGGTGTACCGAAAATTTTAAGCTTGAAACGTATTTTAGAAAACTACGTCGAGCATCAAAAAGAAGTCATTACTCGCCGGACGATTTTTGACAAAAACAAAGCAGAAGCACGGGCACATATTTTAGAAGGTCTCCGAATTGCCTTAGATCATATCGATGAAATCATTGCCATTATCCGTGGATCACAATCAGATGACGAAGCAAAAGCAACGTTAATTGAACGCTTTGAATTTTCAGATCGTCAAGCGCAAGCGATTTTAGATATGCGTTTACGCCGTTTAACAGGCTTAGAACGCGACAAAATTGAAAATGAATATCAAGAGCTATTGAAATTCATTGCGGACTTAGAGGACATTTTAGCCCGCCCAGAACGCGTCATTGAAATCATTAAAACAGAGTTAAATGACGTTCGTACAAAATTTGGTGATGCACGACGCACAGAATTATTAGTAGGTGAAGTCTTAAGTCTTGAAGATGAAGATTTAATCGAAGAAGAAGAAGTCGTGATTACGTTAACCAATAACGGCTACATTAAGCGGATGGCAAACTCTGAATTCCGGGCGCAACGCCGTGGCGGACGTGGTGTCCAAGGCATGGGCGTTCATGATGATGATTTCGTGAAAAACCTAGTTTCTTGTTCAACACACGACACGTTATTATTCTTTACGAACACTGGGAAAGTTTACCGAGCAAAAGGTTACGAAATCCCTGAGTACGGTAGAACAGCAAAAGGAATTCCAGTGATCAACTTACTGGGAATTGATTCTGCAGAAAAAATTCAAGCGATTATTTCTGTTGAGGGCAAAGCAGAAGCAGGTAAATACTTGTTCTTCACAACCTTAAAAGGAACCGTCAAACGGACAGCCGTAACAGCCTTTTCTAATATCCGTAGTAATGGATTAATCGCCATTAGCTTAAAAGAAGATGATGAGTTAGTTAACGTGGTAACGACTAATGGCAATCAGAAGATGATTATCGGAACACATGCAGGATACTCTGTCACATTTGATGAAAATACTGTACGTGATATGGGCCGGACAGCATCAGGTGTTCGGGGAATCCGTCTCCGCGAAAATGATTATGTGGTCGGCGCAGCGATTCTGGATGAAAATAAAGAAGTCCTAGTCATTACTGAAAATGGTTATGGTAAGCGTACAAAAGCTTCTGAATATCCAGTTAAAGGACGTGGCGGTAAAGGGATTAAGACAGCAAATATCACTGAGAAAAATGGTCCATTAGCTGGTTTAACCACGGTCAATGGGGATGAAGATATCTTATTGATTACGAACAAAGGCGTCATTATCCGCTTTAACGTTGATTCTGTTTCTCAAACAGGACGCGCAACATTAGGGGTTCGTTTAATGAGAATGGAAGATGGTGCCAAAGTGGTAACAATGGCTGTTGTAGAACCAGAAGAAGTGGAAGAAGAAATCGTTGAAGTTGTAGAAACAACAGAAAACGAAACAACATCAGAAACAGAAGAATAACATAAAAAAGTTTCGCCAGTTGGCGAAACTTTTTTATTGGGGCTTTTCAAAACTATTTCTTGCTTTTGTCCATCAATTAGCATATAATTAGAGATTGTGAACTACCTTTTTAGGTATGTTCTCCTTGCTCTTAGCCAACTAAGAGCCTTGAAGTCCATAGGGAGGTGAAAATCAATGAGTCAAGATACGAAGTACGAAATCATGTACATTATTCGTCCGAACATTGATGAAGAAGCAAAAACTGCTTTAGTAGAACGTTTCGACACAATCTTAAAAGATAACGGAGCAGAAGTTATCGAATCTAAAGATTGGGAAAAACGCCGCTTAGCATATGAAATGAACGGATTCCGTGAAGGCATCTATCATATCGTTAATGTTACTTCTCCATCAACAGCTGGCGCAATCAACGAGTTTGATCGTTTAGCAAAAATCAATGACGATATTATCCGTCATATGATCGTGAAGGTAGAAGCATAATTTGTTTCACATGAAACATTTATTGACGAAAGGAGATGTTTTGAATGATTAATAACGTTGTATTAGTCGGAAGATTGACAAAAGATCCTGACTTACGTTACACCGCTAGTGGTTCAGCTGTTGCGACCTTTACACTTGCTGTAAACCGTAACTTTACGAATCAAAATGGTGACCGTGAAGCAGACTTTATCAACTGTGTGATTTGGCGTAAACCCGCAGAAACAATGGCTAATTATGCCCGTAAAGGTACATTATTAGGTGTTGTCGGAAGAATTCAAACTCGTAACTACGAGAACCAACAAGGTCAACGTGTCTACGTAACTGAAGTGGTTTGTGAAAACTTCCAATTGTTAGAATCTCGTTCTGCTTCAGAACAAAGAGGAACTGGCGGCGGTAGCTTTAATAACAACGAAAATGGTTATCAATCACAAAATCGTAGCTTTGGTAATAACAATGCCGGTTCTGGATTTAATAACAACAACAATAGTTTCAATCCATCATCTTCTCAGTCGCAAAACAATAACGGTATGCCTGATTTCGATAAAGATTCTGATCCATTTGGTGGCTCAGGTTCATCTATCGACATTTCAGATGATGATTTACCATTCTAAACGAATTTGATAGGAGGGAACAAGAATGGCACAACAAAGAAGAGGCGGACGTAAACGTCGGAAAGTCGACTACATCGCAGCAAACCACATCGAATACATCGACTATAAAGATACTGAATTGTTAAAACGATTCATTTCAGAACGTGGCAAAATTTTACCACGTCGTGTTACAGGTACGGGCGCTAAAAACCAACGTAAATTAACGATTGCTATTAAACGCGCACGTATCATGGGATTATTACCATTCGTTAGTGACGAACAATAATTTTATGACAATTTCCAGAACCAAAGAGCTTGCTCTTTGGTTCTTTTTTATCTTGACTAGTGTTTCACGTGAAACATAACAAGGTTCGCAGAATGAAGTGTTTTGTGATAAAATAAGGGATGAAATAACTAGTGAATCACCAGAGCAATATGCTCGTTGGAACAAGTCGCCTCAAAGGTCTGCAGAAAGATTGGAGGCAAAAAAATGCAAAAGAAGAGAATTCAAAAAAACGGTTTCTTAATTGTTGTGGGTCTTCTCTTAGTAGAATTTCTCCTCTATTTCTTACTAACAAATAAATGGCTGCTATTGGCGGTAATTATCGCATTAGATATCTTTCTCTTAGTGGTTATTCGGCTGTTGATTAGAGATGTAGAAATTACGAACGTAGAAAAGATTCAAGAAGCAAGTTCCATTGCTGAACAATCGTTGGATTATGTTGTAAATGAAGTACCTGTGGGAATTATTACGTATAACGGGGAAACACGCGCGGTAGAATGGCTTAATCCTTATGCTGCTTCTATTTTTAATAAAGACAATCAGCTAACGTTAACCGCTAGCCAAGTGACGTCTTATTTAGAATTAGCAGAACGAAACCAAGATATTTTTACGATTGACGAAAATACCTATCGCTTTAGCGTCAATAAAGAACAACATACAATTACTTTTGAAGATATCACTAAAGAAAGTAATTTGTATCAAGAAAAAGTCGAAATGCAAACGGCTATTGGCATTGTGTCTGTCGATAATTATGATGATGTCACCGATACAATGGATGAGAAAGAAATTTCTTATTTGAATAGTTTCATTACGACGATGGTTTCTGATTGGATGGACCAATACAAAGTTTTTTATAAGCGAATCAACGCAGAACGTTATTTTTTCATTGCCCAATGGGAAGATATTCAAAAAATGATGGACGAAAAATTTTCTATTTTGGATACGATCCGTAAGGAATCAGCTAACCATGAAGTAGCCATTACGTTAAGCATGGGGATTGCTTATGGGGGGCCAACCTTAGATCAAACCGGGACCACGGCTCAAACGAACCTAGATACAGCTTTAGTACGTGGCGGCGATCAAGTGGTTGTAAAAGAAGCCAAAGATGAAGCGAAGCCGTTATTTTTTGGTGGAAAAACGGCAGTAACGACGAAACGTTCCCAAGTACGTTCTCGCGCAATGAGCATGGCAATTAAGGGAATTATTGCGGAATCAGCTGACATCTATATTATGGGCCATCGTTATCCAGATATGGATGCGTTAGGTTCAGCATTTGGTGTTGCTCGTTTAGCCTCGTTTAATAATCGAAAAGCGTGGATTGTTTTAGATGAAAATGAAATCATTCCCGATGTCAAAAGAGTGTTAGAGGCGATTAAAGAGTACCCAGAATTAGAAGAGCGCATTATTAGTCCTAAAGAGGCCATGAAGCGCAAGAAAGAAAGTAGCTTATTAGTTATGGTAGATTACCATAAACCGTCTCTATCGATCTCACAAGAGCTCTATGAGCGTTTTGATAAAGTAGTAATCATTGATCACCATCGACGAGGAGACGAATTTCCAGCAAAACCCTTGCTTTCTTATATTGAATCTTCTGCCTCTTCTGCTTCAGAATTAGTCACAGAATTGATCGAATACCAAAGTAATAGCGCAAATAAACTGCAGGCCTTTGAAGCAACCATGATGTTGGCGGGAATTGTGGTTGATACGAAAAGTTTCAATACACGAACGACGGCGCGAACATTTGATGTGGCTAGTTATTTACGAACTTGTGGAGCAGACTCATCTTTAGTACAATATCTATTAAGTTCTGATCTTACAAGCTATCTGGAAATGAACAACTTAATCTCTAAAAGCGAATATGTCACAAAAGATACCGTCGTTGTTGCAGGGAGTGAAGACAAAGAATATGATAGTGTCACAGCTGCCAAAACAGCGGACACATTACTTTCTATGGCAGGGATTAATGCAGCATTTGTCATTACCAAGCGGACGGATCAACAGATTGGCATTAGTGCTCGGAGTAATGGTTCAATTAATGTCCAAATTATTATGGAAAATTTAGGTGGTGGCGGTCACTTTACTAATGCGGCAGTACAATTATCAAACGTAACAGTAGCAGAAGTAAAAGAGCAACTACTTGATGTAATTCGTCAAAATATTAATGAAATGTATGAACAGGAGTGAAGGAAATGAAAGTCATTTTTTTACAAGACGTTAAAGGAAAAGGAAAAAAAGGGGACGTAAAAGAAGTGCCAACTGGTTACGCCCAAAACTTTTTAATTAAAAATGGTTATGCGAAAGAAGCCAATAAAGGGAGCATGAGTGCATTAGCGGGTCAAAAGAAAGCCCAAGAAAAACATGAAGCAGAAGTTTTAGCACAAGCAAAAGAAATGCAAGCCTTTTTAGAAGATGAAAAGACTGTTGTAGAGATCAAGGCAAAAGCTGGAGAAGATAGCCGTTTATTTGGCTCAATTCCTTCAAAACAAATTGCAGAAGCCTTAAACAAACAATACAATGTAAAATTGGATAAACGCAAAATCGAATTAGCCAACCCAATTCGTTCTCTAGGTTACACTAACGTACCAGTCAAACTACATCATGAAGTTACAGCGAAAATTAAGGTTCATGTCGTAGCGGAATAATACAATCGATAAAAAAGAAGCCGATTTCTCCGGCTTCTTTTTTATACCAAATAAATTACTCGAATTATTTTTATAATATTTAAAAATCAAATATACAACACTTTAAATTAACGAAAGTGTTATATTTTTATTAGTTGTATATTTTTTAAAATTGAAAAGTGAACTAAAAATAGAGAAATCAGCAGAGAAAAAATGTACTTTTTTTAATGAAATTGTGTTAAAATGGATAGACTAAATGAACCAGAAAGTAAGACATCGTGGGAGAGAACAAAATGAATGAATTATTGCAAGATAGGGTACCGCCACAAAATATTGAAGCGGAACAAGCCGTTTTAGGTTCTATTTTCTTAGATGCAGATGTGCTAATAGAAGCGATGGAATATGTGGAACCTAAAGATTTCTATCGTCGTAGTCATCAGTTGATTTTCCAAACGATGATGACCTTAAGCGACCGAAATGAAGCGATTGATGTGGTAACAATCAAAGATCGCCTAGAACAAGAGAATTTGTTAGAAGATGTTGGTGGACTAAGTTATCTGTCAGATTTAGCTTTAGCTGTGCCGACAGCTGCCAATGTCATTTATTATGCAAAAATTGTTGAACAAAAATCGTTGCTGCGCAACTTAATCCAAACCGCTACAGAGATTGTAACTAAAGGCTTTGAGCAAGGTGAAGATGTTGAATCTATTTTGGATGATGCAGAACGAAGCATTTTAGAAGTCTCCGAAAAGCGGAATCGTAGTGGCTTTTTATCAATTTCAGATGTTCTAAATACAACTATTGCGAATATTGACCAATTATACCAAAATGATGAAGAGATTACTGGTTTACCTACAGGCTATCAAGCATTGGATAAAATGACTGCCGGCTTGCAAGCGGAAGAGCTAATTATTCTAGCGGCCCGTCCAGCGGTAGGGAAAACCGCTTTTGCATTAAATATTGCCCAAAATGTCGGCACCAAAACAGATAAAGCTGTCGCTATTTTTAGTTTAGAAATGGGGGCAGAATCATTAGTGAACCGGATGCTTTGTGCAGAAGGATCCATTGAGGCCAGCCATTTAAGAACAGGGCAATTATCTGAAGAAGAATGGCAAAACTTAATTATTGCGATGGGTAGTTTGTCCCGTGCGAATATCTATATTGATGACACACCAGGGATTAAAATTACCGAAATTCGTGCGAAATGTCGTAAATTAGCACAAGAAAAAGGCAACTTAGGTCTAATTTTGATCGACTACCTACAATTGATTGAAGGAACTGGAAAAGAGAACCGCCAACAGGAGGTTTCTGATATTTCACGTCAATTAAAAAAATTAGCGAAAGAATTAAAAGTCCCGGTTATCGCTTTGTCCCAGCTTTCTCGTGGCGTGGAACAACGTCAAGATAAACGTCCTGTGCTAAGTGATATTCGTGAATCAGGATCCATTGAGCAAGATGCCGATATCGTTGCCTTTCTTTATCGTGATGATTACTACGATCGTGGTGAAGGAGAAGACGGTGATCATGAGCCACCAGAAGTTGACAATGTTGTAGAAGTCATCATTGAGAAAAACCGTAGTGGTGCGCGTGGAACGGTCGAATTACTTTTCATTAAAGAATATAATAAATTTTCTTCGCTTTCGCCGAGGACAGAATTTTAAAAAAACGAACTCATTTTTTGAGTTCGTTTTTTTGCTTATTAAGGGATTAAAATCAGAGAGTAAAACACGAACAATATTCGTATATTTTATTATTTTACAAAAACATAACTAAAAATGTTCGTATTTTTGACAGAAACGCTTTTGATTGTGAAAGAATATTCGATTTTTACCCTTGAAAGGGACTGGTTTTACTGGTACAATGATTCAGGACAAAAAAATTATGAACGAGGTGTTCGAATGTCATCAGTAGTAGTTGTTGGAACGCAATGGGGCGACGAAGGTAAAGGAAAAATTACAGACTTTCTAAGTGAAAACGCAGAAGTGATCGCTCGTTACCAAGGCGGAGATAACGCCGGACATACCATTAAATTCGACGGCGTAACGTATAAATTACATTTAATTCCTTCAGGGATTTTCTATAAAGAAAAAATTAGTGTAATTGGTAACGGCGTAGTTGTGAATCCAAAATCTTTAGTAAAAGAATTAGCTTATTTAAAAGAAAATAATGTTGCCACTGATAATTTACGTATTTCAGATCGTGCCCATGTCATCTTGCCGTATCATATTAAATTGGATCAATTGCAAGAAGATGCGAAAGGTGAAAACAAGATTGGGACAACGATTAAAGGAATTGGCCCAGCCTACATGGATAAAGCAGCACGGGTGGGAATCCGTATCGCTGATTTATTGGATAAAGAAATTTTTGCGGAACGTTTGCAAATTAACTTAGAAGAAAAAAATCGTCAATTCGTTAAAATGTTTGATAGCGAAGCCATTGAATTTGATGATATTTTTGAAGAATACTATGAATACGGACAACAAATTAAACAATATGTTACAGATACTTCGGTTATTTTAAACGATGCATTAGATGCTGGAAAACGGGTTTTATTTGAAGGGGCACAAGGTGTCATGTTGGATATCGATCAAGGAACCTATCCATTTGTTACTTCCTCTAATCCAGTAGCTGGTGGTGTAACTATCGGTAGTGGCGTTGGTCCATCAAAAATTAATAAAGTGGTTGGTGTCTGCAAAGCGTACACTTCACGTGTCGGTGACGGCCCATTCCCAACAGAATTATTTGATGAAACAGGAGAAACCATTCGTCGTGTCGGTAAAGAATACGGAACAACAACAGGACGTCCGCGTCGTGTCGGTTGGTTTGATTCAGTAGTTATGCGTCATTCAAAACGTGTATCAGGGATTACGAACTTGTCATTAAACTCGATTGACGTGTTAAGTGGTTTAGAAACGGTGAAAATTTGTACAGCTTATGAACTTGATGGTGAATTAATTTATCATTATCCAGCAAGCTTGAAAGAATTAAGCCGCTGTAAACCAGTTTATGAAGAATTACCAGGTTGGTCTGAAGATATCACTGGTTGCAAAACTTTAGCCGATTTACCAGCTAATGCTCGTAACTACGTGCATCGGATTTCAGAATTAGTTGGTGTGCGCATTTCAACATTCTCTGTAGGTCCAGACCGTAACCAAACGAACGTTTTAGAAAGCGTTTGGGCACAAATTTAAGCAGATTTTTAAGAGAACGTAAAGGATGGCTTATGCCAATTCAGCCTTTACGTTCTTTTTTAATTTTATATAAAAATGAAAAACTATGGTAAAATAAAAGAAAACATGAAGGGGGCAATTGTCCGTGAATTATCAATTAGTGACAGATTCTTGTTGTGACTTGCCGTATACATACTTAAAAGAAAACCAAGTACCTTTTATTAGCATGAATATTCAAATTGACGGGAAAGAATATCGCGATGATTTAGGTGAAACGTTTGATTATCAGAACTTCTTAACGGCTATTAAAAATGGAAGTATGCCCACTACCTCTCAAGTTAATGTGGGACGCTACAATGAATTTTTCCGTCCTTTTGTGGAGCAAGGGTTACCGGTGATTTATTTAGCTTTTTCATCTGGGTTAAGTGGCTCTTATCAAAGTGCGTTGCAATCAGTAGAGATGTTAAAAGAAGAGTACGATAATGTAGAAATTCATATTATTGATACAAAAGCAGCTAGCTTAGGTCAAGGGATGTTAGTCCGAGAAGCCATTCGATTACAAACAGATGGTCATTCATTAGGAGAAGTTGTTGCCTATCTTGAAGAGCAAAAAATGAAACTTCACTCGTGGGTAACGGTAGATGATTTAAAACATTTAGAACGTGGCGGACGGATTTCTAAAACAGCGGCAGCACTTGGTGGCTTAATGAACATTAAACCAATTATTCGCGTGGATGCGGCAGGCAAACTAGCATCCGTTGGTAAAACTCGTGGACGAAACAAGTCCTTGCAAAAGATTGCGCAAGAAACGATTCAAGGCATTGTAGAGCCAATGAAACAAACACTATTGATTGCATATGCAGGAACGAAAGATGACGCGGAAAAAGTCAAAGAATTAATTGAAAAAGAAATAGAAGTTAATGAGATACTGATTTATCCTCTAGGACCCACCATTACTAGTCATACTGGAATAGGTTGTATTGCTGTGTTTTCTTTTGGTGAAAAAAGAAAATAAAAGGTTATTCGCTTTTGTGTGTCCTGGTTTTTAGCCGTAGGTTTTTCAAGTTATCCTATCTTAATATAGTTTTTATTAAATAGTGTTTAACTGGTAACTGTCGTAGGTTCATTTGTACTAATATTTATACCTCTTATTTTCTTATTCATATAGTATAATATAGTTATTGTATACTAAAAAGACGGGATTGATCAGTATGATATTGAAACAATTAAAAATATGGAATTTTAGACAATTTTCTAGTAAAGATGATTCACCAGGGTTAGAGGTTCAATTTCATAATGGTGTAAATGTATTGATTGGAGAAAATGATTCAGGAAAAAGTACAATTATCGATGCTATAAAAATTGTGTTACAGACACAGAGTAATGAGTACATACGTATTACAGAAGACGATTTTTATTTAGACTCGGCTGGTAATAGTTCAGAAATAATTAAAATTGAATGTATTTTATCAGATTTTTCTGTTGAGGAAGCGAAGAATTTTATTGAATGGCTTCAATTCGAAAAAAATGATGCTGGCAAAACTATATATAACTTGAAACTAACATTTAAAGCTTGGAAAGAAAAAAATAGAATATTCACCGATTTGCGTGCCGGGATGATTGGTGATGGAAATAAAATGGACGGAAAAGCCCGTGAGTTATTGAAATGTACTTATTTGAAACCGCTTAGAGATGCTGAAAGAGAAATGGCTTCAAGAAAAGGCTCCAGACTGTCTCAAATTTTATATAACCATAAATCATTTCAAGAAAAAGAAAATCATAAACTAGTTGAGATAATAAAAAAAGCGAATAAAGAAATTGATCAGTATTTTATAAATGATGATGATGTGGTTTTACAAACCCTAAAAAGTAATGTTGCCGCTTTTTTAGAGAAACAGTCTAGAATAGAACCTAGCTTTGTAACATCAAACCTTCAATTAAAATCTATATTAGAGAGTCTATCTCTCAATCTTTCTGAAATAAAACCAGGTTTAGGAGTTCAAAACTTACTTTTTATAGCAGCTGAATTACTTTTACTTGGGCAATATGATGACGAAGGAATAAAGCTAGCTTTAATTGAAGAAATAGAATCCCACTTACATCCACAAGCACAACTACGATTAATTGAATATATACAAAATGAGTTCGACGACTCAGGTATTCAATTTATTTTATCTACACACAGCACCACATTATCATCCGAAATTAATATAAAAAATGCTTTGATATGTAAAAATTCAAAAGTATATTCTTTAGCGCCCGAGAATACGAAATTAGACAAAGGGGACTATCTCTTTTTGCAAAGATTCTTAGAATCTTCTAAAGCAAATATGTTTTTTTCTCAAGGTGTAATCATGGTGGAAGGTGATGCGGAAAACTTACTTCTACCAACAATCGCTAAAATAATAGATTCCAACTTATCACAATATGGAGTAAGCTTAGTAAATGTTGGCAGTATAGCATTTTTACGTTATTCAAAAATATTTTTACAGAAGAAACAGCCAGAGATACTGATGCCTGTATCTATTATTACTGATGTAGACATTAAACCTAAATGGGACCAAGAAAAGAAAGAATTAGATATTAAACTTGAATTAACACAACAAAAGAATTCTGAAATTACTTCAAATTATTCAGAGGGTACGGTAAAGACTTTTATTTCACCACATTGGACATTAGAATTTTCTCTTGCGTTAAGTTGTCTAAAAGAGGAGTTGTATAAATCAATTTTGTATGCTGAAAAAATTGCAAATAGTAACAAATATGCTTTAACGGCTAAAAAAATAGAAGAAGTAGACAATATTGTAAAGGAAAATTTATCTTCTTGGACTAGTAAAGGTTGGAGCGATTATCGTATAGCATACGAAATATATAATAATACTTTGTTAGAAAAAAACATTTCAAAAGCAATAACTGCACAATGTTTAGCAAGTCTGTTAGAATATCAAATCGTTACCACAACCACAAAAAAAGAAGAAATGTTTGATCTTAATTTATCTCAAAAGAAAATCGATACTCAGAAAAAGGAGGAGCTTGCTAAGAAATTGCGAAAAGATAAATATATAGGTTATATAGTAAAAGCAATTGATTACTCAGCAGGTAAAGATTAGATTCATGAACATTACAGATGACGATATTCAAATTTGTGAAGAGCTACTTTTGCCTTCTGGCTGTAATTTCACTGAAGAACAAATAAAATTAATAAAATGTTTAGATTCTACAGAAATAATTGCATGTCCAGGAAGCGGTAAAACTACCTTACTTTTAGCCAAATTATTGAGCGTTACCAACCATTACCCCTTAAAACATAATTCTGGCGTGTGTGTGCTTTCACATACAAATGTGGCAATAAATGAAATACAAGATAAATTTGACAAAAAAATTGGCGAACTAAATTCATATCCAAATTTCATAGGAACAATTCAATCTTTTATTGATAAATTTGTAGTTTTTCCATATCTCACACGATTTACTTCTGAACAAATTTCTATATTGGACCAAGAAAGTTATTCAAATATTCTTTGGGAAACTGCCAAAGCTAATTATCCTAGTTTTGGTATCTTCTACTCATTCATTAATAAAAAAGCTGAAAACCTTCAACATATCTCAAGTCCAGTTGACTATGTAAAAGATCTGAAATCTGATTCAGATAAAAATCTGCTCTACAAAGAAAAAATAATTACGAATAAAGATAGTGAAAGTGCGAAACAATTTGCTAATTTAAAGAATTTTTTATTGACAAAAGGAATAACTAATTTCAATGATACTTACCTTTTTGCAAATCTTGCTTCTAAACATTTTGGAGAGGAATTAAATAATATACTTTCTAAGCGTTTTTCTTATGTTTTTATTGACGAATATCAAGATTGTGATGAAGTACAAAGAAATGTATTGGATACAATTTTTAACAGTTCTAATATTACGGTACAAAAAATTGGTGACATGGATCAAGCAATTTTTAGTAGCCAAAATAAGCAAAGTTCAATCTGGGTTGCTGACACAAATGCTTTGCATATGAGAGGTTCAAATAGATACCATCAAGCTATTGCTAATGAGGTAGTTAAGTTACGTACAAATCATGAAAAAATAGATTCATTAGTCACAGATAGCTCTATAAATCCGTGTTTAATTGTATTTGATGATAGTTGTATTGATGAGGTAGTTCCAACGTTTGCTAAAATTATTAAGGAAAATGAAATACTATGTTCTTCCTCTTCTTACCCTATCAAAGCTATTGGAATGATAAAAAATAGTACTGGATTGACTATTTCTGATTATTGGAAAAAATATAAGTTAAAAACTGGTAATGATACTAACTCAGATAGTTTTCCAACTTGTATAGAATCAATTAAGGAAGCATTACTTAATGGTAATTTAGCAAGTGTTCATAGTTCAATGATAAGCATTTTCAAAAAAATATTTATTTTGTGTGGCAAGAGAACCAATACCGGTGGATTGTATTCAGAATCTAGCATTAAACAATATTTATTAGATCAGACAGAAGGCTACAAAGATTTTCTATTAACATTAACTAATATAGATTTTAATAACACTATTCTTTATAAACTAATCATTGATCATATAAAAAAGGTATTGGATGAAAATGAGTTTCAATATGAAACTGTTCAAAAGTATCTAACCTCTGGTAAAGCAGAAAAAAATAATGAAAGCGTTGATTACGTTGAAGATGACTTGAAAATAATCTTTGAGACAATATATAAAACTAAAGGAGAGACTCACTTAGCCACTTTATATCTTGAAACAGAAACAAGTAACTCTTCGGATATCAAACGTGTGTTGCCATTGTTAAACAACAAGAAACTAAAAAAGAATAGTAGCTTGCTACACGAAAAAAGTCGTAAGGTTGTTTATGTTGGTTTTAGTAGGCCTTCAAAACTATTATGCTTAGCCATTCAATCAAGTACTTATGAAAAAAGCGAACAGGCCTTCAATGATTGGACAATTTACAAATGTTCTAATCCTAATATCAAATAAGAAAAATCTTTAAGGAGCATGATATGGGTACCTATATACAATTAATGGTTAATAAAACTTGTATTGATTTGGGGAAAAATAATCATTTCCAGAAACATTCTTGGTTATTTCCACCGAATAGTAAAAAGAAAATTCAGTACGAATATGCAAACAATATAATAGAAAACAAAGAAGGCTATTCAGCTAACTTAGCTAAAGTAAAGTTCAGGTTAGATAACTTGGGCTATTCATTTGCTGAAACAAAAAAAAGATACAAGAATCAATTGACTAGCTGGAATAGGGTTAATGATTTAACATTACCGTTTGAACTCTTGCTGGATATAGTAAATAGCATTGACTTAAACTTAGTTTCTGATGACTATATATTTAGTTTAAATGATGATTTAAATGGTTTTAGGGAATATTTATGTTTCATAATTGAGCGTAATAATAAATTTAAGAAATTGAATATTTCAAATAAAATGGAAGATTATAATCATTATTATAGCTTAGATGATTTCTTAATTGAATCGCTAGATCCGTATATTTTATTAAGATTATTTTGTGAAAATAGTGAAAATTTGAAGTATAATCTTGAGTGGCAATATATAGATATTATTGAAAGTGGCTGGGCATCTTATCAAGATATTGAGGAATTTGATAAAAAAGACTTTATTATCAATCATAATAAACTATATGGAGAATTACAATTGTATGCTATTGGAAAAAACAGTAAATATTATTACGAAAAAGAGTTTGATGATTGGCTAGTTAATGAGGGGCTTGTCAGAAACAAACATTACTTGAAATTATTAAAGAATGGAACCACACATAATGTATTGGTAACTCTTCCGGTTTATATAAGAAATGTGATTCATCATCCTGAAAATATTAATAATAGTTTTTCCGATGACGAATTAAATTTTTCAATAACTAAAATGCTTGAAATCATAAGTAGGATATGATTTTGTACTAAATTTAAATTATATCTTAAATAGTCTAAAAAAAGACTTTCGAAAGAGAAAGTCTTTTTTTAGTATGGGCGAGTCCATCTTATTCAGTATTTTTATTTGTCCTTATGAAAGTTAACACTTTCGTTTAATCTTATTATATCAGGCTATGTTTAATAAAAAGAAAAACAGGACTTGCTTTTTAAACAAGTCCTGTAAGTTTAGCCGTAGAGTTTCTCAAGTTCTTCTATTAAAATAGTGTTCTTATTAAATAGTGTTTTATGGAACCCTAGCTTTTAATGACTTCTCTATTTTTTTAATAATCTGAACTGAATAAAACGTCCATTTGTTTTTGAATTTCTGGGTTTTCCAAGAATTCATCATAGGTTGTTTCTGCCCGATCAATGACCCCTTTATCAGAAACAGCAATAATTCGGTTCGCTAATGTTTGGATAAATTGGTGGTCATGTGAAGCAAAAAGAATTGAACCAGTGAAAGCCATCAACCCATCATTTAATGCAGTGATTGATTCTAAGTCTAAGTGGTTCGTTGGATCATCTAAAACTAAGACATTGGCTTTGGAAAGCATTAATTTTGAAAGCATGACACGCACTTTTTCGCCTCCGGAAAGAACATTGACTGGTTTTAGTACCTCTTCACCAGAGAATAACATCCGACCTAAGAAACTACGTAAGAACGTATTGTCATCTTCTTCTTTACCAGCAAATTGACGTAACCAATCTAAAATGGTTAATGGCTCTTCAAAGTCTTTGCTGTTGTCTTTTGGTAAATAAGCTTGGCTAGTTGTAACGCCCCAACGAACAGAACCTGTATCGGGAGTAATTTCGCCCATAATCACTTTGAATAACGTAGTCGTTGTAATGTCTGAGTCAGCGATGAATGCCACTTTATCATCTTTTGTTAAGTTGAACGAGATATTATCTAAGATTTTTTTGCCATCAATCGTTACAGAGACATTTTCAACTTGTAATAAGTCATTGCCGATTTCACGTTCTGGTGTAAAACCAACGAATGGATAACGACGAGAGGAAGGTTGAATGTCATCTAAGGTAATTTTATCTAACATTTTTTTACGAGACGTTGCTTGTTTTGATTTTGAGGCATTGGCGCTAAAACGAGCGATAAAGTCTTGTAATTCTTTGATTTGTTCTTCTTTTTTGGCATTAGATTGTGCTTGCAATTTTGTCGCTAGTTGGCTTGATTCCAACCAGAAATCATAGTTACCAACGTAAAGTTTGATTTTACTAAAGTCTAAATCTGCCATGTGAGTGCAGACTTTGTTTAGGAAATGACGGTCATGGGAAACCACGATAACGGTATTTTCAAAGTTGATTAAAAATTCTTCTAACCAATTGATTGAGCGGGTATCTAAACCATTTGTCGGCTCGTCTAATAGTAAGACATCTGGTTTACCAAAAAGAGATTGAGCTAATAATACTTTGACTTTTTGACCAGCTGTTAATTCGCTCATTTTTTGATCATGTAATTCTTCTGGAATGTTTAGCCCTTGGAGTAAAACAGCTGCTTCAGGTTCTGCTTCCCAACCGTCAAGTTCAGCAAATTCGCCTTCTAGTTCTGCGGCACGAATCCCATCTTCATCTGAAAAATCTTCTTTCATATAGATAGCATCTTTTTCTTTCATTACTTCGTAAAGACGTTTATGTCCCATAATTACAGTTTCTAAAACAGTGTAGTCTTCGTAGTCAAAGTGATTTTGTTTCAGCGTTGCTAGTCGCTCATTAGGACCCATTGAAACCACGCCAGTTGTCGGTTGAATCTCACCTGATAAAATTTTAAGAAACGTTGATTTTCCTGCACCGTTTGCGCCGATTAAGCCGTAACAGTTGCCAGGAGTAAATTTAATATTCACTTCTTCAAAAAGTTTACGATCTGGAAATTGTAAACTTACATCATTAACAGTAATCAATTGTTTTCCTCGCTTTTAATATATTCTTGAACCTCTCTGCATTATATCGGCTACAGAACCTTTTTTCAAGGAGTTTCAATCTTTTTACAGAAACGAATAAAAAGGTGGGTTTTTTATAGAAAAAAGGCGCTTTTTTAAAATGTTTCATGTGAAACAGAAATTTTTTTCATGAAAGGGTTTTTAGTGTATTTTTTTAATGATACACTGTATCATGTAATTTAATTAGTGTATCGATTAAAGGAGCCATCAAAAATGAAGCGGATTGAAAAAATCTATCAATATGTTAAAGAGCAAACGAAGAATTTAACGCCAATGACCTTAACAAGTGATGCGGGAGTCACGACACAAGAAATTTCAGAACGTTTAAACATTCAGCGGACCAATGCTAGTAAAGATTTGAATCAACTGGTTCGTGAAGGGCGTTTGAAAAAATTATCTGGTCGTCCAGTAAAATATGTCGCGCAGGTGGCGTTTCAGCATCGACCATTAACCAAGCCAGTTAAAAGTTATCGGGAAAAATCAATGGATCACTCCACAAAAGCTTTTATCGAACCATTGGTTGAACCAGTAGTCACGACCAGCAAAACCCCAGAAGTTGAAGATATTTTTAAAAAAATTATCGGTTCAGCTGGGAGCATGAAAACGCCGGTGGAACAAGCCAAAGCAGCGATTTTATATCCGCCAAAAGGCTTGAATTGTTTAATTACTGGACCAACAGGTTCTGGGAAAACTTATTTTGCTCATGCCATGTTTCAATTTGCGAAGCTGAACCAAATTGTGGCCAAAGAAAAAGAGTTTGTGGTGTTTAACTGTGCAGACTATGCGCATAATCCAGAACTTTTGATGTCGCATTTATTTGGGTATGTAGAAGGGGCCTTCACAGGCGCTACGAAAGCGAAAGAAGGGATTATTGATGAAGCAGATGGCAGCATTCTGTTTTTAGATGAAGTACATCGGTTACCACCCGAAGGACAAGAAATGATTTTTTATTTTATGGATCACGGCGTGTACGCGCGTTTAGGTGAAACAGTGAAATCACATCATGCGGATGTTCGGATTATTTGTGCTACGACGGAGAATCCTACTTCTTCTTTATTGAATACTTTTGTGCGACGCATTCCGATTATCATTCAATTACCGAACTTTAGTGACCGTCCTGCGAAAGAAAAAATTGACCTCCTAAAAGTGATGGTTTCAATGGAAGCAGCGCGGATTCAACGGCGAATCTCTTTGTCAGAAGATGTGGTCAAAGCGTTAATTGGAAGTGTTTCTTATGGAAATGTCGGTCAGCTAAAATCGAATGTGCAACTTGTGACTGCGCGAGGGTTCCTTAATCAGATGGAACAAGAGGAATTAATGATTACGATGGACGAATTAACGGACAATATCAAAGAAGGCATTATGCAACTTGCCAGTAATCGAGAAGTATTGTCGGAGTTATCGAAATATCTGGAACCGCAATTAGTGGTATCACCAAATGAATCTTTAGTAGCTATTCAGTCAGATGCCTATGAATTGCCTTACAATCTATATGAGATTATTGGAGATAAAGCGGCTCTCTTAAAAGCAGACGGCTTGGACCAAGAACTAATTAATAATTTTATTACAACGGATATCAATGTTCATTTAAAATCTTTCTACAAAGATTATGGGTTCACCTTTGATACAGAAAATAAATTGGCTGAAATTGTTGACCAACGAATTATTGATGTCACTAAGAAAATTTATAATTTTGCAGCGAAGCGGTTATCGTATTCGTTTCAACCCAACTTTATTTATGCAATGAGTTTACACATTAGTTCTTTCTTGAAACGCATCCAATTAGGCAAAGATCCTAAGCATCCTTTAAATGAAAGTATTCGAAATATGGTTTTAGATTATCCAACAGAGTTTGAAACAGCAAAAGAAATTAAAAATATTATTGAAAGTAGTTATCAGATGGAGATTCCTGAATCTGAAAGTTACTATTTAGCTGTTTTGCTCATTTCTTTAAGAGAAAATCCTGAGGCTGGCCGGATTGGCATTGTCGTGGCTGCGCACGGAAATAGTACCGCTAGCAGTATGGTACAAGTGGTTTCTCAATTGTTAAATGTTGATAATTTGAAGGCTGTGGATATGCCTTTAGATATGCCACCGAAAGAAGCTTTGCGTAAAATCGTTGAAGCAGTTGGTGAAGTGAATGAAGAAAATGGCGTACTATTATTAGTGGACATGGGTTCATTAAGTACGTTTTCAGAAGAAATTGTACGCCAGACAGGCATTGATGTGCGGACAGTAGACATGGTGACCACGCCAATTGTTCTTGAAGCGGCCCGCAAAACCGCATTAATTGATACGCAATTGGAAACACTTCACGAGTCTTTAAAAAACTTTCATGGCTATGCCGATATTCGCCAAAGTGAAACGAAACAAATCATTGAAAATTGGAAAACAAGAGCAATTATTGCTATCTGCGCTTCTGGAGAAGGAACTGCGCGCCGAATGAAAGAGCTTATTGAGGAAGCTGTCTTGCCACAAATAGACTGGCATTTAGAAGTGATTCCTTTGTCCATTGTAAATATGAAAGAAGTCTTGCCTAAAATTCAAGAAGACTATGAAATTATTGCGACAACTGGGATTACCAATCCCAAAATTGGAGTTCCTTATATTTCCATGGAAAATTTCTTTTCCGGTGAAGCAGAAAAAATTATTCAGCAATTACTAGCAGAGCGGAAAGAAGAAGTAATGAATAAGCCGTTGGACGAAGCGGCAGCAAAAGAAATTTGTCTAAAATATATGGAGCAAAGTTTCACTTTCATTAATGGAAAAAAAATCATTGATCTGTTGTGGTCATTCGCTAAAAATATCCAAACCCAATTAGCGATGCCAGAAGAGTACACATTTTACATCAATTTGATTATGCACACATCGGGCATGTTGGAGCGTATTTTACGGAATGATACACTGACGGTTTCAGAAAAGGAACTTGGTCGATTGGTTCAAGAACCAATTTATCCAGTGATTGTGGCCTCAATTGAGACTATGGAAGAAGCTCTTAATATGGATGTTCCAGCAGAAGAAGTTTATTTTATCGCACAGTTAGTCAAAAATGCCCAGTGTATCGAAGATAAAATCACCGAAATTGATACACTAGATTAATACAGAAAAATCAATACACTATTTATTAGTGTATCGATTTTTTGATTTTCTTAAAAAAACCTATAATTTTCTAGGTTTCGAACCGATACACTAAAGTTGGCACGAAAATTGCTTATAATAAGGTGTCCCTTTTTACCTAAAATTTTTAAGTAAAAAGACAAAGGTCCTAACCTTTAAAAATGAATTTAAAGGAGCATTCCCGATGGTAATGGATATTCGTTTAGCTCGAATTGATGATCGATTAATTCATGGCCAAGTAGCAACTGTTTGGGCAAAATTGACGAACATTAATCGCATTTTAGTGGTTAGTGATTCCGTTGCTCATGACAATTTGAGAAAAGCCTTGTTGGTTCAAGCTGCTCCACCTGGTGTCAAAGTAAATGTCATCACTGTTCAAAAAATGATTGATGTTTACCCTGATCCTCGTTTTGATTCGTTTCGAGCCATGTTGTTATTCACTAATCCTTTGGACGTGAAACGAGTGGTCGAAGGCGGTGTACAACTAACTTCTGTGAATATTGGCGGAATGAGTTTCAGTACAGGCAAGCGAATGATTACGAATGCAGTCGCAGTGGATGCCAACGATTTAAAAGCATTTCTGTTTTTAAATGAACAAGGTATTGAATTGGAAATTCGAAAAGTCGCAGCAGACAGCCAAGTGAATTTGATGGATTTACTGAAAAAAGAGCGTAGCAAAGAAAATAACGCCAGCTGACGTTAATTTTTACAGACGAAAGACATTGAAAGGATGTGGTGGCCTAGGACCAACATCATTGCTTCATGAACTGTATTGATAAAGGCAAGTGCTGATGTTGAAAAAAATCAAGAACTATTGAAATTTTTTCATTTATTTTTGTCAGAATCTGATTTATCTGATTTTTTTCAAAAAGTGAAAGCGTTTAGCAGTACAACCATGAAAAAAAACATCAATTATACAGGAGGTATAAAAATGGTAGGAATTATCCTAGCAAGTCACGGTGAATTTGCTGAAGGGATCTTGCAATCTGGTGCAATGATCTTTGGCGAACAAGAAAATGTAAAAGCAGTTACGTTAATGCCTAGCGAAGGTCCCGATGATGTAAAAGCAAAAATGCAAGAAGCCATTGCATCGTTTGACAATCAAGACGAAGTACTATTTTTAGTTGACCTATGGGGAGGAACACCATTTAACCAAGCGAACTCATTGTTAGAAGATCATAAAGACAAATGGGCAATCGTTGCAGGTATGAACTTACCAATGGTTATTGAAGCATATGCTTCTCGTTTCTCTATGGAATCAGCACAAGAAATTGCGACACACATTCTTGAAACAGCAAAAGATGGTGTCAAAGTTAAACCAGAAGAGTTACAACCAGCAGAAGCACCAAAAGCTGCTGCGACAGAAGATGCACAGCCAAAAGGTTCGTTACCACCAGGTACAGTTGTTGGCGATGGCAAAATTAAATTTGTGCTAGCACGTATTGATTCACGTTTATTACATGGTCAAGTAGCAACAGCTTGGACAAAAGCAACACAACCAAACAGAATTATTGTTGTTTCTGATGCCGTTGCAAAAGATGACTTACGTAAGAAATTAATCGAACAAGCAGCTCCTCCAGGAGTAAAAGCCAATGTTATTCCAATCAGTAAAATGATTGAAGTAGCGAAAGATCCACGTTTTGGCAATACAAAAGCATTATTATTATTTGAAAATCCTGAAGACGTCTTAAAAGTGGTTGAAGGCGGCGTAGAAATCCCAGAAGTAAACGTTGGTTCAATGGCTCACTCTGTTGGAAAAGTCGTTGTAAGCAAAGTATTATCAATGGGTCAAGAAGACGTTGATACGTTTGATGAATTAAAAGCCAAAGGCATCAAATTTGATGTGCGTAAAGTGCCAAATGATTCAAAAGCGAATATGGACGAAATTTTGAAAAAAGCAAAAAATGAGTTAGCAAACGCGTAACTCGCCAAATACAAATCAAAATAGGAGGCTTATCATGTCTGTTATATCAATTATTTTAGTTTTACTCGTTGCCTTTCTAGCTGGTATGGAAGGGATTTTGGATGAGTTCCAATTCCACCAACCGTTAGTAGCATGTACATTAATCGGATTAGTTACTGGTAATTTAGAAGCCGGAATTGTTTTAGGTGGTACTTTACAAATGATCGCGTTAGGTTGGGCGAACATCGGGGCTGCCGTTGCACCGGATGCCGCTTTAGCATCTGTTGCCTCAGCAATTATTTTAGTTTTAGGTGGCCAAGGTGTTAAAGGTGTTCCTTCAGCGATTGCTATCGCAGTTCCTTTAGCGGTTGCAGGTTTGTTCTTAACAATGATCGTTCGGACAGTTGCGGTGCCAATCGTTCACATGATGGACGCGGCTGCTGAAAAAGGCAACATTAAACAAGTTGAAATGTTACACATTTTCGCTGTATGTTTACAAGGTATTCGTATTGCGATTCCAGCAGGTGCTTTACTATTCATTCCTGCTGACACTGTTCGTAATTTCTTAGAATCAATGCCAGCTTGGTTAACTGATGGTATGGCTATCGGTGGTGGTATGGTCGTTGCCGTAGGTTATGCATTAGTAATCAACATGATGGCAACAAAAGAAGTATGGCCATTCTTCATTATCGGTTTCGTAGTCGCAGCGATTTCTCAATTAACATTAATCGCATTAGGTGCTTTAGGTGTCGCTTTAGCTCTTATTTACTTGAACTTATCTAAAATGGGCGGTTCTTCTAACTCAAATGGCGGAGGCAACTCTGGCGACCCATTAGGCGATATTTTAAACGACTACTAATTCTGAAGGAGGAGCAAAGAAAATGGCAGAAAAAATTCAATTAACTAAAAAAGATCGTTTAGCTGTAGCTTGGCGTTCAACATTTATCCAAGGTTCTTGGAACTATGAACGTATGCAAAACGGCGGCTGGGCATTCTCAATGATTCCAGCAATCAAAAAATTATATAAAACGAAAGAAGAACGTTCAGCGGCGTTAAAACGTCACTTAGAGTTCTTTAATACACACCCATACATTGCCTCACCAATTCTTGGTGTAACATTAGCTTTGGAAGAAGAACGTGCCAATGGCGCACCAGTTGATGACGTAGCGATTCAAGGGGTTAAAGTTGGGATGATGGGTCCTTTAGCCGGTGTCGGTGACCCAGTTTTCTGGTTTACTGTTCGTCCAATGTTAGGCGCTTTAGGTGCTTCCTTAGCAATGGGTGGTAACATCTTAGGCCCAATCTTATTCTTCGTTGCTTGGAACTTAATTCGTTGGTCATTCATGTGGTATACACAAGAGTTTGGTTACAAAGCAGGTTCTAAAATTACTGATGACCTTTCAGGTGGTTTACTACAAGATATTACAAAAGGTGCTTCTATTTTAGGGATGTTCGTACTGGCCGCATTGGTTCAACGTTGGGTATCGATTAAGTTCTTACCAATTGTTTCACAAGTTAAGTTAGACAAAGGTGCTTATATCGAGTGGGATAAACTTCCTGCTGGCGGTGAAGGAATGCATAAAGCCTTTGAACAAGTGAACCAAGGCTTGGCGCTTTCACCAACGAAAGTTACTACTTTACAAGATAACCTAGATCAATTGATTCCAGGTCTAGCACCATTACTACTTACATTCTTATGTATGTGGTTATTGAAGAAAAAAGTTAGCCCAATCGTTATCATTCTTGGTTTATTCGTAGTCGGCGTAGTCGGCCACTTAATCGGCTTATTATAAGAATGATGAGGTAAGTTTATTACTTCTAATCAAAAAAAGCGGAAGAGAAGTCGAGAAACTTTTCTTCCGCTTTTTTAAACAAAGATGTAATTTTGTTTGTTTCGATCAGGAAAGAAACGTATAATAAAGAGGAATTAGTCGAATGAAATGGAGCAGATAACATGGTACAATCATTAAACACAAAAGTTGATTTAGTTATAGATGCGACGGCATTTACAGGATTAACAGATTATGGACAAATTATGATAGGTGACCGCGGGTTTGAATTTTACCATGCCAAAGATCCACGTAAGTTTATCCAAATTCCGTGGGAAGAAGTCGATTACGTGTTGGCTTCAGTAATGTTCAAAGGAAAATGGATTCCTCGTTATGCGATTCAAACCAAGAAAAATGGGACGTATACGTTTGCTTCAAAAGAGCCGAAGCGAGTGTTACGAGCTATTCGTGAATATGTTGACCCGGATCATATGGTCCAATCTTTGAGTTTCTTTGATGTCATAAAAAGAGGGATTCTCTCGATTGGGAAAAAGAAAAAATAATTTATAACTGTTACTTTTTTATAAACTAGATGAAAAAGTAGCGGTTTTTTTGTGGGAAAACGAGGGACTTATTTATACAAAAAAGGCACAATTTTGCACCAAAAAAGAGACAATCAAGTGATACGTTGTTTTTAATGGAGTTATCATTGAAATGGTTTTCAGAAAGCACGATGAAAATATTTGACACCTTGTAAAATAGTAGTAACATAATAAGTGTAATAAATTATTTTATAGAGGAGTGAGTGTCATGGAACAACGACAACATCATGGAATGGACTGGGGTTCATTAGTATTAGGAATTCTATTTGTTCTGACTGCATTAATTTCTTTCCAAAATCCTGCCGGTAATTTAATTGCCATTGTGATGGTTTTTGCGATTTTTGCTATTATTAAAGGGATTTTCGAAATTTTTGTACGTAATCGTATGAAAGAATTGCTAGGCTACAAAGCTTATGCACCAATCATCTTAGGGATTATTGATATCCTAATTGGTGTTTACTTATTGTTTAACTTAAATATTGGTGTCGCTGTGTTACCATTTGTTTTTGCAATTTGGTTTTTATTCGACTCAATTTTCGGCTTATTTACTTTAGATTTTGCTAAACGAGTAAGCACAGGTTACTTCTGGTTCACATTAATTGTTGACGTTTTAGGGATTATCTTAGGTGTAATGTTATTATTTAATCCATTGTCTTCAGCATTAACTCTAAGCTTCTTAGTTGGCTTCTACTTTATGATGTTTGGTATTAGCAATATTGTATATGCTTTTAGATAAAAGAAGTAAAAAAACAGGTTTTCCGAAAAGGAAAACCTGTTTTTTTTTTAATAACGACGGCGGCAGTTGCCATTATTTCCCGAAATTGTTCGAACAAGCCACACGATAATCGCTACGGGAACTAAAATTTTTACTGCTAGCCACAATAAGCTTCCCACGATACCGACAACGGCACTAAAGAGTGAACCGACAACTAAAAATAAAAGGACCACTAAAAGAATATTTATAAACATTGGTCGTTGATTATTCATACGTACTACCTCCAAATTTTTCCTGTTTTCTATATACAGAGTATAGCAAGAACGCGCAACAAGCACCTCCATCGGAAGGCTGATTTTTTTCTCTGGCGAATGATGGAGCCGCTGTTGGTTATTTTGGACTTTCTTATTGAAATAATCAGAATATTCTGGTGTATAATTATAAAAAAGGATTTAAAGTGAGGGATTGGATGACGACTGAGGGATTAATCGCTTTGTTAGAAAAGAAACGAAATCATTTAAGTAAAATTGAAAATCAAGTACTGGATTATATTTTGACGCATATGACGGAAATTAGTTCACAAACCATTTATGAGGTGGCGCAGGCGTTGTTTGTCTCAACAGCCACTATTTCTCGGACAGCAAAACACTTAGGTTATCGAGGCTTCCAAGAATTAAAATACGCGATCGTCCAATCGGTGCAGAGCGAGAGCACAGAAAGCGATAGTCGTAGTTTTCAAGCTATTACGCAACAGTTGATCGCCAATGTGCAAGACAGTTTTCAACAAATGGATGAAGCCAAAGTCGCGGAAATGCTTAAAATGATTGAGCGTGCGAATACGATTGAAGTGTTCGGTGTTGGTGGCAGTTTTCCTATTTGTACTGATTTTGCACGAAAGCTAACATTTTTAGGAAAAAAAGCCTATGCACGATCTGATTGGGATGAACAAGCGGCAGCAGTTAAGAATCTGGACGGACAGGATTTAGCCATTTTTGTCAGTTATACAGGAGAAACTAAAGGGATTTTAGCGTATGCACGTGTAGCGCAGGAACAGCAAGTGCCGATGATTAGTTTGATTTCGACTAAAGGAAGCACCTTGGAAAAATTGTCGACGACGACGTTATTTGCCAAAGGGACGACACGTTATCATCAGCGCGTAGATTTAAGTTCAAGAATTGCTGTCATTTGTTTGTTCGATACGGTTTTATTAATGTATGCAGAGGCAAAGCAGCCGCGGTAATTTTATGCAACACCATACTAAATGATGTAAGGGGATACAGAAAGAGTGTAGCCTCTTTTTTCTTTGTTTTGGGCTAGTTATAATGAGGGCAATGAATGTAAACGCAATCATTTTTAGTTTTGTAAAGAATGAATGGAGGAGTTAAGAAATGGCAGTAAAGAAAAAGAAAGCGACTTTCTGGGAGTTTTTCCAAGGATTAGGTAAAACGTTTATGTTGCCAGTGGCTTTATTAGCTTTTATGGGGATTTTGTTGGGATTAGGAAGTTCTTTTTCCAGTGAATCCATGATTGAAACGATCCCGTTTTTAGGAAAGCCCGCAGTAAAAATTATTTTCCAATTTATGTCGACAATTGGTGGTTTTGCGTTTGCCTATTTACCTGTCATGTTTGCAATGGCCATTCCGTTGGGGTTAGTTCGGAAAGAAAAAGGAATTGCTGCGTTTTCAGGTTTCGTAGGCTATACGGTGATGAATTTAGCGATTAATTTCTATTTAGTGCAGACGAATCGCCTCGTGGATCCTGAGCAGTTGCGGGAAGCCGGCCAAGGAATGGTTTTTGGGATTCAAACGATTGAAATGGGTGTTCTTGGTGGAATTATCGCTGGGCTTATTGTCTATAAGTTGCATAATCGATTTTATACGGTGCAACTACCAGATAGTTTTGCCTTCTTTTCTGGCGCACGGTTTGTACCAATTATTACTTCATTAGTGATGGCATTCGTGGGCTTAGTAATTCCGTTAGTTTGGCCAATTTTCGCGCTAATGATTATGGCGATTGGCCAACTTATCCAACGTTCTGGTATTTTTGGGCCTTTTCTGTTTGGGTCAGGGGAACGTCTACTGTTACCGTTTGGGTTGCATCATATTTTGGTTTCCATGATTCGTTTTACTGAAGCAGGGGGTTCAGCGGTGGTGGCTGGCAAAGAAGTGTTTGGTGCGTTAAATATTTTCTATGCAGAATTGCAAAATAATTTACCGATTTCACCAAGCGCAACAGCTTTCTTGTCACAAGGGAAAATGCCGACCTTTATTTTTGGCTTACCAGCGGCGGCACTTGCGATGTATCATACTGCAGCTCCGGCGAATCGACATAAGATTAAAGGCTTACTCCTTTCGGGTGTAATTGCTACGGCTATCACTGGCATTACAGAATCAATTGAATTTTTATTCTTATTTATTAGTCCATTATTATGGCTGTTTCATGTCATTATGACTGGTCTAGGTTTCATGGTAATGGCTTTATTAGGTGTTGTGATTGGGAACACTGATGGCGGGCTACTGGACTTTGTTATTTTTGGCTTGTTACAAGGAACTTATACAAAATGGTGGTGGGTTCTCATTGTCGGCGCTATCTGGTTTGTTGTTTATTATTTCGTCTTTAAAACAGTCATTGTAACCTTTGATTTAAAAACACCTGGACGAGACAAGGTCTTAGATGAGACTGAATATACCGATCAAGAAGTTCAATATAAGAAAACGGGTGGCTATGATGCGCCTGGGATTTTAGCGGCTTTGGGTGGGCAAGAGAATATTCAAGCTATTGATAATTGCATTACGCGTTTACGTTTAGTGTTAGCAGATGCTAATAAAGTAGATGATGACAAATTAAAGCAATTAGGGGCTTTAGGCGTTGTACATTTAGATGCGCAGAATGTACAAGTGATTATCGGAACCAAAGTGACAACGGTCCGTAATCAATTAGAGATGATTTTAGGTTAGAAAAAAGACAGAAGGTGAAGAGTGTGTCGTTTGATAAAGCAATTGATCGACGAGGAACGTATTGTACACAGTGGGATTTTGTAGAAGACCGATTTGGGGAAGCGGACTTGCTTCCCTTCACTATTTCCGATACGGATTTTGCTGTGCCAGAGGCAGTTCTGGCAACATTACAGGAGCGTTTGAACCATCCAGTATTTGGCTATACGAGGTGGAACCATCCGCAATTAAAAGAAGCAATTCAAACGTGGTACCAGACAAGATTCCAGACGAAGATTGAAGAACACTGGATTATGTATACCCCGACCGTTATCTATGGTATTTCTGCTTTGATTCAATTATTGACTAACGAAGGGGAGGGCATTATTTTACAAACACCTGCCTATGATGCATTTTTTAAAGTTATTCAGGAAAATAAGCGGCAAGTAGTGGCGAATGAACTGCTTTATCAAGAGAAGCGCTACAGCATTGATTTTATTGATTTAGAAAAAAAACTAGCGCAACCAGAAAATCGCTGTTTGCTTTTATGTTCCCCGCATAATCCAACAGGACGTGTTTGGGAGCAATGGGAATTAGAGCGAATAGTTTCATTGTGCCAACAGTATGATGTGTTTTTACTTTCTGATGAAATTCATATGGATATCGTTAATAAAGGCCATGTTCATCGACCAATTACGCAATTTGATTATAAAAAATCTGCCATTATTACCAGTGGCACGAAAACCTTTAATTTTCCAGGGCTGATTTTTGCTTACGCCTTAATTCCAGATAACGAATTGCGTGACGCTTTTCAGCTCAAATTAAAAAACGCCGATGGTTTATCATCAACAAGTATTTTGGGAATGCTAGCAACCATGACGGCCTATCAAAAATGTGGTACTTGGGTTGACGAGTTGAATGATTATTTAGCGGAGAACCAACGTTACGTGAAAGATTTTTTACAGACATATTTGCCAAAAATTAAAGTGACGGAGCTGGAGGCAACTTACTTAATGTGGTTGGATGTATCAGCGGCAGTTCCAGATGTGGCCCGCTTACAAGAGGCTTTAGTTTCTGTGGGGAAAGTCGCCATTATGGACGGCTCGATTTATGGCGGTAATGGACAACGATTTTTACGGTTAAATATTGGCTGTTCGCAAGCAAAACTACACGAGGGACTTGAAAGGATGCGTCAAGGTTTTGAAGCTGTTTTACAAAAGGATGGCACAGCATCAGCGCTTGGGAATAATTGAGAAAAGATAGCATTCCGAAAATGGTTGCAGTACAATGGAAAAATAGAAACAAATAAAATAACAAAAAGTAACAACTTGTCATTTACTGGGGGAAAAGAAATGAAAACAATTAAAACAAAGCAAGCACCACAAGCAATTGGGCCATATTCACAAGCAAAAATTGTGAATGGTTTATTGATTACTTCTGGTCAGATTCCACTGGATCCTGAAACAGGCAAGGTGGTTGGTACAACGATTAAAGAACAAACCAATCAAGTACTGAAAAATATTCAAGGGATTTTAACAGAAGCTGGTAGTGATTTTGCTCATGTAGTCAAAACGACATGCTATTTACAAAATATGGCAGATTTCACGGCATTCAATGAAGTCTATGCTGAGTATTTTAGTGCGGAATATCCTGCACGCACAACGATTGAAATCTCTAAATTACCGATGGATGTGTTGGTGGAGATTGAGATTATCGCAGAAGTAGTGGCGTAAAAAATACAGTTAAAAGAGTGAGAAAAAAATCGTCTTAGATTTTTTTCTCACTCTTTTTTTTCAATAAAACAATACGATTCAGCCAAAATGTCTAGCCGTGCTGGAAAATTTTCAGCAAATAGGCTACCATGGAAGAAAATCGATAAAACGAAAGTTAAATGAATAGAAAAGAGATATGAAAGAGGCTATAAGATGAAAAAAAATATTAGCCAACTAACGCAGTGGTTGAAAGAACACAGTTTATTATTGAAACTAATTTTTCTTGGTTCTGTATTAGTTTTCGTGGCCAACCAAGTGACACATATCGCTCAAGGCATGACCTGGGCGGATATTTTTTCCACGATGGAACAACAAAGTACGGGGCGTTTAATTGGTATGGTCTTGGCAGGACTATTAGGGGTTATTCCGATGCTCCTTTATGACTATGTAGTCGTTAAATTATTGGAAAAAGAAGGTAAGCCACCAATGAAACGAATGGATTGGTTAACTTCGGCTTGGGTCACTAATACCATTAATAACTTAGCGGGTTTTGGCGGCGTGGTTGGGGCAACGCTACGGATTAATTTTTACGGAAAAGATGTACCACGGGGCAAGGTTGTAGCAACGGTCTCAAAAGTTGCTCTGTTCTTGATTTCAGGGTTATCTATTTTATCTTTTGTGGCGTTTGTTGATTTATTTTTTATTCGAACCCAAAATGTTTTTCGTGAATATTGGGTTTGGTTATTATTGGGCAGCCTGATTGCGCCAGCGCTCTGGTTTTTCACGTATTTAAAACGGCGAACATTGTTTAAAACATTTTTTCCAAAAGCAGTGCTCCTATTATTCGGCGCTTCATTAGGTCAATGGCTAGGTGGGATGTTTGCTTTCTTGATGATAGGTCGTTTGATGCAGGTGCCAGTTTCGATGGTTTCTGTTTATCCAATGTTTGTTATCGCCACGTTGATTGGGATGTTAACTATGGTTCCTGGTGGTATGGGAACGTTTGATGTCTTAATGATTTTGGGCTTATCACAATTAGGGATTGATCGATCACAAGCGGTCGTCTGGTTGTTGTATTATCGTTTGTTTTATTATGTGACGCCTTTTATGACAGGAGTTATTTTGTTCTTGCAACAAGCAGGCATGAAAGTTAATCAATTTTTTGATAATTTACCTCGGTTATTTTCACAAAAAGTGGCGCATTTTATTTTGGTGGCGGCGTTATATTTTGCAGGAATTATGATGGTTCTATTATCGACTGTGACGAATTTGTCGAATGTCAGTCGTTTATTCCAAGTGTTACTTCCCTTTTCTTTTAATTTTTTAGATCAAACATTGAATTTATTTGTAGGATTCTTGTTATTAGGTTTAGCTCGAGGCATTTCTATGAAAGTGAAAAAAGCTTATTGGCCTACAATTATTTTACTAGGATTTTGTATTGTAAATACGGTGGCACGAACGACTTCGTGGCAGTTGATTGCTGTTTATGCTGTTATTTTATTGGCGGTTATTTTGGCTCGTAAAGAATTTTATCGTGAAAAGTTTGTTTATTCATGGGGCGCTTTAACGGTAGATAGTATTTTGTTTGGCTGCTTGTTTATCGGTTATGCGGTTGCTGGCTATTACGCCGCACGACCAGCTGGTGGCAATCAAGTTATCAATCACTTTTTGTTGTTTCCGTCAGATGATGTTTGGTTTAACGGATTGATTGGTTTAAGTATTTCCTTGATTGGTTTATTCTTTTTGTATCAATATTTAGCCGAAACAACTGTTACTTTAGGTGAGGGATTTGAGGAAGCGCGGTTGACACGCTTTTTGGAAAAATTTGGTGGCAACGAAGGCAGTCAATTTTTGTATTTAAAGGATTATGGTCATTTTTATTACCAAGAAGAAGGCGAAGATCAAGTACTTTTTGGGTTTCAAATGAAGTTTAATAAATGCTTTGTCTTGGCGGATCCAATTGGGCAACGAGAGAAATGGACAGCGGCGACACTGGCGTTTATGGATCAAGCTGATTTGTTAGGCTATCAATTAGTTTTTTATCGTATTTCGGAAGAATATGTTATGAATCTTCACGATTGCGGCTTTGAATTTATGAAAGTTGGGGAAGAAGGCTTGATTCAATTTGATGAGCTGTCAACAGTGAATCAAACAGCCTGGACGGAAACAGTGACTGAAAAAATAGCAGCAGAAGCAGCGGATTTTCAGTTTGAATTTTATCCCGAAACGATTAGTGATGCCTTATATCAAGAGTTAGAACGAGTTTCTGCGGACTGGTCACGGAATCAAAAAGAGCGCTACTTTATTGGTGGACGGTTGGATCCCGAGTACTTGAAATGCAGTAGCGTGGGCTTGGTGAGACAGAAACAAACGGTCATTGGTTTTATTACGGGAAAAGAAATGGAAAAAGGCAAAAGTATTTCTTATGATTTGTTACGTATTCGTTCAGACGCACCTGCTTTTACTAGAGAATATTTGTTCACTCATTTTATTGAAACCTATCAACAGCAGGGCTATCAATTAATTGATATTGGGATGGCGCCGTTGGCTAACGTAGGGGAGAGCAAGTACTCTTTCTTAAAAGAACGCTTTGTTAATATTTTTTACAAGTATAGTTATCAAATTTATGCGTTTCAAGATACACGCAAGCGCAAAGAACAATATGTCACTAGTTGGCAACCACGTTATTTTGCTTATCCTAAGCGGACCAGCGTACTCTTTGCTTTTGTGCAACTTTCCTTGTTGATTACGAAAGGGAGACATCAAAGTGTTTCGCTTGTGGAAGAAGCAATGACTGAAATTTAAAAAAATCACGCGATGACTTAGCCATCGCGTGATTTTTTTATTTGTCTTCTTTTTTACGGTTTCGTCTAGCAGGAATCAAGGTTACGTAGGCAACGAAACCACCAGTACATAGAACGAATAACACGATGCCAGGAATCAATCCTTCTGGTAAATAAGAGAACTGAATAGTATGGGTTCCAGCGCTGACAGGAACGCTTAGAAAGGCATCTTTAAAGGCTTTTGGGGTAACTTTTTTGCCATCAATTTTGACACGCCAACCTTTGTCATAAGGAATTGTAGTGACGAGTACTTGATCTTTGTCGGCGGTAAAGGTACCTGAAGCAGAGCGTTTGCCAGTGGTTAAATCAACGCCTTTTTCTTGCACGGCGGAAATGGCTTTTTCAAATGCATTGGTATTTAAGCCAACTACTTGCGGCTGAACAAAACTTACTGCTTTGGTTCCATAAAAACTTACTTTGAAGTTAACAGTTGTATCTTTTGGATAGTAGCCTAAATTATAATATTGGCCAGTAATGCCAATTTGTGATTGCTGACTTGAGCCGTTCACGGTGACCGTCGCAGTGGAACTTTCCAATTGAGCAAAATCCGTTGGGAATAAACTCAAATAAGCTTGCGTATTGGCGGGCACATTGACTGTATAAGAAATCTCTTTGGCTACGTTATGTTGTTTCTCCGTAAAAGTTACGCCAGCTGTATTTTGCGTAATTGTCACGTTATTTTGAAGCGTCATCGTTGGTTGATAAAAGGTAAAATACCGTTCATTGGTATTGGCTAAAGCATTTAGTAAATTTGTTTGACTACCTAAATTATCATTGAGAGGTTGCCGGACATTGTAAATCTCTTTGTCTGCTAAAAATCCTAACGGCAAAGCATTTTCGTTACGATAAAGCTGATATTTACCAGCAGCTGCTTGTCGCTCAAAGCCGAATTTCATTGGATTGTTTTCAGCAATATTGTATTTAATGCCCATCAAAGCATCCATTAACAAGGTATTATTTTGGTAACGAATATTTAAATTCGTGCCTCGCGAGCGGAAACCTAAGGCGTTTAGGTATGTTGAAGAATGTCGGTTCCGTACGGAAGAAAACATGCTAATGCCACTGTAGCCATAGTTAATGCCGTCATTGGCCGAAACACCATTTAAATTTTCCAAGCGATAAAAGGTATCATTTTCTTTTTTTGTTTGATCGACTAGATTTTTTAAGTCAGGGTAAGGCTCAGAATACAAGCTGCGTGATGCGTAGTTCCAATCATCTAAAATACCAGTGACCATCGCTCGTGTATTAATGATTGCTTCACCAGAAACGAGCAGCAATAGTAAAATCACTAAGTATTGCATAGGCGCTTTTTTCAATTGATAAAAAGCAATCCCGAAAAAGTATAATAGTAAAAAAGTTGCCGTTAATACGAAAGAGGTTAAAGTCACATACGTATAACTAGTAGCACCTTTTGTGCCCATCGCAAGAGCAAAAATTGCTAAAAGAATCAAAATCAAGCCGCTTAAGACGCCGAGATCATCCTTTTCAAATTTTTCCCAACCATAACCAGCAAGCAAAATAACTAGGAATGAAAAGAGGAAACTATAGCGGAAAAGAAACATGTTCGGCGCATGCATACCGTGCCAGAATAAATTTAAGGGCGTGATGTAAAAGCTAGCAATCAATAGGACAAACAAACTGCCAAAAAGTAGTTTGTTTTTCAATGGAATTTCTTTCGTAACGAAATAGAAGAGACAAAAAATCAAAGGCAACAACCCAATGTAAATAAAAGGAATGGACCCATATTTGGTTGTATCGTAAACGCCAATCATATTTTTCATAATAATATCTAAAAAGGCAGTCGCTTCTGTTTTAAAGGTTGTAATTTCAGAAAGAGTTTCACCATTGGTTCGTAAATCTAAGACAGCAGGTAAGACCATAATCATGGATGCTCCACCAGCTAAAAGAGAAGTAGTAAAATACGCAACGATTCGAGATTTATATCGTTGCCAGTCTGTAAACGTTCGTGCAAAATAGTACAGGAAGGAAAACAACCCAATCATAAAGCCAAAATAATAATTTGTAATGAAAAGCAAGAAATAACTGACAAACAATAATGTCGGTTTTCGTTGGTCCATTAAACGATGAATTCCTAAAATTACGAGTGGCAGATAAATAAAGGCATCCAGC
Source organism: Enterococcus sp. DIV2419 (assembly GCF_051711865.1). NCBI lineage: Bacteria > Bacillati > Bacillota > Bacilli > Lactobacillales > Enterococcaceae > Enterococcus > Enterococcus sp. DIV2419. The sequence continues at coordinate 41,895 of NZ_JBIONS010000001.1, forward strand.
CACATAATTAATTCTGAATGGGCCACAATGAAGGACATTAGCGCATAAGACACACTTAAAGTCACATGGGACCATTTAGGAATCTTAAAGGTTTGTTTTGCCAAGAACCAAAAACTCAAGCCAGCACTCCCAATTTTCAACAACGTTAGGAAATAGAGCGCATCAGGCATGTTTTGATTGTTAAAGAAAAAGACGAGCGGCGTAAATAAGCCACCAAGATAATAGGAAATTAAGGACAAGTAGTTTAGTCCCAAAGAAGCATTCCACGTATAGAAAAGACTTTGTTTTCCATGAAGAACATTGTTAAAGCTTGCGTGAAAATTTGAAAATTGAGAAAAGGCATCGCTGGCTAAAACACTGCGACTACTTCCTGGATAAATCCCAATACTCAAATAGATAATTGCCATAATTAAAAATGGAATGAAGAAACTGGCTAACATATAAGGCCAGTTGTTTTTTAAAAACTGCCTACTTTTATTTTTCATAAATAACCTCACCTGATTTTTCGAAAGTACCTATAGTTTATCATACTCTTTATTTGATGTACCAATAGAAGAAAAACTTTAAAATTTTATTAGGATCCTAAGGGTGGAGTGAAGAAGAATTAGTAGTAAGGGATTGACATTCAAATGCTAAATCACCAGATTAAACAACGAATATTCTCCGAAAAATTGCTGAAAACGCCCTGTGGATAACTTTGTGCATAACTCTGTTGAAAACCACAAAAAAGCTTTTTATCTCGGTTTATCCACAAGGATAAGTTTTCGAGTTGCTAAAAAAAATAAACGCAAGTTCAGAAGGGCTGCTTGCTAAAAGTAAAGGAGCCCCTAAAGTTGAAAGAAGATGAAAACGTTATTAAAACAACGTTTTCATCTTCTTTTTTCTAGAATTTACAAAGATTTAATGTCGAACAAATAAGCATTGTGGAAAAGTTTTTTGGAAAAAATAAGAAATTTCATCCACAAAGTTTTCTGTAGAGAATTTAAAAATGCTTGTCAAGCTTTTTTTGAAAAAATGTGGATAACTTTTTAAAGACACGCTTTTTTCCATTTGCGAATTTGCGTTCGGAAACTAGTAAAAGGGGCAACGCTATTAATGTGAATCCATTTCCAAAGAGGCCATTGTGCTTTGGTGGTCGCCCAAGCCCGTTGTTGAGGTAAAAATAATTCGTCTTCGGAAAGCGAGTCAATCCAATGAAGTAATTTTTCTAAGGTGTCTTGCAACGCAATCAGCTGACTTTCTAAACTCATTTGTCCATAGGTTTGATAAAATGATTGATAGAGAGCACCCAGTTGATTCCATTTATAACCTTCAGCTGGCGTTTGAACGGTCAGGCCACGTTGTTCTTGTTCTTCCCAAGAAAGCAGCAAGTTGAGCCAGCCTAATTGATAGGCTAAGTTCTCTGAAGGTGTTTTAGCTACTGTTTCAATTCGGTGATCTTTAAGTGTTTCAGGAATTTCTGCAAATTCAGCTAAATATTTTTGTGAAGCTATTTGAATGGCCTCAATCAAGGCTTCTTTTGATTCATAGGTTCGCATTCTTCGGCTAACGTCCTTTCTTGGTAGGATCTGCTTGTTTTTCATGAGTAATTTGAGTGACTAAACCAAAAGGATCTTTCACAATCGCATAAAATGTTGCAAATTCATTTTCAATTGGTTCTTGGATAATACAGGATTCGGGATGGCGCGTGAGTTTTTCAAAAATTGTTTTGGCAGAGTGACGGCTCTCGACGGTTAAGCTGAGGGTCAATTGTTCTGTGGGCGTGGTATTCATTCCTGCAAACAAAGGATTATCAGCTAGTTGTAATTGAAAAGTGTCCATTTGTAAAATCGAGTGAGAAAGCCAGTGTTCTTCGCCAGCGGGAATGGTCAAAGAAGGATTTAAACGCTCTTTAAATTCTTGATTAGTAATTTTAAAAAGAATATCACCAGCAAAGGCTTCTTGGTAAAACGTCAAGGCTTCCGTTGCTCGTCCGTTTAAGACCATAAAAAGGGCAAATTGTGTGTTTTTCATTGTTTGAACCTCCTAAGATTGATAAGATAAGCATAACAATAAAAGGTGTCAAAAAGTGACACCGATGGAGGGAAAAATGAAAAAATCAGAACGTTTAAATCAGGAACTTTTTTTCTTGAGAACTCATCCTCAGTTTAATTTAAATCAGTTAATGAAAACTTTTGGGATTTCTAAAAGCACAGCTTTGCGGGATATTGAAGCTTTGGAAAATTTAGGCGTGCCGCTATATGTGGAGAATGGTCGTTATGGTGGCTATCGAGTTTTAAACAAACCGTTGTTGCCGCCGATTTATTTTAATGAAAACGAAGTGTTAGCGATCTTTTTTTCGTTACAATTACTGAAATTAGTCGCAGAGTCACCGTTTGGTCATTCCTATCAGCAAATTCAGCAAAAATTATTGCATTCTTTAGATGAACCAACCCAATTTAAAATCAGTCAAATGAGTAAGGTCGTCTATTACGAAGGAATTGAACAAGTAGAAGCACCAGGCAATTTAGAGCAGCTGTTTCATTGTATTTTGGCGCAACAAGTAATTCAGTTTAACTATACCAGATATGAAGCAACAACGAAAAAAATCTTACCAACCCGGTTAACTATTTTAGAAGGATATTGGTATTGTTCAGGCTATGATGTGACTAAAAAGGCTTGGCGTACTTACCGATGTGATTTTATGGAGGCTATTCAGCAGTTAAACCAAACACTGGATTTTACGACTGAAGAACTGAAAGAATCGTATCGCCATCAACAAACGACGGCACGTACGATTCCATTTAAAGCAATCATTACAGAAAAAGGCAAAGAATTTTTTTATAAACATCGCTTTGACAATATTCAGTTGGAAGAAACGCCCACGCAGTGTTTTTTAGTTGGACAGATTCATCCAACAGAAACACAATTTTTAGCCAACTATTTTATGGGCTTTGGTGAAGAAGTGACAATTTTAGAGCCAGTCCAAGTGAAACAAGCATATGTAGAAAGTATAATGAGGATTCAAAAAAAATATCAAGAATAGATTGTGGAACTGTGAACAATCTCATGTGTAAAAATGCACATTGGAGAAGAGAAAGAAAAACCCTTGATCTTTAAATCAAGGGTTTTTCTTTCTAAGAACGTGCTTGCCCATTTCCATAAATAACATATTTTGTCGAAGTAAGCTCTGCTAAGCCCATAGGTCCACGGGCATGTAGTTTTTGCGTACTAATGCCGATTTCGGCGCCAAATCCAAATTCAAAACCGTCCGTGAAACGAGTTGAAGCATTCGCATAAACAGCGGCTGCATCCACTTGTTGTAAAAATTGTTGTGTGGCAAAGTAATTATCACTAATAATACTTTCAGAATGTTTTGTATTGTAGCGATTAATATGCTGGATGGCTTCGTCCAAAGAATCAACGACTTTCACTGCTAAGATAAAGTCGAGAAATTCCGTTTCCCAATCTTGTTCAGTCGCTGGAATGGCTTCTTCAAAAATTGCTGACGCACGTTCATCTGCCCGAAGTTCCACGTGAAACTCCTTCAAGGCTTTTTCAATTGTTGGTAAAAAGGCTTCAGCCACTTCTTGATGAATTAATAACGTTTCGGCGGCGTTACAGACAGAAGGACGTTGACATTTAGCATTGACAATAATTTCAGTTGCCATTGTTAACTGGGCGTCTTTGTCCACGTAAATATGACAATTGCCTGTGCCCGTTTCAATAACAGGAACAGTGGCTGTTGTCAAAACAGTTTTGATTAAGTTGGCGCCGCCACGCGGAATGAGGACATCCAAGTAGTCATTTAAGCGCATAAGTTGTTGGGCTGTTTCTCTAGAAGTATCATCAACAAATTGAATGAGATGGGGAGAAACGGCTTGTTGTATTAGCGCTTCTTGTAAAATTGTCACCAATATCTGATTGGAGTGAAACGCTTCTTTTCCGCCTCGAAGAATAACAGCATTTCCTGATTTGAAACAAAGGCTAGCGGCATCTGTTGTCACGTTTGGCCGCGATTCATAAATGATTCCAATAACACCTAAAGGCACGCGTTGTTGCCCAATTAACAGCCCCGCTTCATTGCGCCACATTTTATCTACTTCCCCAATTGGATCGGGTAAAGTAGCGACTTGGCGTATGCCCTCGGCCGTCGCTGTGATCCGTTCTTCTGTTAAACGTAAGCGGTCTTGCATTGTTTCAGAAATTCCGTGGGTAGCGGCTTGCTCTAAATCTAATGCGTTTGCTTGTAAAATGCGGGGTGCATTGGCTTCAATGGCTGCGGCCATTTTGTTTAACAAAGTATTTTTTTGACGAGTATCCATCAAGCCTAGCGTATAAGAGGCTTCTTTAGCTTGTTGCCCTAGTTGCTTTAAATCAGTCACTTTCATGCCCTCCTTTAATAAATAACGTACCGATATCTTTTCCTTCTAAAATTTCAAAAATGATTTTTGGCTGCTTTCCGTTTGCTAAAATCATCGCCTGTTGATTAGCTAACACACGTTCAGCAGCTTTTAATTTACTAGACATCCCACCAGTGCCAAAGCGGCTTCCCTTACCACCGGCTAATTGGAACAAGTCTTCATTAATTTCATTGATTTCAGAAAATAACGTGGCTTCTTTGTTGACAGTAGGGTTGTCTGAAAAGAAACCATCAATATCTGATAACATAACTAACAAGTCAGCTTGAACAATTTGGCAGACAATGGCAGACAATTGATCGTTATCCCCGAACTTGGTTAAGTGATCCAATTCTTCAATTGCGACAGTATCATTTTCATTGACGATAGGAATAATATTCATTTTTAACAGTTGTTCAAAAGTATTGGTAACATTATTGCGACTTTCAGGATATTCAATAACATCACGAGTTAATAAAACTTGTGCCATTTGTTGGCTATAGGTTGAAAACCGCTGATTATAAATGTTCATTAATTCTGCTTGGCCGACTGCAGCGACTGCCTGTTGTTCGGGAATTGTCGTTGGGCGCACAGATAGATTTAATTTATTCAGTCCGACACCAATTGCGCCAGAAGAAACTAAAATAATTTCTTTGCCTTGGTTGCTTAAATCACTCAAAGTAAAGGCTAATTGATCAATTGCTTTTAAGTTAATATTGCCATTGGGATAAATCAGAGAACTGGTTCCGACTTTGATCACAATTCGTTTGGCCTGTTGGAGTTTGTTTCTCATAAGTGCCTCGTTTCTTTTTACAGTAAAATTTGACACTCATTATAACAAAATCAGCGGCTACTAGAAAGTGCTAAATAATGAATAGTAAAGAAAGTTTAATGAAAGTGTGAACTTTTTGAGGGAATCTTGGGACTTTTTGGGATTTGGTCTGTTTATTTTAAGAGAAGATGATAGACTAAAAGAAGGAAAATAAACAAAAATTCTCCTCTTTTTTGCGTAGTCTAGATTAACTGGGCTTTTAGAAATGAGAAACTTACTAAAAACAACCAGAGTATCAGAGATTATGGTAAAATAGGAGTAGTTTAGACAGTAGGGGAGAATGAATATGAAACAACGTGGTTTTGAGATTATTTCTAAGTATCAAGAAGAGGGCTTGAGTGTCCCACAACGAGCAACAAAAGGTGCCGCGGGGTATGATTTTCAAGCAGCCGAAACGGTCGTTGTACCAAGTCTTTGGAAGTTACAACAAGCTGGAGAAAATCCCAAACCAATTTTAGTTAAAACAGGAATTAAGGCGTATATGCCTGATTCTGAATATTTAGAATTGGTGAGTCGTTCTTCGAACCCGCTAAAACGGTTCCTACTTTTAGCGAATGGTGTCGGAGTCATTGACAGTGATTATTATAATAACGAGAATAACGAAGGACATATCATGTTCCAATTTTTAAACTTTGGATATGAAGATGTTGTCATTGAAAAAGGTGAACGAATTGGCCAAGGGATTTTTAAGCCGTTTTTATTAGCGGATGATGACCAAGTCGAGGCAGAAAGAACGGGCGGTTTTGGTTCGTCCGGACAAAAATAAAGCCCATTTTTTCAGTAGGCAACGTTATTCAAACCATTTAATAAATGTTAAAATAAACAACAGATAAGGAGATTCTACATGGCAAAAAAAGCAAAAGTTCAATTTGAATGTCAAAGCTGTGGGTATGTGTCTCCAAAATATCTCGGCCGCTGTCCTAATTGCGGACAATGGAATTCGATGGTGGAAGAGGTTATTCAAGATACTTCTGATCGTCGTGCTAGAGTAAGTTTGACTGGTAAAAAGACACAACCACAACGGCTATCTGAAGTCGTACCTAAAAAAGAGCCGCGTGTAAAAACTGAATTAGTGGAGCTGAATCGGGTTTTGGGTGGTGGCGTTGTTCCAGGTTCGTTAGTTTTAATCGGTGGCGATCCCGGAATAGGTAAGTCAACATTGCTCTTACAAGTATCGCAACAATTAGCAGCCACAGGTGGCACGGTTTTATATGTTTCTGGTGAAGAAAGTGCTGAGCAAATTAAATTACGAGCGGAGCGTCTAGGCACCGTCAACGAGACATTTTACTTATACGCAGAAACAGATATGCACGAAATATCACGAGCCATTGAAAAATTAGAACCAGACTATGTCATTATTGACTCGATTCAAACAATGACGCAGCCAGATGTTACCAGCGTTGCTGGTAGTGTCAGTCAAGTCCGAGAAACAACTGCCGAATTATTGAAACTGGCAAAAACGAATGGGATTGCCATTTTTATTGTCGGACACGTAACGAAGGAAGGGTCTATCGCAGGGCCACGGATGTTGGAACATATGGTAGACACGGTTCTTTATTTTGAAGGAGATAAGCATCACACCTTTAGAATCTTACGGGCTGTCAAAAATCGGTTTGGCTCAACGAATGAGATTGGTATTTTTGAAATGCAGACACATGGATTGGTTGAAGTTATGAATCCTTCTCAGGTCTTTTTAGAAGAACGTTTAGAAGGAGCCACCGGATCTTCAATTGTGGTAGCAATGGAAGGTTCACGCCCCATTTTGGTGGAAATCCAAGCGTTAGTTACTCCAACGATGTTTGGCAATGCCAAGCGAACGACCACCGGGTTGGACTTTAATCGCGTTTCTTTAATCATGGCGGTTTTAGAAAAACGGGCAGGCCTTTTGTTACAAAACCAGGATGCGTATCTAAAAGCGGCTGGTGGAGTCAAAATTAATGAACCAGCTATTGATTTAGCGTTAGCAATCAGTATTGCTTCTAGCTATAAAGAAAAAGGAACCTCATCTTCAGAATGTTTCATTGGTGAGATTGGTTTAACTGGTGAAATCCGCCGCGTGAATAGTATTGAACAACGAGTGCGTGAAGCGCAAAAACTAGGCTTTACAAAAGTCTATGTCCCTAAAAATAACCTTGGTGGCTGGGAAGCGCCTGAAGGTATTGAAATTATTGGCGTTTCAACAATTGGTGAAACGTTAAGAAAAGTTTTTAAATAATGAAAGTAGAAATAATCCGTTTAGGTTGTTGGTGGCGTATGATTTTTGTACGCCCCACAACACTAGATGTCTTTATTAAATAAACGAGGAGGATGGCTATATGCAAAAACGAATCATCACGTTGCTGATGATCATTGCTGGTGCAAGTTTAGGAATTTCTCTTTTCCCAATGGCTTGGGAAATGGCTAAGCAAGGCAATAACAGTTGGTTAAACAATAACTTTACGAACGGATTAATCGGTGCAATTATTTTCTTTATTTTATCTTTAGGGTTAGCAAAGTATATTGTTTCCGCTGTCAAAAAAATCGAAGCAGCTTTAAATGAAATGAGTTTAACCTATTTATTATTTGGAAGTATTGGTGCCATCATTGGTTTAACAATTGGCGTCATTATTTCCATTCCAATGTACAACTTACAAATTCCTGTCGTGAATAGTTTACTGCCAATTCTAGTTATGATTATTCTGGGTTACTTAGGTTTCCGAATGGGAACAACACGGATTGAGGAGTGGAAAAAAGTTTTTACACCTCGCCAAAAGAAAGCAAATACGGAAGACACCGAAGGACAAATGTTGGAACGTAAAGTGGAAGACAACTTCCATAAATACAAAATTTTAGACACCAGTGTCATCATTGATGGCAGAATCTACGATATCGCGAAAACAGGCTTTTTAGAAGGTGTTTTGCTCATCCCTAACTTTGTTTTATATGAATTACAATACATTGCTGATTCTGGAGACAGTTTAAAACGGGTGAGAGGTCGTCGTGGCTTAGATATTTTAAATGCTTTACAAAAAGAAGAAGGTATCTCCGTTGAGATGTATGACGGAGATTTCGAGGATATCTCTGAAGTAGACAGTAAATTAATCAAATTAGCAAAATTATTAGATGGCGTGGTTGTGACCAATGACTACAACTTAAATAAAGTCTCTGAATTTCAAAATGTGCCTGTTTTAAACATTAATGCTTTAGCTAATGCTGTGAAACCAGTGGTGATTCCAGGTGAAACGATGAATGTGATGGTTGTAAAAGCCGGAACAGAGCGTCAACAAGGGGTCGCTTACTTAGATGATGGCACAATGGTTGTGGTAGAAGATGGCCAGCATTACATGAATGAGCAAATCGAAGTGGTCGTCACAAGTGCTTTACAAACCGCAGCTGGGCGTATGATTTTTGCCAAACCGGCACACGCGGGTCGCGGGATTAATGATCGCAAGGATAACCATCCTAAAAACGATAAAAATTAAGCAAAGTGAGGACTTAGTATGATTCGAATCGGTCAAGGTTTTGATGTTCATCAATTAGTTCCGCAACGACCTTTAATTATTGGTGGGGTTACTCTTCCTTATGAAAAAGGTCTGTTAGGTCACTCAGATGCCGATGTTTTAACACATGCAATTATTGATGCAATCCTTGGTGCCGCTGGTCTGGGTGATATTGGGCAACTGTTTCCCGAAACCGATCCACAGTTCAAAAATGCGAATTCTGTAAACTTATTAAAAAAAGTAAATGAAAAAGTTGGGCGGTCGGGCTTTACTATTGGCAATATTGATTGTACAATTTTAGCGGAAGAGCCAAAGATGAGCCCATACTTGGCAGAGATGAAAAAGAATCTAGCCGCGAGTTGCCACTTAGCGGTCACACAAGTGAACATTAAGGCAACGACCATGGAAACGATGGGCTTTGTTGGTAAAAAAGAAGGAATCGGCGCAATTGCCGTTGCTTTATTGGAAAAATAACTGAAAACGACGTTAAACCGTCTGTTTTTAAAAAATGGAAAGAGGAATGAACATGACGAAAGTTCGTGTGCGTTACGCACCAAGTCCAACTGGACACTTGCACATTGGGAATGCAAGAACAGCATTATTTAACTACTTATTTGCCCGCCACAATGACGGAGAATTTATCATTCGTATCGAGGATACCGACCAAAAACGGAACATCGAAGACGGCGAGAAAAGTCAGTTGGAAAACTTAGCATGGTTAGGGATGGAATGGGATGAATCACCTGCTCATCCGGGAGAATATGGTCCATATCGTCAATCAGAACGTAAAGAAATTTACCAACCATTGATTGATCAATTATTAAGCAGCAATCGTGCGTATAAGTGTTATTGTACGCCAGAAGAATTAGAAGCAGAACGTGAAGCACAACAAGCTCGTGGGGAAATGCCTCACTACGCAGGCACTTGTGCGAATTTAACACCTTCTGAACAAGCAGCCAAAGAAGCGGCTGGTCTAGAACCAGTGATTCGTTTCCGTGTGCCACGTAATACAGAATACAAATTTGATGACATCGTGAAAGGTGAAATTACTTTTGAGTCAGATAACATTGGTGGCGATTTTGTCATCCAAAAACGCGATGGGATGCCAACGTATAACTTTGCCGTTGCAGTAGATGATCACTTAATGAAAATTTCTCACGTTTTACGTGGCGATGATCACATTGCGAACACACCAAAACAATTAATGATTTACGAAGCGTTTGAATGGACACCACCTGTCTTTGGCCATATGACCTTAATCATTAATTCAGAAACTGGCAAAAAATTGAGCAAACGTGATGAAACAATTTTACAATTTATTGAACAATACCGTGAATTAGGTTACTTACCAGAAGCCATGTTCAACTTTATTGCTTTACTAGGATGGTCTCCTGTTGGCGAAGAAGAAATCTTCTCACAAGAAGACTTGATTAAATTGTTTGATGAACAACGCTTAAGCAAGTCACCAGCGGCCTTTGATGCGAAAAAATTAGAATGGATTAACAATCAATACATGAAACAAATGGACTTAGGTGAACTAACAGATATGTGTATTCCTTATTTAGTCGCTGACGGTCGTGTTGAAGAAAATCCATCTCCTGAAAAAATCGAATGGTTAAAACAATTAGTTAGCTTGTATCAACCACAAATGAGTTATGCAGCTGAAATTGTGGAACTATCAAACTTGTTCTTTAATGAACATCCAGTTTTAGATGATGCTGCGAAAGAATTCTTGCAAGGAGAAACAGTGCCAACTGTGTTACATGCGTTTAAAGAACAATTAGAAGCCTTGGACGTTTTCGATGTCCCAAGTATTAAAGCAGCGATTAAAGCCGTCCAAAAAGAAACCGGCGTTAAAGGCAAAAACTTGTTTATGCCAATTCGAATTGCTGTTTCTGGACAAATGCATGGTCCTGAATTAGGCGAAACCATCGAATTATTAGGCAAAGAAAAAGCATTAGATCATTTAAATAAAGTGTTATAAAAACACAAAGAATAGAAGAAGTAGACAAGCAGATGGATTTCAGAGACGCTGTGGGTGGTGAGAACAGCGAGCATCTTTTGTCGAAATGCATCTATGAGTGGCTTTGGTGAAAAAAGTAACCGAAGACGTCGGCAGGCGTTAACTGTATCGAGGCAAGAGCTAGTTCTTGTGAAGAAAAGTGGAACCACGCATGGGCGTCTTTTAAGCAACGTTTTTTTGTTGCTTAAAAGACGTTTTTTATTTTTGTATAATAGAAAGGAGTTCACCATATGAGTTGGTTGAAACGTAGCGTCGCAGCTGTTAAAAGAAACGATCCTGCAGCGCGGACCACACTAGAAGTTCTTTTAACGTATCCTGGCTTGCACGCCCTGTTTTGGCATCGCTTGTCTCATTTCTTATATAGGCATCAGTTGTTTTTGTTGGCGAAGATTCATGCACAATTTTGGCGTTTCATAACGGGCGTAGAAATTCATCCTGGGGCCACAATTGGTGCGGGGGTTTTTATCGATCACGGCATGGGCATTGTGATTGGGGAAACCGCGGAAATAGAAGAAGATGTTGTTTTGTTTCACGGAGTGACGTTAGGTGGGACCGGTCGTGATACGGGTAAACGCCATCCAACAGTGAAAAAAGGAGCGATGATTTCGGCACGAGCTCAAATTTTAGGGCCAGTTGTGATTGGTGAACGTTCAAAAATTGGTGCGGGTGCTGTTGTTATTTCAGACATCCCAGCAGATGCCACAGCTGTGGGTGTTCCTGCGAAAGTCGTTCGTCTAAATGGAAGAAAGGTGGAAAAAGGACATGATTAAAATTTATAATACATTGACCAGAGAAAAAGAAGTATTTACGCCAATTGAGGCGCATAAAGTTCGGATGTATGTCTGCGGACCAACCGTGTATAACTATATCCATATCGGTAATGCGCGCAGTGCGATCGCCTTTGATACAATTCGTCGTTATTTTGAATATCGTGGGTATGAAGTGAATTATGTCTCGAATTTTACAGATGTCGATGATAAAATTATCAAGGCAGCCAAAGAATTGAAAATTACTGCGCCGGAAGTGGCGGATCGTTTTATCAAAGCCTTTGAAGAAGACACGCAAGCATTGAATGTTCAACCAGCAACGTTACATCCTCGGGTGATGGACCACATGCCTGATATCTTAGCTTTCATCGAAGTTTTAATTGAAAAAGGTTTTGCTTATGAGGTCGCAGGTGATGTGTATTATCGCACCCGTAAATTCCCTAATTATGGTAAATTAAGCCATCAATCGATTGATGAATTAGAAGTGGGGGCAAGTCAACGAACTGGCGTTGAACAACAATTAAAAGAAGACCCATTGGATTTTGCTCTTTGGAAAAGTGCCAAAGAAGATGAAATTTCTTGGGATTCTCCTTGGGGGAAAGGACGTCCCGGCTGGCATATTGAATGCTCTGTCATGGCGACAAAACACTTGGGAGAGACGATTGATATTCACGGTGGTGGACAAGATTTAGAATTTCCACATCATGAGAATGAAATTGCACAGAGCGAAGCCAAAACAGGCCATACCTTTGCCAATTACTGGATGCATAACGGCTATGTCACAATTGGTGAAGACGATGAAAAAATGAGCAAATCCCTAGGTAACTTCATTACTGTTCATGAAATGATTCAAAAAGTGGATCCGCAAATTTTACGTTTCTTTATGTCCACCACCCAGTACCGTCGCCCGATTCGTTATAGCGAAAGCACTCTAAAAGAGGCAGCAGCCAATTATCAAAAATTGAAAAATGCGTTTGAAAATTTACGTTTTAGACAAGCAGATGCGGTCGCAAGTTTGCCAGAGGATGAACACTATTTGGCTCAATTAAACGAATTAGAACAACGTTTTATTACGGAAATGGACGATGATTTCAATGCAGCTAACGGGATTACGGTCGTTTATGAATTAGCGAAGATGATGAATCAGTACAGTGAACAAGCGACAGTTTCGGAACCAGTTCTAGTGGCGATGGATAAGCTTTTCAGTGGCTGGTTAGCTATTTTTGGTTTATTCTTTAAAAACGAAGAATTAGTGGACGCACAAGTCGATGCGTTAATTGAAGAACGGAACCAAGCACGGAAAGACCGTGATTTTGCCCGAAGTGATGAAATCCGCGATTTATTAAAAGAACAAGGCATTGTTTTAGAAGATACTCCGCAAGGAACGAGATGGAGAAGAAGTGAATGAGAGATTACAAACAATTAAACGGTTTAGCTTTGGCCTATGTTGGCGATGCGATTTATGAAATTTACATTCGTGATTATTTAGTTTCCTTGGGACAAACGAAACCGAATGTTTTGCATCGCATGGCGACACATTACGTGTCAGCAAAAGCCCAAGCAAGCTTAATGCAAGCGATGTTAGCGGGAGAAATGCTAACGGAGGAAGAAGAAGTGATGTACAAACGCGGTCGGAATGCTAAAAGTCACACCTTTGCCAAAAATGCTGATGTGACGACCTATCGGGTAGCGACCGGTTTCGAATCCTTGATGGGTTATTTACATTTGACACAACAAAAAGAACGTTTAGAAGAATTAATTAACTGGTGTATCAAGAAAGTAGGTGAAACCAATGAAAAATGAAAAATCTCGTCCTTTTAAAAAAGGTAAGAAACGTCCAGAACGTTCAGATAAGCGTTCAAAAGAACGGAACCCACGACCAGCGACAGCAGGTGCTGATGGAACCTCAGAAGAGCTAGCAGATAACTTTGTCTTTGGTTTCCATGCCACTGTTGAGGCGTTGCAGCAAGGACGCGGGAATAAATTGTTTTTACAAGAAGATGCTCGTGGCGAGAAAATTGAGCAATTAAAACAAGCAGCGAAAGAACAGGCTGTTCCAGTCAAATGGGTGCCTAAAGCAAAATTAGATACGATGAGTGATCACGGCGTGCATCAAGGCATGGTTTTAGCAATCACGGCGTATCAATATTTAACTTTAGAAGAATTATTGGAACAAACAAAAGAAAAGACAGAAACACCATTCTTCCTAATTTTAGACAGTCTAGAGGACCCACATAACTTTGGCTCAATTTTGCGAACTGCTGATGCGACAGGCGTGGACGGTATTATCATTCCGAAACATCGTGCAGTGGGAATTACACCAACCGTAACCAAAGCATCAACAGGGGCCGTGGAACATATTCCAGTGGCTCGTGTAACGAATCTAGCGCAAAGTATTGCAACGCTAAAAGAGAATCAATTTTGGATTTTTGGTACAGATATGTCTGGGACGGATTATCGTCGCTGGAATACACAAGGCGCAATTGCCTTAATCATCGGAAATGAAGGCCGTGGCATGAGTCAAGGTCTTCATAAAGAAGTGGATGAATTATTAACGATTCCAATGACTGGACACGTTCAAAGCTTAAACGCTGGTGTGGCTGCAGGCTTGCTAATGTATGAAGTCTATCGTGGCCGCAACCCATTATAGAAGCAGGCGATTGTATGAAAAAACAATTGTTAATCGTTGATGGCTATAATATGATTGGTGCTTGGCCAGAATTGGTCCAGTTGAAAAAGCAAGAGCGTTTAGAGGATGCGCGTGAACTGCTTCTTAGTCGTCTGTCCAATTATGCCAAATATGAAGGGTTGGAAATCATTGTGGTCTTTGATGCCCAATTAGTCCCAGGTATTCAGCAAACGTACAAAAAGTACCTTTTGACCGTGGTTTTCACCAAAGAAGATGAAACAGCAGATAGTTATATTGAACGTCTAGCTGGTGAAAAAAATGATCGTTTAACGCAAGTAACAGTCGCAACGAGTGATTTGGCTGAACAATGGGTGGTCTTTTCACAAGGTGCATTGCGGACTTCGGCCAATGAACTTTACAAAGCTGTCCAGAAAACAGAAAAGACGATTGCCATTCATGCAACGGATATCCATTTCCAGCAATTTCGTCGAAATTCTCCATGGAACGTGGAGCAGTTATCAAAACTTTCTGAGAAGCTAGAAGAATTGTCTCAAAAAAAAGATTAAACAAATGTTCGCTTAAGTCATAAATTTCTAACATGCTATGCTCTCCTAAATCATTCGATACGTTTATCGAAAAGGAGGGCTTTTTATGTTAGAACAGATTCAACAAGCATTAGCAGGAGACCAAGAACAATTTCAAGCCTTATATGGGCAATATCAGCCAGTGATTTATAAGTGCATGAAAAAATACTATTTAAAAGATTATGATACTGAGGACTGGCTTCAAGAAGGACGAATTGTCTTCTTTCGGACGTTAGAACGATTTGATTCAGAAAAACAAGCATCATTAGGAAAGTTTTTTAAACGAAATTTTGAAAATCACGTACATAGCTTAATTCGCCATCAATGCGCCTATAAGCGGCGAACAGATACCTTGTCTATTTCTCTGGAACAACGATTAGAAAGCGCTGGTGAAGAGTTAGTGGACTATTTAGGGACAGCGGCTACCGACCCATTAGGTCAATTAATGATTCAAGAAAAATTGGCAGCTTTTCCGACACGTCTTTCCTCGTTGGAACAACAAATTTTAAACGCATACTTAAAAGGCTACACGTTAGAAGAAATCGCTAAAGTGCGTGGGGGAACTTTTTCAGCTGTCCGAAGTGCCTATGATCGTGCCAAAGCAAAAATGAAATATACATTAGAAAATGAATAAAAATTCGACAAAACACCCGGTTTGTCGAGCAAAAGTAGTTGCAAACAGACTTCTAGTATGATAAACTTGAAATTTTTTAAAAAAAGTGATATAATGTTTCTCGAGGTGAATGCAATGCCAACAACGTTATCGTCAATTAAGAAAGATTTGGAAGGCCGTATCGGCAGTGAAATTATGTTAGTTGCTCAGACTGGAAGAAAGCGCCAAACAGAACGTAAAGGAATCTTAACGGAGACTTATCCATCTGTTTTTGTTGTTGACTTGGATCCAGACGAGAACTCATTTGAACGTGTATCTTATAGCTATTCAGATGTTTTAACACGCACCGTTGAAATCGAATTCATCGGTCAAGCCGTATAATTTAGAAAGTCCGCTTAGGAGTGAAGGAAGAGCCCTTCGTTCCTAAGCTCTTTTTAATTTCAGCCATCTGTCGTCAGAGAAAGAGCAATCTTCGGTGTACTTCTTCATGGACATATGATAGAATCTAAAAGATTAAAATGTTGGTAGACAAAAGATTAAGGAAGGTGAATCAGGGAACCGATGGAAATAATCGAACGAGCTCCTGCGAAAATTAATCTTGGGTTAGATGTTCTGCATAAACGTGTGGATGGCTATCATGAAGTTGAATCTATTTTTGCAAGTGTAGATTTAGCCGATCATTTAACTTTTGAAAATCTAGAAGAAGACATCATTCGTATTGAAACGGACAGCTCTTTTTTACCCGTGGATCGACGGAATCATGTCTATCAAGCAGTTGACTTATTAAAGCGTACCTATAATATTCATAAAGGAATTAAAATATATATTGAAAAACGTATCCCCGTGGCAGCTGGTTTAGCAGGGGGGAGCAGTGACTGTGCCGCAGCATTACGAGGCTTGAACAAACTGTGGAATCTGGGGTTGACGATGGACGAACTCTGTGAAATTGGCAGCCAAATTGGTATGGATGTTCCTTATTGTTTAAGGGGCGGAACAGCTTTTGCAAACGGACGTGGGGAGAAAATTGAAACATTACCGACCATGCCTCAATGTTGGATTGTGTTAGTTAAACCAAGAATTAGTGTATCCACTAGTACCGTTTTTAATGATTTAGCGGTAGATGAATTGCACCATCCAGATATTGCTGGACTAAGAATAGCTATTGAGAATGGTGATTATACTGGGATGACCCAAACGGTTGGCAATGCGTTGGAAAGTGTCACGATTGCCAGACATCCAATCGTGCAACAAATCAAGGATCGCATGCTGAAGTACGGCGCTGATGCAGCGTTGATGAGCGGCAGTGGACCAACAGTCTTTGCTTTATGTGAAAAGAAAACACGAGCACAACGGATTTATAATGGACTCAAAGGCTTTTGCGAAGAAGTTTATTTGGTTCGGACATTGAAATAAATAAGTTCTACGTCTAAATTCGAATTTTAGGCGTAGAACTTTTTTGCTTTATTTAAGTAACTATTTCTTTTTTTTTGCTTTCATAGAACTAATTTCAGATGGGGTGCGTAAAACACCTTCGAAATTTTTCATATTGAAAGAACGCCCATACTCGGCTTTTGAAGTACCTAAAATAAACGATACTTTGTATTCGGGAGCATGTATATTGAAATCGTTGACTACATATTGGAATTTTAAATTATTATCTAACGGAATTTCATTTTCTGGTTTATCGACATATACATAAGGCTGAGAAATTGGAAAGTTAACATTTCTGTCTTTAACTTCCCCCGTAATAGTTAGTATATTATCTTTTATAATATACTTAAATTTAAGTTGTGGAGCATAATTAATATACTCAGAGATACCATAACTATCCGAGATTTTCTTTTTATAAGCAACTGGTGAATTTTGTTTTACATATTCAAAAAATTCATTTTCTTTTGAAGAAACGGATTCGGTTTTAACGATATCTTTATAATGAATAAGTTGAATATCTTCTGTAAAATAGAATGGATCCGGTTCAAAAATTGAAATCAGTACTGATTGTCCAGAGGCTATGCCTAACTCATTTCGTTGTTTATGTTGTATATCTTTAAAGAGGTAAACATGTCCATTTTTTGAAGTTATTTTCTTTAGTTCTGTCATTAATTTTTCCTCAATTTTCTATAGTTTGTAATTAGTTCATAAAACTGATTACCATTAAATTTATAAATATCAACCCCTTTTTCACGTAACTCTATATATTTTAGTTCTTTACTGCTGTGCTTTCCGTCTTTAAGTTGGGAAGAAATTTGAATACCTTGGATAAAGTAATCAGTCTTGGCAGATAAACTTGACGATACCCTACCGCCATGTTGTTTTATCAGTGTTTCAATTTGTTTACGGTTATATTTAGAATCATCAAATGCCCCCGTTACTACAAAAGACATTCCTTCAAAAAAAGGTGTAGTATCATCATCTAATTCAAAAGAGTCCAAGCTACTTTTCTTAAGAGTAGAGCTTTTTTCTTGAGGTTCTATCTTTAATAATTCCATAAATACAATTGCAGATATCCTAACATCATTCAATGCATTATGTGAAATCGCATCGATACCAAAAAGTAATTTCAATGTAGTTAATTGATTGTTTACAGCCCCATGCTTTCGTGTGGCTGCAAAATAGCGAGTATCATAAATTTCATGTCCTTCTGCAATATTATATCCTTTTGCTTTTAAAAAAGGAAAGTCAAAACTTTTTATATTATGTCCAACTAGAATCGTATCTCCTAAATAATCAAAAAGATAAGGCATAACTTCATCTAAAGTTGGCGCATTTAGTACTTGGTCATTAGTGATTCCTGTTAATTTGGTAATTTCATCTGGAATGTAGTCACTATTTACCAATGTATCAAAATAATCAACTTCAATACCATCAACGTATCTTGCAGCTGATATCTGAATAACAGCATCCTGATGGAAGTCTAAACCTGTTGTTTCAATATCAAAAGCAATAAACTCTTTAACTTCCGTTTGCATTATATTTCACCGCCTAGCGAATATAGAATTTTATCAGCTAACTTTCTTCGTTCAGTATTGAAAGAATCATTGGAAGAATTATTATGCTCTTCAATAATATAAAAGTATTTATGTACTAACATTTCTCCTAGTTCAGTCAGTACATAAGTATTATTTTCTTCGGAGATAACGTTAGCTTTGATGAATAGTTTACGTTGTTTAATCATATCTACTCGATAGATACGCTTGAAATATTTTGGTATATATTTATCAGTTGATTTGCCACGGGAAGAGGTTGTCCACCATAGAGCAATAATCTCACCTGCTGTAGGTCTCTCAATTAAAAAAATATTAGGATCTTTTGGAGGAATTCGACGAATTGACTTTTTATATTGTTCTTGGTCGGTTATTTGGACATACGGATTTTTCATTATCAATACCACCTATAATTTTTTGTTTAGAAAATCGCATTATTCAACATAAGGAAGCGCTATCAATAAGGTGAAAATCGAAAGCGCTTTCTATAAAGGTTGCCATATGACTCTTAATGTTTCATATTATACAGACTTCTTTTTTTGTAGTCAATCGTGTATGTTTTCCTTAATAAGGATGTTCCTTTGCTTTTTATAACTTTGTTTAAATAAAATTTGTTTTTATTCCTTGACGTCCCGTGATCCATTTGGTACAGTATTCCTGGCAAATCGTAAATATTACGATTTATAATAGGTAAATCGAAAAGAGGACAGAACATGACGAAAATCTACCGCCGTTTGATAATCGGCGTTACTTTAGCAATCAGTGCTTTTCTTTTAGCTAGTTGTGGGCAAACCACACAATCGCCAAAAGAGAAGAAAGAGCTCACGGTAATGACTACTTTTTATCCGATGTACGACTTCGCAAAACAAGTCGTTGGTGATGAGGGAGAGGTTGAGCTGTTGATTCCAGCTGGAACGGAACCACACGATTATGAACCAAGCGCAAAAGACTTAGCGAAAATTACTGATGCGGATGTCTTTGTTTATAATAGTAAAGAGCTAGAAACTTGGGTTCCGAATGTTATTGAAAACTTGGACACGAAAAAAGTTTCAATCGTGGAAGCCAGTCAATCCATTCAATTGATGCAAGGAACAGAAGAGGAAGAATCTGGCGAAGAAGGTCATGAAGGCCATAACCATTCCCACGAACTGGATCCGCATGTCTGGTTAGATCCCGTGTTAGCGCAAAAAGAAGTAACAGCGATTCGGGATGCGCTTATCAAAAAATATCCTGAGAAAAAAGCCGTATTTGAAAAAAATACCGCTGCTTATTTGGAAAAATTGACTGCGCTAGATAAGGAATACCAAGCTGCGTTTGCAGGCGCTAAAAATCGGACATTTGTGACGCAACATGCTGCATTTGGCTATTTGGCAAAACAATATGACTTGACCCAAGAACCGATTGCTGGGATTTCTCCAGACCAAGAACCTTCGCCAAGTCGTTTAGCCGAATTAAAAAAATATATTAAAACAAACAATGTTTCTGTGATCTATTTTGAAGCATCGGCTTCTACAAAAGTAGCCAAAACATTGGCAGATGAGACAGGCGTCGAATTAGCCGTATTGAATCCTTTAGAGAGTTTAACTCAAAAAGAACAAGAAGCAGGCGAGAACTATGTGTCTGTCATGAAAGAAAACCTCGCTGCTTTACAAAAAAGCATTCATTAATCTGGCAACAGAAAGGAGCCAACTTATGCATTATATTGAAGTCGAAAATTTAACCTTCTATTATGATGATGAACCTGTTTTAGAAGATGTTTCTTATTATGTTGATCCAGGGGAATTCGTTATTTTAACAGGAGAAAATGGCGCTGCCAAGTCAACGCTGATCAAAAGTACCTTAGGGTTATTAAAACCAACAAGTGGCAAAATTACGGTCGCTAAAAAAAATAGTGCTGGTGAAAAAATCAGCATTGGCTACATTCCACAACAAGTCGCTTCTTTCAATGCGGGCTTTCCTAGCACCGTCATTGAATTAGTACGTTCAGGTCGCTTTCCCAGAAATCGTTGGTTCAAACCGTTGACGAAAAAAGATCATCTTCATGTGGAAAAAGCTTTAAAATCAGTGGACATGTGGGAAATGCGCCACAAACGAATTGGCGAGCTTTCTGGAGGGCAAAAGCAACGAATTAGTTTAGCACGAGTGTTTGCGACCGATCCAGATTTGTTTATTTTAGATGAGCCAACAACAGGTATGGATGAACAATCGCGAAACGAATTTTATCAATTGTTGCAACACAGTGCGCATGAACATGGAAAAGCTATTTTGATGATTACGCATGATCATGAAGATATCAAAACCTATGTGGATCGTCAAATTCGTCTTGTCCGCAAAGAAGATTCGAAATGGCGTTGCTTCCATATGAGTGAAGAATCGTATACGTAAATTTTCCAATAAAACGTTATCTGGCTCGATAATAACGAAAGCCAAGGAACGGCTTAAAGAAATGTTGGAAAAATTTAAAAAATAAGCAGGAATTAAAAAATTAATTCGCTTAAACGTCGCTACAATGGTAGTGTTCATTTTAGCGGTAAGGAGTGAATCGTATGGCAGAAATGCTTTCTTATGCATTTATGCAAAAGGCCTTTTTAGCAGCACTGTTTATCTCAGTGATTGCCCCAATGCTCGGCGTCTTTCTAGTTATTCGCCGACAATCTTTAATGGCAGATACCCTTTCACATGTGTCATTAGCCGGTGTGGCACTAGGCTTCTTTTTTAATTGGAATCCTAATTTAATGACCTTAATTGTCGTGATTGTGGCTGCAATCATTCTAGAATATTTACGAATGATTTATAGCACCTATTCAGAAATTTCGATTGCTATTTTAATGTCAGGCGGTTTGGCTTTGGCGTTAGTTTTGATGAATTTAACAGGAGGCAATTCAGCTGCTAGTATTCAATCGTATTTATTTGGTTCCATCGTCACGATTACGTGGGATCAAGTGGTTATGTTGGCAATTTTATTCGTAGTTTTAGTTCTATTGTTTATGTTATTTAAACGTCCAATGTATGTTTTAACATTTGATGAAGATACTGCTCATGTTGATGGGCTACCTATTCATTGGATGTCGATGCTTTTTAATGTAATTACTGGTGTGGCGATTGCTGTGATGATTCCGATCGCGGGAGCCTTGTTAATTTCAGCAATTATGGTCTTACCAGCTGCAATAGGTATGCGAATTGGTAAAGGCTTTAACACGGTGATTATTATCAGTGTGTTTATGGGCTTGATTGGCATGCTAACAGGGTTGACTAGCTCGTATTATTTGGAAACACCACCGAGTGCAAGTATTACCCTAATTTTTATTGGTTTATTCTTATTAGTCAATATTTATCGCCGAGTG
This sequence comes from Enterococcus sp. DIV2419, assembly GCF_051711865.1. NCBI lineage: Bacteria > Bacillati > Bacillota > Bacilli > Lactobacillales > Enterococcaceae > Enterococcus > Enterococcus sp. DIV2419. Next base: position 63,529 of record NZ_JBIONS010000001.1, read on the forward strand.
GTTGTCATGGTCCAACGAAAACAAAAAATGCAAAGAAACTAAGGAGAAAAACGAAAGTTTTTCTCCTTTATTTCTTTTTTTTAAAAGAAATGGCGAACTATTTTCAGTTATTTGAAAAAAATCCTCGAATTTTTCGGTTAAACCCCTTATAATAAGGAACGATAGAATGAAAAGGAGTGACGAATTTGAAAATTCGGAGAAGTGAACGATTAATCGATATGACCCAATATCTTTTAGATCATCCCCATACATTGGTTTCTTTGACATATTTTGCTGACCGATACCAATCTGCCAAGTCTTCCATTAGTGAAGATTTAGCAATTGTTAAAAAAACATTTAAAGAACGTGGAACAGGTATTTTAGAAACGATTCCAGGCGCTGCAGGCGGTGTCCGCTTTATCCCTGAAATTCCTTATGAGGAAGCGGAGCAGTTGATTATGGATTTGTGTGATCGTTTGTCAGAACAAGATCGCTTATTACCTGGGGGCTATGTTTATCTTTCAGATTTACTTGGGGAACCGAATTTATTAAGACAAGTGGGCCGGATTATTGCTTCTAAATATTTAGGCAAACAAATTGATGCGGTAATGACCGTTGCGACCAAAGGAGTACCAATTGCGCAAGCTGTGTCTTATTACTTAAATGTTCCGTTTGTGATTGTTCGTCGCGATTCTAAGATTACTGAAGGTTCAACGGTGAGCGTGAACTATGTATCAGGGTCTTCAGAACGTATCGAAAAAATGGAACTTTCAAAACGCAGCTTAAAACGCGGATCAAAAGTTTTAGTCGTGGATGACTTCATGAAAGGCGGCGGCACCGTCAATGGTATGAAGAGTATGATTGAAGAATTTGAAGCAGAACTTGTGGGCATTACCGTTTTTGCTGAGTCAAAATTCAATGGCCGTCGTGCAATCGATGACTACACTTCGCTATTATATGTGGAAGATGTGGATACACAAACAAAAACGATTAGCGTAGTCCCAGGAAACTATTTCACAGAGAAATAATTTGAAAAAGAACCTGAAAATGGTCCATTCCATTTTCAGGTTCTTTTTTTCTGTTTTATTCCTTTAAAAAAAGATGAGAAAATAAATTGGTCTACCTTTTAAATGCCTTATTTTGTTGAAAAAGACAAAAGAGTAAGATAAACTAGAAAAGGTATAATGAGGACGATTTAGAAGAAAATCAAACAATTTAGTTAATTTGAGGTGGCAAACGTGGAAAATAGATACGCAATTATTTTAGCAGCTGGTAAAGGAACACGCATGAAATCTAAACTTTATAAAGTATTGCATCCAGTTGCTGGTAAACCAATGGTCGAACATATTTTAGATCAAGTAGAACAAACAGAACCAACAGAAATCGTGACGATCGTTGGACACGGGGCGGAAATGATTAAAAGCCATTTAGGCGAACGTAGTCAATATGCCTTACAAGCTGAACAATTGGGAACTGGGCATGCAGTCATGCAAGCACAAGAGTTATTAGGTGGTAAACAAGGAACAACATTAGTTATTACAGGGGATACGCCGTTATTAACTGCAGAAACCTTGAAAAACTTATTCGATTACCATCAAGGTAAGAATGCAAGTGCGACTATTTTAACAGCGCATGCGGAAGACCCAACAGGCTATGGGCGAATTATTCGTGACCATGTGGGCATTGTTGAACGAATCGTGGAACAAAAAGATGCCAGTGAAGAAGAAGCACGTGTTCAAGAAATTAATACAGGAACCTTCTGTTTTGATAATGAATCATTGTTTGAAGCGTTAGCGAAAACAGATACAAACAACACACAAGGGGAATACTATTTAACAGATATCATTGAAATTTTGAAAAAAGAAGGCAAAGCTGTCGCTGCTTATCAAATGGCAGACTTTGACGAAGCAATGGGTGTAAATGATCGTGTTGCTTTATCCACTGCTAATAAAATAATGCATCGTCGTTTAAATGAAATGCATATGCGAAATGGTGTTACATTTATTGATCCAGATACAACGTATATTGATGAAGGCGTGGTAATTGGTTCAGACACAGTCATTGAAGCGGGAGTCACTATCAAAGGAAAAACAGTGATTGGCGAAGATTGCTTGATTGGCGCACATTCAGAAATCGTTGATAGTCATATCGGCAATCAAGTGGTTGTTAAACAGTCTGTGATTGAAGAAAGTGTGGTTCGCGAGGGGGCCGATGTGGGTCCGTATGCACATTTACGTCCTAAAGCAGATGTGGGGGCAAACGTACACATTGGTAACTTCGTGGAAGTAAAAAATGCAACAATCGATGAAGGCACAAAAGTGGGCCATTTAACATACGTTGGTGATGCAACTTTAGGCAAAGATATTAATGTCGGTTGCGGCGTTGTTTTTGTTAATTATGATGGCAAAAATAAACACCAAACAGTCGTGGGTGATCACGCGTTTATTGGCTCTGCAACGAACATTGTTGCGCCAGTCACGATTGGTGATCATGCGGTGACTGCTGCTGGTTCAACCATCACAGAAGATGTCCCTTCAGAAGATTTGGCGATTGCCCGGGCACGTCAAGTGAATAAAGAAGGTTATGCTAAAAAGTTACCTTATATGAAGGATTAACCTCAAATAAAAAAGAACGCTCTTTTGCTTAAGCAAAAGAGCGTTCTTTTTCCTCCTTAAAGACTAGACCAATTGCTGCTAGTATTTGTTTAGAGACGTCTAAGGACTAGACCAATGCTGTTTATTCGGTATTTTTAGTTATTTTTTTCAAAAAAATAGTTTTTGTTCCGCTTTTCCAATATAAAAAGACTTTCTTTTTTATAAAGTTCGTGTTTTGGTCAAAATTACTATTTTTTTCACAAACAAATCCGCTATATTGTCCAAAAATAAAAACAATTTACAGGAAAAACATCTTATTTTAACGGAATTTACTGTTTTTTATTTAACGGATATATTATGATAGGAAAAGAAGAGCAGCGTGATGGGGGAAGGCTCTTTTTGTTGTTTGTTACTTTGACAATTGTTTGTTGCAAATGGGTTGAAACACAAGGAGGAAATTTGTGAAAAAGTTGAGCTTTAAAAAAGTGAAGTGGGGCATGCATTTTTTAATGGCTGTTGCGTTGATAGCGCCAAGCGTTACTAGTACGGCATATGCAGTAGAAACAACGAGTCAACAAAGTTCAGAAGCAGTAACAAGTACCACCGATTCAAGTAGAAAACAAGAACCAGTCATCACACAGGAAACAACAGACATCAAACAAGAAGCACCAAATCAGGCTACGAGTGACAGTGTCAAGCAGTCACAAGAAACCACGGCACCAACAGAGACGACGAATTTAGAAACGTCAACCGCTGAAAAAGAAGAAACGAGCACGCCGCAAAAAATAACAATTTTAGGTACGTCAGATGTTCATGGTCAATTATGGAATTGGTCTTATGAAGATGATAAAGAACTACCAGTTGGTTTGTCCCAAGTAAGTACAGTCGTCAACCAAGTCCGGGCACAAAACCCAGCAGGCACCGTTTTAATTGATAATGGCGACAATATTCAAGGCACTATTTTAACAGATGACTTGTATAATAAAGCGCCTTTAGTGAATGAAAAGACCCATCCAATGATTACCGCCATGAATGTGATGAAGTATGATGCAATGGTTTTGGGAAATCATGAGTTTAATTTTGGTTTACCGTTAATCCAAAAAATTCAAAAAGAAGCCACTTTTCCAATCTTGTCTGCGAATACCTACAATAAGGATGGTAGTCGTTTTGTTGAAGGGACTACCACGAAGGAACTTGATCTTAATCAAGATGGGCAGCCAGATTTAAAAGTTGGGATTATCGGCTTAACAATCCCGCACATTCCTTTGTGGGATGGCCCTCGTGTTACTTCGCTTAATTTTTTACCTTTGAAAGAAGAAGCAGAAAAAGCAGTTACTGAGTTGAAAACTAACGATCAGGCTGATATTATTGTTGCTTCGATTCATGCGGGACAACAAAATAGTGATCCGGCTGCCAGTGCTGACCAAGTAATTGAAAATGTCGCGGGGATTGATGCGTATATTCTGGGTCATGACCACCTTTCTTTTACCAAGCAAGGAGCAGCGCCGAATGGAAAAACTGTACCGGTAGGGGGACCGAAAGATACAGGGACAGAAGTTGTTAAGATTGATCTTTCAGTTGCTAAAAATGCCGATAAGTGGGAAGTGCAAGAAGGTACAGCAACGATTGTACCAACAACGAATGTTCCAGCAGATGAAGCAGTTAAGGCAGCGACAAAAGAATACCATGAAAAAACGCGAGCGTTTATTCAGGAGGAGATCGGCACAGCAACAGCTGATTTTTTACCAAAACAAGAAATTAAAGGAATTCCCGAAGCACAATTACAACCAACAGCGATGATTTCTTTAATTAATAACGTTCAAAAAGAAGTGACAGGTGCACAATTAAGTGCGGCAGCGCTGTTTAAATACGACAGTAAATTACCTGCGGGGAAGATTTCCTATGCCACGATTTTTGATATCTACAAATACCCGAATACCTTAGTGAGTGTTCCCATTAACGGTGAAAACTTACTGAAGTATTTAGAAAAACAAGGGGCGTACTATAACCAAACACAGCCAGATGATTTGACCATTAGTTTTAATCCAAACATTCGTGTATATAACTATGACATGATTTCTGGAGTGGACTACAAGATTGACATTTCAAAACCAGTGGGTGAACGAATTGTAGATGCGAAAATCGACGGCCAACCGTTGGATCCTGCCAAAGAATATACGATTGCTATGAATAATTATCGTTACGGCGGTTTAGCTAGCCAAGGGATTCAAGTAGGGGAACCTATTAAAAATTCTGATCCAGAAACCTTACGAGGAATGATTGTTGATTATATTAAGAAAAAAGGAACGCTTGATCCAGAACAAGAAATCGAACGAAATTGGTCAATTATTGGGACAAATTTTGATGAAAAATGGCGTGCCAAAGCAATCGAATTAGTGAATGACGGCACTCTTCAAATTCCGACTTCTCCTGATGGACGTACACCAAACGCCGCTGCTATTACGAAACAAGACGTCCGTAATGCGGGCTTTGATTTAGATAATGCATATACCATTATGCACACAAATGACGTTCATGGACGATTAGAAGCAGGGAAAGGCGAATTAGGTATGGCGCGTCTAAAAACCTTTAAAGACCAAGAAAACCCAACCTTGATGGTGGATGCAGGGGATGTTTTCCAAGGATTACCAATCTCCAATTTCTCCAAAGGCGCGGATATGGCCAAAGTAATGAATGAAGTTGGTTATGATGCCATGGCGGTGGGAAATCACGAGTTTGATTTTGGTTTAGAGATTGCACTAGGTTATAAAGATCAACTGAATTTTCCGATTTTATCTAGTAATACGTATTACAAAGATGGCAGTGGACGGGTTTTTGATCCGTATACAATCGTAGAAAAAGCCGGGAAAAAGTTTGCCATTGTAGGTGTGACGACCCCAGAAACAGCAACGAAAACACACCCGAAAAACGTGGAGAAGGTGACATTTAAAGACCCGATTCCAGAAGTAGAAGCAGTGATTAAGGAAATTAAAGAGAAGTACGCGGATATTCAAGCTTTCGTGGTTACTGGGCATTTAGGCGTAGATGAAACGACGCCGCATATCTGGCGTGGTGATACGCTAGCAGAAACCCTTAGTCAAACATATCCTGAGTTAGATATCACTGTGATTGATGGACATTCGCATACAGCCGTCGAAAGTGGCAAACGTTATGGCAAAGTGATCTATGCTCAAACAGGTAATTATTTAAATAATGTTGGGATCGTCACAGCACCAGAGAGTGAACCAACTAAGAAAACAGCAAAATTGATTTCAGCAGCAGAGTTGCTAGAGTTGCCAGAAAACCCGGCAGTTAAAGCCATCGTTGATGAAGCACGTACGAATTTTAACGCTGAAAATGAAAAAGTAATTGTCGATTATATTCCATTCACATTGGATGGACAACGAGAAAATGTGCGCACACGAGAGACCAACTTAGGGAATTTGATTGGTGATGCGATTATGTCATATGGCCAAGACGCGTTTAGTCAACCTGCTGATTTTGCAGTAACTAATGGTGGCGGCATTCGCGCTGATATTAAACAAGGGCCAATTAAAGTTGGGGATGTCATTGCTGTGTTACCTTTTGGCAATAGCATTGCGCAAATTCAAGTAACCGGTGCTCAAGTTAAAGAAATGTTTGAAATGTCTGTTCGTTCGATTCCACAAAAAGATGAGAATGGCACAATTTTACTAGATGATGCTGGCCAACCAAAACTTGGCGCAAATGGTGGTTTCCTACATGTTTCAAGCTCTATTCGTATCCACTATGATTCCACAAAACCAGGTACTCGCTTGGCTAGTGACGAAGGCAATGAAACAGGACAAACGATTGTCGGCAGTCGCGTATTAGGAATAGAAATTAAAAATCGACAAACACAAAAGTTTGAACCATTGGATGAGAAGAAACAATACCGGATGGCTACCAATGATTTCTTAGCTGCTGGTGGTGATGGTTACGATATGCTAGGTGGTGAACGAGAAGAAGGGATTTCACTAGATGCTGTCTTAATTGAATACTTGAAAAGTGCAACCAGCTTGCGGTTGTATCGTGCAGCAACGACGATTGATTTAGCACAATATAAAGAACCATTCCCAGGCGAACGAATTGTTTCTATTTCGGAAGAAGCTTACAAAGAGTTAATCGGTGGAGGAGAGACGCCAAAACCAGATCCAAAACCAGATCCAAAACCAGATCCAAAACCAGATCCAAAACCAGATCCAAAACCAGATCCAAAACCAGATCCGAAACCAGATCCAACACCAACACCAGAAACACCAGTAGCAACCAATAAACAAAACCAAGCGGGAGCAAGACAGAGCAATCCATCCGTAACAGAGAAGAAAAAGTATGGCGGCTTTTTACCTAAAACAGGTACAGAAACAGAAACGCTTGCATTATATGGTTTACTGTTCGTTGGACTTTCTTCTTCTGGCTGGTATATTTATAAACGACGTAACAAAGCTAGTTAGTCATTTTTTAAGAACCGTCCTTCGGGATTGGTTCTTTTTTTATTTTAATGCTTGCCATTTGTTTTTAATTTTAGTATTATAAGAATATTCTAAAAATTAAAAAATGAAGAGTTTTTTCTGTGAAGGGAGAAAGGCATGAAAAGTAAACGTATAAAAGGACTTATCGGGTTAAGTTTAACAACGCTATTAGTTTTAGCTGCTTGTGGTGGTGATGGGGGAGCTGGCGCCGAAAAAGCAAAGGGCGGATCAGAGAAAACCGCTGCTAAACAAGAATTTAAAGTAGTAGTTCAACAAGAAATGCCTTCTGCAGATTTATCTTTAGGAACAGATACAATTAGTTTTACGGCACTGAATAATGCGTATGAAGGAATTTATCGTTTAGATGATAAAAGCAAGCCGCAACCAGCAGGGGCTAAAGAAAAAGTGCAAGTCAGTGATGATGGTCTGACGTACACAGTGAAACTAAGAGAAGAAGCAAAATGGTCCAATGGTGATCCTGTCACAGCTGCCGATTATGTTTTTAGTTGGCAACGTACAGCAGATCCTCAGACTGGCGCTGAGTATGCTTATTTTCTAGAAATGATTGAAAATGGTGCAGATATTGTAGCTGGTAAGAAACCAGTTTCTGAATTAGGCATTAAAGCAAACGGGGATTACGAGCTAGAAATTAAACTGGCAAAACCAACACCATATTTTGATTATTTACTGGCCTTTCCACTATTTTTCCCGCAACATCAAGCAACCGTAGAGAAATATGGCAAAGATTACGCTGCTTCCAGTGAAAAAGCAGTCTATAATGGTCCGTTTGTCTTAGCTAACTTTGAAGGGGCTGGCTCAGATACCAATTGGACTTTGGAAAAAAATGAAAACTATTGGGATAAAGACAATGTCAAATTAGATAAAATCAATTTTGATGTTGTTAAGGAGGCACCAACTGCCTTGAACTTATTCCAAGATGGCCAAGCAGATGATGTTATTTTAAGTGGCGAATTGGCCCAGCAAATGGCGAAGGATCCAGAATTGGTTATCGAAAAAGAAGCACGAACCAGCTATTTGGAATTTAATCAGCGAGATAAAAATTCACCGTATAATAATGTGAATTTACGCAAAGCAATTTCAGCAGCGATTGATCGCAACGCATTAGTAGATAAAATTTTAGGCGACGGCTCAGTAGTCGCTACCGGCTTAATTCCAGAAGGAATGTCGTATTCGCCGACAGATGACAAAGATTTTGCTGATGAAAATAAAAAAATTGTTGAATATAGCCCAGAAAAAGCAAAAGAATATTGGGCAAAAGCGAAGAAAGAATTGGGCATAACAACACTCAAAATGGATATTGTTGCCGATGATGTCGATTCTACGAAAAAGTTAGCGGAATATATTCAAGGTACGTTAAAGGATACTTTAGAGGGCATTGATGTAACAGTGAGCCCAGTGCCGTTTTCAGTTCGAATTGATCGAGGCAGTCGCGGCGATTTTGAGACAATCTTAGGTGGTTGGGCTGCGGATTACGCAGATCCAAGTAGTTTCTTAGACCTTTTTGTTACTGGTAATAACTATAATCGCGGGCGTTTTTCAAGTAAAGCCTATGATGAGTTGATCGAGGCTTCAGCTACAAGAGATGCTTCAGATCCTGAAAAACGTTGGGAAGACATGGTTAAGGCTGAGAAGTTATTGATTGGTGAAGAGACCGCTTTAGCACCACTTTATCAAAAGGCGACTGCCCATCTACGCAGTAAAGAAGTGAAAGGCGTCGTTGCCCATGGTGCTGGCGCACAATATGATTATAAGTGGACATATGTAACAGAAGAGTAGTTAAAAAGAGACACAGAATAGTCAAATCGACTGTTCTGTGTCTCTTTTAATCAAAATATTTCTGCTGTTCTTCTTTTAATTTTTCTGGGGTCACATCTTCACCAGTAGGATCATAAATAGTGACGCCCATTAATGTTTTATTGAATTGTTCACGAATGGTCCGCAAATATTCTTGTCGCAAATCGACACGAAGAGCTTGTTCTTCAGATGTTAAACCTTGTTCACGCTCTTTTTGTGCAAGCGTATTAATTCTTTTTAAAACCTCTAACATTTCTCATTTCCTTTCTATAATAATTCTTTTGCTAGGCGTTCAAACGATTGAAAGCGCGTTTGTTTGTCATAACCTGGGGTGATTAGCATTGCTTCTGTCAACCCTAGTTCTTCTTGTTGGTGGAAAAACTCCGCAACTTCTTGGCTACTGCCAATGACAAAGCGTTGTTTATTTTGTTCTAAAACCAGTTTGTCCATTTCACTGTAAGGGAAAGCTAGGGCTTCTTCTGGCGATAAAAATTTATTTGGAAGCCCATGTTCGGTGGCAAAGATATAATGCTCGAAACTAGCCGCATGGTATTCTGCTTCTTCTTTCGTGTCGGCGGCAAAAGTGAAATACGCAGCGCTCACTTGCGGCTCTTGTTGTTCAGTTACTGGTCGGAAATGCTTGTAATATGCGGACAATACTTCTTTGGGCAAATGTCCATGAATAAATTGCGCAAAGGAAAAATTAATGCCATATTCACCAGCTGAACGTGCGCTTTCTTTACTAGCACCTAGTAACCAAGGTTGTGGTAATAGAACTTCCCGCGGAACAGCTGAAATTTTAGAATATAAATGATCTTCAGGAAATTCCTCTCTTAAAAAGAGTAAAATTTCAGGTAATTTATCAAATTGATCTAGTTGTGGTGGCTGACCATTATTTAACGCCAACGTAGTTAAAGGGCTGCCGCCAGGCGAGCGGCCCATGCCTAAATCGATTCGATCAGGATATAAAGCTGCTAACGTTTTAAACGTTTCTGCGACTTTAAATGGCGCATAATGCATGGTCATGATGCCACCCGCGCCAACACGAATTTTTTCGGTGGCACTAGCAATATGTGCAACTAAAATTTCTGGCGTTGCACTGGCAAAGGCGTCTGAGCCGTGATGTTCGGCATACCAAATTCTTGTGTAACCAAGTTTTTCCGCTAATTGAGCGAGCTCTTTGGCTTCTTGTAATGTGTCGCTTGCTGATTGATTTTTAGGAACCGTTAATTGATCTAAGATACTTAATTTCATGTATGTAGTCTCCTTTTTGGTTATTTTTTTGAAGCTACCGCTATTATTACGCAAGCATGTCAAAAAAAACAGTACGCACTTTTTAATTCCCTAGTGAGTGAAAAGTAACAAATAGATGTAGCCAAGGTCTTTAATGAAAAAATTCTCCGCTATGGCTGTGTGCATTTTGATTTTTTGGCCAATGTATAGAAATATACTTAATATTTTTTCTGTTTTTATACAACGTATTGTATTTTTTAGTATAAAAAGCTTTTTCTTTAGAAAATTGGGCTATTGACTAGCTACAAAACAAATGATAGCATAGAGATAACCTTAAAGAAGAGCTGCTGTGCGGCTAACCAAGAACGTCTATTAGTTTTTCTAATAGACGTTCTTGTGCTAATTAATAGGAGAACAGTATATGAAGCCTTTTAAAACGTTAGATGAACAATTAGCTATTTTGGAAGCTCGAGGATTGGTTTTCTCGGATAAAGAAAATGCAAAAAAGAAATTATCTTTTTATGGCTATTATGAGATTATCAATGGCTATAAAGACTTCCTTTTGGAAAAAAAGCAAAAAATAACTGACCATCAAGAAGAATGTTTTATAGAAAACAGTACATTTGATCATATTTTTTCTTTATTTATGATGGACAAAACAATAACTTCATCTGTAATTGATGCGACATGTGATGTTGAGATGTATGTAAGAGCAGCTATTTCTTACGTTGTCAGTAAAAATATAGGTGAACAACAAATAGACTATTTGAATAGACGTCATTATCAAACTGGAAAGAAAAACAAAAACGGACAAGGATATAAAGTTGATCAGCTAATTACAAAGTTTAAAAAGATTATCTACGATGATATAGAACCCATGAAACACTATCGTGGTTATCATGGAAACGTTCCACCTTGGATTATGTTAAAAGGAACAACATTTGGAAACCTGGCTAATTTTTATAAATTACAAAAAAGTGAAAATAAAAAAGAAGTTATAGCGATGATTCTAGGAATACCTAAAGAAATCGTGGATGAAGGGATTACCAATATGTTTACTGACATTATCTTTTTATGTCATAGTTATAGGAATAGAGCTGCACATGGTGGACGAATGTATAACTATCGGTCTGCTAAAGCAGTTATTAGATATAGTGAAAATTTTCATCCCCGAGCAAATATTACTCAGGCAGAGTATAGAAAAGGCAAAGGAATATCCTGTTTAGGTACCCTATTTCATGCATTGACATGGATGGATAATAAAGTAGCTTTAGCAAGGTTACAAGCAGGGGTATCTGTTGCGTTAGATCAGCACTTAAAAGTTTACCCAGAAGATTATGATTTAGTTTTGTCTGAAAGTAATATCAATCCTAAATTTTTACAGCTTTCTAGATAGAATTATTAGATTGAGTTGTACATAAAATTATTGTCTCTACTAGGGAGAGCGTGTTAATCTGTCTTCTGTTAGTTATTAATTATTGTTTGCTTCATCAATAGAAAGCTGTTTTATAAAGAGTGTTTTCAGGCTATTAGTATAGATTGCTCATAGGAATATTTGCAAACGATGAAGATATCGCTTAAAATAAATGAATCAAGTAAAATGGAACATATGTACGCAATCAGCAATTGGAAAGGTGACAACATGTACGAATATATTATTGGAAAAGTAACGTTTGTTAGCCCATACTATATTGTCGTTGAAACAAATGGCATTGGCTATCAGATTTCAGTCGATAACCCGTATCGCTATTCAGGGAAAATGGATACGGACATTAAACTATATCTTCACCAAGTCGTGCGGGAAGATGCACAACTTTTATTTGGTTTTGGCAGTTTAGAAGAAAAACAATTGTTCTTAAAATTAATCAGTGTCTCTGGAATTGGCCCTAAAAGTGGTTTAGCTATCATGGCTTCTGTGGCTGATCATGGTGGTTTAATCAATGCAATTGAAGGGGAAGATGTTACATATTTAACGAAGTTCCCAGGTGTTGGCAAGAAAACAGCCCAACAAATGATTTTAGATTTAAAAGGAAAACTAGGCGAATTAGAGTCTTCCGAAGCAGCGGTGGCGGCCATGACCGCAACCGAAGTGGTGACAACAAGCAATCAAGCATTGGCAGAAGCGTTAGAAGCATTAAGTGCCCTAGGCTACAGTGACCGAGAGATTAAGCGTATCACTAAGCAATTGGAAGCGTTAGGTGAGACCACGACAGATGTCTATTTAAGCAATGCGTTAAAATTCATGATGAAACGCTAAGGAGGAATAACGATGACAGAAGAAGAACGGTTGCTTTCAGCTGCAAGTCAAGAAGCAGAAGCTTCAATTGAAAAATCGTTACGTCCACAATTTTTAGCACAATATATTGGTCAAGACAAAGTAAAACAAGAACTAACGATTTATATTGAAGCGGCGAAAAATCGGAATGAAGCGTTGGATCATACCCTTCTTTATGGTCCGCCAGGTTTAGGGAAAACGACAATGGCGATGGTCATCGCCAATGAAATGAATGTGAACATTCGTACCACAAGTGGACCAGCCATCGAACGTGCGGGAGATTTAGTCGCTATTTTGAACGAATTAGAGCCTGGTGATGTGTTATTTATCGATGAAATTCATCGTTTGCCGCGAGTTGTGGAAGAAATGCTGTATTCCGCAATGGAAGATTTTTACATTGATATCATGGTCGGTCAAGGAACCACGGCACATCCCGTTCATTTTCCATTACCGCCTTTTACTTTAGTGGGCGCTACCACACGGGCAGGGATGCTTTCAGCGCCATTACGAGATCGTTTTGGGATTATTTCTCACATGGAGTATTATCAAGAGCAGGATTTAAAAGAAATCGTTCTTCGTTCCGCGGATATTTTTCAAACGGAGATTTTTGAGGAAGGTGCCTTTGAAATTGCGCGCCGCTCAAGAGGAACCCCCCGAATTGCTAATCGTTTGTTAAAACGTGTCCGTGATTTTGCCCAAGTCCAATCAGATGGCAAAATCGACCGAGCGATTGCAGACAAAGCGTTAACCTTACTGCAAGTGGACCATCAAGGCTTGGATTATGTCGATCAAAAATTGTTGAAAACAATGATTGATTTATACGGCGGCGGTCCGGTTGGTTTAAGTACCTTGTCTGTAAATATCGGTGAAGAAACCGAAACGGTGGAAGATATGTATGAACCCTATCTTATTCAAAAAGGTTTCATTAAACGAACACCGCGAGGACGAATTGCAACGCCATTTGCGTATGCACATTTTGGGTATGATTATTTAGAGGGTCGTAAAAATTAAAAATAAGTCAAAAGAAAGCAAGCCTTAACCGCTTGCTTTCTTTTGTTTCACGTGAAACGTTTGTTCTTATTTGGAAGAGTGGCATATTTCAGCTGTTGTAGGTATACTGTGTTTGTAATCGCTTTTAAATTGGAGGGATCAATGTTGAATGAAGAAATCAAAGGGGCATTAATTGTTTCTTGCCAAGCGTTGGCAGACGAACCATTGCATAGTTCCTTTATCATGTCCAAGATGGCTTTGGCCGCTAAACAAGGAGGGGCTAAAGGTATTCGAGCAAATTCTGTGGTAGACATTCGAGCAATCCGGAAAGAGGTTGATTTACCAATCATTGGGATTATTAAACGAGATTATCCTGGCGCAGAAGTATATATTACCGCAACTATGCGTGAGGTAGATGAATTAATGGCTGTTCAGCCAGAAATTATCGCTCTCGATGCAACCCATTCGAAACGACCAAATGGCGAAACGTTAGCCACATTTTTCAAAAGAATAAAAGAAAAGTATCCTAACCAAGAATGGATGGCGGATTGTTCCACGCTGGAAGAGATGATTGAAGCGGCGGAGTTAGGTTTTGATTATATTGGCACAACGTTAGTCGGCTATACGCCGCAAAGTGAAAATCAGCGGATTGAACAAAATGATTTTGAACTGTTAAGAGAAGCAAAGAAGCATTTTACTACACCAATTATTGCAGAAGGAATGATTGATACGCCAGCAAAAGTCCAACGTGTTCTGGAGCTAGGTGCTTATAGCGTGGTGGTGGGATCTGTTATTACACGACCGCAAAAAATTACTGAAAAATTTGTGGAAGCTACGAAAATAAAACAGAATCAAGCATAAACTAAATACACTATCGATACACTCGTTATTTTTTGATCAATACACTTCGATACGGTCGCTTTTTTTCTAGAGAAAGTTGAATCTTTCAATAATAAAAAGGGATACACTCCGTTTGGCATAGTCCTTGCTGATAATAAATCAGTGTATAAAGCGCTATCATTTTTATAGGAGGGGTTTTATGAAGGGTTTATCAAAAAAGAAACGGGTGTCTACTTGGTTAGCGTTAGGAATCACCGTAGTCAGCTGTTTTGCGTTAAGCGGGGAAGTGCAAGCAAGTGTTGAAAGAACAAAAGTTGATGAATTTGCAAATGTTTTAGATGTGAGTGCATCACCAACCGAACGGACGAATGGCGTATACGATACCAATTATTTTAATAATTTTTCTGATTTAGGTGCATGGCATGGCTACTATTTACCTGAAAAAAGCAATAAAGAGCTACTGGGTGGTTTTGCGGGGCCATTGATTATTGCGGAAGAATATCCAGTAAACTTGGCGGCAAGTTTAAACAAATTAACGGTCAAAAATAAAAAAACGGGAGAAACCTATGATTTAAGCCAAAGCAACCGCATGGACCTGTCTTATTATCCTGGGCGCCTAGAGCAAACCTATGAATTAGACGATCTAACGATTCATTTAGCTTTAATTTTTGTCAGCAATCGAACGGCGCTTGTCCAAACGACACTTGAAAACACTGGTGAAGAGCCCTTGTCACTTGAAGCAAGCTGGACAGGTGCGGTCTTTGACAAAATTCAAGAGGGGACGGAAACCTTAGATATTGGCACTCGTTTAACTGCTAAAGACAATGATATTCAAGTGAATTTTGGTGAAGTCAGAGAAACGTGGAATTATTTTGCTACGAAAGACACAAAATATACGATTCATCATGCGGATAAAGTTTCAACAAAAATTGATAATCGGAATTATACAGCAACCGCTGAACCAATTGAATTGAAGCCTAAACAAACGTACAACACCTATACGACAGAAAGCTATACTTTTACAAAAGAAGAAGAGGCAAAGGAACAACAACAAGCACCCGAATATACCAAAAATGCGGCGCGCTATTTCAAAGAGAACAAGCAAAGATGGCAAGGATATCTAGATAAAACGTTTGATCAAAAGAAAACAGCAGAATTTCCTGAATATCAAAATGCGCTAGTCAAATCGATTGAAACGATTAATACCAATTGGCGAAGTGCGGCAGGTGCCTTTAAGCATGACGGGATTGTTCCGTCCATGTCTTATAAATGGTTTATTGGTATGTGGGCTTGGGATTCGTGGAAAGCGGATGTAGCAACGGCTGATTTTAATCCCGAGTTAGCTAAAAATAATATGCGGGCCTTGTTTGATTATCAAATTCAAAAAGATGATACCGTACGTCCACAAGATGCAGGAGCGATCATTGATGCTGTCTTTTACAATCAAGACAGTGCGCGTGGTGGTGAAGGTGGCAACTGGAATGAACGAAATTCTAAACCACCATTGGCTGCATGGGCAGTTTGGCATATTTATCAAGAAACCAAAGACAAGGAATTTTTAAAAGAAATGTATCCCAAACTTGTGGCTTATCATAATTGGTGGTATACCAACAGAGACCACAATAAAAATGGGATAGCAGAATATGGAAGCATGGTCAGTGATGCCCACTGGCAAAAAGACGACAAGGATCAAATCATTAAAGATAAAAATGGCCAACCTAAAGTGGACGATGATGCTGTTATTGAAGCAGCCGCGTGGGAAAGTGGCATGGATAACGCTACACGGTTTGACAAAGAAGGTGTGGGCAAAGGCGATGATGGAGTTAAAGTTTTTGAAAATAAAAATAAAGGAAAAGTAGTGGGGTATTCAATTAATCAAGAATCAGTGGATTTGAATGCGTATCTCTACGCTGAAAAGGGCTATTTAGCTTCGATAGCAGAAGAACTAGGCAAAAAAGAGGACTATAAGAACTATCAAAAAGAAGCGAAGAAACTAAAAAAATATATTCAAGAAAATATGTTTGATGAAAAAACAGGCTTCTTCTATGACTTACAAATAAATGAAGACGGCTCGAAAACAAAATTGTTAGTCAATCGTGGCAAAGGAACAGAAGGCTGGTTGCCGCTTTGGGCAAAAGTAGCGACCAAAGAACAGGCGGCGGCAGTTAAGAAAAACATGATGAATCAAGAAATGTTCAATACCTTTATGCCATTCCCAACGGCATCCAAAGACAATGAAAAATTTGCTGCAACGAAATATTGGCGGGGACCAGTTTGGCTTGATCAAGCCTTGTTTGGTGTAGAAGCTCTTCAAAACTATGACTATACAAAAGAAGCAAAAGAAATGACACAAAAACTCTTCTTACATGCCGAAGGATTGATGGGAGAAGGACCTATTCATGAAAATTATGATCCACTGACAGGGAAGGGCCTAAGTACGAAAAACTTTAGTTGGTCAGCGGCAGCGTACTATTTACTGTATAAAAACACCTTATTAAGTAATAACCCCACAACGCAAACCGCTTTTGAAATAAAATAGAAAAACAGCTCTTGAGAAAATATCTCTCAAGAGCTATTTTTTTTCTTCACTTGCTACAATCTGTTTCCCTCTGATTTAATTAAATGTAATTTATTTGTTTAAATAAATATATTTCAAATAATTAAATAAAATATCTAAAAATAAACGATATGTACTTTTATTAAAAATGTTATTTAATAAAAATGAAATAGATATTCAACGAAATTGATTGTACAATGGTTAATGAAGAGTGGGTTTAACGGAATAGTGTAATAAGGAATAAGCTGATATCAAAACCAAACATATGCAAAACCTCCTTCTCTGTTAGCTATATTGACTTCTATTATAGAACATTTCTTTTGGTTTTTTCAAGGGAAGTTAAGTATATAAGTTTTTATGATTATCAAAATATTACGATATTATAATTACGGAAATAATAAAAAAGAATATTTTGAAATATTTATTAATGTTTTCGCTGATTTTGTTTAATTTGTACAGGTATTGTTGGATCTTTAAGTTAATAAAAAAATAATATTTAATATTATTTTTATTATAAAAGGGGGATATTATGGATGTGCTAGGTGCTCTAAAATATTTTAGAAAAAAGAAAAAAATTGCTCAGAAAGATGTTTTGCCAAAAAAGGGGAAACAAACCTATCGAAGAATCGAAATTGGTGAAGCCAAGCTAAGTTACGAGGATTTAATGACGGCATTACAGTCATTGGGGATTACTTTTAATGAATTTTTTTTTATGGTATCTGATACGAGAATCATGGCTTCTTCAGAAGTCAAACATCAAATTGAGTGTTGTCAACTGGGGTTGAACAATACAAGTGAAAAAAAGAATCTCATTCATTATTTTTATCAATTAGAGCGCAATCCTCATAAAAATGCGTTGGAAATGTCTATTTATACAGATATTAAATTAACGTTTAGTAATGATTGGGAGGAAATTCCAGAATTTGATGAAACCGATCGAATGGTAATTCTCGCGCTTATCTCTAGCAAAAGCTACTATACATACTACGATTATCAAATGGTGACTAATCCTGCCGCCTTGTTTTCTGAAAATGAAGTCCTTCAGATTCTTGAGCAGATGTTTCCTGTCAAAGATGCTGAATTACGTGATACCCAAACATTAAATGTCGCCTATGGTTTTTACCTAAATATCATTACTGGGGAACTTTATAAGAAAAATTATGCGAAAGCTCGGGAATATTTAGCGCTAGTGAGTGTTACCACGATTCCTGCTGAGATCTACTATATTCATTTTAACTTACGTTACTTAAAAAACCTTACGTATTATCTGTACACTGGCAAAATGAGATATTATAAAGAAGTAATCGCCGTTATTGATATGATTGAAAGCTTTGGCGATGTACGTTTGGCGGAAGGCATGAAAAAAGAAATGCTTCAGCTGACGGCTGGTCGGACATTTAATTTAGAAAAAGGTCAGTTTCCATTGAATATTGTCACTGAAAAATAAAAAGCACCCCCCGCAAGGTCAAACTTGCGGGGGGTGCTGATGTTAAACAATAATGTTATCTCTAATCATATCTAAATCTTTAATCAAAATTTTGCGGTTACGTAGTTCAATTGCCCCTAACTCTTTTAGTTGCTGCATCATCCGGTTAACGCTACTAGCAGAAGTTATCCCACAAAAATGTGCAATTTCTTCATTGGTCACCACGAAATCAATTAAAATACCTTCCTCTGTTTCTACGCCAAATGAATCGTACATTTCATAGATTTGTGTACAAACGGCCCCAAATTTGCCATTCATCAACATTTGCTGCATCTTTTTCATGGAATGCATTAAACGGTCCCGATAGTATTCTTTGACATACATTTGCAAGTCTTTACTATTATTGATATCCCGCCAAAATTGAACACGGTCGATTTGGTAAAGTTCTGCTTGTGGAGATTCGATGCGAATATTAAAAGGTGCATCAATAAATTCTGAATATTCATCACGTAGCAATGAAACAATTTCCAAATTGTTGATATAACGTAAATTAAATTCACGACCGTCTTTGGAAATAACGCTAGTTTTGATGATGCCACTTTTTAAAATATAGGCATAACGATCTTGCAGTCCTTCATAAGTTAAATAATTTTTCTTCTTTTTTACAACGACTCGAAAGGAATGTTCATCTAAGTAGTCTTGTAAAACATTTCTCATTGGCGGTAACTCCTCAATTATCTCTAAATATTTTTGTTTTTGCCTGTTGGGCTTCTTTCTTATTTAAGCGAATTGGACATCATATGTCAATAACAAATGTTGATAAAAAAGGTCAATTAAACGCTATTTTGAAAAATAAAATCAGCTTTTAGATAATTTTGCCAAAAATTTCGCTTAATGAGTATTAAAAATATTTTTTTTATTTTATGTGCTCAAATATTTTTCAAAAAGAAAAAATTGTATTAAGGTAATAGTAGAAAGGGAGGAGATTTAATGACAGAACCAAACTTAAAAGACCCAAGAAAGTTATTTTATAGTGATGGATTTCCGCAACAAGATCAAGAAACTCCCGCATTACAGGACAAAATGGTCCCTAAACCAGATTGTGGGGAAGACAGCTATGTCGGAAATCACAAATTAGAAAATCGTCGGGTATTAATTACAGGCGGTGATTCTGGGATTGGACGAGCGGCGGCGATTGCTTTTGCTCGTGAAGGCGCAGATATCGCCTTACATTTTTTCCCAGGTGAAGAAAAAGACGCCGAAGAAGTGGCGCACTATATACGAGAAGCTGGCCGAAAAGTCGTTCTTTTGCCAGCAGATTTAAGAGATAAACAGGCACCTGAAAAATTGGTTGCACAAGCTCATGAAGCATTAGGCGGCTTGGATACCCTTGTTTTAAATGCAGCCCAACAAATTTCCTGTGCCGCTATTGAAGAATTACCAATGGAACAAGTGATAGACACTTTCCATGTCAATATTATTGCGATGTTTGGCATTGTCAAAGCAGCAGTGCCTCACTTACCTGCCGGAAGTAGCATCGTGACAACGACTTCCGTCCAAGCCTTTAATCCAAGTGAGCATTTGTTGGATTATGCAGCAACGAAGGCATCAATTGCCAACTTTACCGTTGGTTTAGCAAAACAACTGGCACCAAAAGGCATTCGGGTAAATGGCGTGGCTCCAGGACCAATCTGGACACCGTTACAGTTAGATCATGGACAACCAATTGAAGAGTTGCCAGAATTTGGGCAACATTCTTTACTGGAACGTGCAGGTCAGCCTGCTGAATTAGCCCCTGTTTATGTTTTCTTGGCGTCCAATGATGCAAGTTATGTTACGGCTCAAGTTTATGGCGTAACTGGTGGAGAAGCAATTAATCTTTAGGAGGGATGTTCCGTGAATAAAGTTGTTAAAATACTTTTGCTTCTAGGTTCACTGATTTTAATGGCATTATTTGGCGCGGTGGCCATCACCACTTGGTCAGCCGATACAGCTTGGCAACCACCAGATAATGTCCAATGGTTCTTGCAAGACAACGAGTACGCACGTCAAGCAATCTTTTGGGTAGCGCTGGTTTTACTAGGAATTATGCTCTTTCTATTTTTATTCATTCTTTTATTCCCAAGAAGAAAAGGCACGTTTGAATTAAAAGAAGAGCAAGGAAAGTTAGTGTTACACCGTAAAGCCATCGAAGGATTTGTACGCTCTAGCTTGCAAGACAGTGACTTTCTGGAAGCACCAACCATTCGTGTAAAGGCGACAAAACGGCGCATTAAGGTCAATGTCAAAGGCACACTGAAACGAACGGCAGATTTAATTGGACAAACAGAAGCTTGGTCAAAAACAATGGAAGAACGGCTTGCTCGTTTGGTGGGAACTGGTCACAAGATTACGATTGATGTTCATTTTGAAGATATTCAATCAATGAAACGACCACAACAACAGCAGACACAAGCACGTGTGGAGTAGGAGGGATGTACAATGGTTGAATGGATAAAACAATATGCCGTTCCGTTAATTGGTGGCCTAGTCGGCTTGGTTTTTGCAATCTTGTTTCTGTCAATCGGCTTCTTTAAAACATTGTTAGTAGTACTCCTGACAGGACTAGGTATTTGGCTAGGTTTGTATTTGGAACAGACAGGCATTGTCAAAAATTATTTTCATCATAAATAGGAGGTTTTGGCTATGGAAAATGCAAATGTATCGATTGTTAAAGGTGAGTTGACGTTTGAGGATAAAGTAATCCAAAAAATTATTGGCATTGCTTTGGAAGAAGTCGACGGTTTGTTAACTGTGGACGGTGGTTTTTTCTCGAATTTACGAGATAAAATGATTAACAGTGAAGATGTTACAACAGGCATTCACACCGAGGTCGGCAAAAAACAAGTCGCAGTGGATATGGACATTGTAGCCGAATATGGGAAAGATATCGAGACCATTTATGATCAAATGAAAGAGGTTATTACTCGCGAAGTCCAACAAATGACTCACTTGGAAGTAATCGAAGTCAATGTCAACGTAGTAGATATCAAAACACAAGCAGAGTACCAAGAAGAAAGTGAAACAGTCCAAGATAAACTTGGCAACGCCGCTGAAGCGACAGGTAGTTTTATGTCAAAACAAACCAACAAAGCCAAACATGCGGTAACTAAAGGCAAGACAAAAGTCAAAGAAAACACGGCACCTCGTGTTCAATAATTGGTTATTATTTTATTAAAAATAAAGCAATAATAGAAGAAACTAGGAGGAATGAACCATGAGTAACGAAAAATTCAATAATGTACCAAAACCAGCAGGAAACGGACCACACACACCAGAAGATCATGCAATCAAAGGTGAATTAACATTTGAAGATAAAGTCGTTCAAAAAATTATCGGTTTAGCCTTAGAAAATGTTGATGGTCTATTGACAGTCGATGGCGGCTTTTTCTCAAATATTGCTGAAAAATTAGTAAACACAGATAACGTCACAGCTGGTATTGATACCGAAGTTGGTAAAAAACAAGTCGCTGTTGATATGGATATCGTGGTAGAATACGGCAAAGATATTCAAGACATTTACGAAAAAATGAAAGAATTAATCAGCCGTGAAGTGAAAAAAATGACCCACTTAGATGTGATTGAAGTGAATGTTAACGTAGTTGATATCAAATCAAAAGAAGAATACGAAGAAGATAGCGAAACGGTTCAAGATAAAGTCACAGGCGCTGCCAAAAGTACCGGTGAATTTGCTTCTGAACAAACAGAAAAAGCAAAAAAAGCTGTGAATAAAGGAACAGAACAAGTCAAAGAAAATATGGAACCACGTGTAGAATAAACAGTTAAAGGGAGGAAACAATCATGGGCTTTATTTGGGCATTAATTGTCGGTGGTGTCATTGGGGCAATCGCTGGAGCAATTACTAAAAAAGGATCATCGATGGGCATTATTGCCAATATCATTGCAGGGTTAGTTGGTTCAACAATTGGTCAAGCCATTTTAGGCACATGGGGACCAAGCTTAGCTGGGATGGCTATTGTGCCATCGATTATCGGGGCAGTGATTTTAGTTGCCATCGTTTCATGGATTTTAGGACGAAAATAGAGAAGATTTTTCAGAAGAGTTTGGGCGATTGTCCAAACTCTTTTTTTATATTCTTTAATATTATCCAGTTTATTAAAATTAGATTAAATATAACTTTCCTTTGATAGGTGGTTTTGTTAAAATTTAATTAAAAAGTCGTTGCGTGGCAAAAAGGAGGTACATCAGTGAGACATAGGAAGCAATGGTTAATCGGATTACTCATTATTTTAATCATAGGAATTGGAGGGAAATGGTACACGGACGAACAAGAAAAAGCAAAACTACACGAAATCCAAACAGACTTAGCGAACTATTTGTATAATAACTATCGGATTTATACGAGAAATCAAAAAAAAGTCGAAGAGATTTATCAAGAGTTTAATAAGGGAAAAGGAAGTATTTCAGAAGAGGAGTATTTTAATAAATTAAGTGCGTTAAGAGAATACTCCGACATTACCAAAATAGAATTTACAAGTTTTTCAATAGGACCAATGAAAGGTTTAGAGGTCGAATTTATTATTAACGATGTGTATGAAGATAATACAACATTAAGTACTATCTCAGCAGAAACAGGAAAATTTCGCTATAGTTTGGATCCAGGAAATACGAGAAATAATTATGTTTTAGAAGAAAAAGAACAGCCAACTTCTGTAACAATGCCCAAGAATAAAATTATGTATTATGAAGGAGGGATAAAGTAATGGATAACTATCGTACATAAAGACCAAGGAGGTGAACAAGTGAGACATAGGAAGCAATGGTTAATCGGACTATTCATTATCTTAATTATAGGAATTGGAGGAAAATGGTACATGGACGAACAAGAAAAAGCGAAACTACACGAAATCCAAACAGATTTAGCAAACTATTTGTATAATAACTATCGAATTTATACATTTGATGAACAAGAGAGAGCGCAGTTAGAGAAGAGATATAACAAAGGAAATGGGGACTTGAGTTATCGAGAGTATTCAAATAAATTAGATGAAATTGCAAAATACTCCGACATTACCAAAATAAAATTTACCAGATTTTCGGTAAGTCCAATGAAAATGTTGAAAGTACATTATACAATAAATAATAAGCTAGATAAACAGACGTATCTCAACACTATTTCCGCAGAGACAAATAAGTTAGTATTTAAAATTGGTGAGCATGAGGGAGAAGGCCCCTATTATCTTGAGAAAAAGCCAACAGCAACCAATTTATCTGTACCAGAAAATTTAGTGACGTATGATGAAGGAGGGATTCGTTAATGGATCATAATAGAATTTTATCAGATAAGGTCTACGGCGTTCAAAAGGATAAAATAAATACTAAGCTTGAAGGTACTGACTAAATTGTAATCGATGACATATAAAGGAACAAACCAATAAAAATTATCGTACATAAAGACCAAGGAGGTGAATCAGTGAAACATAGGAAGCAATGGTTAGTTGGAATACTCATTATTTTAATCATAGGAATTGGAGGAAAATGGTACATGGACGAACAAGAAAAAGCAAAACTACACGAAATCCAAACAGATTTAGCGAACTATTTGTATAATAACTATCGGTTATATACAGTGAACGAAAAAGAAGAAGAGAAAATTTTTAAAGAATTTAATAGAGGTAAAGGTTCCCTGACAGAACAAGAGTTTTTTGACAAGCTTGAAAAACTAAAAGAATACTCTGATATCAACAAAATAGAATTTACAAGTTTTTCAATAGGCCCAGTAAACACGTTGAAAGTTTATTTTACCATCAACGATGTTTATGAAGAAGAGGTCAGTTTAGACACAATATCGTCAGAAACTAAGAAATTTATCTATCGAATAACGAATAGTACAGGTAGAGGTCCCTATTATATTGAACAAAAAGATAAACCGACAGAATTAACGATTCCGGAAAATTTAATTATGTATGATGAAGGAGGGATAAAGTAATGGATGCTTACAGAATATTATCTAAAAAGGTTTATGATGTAGAAAAAGAAAAGGTTCCAATCAATAAGAAAATAAAAGAAACAAATCATATTGTAATCGATACCATCGATACCGATAAAGATACCCTTGGATACGAACGTGAACCTAGAAATAACAGTATGCAGGCTATGACGGTTGCAGAAATTAAAAATCAGTATAAACATTTAAAGGACAATCAATTAAAGGAAGTACCAGGCTATCCCCAATCCGTAATCAACCAAAATCTAACCATTGTCTACGCTGGTACCAAATCATGGCAAGATTGGAAAACCAATTTTCGAGAAATTGGCTTTAATGACAAACACCAAGCTGGAGCGTTCCAATCTGCTTTAACATATGCCAGTCAGATTGAGCGCCAATATTCTCCTGAAGCTGGCTATACAATTAACACGACGGGTCATTCTCTTGGTGGTGCCGAAGCAATTTACGTTGCGGTTTTGAAAGGCTACAATGCCATCACGTATGGTGCGGCTGGTTCAGGATTGACAGACGAACAAATTAAAAACTACAAAGGTCAAATTATTAATTTCTATGATACTTCAGATGCGGTCACCAGCAGTTTTGTAACAGGTGGACAAGGGAAAATTCCTTTTTATAGTTTTGGAGTTGATAATTATAGTGGCGTAATTGTCGGCTGGGTTAAAAAGACGTTCGGCCATGATTTGGATATGTTTAAAACTGATGATGACGGAAATTATATTGATAAATGGGGCGACATTGCTGTATATTCAGATGGGCATGGTGGCGTTGCAATCGAGCAAACTATCCTGGCGCAGCAGATTTTAGAAAATAAAAATAGAATCCGTGGGTTGGAGACTTACGACGGCACGAATCCTGAGACATTGGTAGAAATCAACCGTTTAAAAAAAGAAAACAAATGGCTTCAAGAACAACTGAAACAATTTAATCAGTTGAATGAATTACGTGTTTCTTTAACGGCGAGCGGTGGCGGATTATCTAGTAATGAACGGATTTATTTAGAAGATAGTCAAGCCTTAGCGGTTGTTAAAGTCGCCGCATCACAATTTGATGTAGCGATGGAAGAGTGCCTACATATTTACAAAAAAGTGATGCAAGAATTACAAGAAGATTGGGAAAACGGATTGCAACTCATTCAACGACATACACCAGAACTTTCGTATGCAGAAATGAGAGAGGCGATGGATCAAGTCCAATGTACGAAACAAACGATGGTTGACCAAGATCTGGAATATTTCCAGCAAAAATTCAGCAAAATCAATCGTATTAGAACTTCATTTGTTCAATTAACCCAACAAATTACCGCTAAAATAAATGAATTGATTCAGAGAGATCAAGAATTAGCGAACCAACTGAAAGGAGCCTTAACATGACGACAGCCGATGAGCTAGAAAGATGCCGCAGACAATTGCGGGAGTTAGATGAGCAAGAAATGCTCTTAGCTTCTTATCAGAGAAAAAGCCAACAACTCGCTGAAGAAACCTATTATAACATTCAGTCTGCTATTCGAATGATTGCCGAAAATCAGCAACCACTACAACAAGCGAGACAAGCGCTTGGCCGATTAGAATATGACTTTTCAGAAGAAGTAAGTCATGCTAAGAGAAAACTTTACCGTCAGAGGGAAGAGTTAGAAATAAAGTATAGAAAATTAAATGCACAGCGGGAAAGTTAACGAAGGAGGATGTTCATGGAGTTATTGGAGAAATTATGGAAAGAATACCAAAAGAATCTGCAAAAAGTAACAGCGCAGTCTCTCGGTTTATCGCTGTTACAACAACAGAGTAAAAAAGTACAGAAAAGCAAGCGAAGGGAAAAAAATGCTTTAGCACAAGCCAAACGCTCAATAGAAAATGCAAATACTGGCTTAGAAAAGTCGATCCAAGGACAATTTGGCCAAAAAGTAACCGATGTCTTAGACATACAGAGTCAAACTATAGACAGTTTGTAATAGATGTGAACTTATTTTTAATTAAAAGAAAGAGTCCTCAACCATTCGATATTTTGAGAATAGTTGAGGACTCTTTCTTCAACAAAAATCAACAACATTTGTTGAAGTTATTTGTAGATAACGTTTATCATTCACAAATTTACATTTTTTTGTAACGGATATCTCGTATAGTAATAACTGCAAATGAATTTCAGAAAATTTTTTGATAAGTCATCAAAGTGAGGGGATAGCGGTCTTTTATTGAAAAATAGCAACACAAAATAAACAGAACAAAAGAGAGAGGAATTCAAAGAATTATGACAGAACAAACACCAACAAAGCTTTTGAATAAAGGCTTTATCAGTATTACAGTGATTAATTTCATTGTCTATCTTGTTTATTATTTATTAATGGTTATTATTGCGGTGATTGCGCAAGATAGCTTACATGCTACTTTAGGTCAAGCGGGTCTGGCCTCAGGAATTTACATCATCGGGACATTGCTTGCACGACTTTTCATGGGAAAACTCCTTGAACTGATTGGGCGCAAACAAGTCTTACGTTATGGGGCTTTGTTTTATCTTTTAACGACTGTTGCGTATATGTATATGCCAAGTATGGGCATTCTTTATCTGGTCCGTTTTTTAAATGGGTTTGGTTACGGAACCGTTTCGACAGCGACCAACGCAATTGTTACCGCCTATATCCCTAAAAACAAAAAAGGGGAAGGGATCAATTATTATGGTTTGAGTACTAGTTTAGCAGCCGGCATTGGGCCATTTATTGGGATGTTATTGTTAAATGTTTCCAACTTCCATGTCATTATTAACTTTTCAATTATTTTAATTTTGTTAACAACCATTGCTTGCTTCATTTTCCCAGTGAAAAATATTGAGTTAACACCTGAACATCGTGAAGCTTTATCTAAATGGAATTTTGATAGTTTTGTTGAAAAGAAAGTTTTATTTATTACATTTATCGCCTTTTTAATGGGTCTTGCTTATTCAAGTGTCTTATCTTTCTTATCTTCTTATGTCAAAGTAATCGATTTAGTTGACGTCAGCACCTTCTTCTTTATCGTCTATGCAGTCGTGATTACCTTAACACGTCCATCGACAGGTCGGATTTTCGATGTCAAAGGGGAACGCTACGTCATGTATCCGAGCTACATTTTCTTAACACTAGGCTTGTTCTTATTAAGTATGACTACGTCTGGTTGGATGTTATTAGTCTCAGGTGGGTTAATTGGCTTAGGTTATGGTACCTTCATGTCAAATGGCCAAGCGGTTTGTCTTCAAGAAAGCCCAAGTCCTCACCGTATCGGGATTGCTTTATCGACTTATTTCATCGGTTTAGACCTTGGATTAGGGGTTGGTCCGTACGTTTTAGGTGAATTACGTAACTTTATGTCATTCCAACAAATGTACTTCTTAGCAGGCTGTATCCCAATCGTTTGTACCATTTTATATATGGTCTTCCACAAAGCTAAAAATGATGCCAAAGATTTGTCTCTTGAAACGATTGAAGAGATTGAACACGGCTCAGAACTATAAATGGACAAGGAGTGATTTCAATGCCTAACGATGAACGGATTTTAAACGTTTTACAACAAACACTAACGGAAATTCAACGCATGAACACGCGTTTAGCTAAAATTGAAACAGAGTTAGCCGATGTCGATCAACATCACGCGACTTTGGATCATTACTTGCAAGAGCTAGAATTGGTGACAGAAAATAACAACGTCATGTAAAATGAGTAGTTAGTAAATGAATGTTCTACGTTTCGGTATCACTAGAGTGGAACATTGAAAATTTTCGTAAAAAACGCCAAAAGGTAGCAGTTTTTCTGCTACCTTTTGGCGTTTTTTGTAAATTTTATCACTTAAAATGTTTCACGTGAAAACTTTTAAAAGTGGCGTGGACTTTGTTTGGTGACAATTTGTGTATTTAAATTTTCTAAGCTTTGCGCTAGTTCACCAATGCTAGCAGAAAAATCAACATAATAAGTGGGAACCGTTGATTTGACACTAACTTCTGAAAAGATATCTGTAATAATTACATCGAAAGGCTTTTCTGGTGAAGCGACAAAAATTAATTTTTTATCCACGGCTTTACTTAGCTTTTCATAAAGGGTATCTAAAATTAAATTACTTTGATTGGTCCTTACTAAGACACGAATCGGTGGTAAAGATTTCGTTTTCAATGTACAAAAAAGAATAAACAAGCAGTCAACTAACAATTTTTCATTGCCCATCAATGTCGGAAGCATTTCGATTGTAAGTCGCTTCACATCTTTGTAGAGACTTGGATTTTTTTGAAGCGCTTCTTTTAAAAAGCTTTCTTGTACAAATGGATTGGCAATCGTGACAAAGGTCTTAAAAAAGACACTTAAATTTTGGATAGAAGTATATAGATAAAGATACTCGTGAAATGTCAATTTAATTTGATAAAAAGACGTTAGTTGATAAATGATCTCTTTAATGGGTGAGCCTAATAGCTGGACCATATGCATCCGTGCTGCTGGAATTTCCAAGACATCTTGTGTAGCGTAGCTGACACTAATCGTCAATAAGAAAAAGGCAAAAAGGCCTTCTTTTTGTATAAATTTTGTTGGAACTTGGTGTAAGGCTTCTTCTTTAAAAAACAATTCAAATTCACTCAGATTAACAAAGGGATTAACAATCGCTTCTTCCTCCACGAAAGTTTCTTTGATAAAAAAGCCCTCTTTCCAACGCGCTAAAATCACCGCAGAAAAAATTAAGTCTTTTGTAAAATCTTGTGTTGTATTGAAAGAAACAGAGTGTTTTAAACGTCGAAAGAGACTATGGACTTCTTTTTTAGTAATCGTGTGCAACGGCCAATCCCCTTCAGAGTAATTGTTCCAAAAAAGCATCATAAAGAAAATCCGGATATCTTTTTCTTTGCCCACCAACACATTGGTACGTTTTAAATTGATTTCAATCTGATATTTTTGGAGCCATTGGTTTAATTGTCCAATTTTTCGCGTAAAGGTTGATGAAGAAATTTCTAGGACTTTTTCAAAATGTTTGCTATCAATTGCATTATGGTTAAAGGCATAGGTCAGTACTTGATACGCGAAACTTTTTTTGACAAAGTAGGGCATCAAGAACGATAGTTGGAAATAGGGTGCAAACCAAAATGTGATTTCTTTGGCGTTTGCCGACAAAGAAAATAAGTTTTCCCAGCCGTTTTTTTCAATTTCTGTTTGGAGCAAAGCTACAGATTGTAGAATGGTATTTTGTTGCATTTTTAATTGAGTCGCTAAAGTAGAAATCGCCAATGTTTGTTCTTCTGCTTCACGACGTTCGAGTAACTCTTCTAAAAGAGCAAAACTTTTACGATAAGGTACATCAAGTAACCCTGTTAACATCCGATTCCCTCCAAACTGTTTTCCCCACGCAATTTGGCAAAATAAATTTTGCGAACTACTTGTTTTAGGTTATAGTATTCGTCTAAATAAGGAACGGGATGCCAATAAAAAGTTTTACTGGCGTGAAAAAGCGGATTATTTTTGTCAGTAATGACTAAGTCAGGCACTTCTTGAATATGATTAACAAATTTCAAAGGAACATCGCAATAATTATTGATTTCCTTCGCTAACCAATTTTCTTGTATCTGATTAATAGATGAATGAAGTAAAATTTTAACAGGAATTTGTTTATTTAATAAAACGCTCCGAATAATTAAAAAAATGGTTTCTTTAAATAACGCATCTAGTGGATGTTGTTTGTCAAAAGGCAAACGCTTTAAGAAATAGTTGGTTGTTCGTGAAACATTTGGGTATTGTTTTTCATACAAAGAGACATTAGCAACCTCATAGCTCAATTCCTCTTCCACAGGGAAATGAATCAGTCGTTCACTGGCATTAGATAAATTAACCAACAAAAAGACCACTTCTATTGCGCTTAAATCCAACTGTAATTGCGTACATTTTTCAAAAATCCAGGTGACATGGGGACTTTCATCCATGCCCATAATCGCTAAGTTGGCAAAGTTGACCGTTTCTATTTGTTCAAGTGAATACATCGTTAGTGTACTGAAAAAATCATAGTAGAAACGAATTTCAGCCCGCCAAGTGTCGGGTTCTTGTTGTTCATTGATAAAACAATCATTCACTAATAATTGAAATTCTGAATAAGGAAAGGCTAAATTGATCGTAGCAATTTCAGGATAATCGCTGATTGTAAAATCAGATTGGTAACGGAGTAAACCTATGGACATAATTAATTTTAATTTGCGTAAATCGGTATATGTAAAGTAAGGATAACGGTTTTTGATGATTTCAATAAAATTCTGCAATTGCGCTTGATTAGTCTTAGATAAAAATGGTACTAGAGAAGTTCCTGAAATGAAGAATAAGGAATAAAAGAAACTGCGAAAATCTTTTTCAGCACCACAAATTTTTTCTCGTCTTTTTAAGTTTAAATAACAATTAAATCTAGCTAGATAATTGTTTAAACGGTCACTGACTTGTTTGAAAATAGAAAAGTTAATGAAATGCTCTTCACAAAAATCTTTGGCTGAAGTATAGCGTTTTAAAAGTAAATCTAAGGCTAACATATAAGTTAATGACCCGCGAACTACGGCTTCTTTCATTAACTCAATCGGGATATTTTCATCGGCAACTAATTCTATGGACTGTTGATTATTAATGATGCGAATATGTACATTTTCATGTGTATTGACTCGAGAAATTAACAAAGTTAATTGATTCAATAAATTGTTGATATTGTAATGGGAAAATTCATATTTTCGTCGGAGTACTTGCATGGGGACTTTTTCTTTACTGTCATACAAGTATTCAATTAGGGAAAGCAACTGAATTTCCTGTTTGGTTAATAAGTTATACATAATAACCACCTTTCTAATTGGTTATGATTGTTTGATTTTTCAGATAATACAGATAGGGCATTCTTTTCTAAATGACATTGACGATTGCCAGTGAAAGAACTAGTTGTTCTTATGCTACTGTATCTATTCTTAAAAATCAAGAAGAACTGAATGTGTCAAATGGAAGAAAACATGGACAAAAAATGATAGAGCAAAAAATTATTAAGAAAAACAACCAGTTTATATAAAACATTTAAATAACAAGAATGATAATTTGAGTCTATTGATTTTTTAGCTTAAATAGCTTATACAAATAGGCTTTTTTGTCTGGTTAGTTCTTATGAAAAAAATTAAAAAAACGGTATAGTGGAAGGAGGAATAGTAAAAATAAGAAAGGATAAGGGCGTGTTTTCATAAAGATGAAAAGGGTTTCTGGGATTTCATCAACTTTTTCTATTTGGAGGAGAAGTTGTTGATAATTTTCGATGAAAAATCCCGTTATACTCTTCTTATTCTTATAGAAGAGTCTATAGGAAAAAGCAGAAAATGAATCCGCATTCGAAGTAAGAGTGCGTTTTGAGGAGATAAAAAGAAAAGGTGTGTTGGCTGTATGTTTTAGCAAGGAAGAAAGACAACAGAAGAGCACTCACTTATTTGGTTTAAAATAAAAAATTGGTACGAAGTGAACGTTCTCTTCTATGTGTCGTTAGTAGAGGAAGGATGAAAGAAATGAGAAAGAATGGTCCAATGGTAAACCGTTGGCTCTACGGGTTGATGTGTTTGTTACTTGTTCTAAATTATGGCACACCACTCATGGCTTTGGCGGAAGAGGTTAACAGCGATGGCCAGTTAACGTTAGGAGAAGTGAAGCAAACCAGCCAACAAGAAATGACCTTAGCGCTTCAAGGAAAAGCACAACCAGTAACACAAGAGGTTGTAGTGCATTATAGTGCCAATGTGTCAATCAAAGCTGCACATTGGGCAGCGCCCAATAATACGCGCAAGATTCAAGTGGATGACCAGAAGAAACAGATTCAAATTGAATTGAATCAGCAAGCGTTAGCAGATACGTTAGTCTTAATGTTGAACCCTACAGCTACAGAAGATGTGACGTTTTCTTATGGACAACAACAACGAGCGTTGACGTTAAATACTGGTACTGATCCGACAGAATCAACGGCAATCACGAGTTCGCCAGCCGCATCAGCGAATGAAGGTTCAACAGAAGAAGCATCTACAAAGTCCTCTGTTCCTCGTTCATCCGAAAAAACTGTCGCCAGCACGACAAAAGCGATAGAAAGTAAAACAACCGAGTCTACGACTGTCAAACCGCGCGTAGCAGGACCAACAGATATCAGTGACTATTTTACAGGTGATGAAACAACGATTATCGATAATTTTGAAGATCCGATTTATTTAAATCCTGATGGCACACCAGCAACACCGCCGTATAAAGAAGATGTGACCATTCATTGGAACTTTAACTGGTCGATTCCAGAAGATGTGCGAGAACAAATGAAAGCAGGCGATTACTTCGAGTTTCAATTACCTGGCAATTTGAAACCTAATAAACCAGGTTCAGGTGATTTAGTTGATGCAGAAGGCAATGTCTATGGAACCTACACAATTAGTGAAGATGGTACGGTTCGTTTTACCTTTAATGAGCGAATCACGTCTGAAAGTGACATTCACGGGGACTTTTCTTTAGATACTCATTTGAATGATTCAGATGGGCGGGGCCCAGGAGATTGGGTGATTGATATTCCTACACAAGAAGATTTGCCGCCTGTAGTGATTCCAATTGTCCCAGATACCGAACAACAAATTGATAAACAAGGCCATTTTGATCGAACGCCCAATCCTAGTGCGATTACTTGGACGGTAGATATCAATCAAGCGATGAAAGATCAAACAAATCCAACTGTGACGGAAACATGGCCAACAGGGAATACCTTTAAGTCCGTGAAAGTCTATGAGTTAGTGATGAATCTTGATGGAACAATTAAAGAAGTGGGTCGCGAACTTAGTCCAGATGAATATACCGTTGATAAAAATGGCAATGTGACGATTAAAGGTGACACCAACAAAGCGTATCGTCTTGAGTACCAAACGACGATTGACGAGGCGGTTATTCCAGATGGCGGCGGCGATGTGCCTTTTAAAAATCACGCGACGTTAACAAGTGATAATAATCCAAATGGGTTAGATGCTGAAGCAACTGTTACCGCCACATATGGCAAAATGTTAGACAAGCGCAATATAGATTACGACGAAGCCAATCAAGAATTCACTTGGGAAATTAACTACAACTATGGTGAACAAACCATTCCAAAAGACCAAGCAGTCATTACAGACACAATGGGCGATAATTTAACGTTTGAACCAGATTCTTTACATTTATATTCAGTGACATTTGATGACAAAGGAAATGAAGTCGTTGGAGCAGAACTTGTGGAAGGAAAAGATTACAAAGTGGTAATCAACGGAGACGGTTCCTTTGCAATTGACTTTTTACATGATGTGAATGGCGCAGTCAAGATTGATTATAAAACCAAAGTTGATGGAATTGTCGAAGGCGATGTTGCCGTGAATAATCGTGTGGATGTTGGCACTGGTCAGCATTCAGAAGGTGATGGCACAGCCAGTCAACAAAATATTATTAAAAACACTGGCGCAGTTGATTATCAAAATTCAACGATTGGTTGGACGTTAGCTGTGAATCAAAATAATTATTTGATGGAAAACGCCGTGATTACGGATACGTACGAACCAGTTCCTGGCTTAACTATGGTACCCAATTCGTTGGTTGTTAAAGATACAACCACTGGTGCTCAGTTGACGTTAGGCAAGGATTTCATGGTAGAAATAACTCGTAATGCAGATGGTGAAACAGGCTTTAAGGTAAGTTTTATAGGGGCGTATGCCAAAACAAGTGATGCTTTCCACATAACCTATACTACCTTTTTCGATGTTACCGAGTTAGACGCTAATGATCCCGCGTTGGACCATTACCGAAATACTGCTGCCATTGATTGGACGGATGAAGCAGGAAACAATCATCATTCAGAAGATAGTAAACCGTTTAAACCTTTACCTGCTTTTGATTTAAATGCGCAAAAAAGCGGTGTTTACAATGCCGTTACCAAAGAAATCACTTGGACGCTTGCGGTTAATTTAAGTAATAATCGTTTAGTCGACGCCTTTTTGACGGATCCAATTTTAACCAATCAAACCTATTTGGCTGGGAGCTTGAAAGTCTATGAAGGCAATACAAAACCAGATGGTTCGGTTGAAAAAGTGAAACCAACGCAACCGTTGACGGATATCACAATGGAAGAACCAAGCGAGAAAAACCAAAATACTTGGCGTGTTGACTTTCCTAATGATAGTCGTACGTATGTGATTGAATTTAAGACGTCTGTTGATGAAAAAGTTATCGAAGGTTCGGCTAGCTATGACAATACCGCATCTTATACAAACCAAGGTTCTTCACGTGATGTGACAGGAAAAGTTTCTATTCAACATGGTGGCGAATCAGTGAAAAAAGGTGGCGAATACCACAAAGATGATCCAGATCATGTGTACTGGCATGTAATGATCAATGGCGCCCAATCGGTTTTAGACGATGTGGTTATTACTGATACACCCTCACCAAATCAAGTGTTAGATCCCGAGTCATTGGTGATTTACGGTACCAACGTAACAGAAGACGGAACGATTACGCCAGATAAATCTGTTATTTTAGAAGAAGGAAAAGATTACACACTGGAAGTTACCACCGATAATGAAACAGGACAACAAAAAATTGTCGTTAAAATGGCCCATATTGAAGCACCTTATTATATGGAATATCGTAGTTTAGTGACTTCTTCAGCGGCGGGGAGTACAGACACGGTATCCAACCAAGTGTCAATTACTGGAAATGGTTCAGAAGTCGTTCATGGGGATGACAATGGCGATGTGGTCGTTGACATTGATCACAGTGGCGGTCATGCCACAGGGACTAAAGGCAAAATTCAGCTGAAGAAAACAGCCATGGATGGGACGACTATTTTAGCAGGCGCCCATTTCCAAATTTGGGACCAAGCCAAAACACAAGTCCTACGTGAAGGTACAGTAGACGCCACTGGGGTTATCACATTTGGTGGGTTGCCGCAAGGGCAATACATTTTGGTGGAGACAAAAGCACCAGAAGGTTATACAGTTTCGGACGAATTAGCTAAAGGCCGAGTCATTACTATTGATGAAGAAACTTCAGCCGAAGGAGCACAACCAACCATTATTAAAAACGATGTCAATAAAGTATTTTTAGAAAAAATGGATGAGAAGGGTAAAAAGTTAGTCAATGCTCGCTTTAAATTAGAGCATGCCGTAACCACGCCGTTTACTCATTGGGAAGAAGTTCCCCTTGCGCCGGATCGAACCAACGCGAATGGCCAGTTAGAGGTGGATAGTTTAAAACCGGGGCTTTATCAGTTCACAGAAATCGAAGCACCGACAGGCTATCTTTTAGACACGACACCCAAACGGTTCATTGTGACACAAAACACGAGCGGACAAATTCATGATGTTCATGTTAAAATGCTTAATTACCAAGGTTCTGCTGAACTAATTAAAAAAGACCAAGCAGGCAATCCATTAGCAGGTGCTGAATTTTCAGTCCTTGATACCACAGGACAAGCGGTTCGAGAACACTTAGTTTCGGATGCAAACGGAAAAGTCACAGTGACGGATTTAGCCCCAGGCAAATATCAATTTGTGGAAACCAAAGCGCCAGCAGGGTACCTTTTAAACACTGAACCAAGTGCTTTCACGATTGCAGCAAGCGATCGGGGCAAACCAGCAACAGTTATAGCAACGGCTAACTTTGTTAACTATCAAGGCGCAGCTAAATTAATCAAAAAAGATGTGAATGGACACTTATTAAGTGGTGCGACATTTAAAGTGCTTGATGCGAAGGGAGAAACGATTCAAACAGGCTTGACGACAAATAATCAAGGGGAAATTGTTGCAGAGCACTTAGCCCCAGGAAAATATCGCTTTGTAGAAACCAAAGCGCCAACAGGCTATTTATTAAATACCACGCCAGTCCCATTTGAAATTGCTGAGAAAAATGCTGGTAAACCAGCGGTCGTTGTTGCTAGTGACAACTTTGTGAATTACAAAGGGGCTTTCCAAATCGTGAAAACGAATAGCGCAGACCAACCATTAGCAGGTGCTGTTTTTGAACTATATGATCACAATAAACAATCATTAGGGATTACAGCAACGAGTGGCAAAGATGGCAAAATTATCTTTAGAGACTTGGCGCCAGGTACCTATTATTACAAAGAAATCAAAGCACCAAAATTACCAGATGGCGCAGATTATATTATTTATCCTGAATTAGTAAAAGTAGAAATTCGTGGTGATTTCAAAGGCGATCCGGAGATCTTCCAATTAGGGGCCTTCGCCAATTTCAAAGGACGCGCCGTCTTTAAGAAAATTGATGCCAATGCGAACCCACTTCCAGGAACGATTTTTAAATTGTATCGAATCGAAAACGGGGAAAAAATCTTTGAAAGAGAAGTAACTGCTGAAAAAGATGGTTCATTGGCTATGGAGGATTTAGGCGCTGGTAGTTATGAATTAGATGAAATGGATGCAACGGATGGCTATATCGTCAATAAACAACCCATTTATTTTGTAGTGAAGAAGAATTCAAATGATAAACAACCACTAGATGAGTTAGAGTTTGTAAATTATCAAGCGGAAGTAACGGGACGTAAAGTCAACGAGCAAGGTCAAACCTTAGCGGGTGCAGTTTTTGCAATTTACAACGCCGATAATCAGAATCAGCCACAAGGTTCACCAATAACATTCTTGAATCGTGCAGGAGAAAAAGTTTCTGAAATAACAACGGAGAAGACTGGCGAAATTTACGCTAAAGGTCTGAATGAAGGGCATTACGTTTTAGTGGAAACGAAAGCACCAACAGGCTATCTGTTAGACACAACGCCACATCCATTTGATGTAACCGCCCAATTAGGAAAAGAGCAGCCAATTGCTTTAGGCGATCTTATCAATTATCAAGGAACTGCTCAATTAACCAAAGAAAACGAAACAGGTGAAGCATTGGCAGGTGCGGTGTTTAAGGTCATTGATGAAACAGGGCAAACCGTAGCTGGACAAGCCAATCTGATGTCTGACAAGCAAGGCAAAGTCATTGCGAAAAACTTAGCACCGGGAACGTATCGTTTTTTGGAGACACAAGCGCCAACAGGCTATCTTCTTAATGAAACGCCAAGCGCAAGCTTTACGATTGCCAAAGACAACCAAGGCAAACCAGCCACTGTGGTACTTAAAGCACCTTTTATTAATTACCAAGGTGCTGCCAAGCTGGTGAAAATTGACCAGCAAAAGAATGCCTTAGCAGGTGCTGAATTTAAAGTGACAGATGCAGAGACAGGGCAAACTGTCGCTCGTTCATTACGTTCTGACAACCAAGGGTTAGTTCAAGTGAACCACTTACAACCAGGAAAATATACCTTTGTGGAAACAAAAGCACCGGATGGTTACCAACTGTCTAAGCAAGCAGTCGCATTCACTATTGCGGCAACAGCGAAAGACAAACCTGAACTCGTGGATGCGGGCACGTTTGTTAACGAGAAACAACCTGTATCCAAAAAAACAAAACCAAATCAGCCAACAACGAAACAAGCAGCTAGAGAGACAGGTTGGCTTGATTTACCGAAAACCAACACAAAAGTCAATTACTTCTTTGTCTTTATCGGCCTCCTGTTGGTCAGTTTGGCAAGTTGGCTCTTCTATAAAAAGAGCAAGAAATAAGCAAAAGCTATAAAAAAACAGGCCATCCGTCGAAAGGACGGATGGCCTGTTTTTTCATCTTAAGCTAATCAACTGAACAAAAGCAGCTCCTTCTTATTGACATTCTCAGGTAAGCCTTCATCGCAGTTTAGTCTTTGAACAGAACTTACTGGGTTCTTGGAGATAACCGCTTGTGCCTCAGCCTTTGTTTTTCGATGCTATCTTTAGGTATTTTGGCTAAAATATTGTACACTTTACATGTGCAAGAAATTTAGTTAGAGATATGAGGATAGAATGATGAAAAAGATGATGGTTTTATACAACGAAACTTCAGGAAGTAGTGAAAGTAAAGAGATTGCAGAACGCTTTAAAAAAGCTGCAGAAGCGAGAGGGGAAGCGGTTATTTTGCAACCTTCCAATCCAGACATTGATCCTGAAGAAATGCGGAAAAATGCCAAAGAAAATCAAGTGGGTGTCTTGGTCGTCATTGGTGGTGACGGGACCATTCATCATGCCGTTCAAAATTTTAAAGACACCATTCGTGACTATCAAATAGGGATTATTCCAGGTGGAACAGTCAATAATTTTGCACGTGTGTTAAGTATTCCTTTGAAAGAAGAAGACGCCTTTGAGACCATTTTGGCAGGACAGACCACACCAGTTGACTTTGGAATGGTAAATCAAGATGTGATGATTTCGACCTTAACGATTGGACTATTAGCAGATACAGCAGCAAATGTGACCCAACAGGAGAAACAAAAATATGGTCCTTTAGCCTTTACAAAGCAATTTTTCCGCTTATTAATGAAAAAGAAAAAATACAAACTAAAAATTGATGGCGATGAAAGACGTTGGCATGGCAAAGCCCAATTATTAACGATGACCATGACGAATTCTGCTGGCGGCTTTACCAATTTCGATGCCAATGCTACGCCAGATGACGGCGAAGTCCACATTATCATTTTGCCTAAGTTAGTTTTTTACAAGTTTGTCTATTATTTACCTAAAATTATCAGAGGACAATTAAATGAAATTCCTGGTGTCGTGTAT
Organism: Enterococcus sp. DIV2419; assembly: GCF_051711865.1. Lineage (NCBI taxonomy): Bacteria > Bacillati > Bacillota > Bacilli > Lactobacillales > Enterococcaceae > Enterococcus > Enterococcus sp. DIV2419. The sequence goes on from NZ_JBIONS010000001.1 coordinate 102,375, forward strand.
TTCTCTGGGAGTCAATTTAAAATTAGTGGCGAAAAAGACAAGAAAGTCCAAACACGAACAGATGGCGATCCTACCGATGATTTACCGATTAAAGTAACGGTGGAAGCTGGGGGACTCAACGTGTTTGTTCCTGAAACGTCCACATCTACGAAAGAATAAAAGAAACAACTGTTATTTTTTCATGGAATAGATTTCTCATTTTGTGTACAATAGAACAGAAGAGAGGCAGTTGAGTGAACAGTGAAATGGGATGAATATGTTGATATATTCGATACAGATGTCGTTTCTAAAATTATTATTTTAAGAAACTTGCCAATTAATGAAGGCTGGATTGACATCAATGAGTTAGCAGAAGAATTACAATTAAACAAAAAATCAGTCAAAAAATACGTAGAGCTTCTAAAAGATGACATTACGTATTATGCTGTGGATAATGATGCTTCTTTGGCTTTTGAAAAGGGGCATGGCTATCGCTTGAACTTGGCGTCTAGCCAAGCGTTCCAGAAACTTTATACAGCAATTTTTCGGGATAGTTTAACTTATCAAGTAATGGAAGATTTATTCTGGGGTCGATTTAATGGGATTGTGCCAGCGACAACAAAATATCATACCAGTGATGCCACGATTCGGCGCTTGCTTAAAGGGTTTACAGAAATTTTAGCGCCATTGGGGTTAGTGATTAATAAAAGCACCTGGAAAATTGAAGGCAATGAAGCGTATTTGCGCCATTTTGCTTACACTATTTTTATGGACTTAATCCGTGATACTTGGCCTTTTGACTATATACAAGAAACGGAAGTCGCACAAACTGTCCAAAAAATGATGGCTTTTTTCAACGTAGAAGTTGCGGAAACGGTGATACGCCGAGTTAAATATATGGTCGCTATCTCAAAAGTCCGTAGTGCGCAAGGCGCCGAATATCGACCTTCAGCCGAGCAAGAAACTTATTTAGAAGGTAATAAACATTACCAAGCCTTTATAGAAGAGATGACAGCTACAACCCTTTTCCTTAACAAAAACGATTTAACTTTTGTGTACTTTTTCTTGTTAGCCAATGACCAATTTTATCAAGATGAAGCAACTGCACAAGCAATTTTAGCGCATTTTGATGAGACTGAAGCACCTGTTTACATGTTGACTCATTTAGTCCAACATTTCTTATTAGAAGAAATACACATGACGCCGCAATTGGAGAAAATTCGTCCGCAAATTTTTTATTATTTGTTTGCTACACATTTATTTGCCGAACTTTACTATGTCCAAAATGTGAAAATGTACAATGTCTTTTGGAATAAAGTTAAAGAAAAATATCCAGTTCTTTTAGAAGAATTAAGCCAAGGCTTAAATCAACTTTACGAACAAACAGGCAATGAATTATTTACAAATAAAGAATTTTTGGCTTTGCGTTATTCTAGTGTTTTGGCGCTTTCTAATGATTTAATTCATCGTGAACAAAAAATTGTTTTAGGGTTAAAATCAGGCTTGCCAGTACTGGAAGAAGAACGGGTGAAACTTTCGATTGAAAATAATTTTCGTCGGTTTTATGCATTGGAAGTCTTACGATACAGTGAAGCAAGCAAAGAAGAATGGCAAAATATTGATTTACTATTAGTGACTTCTTTGGCAGATGTAGAAACGGGCCATCCAGAGATCTTTTTACTTTCAAGTGAGTTAACGTTTGAGCAATATAATCGTTTGAACCAAAAAATAGTAAAAATTAACGAGAAAAGAACCACGTCACTTTAATAAAAAATCAAAAAAATGGGCTTTTTTGAGGTATATGTCCGATAAATTGTAAAAAAATTTTTCTAAAAAGTAAAAAAAGACAAGAAGAAAACGTCAATAAGTAGGTAATCAACACCTACTTATTGACGTTTTCTCGTTGTTTTTTAATAAATACTGCGTCAATTCTTCTGAAAATTATGTCAAAAAGGTACTTTTTTTGCTTTTTTTATCGTAAATAATAGATGATTAGCTATTGATAGTAAAGGAACTACTACTTTTTTTAACAGGCAGTTAAAAAATATTGAGGGTTCTCACAAGAATTTTTCTATATAATAGAAAGAGCAAGGGAAGGAAGGCGGGATAGAATGAAAAAACGGATGGAACAAATTGAAGAAATCTTAAGTTGTGAAGAAAATAGTGCCGGTGTTCGATTAAAGGAATTGGTTGAGGCCTTAGAATTAGAAGTCACAAATCAAAACTTGTTAAAGGTAACAAGTATCTTACATATGAATCCAAAATTCAAACAAATTTATGCATACGAAGACAGTCGTGTTATTACGCTGTATCAACTTTTACAAAATAAGCCGTTGGAAGTAACGGAATGAAAAGAGGAAAACACATGAAGAAAACAATACTTATTCTTCTATTTGGTTTATTGACGGTGGTTGGTCTACCAATGGTGACTGAAGCGGCTGAACCAGTTGATGCAACAGATGCAACAATTTTTGGTGCGCAAGCGATGGTACCTAATAGCACAGAGGATCAAACAGAGAAGTTACAGACATTACTGAGTCAGACAGCAAAGGAAGGACGGGCATTATTTTTACCACAGGGAAGTTATGCTCTGTCAAAAGATATTGCGATTTCTTCAAATTATCAATTAATTGGCGATACAACAGGAGCCACTATTTTACATAATGCTACAGGTGCACCGATTCAGCTAACAGACACAACGTACGGGACGAAAACCAATGTACGACTTCAAAATATTGCTTTTGACGGCATCAATGTGACCTTAAAATTGACGAATCAATTAACGCTAGCAAACAATATCTTTTATAATCCATTAAAAGGATTCGTGGTCAATTTAAATGCAGATATTGGCGTTAAGATTTCAGGCAATATTTTCATGCGAGACACAGCACATATGCAGCCAGGGATTGATTTTAACCGAGCGATTTACATTGGTGGTTATTCAACACCAAGTCGCTTCCAGTATATGTCAGATGTAGACATCGTGGACAATTTATTTGGGTTAAAAGTGACGGAATTAGATGCGATTAAAAGCACCAGTCGTTCAGACTTAGCAGCGACTATTACACGTTTGCAAACAGCCATTGAAGCTGGTGCTATTTCAGTACCTAATGAACAAAACTATCTATCCACCGGGGTTAATTCTTTTAATATGCTGAAGGATGTAACTGTTCAACATAATTTTTTCTATTCACCTTATGATAATGAAGACTTGAATGGTCTGGTGGGAGATCATGCAATTTATTTCCGTGGCGCTCAAAACATCACGGTGGTGGGGAATCATTTACGTGGACTACAAAATGGTCCAGCTGGCGGATTTAAGTTTAAATCAGGTCGTAATATTACGATTATGAATAATTATTTGCGAAATACAGGTCTCATTATGTATGGAACACCAGAGATTGGTTTAGCAGAAACGCAAGCAGAGGGTGCTATTTCAGAACTCTCTAACTGGTTAGTGGCTAATAACATTTTTGATTGGAAATACTGGGATAATCAATATGCAATTGGAATGGAATACAATCGACATACAGGAAATAACAATGTGTTCAATGGCGTATTTATCAACAATCAGTTTGTTAACTACCATAATATTCCGCAAAACCGACGTCGGGAATTGTTAATCGCTAGTGGCGGTGGTTTCCGACCAGAAACGAGTTTTGTGAAAGACAATACTCGAGATGATGGCCTTAAAAACGGCCAATTATTGGTAGAAAATTGGACAGAGGCGGACTATCGCTTAATGCCAGCAACATGGGAATCATTAATTTCACCAACGCTTTATGAGCAATATAAAAATACGCCAATTCCGGTTAGAAATACTTTAGCAACCCCTGTGGCTACAACGATTGTGCAAGGACAATCAATCGATCCGCAGCAACTGGTTGCTAATACAAATGACGCGGATGAAGCAGTCCCAGCCGCTAAAATCGTCAATCCAGAGGTCTTAAATGAAATCGGCCAACAAAAAGTGACTGTTCAATTAACTTATGAAACAGGGTCATTGGTAACAGTGAACGTACCGGTGACGGTAGAGGCCCCGGCAAAAAAGCTTGATTTGTCCCAACTACAAACCGTTTATGCTTCGATTGGTGAAGCAAACCAATATACGGTTTACTCTTGGCAGTTATTCACTGCCATTGGGCCTAAAACGATTGTTCCTTCCTATTATCAGCAGGCGACACAATTGTTAGCAGAAGGTCAGGAGAGTGGGGACAAAACCCAAAAACAAGTGGATCAGTTAACAAGTAATTTGCAATCTGCAATGAAAGTATTAGTCAAAAAAGCCGATATCACGCTAGAGCGTGCAGAAGCAGAAAATGAACTGGCAAGCGTTCATAAATTAGACGAATCTGTATATACCACAGACTCTTGGCAAGCCATGCAAGAAGCCTTAATAGATACAACAACTGGCGAAAGAAGCTCTAAGCAGTTACAACAACTGCTTGCTTGGTCAGATGAAGAATTATTAGAGCCAACACTTGGTGGCTTTAAAACGCCTGCAGATGCACAAAAGCGTATTAATCAATTAACACAAACCATAAAAACGGCGTTACTTCTGTTAGTTGAAAAATCAACAGAGACAACTAGTAACACAAGCGAAAGCAGCACCTCAAGCACGACAAGTGAAAGCAGTAGTACCAGCGAAAGCAGCACCTCAAGCACGACAAGTGAAAGCAGTAGTACCAGCGAAAGCAGCACGCCAAGCACGACAAGTGAGAGCAGTAGTACGAGTGAAAGCAGCACGCCAAGTACAACTAGCGAAACCATTAATACCAGCGAAAGCAGCACCTCAAGCACGACAAGTGAAACCAGTAATACCAGCGAAAGCAGCACGCCAAGTACAACTAGCGAAACCATTAATACCAGCGAAAGCAGCACCTCAAGCACGACAAGTGAAAGCAGTAATACTAGCGAAAGAAGCACCTCAAGCACGACAAGTGAAAGCAGTAGTACCAGCGAAAGTAGTACCTCAAGCACGCCAAGTGAACCAAGCAATACGCATGAAAGCAACACGCCAAGCAAAACCAGCGAAACAAGCACAACCAGCGAAAGCAGTGCTTCAAGTACGACCAGCGCAACCAACAGTACAAGTGAGAGTAGCACCCTAAGCACTGTAAACGAAAGTAGCCAAAACAAAGGCCAAAATTCTGTCATTTACGCGGTAGAGTCTAATCAAGATCCTAATGACGCTCAAAGTAATTCAAAGCCCTCTGCCAAGGCTAGTCAAACAAAGGAATCTGCAGCAGAAAACCAAACAACTAGACAGATGCAGACGAATCAAGAATCGTCAGGAACAGTCAAAAAAGCGGATAATACGACCAAAATTGCCAAGAAAAAATTCCCCAAAACAGGGGAACAATCTTCAGCAGTTGGGAGCTTCCTAGGCCTGAGCTTTTTATCGTTAGCCATAGCAACCTATTGTTTTAAAGTGAAAAGATAACTCTTTAAAAACGGATAAGTAAACATCCTGAAACAAGAAATGGGACTTGTTTCAGGATGTTTTTATATAAAATTAAAAGAACTACAGTTTTTAGTGAAAAAATACACAAAAGTACTTGAATTTCTGTGATATAAGGGTAAAGTAAAGGAGGACAAAAAACAAAGGAAGTGAAATGTTTGTATACACCAGATGAAATTTTAAGTATCAGTATTGAAAATGGTCAGAAAAAAATTCAAAAGCCTTTGGTAGCAAAACTCATTTTAGGATTTATCGGCGGGGCCATGATTTCCCTCGGCTATTTGGCTTATGTGCGTGTTTCCGCCTCTATTCCAGCAGATTTAGCCAGTGTTCAAGCTTTAGTGGGAGCTGCGGTTTTCCCAATTGGTCTAATTGTTATTTTAATGGCTGGTGGTGAGTTAATCACAGGAAATATGATGGCGGTGAGTACGGCTTGGTTTGCTAAAAAGGTCTCTTTCAGAGAATTACTCGTGAACTGGGTCACAATCACATTGGCAAATATAGTTGGCGCCCTATTTGTTGCCTATTTTTTTGGCCATTATTTAGGTTTAACCAGTAGCGGTGCCTATTTAAATCAGGTTCTTTCTCTTGCAGAACATAAAGTTGCAGCAACTTGGCTTCAAGCAATTATTTCAGGTATTGGCTGTAACTGGTTCGTAGGTCTGGCCTTATGGCTTTGTTATGGTGCGAAAGATGCAGCGGGGAAACTATTAGGCATCTGGTTTCCAGTAATGATTTTTGTTGCAATTGGCTTTCAGCATAGTGTGGCGAATGCATTCATCATTCCAGCCGCAATTTTCGAAGGCGGCGTTCAGTGGGGGGATTTTTTCCGTAATTTTATTTTTGTTTATTTAGGTAATATCATTGGTGGTGCCATTTTTGTTTCTGGCTTTTACTATTTAAGCTATCGCAAACATTAAATCTATTTAGCAGATAAAAACCTGCACAAAGGCTAAATGCCTTTGTGCAGGTTTTTTCTTTTTAAACAAAAAGGAAAACGGTTGAAAAATTATTGCTAGATTTTTAAAACAATGTTACATTAATGTTACAAAAAGATTTCTGGAGGTAACGAAAAATGAAAAAAATTGCTTTGTTCAGTATGTTAACGTTCAGTGTATTGTCTTTAAGTCTAGCAGGATGTGGAAACAAAAAAACAGCAAGCACAAATGATTCTAAGCCAAAGCAAGAAACAAAGAAAGCCACGCAGAAATCCTCTAGCCAACAAGAAATGAAAAGTAGTCATTCGTCTGTCACGGGTCAAAATTCTAATGTGACAGGGGAAAATCCGTCAGAAAATGCCACGCAGCCTTCTGCAGGAACTGATGAAACGAATGAAGTCCCTCAAAACCAAGCACCTGATACAAACATTACAATTACCAATGTTGTTTTCAATCCTGAAAGAAATGAAATTAATGGTACTACATTACCTAATGCAACCATTACAGCAACGGTAGTCGGTGATGCTTCTGCACAAGCAGGTGTTTTTTATGCGGATGCCAATGGCAATTTTACAGTAATTAGTCCCAGAGCGGGAGCGACTACTCAATTAATCGCAACCGTTGATCAACGGAATAGTGCACCTGTCCAAATTGATATTCCAAGTTCAGGACAAGAAGCAGCGCTTTCTTTTAGCAATATTACGATTGATCCGAAACAAGGGACAATTTCTGGTAAAACAGCACCGAATGCAACTATTTTAGTGTCACGTGCAGATGATGCGCGGGTGATTTTAGCAAGTTTTACTGCGGATGCCCAAGGGAATTTCACAGCCAGTAATTTAGTTCCCGGCACAAAAAATCGCTTAGATGTTACGTTAAATGGAGAAATAGGGACACCTTACTTGTTTGATTTACCAAATTAAAATAGAAGAGAAGTGATCAAAGCCACCAACGCTAGTTAGCGTTGGTGGCTTTGATGTTTTAAGCTTCTTCTTTTTTATGATTGCGGATATGTAAATAGATGGTATTTTTTGAAATACCTAATCGATCGGCAATCTTTATGACAGAATCTTTGAGATTAAAAATTCCTTGATCATATAAACGAATAACAATTTCTTTATTTTGATTCAAATGTGATACATTTGGATCGCTTTCTACTGCTTGTTTTACTTTTGACAGTGAAGTAGTGATTAATTCGTCAATATTGTCAGAAAAATGTTCAGAATTTTTAAGCTCTTGGGACATATCATTTTGTTGTCCTGAAGGTAATAAGTCTTGCAAGTAATCAATTAATGGCATTTCTAAATGCATATTGATACAGATCAATCCAATAATACGATCATTTTCACCGATAACTGGAATGGTGGAAGATTTTAAAATAACCCCTTTTTGATTTTTATTGTAGTAGGGTTTCACAGCGTAATCATGTTCCGACTCTACTTGACTTAACATTTTTAACGCCATATCAGTAATGGGGGCACCTTCCTTGCGGTTACTGAAATGGCCATTGATGACTTTGATAGCTGAACTTTCCAAATTTTCTAAACTATGAAGAATGACTTCATGGGTACTACCAAAGAAGTTCCCTAATCCATCAAGCATTAAGGCATGTGAATGTAAGATTTGTTTATCTACTTCACTTAAACGTAAATATGACTCCAAGTGATATCCTCCCCTACACTGAAATTAATTTTAGTGTAATACTTTTTTAATGGAAAAGCAATAAGATTCTTTACGTTAAAAAAATACATTGACTAAACTTTTGTTTAGTCGTATACTCTGAATGTGGAATAAAATTTTTATCACTCATTGTACTTTAGTTCATCGAAATGCTCGCTCATTCTTTCACTTGTTGAGCAATAAAAATTTTATTCAGGAGTACCATCCGTTATAAAAAAATATAGTTGGAGGCAAAGAAATGAAAACGTTATCAGGAATCTTGATGTTAGTCTTAGTTTTATGTGGCATGTCCCTATTCTCTTTTAAAGCACCGCGAGGGAAAAAATCTTTAAGTGCTTTGTCTGGTGCAGCTTGTGCCACCTTTCTACCAGAGGCATTTTTGCGGTATGCAGTAGGCGGCGTTTTTCATTTAGATTATGTGTCGCAAATTGGTGAAACTATGGGTAGTCTAGGTGGTTTAGCAGCTGGAGCTCTTGTGCCGCTGGCTTTCGGGATTAGTCCAGTTTTTTCAATTATTTTAGGTCTGTCATTGATTAAAGTCAGCTTGTTACCAGCTTTTATTACCGCGTATCTTTTATCTTTTGTTGTTGAGCAGATGCAAAAACGTATTCCAGAAGGGATTGACTTATTAGTCGTTATTTTAGTCATTCCAGTCGCTGCTTCGTTAGTTGCTGGTTTTATTCAACCCGTTGTATTAGGTGTCCTAGAAGTTATTGGGGGCACGATTTTAAGTGCAGTAGATGGCAATCCATATGTGATGGGCGCAATTTTAGGTGCTATTATCCCGATTGTTGGTATGACACCGTTAAGTTCAATGGTTTTAACTGCCTTGATTGGTTTGACTGGTGTACCAATGGCTGTCGGTGCGTTGACTTGTTACGGCAGTTCCATTGTCAATGCGGCGCTATTTAAAAAGTTAAAACTAGGCACAGCTTCAACCCCGTTAGCTGTGGCAATTGAGCCATTAACACAAGTCGATATCATCAGCTCCAATCCAATTCCTATTTACGCAACGAATTTATTTTCAGGAATGGTTAGTGGTATTGTAGTGACTTTCTTTGGCTTAAAAGTACCTGTGACAGGAATGGCAACGCCGTGGGCTGGTTTACTTGTGACATTAGGTAACAATGCCATTCAAACGACTTTACTAGCAGTAGCGATTATCACAGTGGTCAGTCTGATGTTTGGATTTTTAGGTGCGCTGGTCTTTAAACGTTACAGAATTGAAGCGGTGGATAATACACCAGAATTTGAAGGAACGACGGAAGTAACCAGTGAAAAAGAAAAAGAAGCAGTAAAAACCAAAGGAGGAGTTACGTATGAACACAGCTATGGCCATCAATAAACCTAAAAAAGTGAACAAAGTAATGAACTACAAAAGTTGTTTTGACATTATTGGTCCTATTATGATTGGTCCTTCTAGTTCGCATACAGCTGGGGCCTTAGCAATTGGCTTAGCGGCAAGAAAGTTATTCGGCGGAACGCCAGAAAAAATTGTGATTAAATACTATGAATCTTTTGCAGACACGCATAAAGGACATGGAACTGATTTTGCAATTATTGGCGGAATTCTTGGACTAGCAGCAGATGATGCCAACGTAACACAATCCATTGAACTTGCGGAAGAACAAGGAATCGAGATTCAATTTTTAGAAATGAGTGAAGAAAGTCCAGTGAAGCATGCTAATACAGCATGTGTGACACTCAGTGATGCAACGCACGAAATTCATTTAACAGGAATTTCTGTAGGTGGCGGCACTATCGAGGTGAAATACATTGAATTAGACGGTTTCAATGTCCAACTACATGGTCCTTTACCTATTTTGTTAGTCATTAATCAAGACGAGCAGGCGATGCAAGCTTTTAAAGATACGTTACAAAAAAATAATATTCAAGTGAATGCGGTGTCTCGTTATGTGGAAGGAAATCAAATTTTATTCATCTTTGACTTAGATTCGGCACCAATTTCCTCGGTGAAAGAACAACTGTTTTCACTAGATGACACATCGAAAATAATCTTATTATGATAGGAGTTTGACATATGTACCTTTCGATTGAAGAATTTATCGATAAAGCTGAAAAAACAGGAAAAAAAATCTCTGATTTGATGATTGAGCAAGAAATGGAGCGTAGCCAAAAAAGCTATGAAGAAATTTGGACACAGATGGGTCAAAATTTGGATGTCATGGATGCTGCTGTCAAACGCTCGCAAGAAGGAGCAGGCGTTTTTTCTCCTACTGGGTTAACGGGCGGTGATGCGGCTCGTTTAAAAAAATACCGCGCAGCTGGCAAAACGTTATCAGGTGATTTAATGATGTCTGCAGTTCAAGCCGCACTAGGTACTAATGAAGTCAATGCAGCAATGGGCGTTGTTTGCGCAACGCCAACCGCTGGTGCAAGTGGCACCTTACCAGGGGTTTTAACAGCGATTAAAAATACCTTGAATTTAACGCGTGATCAACAAATTCGTTTCTTATTTACCAGTTCTTTATTTGGGATGGTCACAGCCAACAATGCGATGATTGCTGGTGCTGTTGGTGGATGTCAAGCCGAAGTAGGCAGTGCTTCAGCGATGGCCGCCGCTGCAGCTGTTGAAGCGGCTGGCGGAACACCACGCCAATCTTCTGAAGCTTTTGCTATGGCTTTAGGGAATTTATTAGGTTTAGTTTGTGACCCAGTGGCTGGGTTAGTCGAAATTCCTTGTGTCAAACGAAATACAGTAGGTGCAGGCAATGCGTTAATCGCTGCAGATATGGCTTTAGCTGGAATTGTAAATAAAATACCAGCAGATGAAGTGGTGGAAGCCATGAATAAAGTCGGCCGTCAATTACCACGAGAATTGAGAGAAACGGGTTTAGGTGGCTTAGCTGGCACAGCGACTGGCCAACGAATGAAGAATGAAATTTTTGAAAAAGTAAAATTCACCATTGTTTAAAATTTAATCATGAAGAGGGAAATAAGATGCTGGATATGAAAAAAATTCGCCAAAATGTAGAAGTAGTGCAGAAAAAGTTAAAAACACGTGGTGTGGACGAGGAAGTTTTATTACGCTTTTTGGCTTTAGATGAAGAACGAAGAGCGTTACTTGTTAAAGTTGAAGAACTGAAAAAACACCGTAATCAGGTATCAGGAGAAATTGCACAATTAAAGCGTGCACAAAAAGATGCTTCACAACAATTGCTAAATATGCAAGAAGTTAGCGAGCAAATTAAAGTTTTAGACCAAGAAGTTGTTCATTTGCAAGAACAATGCACAGCAATTGCAGAACGTTTGCCTAACTTACCTCATGAGAGCGTGCCTGTTGGCGCAGACGAAGCCGCCAACGTAGAAGTTCGGCGGTGGAGTACGCCGAAAACTTTTTCATTTGAACCGAAACCACATTGGGAAATCGGTGAAGCCTTAGGAATTTTAGATTTTGAAAGAGGCGCGAAAGTATCTGGTAGCCGTTTTCTTTATTACAAAGGCTTAGGGGCTCGTTTAGAACGAGCGGTCTATAATTTTATGTTAGATCAACATGTTAATGAACATGGGTATACCGAGGTGATTCCTCCTTATTTGGTCAATAGCAAAGCAATGTTTGGCACCGGTCAGTTTCCTAAGTTCAAAGAAGATGTCTTCCAAGTTGCAGAAAGTGATTTGACGCTGATCCCCACAGCGGAAGTCCCGTTAACTAACTACTATAATAACGAAATTTTAGAGGCGCAAGAGTTACCGATTTATTTTACTGCTTTAAGTCCTTCTTTTCGTTCGGAAGCGGGTAGCGCAGGTCGTGATACCCGAGGATTAATTCGTTTACACCAGTTCCATAAAGTAGAAATGGTTAAATTTAGTGATGCAGAACACTCCTATGAAGAATTAGAAAAAATGACCAACAATGCTGGAGACATTTTAGAAAAATTGGGCCTCCCTTATCGAGTGATTACTCTTTCGACAGGTGACATGGGCTTCTCGGCAGCGAAAACCTATGATTTAGAAGTTTGGATTCCGGCACAGAAAACGTATCGAGAAATTAGTTCTTGTTCAAACTGTGAAGACTTCCAAGCACGTCGGGCGTTGATTCGTTATCGTGATAAAACGGGTCATGTTCAATATGCCCACACTCTTAATGGGTCAGGACTTGCTGTTGGTCGAACAGTGGCTGCCATTTTGGAAAATTATCAAAATGAAGATGGCACCGTAACGATTCCAGAAGTTCTACGTCCTTATATGGGCGGTTTAACGAAAATAGATTAAAAAAGAAGGTTGATGTCACAACATCAACCTTCTTTTTTTATTCGTTAAATCCGTTAACCAATGCCCAATTTCTTGAAAAACTGTAGCTTTTTCCGTTTCTAATAAAATTTCATGACGCAATGTGGGAAATAGTCGTAACGTCACGTGCTGAAAACCTGCATGCTTTAATTGCTTTTGAATTTTCGCTGGCCCCTTGCTGAAATCACCAACTGGGTCTTCAGCGCCACTAATGATTAAAATAGGCAATTCTTTTGGGATCGCTTGGTACCAATTCCTTTGATTGGCTCGTTTAACAAGCGAAAAAAGGGTAGCAAAACCATTATTGGTAAATACGAAGCCCATTAATGGGTCATTTTCATAGTCAGCGACATTGGCTTGATTTTTAGAAAGCCAATTAAAGGAACTTGCTTCAGGAAATTTTTTACTAAAAGAACCAAATGCCAGCTTATCAATGAACGGAGCTGGTTTTTTCGGCTGTTTCTCGGCCATTTTTTTAATAAAAGGCAATGCTGCGGTTAAAGGTAACGGACTTGTTCCAGTGCCCATGAAAATGACTCCTTGCACAGTCACAGGATAGTCTTGCAGATAGTTGCGCAAGGCGAAAGACCCCATGCTGTGACCCATCATAAAATAGGGCAATTGTGGATAGCGATTCACAGCCCATTGTTTCACTTGATGAATATCTGTAACGACATTTTCAGGCCCTTGTTCTCCAAAAAAACCATAGATTGGTGCGCTTGGTTGTACAGATTCGCCATGACCTAGATGATCATGACCAATTACGGCAAACCCTAATTGATTTAAAAAACGAGCAAATTCATCATAACGTTGGATATGCTCTGCCATGCCGTGAATCAATTGAACTACGGCTTTGGGTGAAGGACAGGGCCAATGACGTACATTGAGCTGAGTTTGTTGATCGTTTGAAGTGAGTATGAATTGTTCAGTCATAAGAAACCCTTTCTTTGCTTTTTGATTATTATACAAAAAAAAGACGGTGTTCAAAAGAAAAACTCATGAGAAAACGCCTCAGCTTTCACTGAGACGCCTTTTTTTATTTATCTTTAATAAAAATAGCAATGATGTCAAAGAATAGTCGATTTTACTAAGTGATGAATTATGGGTGGTACAAATACTGCTGGAAATAGTTGTTAACTTCAAGGGCATCTTCTTTATTTTTTGAAAGAATTAAGATGGTATCATCCCCAGCGATGCAGCCCAAGATATGAGGGTTGTGGATACGTATGCGATCAATTAAAACCCCAATGGCTTGCCCGTTGCCTGGTAAGACGGTTAAAAGATTTGTGAACTCTATTTGTGTTAAAGAAACACCAGTTTCAATAATAATGTCAACAAGACGTTCTTCATCTGTTTTATATTTTGGACGAAGGGCAGAATTATTCAAGATACGATAATAGGCTTCTCCTTGACCATTGTCTACTTTGTTTAAATTCAGCTCACGAATGTCACGAGAAATAGTTGCTTGCGTGGTGTGAATATTTTCTTTTTCCAATAATGCTAGTAATTCACTTTGTGTATGGATTTCATTTTCTGTGACCAATCGCTTAATCATCGTTTGGCGTTTTAATCGGTTCATTACTTTCCTCCAGTTCAGTTAATCATGCAAAAAAACATCATTGCTGTTATTTAAAACGGTGCCAGTAATTCCCTAAAATCACTGTACAACGTTTTACTAAATTGTGCAAGTCTCACTTTTTTAAATGCGAAATATCCGACAAAGTCAATGAGAGCCTTTTAGCTAAACGACCCTTTTTCTATTCTAATTAGAGAGATTCTGCTAGTATTGCTTTGTAAATGTCTGGAGGAAGGGTGTTATTTGTGAATAAGCAAACACGCCAAAGTTTGATTAAAGAAATCATTCAAACAACTGTAATTCATAGTCAAAATGAGTTGTTAAGAGAATTAAAAAAGCGCGAGATAAATGTCGCACAAGCAACGATTTCACGGGATTTATGGGAATTAAAAGTCGTCAAAGCATTGGATGAGTCTGGCGAGATGCGGTTAACGATTTTTGAACAATTCACTTCTTTAGAAGAACGAAAAAAAGAACAGTTGATACAAGCAATTCGTGAGGTAGTGACCAAAGTTGAACGTGTCGCCTTTTTACTAGTGGTTCATACATTACCAGACAACGCAACATTGTTTTCAGCTGTACTTGATGAAGTGTCTTTGTGTGAAAAGAAATGTTCTGTCGCTGGCTTCGACACTGTTATTATTGTTTCATCATCCGAGGAAAAAGCACAAGAACTAGAGCAGTATTTTCAACAATTTATTCAGCCACCACCTTTGTCAAAAAGTAACGCATAAAAGGAAGGGAGCCAGAAGTCGTTTTGACTTCTGGCTCCCTTCCTTTTACCTCTATAAGATTATAACTTTATGAAGTACATGGAGAAATAATTTTTTTTGAATAAATGCATTTTTTTTTATTTAATTATGCATTATTTTTTTAGAATATCTATGAAAGCGCATTCTTTTAGGCTAGAAATATGCATAAGAAAGAATACCGTTGTATATTTGGTATTTTGTTTGGCAAATGGCTCACGTCCTAGGTTAATCAGGTCTGTTATTCTGTGTTTGTAATTAAGTTGAGGAGGTTATTTCACATGAGTCATCCAATTAATGTATTTTCTGAAATCGGGAAATTGAAAACAGTGATGTTACATCGTCCAGGTAAGGAATTAGAAAATTTAATGCCAGATTATCTGGAGAGACTGTTGTTTGATGATATTCCGTTTTTAGAAAAAGCACAAGCAGAACATGATGCATTTGCAGAGTTGTTACGATCAAAAGATATCGAAGTGGTCTATTTAGAGGACTTAGCTGCTGAAGCGTTGATTAATGAAGAGGTCCGCCGACAATTTATTGACCAATTCTTAGAAGAAGCCAATATTCGCAGCGAATCAGCAAAAGAAAAGGTTAGAGAGTTAATGTTAGAAATTGACGACAACGAAGAACTTATTCAAAAAGCGATTGCTGGCATTCAAAAACAAGAATTACCTAAATATGAGCAAGAATTTTTAACAGATATGGTTGAAGCGGATTATCCATTCATTATTGATCCAATGCCTAACTTATACTTCACGCGTGATAACTTTGCGACAATGGGGCACGGGATTTCTTTAAATCATATGTATTCAGTAACTCGACAACGGGAAACCATTTTTGGGCAATACATTTTTGATTATCATCCTCGTTTTGCTGGAAAAGAGGTTCCTAGAGTCTATGATCGTTCAGAATCAACCAGAATTGAAGGTGGCGATGAATTAATTCTTTCAAAAGAAGTAGTGGCCATTGGGATTTCTCAAAGAACGGATGCCGCGTCAATTGAAAAAATTGCGAGAAATATTTTTGAACAAAAATTAGGGTTCAAAAATATCTTGGCTTTTGATATCGGTGAACATCGTAAATTCATGCATTTAGATACCGTTTTTACCATGATTGACTATGATAAATTTACGATTCATCCAGAAATCGAAGGCGGCTTGGTTGTTTACTCGATCACTGAAAAAGCAGATGGAGACATCCAAATTACAAAAGAAAAAGATACATTAGATAACATTTTATGCAAATACTTGCATTTAGACAATGTTCAATTAATCCGTTGCGGCGCTGGAAATTTAACAGCAGCAGCCCGGGAACAATGGAACGACGGTTCAAATACATTAGCAATTGCCCCTGGGGAAGTTGTTGTTTACGATCGGAATACGATTACGAATAAAGCGCTAGAAGAAGCAGGCGTGAAATTGAATTACATTCCAGGAAGTGAACTAGTACGTGGCCGTGGTGGCCCTCGTTGTATGAGTATGCCACTTTACCGTGAAGATCTTTAAAAAACACCCAAAAATAGGAGGAATCATCATGAATTCAGTATTTCAAGGACGTAGTTTATTAGCAGAAAAAGATTTTACAAGAGCAGAATTAGAGTATTTGGTAGACTTCAGTATTCACTTAAAAGAATTGAAGAAAAAAGGGATTCCACATCACTATTTAGAAGGAAAAAATATCGCTCTTTTATTTGAAAAAACTTCGACACGGACACGCTCTGCATTTACTACAGCAGCGATTGATTTAGGGGCACATCCTGAGTATTTAGGCGCCAACGATATTCAATTAGGTAAAAAAGAATCTGTTGAAGATACAGCGATTGTTTTAGGTAGTATGTTTGACGGGATTGAGTTCCGTGGGTTTAGTCAAGAAGTAGTGGAAGATTTAGCGAAATATTCTGGTGTTCCTGTTTGGAATGGTTTAACGGATCAATGGCATCCAACACAAATGATTGCGGACTTTATGACAGTGAAAGAAAACTTTGGTCGTTTAGAAGGAATTACTTTAGTATATGTCGGCGATGGCCGTAACAACATGGCAAACAGTTTGTTAGTGACAGGTGCTATTTTAGGCGTAAATGTTCGCATTTGTGCACCAAAAGAATTGTTCCCTTCTGATGAAGTCGTTAATTATGCAAAAGAATTTGCGAAAGAATCTGGTGCAGAATTAATGATTACAGACGACGTTGCTAAAGGTGTTAAAGGAGCCAACGTGTTATATACAGACGTTTGGGTGTCCATGGGTGAAGAAGATAAATTTGAAGAACGTGTCAATCTGTTGAAACCTTATCAAATTAATATGGCTATGTTAGAAAAAACCGAAAATATGGATGGCGATTTAATCGTATTACACTGTTTGCCAGCCTTTCATGATACGAAAACACAATACGGTGAAATGGTTGCTGAAAAATTCGGCATTACTGAAATGGAAATCACGGATGAAGTCTTCCGCAGTAAATATGGTCGTCAATTTGAAGAAGCAGAAAACAGAATGCATTCTATTAAAGCAATCATGGCAGCTACTTTAGGCAACTTATTCATTCCTCGTGTGTAGGAAGCAACTGAAAAAACATTGAAAAAAGAATAGTTGTTTCGCCCTTTAAGAGTTTCTTTTGAAGGGCGGCCTATTCTTTATTATGATAGGAAAGAAGGATTTGTAATGGGGAAAAAAATGGTCGTTGCACTAGGCGGAAATGCCATCCTTTCAAATGATGCTAGCGCACATGCACAACAGCAAGCATTAGTTCAAACATCTGCCTATTTAGTTCATTTAATTAAACAAGGGCATCGGTTGATTGTTTCACATGGCAATGGTCCACAAGTCGGTAATCTATTATTGCAACAACAAGCAGCTGATTCTGAAAAAAATCCAGCGATGCCGCTAGATACGTGTGTTGCTATGACACAAGGAAGTATCGGCTACTGGTTGTCCAATGCGCTTAATCAAGAATTAAACAAAGCAGGAATCAAGAAACAAGTGGCTACTGTTTTAACACAGGTGGTCGTAGATCCAGCAGATGAGGCATTCAAAAATCCAACAAAACCGATCGGTCCATTTTTAACAGAAGCTGAAGCCAAAGAAGCAATGCAAGCAGGTGCTATTTTTAAAGAAGATGCAGGACGTGGCTGGCGCAAAGTCGTTCCAAGTCCTAAGCCAATTGATATCCACGAGGCTGAGACTATTAATACCTTAATAAAAAATGATATAATTACCATTTCATGTGGTGGTGGCGGCATCCCTGTCGTAGGACAAGAATTAAAAGGTGTCGAAGCAGTAATCGATAAAGATTTTGCTTCTGAAAAACTGGCAGAATTAGTGGATGCGGATGCACTAGTTATTTTAACTGGCGTGGATTATGTGTGTATTAATTATGGCAAACCAGATGAAAAACAATTAACCAATGTCACTGTAGCAGAGTTGGAAGAATACAAACAAGCGGGTCATTTTGCACCAGGTAGTATGTTACCGAAAATTGAAGCCGCCATTCAGTTTGTAGAAAGCCAACCCAATAAACAAGCAATTATCACTTCTTTGGAAAACTTAGGAAGTATGAGCGGCGATGAAATCGTAGGAACGGTTGTGACAAAATAAAGTATAGTATTTAGGAGAATTAAGATGATGATAGAGAAAATAATCACTAAAAATAATCAAGATTTTCAATACTTTTCTGAATCAGAACTAACAGAATTGCGCAACGAGAGTTTCGTTCGCTCCTATAAAAAAGGCCAAGTCCTTTTTTATCCAGGTGATCCGAGAAATCATTTAATTTTATTGGTTTCAGGTGTCATTAAAATTGAAAAAAATGATCGCAGTGGTAATTTTTCCTATCTGCATTTTATGAAAAAGCAGGCTCTTTTTCCGAGAATCGGACTGTTTCAAGATGAGGTTCATTACGACTCCGCGATTGCCTATACGGATATTGAGGTTGTGTTTGTGCCAGTTAAACTGTTTGAGCGTTTTCTCCAAAATAATCCCCAGCAATTGATTCATTGGATTCAAGAACAATCGGTCCTTTTAAAAGAAAGTATGATCAAAATCCAAAAAGGAACAACCAATGATGCATGTGAACGGATTGTGACATCACTGGCGATGTTATTAAATGATTTAGGAGAACGAATTGACAACAGAGAACGCGTTGCAATTACTTGTCCAATTACCATTAATGACATTGCACGGATGAGTGGAACTACGCGGGAAACAGCAAGCAGTGTTATGAAAAAATTAGTCCAAATGAACCGTATTAGCTACAGTCATAAATTCTTAACTTTTCTAGATACGCCATTCTTTATTGATCGATTGAGTAATTAATCATAGAGAAGGGAGATACAGGAAAGTAGGTTCCTGTATAAAAGGATATGGCAGAAAAAAAGAAGAAAAACAAAAAACAGCTTTCGTCTTTTAGTATTTTATTTATTATTTTAATTGTTTTAGGTATCGTAACGGTCTTGCTAAATGGCCAGCCATTTACCCCAAGAGAAATTGATGGCAAAATGGTTGACCACGTGGTAGGGGCCAAATTATCGGATATTATCATGGCTCCATTCAATGGGTTTAAAGATGCCATTGAAATTAATATTTTTATTTTAGTACTCGGTGGCTTTTTAAATATTGTGACACAAACTGGGGCTCTTGAAGCAGGGATTCAATCAGTCGTTAAAAAGTTAAAAGGGAACGAATTGAAAATCATTCCGATTTTAATGATTTTATTTTCTATTGGTGGTTCGACTTATGGAATGGCAGAAGAAACAATTCCTTTTTATGGTTTATTGAGTGCCACCATGGTCGCCGCTGGTTTTGATACGTTTGTCGCAGTGGGTACTGTACTATTGGGTGCAGGATCAGGTGTTATCGGTTCAACGGTTAACCCTTTCTCCACAGGGGTAGCGATGGATGCGTTGCGAGGTATTGGCATTCAGCCGAATACAGGAATTATTTTAATTGTCGGTGCTATTTTGTGGGCGGCCTCTACTAGCTATTCTATTTTCATTGTGATGCGTTATGCGAAAAAAGTGAAGGCGGACAAAGGTTCAACAATTTTATCTTTACAAGAACAAGAGGATATGGAAAAAACGTATGGACAAGCAGCGTCGAAAGAAATGCCATTTACGAATCGTCATAAAAAAATCTTAATGGTATTCGCTTTCTGTTTTGTCATTATGATTGTTTCCTTAATTCCATGGAACGACTTTGGAGTGACGATTTTCAAAGGCTGGACGTCTGTTTTAACAGGCAACAGTTTCGGTGACTGGTACTTTGGCGACTTAGCGATGTGGTTCTTCCTTTTAGGGATCATTGCTGCCTTGATTGGTCGCTTTACTGAAAAAGAAACCATTGAAGCATTTATCGACGGTGCCAAAGATATGTTATCCGTTGTTTTAATTATCGTAGTTGCTCGCGGGGCATCTGTTTTGATGTCTAAAACGTATTTAGATTCATTTATCCTTGATAAAGCGGCAGGCTTATTACAAGGACTCTCCCCAGTCTTATTTGTCATCGGTGCCTTTGTTTTATACTTAGGTTTATCTTTCCTAATTCCTTCAACTTCTGGTTTAGCGTACGTTTCTATTCCTGTAATGGGTGCGTTAGCTAAAAACATTGGTTTAAGTCCAGAAGTGATGGTTATGATTTTTGCTTCAGGTTGTGGCTTGATTAATTTGATCACGCCAACATCTGGTGTTGTAATGGGTGGTTTGGAAATTTCCAAAGTTCAATATGCCACTTGGACAAAATTCATGGCCAAACCAATGATTGTCTTAGGCTTAATTAACCTAATTATCTTAATTGGCGCGATGTTACTCTTTAGCTAATCAAAAATTTTTTATGTTAGGGCTTCGGCTTTCGGAAAAAAGAAGAAGCAATGAAACAACAGCGACTACCTAAAAGTAGTCGCTGTTGTTTCATTTTGATAGTTGTTGAATTAACAATTTTGCGACAGCGCGGACAGAAAAAGGATTTTGCCCAGTGATTATACGGCCATCTTGATACGCAAATTCTTTATAGGGACGCTTTTTCGCAAAAGTAGCACCATGTTCTTTGGCAATTGTTTCGTTTAAGAAAGGAACAACTGCTTTTTTCATGGCTAAAATTTCTTCTGCAGTTGTGAAGCCAGTAATGGTTTTATCTGCAATCAAATAATTTCCTGACGCATCTTTGACATTTAAAAGACCAGCAATTCCGTGACAAACAGAAGCTAGGTATTTGCCCTGTTCGTAAAGGCTACGAGTGATTGCTTGCAACTGAGGATTATCAGGAAAGTCCCACATAACGCCATGGCCTCCTGTAAAGTAAATCGCTGCGTATTCATCTGGATCAATTTCTTCAAGAGAGAGGGAATGCGCTAGCGCTCGTTCTTGAAAATCGGCACTTTCATAAACCGCCATAATGGATGAATCTACATATTTCATACTCCGGGGATCCAAAGGGACATAGCCTCCTTGGGGACTAACATAGTCAACTGAAAATCCTGCTTTGGTTACTTCTTCCACGAACTCCGTGGCTTCACCTAGCCAGAGGCCCGTTGGTTCTTCGGTGCCGTGATAACGGGAAACGTTTGTGAGGACCACGAGAATTTTTTTCATGCTTGCTTCCTCCCTGGCATAATCGACGTAATGTGGGTCAATAGTTGTTGGAGTTGCTCAATTTTGGTGGTATCGTGAGAAAGTGAGTAATAATTTTTAGTTCCTTCACTGCGACAATCAATTAATTTGGCTTGTTTCAAAATTTTTAAGTGGTGAGAAACAGCGGGTCGTGAGAGCTGTGTCGCCTCTGTTAACTCAGTGACACGACGGCCAACACAGGCCTGGTCTTCTAACAGTGCAATAATAATTGCTTGGCGTTTTTCATCACCCAATGCGATTAAAAAATCACTAAGCGCAGTAAATTCTGTTTGAATTTCTTCTAATTCTTTCATATTCTTTCGCCTCTTTGGTTCGTATTTTTAAACGATTAAACCATTTTTCGTGTTTTTTGTCAATAAAATACGCTGAGGGCTGAAACTTGACGTGGATCCCATTCTTCGTTAAGATACTAATTGATTAAAGGTTTAAACTTTTAAACCGATAAAAGGGATAGAAAGAGAGGAAAGATTCAATGATGAAAGCCGCTTTAATTCATAAATACGGACAAAAAGAATTAGCAATCGAGGAGGTGCCCTTACCCACCATTCATGACAATGATGTTTTGGTCAAAATTATCGCTGCCAGTATCAACCCGATTGATTTAAAAACAAAAGATGGCAAAGTAAAGATGCTTTTAGATTATCAAATGCCACTGATTTTAGGCAGTGATTTTGCTGGGATTGTTGTCTCTGTTGGAAAAAATGTTCAAAATTTTAGGCTGGGCGATGCAGTTTACGGGCGAGTACCCAAAAATCGCGTGGGAACTTTTGCTGAATATATTGCAGTGGATCAAGCGGCTGTAGCTATGAAGCCGAAAAATTTAACGTTTGAAGAAGCTGCGGCCATTCCGTTAGTCGGTTTGACAAGTTATCAAGCGCTACATGATATTATGAATGTACAGCCAGGCCAGAAAGTCCTGATTCAAGCAGGTTCAGGAGGGATTGGAACCATTGCGATTCAATTAGCAAAACTAGCAGGCGCTTACGTTGCCACCACAACGAGTAGTAAAAATAAAGAATGGGTTCAAGCGTTGGGAGCAGATGAAGTGATTGACTATCGGACACAAAATTTTGAAGAAGTTTTATCCGACTATGATTATGTGTTTGATACAATGGGGGGGACAATCTTAGAAAAAGCTTTTTCAGTGGTTAAACCTCAGGGAAAAGTCGTTACATTGTCAGGCATTCCCAACGAACGTTTTGCTAAAGAGTATGGCTTGCCGCTTTGGAAACAATGGGCCTTTAAAATAGCTACTCGCAAGATTCATCGATTGGAGCAAGCCACAGATGTTAGTTATCATTTTTTGTTTATGCGTCCAGATGGCGAGCAATTAGCTTTACTCACTGAGTTCATTGAACAGGGAAAATTACAGCCGATAATTGACCGAGTCGTTCCTTTTAGCCAAATTCAAGAAGCGGTGGATTATTCACTGACAGGACGAGCACAAGGGAAAATTGTTGTGAAAATCGCCGATGTTGATCACGACTAAGTAAAGGAGACTTGCAAGAAAAATAGGCCTGTTTTTCTTGCAAGTCTCAAAATTTACATTTAAACGCCGCCTAACGAAAGTGATTTTAGGCGGGAAAAGATTTTTATAGAAAATCCTCATTTTTCCAGTTTCTATTTTGCAAATTCGTTATTTTTTGTTATTCTATTGATGGTTGTGTATGCGCTTTCTTTTTTGGCGGATACACAAAAATGAACGGAGTGCAGAAAGGAATGGTGTTCAAAGTGGGGAACAATTTATCGACAAGAAAAGGAGAAAACAGAGAAACAATTGTCAGTTGGCTGGGTCTTTCGTTATTGGTTGGCTTGGCGTTTATCTTATTTAGTCTGTTTCATCAACCAATGATCAGCCAAGCCAATGAGCCGACCCAAGAGAAACATTTTATGGTTTATTATCGGGCTTGGCGTGACAAAACGATGCAAGGAGTTAATACAACATTGCCAGATGAAAATTGGCTAACGATGCACGATATTCCTTATGGTATTGACATTGTGAATGTCTTTAGTTATGTGCCAAAAGGACAAGAAGCACTTGCACAGCCATTTTATGATACGTTAAAAAATGAGTATGCGCCAGCATTACATGCACGAGGTGTTCGTTTAGTTCGTGGGATTGATTACAGCGAGCTATTAAAAGTTCCTTATGCAGGAACAACGCCTACAGAAGCAGAATTTGATGCTTATGCGAAAGAGCTGTTAACCAAATTTGTCGATGATTTAGGAATTGATGGGTTAGATATTGACATGGAAACTCGTCCAAGTGAAAAAGATATTGTTCTATCTAATGGTGTCATTCGTGCATTATCAAAATACATTGGACCGAAGTCGGGAACGGATCGTCCATTTTTGTATGATACCAATGCAGAATATTTACCACCTTTACAAGATGTCAGTGACTGTTTCGATTTTCTCGCGTATCAACAGTATGGTAGTGATGACCAACGCACGCAACGAGCATTAAATAATTTAAGTCCGGTTCTCAATGGGGAACGATTTGTTCCAGGATTAACTTTCCCAGAAGAGCAAGATCGCAACCGCTGGTATGACACAAAAGAGCCGTATATGGAAAGTAACATGTATAAAGTAGCTCGTTATTCTTATGAAAATAATTTAGGGGGCATGTTCCTCTATGCCTTAGATCGCGATGGTCGCACCTATAATGAAGACGATTTAAATCAGATAAAACCTTCCAATTTACTTTGGACAAAAACGGCCATTGCAGAGAGTAAAGGCGTTTCTCTTGCAGAGATGAAAGCGGCTGCGCAACACTATTTAAAACGAATTAGCTACGCCAACACAGACCTTGAAGCACAAAATAAAGCCGCAGAAGCAGTGACACAAGCAACGACGCTTTATGATGTGAATAAAGCTATTTTAGGTGGCGATTATGGCCAAGGGATTTCAAATACCTATGATGCTGAATTAGAAAAAGGCCTGTTAGCCATTGACTTAACCACTTTATATCGTGCGTTGGATCAAGCAGTTGCAGCCATTGAAAAGGCAGAAAGCTATACACCAGAAACGATTCAAGCACTACAAACAACAAAAGAGTCAGTCGCAACAGAACTTGCGGGAAAAACGTATACAGCCGCGCAAGTGACTACTTGGCAAACGGAGGTCCAAACAGCTTTGGATAATTTAAAAGAGAAACAAACACAACCTTTAAAAAGTGTCTTTTCCATTGATGCGGGAAGAAAGTATTTTTCCGTGGAACAACTGGAAGAATTAGTGGCCAAAGCCAGTCAAAATGGGTACACAGATGTCCAATTAATTTTAGGAAATGATGGCTTACGGTTTATCTTGGATGATATGTCGGTCAATGTGAATGGTAAAAAATACAACCACAACCGGGTTTCAAAAGCAATCCAACGAGGCAACAACGCATATTACAATGATCATAATGGCAACGCGTTAACACAAAAAGAAATGGATCGGTTGTTGGCTTTTGCGAAAGCGCGCAACATCAACATCATTCCCGTGATTAACAGTCCAGGACATATGGATGCCTTGTTAGTGGCCATGGAAAAACTAGCGATTAAAAATCCCGCTTTTGATGGCTCAAAACGAACAGTAGATTTAGGGAACCAAAAGGCAATGAATTTCACAAAGGCGATTATCAGTAAGTACGTGGCTTATTTTTCCGCGCATAGTGAAATTTTCAATTTTGGTGGCGATGAGTATGCAAATGATGTCGACACAGGCGGTTGGGCGAAACTGCAATCTTCTGGGCGCTACAAGGATTTTGTCGCTTATGCGAATGATTTAGCTAAAATAATTAAAGATGCGGGCATGCAGCCAATGAGCTTCAATGATGGCATTTATTACAACAGCGACGATTCTTTCGGTACATTTGACCCAGAGATTATTATTTCTTATTGGACAGCCGGTTGGAGTGGGTATGACGTAGCCAAACCTGAGTACTTTGTTCAAAAAGGACACAAAATTTTTAATACCAATGATGCGTGGTATTGGGTAGCTGGCAATGTTGATTCTGGCATTTATCAATATGACGATGCTTTAGCAAATATGTCGAAAAAAGCATTTACAGATGTGCCAGCAGGTAGCCCGAATCTTCCAATTATTGGAAGTATTCAATGTGTTTGGTATGATGACCCTCGTCGTGACTATGATTTTGAACGAATTTATACGCTAATGGATACGTTCTCGGAAAATTATCGTGAGTATATGGTGGTTAAATAAAACTAGTTATAGCTAACGAGTTATCTATAAAGACTGGCACGAATCAAGCTTGATTCGTGCCAGTCTTCTTTAACGGAAGAAGATTTGTTTGAGGGCCAACAATCAATTTAGGAATGCCTTATTGAAATGTTCCTGTTCTTATTGTAGACTGAAAGAAGTGGTGGTGGAAAGCTATCACCATTAATAGAAAAGCAGGAAAATAAAAAGGATCTTGTTGGAAGTTTAATGCTTAAAAATGTAAGCGGAATCATTTTTGTTGGAATGCTAAAAAAGGGAGTAGAGTTATGAGTAATGAAAATATCGTCTTAGCAAGAAATACAGAGCGTGCACCAAAGCATCCTCTCGCAGCCCAAACAGTCGCATTTTCCCACTATAATCATTTGTCGGCACAATTACCTATTGAGCCAACCTCTGGACAATTGGTAGAAGGTGGCATTCGGGCCCAAGCGACACAATGTTTGAAAAATATCCAAGCGGTTGTTGAAAGTATCAACCATGTGATGAGTGACATTGTCAGAATGACCATTTTTGTCAAAGATATGCGGGATGCTGCCGCAGTTGAGGAGGTCTATGCGGCCTTTTTTACCCATTATTATCCAGCTAAAACAGTGGTTGCCGTCGCAGATTTGCCGTTAGGCGCTTCTGTTCAAATGGAGGCACTTGTTTCAAATGGGGAAGGAACTATCCCTAATGCACCTCAAGCTGGGGATTTAATTAAATTAACAAATCAGACTGTTCAGGCACCAATTGATGCTCTAGCCAGTCAAACGGTCGCGTTTTCTCACTATAACAATCTGTCTGCACAATTGCCTATAGATCCTCAAACGGGCAGAGTTGTGGCTGGCTGTGTTAAAACGCAAACAAAGCAATGTTTGAAAAACATAAAAGCCATTTTAACCAGTATTGATGTGCCTTTTGATGATATTGTGAAGATCAACATTTATTTAAAAGATTTATCTAAGCTGGAAGCTGTCAATCAAGTACATGCCGCTTTTTTCCCAGATTCAGGAATTGCGCGCACGGTCAATTATATGCCAGCACGAACAGTGATTGCTGTTGCTGATTTACCAATGGGCGCGGCGGTGCAAGTAGAAGCGGTGGTTTCTCATGGGGATGGTACGCCACCACAAGCGATTGAAGATCGACATGGATTAATTATTGAAGCAAATAATACAGAGCACGCACCGAAGTGTCCATTTTCGACACAAACTGTTGCTTTTTCTCATTACAACCATCTATCAGCTCAGCTACCATTGGACCCTAAAACAAATGCGTTAGTCGCTGGCGGAATCAAGGAACAAACGACGCAATGTTTAGAAAATATTAAAGCGATTATTGAAAGTGTGGATCACAGCTTAGCTGATCTGGTGAAAGTGAACATTTTTGTGAAAGAGATTGAAGAGCTGGCGGCAGTAGATGACGTCTACCAAACGTACTTCCCTGAAGGCACGCCTGCCAGAAGAGTGATTGGTGTGACGGATTTACCAAAAGGTGCCCAGATTCAAATCGAAGCGATTGCTGGGAACGCAGAAGGTACGCCACCAATTGGTTAAACAGTAGAAGAAACAAACGTCAGCTGGCTTCTGAAGCCAGCTGACGTTTTTAGTATTTAGATAAATCAGTAAAGTAAGCTAGTTGCCATTTTTGTGTTTTTTTGGCGGTTTGATTAAGATTTTGGCACCAAGAAGGATAAAAACGGGCCGCCATTTTGCCTTTTTGTTGATGCGTTTTGAGAATTTTTTGTTGGATTAAACATTCTTTTGGCAGAAGAAAGAGACCTTGCTTTTCTTGATCAGCAATGACAATTGCTAACATTTCAGGGGCTTCCGTTGCATCAAAGGCTTCGTTCTGATTTTGTTGATTTTTTTCCCAGAAGGCTGCAAAATAGCCTTCTTTTTTCGGCGTTTTTTTGGCTAAGCGACTGCGGATAAGTTGTTGCGATTCGTTAACTTGGCATAAAAAGCCTTCATATTCGGCATTTTGTTTTTCTTCGGAAAGCAGGGTAATCGTGCCCACTGCTTTTTCAAGTATTGGCAATGAATTCATAGGGAATGTCCTTTCTTTTCGTTTAATGTCGGTAAGAGTTCTTGGATAATGGTTAATCCTTTCGCCAATACCTCAAGCTGATTGGAGGCTAAGGAAATTCGTAAAAAAGCATCTGGCTGATTTTGCACAGTAAAGCGGCTCGAGTGAAAAAGACGTACCCCATTTTGGAGAAATTCTTGTTCAATTTGCGGCGCCGTTTTTTCGGTAGAAAGGGGAATAGTTCGGTAGTACGGCAAGGGATTGCTAGGTCTAGCTAACCCAAAAATGGTATCAAATAAGTCATTGGCTTGTTTTGTTAAAGCCAATTTTTCTATCACTAATTCTTTTGCAACTGGTGAGCGTAAGACTTGGGTGACAATTTCAGCATCAAAGCCAGAAGTTTTAACGTTAATATTAAAAATCGCACGCTCTATTTCTTGGCGAAGAAGCGGAGGGAAAACAAGGTATGCAATGCGTAAGCCTGTACAGACAAATTTTGTCATCCCCGCTAAGTAAATCGTTTGTTGAGGTAAGAGTTCTTGAAACGTTGGTAAAACTGCTTGCTGTGCATAAGTTGTTAAAAAAGAATGAATGTCATCTTCAATTACCCATAAGTGTTCTTGCTGAATGATTTCAGCTAAAGTCATTCGGCGGGCGCTAGACATTTGGAAACCAATCGGGTTATTACATGCGGGCATTAAGAAAATACCGTGTATTTTTTTCTTTTTGCATTCTTGCAGTAAATGCTCTGGGTCCATCCCCTCGGAATCATAGCCAATCGGGACGATTTCTAAATGATAAAGCTGGGCGAGTTCAATAAAATTTGAATACGTGTATCGATCTACGGCAATCCGCTGACCTGGAGAAAAAGCGGCGGCTAACGTCACGGCCAGCCCATTCTGGACACCAGATACAATGGCAACTTCTTCGGCATTGGTCCGAACGCCTTGTGTCTGAAGCCATTCGGCAGCGGTTGCTCGTTGAAAGTGCGTACCTAAAGGATCGCGATAATTTAGCAAACTGTTAAGGGCCGCATTTTTACTAACTGATTCAATAAAAGGTAAAATCCGCTGATTACACATATCAAAGGAACTAACCAGCCCTAAATCAATTAGATGGTCCGCTACTTGGTTGGTAGAGATTGTAATTGAGTGAAACGCGTTGGGAGAAACGAAAGTGCCGCTACCGATGTTGGTATAAAGTAAGCCTTTTTCCATAGCGTGTTTATAGGCTTGACCAATCGTCGTGAAATTCAGATCCAAGTAATCAGCTAATTCTCTTTGCGAAGGCAATTTCACATTTTTTTGAAGTGCACCAGATAAGATATCCGCTTCTAATTGTTGAACCAATGATTGGTAATAAGGTCTTGTTAAACGTTCTTTAACAGGGCGCCATGACAACGCATAGTTCTCATAGGAATTAATCGGCATGAGGGGAACTTCCTTTCTATAAAATTGTATTCCATACAATTATAGCATTGAGTGTATTGTTTGTCTGGTTTATGATAGCGCAAAGGGAGGAATTCAGATGGACATTATTTCTTATGAGAGGGTCATTCAACAATTGTCGCTTTCCGAAGCAATTCAAGTGATGAAACGTTGCTTTGCAGAGTTGCAAAAAGGAAAAATTTCGCAAAGTGAGCGCCATGTAGAGGTTTTACCAGATGGGGGAAATCAGAATCTTTTTGCATTAATGCCTGCTTACTTAGGAAAAAATCGCTTTTTTGGGGCAAAAATCATTACAGCTTTTCCAGAAAATCCACAAAAAAATTTGGCCTCACATCTTGGTCAAATTTTATTGTTTGATAGTTCTACTGGAAGACCAGTTGCGATGATGGACGCCAATGCGATTACGTGGCTTCGCACAGCAGCTGTTTCTGCTTTGGCAACCGATTATTTAGCAGCTCCAGAGGCAAAAAGTATCGCTTTGATTGGTGCAGGTCAACAAGCTTCATCTCATCTCGCAGCGCTACAAAGCGTTCGGGCGATTGAAAAGGTTTTTATATATGACCGCACAGCAGAACGCGCACGAAAATTAATCGCTAAGCAACAGCACAATTACCCCGAATGTACCTTTATTGGTTGTTCTTCTGTCCAAGAAGCCGTCCAGGAAGCGGAAATTATCTGTACACTAACTTCCAGTCAGGACGCATTTTTAGAAGAAAAAGACGTTTTGCCGAATGCCCATATCAATGCAATTGGTACATTCACGCCGACTTCCAGAGAATTAACAACCGACCTTGTTAAAAACAGTCAAGTGTTTGTAGATGAGTATGCGGCTGCATTAAAAGAAAGCGGGGATCTTTTAATTCCGATTTCAGAAGGTGCCTTTTCAGCTGAAAAAATTGTAGGTTCTCTCGGCGAATTAGTGACTGGCAAAGTTAAACTAAAGGCGGAGCAGAAAGGCCGCACGATTTTTGATGCGGTTGGCTTAGCAGTTGAGGATTTGTGTTGCGCGGAATACATTTATCAAAAAATACAAGGAGAGAATTAAAATGAGTTATCCCTATTATATTGTCGATGCTTTCGCGGAGGAAGTTTTTAAAGGCAATCCCGCCGCTGTTTATGTTTTGGAAAAATGGTTGCCAGAAGCGGTGATGCAAAACATTGCGATTGAAAATAATTTGTCAGAGACTGCTTTTACAGTCAAAGAGGGACAAAGTTACGCCCTGCGCTGGTTTACGCCGGAACGAGAAATCGATCTCTGCGGGCATGCTACATTAGCGACGGCTTTTGTGTTATTTAACTATTATTCCGTTGCGGAAGAAACACTCCATTTTACTAGTCAAAGTGGACCGCTCGCAGTGACCAAAAAAGAGGAATACTATTATCTAGATTTTCCTTATATCCTACCGGAAAGGATTCCAATTTTGCCAGAGTATGAAGCCGCTTTAGGCACGAAAATTTATGAAGCTTATTTGGGTCGCGATTTATTTTTTGTCTTAAAAGACGAAGAGACAGTGGCAAAAATCACACCAGATTTTTCTGCATTAAAAGCATTGGATTTAGGAGTAGGAGTCATTGTAACGGCACCAGGAGACTCGGTGGATTTTGTTTCACGGACTTTTTTCCCGAAACTAAGAATTAACGAAGATCCAGTTTGTGGTTCTGCGCACGCCAATTTAATTCCTTATTGGGGAAAACGGCTCAATCAAATGACCCTTTCGGCCTATCAAGTGTCCCCAAGAGGCGGCTTTTTAACTTGTGAAGTGAAAGAAGATCGAGTCATTATTGGTGGCACTGCTAAACTATTTGCAAAAGGGGAAGCGTACTTGCCTGTATAAAAGTACACCGTCCGCTAGCAATTCGTTGTTAGCGGTCGGTGTACTTTTTAAATAGAATAGTTGCGAGAAACAAAGGGAACTTCTTCACCATTTTCGAGCTGATTTAGATACAAAGCTAACATGAAAAAGTAACCTGAGAGTAAGTTGACTACATCATACAGCTGCGGATCAATTTTTTTACCACCATAGTCCATGCGATAAAGTAAACGAACAATATCTTTGGCTTTGGCTCTTAAAATGTGTGCATAAGAGGAACAGATTGTGCCCATCGGTAAAACAAAAGGACGATTTTCTTCGTATGTCAGTTCATTCATAGCATTGACACGTTCCAAAAGCCAGGCTATTTCTTCCTCTGTGACTGTTAATTTTGTTCGGGTCGTTGGATTGACATGGTAGATTAACTCGCAAATTTTAGCTAGTTCTTCTGTTAGTGCAGGCTGTTCAGGGACGTCTAATTGTTGCACATATCCTCGTAGAAGACCTGTCATCGAGGCTAATTCATCAGTCATTAATTCAAAATCACATCGTAAATCTTCTGGTTTAGAAGATAGATACGGGTACGCTTCATACGGACTGCGGTACATTTTTTCCATTCAATTTCCCTACTTTCTAAAAATAAAAAGCGCTCAAAAAGAATGCACGAAAGCCAATCTTTTTGAGCGCCGTTGCTCGACTGTTCACAGTACACCATTGTACTTGCTAAGGTAATCATAGCCAAGAGTGAAGGGAGAGTCAAGGGGGAATCAATATGAGATAACTTTATTGATTTATTTTTTGCTTAATATAATCAATGACATCTTTCTTTTGTTCTTTAGCCTCTGATATATATTCCTTTAGTTCTTTATCCGTAATTGTTGAACTGTTAATTCCTTGTTCATACAATTGTCGTCTAGTTTTTGAAACATCATCTGTTGGATTCAATTCTCTATTCTTTAAATTCTCGGTTGTTTCAATTGTTATAGATGATGTAGAAGTTGGTGTTGTGTCCGGATTACTACTATCTTTTTTAGAAGACTGGGTAGTTTGCTGTTTAGTTGATACTTCAGTAGATGAAGCGTCGCTATTTTTTCCCCCAGTATTATTACTACATGCCGTTAAAAGTAAGGCTAACGATAGTACAATAAGTTTTTTTTTCATTATATCCTCCTATAAAATAACGAAACATGGTCGGCCTTCTGTCCAATCAATTGGATCATTTGACGGGGTATTCCAAAGTGCTTGCGTTGACACCCAACCTGAGTAAAACTGGCGACCGTATGGATCATAGGTTAAAGTGTAACCATTTTTGTACTCATGAACGACAATAGCATGTCCAATCCCAACATTTTGATATAAAATAACGGGATATCCTTCAGAAAGATAGGCGTTTAATGTAGCTACATCATTAATAACTTTGATCGAACGGCCATATGATTGAGCTGTTATCACTAAATCAGTTGCAGAAGCGCCAAAGTATCTTTGATTTAACCCGCCATAAGATGCCATTCTTGTTGCAACACTGACAGGATTTACATTATAACCGTAAGAGCCTCTTAAAATCATAGATAAACTTGTTGGAACACATCCTGCTGCGCCAATGGTATAGTTTCCGATATAAGTATTAATCCATTGTGGGTCACGTTGAGAATAATAATAAGGTTTTTTCTTTAATCTTTCTGCACGTAATCTGTTTGCTATCTCTGCTGGTGTGCGAGCTTCATCGCCAACTAAAAAGGCTTTTCCAGATCCTTTAGGAGCAGTTTCACCTTTTCTAACTATTTTGATTTGAATAGCTTCCAACCGTTTAGATGCAGATTGACTCCCAGATGGTGCGCCATTAGCTGCCCAATTCAACCAACCTTTATCTTGGATATGAACACGGTAATAGACATCATAATATCTGGAAACATCTCCAGATAGGTTTATTTTAATCGCTTCCAAACGTAATTTTTTCCCACTAGTACCAGATAACTCACCATTTTTTTTCTTCTCTTGCCAACCAATACTTTGAACATGTGTCGAATATTCTATATTTCCGGCTAAAGCAGCATCACTAAGATTGATTTTAATCGCTTCTAATCGTAGTTTTTTTCCACTAGTACCAGCGCTTTCACCATTTCTAACAAACCCTTGCCATCCGATTTCTTGCACGTGTGTTTGATAATTGACATTTGGTTTGATTTCATCTGGACGTTTTGCTTCATTTCCAATTAAAAAGGCTTTTCCATTTCCTTCAGGTGCCGCTTCGCCCTTCTTCACTAATTTAATTTGAATGGCTTCTAATCTTTTAGCGGCGCTTTGACTACCTGCGGACTCACTGTTTTTTGCCCAATTCAACCAACCTTTATCTTCTATATGCACACGATAATAAACATCATATGCGTTAGCTATTTCTCCAGTTAAGCGAATTTGAATCGCTTCGAGCCGCAAAGACTTTCCGCTTGTACCAGACAATTGATTATCTTTCACATATCCTTGCCACCCAATTTCTTGGACATGTGTTCTATATTCTACAGATCCAGCCAAATCTGAATTTGAAATATTCATTTTAATTCCTTCAAGACGTAAAGAGCGTCTGCTAGTCCCAGATATTTCCCCGTTTTTGACAACCCCTTGCCATCCGATGTCTTGGATATGTGTCTGATAATTAATATCAGGAACTTTTTCTTCTGCTTTTGCCGGTGCTACAGGTGTGTCCTCATTACTTTGTGATGTTTCCAAAGTAGTTTCAGTATCGTCGCTACTATTTTCTGTATCATTAACAGTTGTTACTTCTGATGTAGAAACTTTAGTGGTAGAATCGGAGGTTGAGGAAGTGGAAGTTGTTTCTGTTTCCTCTTGAGAGTTTATGATGCTTGGGTTCATTTCTTCAGTGACACCGCTACTCATTTGTTGCTCCGTTAGAGATGTTTCTGAAGCCACCGTTTCTTCAGTAGTTCCCTTAGAGCGTTCCAAAGCGTAAGCAGAAATAGGGGTAACGAGAAATCCCGACAACAAAACCGCTAACATAGAACTAGTTATAACACTTTTTTTCATTAATTTACTCCTTCATAGCTTATTTATTATTTATAGTATACGACAACGTCAAAGGCCAAACAAGAACGTCTTGTTTTTATAAGAACAATAGTGAAAAAGTGTCTATAAAATGACTGAAAAAATTACCAGAAGTAAACCAATCAATAAACTGACAAGACCAGAAAGTTGACCTAATCGTTGTTGGGTAGAAGAAGGTTGATCGGTAACAGTGAGCAAACTTGAGAAAAAGTTCATTTTTTTCACGAGTATTAAATACGCAACAATAAGCAAAAGAATACCCGAAAAAAGGTACGAAAGGGGCTCAGAAATAACTTTTTGGGCACGAAGTAAAAAAATTCCTATGAAGAGGACAACAAAACCATACTTAAGAAAAGTTTCTTTTGACATGTTGAAATCGCTTCCTTTTAATTGATGAATTTTATTAATAGTCACTATTCTTATGATTAAATTATAGGACTTTGAGGGCGGTGGAGCAAAGGAAAAATGGAGAATGGTGGGAGGAAAGTGTGACCAATAAAAAATAAACCCGCTAGAAAACCTATAAAATAGGTTTTCTAGCGGGTTTATTTTTTATTCCCACTCCACAGTTGCAGGTGGTTTTGAAGTAATATCGTACACGATACGGTTTACATGTGCAACTTCGTTCACGATGCGCACAGAGATTTTTTGTAAAACATCCCAAGGGATACGGGCAAAGTCAGCGGTCATGCCGTCGATAGAAGTCACAGCACGGATACCGACTGTGTAATCGTAGGTACGGCCATCGCCCATAACACCTACTGAGCGGATGCCAGGTAAGACAGTAAAGTACTGCCAAATGTCACGATCTAAGCCAGCTGCTGCGATTTCTTCACGTAGGATAGCATCTGAATCACGGACGATTTGTAATTTATCTTCTGTAATTTCACCAAGCACACGAATACCTAATCCTGGTCCTGGGAATGGTTGGCGCCAAACGATTGCATCAGGCATGCCAAGTTCAGTTCCTAAGGCACGAACTTCGTCTTTGAATAATGTATTTAAAGGTTCAATTAATTCAAATTGCATGTCTTCAGGAAGACCACCAACGTTGTGATGTGATTTAATTGTTTGCGCAGTTTCTGTACCAGATTCGATGACGTCTGTGTAAAGAGTTCCTTGTGCTAGGAATGAAACGCCTTCTTCCCCAGCAAGTTTAGTTGCTTCGTCATCAAAAACATACACAAATTCGTTACCGATGATTTTACGTTTTTGTTCAGGGTCAGAAACTCCTGCTAATTTGCTTAAGAAGCGTTCTTTCGCATCTACTTTAATAATGTTTAAGCCAAATTTACCGCCTAAACTTTCCATTACTTGTTCTGCTTCACCTTTACGTAATAATCCATGGTCAACGAAGATACAAGTTAATTGGTCGCCAATGGCTTTTTGTAAAAGCACGCCGACAACACTTGAGTCAACGCCACCTGATAAACCAAGTAAGACTTTTTTATCGCCTACTTGTTCACGGATTTTAGCGACTTCCATATCGATGAAGTTTTCCATGCTCCAGTCACCAGTACAGCCACACACATCAAAAGCAAAGTGACGTAATAAGTCGTTACCATATTCTGAATGCCGAACTTCTGGGTGAAATTGTACGCCGTAGAATTTGCGGTTGGCATCTTCGATAGAAGCGATTGGACAATCATTGCTTGTCCCAACTTTTTCGAATCCAGGAGCGATTTCTGTTACTAAATCACCGTGGCTCATCCAAACGGTTTGTTTCGCAGGTGTTCCTTGGAATAATGTCGCATCACCAAGGATTTCTAATTCTGCTTTTCCGTATTCACGGTTTGCGGCAGGTTCTACTTTTCCGCCTAAGTTATGAGTCATTAATTGCATACCGTAGCAGATGCCAAGAATGGGAATTCCTAACTCATAAATTTCTGGATCAATGCTAAAAGCATCTTTGTCATACACGCTGTTTGGTCCACCTGAGAAGATGATTCCTTTAGGCGCGATTTTGCGAATTTCTTCTGCCGTAGTTCGGTGGCTTAATAACTCAGAGAATACGCCAAATTCACGAATACGACGAGTAATCAATTGGTTAAACTGACTACCAAAGTCTAAAACAATAATTTTTTCGACAGATGTCAAATCGGCAACGTTAGTCACGTCTATTACCCCTTATCCATTTAAATTTATCTAAAGAAAAGGCGGTTAAAAAGTGGTTCACTTTTGTTCCGTACTCTTCTTTGTCTAGCTATACTTATTAAAACATTTTACTCCTTGAAAGTCATGCATTCTGCTGAAAATTTTCAAGGATATTTCTACAAAAGATACAGGATATTTCTTAGCTCGTCAACCCTTAATATTTACGTAGATAGATTTGGTCAATCAAATGATTTTCCGTTTTATGCAAAATAATGTCCGCACGTCCGCGCGTTGGCAAGATATATTCCTCCAAGTTCGGTAAGTTCACGGTTTTCCAAACATTCCGTGCCATGGCGAAAGCATCTTCTCGTTTGCCAATTGCATATTGGTAATAATAATTATTAGGATCTAAGAAAGCCGTATCTAATAAGGCCCCAAAACGTTCTAGGTACCATTTTTCAATTAAGGCTGGATCGGCATCCACAAAAATAGAAAAATCAAAAAAATCACTCACATAAATTTGTTGATTGGCGGGTAACTGTAATGTGTTAATGCCTTCAACAATCAGAATATCTGGTTGTTGAATCAACTCATATTCGCCTTCGATAACATCGTAGACACTGTGAGAATAGACGGGTGCTTTAATTTCGTCTTTGCCGCTTTTGACTTCGTTTAAGAAATTAATTAGCTTCTCCATGTCATAACTTTCAGGAAACCCTTTTCGGTCCATAATTCCTTGTTCTTCTAACACTTTATTGGGATACAAAAATCCATCCGTTGTAATGAGTTGAACGTTTCTTCGTTTAAACGTTCGGGCCAGAATTCTTTGCAAAAGACGAGCGGTGGTGCTTTTACCAACGGCGACACTGCCGGCAATTCCAATGATGAATGGTGGTACAGAGACATATTCATGTAGGAATAATCCTTTGCTAAGTGTTAGCGATTCAAATTCTTTCATGTATAAATGAATAAGATGCGTTAAGGGTACATAAATTTCTTGTACATCTTTTAGTGAAATTTGGTCGTTCACACTTTTAATGTTATCCAATTCTGCTTCGGTTAACGGTGCTTTGCCGTCATGATAAAACCCATGCCATTCTTCTCTGGAAATTGGGTAGTAATTCATTTTATCGTCCATTGTTCCTCCACCAAACCCTGTTCAATCTTTGTACATTTTACCATAATTTCACAAGGGAAACACAGGATTTTACAAAAGAATTCCCTTCTTCGCCAATTTATGATGAAAATGGTATCATGAAAAGAGAAAACTGTTAGAAAAGAGGGGAAAAGCCATGAGAAAAATTGTATTATTTGGTGATAGCATTACTGCTGGTTATTTAGACGAAGCCGTCTCACCTGTTCTTGTTGACTTAGTGAAACGGGATATTGCTGCGATGGGTCTAGAAGAAGTGGCTGTTATTAATGCTGGAATGCCTGGCGATACAACAGAGGATGGTTTAAAACGATTAAATAAAGAAGTACTAATTGAGAAACCTGATGAAGTGGTGATTTTCTTTGGCGCCAATGATGCATCACTGGATCGAAATATAACAGTAGCCACGTTTAGAGAAAATCTTGAAACAATGATTCACGAAATTGGTTCAGAAAAGGTGATTTTAATTACGCCACCATATGCGGATAGTGGCAGACGTCCAGAACGGCCACAAACGCGTATCAAGGAATTGGTCAAGGTTGCACAAGAAGTCGGAGCGGCACATAACTTGCCAGTTATTGATTTGTATAAAGCGATGACTGTTTATCCTGGAACGGATGAATTTTTACAAGCGGATGGTTTGCATTTTTCACAAGTGGGCTATGAATTATTAGGTGCCTTGATTGTTCGAGAAATAAAAGGTAGACTAAAACCAAAACAAGCATAGATAGGAAGAACAAAATGGCGAATCATTATTATACAGAAAATCCAGAATTAGCACATGATTTAGAAAGCTGGTCTTTTCCATTACGTGGTCGGACCTTTCAGTTTACGACCGATAGCGGGGTCTTCTCAAGAGGAACAGTGGATTATGGTTCTCGTGTGTTGATTGATGCCTTTGAATGGGAAAATTTACCAGCAGGCCGTTTGTTAGATGTTGGTTGTGGCTATGGACCAATTGGGTTGTCCTTAGCAGCGGCGACTGGTCGACTGGTGGAAATGGTGGATGTCAACCAACGGGCGGTTGGGCTAGCTCAAATGAACGCCCAACGCAACCAAATTACTACTGTGGATATCCATTCTTCCAATGTGTATGAAACCTTAAACGAAACGACCTACGCGGCGATTGTTAGCAATCCGCCCATTCGTGCAGGCAAAAAAGTTGTCCATGGCATTTTAACAGGTGCTTTTCCGTTGTTGAAAGTTGGTGGCACACTAACGGTGGTTATTCAAAAGAAACAAGGTGCACCTAGTGCAGAGAAGAAAATGGCTGAAGTATTTGGCAATGTTGAAATTGTGACAAAAGACAAAGGCTATTATATTTTACGAAGTGTTAAAGAAGCAGAGTAAAAAAGAACCGCCACTTTAGTGGAGGTTCTTTTTTAGAATAGATACGCTTGATCAATTTTTTGGTTCAACAGTTTTTTTTCGTCTGGCGATAAAAAAGCACCTGCAAGCGCATTTTTAGTGAGTTGCTTCATTTCGTCATAACTTAATTGATACCAAGTGGCCAATTTCATGAATTCTTTCGTTAACGTAGTATCTGAAACAGTTCGATTATCGGTATTGATGCAGACGGCTAAGCCAGCCTCTATAAATTGTTGAAAAGGGTATTCAGCCAATGTTTTGACGGTTCCTGTTTGGAAGTTGCTAGTTGGACACATTTCTAAAAGAACCTTTTTTTCTTTTAAGAGCGCCAAATATTCGGGTGTATCTTTCAAAGCAATACCGTGACCAATCCGAGTAGCACCTAAAGTGACAGCATCAGCGATATTTTTGCCACAGCCGCATTCCCCAGCGTGGAGTGTTAATGGAATTGACAATTGGTTGGCTAAAGCTAATACGTCTTCAAATGTGTATGGAGGGAAATCGACTTCATT
Source organism: Enterococcus sp. DIV2419 (assembly GCF_051711865.1). NCBI lineage: Bacteria > Bacillati > Bacillota > Bacilli > Lactobacillales > Enterococcaceae > Enterococcus > Enterococcus sp. DIV2419. Next base: position 141,303 of record NZ_JBIONS010000001.1, read on the forward strand.
GCCAGCTAAATCAAAGCCGACAACGCCTGTCTCTCTGAAATCATGCGCTAAGTGAACGATTTTTTCTATGGCTTGTTGTTGGTCATGCCGCATGCCGCATAACAGTGCATTGCTTTTTACACCAAAATCTTCTTCGCCTTGTTTTAAGCCAGTTAAAACAGCGGTCACGATTTCAGGTAACCGTAAGCCTTTTTCTGTATGTTGCGAAGGCGCAAAACGCACCTCTATGTAAGCCACGCCATCTTCGGCAGCTTGGCTAATCACGTCATACGCCGCTGCTTGCAAAGCTTCGGCCGTTTGTAGACAGGTGAGCACGAAGTCAAACCGAGTTAAATAATCATTCAAATCGGTGCATTTTTCAGGGGCAACCACTAACTCTTTCAAGGCTTGTTCGTCTTGGGGTAATGGAATGTTTTGTTTTTCAGCAATGGTGCGTAAAGTGGTTGGTCGAATCGACCCATCTAAGTGACAGTGCAGCTCGATTTTTGGTAATTGACGGACACGGGATTCTTCCATGAAAAAAATAGCCTCCATTTTCTTTTGTTTTTTAATCTTTTTAGTCTATTTCTTTTGTCTTTTTTTTGTTAAAATGTAAAAGATTCGATAAGTATTTTGAAGACTGTAACACGTCTACAAATGTCTGTCAATGCAAAAGGAGACGTTGGGAGGGGCGCGATGAAACTAACGATTAAAGAAATTGCTGATATGGCTGGTGTTTCTGTCACAACCGTCTCACAAATTCTGAATAATAAAGGGAGTCGTTTCAGTGAAAAAACCCGCAACAAGGTGTTGGCGGTAGTCGCTGAAAATCATTACAAACCAGATTACTTTGCTTCGAATGTAATCAACCGTCATTCCAAAACCATTGGTATGATTGTGCCAGATGTGACGGATTTCTTTTTCTCAAAAGTGATTGAAGGTGTGGAAACATATTTAAATTCGTTAGGCTACATGATTTTGTTATGCAATTCAAAGCATGATTCCGAGCAAGCGATGCAATATGTTAGCGAGTTGATTCATCGGTCGGTGGATGGCATTATTTTTGCCACGCCGAATGTTTTGCCAGAAAATCATATTTTAAAAGACCGACGAGAACATCCGATTCCTGTCATTCTTGTCGATCGTGGGATTAATCCACGAGATAGTGGACGATTAATCGTTAAAGAGTATGAAGGTGCTTATCAAGCGGTCCATCATTTGATCCAACAAGGGCATCAGCATATTGGCATGTTGCGTGAAAGTGCAGGCTATTATCGTTTGACGGAACGAGTGACGGCGTATCAGCATGCGTTACAGGACAACAATTTACCTTTTCGTCCGCATTATGTTTGTGCTGGGGAATTGAACTTGCATGGCGGCTATGCTGCGGCGAAAGAAGTTTTGAAAAATGAAGAAATCACAGCAATTTTTTGTGGCAATGATGAAATGGCGATGGGAGCTTATCAAGCCATTGAAGAAGCGGGCAAGAAAATTCCTGACGATATTTCGGTGGTTGGTTTTGATGGCTTGGAAATTTCCGAATATTTGGTGCCGAGTTTAACAACTGTCTATCAGCCGAGTTTTGATATTGGCTATTATGCAGCAAAATTTTTGGTGGAAGCTATTGCAGATCCAACAGGGAAAGTTCCAAATAAAGTTTTTGATGCGACGTTTATTGCTAGAAAAAGCACAAAACCGATTTAAAAAACAGCTTAGAAATAGAATGTTCGTGTTGTTTGCGTTTTCACAAGAAAAAAATAATAGTAAACTGGTTTACTAAATGGTTTAAAGCTGAACGATTTTGTTGTATAATACATTATCGGGAAATCGGAGGGAACGAATTCATGAGAATGGTAGACATTATTGAAAAGAAACGTGACGGGCATCAACTAACAAGCGAAGAAATTCAATTTATTATCAACGGATACACAGATGGTTCAATTCCAGATTATCAGGTAAGTGCCTTTTTAATGGCTGTTTTTTACCAAGATATGACAGACGAAGAAATTACACAAATGACGTTAGCAATGGTCCATTCAGGCGAAATTGTGGATCTTTCTTCTATAGAAGGAATCAAAGTCGACAAGCATTCTACAGGTGGCGTAGGCGACACTACGACGCTTATTTTAGCGCCATTAGTTGCTAGTGTCGGGGTCAATGTAGCAAAAATGTCTGGTCGTGGCTTAGGCTACACGGGCGGTACGTTGGATAAATTAGAAGCGATTCCTGGTTTTAAAGTTGAATTGACAGAAGAACGTTTTATTCAATTGGTGAACGATACAAAAGTGGCAGTAATTGGTCAGTCAGGTGATCTAGCACCAGCAGACAAAAAACTTTATGCGTTACGTGATGTGACCGCCACTGTTGACTCAATTCCATTAATTGCAAGTTCCATTATGAGTAAAAAAATTGCCGCAGGGGCAGATGCGATTGTCTTAGATGTGACTACTGGTGAAGGGGCCTTTATGAAAGACCTAGCAAGTGCTCGTCGATTAGCGGAAACAATGGTTCGCATTGGGAAACTGGCAAATCGCCAAACGATGGCAGTAATTTCAGACATGTCACAACCTTTAGGGGAGGCCATCGGAAATAGTTTAGAAATCGTTGAAGCAATCGAGACCTTGCAAGGAAATGGGCCAGAAGATTTAGTGGAGATGTGCTATGTCTTAGGAAGTCAGATGGTCGTTTTAGCTAAAAAAGCCGAGACGTTAGACGAAGCACGGGCTTTATTAGAAGAAGCATTAACAAGCGGTCGAGCGCTCGCAAAATTTAAAGAAATGATTGAAAATCAAGGCGGCGACAGTTCCGTTGTTGACCAGCCAGAAAAATTATTAACCGCAACTTATCAATTTGATTTACCTGCCAAAGAAACAGGCGTGGTACAAAAAATCGTTGCCAATGAAATTGGCGTTGCCGCAATGTTGCTGGGCGCTGGTCGGGCTACGAAAGAAGATACGATTGATTTTGAAGTTGGCTTGAAACTTCACAAAAAAGTAGGGAGCCCAGTTGAAAAAGGCGAATCATTATTAACCATTTATGCCAATCGTGAAGACGTGACAGAAGTCGAGCAATTGCTTTATAAAAACATTGAAATTGGACCAACCGGCGAAGAGCCTATTTTGATTCACGATATTATTACGGAATAAAACAAAAAGAAAAGAGGAATTCTCATCATGGAATTAAACCGCATGATTGACCACACTATTTTGAAACCAGAAGCGACAGAAGCCGCTGTCCAAAAAATTATTGACGAAGCTAAGGAGTACAACTTTTTCTCTGTATGTATCAATCCTTGTTGGGTCGCTTTTGCTAGCGAGCAATTAGCAGATACCGACGTCGCTGTGTGTACCGTTATTGGCTTTCCTTTGGGGGCAAATACACCAGAAGTTAAAGCATACGAAGCAGCTGATGCAATTAAAAATGGTGCGAATGAAGTGGATATGGTGATTAATATTGGTGCATTAAAATCACAACAATACGATTACGTACGTCAAGACATTCAAGGCGTAGTAGATGCAGCCAAAGGAAAAGCGTTAGTCAAAGTGATTATTGAAACAGCATTATTAACAGACGAAGAAAAAGTTAAAGCTTGTGAATTAGCCAAAGAAGCAGGTGCCGATTTCGTTAAAACATCTACTGGCTTCTCAACAGGCGGCGCTAAAGTAGCAGACATTCGTTTAATGCGTGAGACAGTTGGTCCTGACATGGGCGTTAAGGCTTCTGGTGGCGTGCATAATGCAGAAGAAGCGTTAGCAATGATTGAAGCTGGGGCAACACGCATCGGTGCAAGTACGGGTGTAGCAATTGTTTCTGGCGCAACTGGCGAAGGGTATTAATTCGTATTTCAAATTAAACGAAGGTGTGGCGAAAAAGATGACAGTAAAACAAGAATGGCTTGATTGTGCCGTAGAAGCATTGGCACACGCCTATGTACCGTATTCTAACTTTCCTGTGGGCGCTTGCTTAGTGACTGCAGACGGGAAAATGTATCAAGGAGTCAACATTGAAAATGCCTCCTTTGGTTTAACAAATTGTGCAGAAAGAACGGCGATTTTTAAAGCCATTTCAGAAGATGAACGGACCTTCCAACATTTAGTTGTAGCAGGTAATACAGAGGCACCCATTTCTCCATGTGGCGCTTGTCGTCAAGTAATGGCTGAATTCTTTGATCCACAAATGCCGGTCACGCTAGTTGGTAAAGATGGCGCGACTAAAACAATGACAGTTGAGGCATTATTGCCCTATTCATTTACAGATAAAGATTTTTAAAAAAAGGACATAAGGTTTCGTTGGGCTCAAAGTAGATTTCAATAGCATAAATGCGAATGAAATAATAGATAAAATAGTAGGGGGCTTTTCGGAAAGTGAAACAAGCAAAATTTTTAGGTCTAGGATTGGCAGCAGTTGCCTTAACCATTGGGTTAGCTGCATGTGGCGGCAATAGCAAAAAGAACGCCAACACAAAAGGTGATCCACAACATAGTGTCGTAATGGTCACAGATACAGCCGGCATTGATGACAAATCTTTTAACCAATCTGCGTGGGAAGGAATGCAAGAGTGGGGCAAAGAGCACAAACTTCCAGAAGGACCTCAAGGGTATGCGTATATTCAATCAAATGAAGCATCTGATTATACATCAAACATTGACCAAGCCATTTCAAGTCAATTTAAAACGATTTTTGGCATTGGCTATTTACTAAAAAATGCAGTAGTAGATGCAGCGGACGCCAACCCAGAAACGAATTTCGTTCTAATCGACGATACAGTTAATGGGAAAAACAACGTCGCTTCTGCAACATTTAGAGATAATGAATCTGCGTATTTAGCAGGTGTGGCAGCAGCTAACACTACGAAAACCAACAAAGTAGGATTTATCGGCGGGGTTGAAGGACCTGTTATTGGCCGTTTCCAAGCTGGTTTTGAAAAAGGTGTAGCAGACGCTGGCAAAAAATTAGGCAAAGATATTCAAATTACGTCTACTTATGCAGGGACATTTGCAGACGCTTCAAAAGGACGGGCCTTAGCTTCTTCTATGTATCAAGCAGGTGCCGACATTATTTATCACGCAGCGGCGACTACAGGACAAGGAATCTTCCAAGAAGCCAAAGCGCTAAATGAAACAGGTTCAAAAGATAAAGTTTGGGTGATTGGTGTTGACCGTGACCAAAACGAAGACGGTAAATATACAACCAAAGATGGCAAGGATGATAACTTAACGTTAGCTTCAACCATTAAAGGTGTAAATATTGCTGTGAAAAAAATCTCTGATCTTGCATTAGAAGATAAATTCCCTGGCGGCGAACATTTAACTTATGGATTGAAAGATGGCGGTGTTGATTTAACAACAGAAGCCTTAAGCGATCAAGCCAAAACGGCAGTTAAAGAAGCCAAAGAACAAATCATCTCTGGTGACGTAAAAGTCCCAGACCAACCTTAGAAACAACTTAGTTGTTTAAATACATTAAACTATTTTTAGGAGGCTTTACAGAAATGAAAAAAGCAAAATTATTCGGTTTTAGTTTGATTGCATTAGGTTTATCAGTTTCACTTGCAGCATGTGGTGGTGGCAAAGGCAAAACCGCTGAAAGCGGCGGTGGCAAAGGGGATGCAGCGCATAGTGCTGTAATCATTACAGATACAGGCGGCGTGGATGACAAGTCGTTCAACCAATCTTCTTGGGAAGGATTGCAAGCTTGGGGTAAAGAACATGATTTGCCAGAAGGTTCAAAAGGGTATGCATATATTCAATCGAATGATGCAGCTGACTATACAACAAATATTGACCAAGCGGTATCAAGTAAATTCAACACAATCTTTGGTATTGGCTACTTGCTAAAAGATGCAATTTCTTCTGCAGCAGATGCCAACCCTGATACAAACTTTGTTTTAATCGATGATCAAATCGATGGCAAAAAGAATGTTGTTTCTGCAACATTTAGAGATAATGAAGCAGCTTACTTAGCCGGTGTTGCTGCTGCAAACGAAACAAAAACGAACAAAGTCGGTTTTGTTGGTGGTGAAGAAGGGGTCGTAATTGACCGTTTCCAAGCTGGTTTTGAAAAAGGTGTGGCTGATGCTGCGAAAGAATTAGGTAAAGAAATTACTGTTGATACAAAATATGCGGCTTCATTTGCTGATCCTGCCAAAGGGAAAGCTTTAGCTGCTGCAATGTACCAAAATGGCGTTGATATCATCTTCCATGCTTCTGGTGCTACTGGACAAGGGGTCTTCCAAGAAGCAAAAGACTTGAATGAATCAGGTTCTGGCGACAAAGTTTGGGTAATCGGTGTTGACCGTGATCAAGATGCTGATGGCAAGTACAAAACAAAAGACGGCAAAGAAGACAACTTCACGTTAACTTCAACACTTAAAGGTGTCGGCACAGCGGTTCAAGATATTGCCAACCGTGCGTTAGAAGACAAATTCCCTGGTGGCGAACATTTAGTTTATGGATTAAAAGATGGTGGCGTTGACTTAACAGACGGCTATTTAAACGACAAAACAAAAGAAGCTGTTAAAACAGCAAAAGATAAAGTAATCTCAGGTGACGTAAAAGTCCCAGAAAAACCAGAATAATTTAAGCTCCTAAATAAAAAAAGAAGGGCTCATTATTGTTCCTTCTAAAAATGAAGTGGTCCTTGGCAGCGACGGCTGCCAAGGAAACCCTTTATGATGTTTGGATTTTTAACTAAATAGTTGAGGTTCTTCAACTACTTAGTTAAGGGTCAAAATTACCCTCTAAAGTATTGCCAATATAATTTTGTTAGGAAGTGAATAGACCTTGTCTCAAGAAGAAAACGTAATTGAGATGCGTAAAATCACCAAAGAATTTGGGACGTTCAAAGCCAACGACCAAATTGATTTACAAGTAAAACCTGGTGAAATCCACGCACTGCTAGGTGAAAATGGTGCAGGCAAGTCGACCTTGATGAATATCTTATCAGGGCTATTGGAACCGACCTCAGGTGAGATTTATATGAATGGCGAAAAAGTCAACATTACAAGTCCTACTGCAGCCAATCGTTTAGGAATCGGAATGGTCCATCAGCATTTTATGTTAGTTGAAGCCTTTACTGTGACTGAAAATATTATCTTAGGTAGTGAACCTACCCATGGCGGTATTTTAGACCGGAAAAAAGCGAAAAAAGAGATTGAAGAAGTGTCTAAGCAATACGGGTTGGATGTAAATCCCAATGCCTATATTCGCGATATTTCTGTAGGTATGCAACAACGGGTTGAAATTTTAAAGACCTTATATCGTGGTGCGAACGTTTTAATTTTTGACGAACCAACCGCAGTATTAACGCCACAAGAAATTGATGAATTAATGATTATTTTGAAAGAACTAACCGATGAAGGCAAATCGATCATTTTAATTACACATAAGTTAGATGAAATTAAAAAAGTGGCGGACCGTTGTACGGTTATTCGCCGGGGGCAAAGTATTGGCACCGTCAATGTGAAAGACGTTTCTTCGCAACAGTTAGCCGATATGATGGTGGGTCGTTCTGTTTCCTTCAAAACAGAGAAAAAACCAGCGCAACCGAAAGAAACAATTTTATCAATTAAAGATTTAGTAGTGAAAGAAAGCCGCGGCTTAGATGCAGTGAAAAATCTTAGCTTAGATGTCCGAGCAGGGGAAGTTGTTGGAATTGCGGGGATTGATGGCAATGGACAAACAGAATTAATCCAAGCCTTAGCAGGATTAACCAAAGTCGAAAACGGCTCCATTCATTTGAATGAAAAAGAGATTACTAATCGCAAACCTCGGGAAATTACGGAAATGGGTGTCGCCCACGTTCCTGAAGACCGACATAAATATGGCTTGGTATTAGAGATGACATTGGCTGAAAATATTGGCCTACAAACGTATTACCAAAAGCCGTACAGTTCAACAGGTATTTTAAACTATCGAATGATTAACAAACATGCCCGTGAATTAATTGAAGAATATGATGTACGGACTCCTAATGAATTAGTACCAGCTCGGGCGCTTTCAGGTGGGAATCAGCAAAAAGCAATTATTGCCCGAGAAGTTGACCGCGATCCAGATTTGTTGATTGTTTCTCAACCAACACGCGGTTTAGATGTCGGAGCCATTGAATACATTCATCGTCGACTAATTGAACAAAGAGATAAAAATAAAGCTGTTTTATTAGTAAGTTTTGAATTAGATGAAATTTTAAATGTTTCTGATCGTATCGCTGTTATTCATGCGGGGGAAATTGTCGGAATTGTTGATCCGAAAGAAACGACAGAAAATGAATTGGGCTTGTTAATGGCTGGCTACTCATTGGAAGAAGCCCGTGCTGAGTTATCAAAAGTAGAGGCAGGTGAAACTGTTGAATAATCGTTCTGAAAAAATAAGAAATATTTTAGTCCCTGTGTTATCTGTTATTATGGGTTTCCTCTTAGGGGCAATTATTATGGTTATCTTTGGCTATGACCCAGTGGCTGGGTATCAAGCGATGTTTGAAACAGCTTTCCAAGGAAAGAAAAGTATTGGTGAGATTTTTGTCACCGCAGCACCGTTGATTTTTACCGCTTTAGGATTCTCGGTGGCAAATTCGGCTGGATTCTTTAATATCGGGCTTTCTGGACAAGCCCTATGTGGTTGGGTGGCTAGTATTTGGGTCGCTTTATCCATGCCTGATACACCCCGGATGATTGCGTTGCCGGTGGCGATTATTGTTGGGGCAGTTGCAGGAGCTTTAGCAGCAGCCATTCCAGGTTTCTTGCGTGCCTATTTTGGGACGAGTGAAGTTATTGTTACGATTATGTTGAATTATATTTTATTGTACACAGGAAATCATATTGCTAATAATGTCATGAAACCAAGTATTATGGCGAATAAAGGAATTACCAAAATGATTGGTGCGAATGCATCATTACGCTCACCGTTTTTAACAAGTATCAGTGATGGCTCTCGTTTGAACATCGGCATTTTCTTGGCCTTCATTTTCCTTATTCTTGTGTGGTTCTTGATGAAAAAAACAACGCTTGGTTTTGAAATTCGGTCGGTGGGGTTAAATCCATTTGCTTCTGAATATGCTGGAATGAGCAGCAAGCGAACGATTATTTTATCCATGATGATTTCAGGAACGCTGGCTGGTTTAGGTGGTGCGGTCCAAGGATTGGGGACTTTCCAAAACTTCTTTATTCAAAACACATCGTTGAGCATTGGGTTCGATGGTATGGCCGTGTCTCTATTAGGAGCAGGTAGCTCAATCGGGATTTTACTTTCCGCATTACTGTTTGGAATGTTAAAACTTGGTGGACAAGGAATGCCGTTGATAGCTGGTGTACCAACCGAATTAGTTGATGTTGTTATTGCAGCAATTATTTTCTTTGTGGGAATTAGTTATTTAATTCGTTTCTTGTTAGCAAAAGCGTCTGGTAGTAAAAAAGAAGTAGCGATTGTAGAAACAATTGAAGCGGCGCCAGACAAAAACAATCAAGAGGGGGGAGACATCTAATGGATTTAGCAACAATTTCCTCAATCATCACGCAAACATTAGTGTATGCAACTCCGCTCATCTTGACAGCATTAGGCGGAACGTTCTCAGAACGAAGTGGTGTGGTTAACGTTGGTTTGGAAGGTATTATGGTAATGGGCGCTTTCAGTTCGGTCGTTTTTAACTTGACGTTTGCTGATACATTTGGCGCGGCGACACCATGGATTGCTTGTTTAGTAGGAGGCGTTGTCGGGATTGTCTTTTCTCTCTTACATGCCGTTGCAACTATTAACTTACGAGCAGATCATATTATCAGTGGTACTGTCATTAACTTGATGGCACCGGCGCTAGGGGTTTTCCTAGTAAAAGTTATTTATCAAAAAGGACAAACAGATATGATTACACAATCATTTGGTTATTTTTCTTTCCCAGGATTGTCAAAAATTCCAGTGATTGGTGAACTATTCTTTGCAAAAACCTCTTTGCCAGCTTTCGTAGCAATTTTGATTGCGATTTTAGCTTGGTTTGTCATTTATAAAACACGTTTTGGCTTACGGTTACGTTCTGTGGGAGAACATCCACAAGCGGCAGATACATTGGGAATTAATGTCTACTTAATGCGTTATTCTGGCGTCTTGCTATCCGGCTTCTTAGGCGGTATGGGCGGAGCTGTCTTTGCTCAAAGTATTGCGGGTCGTTTTGGGATTACCACAATTGCAGGACAAGGGTTTATTTCAATGGCCGCAATGATCTTTGGTAAATGGAATCCACTTGGGGCAATGGGCGCAGCCTTATTCTTTGGCTTTGCACAAAACTTAAGTATTGCTGGGGAAAACTTACCAATTATTTCAGAAATTCCAAAAGTTTATCTACAAGCAGCACCATACGTATTGACCATTTTAGTCCTAGTTGTGTTCTTCGGAAAATCATCGGGACCAAAAGCGAACGGGAAAAATTACGTCAAAACGAAATAAGAAAAGAAATGGCCCTCCGTCAAAGCGACGGGGGGCCATTTCTTTTCTTAGGATAATCAGTTGAACACAAGCGGCATTAGGCACTGCTTCACTGCAAAAAAGCGAGTTGATAAAGGAGACTTAACTTTTTTCTTTTGGCTGTTTTTTACAATTCGAAGGAAGTGTCGAAATTTTGAAAAAAACCAAACAGGTCTAGCAGCTTTTTTTCAAAAATCGTTGGTTTTTCTGCTATACTTTTGTTTGTAGTCAGAATAGGAAAAGTGGAGGACGTTCAATGAATAAAACACGTGTAGAAGCATTTAGTGATGCAGTCATTGCCATCATCATGACCATCATGATTTTAGAAATTAAGACTCCTCAAGTGGGTGTTTTGGCAGGTTTGATAGAAAATATCCCATATTTTTTATCGTTTATTGTCAGTTTTATTTTTATCTGTATCGCATGGTACAATCATCATTACATAATGTCCGTAACTCATTGGTTTTCTAAAAAAGCGTTTTGGGCAAATAATTTTTGGTTATTCTCCATGGCCTTCATTCCGGTAGCAACTGCTTGGGTGAGTGAATTTTGGTGGATGCGGGCACCTGTTTATTTTTATCTTGTTGTGTATACGGTTTGGGATTTTGCTTACTTCTTGCTAACAAGGATCATTTATGAAGACAATGCAGTGAAAGATCCACAAGGTGCAGCTAAGTTAAGAAAATCGAAATCTTATAGTAAGGCAACAAAAATCATTCATCTTTGTCTTTTCGCAATCGGATATATCGGCATTTATTTTTATCCGCCCATTGGCATTGGTGTGATTTTATCAGAAGCGGTTATCTGGTATTTAAATGTGCCAAAAGAGGGAGACCGCTTGGAGTGTTAAAAGTTTCGATTGGATAAAGAGTCGTGTTCTTTTTAAGGAGCAGGCTATTCGAAAAAAACAATAAAAAAGTTTCCTAATTACGGTGGGAGACTTTTTTTCTTTCAGTTTTTAAGCCCTGCTAAAATCGAAGGAATCATTGAAAATTTTAATGCTCTTTCAGGCAATAATAGCGGATTCATGGTATAATTGAAGAGCTGAGAATAAATAGATTATTCTGTTTGATTCTCGAGACTATTTAAAAGGCTAGCGTAAAATAATTGTCATTCTTGACGTATTTACGACCTTAGAGGAGGAAGCAAGTGTGTTTAAACGTGTTCATTTAATCGTACTAGATTCAGTCGGTATTGGTGAAGCACCAGATGCTGAAAAATTTGGAGATGTCGGCAGTGATACACTGGGTCATATTGCCAAAGAAGCGGGACTAACCATTCCTCATTTAGAAAAACTTGGATTGGGAACTATTGCTCCTTTAACAGGTGTCAAAGCAGTGGCAGACCACGATGGCTATGCCACCAAATTAGAAGAAATTTCTGTTGGAAAAGATACTATGACCGGTCACTGGGAAATTATGGGCTTGAACATCAAAAAACCTTTTCGGGTATTCCCAAACGGCTTTCCTGAAGAATTGCTGAAACAAATTGAAGATTTTTCTGGGCGAAAAGTTGTTTGTAACAAACCATATAGCGGGACAGCAGTCATTGATGATTATGGCGAACATCAAATGAAAACTGGGGATTTAATCGTTTATACTTCAGCAGACCCTGTTTTACAAATTGCGGCGCATGAAGACATTATTCCATTAGAAGAATTGTATAAAATTTGTCAATATGTTCGTGACATTACGAAAGACGAACCTTATATGATTGGTCGGATTATCGCTCGCCCGTATGTTGGTGAACCAGGTAATTTCACTCGAACCAGTAACCGTCATGACTATGCTTTAGATCCTTTTGGCCATACTGTTTTAGATTCGTTGAAAGAAAACGGCAATGATGTGATCGCTGTTGGGAAAATTAACGACATCTTTAATGGACAAGGAATTACTGAAGCTATCCGCACGAAGAGCAATATGGATGGGGTGGATCAATTATTAACGGTCATGAACAAAGAGTTCACAGGTTTAAGTTTTACTAACTTAGTGGATTTCGATGCGCTGTATGGCCACCGTCGTGATGTGAAGGGCTATGCAAAAGCCATCGAAGATTTTGATGGTCGTTTGCCAGAGATTATGGCAGCTATGGCCGAAGATGATTTGCTTTTAATTACAGCAGATCACGGGAATGACCCAACTTTCCCAGGAACAGACCACACACGTGAATATGTGCCTTTATTGGCTTATAGTAAAAAAATGACAAAACAAGGCAGCTTGCCACAAGGATTTTATTCAGATATTTCAGCAACGATTGCTGAAAACTTTGAAGTTCCTGCAACGGAAAACGGTCAAAGCTTTTTAAATCAATTACAATAATTCGAGGAGGCAACACATGACAACGTTAACGAATCATTTAAACGAAACAACTGAGTTTTTGAAAGAAAAAGGGGTGCAACAAGCAGACTTCGGTCTAATCTTAGGTTCTGGGTTAGGTGAATTAGCTAATGAAATAACCGATGCGATTGCTATTCCTTTCTCTGAAATTCCCCATTTTTCTGTTTCAACAGTCGTTGGACATGCTGGACAATTAGTTTACGGAACGCTTTCTGGAAAAAAAGTTTTGGCGATGCAAGGACGTTTTCATTATTATGAAGGACATTCGATGCAAACGGTCACTTATCCCGTTCGTGTGATGGCTGCTTTAGGCATTCATTCAATGATTGTAACCAACGCAGCTGGTGGCGTAAATGAAACATATACACCGGGGAATTTGATGTTAATCAATGACCACATTAATTTTACAGGCGATAATCCGTTAATTGGTGAAAATGATGAAGAAATCGGGCCGCGTTTTCCAGATATGAGTCATGCTTACACGCAAGAATATCGGGAAGTGGCAAAAAAAGTGGCTGCGGAACAAAATATTGATTTAAAAGAAGGCGTGTATATGGGCTTTTCTGGCCCGACATATGAAACGCCTGCAGAAATTCGGATGTCACGGACGATGGGTGCGGATGCAGTTGGCATGTCAACTGTTTCGGAGGTCATTGTAGCTGTGCATAGTGGCATGAAAGTACTAGGCATCTCTTGTATTACGAATTTAGCAGCTGGTATGCAAAGTAGCTTAAATCATGCAGAAGTAGTTGAAACAACTGAACGCGTTAAAGGACAATTCAAAGAGTTAGTGAAAGCAACACTAGCAGCTTTATAAAAAAGGAGTAAACCAGAATGAGTGTGCATATCGAAGCAAAACCAGGTGAAATTGCCGATAAAATTTTACTACCAGGGGATCCCCTCCGAGCAAAATATATTGCGGAAACTTTTTTAGAGAATCCTGTCTGCTATAATCAAGTTCGTGGGATGTTAGGTTACACAGGAACGTATAAGGGACAGCGTGTTTCGGTCCAAGGAACAGGGATGGGGATGCCTTCAGCAGGTATTTATGCCCATGAGTTAATTAACTCTTACGATGTGAAGAAGTTAATTCGTGTTGGTACATGTGGTTCTATTTCAGAAAAAGTCAACGTTCGTGAATTAGTTATCGCACAAGCAGCAGCGACACCTTCTTCCGCGATTCGCAATGATTTTCCTAAATATGATTTTCCACAAATTGCGAGCTTTGATCTTTTACTCAAATCTTACGAAATTGCTAAAGCAAAAGGCTTTACTACCCATGTTGGTAACGTATTGTCAGATGATGTTTTTTACAAAGATAGCTTAGATGATGTCTTTCGTTTAGGTCGATACGGGGTATTAGCGATTGAAATGGAAGCGGCAATGTTATATTATTTAGCAGCAAAATTTGATGTAGAAGCATTGGCGATTATGACGGTGAGTGATAGCTTGGTGACAGGCGAAGAAACAACGGCAGAAGAACGCCAAACGACGTTTAATGAAATGATTGAAGTTGGCTTAGAAACGGCAATTGCTAATTAAAAAAATGCTTGGATGATTATTTTCATCCAAGCATTTTTTTTAATTTAAGAGCGCTTTTTTTACATCTTCAACAATTTGAGTATTCGCAATAGGTCCGTTGTATAACCAACTACTTTTTTTATCATAGGTATGAACTTGGTTATTTTTCACAGCAGGTAAGTTCTTCCAAATTGCTTCTTGGAAAAGAGGTGCTGATTCATCGCTGTTTACAAGGAAAATGTGGTCTGCGTCAAGCTCAGCTAATTTTTCTAAAGAAACTTGATTCCAATCCGCAGTAGCGTTTTTAGAAATTTCTTCCACTAATTTTGGAACTTGGAGGCCTAAGTCTTGATAGAGCACGGTTCCGCTTGAGCGATTATTGCTAACCATAAAGACTTGGTTGTTGGTTACCCATAAGACTGCCGCAGATTTGCCAGCATCTTTTTTGCCGAGGTCTTCTTGGACGCCTTTGGTTAAGGTATCATAATCTTCTAACACTTTTTTCGCTTGTTCTTTTTTATCTAAAACAGTGGCAATATCTTCCAATTGATCACGCCAAGTGACATTTTCGCCGTTTTTGACTACATAAGTTGGCGCAATTTTACTGTATTCTTTGTATTTACCGCCTTCAACTAGAGCAGATGAACTGATTAATAATAAGTCAGGTTCAAATTTTAGAACCGCTTCATATGGTAAGTCATAGGAAATAGTGGGGACATCTTTCAATTCTTTCGCTAAATAATCTTGAATGCTGCCTTGTCCAACTGTCCATTGTGCCACTGGTTTTTCTCCTAATGCAACTAGATAATCTTCTAAATAACTCGCAATAATCCGTTTGGGTTTCGCGGGGACGGTTACTTTATTGCCTAAGGTATCTGTTACTTCATGTGTTTTGTCAGCGTTGTTGGCTTCTTTATTCGTATTACCACAAGCTGCGAGTAAGAATGAACCAAGAAGAAGGGTTGTACCAATTAGGACCGTCTTTTTTAAAAGTTTCATTGTGTAACTCCTTTATTTTTAGTTGATAACGATTCTCATTATCAGTTAAAAACGACCGTTTGTCAATCATCGCTTGCTTTTTTGAGCAAATAAGTTGCATTTTTTAGATAATTCGTTTTTTTGATTGGAAGAAACATTGCTTTTTAAGGAAGGGTCTTTTATAATCAAGGAACAATGAGTGAGAACGATTCTCAATAAATGTAAAATAACGACAGAAAAATTAAAGAGGAATGGTTATGAATTATTTAGAGGCAGAGGACTTAACTACAGGATATGGTCGTCAAGTGATTAGTGAAGCGCTGAACTGTTCATTTGAAGCGGGAACTATTACAAGTATTATTGGACCAAATGGTTGTGGCAAATCGACCTTGTTAAAAACACTTGCGCGTATTTTGCCAGCTGAGAAAGGCAAGGTGTTCATTAAGAACCAAGAACTTCAACATTTTTCTTCAAAAGAAGTAGCACAAGAACTAGCGATTTTATCACAAACGCCAGAAAATACAATCGATTTATCTGTTTTTGACCTCGTCTCTTTCGGGCGATATCCTTATCAATCGGGCTGGAAAAGCGTCACCACAGAAGATCAAGAGTACATACAATGGGCATTAGAATTAACAGGCTTAACTGAGTTAGCTAGAGAGTCTGTGGCAATTTTATCAGGTGGACAACGGCAACGGGTTTGGATTGCTATGGCGCTAGTGCAGGATACAGATATTTTAATTTTAGATGAACCGATCACCTATTTGGATCCAGCGCATCAGCTAGAAATTTTAAATGTGTTAAAACGAATTAATCAAGAACATCAGAAAACTATCGTGATGACAATTCATGATATTAATTTAGCTTCTCGTTTTTCTGATCGCGTGATTGCGATGAAAGAGGGAAAGATTATCAATGAGGGAACACCGCAAGAAGTGATTACTGTTACTGGCTTAGCAGATGTTTTCGCTATTCAAGCAGAAATTAGTTACCATAGTCAGACACAGCGGCCACTAGTGCTTTCTTATGAGTTGATGGAAATGGAGCTGGATGGATGAAAGGCATAAGCGGATTTTATAGACACCAATGGCAAGTGTTACTTGTCTGTCTTTTTTTGCTAATGGGGACAATGCTTCTGTCATTGATGTTTGGTGCGACGTCGGTTTCGATTCAAACGATTATTGAATCATTTACGCACTTCGATGCGACTAATCAAGCGCATCAAGTCATCCAAACGGTTCGGTTGCCGCGGATTTTAGGGGCCGCTTTTGTGGGAGCAAGTTTAGCGGTGAGTGGGGCGTTAGCGCAAGGGATTACACAAAATCCATTGGCAGATTCTGGCTTGCTGGGTATCAATGCTGGGGCTGGCTTGGGCTTAGCGCTTGTTTTTGCTTTCCTCCCTCAGGCAAGTTATTGGTGGCTTTTAGTTGTTTCTTTTCTTGGTGCTGGCGTGAGTGTGGCACTGATTTATTATCTTTCTAATCATTCAATTCGAGGAGCAAGCCCCATGCGTCTGACCTTAGTGGGAGCTGGTATTAGTGCCCTTTTTTTATCATTTAGTCAATTCTTAGCCATTCAGTTCAATTTGAGTCAAGAGTTAACGTTTTGGTTTCTTGGCGGTGTCAGCGTTATTTCTTGGGCACAATTAAAAATAGTCGTCCCGATCTTTCTGGGCGCATTTGCATTAGCAATTCTGATTAGTCCGTCGGTGACTATTTTACGGTTTGGCGATGATGCAACAATTGGTTTGGGGCGAAATCCGCAGCGTATTCGGTTGTTTGCCAGTATAACGATTTTGCTTTTATCAGGATTGTCTGTGGCGCTAGTTGGCTCGGTCAGTTTTGTTGGTTTGGTGGTGCCTCATGTGATGCGAACAGTTTCTGGAGAAAATTACCGTCGCTTGATTCCGTTCTCGGCGTTAGGCGGTGCGCTCCTCGTTTTGGTGGCAGATTTAATCGCTCGAATGGTGAATCCGCCTTTTGAAACACCATTTGGGATTATCACGGCCTTAATTGGCATCCCATTCTTTCTTTATTTATTTCGTAAAGGAGGGCAACTAGGATGACACAGAAAAAAGTGTCCCGTTGGGTGGCTATCTTAATAGTTGGGATTATCCTAACTGCTTGTATCAGTTTAACGCAAGGGGAATTATCTGTTTCCTTCATGGATTTAAAAGCCCTTCTTTTGGGACAGGGAAGTCAGGCCAAACAACTGTTAGTTTGGGATTTTCGGTTACCACGGATTGTGCTTGCGGTCCTAGCGGGCGCAGCTTTAGGCTTAAGCGGCGCTATTCTTCAAGGGATTACTCGGAATCCGTTAGCAGATACTGGGATTTTAGGCATTAATGCGGGTGCGGGTTTGGCAGTGATTTTGTTTATTAGTTTTGTTGAGACGACAAGTATCACGACGTTTGCACTTCCGCTCGTGGCCTTAGTTGGCGGCTTGCTAGCGGCTGTTGGGATTTTGGTAATCGCGTATCATCATCGTTTAGGATTGACGCCAGTTCGAATGGTCTTAGCGGGTGTCATTTTGAGTACGGGTATTTCAGCACTCACCTTATTAATTACATCAAAAATTGACACTGAAAAGTACCGTTTTGTTACAATGTGGCAAGCAGGCAGTATCTGGGGCAGTAATTGGTTCTTTGTGGGCGCTTTGTTACCTTGGCTAGTCATCGGGTTCTTTTTTGCGATGAAGCGTCATCGTCTGTTGGATATTTTACAATTGGGGGACGAAACAGCTATTTCTGTAGGTATTGCTGTGAAAAAAGAACGAATCGTTTCGTTGCTGTTAGCGGTGATGTTGGCGGCTTCAGCGATTTCCGTTACAGGGGGAATTAATTTTTTAGGTTTACTTGCGCCACATATTGCTCGCAAATGTGGTTTTACGCAACAAAAACAGGTATTGCCATTGGCGGCGTTGTTTGGGAGTTTACTTTTATTGGTTAGTGATACGATTGGTCGGCTATTGCCTGGCAATGGAGAAATGCCTGCAGGGATTATTGTTGCGATCATCGGTGCGCCTTATTTTCTTTATTTGTTAATCAAAACAAGCGATTCGTTATAAAAAAGAATCGAAAGCTGGGTCAAGCGATCGTTGTGAAAGCAACTGTCATTTGCTCGGCTTTTTTATTGGCGGATTTTTGAAAAAATAGTATGATAAATGCGTAAGAGCATTGAATGGAGGATGAAAGAATGGAAAACTTTAATTTTTATGTACCAACAGACATCCGTTTTGGGAAAGATCGTTTAGACGAATTACCTGCTGTGTTAGATCAATTTGGCAAAAATGTCTTACTTGTTTATGGTGGCGGTAGTATCAAACGTAATGGCTTGTACCAACAAATTACTGATTTGGCCCAAAAAAACGGGCATACACTGATTGAGTTGAGCGGTGTCGAACCAAACCCGCGCATTGAAACCGTTAGAAAAGGAATTGAGTTGTGTAAAGAAAACCAAGTCGATGTTATTTTAGCAGTTGGCGGTGGTTCAACCATTGACTGTTCCAAAGCAATAGCTGCGGGCTTTTATTCGGAAGAAGATATCTGGACAGTCATTGCAGCCAGAAAAGGGTATACTGGTCCTGCTTTACCAATCGTGACCATCTTGACTTTAGCAGCAACAGGTAGTGAAATGAACGCAGGTGCTGTCATTTCTAACTTAGAAACCAATCAAAAATTAGGCTTTGGTGGTCCGAATATGATTCCAAAAGTTTCGTTCTTGGATCCAACGAATACTTTTACGGTTCCTAAAAATCAAACAGCAGCTGGCTCAGCGGATATTTTCAGTCATTTGATTGAAAACTATTTTAGTATTTCGACAGGCACGGACGTCCAAGATTTTGTGTCGGAAGGCTTAATGCGAACGGTTATCAAAAATTGTCCCATTGCTTTAGAAAATCCAGAAGATTATGATGCACGTGCTAATTTAATGTGGGCAAGTAGTTTAGCCTTAAATGGGTTAACAGGGCGCGGCAAACAAGGTGTTTGGTCTTGTCACCCCATGGAACATGAATTAAGTGCGTTTTATGACATTACGCATGGGATTGGCTTAGCAATTTTAACGCCTCGTTGGATGAATTACGTTTTGTCTGAACAAACCGTTGGCAAGTTTGCACAGTTTGCTCGAAATGTTTGGGGAATAGTCGAACAAGAA
This sequence comes from Enterococcus sp. DIV2419, assembly GCF_051711865.1. Lineage (NCBI taxonomy): Bacteria > Bacillati > Bacillota > Bacilli > Lactobacillales > Enterococcaceae > Enterococcus > Enterococcus sp. DIV2419. Next base: position 160,719 of record NZ_JBIONS010000001.1, read on the forward strand.
GAGGAAGTAGCAGCGAAAAAAGGTATTCAAGCATTGTATGATTACTTTGTGGCTTGTGGCATTCCAATGACATTACCAGAAGTTGGCATCGAAGCAGATAAATTTGAAGAAATGGCACAACAAGCTGTGGCCCATAGTGCAATTGCTGAAAAGGCTTATGTACCATTGGATGCAGCTGATATAGTAGCGATTTATAAAGATTGTTTAACCGAAAGTCAATTTATTTAATCCATAAAAAAGCGGTTTGCCTTGGCAAACCGCTTTTGTTAATAAGAAACAAGTTCTTATAAGTAGTATTTTTCTTTCACAGTTAAATCATCGTTTAATTCATAAACTAATGGTTTACCTGTTGGGATTTCAAGATCCATAATATCTTCATCAGAAATGCCTTCGATGTGTTTAGCTAAAGCACGTAATGAATTACCATGAGCCGCTACTAAGACAGTTTTGTTGTCTTTTAAAGCTGGTGCAATTTCATCTTGCCAGAATGGTAATGCACGTTCCAAAGTAACTTTCAAGTTTTCGCCACCAGGAATATCGCGTTGGTCTAACATTGCATAACGACGGTCGTTTGCTGCAGAACCTTCATCTGTTGCTTCCATTAATGGAGGAAGAGTATCGTAAGAACGACGCCAGATGTGGACTTGTTCGTCTCCGTATTTTTCAGCAGTTTCTTTTTTGTTTAGTCCTTGTAATTTACCATAGTGACGTTCGTTTAAGCGCCAAGATTTGATTTGAGGTACCCATAATTGATCTGAGTATTCTAGTAAATAGTTACAAGTTTTGATGGCACGAGTTAAAACAGAAGTATAAGCAACGTCGAATTCGATGCCTGCTTCTTTAATTTTACGGCCGCCTTCTTTTGCTTCTTCAACACCTTCAGGTGCTAAATCTACGTCAGCCCATCCAGTAAATTGGTTTAAGGCATTCCATTCGCTAAGTCCATGACGAGAAAAAACTAATTTTGGCATGTATAAGCTCTCCTTTGAGTTTAGTTTTCTGAAAATAAGATTTCCACGTTTATTGTACACCGTTTTGCGCAAGATTTCCAATGGAAAATAGTAAAAAAACGTGAAAGTTGCTGAAAAATTAGAGTGAAATCGAATCAAAAAAGAAGCCCCATCTGAAGGACTTCTTTTTTATTCTTAGGAATACAGCCGCTCGACATCTGTCTCAGGTAAATTGATGTACTTATAACAAGTGCCCACCGAAACGCCGCATTTATTAGAAATAAATTGGATTGTTTCTTTGTTTTCGTAATATAATGCACGGATTTTGCGGACGGTGCGTCCATCGATTTTTGGACGTCCACCTACTTTTCCGTTTTCACGAGCTTTGTGGAGCCCGACGAGTGTTCGTTCTTTAATTAGTGCACATTCCATCGCAGATAAGCTCTCCATTAATTGGAAATAGGCTTCACCTGTTGGAAGGTGAGTATCAATTCCTTCTGAAATGCTGACAAAATCAACTTGTTTTTCCTTTAACATTTTCATAAAGTCTGTTAATTGGCGGGTTGTTTTACCTAAATGGTGCAATTTACAAACAATAAGTGTATCCCCAGCAGAAAGAAGTTTTTCGACTTCGTCTAAGACACTGATCTCCGCTTGAGGATCAAATGTCTCTTGGAAAATATCATCACAACCAAACGATTGGAGAGTGGTTAGTTGATTTTTTAAATCGTCTTCAATAATAGTTGTGCGTGCATAACCAATTCGTTTCATATATTATCCTTCCTATATAAATAATCTTTTTTCACACATTCTTAACGTGCGGGAACATGTAAGGTTTTCGGTCCATCTTCATAACCGACGATTACCATAGAAACCATATTTAAAAATAAGCCGTGTTCAACGACGCCAACCAAGTTGTCTAAATAAGAACCTAAAGCTTCTGGATCTGTAATTTTTTCTAAATGCAAATCGATGATATGGTGGCCTCCATCTGTTATTAATGTTTCGCCAGCAGCGTTTAAACGAAGTGTTGGGCGATAGCCTTTTTCTTCAAATAAATGCACTAGTTGGCGGCTGCCATAAGGAACAACCTCAACTGGAAGTGGGAAAGCCCCTAAATCGTCCACCATTTTTGATTTATCCACAATCCAAATACATTTCTTTGAATAAGTGGCCACAATTTTTTCAAAAAGTAAGGCAGCGCCACCGCCTTTGATTCCTTGAAAATCAGCGCTGATTTCATCGGCGCCATCAATCGTAAGATCTACATACGGAACCTCATCAATACTTTTTAAAGGAATGCCCAAGGCCAAGGCTTGTTTCTCTGTTTCTTTTGAAGTAGTAACCCCTACGATTGACAATCCTTCTTCTTTTACGCGACGACCAATTTCGTCTACCATAAATTTTGCTGTTGAGCCAGTACCCAAACCGACAATCATGCCGTCTTCTACATATTTTGCAGCTTCGATTCCTACCATTTGTTTCAGATTCATCGCTGTTTTCCGCCCCCTTCAATAGTCAAAGATATTGTACCGTTATTTAACTAAAAAAGATAGAAAGTTTTTGAAAAAGTCATAAAAATTTTTAAAGGAAAAGTACGTTTAAATAGAAGGAAAAGTTTTTTTTCGAAAGGCGAAAGAAGAGGGTTGACAGTTGATACTTATCGTGGTATCCTAACAAAGGTGCTTTATCTACAGGTTCCTTATAGGGACGTGCTGACTGTCTATCAAAGCATATTTGATAAAGAGTGCAGAGATTGCATTATTTTTTATCGCGAAAAAAGAACCACCTGGATGTGTGGAACTAGAAGCGAAGTAAGGAAGGAGGAGAACAAGGAATGCCTACAATTAACCAATTAGTACGTAAACCTCGTAAATCTAAAGTAGAAAAATCTGATTCACCAGCCTTAAACAAAGGATATAACAGTTTTAAGAAAACTCAAACAAACGTTAACTCTCCGCAAAAACGTGGAGTTTGTACACGTGTGGGTACGATGACACCTAAAAAACCGAACTCAGCTTTACGTAAATATGCCCGTGTTCGTTTGTCAAACTTAATCGAAGTTACAGCTTATATCCCAGGTATCGGTCACAACTTACAAGAACACAGCGTGGTATTATTACGTGGTGGACGTGTAAAAGACTTACCAGGGGTACGTTACCATATCGTTCGTGGTGCGCTTGATACTGCCGGTGTTAACGACCGTAAACAAAGCCGCTCTAAATACGGTACAAAACGTCCTAAAGCTTAATTATAATAAGACAATAACAACTTGAAAAATCATATTTCGGAAGGAGGAGTTACGGATGCCTCGTAAAGGTCCTGTTGCAAAACGTGATGTTTTACCAGATCCAATTTATAACTCAAAATTAGTAACTCGCTTAATCAACCGTGTAATGGTTGACGGTAAACGCGGGATTGCTGCTAACATTATCTATAATTCATTTGATATCATCAAAGAATCTACAGGTAACGATCCATTGGAAGTTTTTGAACAAGCAATGAAAAACGTTATGCCTGTTCTTGAAGTTAAAGCACGTCGTGTTGGGGGTTCTAACTACCAAGTACCAGTTGAAGTTCGTCCAGAACGTCGTACAACTTTAGGTTTACGTTGGGTAGTTAACTACGCACGTCTACGTGGTGAACACACAATGGAAGAACGTCTAGCGAAAGAAATCATGGATGCTGCTAACAACACTGGCGCTTCTGTTAAAAAACGCGAAGACACACACAAAATGGCAGACGCAAACCGCGCATTTGCTCATTATCGTTGGTAAGATCCTCTCTGTCTGTCGCGTAAAGTGGCAGCAGAAAGTCAATTTACAATCGATTTAAATAAAGAGAGGAGTAAACATACAAAATGGCAAGAGAATTTTCACTTGAAAAAACTCGTAACATTGGTATCATGGCCCACGTTGATGCTGGTAAAACAACAACAACTGAGCGTATCTTGTACTACACTGGTAAAATCCATAAAATCGGTGAAACCCATGAAGGTGCTTCACAAATGGACTGGATGGAACAAGAACAAGAACGTGGTATCACGATTACATCCGCTGCGACAACTGCACAGTGGAAAGGCTACCGTGTAAATATCATCGATACTCCAGGACACGTGGACTTCACAATTGAAGTACAACGTTCTCTACGCGTATTAGATGGTGCGGTAACAGTTCTTGACTCTCAATCAGGTGTAGAACCTCAAACAGAAACTGTTTGGCGTCAAGCGACTGAATATAAAGTTCCTCGTATTGTATTCTGTAACAAAATGGATAAAATCGGTGCGGACTTCTTCTATTCAGTAGAATCATTACATGATCGTTTACAAGCAAACGCTCATCCAATTCAAATTCCAATCGGAGCTGAAGAAGACTTCACTGGAATCATTGACTTGATTAAAATGAAAGCTGAAATCTACACAAATGATTTGGGAACAGATATTCAAGAAACTGATATTCCTGAAGATTATTTAGAAAAAGCGCAAGAATGGCGCGAAAAATTAGTTGAAGCTGTTGCTGAAACTGACGAAGACTTAATGATGAAATATCTTGAAGGTGAAGAAATCACTGAAGAAGAATTAGTCGCTGGTATCCGTCAAGCAACAATCAACGTTGAGTTCTTCCCTGTATTAGCTGGTTCAGCATTCAAGAATAAAGGGGTTCAATTAATGTTGGACGCTGTTCTTGATTACTTACCATCTCCATTAGATATCGATGCTATCAAAGGGATCGATACTAAAACAGACGAAGAAACAACTCGTCCAGCTGATGACGAAGCACCTTTCGCTTCATTAGCATTTAAAGTTATGACTGACCCATTCGTAGGTCGTTTAACTTTCTTCCGTGTTTATTCTGGTGTCCTTGAAAGTGGTTCATACGTATTGAACGCTTCAAAAGGCAAAAAAGAACGTATCGGTCGTATCCTACAAATGCACGCCAACACTCGTCAAGAAATTGACAAAGTGTACTCTGGTGATATCGCTGCTGCTGTTGGTCTAAAAGACACAACAACTGGTGATACATTATGTGCATTAGATGCACCAGTTATTCTTGAATCTATTGAATTCCCTGACCCAGTTATCCAAGTCGCTGTTGAACCTAAATCAAAAGCTGACCAAGATAAAATGGGCGTGGCTCTACAAAAACTTGCTGAAGAAGATCCATCATTCCGCGTTGAAACAAACGTTGAAACTGGTGAAACAGTTATCTCTGGTATGGGTGAATTGCACTTAGACGTTTTAGTAGACCGTATGAAACGTGAATTCAAAGTTGAAGCTAACGTAGGTGCTCCTCAAGTATCTTACCGCGAAACATTCCGTGCTGCGACTAAAGCAGAAGGTAAATTCGTTCGTCAGTCTGGTGGTAAAGGACAATACGGTCACGTATGGGTTGAATTTACACCAAATGAAGAAGGTAAAGGCTTCGAGTTTGAAAACGCAATTGTCGGTGGTGTGGTTCCTCGTGAATACATCCCAGCAGTTGAAAAAGGGTTAGAAGACTCTATGAACAACGGTGTTCTTGCTGGTTATCCATTAGTTGATATCAAAGCAAAACTTTACGATGGTTCATACCACGATGTCGATTCAAATGAAACGGCCTTCCGTGTAGCTGCTTCTATGGCATTGAAAGCTGCGGCTAAAAATGCAAACCCAGTTATTTTAGAACCAATGATGAAAGTTACAATTACTGTTCCTGAAGATTACTTAGGTGATATCATGGGACACGTAACAAGTCGTCGTGGACGTGTTGAAGGTATGGAAGCACACGGTAACTCTCAAATCGTTAATGCGATGGTACCTTTAGCTGAAATGTTTGGTTATGCTACAACATTACGTTCAGCAACACAAGGACGCGGTACATTTATGATGGTATTTGACCACTATGAAGACGTACCTAAGTCTGTTCAAGAAGAAATCATCAAGAAAAACGGCGGCAACGCATAATTTTCCTTGAGAATAAAAGGTTTGTTTTTAGAACTATCCTTTTTTCAAGATTTCGTGTAAAATAGCTTATGATGATCAGACGATTTTTAGTAACGTCTATCACATATAAAACAAACAATAAAATTTATATTTTTAGGAGGAACATTCAAAATGGCAAAAGAAAAATTTGACCGTTCTAAATCCCATGTTAACATTGGTACTATCGGACACGTTGACCATGGTAAAACTACATTAACAGCTGCAATTGCTACTGTATTATCAAAACACGGTGGCGGGGAAGCACAAAGCTACGATTCTATCGATAACGCTCCAGAAGAAAAAGAACGTGGAATCACAATCAACACTTCTCATATCGAATATGAAACTGAAACTCGTCACTATGCACACGTTGACTGCCCAGGACACGCGGACTACGTTAAAAACATGATCACTGGTGCTGCTCAAATGGACGGAGCTATCTTAGTAGTTTCTGCTGCTGATGGTCCTATGCCTCAAACACGTGAACATATCTTATTATCACGTAACGTTGGTGTACCATACATCGTTGTATTCTTAAACAAAATGGATATGGTTGATGACGAAGAATTATTAGAATTAGTAGAAATGGAAGTTCGTGACTTATTATCAGAATACGATTTCCCAGGCGATGATGTTCCAGTTATCGCAGGTTCTGCTTTGAAAGCTTTAGAAGGCGACGAGTCTTATGAAGAAAAAATCTTAGAATTAATGGCTGCAGTTGACGAATATATCCCAACTCCAGAACGTGATACTGACAAACCATTCATGATGCCAGTCGAAGACGTATTCTCAATCACTGGACGTGGTACTGTTGCTACAGGCCGTGTTGAACGTGGTGAAGTTCGCGTTGGTGACGAAGTTGAAATCGTTGGTATTAAAGACGAAACATCTAAAACAACTGTTACAGGTGTTGAAATGTTCCGTAAATTATTAGACTACGCTGAAGCAGGCGACAACATCGGTGCTTTATTACGTGGTGTAGCACGTGAAGATATCGAACGTGGACAAGTATTAGCTAAACCAGCTACAATCACTCCACACACAAAATTCAAAGCTGAAGTATACGTATTATCAAAAGAAGAAGGCGGACGTCACACTCCATTCTTCACTAACTACCGTCCTCAATTCTACTTCCGTACAACAGACGTTACTGGTGTTGTAGAATTGCCAGAAGGTACTGAAATGGTAATGCCTGGTGATAACGTTGCTATGGACGTTGAATTAATTCACCCAATCGCTATCGAAGACGGAACTCGTTTCTCTATTCGTGAAGGCGGACGTACTGTAGGTTCAGGCGTTGTTACTGAAATCGTTAAATAATTAACTTTTTAACTATAGCTTTAACCAGCGTAAAAAACTGGGGTATTCGGACGTAAGGCCAGAGAATTTATTCTCTGGTCTTTTTTTTGTTTAGAAATTGGCTGGCTAAAAAATAAGCCAATTGGCTGTTTTAGCAGACTTGTTTCTTCCGTATACTTGGAGAAAAAGGTTAGGTGATTTAATGGAAAAAGTATTGACGATTGCAGGCTCCGATTCAACTGGAGGGGCAGGGATTCAAGCAGATTTAAAAACATTTGAAGAGTATGGAGTTTTTGGGTTTTCAAGTTTAACCTCGATTGTGACGATGGATCCTACGACAGGCTGGTCGCATGAAGTGACTGAATTGCCAGAAACGCTCTTAGAAAAACAATTGATTTCGGTTTTTGCAGGCGGTCCAGTAGCGGCCTTGAAAACAGGGATGATGGGCAATGAACAAAACATTAAAATGGCTAGCAAATACATTAAACAAGAGAAAATTCAAAAAGTCGTGATTGACCCAGTCATTGCTTGTAAGGGCACGGCACAAATTCTGCAACCAAAAAGTGTGGAAGGCCTAAAAAACGATTTACTGCCATTAGCATTAGTTGCTACGCCTAATTTAATTGAAGCGGGCATCTTATCTGGTTTAGGCGAAATTTCTTCCGTGGCGGAGATGGAAGAAGCGGCAAAACGAATTGTACAAATGGGAGCCAAACATGTCGTGGTTAAAGGGGGACATCGCTTAGCTGGTGAAAAAGCACTGGACTTGTTTTACGATGGTCACACCGCGCATCTTTTGGAAAATGAATTATATCCTGCTGATTATAATCATGGTGCAGGTTGTACTTTTTCAGCGGCAATCACAGCTGGCTTGGCGAAAGGTTATTCGGTGTTAGAAGCAGTAACTTTAGCAAAAAAATTTGTAGCGGCGGCGATTAAACACGGTATTCAAGTTAATCCTTATGTGGGGCATGTGTGGCATGGTGCATACACTTATGCGGAACAACGGATGCGTAAGAAAGAATAATATTTAGAACTAGAGGAGTCTGTCAAGGACTGGCTCTAGTTTTTTTGTGATAAAGAATAACAATAGTAGGTATTACGTTAAAAGAATGTTCAAATTTTTAAAAGAGGAGTAGAATAGAACTGTAATTGCAAAAAAAGAAGCGGAACATAGAAGGGGTGTTAACTTTTCTGTGCTTCAGTTTAGAACGGACTGTGGTGTTTGTTTTGACGAACTACCGGAAAGCGACTTCTTTTTGTTTTGGCTTCAAATGGTATTTAATGGAGGGAATGCAATGTTAGAAAAAGAAACGTACAGTCAACTGTTTAAATGGTCTTTTTCAAAAAAGACACAAGTCACATACTGGGATGGTACCGTCAAAGAGTATGGGCAAGGGTCGGGGGATCCGGTTTTTAAAATTGTATTCAATGAAAAAATTCCTGTGAAGGATTTACTGAATAACGCTTCGTTAACTTTAGGGGAAGCCTACATGGATCGCAAAATTGAAATCGAAGGCGATATCCAAGCATTGATTTATGATGTGTATAACCAAAAGGATAGCTTTTTACACAATGCTAAATTTATTAAATGGCTTCCTAAAGAAAGTCATTCAAAAAAACGTTCACAAGAGGATATTCACAGCCATTACGATCTAGGAAATGATTTTTACAAAAAATGGCTTGACCAAACAATGACGTATTCATGTGCTTATTTTAAAACGCCTGAAGATACATTAGAACAAGCGCAAGTGAATAAAGTTCATCATATTTTAGATAAATTGTTTATCAAAGAGGGCGACACTTTACTGGATATTGGCTGCGGCTGGGGCACGTTAATTTTAACTGCGGTGAAAGAATATGGAGCCAAAGCAACTGGGATTACATTAAGTGAAGAGCAATTTCATCATATTCGCCATATTATAGAAAAAGAAGGTCTACAAGATCGAATGACTGTCAAATTGATGGATTATCGTGATTTAAAAGGAGAGTCTTTTGACCATATTACGAGTGTCGGGATGTTTGAACATGTCGGTGCGGAAAATCTACATGAATATTTTGATGTCGTTCAGCGAAATTTAGCGCCTAAAGGTACGGCGTTGATTCATGGGATCAGTCGCCAACAAGGCGGGGCTAAAAATGCTTGGATTAATCGTTATATTTTTCCAGGTGGCTATATTCCTGGTGTCACTGAGCTAGTCGGCCATATGACAGAAAACGACTTGCAAGTGATTGACTTGGAAAGTTTGCGCAGAGATTATCAATTGACGTTGGAACATTGGACAAAAAACTTCCATAATATAGAAACAGAAATTGTTGACGAAAAAGGCGAGCGCTTCTATCGAATGTGGGACTTATATTTGCAAGCATGTGCAGCCTCATTCCAAGCAAGCAATATTGATGTTATTCAATATTTATTGGTTCATCCAGATAACAATGATATTCCAATGCGCCGGATTGGTTAATAGAATAAAAAAGAGAGAATTTGAGATTCTGGTAAAAAAGGAATCTCAAATTCTTTTTTTATAAAAATAGAATGAAAAGAATTGAAAAACAAAACAAATGCTTTTCAAAACAAGAAAAAATTCTTTCAAAAAAACGCAGAAAATCCTTGCTAACACTATCCTTTCATAGTATAATCAAAAAGGTGCTGTTTACAGGAGTGTAAAAAGCATTGGTAGATCAACGATTTGATTTGCCGGCTGTGAAGCGAGAGGTTGCGACACGCTCGGACGCTTTGCCATGAACGAGCATGCCGGATAAATTTTCGTGGAGCTATGTCTACTTTTAAAATAGGCGAAGGAGGGAACAAGATGGCAAAACAAAAAATTCGTATCCGTTTAAAAGCGTATGAACACCGTATTTTAGATCAATCAGCGGATAAAATTGTGGAAACAGCAAAAAGAACTGGAGCTGACGTATCAGGTCCGATTCCATTACCAACAGAACGCTCACTTTACACAGTTATTCGTGCGACTCATAAATACAAAGATTCTCGCGAACAATTCGAAATGCGTACTCACAAACGTCTAATTGACATTGTGAACCCAACACCAAAAACAGTTGACGCTCTAATGAAGCTTGACTTACCGTCTGGTGTTAATATTGAAATCAAACTATAAAATTAAGATGGAGGTGTACTCATGACCAAAGGAATCTTAGGGAAAAAAGTGGGAATGACACAAATCTTTACTGAGTCTGGTGAATTAATTCCAGTAACAGTAGTTGAAGCTACGCCAAACGTAGTTTTACAAGTAAAAACTGTTGAAACTGACGGATACGAAGCTATCCAAGTTGGTTACCAAGACAAACGTGAAGTTTTATCAAACAAACCTGCGAAAGGTCATGTTGCAAAAGCAAACACGGCTCCTAAGCGCTTCATTAAAGAATTCAAGAATGTTGAGCTAGGAGAATATGAAGTAGGTAAAGAAATCAAAGTAGATGTTTTCCAAGCAGGAGACGTTGTTGATGTTACAGGTACTACGAAAGGTAAAGGATTCCAAGGGGCAATCAAACGTCACGGCCAAAGCCGCGGACCTATGTCTCATGGTTCTCGTTATCACCGTCGTCCTGGGTCAATGGGTCCAGTAGCGCCTAACCGTGTATTTAAAAATAAACGACTAGCCGGCCGTATGGGTGGCGACCGCGTAACAATTCAAAACCTTGAAGTTGTTAAAGTGGACGTAGAAAGAAATGTTATCTTAATCAAAGGAAACATTCCTGGAGCGAAAAAATCTTTAATCACAATCAAATCAGCTGTGAAAGCTAAATAAGTGTAGGGAAAGGAGGAACTAAGGAATGCCGAATGTAGCATTATTCAAACAAGATGGAACTCAAAACGGTGAAATCACTTTAAATGAAGAAATCTTCGGAATCGAACCTAATGAAAGTGTTGTCTATGATGCAATCATCATGCAACGTGCTTCATTAAGACAAGGAACACACGCAGTTAAAAACCGTAGCGCTGTTCGTGGCGGTGGCCGCAAACCATGGCGTCAAAAAGGAACTGGTCGTGCTCGTCAAGGTTCAATCCGTTCACCACAATGGCGTGGAGGTGGCGTAGTCTTTGGACCAACACCGCGTTCATACAGCTACAAACTTCCTAAAAAAGTTCGTCGCTTAGCAATGAAATCTGTATTATCAGACAAAGTTGCTGAAAATAACTTGGTAGCAGTAGAAGGTTTAAGCTTCGATGCACCAAAAACAAAAGAATTCAAACAAGTTCTTGCTAACTTGTCTATCGATACTAAAGTATTAGTTGTTTTAGAAAATGGTAACGACTTTGCAGCTTTATCAGCTCGTAACTTACCAAACGTTTCTGTAGTAACTTCTGATAACGTTAGTGTGTTAGATGTTGTGTCAGCTAACAAAGTCTTGGCAACACAAACAGCTCTTACTCAAATTGAGGAGGTGCTTGCATAATGGAATTACTAGACGTAATCAAACGCCCAGTGATCACTGAAAAATCCATGTTAGCTATGGACGAAAAGAAATATACTTTCGAAGTGGACACTCGCGCAAACAAAACTTTAGTAAAACAAGCTGTTGAATCAGCATTCGATGTTAAAGTAGCAAACGTAAACATCTTAAACGTGCGTCCAAAATTCAAACGCATGGGTAAATATGCAGGTTATACAAAAAAACGTCGCAAAGCGATCGTTACATTAACTGAAGATTCAAAAGAAATTCAATTATTCGAAGCTGCTGAATAAGCAGTCCTGAACAATATCAACGTAGGAGGGAAATAAGACGTGGCGATTAAAAAGTACAAACCTACCACAAATGGCCGTCGTAACATGACAAGTTCTGATTTCGCTGAAATCACAACTTCAACACCAGAAAAATCATTGTTACAGCCATTAAAAAACAATGCCGGTCGTAACAACAACGGTCGCATTACGGTTCGTCACCAAGGTGGCGGTCACAAACGTCAATACCGTGTGATTGACTTCAAACGTAATAAAGATAACGTCGCAGCGGTTGTTAAAACGATCGAGTACGATCCAAACCGTTCTGCTAACATCGCGTTAGTTCATTACGAAGACGGGGTTAAGGCATACATCTTAGCACCAAAAGGATTAGAAGTAGGCATGCGCCTAGTATCTGGTCCAGAAGCAGATATTAAAGTAGGTAACGCATTACCATTGGAAAACATTCCAGTTGGTACAGTTATCCACAACATTGAAATGAAACCTGGTAAAGGTGGACAATTAATCCGTTCGGCTGGAACAAGCGCGCAAGTACTTGGTAAAGAAGGCAAATACGTATTAATCCGCTTAAACTCTGGCGAAGTTCGTATGATCTTAGCAACTTGCCGTGCAACAATCGGTTCAGTTGGTAACGAACAACACGAATTAATCAACATTGGTAAAGCTGGCCGCTCTCGTTGGATGCGTAAACGCCCAACTGTTCGTGGTAGCGTAATGAACCCTAACGATCACCCACACGGTGGTGGTGAAGGTAAAACACCAATTGGACGTAAAGCGCCAGTATCTCCATGGGGTCAACCAGCAATTGGATACAAAACACGTAATAAAAAAGCTAAATCAGACAAACTTATCGTTCGTCGTCGTACTAAATAATTTTTTTGACCATGTGTCGTACATTTTGAGAGGAGGTTCACCATGGGTCGTAGTTTAAAAAAAGGACCTTTCGTCGATGATCATTTGATGAAAAAGGTCGAAGCACAACAAGGTGCCGAAAAGAAAAAAGTAATTAAAACTTGGTCTCGCCGCTCTACAATTTTTCCATCATTCGTAGGTTTCACAATCGCTGTATATGATGGACGGAAACATGTCCCTGTTTACATTCAAGAAGACATGGTAGGACATAAATTAGGTGAATTTGCACCAACTAGAACTTATCGTGGCCACGTTGCTGACGATAAAAAAACTAAACGCTAATTTTGAGGGGAGGATATGCAAATGTCAGAACAAATTACATCAGCTAAAGCAACTGCAAAAACAGTTCGCACTTCACCTCGTAAAGCACGTTTAGTAATCGATCTTATCAGAGGGAAAAGCGTTGCGGATGCAATTTCAATCTTGAAATTCACACCGAACAAGTCTGCTGGAATCATTGAAAAAGTTTTAATGTCAGCAGTTGCTAACGCAGAAAACAACTTTGACTTAGACGTTGAAAGCTTAGTCGTATCTGAAGCATTTGTTAACGAAGGACCAACAATGAAACGTTTCCGTCCTCGTGCAAAAGGTTCAGCTTCACCAATCAACAAACGTACTAGTCACATCACAGTAGTTGTAACAGAGAAATAAGTCTCATGAAATAGGCTGTTTTCTTTATGAAAACAGAGCTTAAACATTTAAGAGGAGGGACAATCAGTGGGTCAAAAAGTACATCCAATTGGAATGCGTGTAGGCATCATCCGCGACTGGGATGCGAAATGGTATGCTGAAAAAGAGTATGCTGAATTCTTACACGAAGATTTAAGAATCCGTAAATTTATCACAACAAAACTTGCTGATGCTGCTGTATCTACAATTGAAATCGAACGCGCTGCAAACCGTGTTAACATTTCAATTCACACAGCTAAACCAGGTATGGTTATCGGTAAAGGCGGATCTGAAGTCGAAAACCTAAGAAAAGAATTAAACAAATTAACTGGCAAACGAGTTCACATCAACATCGTTGAAATCAAAAAACCAGATTTAGATGCAAAATTAGTAGGCGAAGGAATTGCACGTCAATTAGAAAACCGTGTTGCTTTCCGTCGTGCTCAAAAACAAGCCATCCAACGCGCAATGCGTGCTGGCGCTAAAGGAATCAAAACTCAAGTATCAGGTCGTCTAAACGGTGCGGATATCGCTCGTTCAGAAGGATACTCTGAAGGAACTGTACCACTTCACACATTACGTGCGGACATTGATTACGCATGGGAAGAAGCGGACACTACTTACGGAAAACTAGGAGTTAAAGTGTGGATCTATCGTGGAGAAATTCTTCCAACGAAAAAAAACACTGAGAAAGGAGGGAAATAATCATGTTAGTACCTAAACGTGTAAAACACCGTCGTGAATTCCGCGGAAAAATGCGCGGTGAAGCTAAAGGCGGAAAAGAAGTAGCATTTGGTGAATGGGGTTTACAAGCAACTGAATCTCACTGGATTACTAACCGTCAAATCGAAGCAGCCCGTATTGCAATGACTCGTTACATGAAACGTGGCGGGAAAGTATGGATTAAAATTTTCCCTCACAAGTCTTACACAAGTAAAGCTATCGGCGTACGTATGGGTAAAGGTAAAGGGGCACCAGAAGGCTGGGTATCACCAGTTAAACGTGGTAAAATCATGTTTGAAATCGCAGGCGTTCCTGAAGAAGTAGCTCGTGAAGCTCTTCGTCTTGCATCTCACAAATTGCCGGTAAAAACTAAGATCGTAAAACGTGAGGAAATGGGTGGTGAATCGAATGAAGGTTAAAGAAATCAGAGAATTAACCACTGCCGAAATGCTAGATAAAGAAAAACAATTAAAAGAAGAATTGTTCAACTTAAGATTCCAATTAGCAACAGGTCAATTAGAAAACACTGCACGTATTAAAGAAGTACGTCAATCGATTGCACGCATCAAAACAGTATTGCGTGAACAAGCTAACTAATAGTGGAAGGAGGCCAAACGCGTATGACTGAAGAAAGAAATCAACGTAAAGTTTACCAAGGTCGCGTGGTATCAGACAAAATGGATAAAACAATCACAGTTGTCGTTGAAACAAAGAAAAACCACCCTATCTATGGCAAACGTATGAAATATTCTAAAAAATATAAAGCGCATGATGAAAACAACACAGCGAAAGTTGGAGACATCGTAAAAATCATGGAAACTCGTCCATTATCAGCTACAAAACGTTTCCGTTTACTAGAGGTAGTCGAAGAAGCAGTTATTATCTAATAAAACGAGAATTTCCTAATAGATTGAAGCACAAAATCTGAAAGGGGGATACACATCGTGATCCAACAAGAAAGTCGTTTAAGAGTCGCTGACAATTCTGGCGCACGTGAAATTTTAACGATCAAAGTCCTAGGCGGATCTGGTCGTAAAACTGCTAACATCGGTGACGTTATTGTTGCTACTGTCAAACAAGCAACGCCAGGTGGGGTTGTTAAAAAAGGTGAAGTAGTTAAAGCCGTTATCGTTCGTACAAAATCTGGCGCTCGTCGTGCTGACGGTTCTTACATCAAATTTGATGAAAATGCTGCGGTAATTATCCGTGACGATAAAAGCCCACGCGGAACACGTATCTTCGGACCAGTTGCACGTGAATTACGTGAAAACAACTTCATGAAGATCGTTTCTCTAGCACCAGAAGTATTATAATCTCGAGCCCACGTTAAAGGAGGTGCGAAACAGTAATGTTTGTTAAAAAAGGCGATAAAGTAAAAGTTATCACTGGTAAAGATAAAAACAAAGAAGGCGTTGTCTTAGCAGCGTTTCCTAAACAAGATAAAGTTATCGTTGAAGGTGTCAACGTCGTTAAAAAACACCAAAAACCAAACCAAGCAGCCCCACAAGGTGGAATCCTTGAAGTGGAAGCGCCAATTCATGTTTCTAATGTAATGGTGATTGATCCTTCAAACGGAGAAGCTACTAAAGTTGCGTTTAAAGAAGTCGACGGCAAAAAAGTCCGCGTTTCTAAAAAAACAGGTGAAGTTTTAGATAAATAAAAATTGCGGAAGGAGGGCTTACTGAATGAACCGCCTGAAAGAAAAATATATTAAAGAAGTAACACCATCATTGGTGGAAAAATTTAATTACAGCTCAGTTATGCAAACACCTAAAGTTGATAAAATCGTTATCAACATGGGTGTGGGTGATGCAGTATCAAATGCTAAAAACTTAGACAAAGCTGTTGAAGAATTAGCATTAATCACTGGTCAAAAACCACTTATCACAAAAGCTAAAAAATCTATCGCTGGATTCCGTTTACGTGAAGGAATGCCAATCGGTGCGAAAGTAACGCTACGCGGCGAAAGAATGTACGAATTTTTAGATAAATTAGTAACAGTTTCTTTACCTCGTGTACGTGACTTCCACGGTGTCAGCAAAAAAGCTTTCGATGGTCGTGGTAACTATACTTTAGGTATTAAAGAACAATTAATCTTCCCAGAAGTTGATTATGATTTAGTAGATAAAGTACGCGGTATGGACATCGTAATTGTTACAACAGCGAACACTGACGAAGAGTCTCGCGAATTGTTGGCACAATTAGGTATGCCATTCCAAAAATAATATAAGGAGGCGAACTACGTGGCTAAAAAATCAATGATTGCTAAAAACAAACGTCCTGCTAAACATTCAACACAAGCTTATACTCGTTGTGAACGTTGTGGACGTCCACATTCAGTTTATCGTAAATTTCATCTTTGCCGTATTTGCTTCCGCGAACTTGCCTATAAAGGTCAAATTCCCGGCGTGAAGAAAGCTAGCTGGTAAACAAGTAAACTCGCATAAAGGAGGTAAATAGTTCAATGGTCATGACAGATCCAATTGCAGATTTTCTAACTCGCATTCGTAATGCGAACATGGTTAAACATGAAACTTTAGAAGTACCTGCTTCAAAAATCAAACGTGATATCGCAGAAATCCTGAAACGTGAAGGATTTATCCGCGACGTAGAATACATCGAAGATGACAAACAAGGCGTAATCCGTGTTTTCCTAAAATATGGTAAAAACGAAGAACGTGTTATCACAAACTTAAAACGTATTTCTAAACCAGGTTTACGTGCATACGTAAAAGCTGACGAAGTACCAAAAGTATTAAACGGTCTAGGAATTGCAATCATCTCTACATCAGAGGGTGTAATTACTGACAAAGAAGCTAGAGCGAAAAATATCGGCGGCGAAGTAATCGCCTACGTATGGTAATTCTAAAAAATACACAAGGAGGTGTCTCTAAGTGAGCCGTATTGGTAATAAAGTTGTTGTTCTTCCTGCTGGTGTTGAAATCAAGCAAGACGGAAACAACATTACAGTTAAAGGACCTAAAGGTGAATTAACACGCGAATTTTCTTCTGATATCAAAATGAACATCGAAGGAAACGAAGTGACATTCACTCGTCCAAACGATTCAAAAGAAATGAAAACAATCCACGGAACAACTCGTGCAAACTTCAACAACATGGTTGTTGGTGTTTCTGAAGGTTTCCAAAAAGCACTTGAACTTATCGGGGTCGGATACCGTGCCCAAGTACAAGGCAACAAATTAACTTTAAACGTTGGTTATTCTCATCCTGTCGAAATGACAGCACCAGAAGGCGTAACATTTGAAGTACCTGCGAACACACAAGTTATCGTTAAAGGCATCAACAAAGAAGTTGTTGGTGAATTAGCTGCTAACATCCGTGGCGTTCGTCCTCCAGAACCTTATAAAGGCAAAGGGATTCGCTATGTTGGTGAATTTGTACGCCGTAAAGAAGGTAAAACTGGTAAATAATAACAGCTGTGTAGAAAACAGAAGTCAACAACAAGCAACTGTCATTTTATGGGATTTTTCCAATAAAATGCTTTTGTCTTGTCTGCCAGCTTCTCTTTTCCGTAATCTGCTGACTGCTTGAAATATTAGTAGTAAACATTAAATCAAAGAGGTGAAAATTGTGATTACAAAACCAGATAAAAACAAAACACGTCAAAAGAGACATCGTCGTGTACGTAACAAAATCTCTGGTACTGCTGAGTGCCCACGCTTGAACATTTTCCGTTCTAACAAAAACATCTACGCGCAAGTCATTGATGACGTAGCGGGTGTGACGCTAGCAAGTGCCTCTGCCTTGGATAAAGAAATTTCAGGTGGAACAAAAACAGAAACAGCTGCAGCTGTTGGTAAACTAGTTGCTGAACGTGCCGCTGAAAAAGGCATCAAAAAAGTAGTCTTCGACCGTGGTGGATACCTTTACCATGGCCGCGTGCAAGCTTTAGCTGAAGCTGCTCGTGAAAATGGACTAGAATTTTAGGAGAAGGAGGAACACCATTCATGGTTTATATTGATCCAAAACATTTGGAATTAGAAGACCGCGTTGTAGCGATCAACCGTGTAACAAAAGTTGTTAAAGGTGGACGTCGTTTACGTTTCGCAGCTTTAGTTGTTGTCGGTGACAAAAACGGACACGTTGGTTTCGGTACTGGTAAAGCACAAGAAGTACCTGAAGCTATCCGTAAAGCAATCGAAGACGCGAAGAAAAACTTAGTTGAAGTGCCTATGGTTGGTTCTACTATCCCGCACGAAGTAATTGGCGTATTCGGTGGCGGCCGTATCCTTATGAAACCTGCAGTAGAAGGTTCTGGGGTAGCTGCTGGTGGACCAGTTCGTGCCGTATTGGAATTAGCTGGTGTAGCAGATATTACATCTAAATCACTAGGTTCAAACACACCTATTAACGTTGTTCGCGCAACTGTTGAAGGTCTAAAACAATTAAAACGTGCCGAAGAAGTGGCAGCACTTCGCGGTAAATCTGTAGAAGAAATTATCGGTTAAGGAGGACAAAAATAATGGCTGAATTAAAAATTACTTTAAAACGCAGTGTTATCGGACGTCCTCAAAACCAACGTGCTACAGTTAAAGCGTTAGGTTTAGGTAAAGTGAATAGTACTGTTACAAAACCTGCCAATGAAGCAATCAAAGGTATGGTTAACACTATTTCACATTTAGTGGACGTAGAAGAAGTTTAAGATTTATAGATTTGTAATAGAAGATTGCTTAAGGAGGTGCCAAACCTATGAAACTTCATGAATTAAAACCTGCTGAGGGCTCACGCCAAGTACGTAACCGTGTTGGACGTGGTACTTCATCTGGTAATGGTAAAACAGCTGGCCGTGGACAAAAAGGGCAAAAAGCCCGTTCAGGCGGTGGTGTTCGTTTAGGATTTGAAGGGGGTCAAACTCCATTATTCCGTCGTTTACCAAAACGTGGGTTTACAAACATTAATCGTAAAGATTACGCTGTTGTGAACTTAGATACTTTAAACCGTTTTGAAGATGGAACAGAAGTAACTCCTGTTGTCCTAAAAGAAGCAGGAATCGTTAAAAACGAAAAAGCGGGAATCAAAGTTCTTGCAGATGGTGAGTTAACGAAAAAATTAACTGTGAAAGCAGCTAAATTCTCGAAATCAGCACAAGAAGCTATCGAAGCTGCTGGTGGTTCAATCGAGGTGATCTAATTGTTCAAGCTATTAAAGAACGCCTTTAAAGTCAAAGACATTAGATCAAAAATCTTATTTACAGTTTTAATCTTGTTTGTATTTCGCCTAGGTGCGCACATTACTGTGCCCGGGGTGAATGCAAAGGGATTGTCTGATTTAAGTAGCTTACCCTTTTTGAATATGTTGAATATGGTGAGTGGTAGTGCCATGCAAAACTTCTCTATCTTCTCGATGGGGGTTTCGCCATACATTACAGCCTCTATTATTATTCAACTATTGCAAATGGATATTGTACCTAGATTTGTAGAATGGTCAAAACAAGGGGAAGTTGGGCGTAAGAAATTAAATCAAGCAACAAGATATCTAACGATTGTCTTGGGTGTGGCTCAGTCAATGGGGATCACTGCTGGTTTTAATAGCTTAAGTCAAACTGGGATTGTCAACAATCCAACCTTAGGTACCTTTGTGATGATTGCAGTTATTTTAACTGCTGGGACGATGTTTGTGACTTGGATGGGTGAACAAATTACAGAAAAAGGAATCGGAAATGGTGTTTCAATGATTATCTTTGCCGGGATTATTTCTCGTTTGCCAGGAGCAGTCAAAGAAATCTATGAAGATTACTTCGTCAATATCGAGTCTTCTCGTATTTGGCAATCTGTTATTTTCATTGCAATCTTAGTTATTGCTATTTTGGTGATTGTTACAGTCGTAACGTTCTTCCAACAAGCAGAACGTAAGATTCCAATCCAATATACAAAACGTGTTTCTGGTGCACCAACAAGTAGTTATTTACCGTTAAAAGTAAATGCTGCTGGGGTTATTCCAGTTATCTTTGCCAGCTCGTTAATTGCAACACCAAATGCCATTTTACAAGCTTTCTCATCAAAATTCGCTGGTGAAAATTGGTATGACATTATGACAAAAATCTTTAGTTATAACACAGTTCCAGGGGCAATCATCTATACTGTCCTAATCGTTGCGTTTACGTTCTTCTATGCATTTGTTCAAGTAAACCCTGAGAAATTAGCGGAAAACTTACAAAAACAAGGAAGCTACATTCCAAGCGTGCGACCAGGTAAAGGTACAGAAGAATATGTATCTGGCGTGTTAATGAGATTAAGTGTTGTCGGCTCAATTTTCCTAGGACTTGTTGCTTTACTTCCAATCATTGCGCAAATGGTTTGGAACTTACCTCAATCAATCGGTTTAGGTGGAACAAGTTTACTAATCGTTATCGGGGTTGCATTAGAAACAACGAAACAATTAGAAGGATTAATGATGAAACGTCAATATGTCGGCTTTATCAATAAGTAAGAATCGAGTGTTGAGGTTTTACCTCAGCACCATTCTCACATATGGCTAGCTTCATAAGCCGGTCTTTAAAATTAGGAGGAGAATATATGAACCTCATTTTAATGGGATTACCTGGAGCAGGTAAAGGCACCCAAGCAGAAAAAATCATTGATACGTATGGCATTCCACATATTTCTACTGGAGATATGTTCCGTGCAGCAATGAAAAATGAAACTGCCTTGGGCCTAGAAGCGAAATCTTATATCGATAAAGGTGAACTGGTTCCTGACGAAGTAACAAACGGAATTGTTAAAGAACGCCTTGCTGAACCAGATACAGACAAAGGATTCCTATTAGATGGTTTCCCACGTACACTGGATCAAGCAAAAGCATTAGATATAATGCTTAAAGAATTAAACAAAAAAATTGATGCTGTCATTGACATCCATGTAGAAGAAGATGTATTAATCGAGCGTTTAGCTGGACGATTCATCTGTCGCACATGTGGCGCAACGTATCATAAATTATTCAACCCGCCAAAAGTTGAAGGCACTTGTGATCGCTGTGGCGGACATGAATTCTACCAAAGAGAAGATGATAAGCCCGAAACGGTTAAAAATCGTTTGGCAGTCAACATTGAAAGTAGCGCACCAATCTTAGCTTTCTATAAAGAACAAGGCTTGATGCATACAATCGATGGCAATCGCGAAATCGATACTGTTTTTTCTGATGTGAAAAAAATCATTGACGAAAACTAATTTCCAATTGCCCGCAGTTTAACCCTGTTGTTGTATTCAGTTTCTCTTGCCAAAACATAACTAAATATGGTAGAATATATCAGTCCGACTTCTACAGTTTTGTGACATCAAAATGAATAACGAAGTTAGTTGAGAATTTCTAGGTGGGAGCTGGAGTTTCCGCCGTTTTATCGTGTGAAAACGCGAAACAAGTACAAGGAGGTACTGTGCGTGGCAAAAGAAGATATGATTGAAGTCGAAGGTACAGTCGTCGAAACTTTGCCGAATGCAATGTTTAAAGTCGAACTAGAAAATGGACACCAAGTTCTTGCTACTGTTTCAGGTAAAATCCGTATGCACTACATCCGTATCTTACCTGGTGACAAAGTAACAGTTGAATTATCACCGTATGATTTAACGCGTGGCCGTATTACTTATCGCTTTAAATAATTGTACTCCGTAAAACCACAGGAGGTATTATCATGAAAGTAAGACCATCAGTAAAACCAATGTGTGAACATTGTAAAGTAATTCGCCGTAAAGGACGTGTTATGGTTATTTGCCCAGCAAATCCAAAACATAAACAACGTCAAGGATAATTAGGAGGTGTAACGAATAATGGCTCGTATTGCAGGAGTAGACATCCCTCGTGACAAACGTGTAGTAGTTTCTCTTACTTACATTTATGGTATTGGTAACACTACAGCTAAAAAAGTTTTAGCAAACGTTGGCGTATCTGAAGATGTTCGTGTACGTGATTTAACAAACGAACAAACAGATGCGATTCGTGCGGAAATTGATAAGTTAAAAGTTGAAGGGGATCTTCGTCGTGAAGTGAACTTAAACATCAAACGCTTGATGGAAATCGGTTCATACCGTGGAATCCGTCACCGTCGTGGATTACCAACTCGTGGACAAAACACGAAAAATAATGCACGTACTCGTAAAGGCCCTACTAAAACAGTAGCAGGCAAGAAAAAATAATTCCTAAGTGAAGGAGGTTAGAACTTCATGGCAGCAAAAAAAGTTAGTCGTAAACGCCGTGTCAAAAAGAATATAGAATCAGGTGTAGCACATATCCATTCTACATTCAACAATACAATCGTAATGATTACTGATACACATGGTAATGCATTAGCATGGTCATCAGCAGGATCATTAGGCTTTAAAGGAAGCAAAAAATCAACTCCTTTTGCCGCTCAAATGGCTGCAGAAGCCGCAACTAAAGTGGCAATGGAACATGGACTTAAAACTGTAGACGTAACAGTTAAAGGACCTGGTTCTGGACGTGAAGCAGCAATTCGTTCATTACAAGCAACAGGTTTAGAAGTGACTGCAATTCGTGACGTGACTCCAGTTCCTCATAATGGATGCCGCCCTCCAAAACGCCGTCGTGTTTAATGAGCGCCACTCATTCTGAGTTTGAATTAGGAACGTCATTGAACAAGACACTTTTCGTTTTGAAAGGGGTATAGATAAGAATGATTGAATTTGAAAAACCAAGAATCGAAAAAATTGATGAAAATAGAGATTATGGTAAGTTCGTCGTTGAACCATTAGAACGCGGTTACGGAACTACTTTAGGTAACTCTCTACGTCGTATTTTATTGTCTTCTTTACCAGGAGCTGCAATTACGAATATTCAAATCGATGGTGTTTTACACGAATTCTCAACCATTCCAGGTGTACGAGAAGACGTAACACAAATTATTTTGAATATTAAAGGCTTAGCATTGAAATTATATGCTGAAGAAGAGAAAACCCTTGAGATCGATATTACAGGACCCGCTACCGTGACTGCCGGCGATATTATCGTAGACAGTGATGTTGAGATCCTAAATAAAGATTTAGTTATCTGTAGTGTTGCTGAAGGAGCTACTTTCCATGCTCGCTTAACAGTGAAACCTGGTCGTGGCTATGTTCAAGCAGACGAAAACAAAAAAGAAGATATGCCAATCGGTGTACTTCCAGTTGATTCCATCTACACACCCGTTCGTCGTGTTAACTACCAAGTAGAAAATACACGTGTTGGTCGTCGTGATGATTTCGACAAATTAACAATGGAAATATGGACAGATGGTTCAATCATTCCTCAAGAAGCACTAAGTTTAGCTGCGAAAATCATGACTGAGCATTTAGATATCTTTGTAAACCTTACTGACGAAGCGAAAAACGCTGAAATCATGGTGGAAAAAGAAGAAACTCAAAAAGAGAAAATGCTAGAAATGACGATTGAAGAACTTGATTTATCAGTTCGTTCATATAACTGTTTAAAACGTGCAGGCATTAATACTGTACAAGAACTTACAAACAAATCTGAACCAGAAATGATCAAAGTACGTAATTTAGGTCGTAAATCTCTTGAAGAAGTAAAACTTAAATTGCATGATCTAGGATTAGGATTACGTAAGGACGATTAAGACTTTTACGAAGTTTCCAGTCCTGCTTAACAGCAGTGGCTCGTGAGAACAGAAACGAAGGAGGGAACCCAACGTGAGTTACCGTAAATTAGGACGCACATCAAGCCAACGTAAAGCTATGCTACGTGATATTACAACTGATTTAATCATCAACGAACGCATCGTAACTACTGAAGCTCGTGCGAAAGAAGTACGTTCAACTGTAGAAAAAATGATTACTTTAGGTAAACGTGGAGATCTTCATGCACGTCGTCAAGCAGCTACTTTCGTTCGTAATGAAGTTGCTAGTGTTCGTGAAGAAGATGAGTCTATCGTTGTTGAATCAGCTTTACAAAAGCTATTTAACGATTTAGGACCTCGTTTCGCGGAACGCCAAGGTGGTTACACTCGTATCTTGAAGACAGAACCAAGACGCGGCGATGCAGCACCAATGGTAGTTATCGAATTTGTTAAATAATTAATAAACCGATCACTTTATAGATGTTTCTTTTAGAGTGTTATGATGTTGGAGGCGACTCCGAGTCTAGCTCTGCTTTCCCTGCTAAAGATAGCTTTAGCAGGGGAGCACTCATCATATAAAGGTGATTTTTTTTTGCTTTGGGAAAACGCTGTTTTCTCAAAGCTTTTTTGTTTCTTAAAAGCATTGCAGAAGCTTTTCCGGTTTGTTATACTGATTATTAATTGGAATTTTCAGATAATTAAACATCTGAGTTAGTAGAAGGGGGAATTATATGTCGCAAATGTTTGCTTTTTTGTTGCTGATGTTTATTTTATACATTGGTGATGTAGTTTCTATCAAAACAAAAGCTTGGATTCCATCCGTTTTTGTTTGTGGTGTTTTATTTATTCTTGGTTATTGGACTATTTTTCCACAAAATATTGTGGAAGTGGCAGGGATTCCTACAGTGGTTGCCACTTTATTAATGTATCTGTTGATTACTAATATGGGCACTCTGCTCTCTGTTAAAGAATTGGTTAATCAATGGAAAACGATTGTGATTGCTTTGTCAGGTATTCTGGGCATTATTGCCTTGTTATTAGCTGTAGGGACTTTTGTTTTTGACTTAAAAACAGTTTTAGTTGCAATCCCGCCGTTAGTAGGAGGTTTAGTTTCTTCATTAGTAATGTCAGAAGCGGCTCAATCAGCTGGTTTAGCCTCACTTTCGGTTTTGGCAATTTTAATTTATGTCATTCAAGGGTTTGCTGGTTATCCCTTAACTTCAATTGTTCTAAAAAAAGAAGGAAAGCGGAAGCTTCAAGAATATCGAGCAGGGACATGGCAGCCGGTTCATGAACAAGAGGGGCAAGAAACAGGAGCAGAACCAGATGTGCCTAAACTATTTGAAAAAGTACCCAAACGATATCATACAGATTATTCACGAATTTTACGTCTAGCCTTAGTTGCCACACTCGCTTATTATGTTTCTGTGTGGACGGCACCGTTTGTGATGATTAGTCCTTTTGTGCTGTGTTTATGTTTTGGCGTGATTGCAACGTCTTTAGGCTTTTTAGAAAAGCAACTATTGCAGAAAGCAAATAGCTTTGGTTTTGCGATTTTAGGGTTAATGCTTTTTGTCTTTGATGGCTTAAAACAAGCCACACCTGAAATGTTGATGGATTTATTTTTACCAATGATTGGGATTATTGTGATTGGTGTTATCGGGATGTACATCTTTTCAGCAATTGTTGGTCGTGTATTAGGTGTGAGTAAAGAGATGGCATTCGCTGTTTCGTTGACAGCTTTATATGGCTTTCCAGCCGATTATATTATTACTAATGAAGTGATTCAATCATTGACAGAAGATGAACAAGAACAGGCGGCTTTAACGAGCCATTTAATGCCACCGATGTTAGTGGCAGGTTTCGTAACAGTCACCATTGTTTCGGTTATTTTAGCGGGTATTTTTTCAAGTATTTTATTAAGTTTGTAGAAACGGGGCGTAAGTATGAAAAAAATCAAAGCACTAGTCAAGCAGCATTCACAAGAAATGATTGCTTTTCGACGGGATTTACACCAACATCCAGAATTACAATTTGAAGAATTTCGAACGACAGAAAAAGTCGCGGAAGTTCTTGATCAATTAGGAATTACTTATCGCAAAACAGAACCGACGGGCTTAATTGCTGAAATTGTGGGCGGTAAACCAGGCCGAGTGGTTGCGCTGCGGGCTGATATGGATGCCTTACCTGTACAGGAATTAAATGAAGATTTAGCTTATAAATCTTTAGAAGCTGGCAAGATGCATGCATGTGGGCATGATTCCCATACCGCGATGTTAGTAACAGCGGCTAAAGTATTAAAAGAAATCCAAGAAGAACTTCAGGGAACAGTAAGGTTAATTTTTCAACCATCTGAAGAAAATGCGCAAGGCGCTAAAGCAATGGTTGCACAAGGCGCAATGACCGGTGTTGATGATGTATTTGGCTTACATATCTGGTCACAAATGCCTGTAGGAACCGCTTCGTGTCGAGTGGGCTCAAGTTTCGCATCCGCAGATATTTTTTCTGTTGATTTTACAGGCCGTGGTGGCCATGGTGCCATGCCAAACGCTTGTATTGATGCGGCAGTTATAGCTTCTTCTTTCGTGATGAATCTGCAAACGATTGTTTCTCGGGAGACAGATCCTTTAGATCCAGTAGTTGTCACGATTGGACGGATGGATGTGGGGACCCGTTTTAATGTGATTGCTGAGAATGCACGTTTAGAAGGAACGGTTCGTTGCTTTAGTGTAGCAACGCGTAATCGAGTAGAACAGGCGCTGCAACGCTATGCGGAACAAACAGCCGCTATTTATGGTGGTACGGCTTCGTTAGATTATCAATATGGAACGTTGCCAGTGATTAATGATGAGCAAGATGCCTTGTTTGCTCAAACACTAATTAAGGAAAATTTTGGTGAAGCGGCCTTAAGACAAGAAGAGCCGACAACCGGTGGCGAAGACTTCAGTTATTATACTGAACATGCTTCTGGTTGTTTTGCCTTAGTGGGAAGTGGTAATCCAGAGAAAGATACGGAATGGGCACATCACCATGGTCGTTTTAATATTGATGAAGATGCGATGGCAATGGGTGCTGAGTTATATGCCCAATATGCGTTTGAATATTTGAAGACACATTTTTAAAAGAAAATCAGTAACTTCTTGTTTTATGAGAACAAGAAGTTATTTTTATGAAAAATAGACCTGTCAAGACAGATAAGAGCTCCCATAATGACCGTTCTTTTGGTATAATAAAAAATAGTGTGAAGAATCAGAACAGATGATTGAAAAAACGCTACTTTTTTGGTAGTGTTAGAAAGAATAAATAGATTGAGGGAGTACGCGATGCAACCAATCATTGAACTAAATAATATCCAATTTAATTATCAACCAGAAGATGCTTCTCCCGCTTTAAAAGATGTGTCTTTTTCCATTCAACAAGGCGAATGGGTCGCTATTATTGGCCATAATGGTTCTGGTAAATCAACGTTAGCCAAAACGATCAATGGGCTGTTACTGCCAGCTGCTGGGACTATCAAAGTTGGCGGCAAAGAATTAAATGAAGCAAACGTCTGGGATATCCGGCGTATGGTAGGAATGGTCTTTCAGAATCCAGATAACCAATTTGTCGGTTCAACAGTCGAAGACGATGTGGCTTTTGGTTTAGAAAATCAAGGTATTCCGCGTGATGAAATGGTCGAACGTGTTCACGATGCATTAGAAAGGGTTCGTATGTTAGATTTTGCCAAGCGAGAACCTGCTCGGCTATCTGGCGGCCAAAAACAACGAGTAGCTATCGCTGGTGTGGTTGCTTTGCGACCAGATATTATTATTTTAGACGAAGCGACAAGTATGTTAGATCCAGAAGGTCGTGCAGAAGTAATTGCTACCATTCAAAAGATTAAAGAAGAAAGCAATTTAACAGTTATTTCTATTACCCACGATATTGATGAAGCGGCTAATGCGAATCGTATTTTAGTGATGCGCCAAGGACAATTGACAAACGAGGGAACACCAGAAAAGATTTTTTCTGCAGGAGAAGCGCTTGTTGAAATGGGCTTGGATTTACCGTTTCCTGAAAAATTAAAAGTAGCTTTGAAAGAGCGTGGCGTTGTTGTGCCAACGAATTATTTAACAGAAGAAGGGATGGTGGATTGGTTATGGACATCCGTTTTAAACAAGTAGATTTTACTTACCAACCCAATACTCCTTTTGAGCAACGGGCATTATTCGATATTAATTTAACGATTCAAGACGGCTCTTATACAGCGATTGTCGGTCATACTGGCAGTGGCAAATCAACGTTATTACAACATTTGAATGCTTTGGTGAAACCAACTAAAGGCCAAGTGACAATTGGAGAGCGTGTAATTACGCCAGAAACTGATAATAAGAATTTAAAACCAATTCGTAAAAAAGTTGGGATCGTTTTTCAATTTCCAGAAGCACAATTGTTTGAAGAAACAGTGGAGCGAGACATCGCTTTCGGACCGAAAAACTTTGGTGTTTCAGACGAAGAAGCGAAAAAATTAGCTAAGAAAATGCTTGATTTAGTCGGCTTAGATGAAAAATACTTACAACATTCTCCGTTTGAGTTATCAGGTGGTCAAATGCGCCGTGTCGCAATTGCTGGTGTGCTAGCGATGGAACCAGAAGTCTTAGTATTAGACGAACCGACTGCTGGTTTGGATCCTAAGGGTCGTAAAGAAATGATGGAGATGTTTAGTCGTCTGCATAAGGAACATAATATGACCATCGTTTTAGTGACACATTTGATGGATGACGTGGCTAATTACGCAGATCATGTGATTGTTTTAGAAAAAGGACAAATCGTCCGAGCGGGAGCACCACAAGAAGTGTTTCAAGAGACACAATGGCTGAAAGAAAAACAATTAGGCGTGCCAACTGCAGCCGAATTTGCTGAAAAATTAGTGGCAAAAGGCTTTTCTTTTGAGCAATTACCATTAACGGCCGATCAATTAGCCGATCAGCTTCTGAAAAAAATGCAGGAAGCAGGTGAGGCAAAATGATGAATAAATTGATTTTTGGGCGCTATATTCCAGGTGATTCTTTTATCCATCGTTTAGATCCGCGCGCAAAATTATTAGCTAGTTTTTATTTTATTGGGATTATCTTTTTAGCAAATAATTGGCAGAGTTATGTTTTAATAGCAGCTTTTACTGCTTTTGCTATTTCATTATCAAAAATCAGTGCCCGCTTCTTTATCCGCGGTGTTCGGCCATTATTATGGCTAATTCTGTTTACTGTGGCTCTTCAAACCTTGTTTACACAAGGGGGAGAAGTGTACTTTCAGTGGGGAATTATTTCCATTACCCAGTTTGGTGTGACGAATGGGCTATTTATTTTCTGTCGTTTTGTTTTAATTATTTTCATGTCAACGTTATTAACTTTAACGACGGCACCATTAGAGTTATCAGATGCGATTGAATATTTGCTACGCCCACTTCGTGTGGTGAAATTTCCAGTTCATGAAGTTTCATTGATGTTATCAATTGCCTTACGTTTTGTCCCAACATTAATGGATGAAACGGAAAAGATTATGAATGCTCAACGTGCCCGTGGTGTTGATTTTGGTGAAGGAAACTTACTTCAAAAAATGAAAGCTATTGTTCCACTGTTAATTCCGCTTTTCGTAAGTAGTTTTAATCGTGCGGAAGACTTAGCGACTGCCATGGAAGCAAGAGGTTATCAAGGTGGCGAAGGACGGACAAAATATCGCATTCTTCATTGGCACCTACGAGATACAATAGTAATGTTTGGCTTTGTCTTGTTAACCATTGGCTTATTTGTATTAAGAACTTAGAAAAGGTGAAGAAAAATTATGCCCCGCTATAAAGCAATCATTGCCTATGATGGCACTCATTTTCATGGCTTTCAAAAGCAGCCTAATGAGCGTACCGTTCAAGAAGAAATAGAAAAAACGTTAGCACGCATGAATAACGGACACTCCGTGACGGTTTTTGGTTCAGGACGAACAGATGCAGGTGTTCATGCAATGGGCCAAGTGATTCACTTTGATTATCCGCAGGAACGTCCGTTGGAAAAAATGCGCTTTGCGTTAGACACACAAACACCAGAAGACATTGCTGTGCGCAGCGTGGAACGTGTTTCAGAAGACTTTCATGCACGTTATCACGTGATCGAAAAAACCTATCAATTTAAAGTGGATATTGGCAAACCGCGAAGTCCATTTCGACGTTTTTATGCTAGTTATTTTCCGTATCCCATTGATCTCGAAAAAATCCAACAAGCTTTGCCTGATTTATTAGGTACCCATGATTTTACCTCTTTCTGTGCCTCAGGAAGTTCAGTAGAAGATAAAGTCCGAACCATTCATGAAGCCAGTGTTCATGTCAATGAAACGGGGGATGAATTAACATTCACTTTTCGGGGCGATGGTTTCTTGTACAAAATGATTCGGATTTTAGTTGGTACGCTATTGAAAATCGGCAATGGGCGGCTGGAACCAACCGCGATTCCAGCAATTATCGCAGCTAAAGATCGAAATTTAGCGGGTCCAACTGCTCATCCAGAAGGATTGTATTTAGCAGAAGTGAAATATGAAAAGTAAAAAGACGTAGACCTTACAAGAAAAGTGTAGTGACCCCAAAAAGTTAGACTTTTTATAGAGTGGATTTTTCCACTCTATTTTTATGCAGTTTTTTGATTGAATTGTCGAAATTCTACTGGGCTTTTCCAGTTAAGTTTTTCCTTGATTCGGTGATGATTGTAATAATAAATGTAGTTCTCAATTGCTTCTCTCAATTCATTTTGACTTTGATAGATTTTTCCATAGTACACTTCTTGTTTTAGGATACTGAAGAAATTCTCCATAGGAGAATTATCTAAACAGGTTCCTTTTCGAGACATACTTTGAAAGATATTGTTGTCCTTTAATGCTTGTATATAGACATTCATTTGATAAGCCCAGCCTTGATCAGAGTGAAAGGTGCGCCGATAGGGACAATCATTTGTTTGAGAAATTGCTTCTTTCAGACCTCCCATAACTGTTTTACCATTTGGTTGAGTAGAAAGGCTATAGCTTAGAATTTCACTATTATACATATCCATAAATGGATCTAAGTATAGTTTTTTCTGACGAAAGATGCCTGCGTTATCTGCTTCAAAGTACTTAAATTCAGTTGTATCAGTTGTAATTTTTTGATGAGGAACAGAGGTTTTAAATCGGCGACGAATCAAATTTTTAGCGATTTTACCAACGGTTCCTTTATAGGAATTATATTTTCTTGATTTCTTAGTAAAAGCTTTGACTTGTAACTTTAACTTTTGTATTAATCGCTGGACTTTCTTTTTATTCACTTGAAATCCACGTCGTTTCAATTCTTGGGTCATCCTTCTATAGCCATAATGTTGATGCTTTTTACGAATCGCTTGAATTTCTTCTTCAATGATTTGTGTTGAAGCTGTTCTGTCGAGGCGTTTTTGCCAGTACATGTAAGTAGATTTTGGAAACCTTAGGGTTTCCAAAATATCTTTTAATCGAAAGTGTCTTCGGAGACTGTGAATGATTCGTGCGATTCGTTCATTTTTTGTTCGTCCTCTAAACGCAGTCTCCTCAATTCTTTTAAATAGGCATTCTCAATTTTTAACATTCTATTTTCTTTTTCTAGTTTCTCTACTTGAGATCGTTCACTTGGTAATGGTTGGGTTTCCTTTTGTTTCTTCTTAGGCATGGTAGGTGGACGTCCTTTCTGTTTAGAGAGTCCCTCTATACCAAACTTCTGATACGTTCTAAGCCAATTCGCAATCAATGATGGATTGTTCATTTTTAGAAGATTAGCTACTTCTTGATAGGACAACTCTGTTGTTAAATATAACTCTATCGCATCTAGCTTAAATTGAACAGAGTAATTCTTATTTTTTCGACTGCGAAGTAGGCCTTCTTCACCAAGTTCTTTATAGGCATTTATCCATTTGCTTATTTGAGAACTATCTTTAAACCCATACTTCTTTGCGAGAAACCTTAGACCTCCTTGACCAGATAAGTAGTCATGAACAAGTTTAAGTTTAAATTCAAAACTGTATTTTGCCATACAAAAAAACCTCCAAAAGTTAGATTTCTAGGTCTAACTTTTGGGGGTCGGCTCAAAGGTCTGCGTCTTTTTAGTTGCAAAATTTAGATGTATTTAACAGCTGTTCCGTAAGCCACGACAGATTGCATGTCTGTGCCAATTGTGCCAGAATCAAAACGC
The DNA here is from genome assembly GCF_051711865.1 of Enterococcus sp. DIV2419. NCBI lineage: Bacteria > Bacillati > Bacillota > Bacilli > Lactobacillales > Enterococcaceae > Enterococcus > Enterococcus sp. DIV2419. The sequence goes on from NZ_JBIONS010000001.1 coordinate 192,739, forward strand.
ATCATCACAACGGCATCTGCACCTAATTTAGAGGCTTCTGCTTTTAAACGTTCGATTGCTTGGTCGCGTGCTTCTCGTTGCATATCAGTGTAACCTTTGATTTCACCGCCAACTACGCTTTTTAGTCCAGCACCTAAATCTTTAAACATATTTTTAGAACGTGTGGTTAACCCGAAAACTTCTCCAATAATTTCATATTCTTGACCGCTAATTCTCTCGGTTGTTGTAACTAACATGGGCAATTTCCTCCAGTACTTGTTGGTAACTTCAATTTACCATAGTCAAGAGTTTGGTACAACGAATATACATAAAAACGACACTAGAAAAAATGCGCTTCCGCATTTTTTCTAGTGTCGTTTTGGTAAGAATTAATCAAGAATAGGATCTTTTTTAGAAATCATGACCCAAACCCAACTAATTAGAAAAGCAACCGTTGCTGGAACGACCCAGCCCATACCAATAGTGAACAATGGTAAGTATTGGCCGGCTTTTTCTAAAAGCGTTGTTACAAACGCCGTATCTTTGATAAAGGCAGGCGCGCTATTTAATGCATCTAAAACAGCAGCAATCAATGTGATATAGGTCGTTGCTTGATAGACTTCCCGTCGATGTTTGAAAATAGGACTGATGATTACCAAAAGCATTAAAGTAATCGCCAATGGATAAAGGAACATCAAGACTGGAACGGCAAATTGAATGATGTTGGTTAAGCCGACATTTGCAAAAATAGCTGGTAAAATAACAACAATTGCCAAGAATTTTTGATAGGAAACTTTCGGAAACATTTCTTCAAAAGTCTCAGAAAAGGCTGTGCTTAAGCCGATACCGGTTTTTAAACAAGCAAGAACTACGATAAAAGCCAGTAAAATACTCCCTGGTAGGCCTAAATAGTAATTAGCAATTTGGGCTAAGGCAATCCCGCCGTTTTCACTGATTGGAAAAGCCCCGATACTCATTGTTCCCATATAAGCAAGTAAGGTATAGATAATCCCCATCAATACAACACTGAAAGCACCTGATTTAATCATTCCTTTAGCGATATCTCCTGGTTTTTCGACGCCCATATTTCGTAAAGTGGAAACGACAACAATCCCAAAAGCTAATGAAGCTAAAGCATCCAACGTATTATAACCTTCTGTAAATCCTTTAAAGAAAGGACTTGAAATATAATTTTCACCAACAGCGGCACTGGCCACATGACCTAATGGTTTTACAAAGGCTAAAACAATCAAAATTCCTAGCAATGCTAAAAATAACGGATTTAAAAATTTACCCACATAATCTAAGATTTTACTTGGCTTTCTAGAGAAGAGCCAAACGGCTAAGAAAAATAATGCGGAAAAACCAGCAAGAACCAGCCATTGCAAGTCTTTAGGAACAAATGGTGCAAGACCAATCTCAAAAGAAGTAGTTGCTAACCTTGGTAAAGCAAAGAAAGGACCAATCGTTAAATATAATAGTAAGGTAAAAATAAGAGCATAACGACGATTAATCCGAGAAGCTAAGTCAAAAACACCTGAACTTTTAGAAACACCCATAGCAATGACACCAAGAAAAGGTAAGCCAATTCCAGTGGCTAAGAAGCCCAAGTTTGCTAAAAAGACGGAAGCCCCCGCTTCTTGTCCCATATGTACAGGGAAAATTAAATTTCCAGCACCGAAAAACAAACCGAATAACATTGAACCAACGTATAGATAATCACGCCAAACTAACTTTTTTTGCATAGATTCACACTCCTTAATATTGTCTTATTATTTAAAATAACAGAAGAAGAAACAGAGAGCAACCAGTTTTTATAGAAAACATTGGTTTTCTTATTTTTCTATGAAATAAGCATACTGATAATCATCACAATAGTGTCCATTTATATAAAATTCTTCTTTAAAATGTGCTTCTTGCACAAAACCATGTTTTTCATAGAATCGAATGGCTTCTTGATTGGTAGCCATTACTCGCAAACTCAGCTTATGAATCCCGCTTATCTGGGCCATATCTTTGACGTACGACAACAAAGAACCACCAATCCCTTGTCCTTGGAAATCTGGCGAAACGCCAATACTTAGTAACCATTGCTTTTGATGAGCTGCTAACGAAGTGGGCGGATGGACTTCAATAAATCCAGCGAGTTGTTGTCCGCTGATGGCAACAAAAATCGTTTCATCTTTCATTTTTTCCTGATATGCCGCAAGCGAGAGTGGTTGTATCTCGGCAGGGGTATTCTTTTTTGTCCAAATGATTTGATCCAAGGCATGTAATGCGGGCCAATCTGCTTCGGCAACTAAGCGAATAGTGAGTGAGGTAGACAAGATAATAGGGCTCCTTTTTCTGAAATTTTAAAATATAAAAAGACTATAGCATTTATTGTCTGAAAATTCAAATACTTTTAAAACGAAAAGAAAAATGGCTGCACCTTTTCGAGAAAATCAAAATATGCTACCATAGCTACCAGAGGATAGATGGTAAAAAAGAATCTATCTAAATGGAGGGTATGTTTGTGAAAAAAATGGCAGTATATTGTGGCGCCAGTCTGGGGAATGAGCCAATCTATCAGCAAGCTGCAGTAGCGTTAGCCGCTTGGATGAAAGAAAATCACTATGATCTAGTTTATGGCGGTGGCAATGTTGGTCTAATGGGTACGGTGGCTGACACGCTTTTAGCAGAAGGTGGAGAGGTAATTGGTGTCATGCCCACTTTTTTAATGGAGCGGGAGATTGCACATAATGGCATTACAAAGATGCATACAGTCAGTGATATGCATGCGCGTAAGAAAAAGATGATTGAATTGGCAGATGTGTATTTAGCTTTACCCGGTGGTCCCGGCACGCTAGAAGAAATTAGCGAGGTGATCTCTTGGGGCCGAGTCGGTGAACATATGAATCCTTGTATTTTATACAACGTGAATGGTTACTATGATTTATTAGCTGCTTTTTTTGATAAAATGGTAGAAACTAATTTCTTAACAGCGGCGGATCGAGCTAAAATTTTCATTTCAGATTCCTTAGAAGAAATTGGTGCATTTATTGATTCCTATGAACCGCCAATGATTCGTCAATACAAAAAATAAAAAAAGAGGCAGTCACTCTAACCAGAATGACTGCCTCTTTTTTACTAGTTTTTCGTTAGAATCCGATGTAAGAACTCTTTTGTCCGAGCTTCTTTTGGATGGACAAAAATATCTTCAGCGGTCCCTTCTTCGGCAATGACACCTTTATCCATGAAAATAACACGATCGGATACGTCCCGCGCAAATTCCATTTCATGTGTTACAATCACCATTGTTAGCCCTGTATGGGCAAGATTTTTCATCGTTTTTAGCACTTCGCCAACCATTTCAGGATCCAATGCAGAAGTTGGTTCATCGAAAAGTAAAACATCTGGATCCATTGATAATGCTCGAGCAATGGCTACCCGTTGCTTTTGTCCACCAGACAATTGAGCAGGTTTGGCATCAATAAAACGAGCCATGCCAACTTTTTCTAAATTTTCTAAGGCAATTTTTTTGGCTTCTTCTTTGTTTCTTTTTAGGACAGTCATCTGACCAGAAGTACAGTTTTCTAAGACATTCATGTTATTAAATAAATTGAATGATTGGAAAACCATGCCTAAATGGGTCCGATATTTGGGCAAACTATAACCACGTTCTAAAACATTTTTACCATTATAGATGATTTTGCCATCTGTTGGTTTTTCTAACAAATTAATACAACGTAGTAACGTTGATTTACCAGAACCAGAAGAACCGATAATGGTGACAACTTCTCCTTTATTGACGTTCATATTGATATCTTTTAATACTTCGTTTTCGCCAAAGCTTTTTCGTAAATGTTCAATTTCAATAATTGCACTCATCTGTTTGCCTCCTAGCTTTCTTTTCCTTCTTCAGTTAATTCTTCTACTTTAACGTAAGCAGAAGGGCCATCCATTTTACGTTCCACAACACGTAAGATTCGTGTAATCACAAAAGTCATTACCAAGTACATGATGCCGACAATTGTAAAGGTTTGGAAGAACTGGAAGTTTGCGCCAGAAGCAGCATTCCCTTGGAAGAATAAATCTGCAACACCGATAACACTTAACACGGCCGTATCTTTGATATTAATGACAAATTCATTCCCTGTTGCAGGTAAAATATTACGTAATACTTGGGGAATAACGACTTTACGCATTGTTTGTCCATGGGTCATCCCAATCGCTTGTGCTGCCTCGAATTGTCCTTTATCTACTGCGAAAATACCTCCGCGAACAATTTCAGACATATAGGCACCAGTATTCACAGAAACGATAAATAATGCGGCCACTGTTCGGTCTAAAGAGATGCCAAAAGCTAGAGCTAAACCATAGAAAATAACCATTGCTTGAACCATCATTGGTGTACCACGGAAAACTTCAATATAAATAGAAAGAATTAAATTTCCTAATTTTTGGAAGAGACGAGCGACTGGGTTTTCAGAATCTGGAATTGTACGGAAGACACCAATTAGTAAACCAAGGGTTGTTCCGACAACTGTCCCAATTAACGCGATAAATAGCGTTAAACCAGCACCACGTAAAAACATGTCGCCATATTGATTCCAAATATTTTTGAAATCGTTAATAAGTCCTGTTTTTTGTTCATCACTATCTGTTGCTGCAGGTTGATCCTTGATTGCTTGGTCCATAATTTTTGTCCGTTCATCTTGAGAAATACCTGCTAAAATTTTGTTTACTTTTTCAATGTCTGGATCGCCTTTACGCATGCCGACTGCTACTTGCGAGTCTTCAGCGCTAGCATCAAAGCCATTTTCTTTTGGAAATTCTAACATTTTTAATTCTTTATTGACACTAGTTGCTGTTATGCCTTCGGGGCGTTCACTAACATACCCATCAATCATGCCAGAAGCAAGTGCTGTTCGCATAGCTGAAAAGTTATCCATTGCTTGCTGTTTATTGACATTTGGAATTTGATCAATTAATCCGTAGTGGAATGTATTTAGTTGAGCTGTAATTTTAGCATCAGCTAAATCTTTCAAGCTTTTTGCATTAGCGTATTTGCCATCTTTTTTTACAATTACGACAAATTGTGATTCATAATAAGGGTTTGTAAAAGCAATTTCTTTTTTTCGTTCAGCGGTTGGGCTCATTCCGGCGATAATGGCATCAATTTTTCCAGATTGTAAGGCGGGCGCCAAGCCATCCCATTTGGTTTGGACGATTACTAATTTACGACCTAAACCATCGGCAATTTTTTTAGAAATTTGAACATCATAGCCGCCTGCATAAGAGTTGCCTTGAATAGGCACTGCGACATGTGCGTCATTTTTCTGTGACCAGTTAAAAGGGGCGTAGCCAGCTTCCATGCCGACACGAAATTCACCATTTTCCTCCGCCGAAGCGTTGGTTGTCATGCCAAGTAACGAAAATAGCGTGACAAGTAGTAGACTGAATGAAAAAACTTTTTTGTTCATCTTTTTCTCTCCTTTAAATTTCTTGTCTGATTGATCGTTTTGTCTTTTTTCAATCAACAAGCTTTGATAATCAGCTGAGCAAAAGCGATTCTGTCTTTTTAAAGGAGAATACTTCTGTCACAACCTATTTTTGAATACAAAAAAACAACCAAACAGATGTAAGGTTGCTAGGTAATGTCGAAAAAAATTCCTCAACGAAACATAGCACAACTTAGCATCACTACTAAGACAGTCCGCAAGCTCTTAACTTACGTCCCAACACACAACAGAAGAGGCTCCGTTATGCATTTCGGCGATTGATCCTAAACTTGCTTCCCAGTGTCCTCTCACTCCACAAGCGTAATAAAAACCGCGACCTCTACCTCTTTTTTGAGGCACTATTCAGTTATTAAATTCAGTTATTAATTTTAGGATAAATCCAGAAGAAAGTCAATATGTTCCAGCAAAGGAATTTATCAAGAGGACACAAACACCATGAAATTAGCGTAACATTTTCCCTACGAAATAGAAACTAATACGAAAAAAGCAACCATTCCTAAAGGAACAGTTGCTTTTTACTTAAGCTTTGACAGCTTTTGGTTCACGACCTAAAATAGCTTGAAGAACAGTCAATACACCTAAAGAAGCTAAAATTGTATAAATTAGACTTGAGTAAGTTAAGATACCGAAATCCCAAGTTTTGTAAACTAATAAAACAATTGCTAAGGCGATAATAGCGATAACGTTGAAGAACGCAAAAGCCCAAAGATTTCCGTTTTCTTTACGAGAAAGATAAAAAACAGAGAACCAAATGCTTAAAACGCCCCAAGCGATGCAGGCAATAATTGCAGCCCAATAAATAATAAATGCGACCATTGTTGTTTCACCTCACTTTTACTCATGCATATTTTACCACGAGTTGAGAAATTTGTCACAAACTCTTTCAAGATAAATCAATATATAGGTAAGAAGTTTTCAAAAAGTGGAAAAACTTTTGGTGCTAATGTTAAAATACGTTATAATATAGAAGATTAGGAGCTGAATCGATATGCAAGATATCACGCAAGCCGAGGCAATTCATTGGTTGGCAACCCAACAAAAAATCACATTTTTAACAGGTGCGGGTATCTCGACAGCCTCAGGTGTGCCAGATTATCGTTCCTTAAAAGGTGTCTATCAAGGAATCCAGCAACCGGAATACTTATTGAGCCGGACTTGCTTAAAAACAGAGCCAGAAAAGTTTTATCAATTCGTTAAAACGCTCTATCATCCAGACGCACAACCTAATATCATTCACCAGAAAATGGCCCAATTAGAGCAAATGAAACGGGGAAAAATTGTTTCACAAAATATTGATGGGCTTCATCGAAAAGCAGGTAGCCAAGAAGTGGTGGACTTTCATGGTAATTTATATGAATGTTATTGCCAAACTTGTGGTGCAACGGTTCCTTGGAAAGACTATTTGCTTAGTGATCGGCACGCTGATTGTCATGGACAAATCCGTCCAGCTATTACTTTGTATGAAGAAGGACTATCCGAAGAGGCAATTGAAAAAGCCATTCAGGCCGTTGCTTCTGCCGACTTAATCGTGATTGTCGGCACGAGTTTTCAAGTGCATCCATTTTGCGATTTGATTCATTATAAACAACCAACGGCAACTATTTTAGCCATTAATCAAACGCCGCTATTTTTACAACAACCTTATTATTTTTTAGAAGCGAAAGCCGAAACGATATTTGCAGAATTAACGATAAAGGAGTAACGGAATGGAAGAATTTAAATCAGAAAAAGAAAAAATGATCGCAGGTGCACTATATTTTGCCTCAGATCCTGAATTAGTGGCTGATCGCAAAAAAGCCCGTGAACAAATGGCGTTAATTAACCAACAACCAGACACTTATATTCGTCGTCAATTAATAGAAGAAACGTTTGGAAAAGTGGGTGTCGGGACGTACATCGAACCGATGATTCAATTTGATTATGGCTACAACATTTCTGTGGGAAAAAATTTCTATGCCAATTTTAATAACGTTTTTTTAGATGTTTGTCCAATCGAAATTGGCGATAACTGTATGTTTGGACCCAATGTGCAACTTTATACAGCCGAGCATCCATTACAAGCGGCCAAGCGTAATAGCGGAATGGAATCAGGGAAACGAATTATCATTGGCAACAATGTTTGGATTGGCGGTGGAGCGATTGTCCTTCCTGGCGTAACATTAGGCGATAATGTAGTGGTGGCAGCAGGTGCTGTTGTGACCAAATCGTTTCCAGAAAACTGTGTGATCGCAGGTAATCCAGCACGGATAATTAAAGAATTGACTGAAGATGACGCCCCAACAACTTCTTTAGAACAACAACGAGCAAAGATTAACCAAATCGATAAGGAACTGGTCCGTTTATTAGAACAGCGGATGGACGTCGTCGCAGAGATTGCTGCAGTGAAAAAGAAAGCAGGTCATGCGGTTTTTGATTCTGAAAGAGAACAACAAGTATTAGAAACTATTCTGAATCATGTTGAAAATGCCGAGTATGAAGAAACATTATCTGAGACTTTCCAGGGAATTATGGACGCCTCTAAACGTTTCCAAGAAAAACATTTAGGAGAGTGAGGCGAAGGTCGTGGATGGAGAAATCAGAAGAAGAGAGATTGTTAAAAGATTAAGAGAGACCGAAAAGCCAATTAGTGCCACTCGTTTTGCAAAAGCTTTTGATGTCAGCAGACAAATTATTGTAGGAGATGTCGCTCTATTACGGGCGACAGGGGTCGAAATTGTCGCAACAGCTCGAGGGTATATGTTGGAACAACCTTTAGAAGGAATTGAACGGAAAATTGCTTGTCAACATACACCTGAACAAACGAGAGAAGAATTGTCAGTCATTGTTGCCAAAGGTGGAGAAGTGGTAGATGTGAGTATTGCACATCCGCTTTATGGGGAATTAATCGGCAGTTTGCGCATTCAATCAGAGAAAGATATTGATAAATTTATGGACAAGTATCAAAAAGAGCATGCTACATTACTATCAGTTTTAACAGGAGGCGTCCATCTGCATACTATTCGCTGTGCAGACGAAGAAACTTTCCAAGAAATCAAAGAGGCACTTCGAAAAAAAAGTATTTTGTTTGAAGGATAACGAGAAAAAGAGAGGACGTTGATGTTTGTTCAAGCCCTTTCTTTTTTTTCTTAGAAAATTACCAAAAAAAGATAGAAGAATTTGTAAATTTTCTTCTATTTTTTTAACTTTTTGCTAGAAATTTTTTATGAAACAGTATACTATTAAAAAAGGAGCCATTTAAACAATAACTATGTCAATTATATATGTTGGTACATAAAAATAAATGGAGAAAAATAAAAAAGGAGAATGAGTATGAAAAAACAATTTGCCCTGTTCTCTACCTTATTACTTTTAGGTTCATCAATGCCAGTAGGTGCATTTGCAGAAGGTAATAACTTGGTAGCTGAAAATAGTTCTGTTGCAGAAACAACCGCAGAAGCAACAACTGCTGAAGACACTGAAACGACAGCAACTAGTGAAACAACAGAAGCGACAGAAGAATCAACAACTGAAACAGAAAGTTCAACCGAATCAAGTGAATCTACAACCACGGAGTCCACGGAAACGTCAGGAACCGAAACGACAGATTCCACAACGGATTCAACATCCACAAGTACGACAGAATCGACTACTGACTCCACCTCAACGAGTACAACAGAGTCAACCACAGATTCTACGTCAACAAGTACAACTGAATCAAGTACCACGCCGACGACCACACCAAGTTCTTCTAAAGAACAGCCAAAACCTGGCACGAGTACTTCTGAATCAAAACAGCCGGCGAAACCAGTGACACCAACAGCGCCAGCTGAAAAACCAGTAGAACAACCAGCAGCGTCAACACCGCAGCCCGAAATAGTCCCACCAGTTACAAATGAAACGGTTGGGTTAGTGGAAGACGATGAGACGTTTACGGTCAGCAAAACGAAGAAGACAGAAGAGTTTATTCAAGAAATCGGGGAATCTGCTCGGAAAGTGGCCAAGGACAAAAACTTATATGCTAGTGTGATGATTGCTCAAGCAATTTTAGAAAGTGGCAGCGGCAATAGTAAATTAAGCCAGAAACCAAACTACAATTTGTTTGGTATTAAAGGCGATTACAAAGGTCAATCTGTTTCTTTTATTACCTATGAAGACAATGGTTTCGGTAACCTATACACAGTAGAAGCAAAATTCCGTCAATATCCAACGTATAAAGAATCAATGGAAGATTATGCGAAATTATTGAAAAATGGTTTAGATTCCAATAAAGATTTCTATCATGGTGTCTGGAAAACGGAAGCCAAATCATACAAAGAAGCGACACGTTTCCTAACAGGAAAATACGCAACGGACAAAGATTACCATAAGAAATTAAATGCGTTAATTAAAACATACGATTTAACTTATTATGATAAAGAAAAAGCAACCGTTGAACCAATGGAATCAAATTTCCCAGCCTATAATGGCAAAAACTATGACACCTTTAATAGTTATGCTTGGGGCAACTGTACACAATATATCTACAACCGTATTACGCAATTAGGTAAACGTGTGGACTTAACAATGGGGAATGGTCAAGATTGGGGCGAAACAGGTCGTGCACGCGGGTACAAAGTAAGTCGTACACCAAAAGCAGGTGCAGCGGTTTCCTTCCCAGCTGGCGTTTTAGGCGCAGACAATACTTATGGTCATGTCGCATTTGTGGAAAAAGTCTTTAAAGATGGTAGCATCTTAATTTCTGAAATGAACGTGAAGGGATTAAACGTTGTTTCGACACGTACAATCTCAGCTGATGAAACACATTTAATGAACTATATCGTTCCAAAAGATAAATAAAAAAATCAGCTCTTTGTCAATAAGAACGGATGAGTTGGAAAAATCAAAGCTAGCACTGAAGAAGCAATTTTAATTCTTCAGTGCTAGCTTTTTTTGTGGCAAAAGTTCTCTCCAATAAAGTTTAATACATTCAGTTATTGCCAGGAGGCTTGAGGTCGGGATGAGTTAGCAACAGTCGCTGATAGCTATATTTTTTTTAGGTAGAATTATTTACTTTTAGGTGGAAGATGTCTTATAATTGTAAGCGGATACAAAAATAAAAAAAGAGGTGGGTAAATGAGTAAAAAAGAAATAAATCAAGTAGTTGCCAGTAGCTATCAATTGTATATTAATGGAGAGTGGACAACAGGTAGTGGTAACAAAATGATTGCTAGTTACAATCCTAGTAATGGTGAAAAATTAGCAGAATTTGTAGATGCCACAAATGCAGATGTGGATCGAGCTGTAGAAGCAGCTCAAGAAGCGTTTCAGACATGGAAAGATGTTGACGTTGTAACAAGAAGCAATCTTTTATTGAAAATTGCTGATTTGATTGAAGAAAATCAAGAACATTTGGCTATGGTGGAGACTTTAGATAATGGAAAACCGCTTCGGGAAACGCAATCGATTGATGTCCCTGCCAGTGCAGACCATTTTCGGTATTTTGCTAGTGTGATTCGTGGAGAAGAAGGATCTGTCAAAGAATTTGATAAGGATACGTTATCCATTGTTGTGAAAGAACCCATCGGTGTTGTGGGTCAAATTATTCCGTGGAATTTCCCCTTATTAATGGGTGCTTGGAAATTAGCACCAGCGTTGGCAGCAGGTAACACGGTTGTGATTCATCCGTCCTCGAGCACATCATTAAGTCTGTTGGAATTGTTTAAAATTTTTGATCAAGTCTTGCCGAAAGGAGTAGTGAATTTAATCACCGGTCGTGGTTCTGATTCAGGAAATTATATGTTGGCACATCCAGGGTTTGATAAGCTAGCTTTTACAGGCTCAACAGAGGTGGGGTACACTGTCGCTAAAGCGGCGGCCGACCGCCTAATTCCAGCCACTTTAGAACTTGGCGGAAAATCAGCCAACATTATTTTTGAAGATGCCAATTGGGAACGTGCATTAGAAGGCGTGCAGTTAGGGATTTTATTCAATCAAGGGCAAGTTTGTTGTGCTGGGTCTCGTGTGTTCGTTCAGTCAGGTATTTATGATCAATTTGTAGAAGCTTTAAAGGAAAAGTTTGAACAAGTGAACGTTGGTTTCCCGTGGGAAAAAGATGTTGAAATGGGCGCTCAGATCAATGAGCATCAATTGGAAGAAATTTTAAAATATGTCGAAATTGGTGTGAAGGAAGGAGCTACACTGATTACTGGTGGGCAACGTTTAACAGAAAATGGGCTAGACAAGGGGGCGTTTTTAGCACCTACGTTATTAGCGAATGGTACGAATACAATGTGTGTGGCCCAAGAAGAAATCTTTGGTCCTGTTGCAACAGTGATTAAATTTGAAACGGAAGAAGAAGTCATTCGTTTAGCTAATGATTCTGAATATGGTCTAGGTGGTGCGGTCTTTTCTCAAGATATCAATGTGGCATTACGGGTTGCTCGTGGTGTACGGACAGGTCGGATGTGGGTCAACACATACAATCAATTGCCTGCGGGCGCGCCATTTGGCGGTTATAAAAAATCAGGAATTGGTCGAGAAACGCATAAATCAATGCTAGATGCTTATACGCAAATGAAAAATATTTACATTGTGACAAAAGAAGAAGCAGATGGACTGTATTAAGTAGTGTAGTGAATTTTAGATAACAAACTTATTTTTGGTTATTGTTATTTTTCGAGCTAAACAAAACAATAATTTTTTTTAAAAGTTGAGTGATGAGTAAAGTAAAACAGATTAAAAGTAAAGCCTGGTGCAAAAATCACTTTGGATTTTTGTACCAGGCTTTAAAGCGGAGTAACAATAGTGTTCACTCTTGGTTGTTTTTAATTTTCGACTATTATAGAAGGAGTTACTTTGCTTCTTCTGCTTCAAATTTAGCAAAAGCTGTTTCAATAACTTCTTTTAATGCAGAAGCAGAAGCTTCCATTTTTTCTTGTTCAGCATCTGTTAATGGAATTTCAATGACTTGTTTAACTCCTTGGCGGTTGATGATCGCTGGTGCACCGATATAAATATCGTTTTGACCATATTCACCTTCTAAATAAACAGATAATGGTAACACAGAGTTTTCATCGTTTAGGATAGCTTTAGTGATACGCGCTAGTGCAACCGCGATTCCATAGAAAGTAGCTCCTTTTTTCTCGATGATTGTGTAAGCAGCGTCGCGTACGTTGAAGAATAAATTAACCATTGCTTCTTCATCGACGTCAGGATTATTTTTCACCCATTCGTAAATTTGTAAGCCAGCGACATTCGCATGTGACCAAACTGGGAATTCTGTATCTCCGTGTTCCCCTAAGATGTAGGCATGGACATTTCGTGCATCAACATCAACTAATTCGGCAATTGCTTGACGGAAACGAGCAGAATCTAGTGAAGTTCCTGAACCGATTACTCGTTCTTTCGGGAAGCCAGAGAATTTCCAAGTTGAATAAGTCAAAATGTCGACTGGGTTTGCGGCAACTAAGAAGATACCGTTGAAACCAGAATCAACAATTGTTGTAACGATTTCTTTATTAATTTTCAAGTTTTTATGAACTAAGTCTAAACGAGTTTCGCCTGGTTTTTGAGGCGCACCAGCTGTTAAGACAACTAAGTCTGCATCATGGCAATCGTCATAAGTAGCAGCATAGATTTTTTTAGGAGAAGTAAATGCTAATGCGTGAGATAAGTCCAACGCGTCTCCTTCAGTTTTTGGTACATTAATATCAATAATCCCAACTTCTTGAGCAATATTCTGAGTTACTAAAGCAAAGGCATAGCTAGAACCTACGGCACCGTCCCCGACTAAAATTACTTTTTGGTGATCTTTATTCCCTGCGGCTGCAGTCATGTGTACCATTCCTTCCTCTACATTCTTTTTCGTGAGCAACGAGTTTTTATTTCCTGTTGCTAAAGTGATAGTAACATGGTTTGTAAAAAATGTCACGAACTTTGATTGTAAAAATGATACAGTTTTCAGACCTGTTTCAAAATGGTAGCTCTTACATGTGCGTAATTTCACTATCTTGCGCATATTTAAATTTCTAAAAAATTTTTTTACATCTTTCTTAATCTTCAAAGACTGCGAGTTTTTTTATTTCTATGGTATAATGAATAAAACTGGGTAGCGCATACGCTTCCCAGCCATTTTGTGTTGGCAAGCTTATAATCCAAGGAGAATGAAAGATGAAAGTAATCGTAGGACTGGGAAATCCCGGTAGTAAATACAAAGAAACAAAACACAACATTGGCTTTATTACGCTAGATGAAATTGCGTATCGGCAAAATGTTTCGTTTAATAATAGTAATTTTGAAGCAGATATTGCAGAGTTTTTTATAGGGACTGAGAAAGTATTGTTAGTGAAACCATTAACATTTATGAATGAATCAGGTCGCTCTGTTGGGCCGCTGTTGACCTACTTTGGGGTAGATGAGGAAGACTTGATTGTTATTTATGATGACTTAGACTTAGAGGTCGGTAAAATTCGTTTACGGCAAAAAGGTAGTGCTGGCGGCCACAATGGGATAAAAAGTCTGATTGCCCATTTAGGAACTAATGTCTTTCCTAGAATTAAAATTGGCATTGGTCGGCCCTCAAAAAATGATACAGTTATCCACCATGTACTAAGTACTTTTCCCAAAGAAACACACGAAGAGATGTTACTTGCTGTAAAAAAAGCAGCCGATGCCGCTTTATATGCATGCGAAGGACATACGTTTGTTGAAACAATGAATCAATTTAATGGAAAATAGCAGAAAGGAGGGCCCTTGTTTGAATATTATCGAACGAATTAGCCAAACAGAAATTGCTAAATCATGGCGCAGTCAACTAATGACAACAGGAACGCGCCAACTAATTACTGGGTTATCAGGCTCTGCTAAAACATTACTGATGGCAGGCGCTTTACAAAAGACGCATCAAAAAATTGTTATTGCGGTCCCAAACCTATACTATGCCAATCAATTAGTAGATGATTTTTTAAATATTTTACCTTCAGAACAAGTTCATCTATTTCCAGTAGATGAAGTGTTATCCGCCGAAATGGCCTTTTCTTCACCAGAAGCGCGCGCAGATCGAGTGAGTGCGTTAAATTTCCTGATGACAGCGAATGCAGGAATCGTGGTCGTACCAGTAGCTGGACTACGAAAATATTTGCCAACGAAAGAAACGTGGCAAAATGCGCAACTTCATTGGGAAATCGGGACAGAAGTAGAACCTGAAATCCTCGCGCAACGCTTAGTGTTAATGGGCTATGAACGCCAATCGATGGTCGGAAAGCCTGGCGAATTTAGTATTCGCGGAAGCATTGTTGATGTCTATCCGCTAAATGCCGAATACCCTGTTCGGGTGGAACTGTTTGATGTTGAAATTGACTCAATCCGTTATTTTGAAGCGGATACTCAACGCTCATTAGAAAATCTTGAAGAAGTAACGATTTCACCAATGACTGATTTAGTATTCTCAAAGGCAGATATGAATCATGGCATGACGAGGTTACAAGATGCTCTAGAAAAACGTTTAGCGACAGCTAAAGATCAAACGGAGACCGATTTTTTAGAAGAATATTTTGGTCATTTGCTGTCTTCTTGGGAACAAGGGATTCCTACAGAAAATGCTCACTATTATACAGATTTTCTGTACCAACAAAAAACTACTCTGTTAGATTATTTACCAGAAAATAGTTTGCTTTTTGTGGATGATTATTCTCGTATGATGGAAACGGAGCGAGAAATCGCTAGAGAGGAAGCGGAATGGCAAACCCTGAAAATTGAAGAAATGCGCGTGTTTTCTGAACAAACTTTTGGCGTAGACTTTCATGATCAATTGCGAAAAACTGCACGAAATACGACCTTCTTTTCACTTTTTCAAAAAGGAATGGGGAATCTTCGTTTCCAAGAAGTCCATAATTTCCAATATCGTTCAATGCAACAATTCTTCGGTCAAATGCCGTTGCTAAAAGCGGAAGTGGACCGTTGGCAAAAGCAAAACCAAACGGTTGTTGTTTTTGTTCCTACGAAAGAACGGATTCAAAAAGTCGAAGAGCTATTCCAGGACTTTGACATACCTAGCGTAGTAAGCAATTGGGATCAGCTGTTAGATGGACATGTCCAAATTGTTCAAGGGGCATTACAAACAGGGTTTGAATTACCTAAAAACAAGCTCGTGGCGATTACGGAAAAAGAAATTTTTCATACAACGACCAAAAAACGGGCACGTCGTCAAACAATCTCTAATGCGGAACGTTTGAAAAGTTATAGCGACTTAAAAACGGGCGATTATGTCGTTCATGCGAATCACGGGATTGGTAAATATATTGGTATGGAAACCTTAGAAGTTGATGGGGTCCATCAAGATTACATGACTATCTTGTACCAAAATGATGACAAGTTATTTATTCCAGTAACACAATTGAACTTGATTCAAAAGTTCGTTGCTTCCGAGTCTAAAACGCCGAAAATTAACAAGCTAGGCGGCAGTGAATGGACGAAAACTAAACGAAAAGTTGCTTCGAAAATTGAAGATATCGCGGATGATTTAATCTTACTTTATGCGACAAGAGAATCGGAAAAAGGTTATGCTTTTCCGCCAGATGATGCGTATCAAAAAGAATTTGAAGAGGCTTTTCCGTATTCTGAAACAGATGATCAATTACGTAGTGCTGCCGAAATTAAACACGACATGGAAAAATCTCGACCAATGGATCGTTTGTTAGTTGGCGATGTAGGGTTTGGTAAAACAGAAGTGGCTTTACGAGCGGCTTTCAAAGCTGTTAGCAACAATAAACAGGTCGCCTTTTTAGTGCCAACAACTATTTTAGCGCAACAACATTACGAAACGATTCAAGAGCGGTTTGAGGGCTTTCCTGTAGAAATTGGTTTATTAAGTCGTTTCCGCACGAAAAAACAGCAAAATGAAACAATTGAAAAAATTAAACATGGCCAAGTAGATATTGTGATTGGTACCCATCGTTTATTGTCGCAAGATATTAATTTTAGTGATTTAGGCTTGTTGATTATTGATGAGGAACAACGGTTTGGAGTGAAACATAAAGAACGACTAAAACAATTGCGTTCACAAGTGGATGTCTTGACGTTAACAGCAACGCCAATCCCAAGGACCCTTCATATGTCAATGTTAGGTGTCCGTGATTTATCCGTCATCGAAACCCCACCAGAGAATCGTTATCCGATCCAAACGTATGTCATGGAAAATAATCCTGGGGCGATTCGGGAAGCGATTGAGCGAGAAATGGCCCGAGATGGCCAAGTCTTTTATTTATACAATCGAGTAGATACGATTGAACGAAAAGTTGAAGAGTTACAAGCACTAGTTCCAGATGCACGAATTGCGTATGCACATGGTCAAATGACAGAAGTACAACTGGAGAATACTTTGTTTGATTTTATTGAAGGACAATATGATATATTAGTCACTACAACGATTATTGAAACAGGAGTAGATATTCCTAATGCTAATACCTTGTTTGTAGAAAATGCGGACTACATGGGCTTATCTACGTTGTATCAATTACGTGGTCGTGTGGGGCGTAGCAATCGAGTGGCCTATGCTTATTTTATGTACGAACAGCAAAAAATCCTAAACGAAGTTAGTGAGAAACGTTTAGAAGCAATTAAAGACTTTACGGAATTAGGTTCTGGGTTCAAAATTGCGATGCGTGACCTTTCCATTCGAGGGGCCGGAAACCTTCTTGGTGCCCAACAACATGGCTTCATTGATTCGGTTGGGTTTGATATGTACTCACAGATGTTATCTGAGGCAGTTGCTCGTAAACAAGGAAAAAATATCCAAGACCAAAAAACGTCTGTTGAGATTGATTTGGGCATTGATGCTTATATTCCAGGAACGTATATTACAGACGAACGACAAAAAATTGAAATTTATAAACGGATTCGTCAATTAGAAAATATGGATATGTACGAAGAATTAGAAGCGGACTTGTTAGACCGCTTTGGAGAGTATCCTGACGAAGTGGCGCATTTATTAACCACTGGCCGTATCAAAATGGATGGCGACCGTGCCTTGTTAGAAAGTATTCGTAAACGCGACCAAAAAGTCAAGTTTGTGTTAAGTAAAATTGGCACAAAAACATACTCTGTGGAGCAGTTGTTTGAAGCGTTATCGGCCACCAGCTTAAAAGCGGATTTAGCAGTTGAGAAAGAACAAATGACTATTTCCTTGAAGTTGCCGAAAGATTGTAAAGAAGCTGTTTGGATTCAAGAAATTGCTACTTTTACAACCGCATTGCGACAAGAAAAATACAAACATTCGCAAGAAACGGATTCCCTTTAAAAGGAGGCCTAGAAGATGGCACAAAAAGAAATGCAACGAATGATGCAAGGTGCCGTTGTGTTAACCATTGCTTCCTTCATTGCAAAAGTGTTGAGTGCGTTTTATCGCGTTCCTTTTCAGAACTTTGTAGGGGATGAAGGATTTTACGTGTATCAGCAAGTTTATCCAATCTATGGGATTGCGATGACATTAGCATTGTCAGGCTTACCGCAATTTATTTCCAAAATTGTTGCTGAACAACCAGATATTCGGAGTCAAAAACAAGTGTTGCGCCAACTATATCCCTATGTGTTATGGTTAGCGATTGCTTGTTGGGCCTTCTTTTTCTTTGGTAGTCAAGAAATTGCTATTAGTATGGGGGATGCTGCACTCCAACCATTAATGGAAGTTGTTTCCTTTACCTTTTTACTCGTTCCAATTCTTTCTTTCTATCGTGGGAATTTTCAAGGTCATTTGTTGATGGTGCCTAGTGGTATTTCACAGGTGATGGAACAGTTTGTGCGTGTCGGGGTTATTCTAGTAGCTGCGTTGTCCTATCATTACTTTGGTGGCTCCATTTACCAAACGGGGACGGTGGCCATGAGTGGTGCGTTGGCTGGCGGTGTCTTAGCGGTACTTGTCTTATGGTACTACAATCGAAAAATTCTTAGTGGAAGTACGGAATACTTGCATCAATGGAAGATTATGCCTCAAACCACAGGACTATTTAAACGTTTAATGATTGAGGGTGGTTTGGTCTCTTTATATAGTGCTTTTCTGATTCTATTTCAATTAATTGATTCCTTTAAAGTAAAAAATGCCCTCATGCTTTTCGGGCTCTCTGATTTAGCTGCGAAAGTTGACAAAGGGGTCTATGATAGAGGACAACCACTAGTTCAATTAGGATTGGTAATTGCTTTAGCTTTAAGCTCGACCTTTTTACCAGGTTTGACAAAATATTTTATGAAAAAAGACCGTCAACAATTTTTACAAGTTGCAAAAATCTTTTTGCGTCTTACCACAACCTTGGCATCGGCGGCTTCGATTGGTCTGATGATGTTATTGCCGTACATGAACTTTACGCTTTTTAAAGATTATAAAGGCAACGATGTTTTAGGGGTGTATGTTTTATCCATCGCTTTTATGGCCATTATTCAGGCCTACCAAAGTATTGAACAAAGTCGCAATCGTTTTAAAGGTCCTTTAGTGGCAGCTGGTGTGGGCTTATTAGTGAAATTACTGACAACGGGCTTTTTCACCATTCGTTGGGGAACATTAGGTGCTAGTTGGTCTACTATTCTTGGGTTACTAGCGACGTTATTCGTTTTAGTCCGACAATCGGATGCAGCGATTAATTGTTTTGTTCGAGAACGAAACTTTTTGAAAAAACTGTTGCTTAGTTTAGCAATCATGATGCTGTCATTACTGGTCTATCAAGGAATTATCTCCATCTTGTTCCAAGGTGTGCATCACCGAAGTCAAGCGTTTTTCGTTACAGTTTTAGGTGTTGCAGTGGGTGGTACAGTTTTTATTAGCACCATCATTAAGGTAGAATTATTTACGATACGTGAATGGTTAAGTTTACCGTATGGCGCAAAAATTTTACGGATGAGACAAAAAAAATAAAAGAGGTGAATGTGATGCGGTTAGATAAATTTTTAAAAGTTTCTCGCATTATTAAAAGAAGAACAGTTGCCAAAGAAGTCGCTGATAAAGGTCGGATTCAAATCAACGGAGTCTTAGCCAAATCTTCTAGTACTGTTAAGATTGGTGACCTTGTCAAAATTCAATTTGGGAACAGAATTTTAGAAGTAGAAGTCCTGCAACTAAATGACTCTACGAAAAAAGAAGATGCCACAAAAATGTATGAAATAAAATCAGAAACACGTGTCTCTGAAGAATAAACAGGTGAGGATGGAGCGCTTGGCAAGTTCATTGAAAAGATGAATATTCCAAGCGCTTCATCCTTTCAGCGTTTTAATGAAACAGACGCGCCGCTTTTGAAAAAAATTAATAAATCAACCGCTGTTATTTCAAAAGCAAAGAATATTTTAGAAAAAAGCTTGATTTTCTTTAACTTCTCTGAAATTAACATTAGACAAGGTTCTTAGATGTTGGTATAATAAAACGGACAATCCAAAGCGAGTGGAGCGAGACGATGGGAAAGAATGAAAAAAACTCGAAGAAAGTTGCGGCATTGGAAAATGACTACACGAAAGAACAGTATGTCGAATTCCAAAAACAACAGAAACAATTGATTTTTAGACGCAGACGCTTGGCAGCGATTTTTCTCGTGGCCTTCATTATTTTTGCCTTTTCTGGCATCCAATTGATGAAAGATTATCATCGCTTAGGTGCTTTCAAACAAGAACGAGCAGATGCAATTGCTGAATCCGTAGCAGTTGATAAGAAGGTCAAGGATCTAAAAAAAGACGTTGCTTTGTTAAAAGATGATGATTATGTGGCAAAATTAGCACGTAGCCGTTTCCTTCTCTCAAAAGAAGGCGAACAGATTTATCCCACACCAGAACAAATGAAAAAAACACAGACTTCTGGAGCGGAAGAAAGCAAGAGCAGTTCAGAAAAAAATAGTCAATCACAGTCTTCAACTGAAACAACTAAGTCTTCAGCTGAATAAACTGCAATTATAATTAGGGAAAAAATAGGAGGAACAATTTTTTTATGTCAATCGAAGTAGGAGCTAAATTGCCAGGAAAAGTGTCAGGGATTACTAACTTTGGTGCATTTATTGATTTAGGAGAAGGAAAAACTGGGTTAGTACACATCAGTGAAGTGTCTAATGGATTCGTTAAAGATATTCATGATGTATTAACAGTAGGTGACGAAGTAACAGTGAAAGTAACCTCAGTTGGTGACGACGGCAAAATTGGCTTATCGATCCGTAAAGCACAAGAGCCAGCAGAAGGGCAACAACCAAAACGTGAATTTCAACGTCGTGAAAACAATTATGAGAATCGTGACCGTAATCCACGCGCAGGGGGCAAAAAGCCTTTCAATAAACCACAAGCAAATAACAATAACAATAAACAAGATTTTGACTCATTGATGAGCTCTTTCTTGAAAGATAGTGATGATCGTTTATCTTCATTAAAACGTAATACTGAAGGCAAACGTGGCGGACGTGGCGGACGTCGCGGCTAAGCACAAACAAATAGGGGGACTGGGGATAACGAATGGGTTATTTCTCGGTTCCTCTTTTATTCTAAGGAAGAAAGAAGGGCGAACAATGTTTTGGCAGTTTTATAAACGAGGAAAAGAACAAGGATTTTGGCAACCGCATCAAACAATCGTGGTCGCCGTTTCTGGTGGTGTAGACTCCATGGCCCTTTTGACGTTAATGGAACAGGTGGCAGAAAAAGAACAATTACAATTGGTTGTTGCACACGTCAATCATCAATTGCGAGAAGCGTCGGCACAGGAAGCGCAATATCTCGCTACCTATTGTCAGCAGCGAGAGCTAACGTATTATGAAACACGTTGGGAAGACCCTGAAAAGCAACGGAATTTAGAAGCAAAAGCGCGCACATTTCGTTATGAATTTTTTAAAGAAGTCATGGAAATTGAAGGTGCGGCGGTCTTAATGACGGCACATCATCTAGACGATCAAGCGGAAACGATTTTAATGAAACTGATTCGAGGAACTAATTTTTCCCATTCCGCGGGCATTAAAGAGAGACGTCCTTTTGCGACAGGGGAATTGATTCGTCCGTTACTCATTTATCCAAAAGAAGAATTGTATCAATTTGCACAGCGCCAAGCATTCGTTTATTTTGAGGACGAAACGAACCAAACCAATGAATATTTGAGAAATCGGCTCCGTAATCAGGTTTTGCCGCTATTAAAGCAGGAAAATCCGCAATTCTTAGATCAGATTGCTTCTTTTAGTAATGAACAACGTTTTGCCCAAGAATTTATTCAAGAACAAATTGAGCCTCAATTATCTGAAGCCGTAGAACCGACCAAACAAGGATGGCGCATTCCTTTGAAGAGATTATTAAAAGAAACGCTTGCGTACCAGCACTTCTTTTTAACCGCGTTTTTCCAAAAAACATTAGTGCCATTAGGGGTTTCGTTAAACCAACGCCAGATGACACAAATTTTAAAAGTTTTGAATGATGAACGGCAACCGCAAGGCTCGGTTATGTTAGAACAGCAATGGCAACTAGCTAAAAGTTATGATTGGCTATGCTTAGAACAAAAACAGGCTGCACAGCGAGAAGAAGTTACACATTTATTAGTACCTGGTGCGGGGATTTATTTATCGGAAACCGAGTGGCTAGGATTAATTGCGACAGACAAACCGTTTCCTCTTCCTGAAGAGATTAATCAGTGGACGGGTCAGTTGTTAGCGATCCCGTTGACCACAGCCACACCTTTGACCGTTCGTCATCGCCAAAGTGGTGATCGGATTACATTAAAACCAGGGTTTACGAAAAAATTAAGCAGAGTTTTTATTGATCAAAAAGTGCCAAATGAAGCGAGAGAGAGTGCTTGGGTCATTACGGATGAGCAAGAGGAAATCATTTGGGTACCAAAATTTGCAAATTCCTATTTGAGTATTCCTTTAGAAACTGATAAAATACACTACAGACTCCTTTTTAAGACAAAGGAGTAATGCTGAAAGGAGCGCACTATGATAGAAAAAGATATTGAGAAAGTCCTAATCTCCAAAGAAGAAATTCTTGCGAAGTCTGCAGAGCTTGGCAAGCAACTGACAGAAGAATATCAAGGGAAAAATCCTTTAGTGGTCGGTATTTTAAAAGGTGCAGTACCATTTATGGCTGATTTGACTCGTGAAATCAATACTTATTTAGAATTGGACTTTATGGATGTATCTAGCTACGGCAACGCGACAGTTTCTTCAGGCGAAGTAAAAATTGTCAAAGACTTGGACACAAATGTCGAAGGTAGACATATTTTAATCGTAGAAGATATCATCGATAGTGGTCGTACATTAGCGTATTTAGTAGATTTGTTTAGATACCGTAAAGCTGCATCTGTGAAAATTGTTACCTTATTAGATAAACCAGAAGGCCGTGTGGTAGACATTAAAGCTGACTACGTAGGGTTTGATGTGCCCAATGAGTTTGTGGTCGGTTACGGATTAGACTATGCAGAAACGTACCGCAACTTGCCTTATATTGGCGTTTTAAAACCTGAAGTTTACGAATCAAATTAATATCTATCAAGGAATTAATTGTGTTACAATGTAAAGGTCAGGATTGATAAAAGAATAACATGAATTGTAATGATGAGCATAAGGAGGACAGGCATGAACAAAAAGAATAATGGCATGAAAAATGGTTTATACTACGTCTTAGTAGTACTTGCCATGGTCATGGTTGTCTATTTCATTTTTGGAAATAACAACCAACAATCGCCAGACATCGATTACTCAACCTTCCAACAACAATTGGAAGACGGAAAAGTCAAAGACATGACCATTCAACCAACCAATGGGGTTTACCGGATTGAAGGTCAGTATAAAGAAAAACAAGAAGTGAAAGACACAGGTGGTCTGTCATTGTGGGGCTCAACGCAAGCGTCGTCAAAAGGCTTCACAACAACCGTTTTACCTAGTGATACAACCTTAGCTGGCATTCAAGATGCGGCACAAAATAACAAGGTGAAGCTAGTTGTCAAAGAACAATCAACAAGTGGTGCTTGGTTGTCACTGTTGTTTAGTTTCTTACCATTAGTGATTATTTTCTTCTTCTTCTACATGATGATGAGCCAACAAGGCGGTGGCGGTGGCGGCGGTGGCCGTGTGATGAACTTCGGTAAATCAAAAGCCAAAGAAGCCGATAAAAAAGCTAACCGTGTCCGCTTCTCAGATGTAGCTGGTGCGGAAGAAGAAAAACAAGAATTAGTTGAAGTAGTGGAATTCTTAAAAGATCCACGTCGTTTCGCTGAATTAGGCGCACGGATTCCTGCGGGCGTACTATTAGAAGGACCTCCAGGGACTGGTAAAACGTTACTTGCTAAAGCCGTAGCAGGTGAAGCAGGTGTGCCATTTTACTCAATCTCAGGTTCAGATTTCGTTGAAATGTTTGTCGGGGTCGGTGCTAGCCGTGTCCGGGATTTATTTGAAACAGCGAAGAAAAACGCGCCTGCGATTATCTTTATCGATGAAATAGATGCAGTTGGTCGTCAACGTGGTGCTGGTATGGGTGGCGGACACGACGAACGTGAACAAACCCTTAACCAATTATTAGTTGAGATGGATGGTTTTGATGGCAATGAAGGAGTTATCGTAATTGCTGCAACGAACCGTTCAGACGTGTTAGACCCAGCGTTGTTACGTCCAGGTCGTTTTGACCGCCAAATCTTGGTAGGACGTCCAGATGTCAAAGGTCGTGAAGCGATTTTACGTGTTCATGCGAAAAACAAGCCATTAGCTGATGACGTTGATTTGAAAGTTGTTGCACAACAAACACCAGGTTTTGCTGGTGCTGATTTAGAAAATGTCTTAAACGAAGCAGCCTTAGTTGCCGCTCGTCGTAACAAGAAAAAAATTGATGCTTCTGATGTGGATGAAGCCGAAGACCGCGTAATTGCTGGTCCAGCTAAAAAAGATCGCGTGATTAATAAAAAAGAACGCGAAATGGTGGCTTACCATGAAGCGGGACACACAATTGTTGGTTTAGTCTTAAGTCGTGCCCGTGTTGTCCACAAAGTAACAATTATCCCTCGTGGTCGCGCAGGCGGTTATATGATTGCTTTACCAAAAGAAGATCAATTCTTAATGACTAAAGAAGATATGTTTGAACAAATCGTTGGCTTACTTGGTGGACGTACAGCAGAAGAAATTATCTTTGGCGTTCAATCAACAGGGGCTTCAAATGACTTTGAACAAGCAACAGGGATTGCCCGTAGCATGGTAACGGAATATGGAATGAGTGACAAATTAGGACCTGTTCAATATGAAGGAAACCATCAAGTCTTTGTCGGTCGTGATTATGGTCAAACAAAAGCTTACTCAGAACAAGTGGCGTTTGAAATCGATCAGGAAGTTCGCCGTATACTAATGGATGCTCATACGAAAGCGCATGAAATTATCGAAGCGCACCGTGAACAACATAAACTAATCGCTGAAAAACTATTAGAATATGAAACATTAGATGCAAAAGCAATCAAATCATTATTTGAAACAGGTAAAATGCCTGAAGGTGCTGACAGCGACTATCCTAGTGAAAAAGAAGCGCAAACATTCGAAGAAGCAAAACGTGCTTTAGAAGAAAAAGAAGCGCAAAAACAAGTTGAAGAAAAGCAAGACTTTGAAGAAGCGAAAAAAGAATTACATGATGAAGCAGAAGAAGTCAAAGTAGAAAGCGAACAAACAGAAAAAGAAGTCCAATCTGAAGAGAAAAAAGATTCAGATTCCAATTCTGAATATGATCGCAATAACTACGAAGATCGTTATAAATAACCAATTAGTAGAAGGTGCAGTATTTGTCGAGTTGACGAATACTGCACCTTCTATAATATTAAGATATTCTATAGAAGGAAGATTATTTGGTTGAAAAAACACCTGATTCCTAGTATTATCTGACTAATGGACAAAAAAGCACCAAGAGAAGAGGAAAAAGAATGGAAGATTATTTAGTAAAAGCCCTTTGTTATAAAGGTTCAATTCGAGCATATGCCATCAGTGCCACTGAAACTGTTAGTGAAGCGCAAAGAAGACATGATACATGGAGTTCTTCTACCGCAGCGTTAGGACGCACATTGATTGGAGCCCTTTTACTAGGAGCGACTTTAAAAGGTGACGATAAATTAACTGTAAAAGTACAAGGAAATGGCCCAGCTGGCGCTATAATTGTTGATAGTAATGGCCGTGGAGAAACAAAAGGCTACATTAAAAATCCACATGTCAGCTTAAAGTTGAATGCAACAGGTAAAATTGATGTACGTGGTGCTGTCGGTAACGAAGGAATTTTCACAGTCATTAAAGATTTAGGATTAAAAGAAACCTTTTCTGGACAAACACCTATTGTTTCTGGTGAAATCGGTGAAGACTTTACATATTTTATGGCGGTCTCTGAACAAGTTCCTTCAGCTATCGGTTTAGGTGTATTGGTGGACACGGATGAATCTGTGAAAGCAGCCGGTGGTTTTATGATTCAAGTAATGCCAGGTGCCGATGAAAGTACCATTGATTTTATTGAACAGCGTCTAGCGGAAGTGCCACCAATTTCACAATTACTAGAAAATGGAGAAACACCTGAACAAGTCTTGTATCGCTTATTGGGAGAAGACGAAGTAGAAATTTTAGAAAAAATGCCTGTACAATTTAAATGTGACTGTTCCAAAGAAAAATTTGCGACCGCTTTGATTGCTGTTGGGATCGATGAATTAAATGCGATGATTGATGAAGATCATGGAGCAGAAGCAGTTTGTCAATTCTGTAACAATAAATATCACTATAGTGAAGAAGAATTAATTGAACTTCGCGATGAAGCGATTCGCAATACGAAACAAAAGTAGGAGGAAAGACTATGTGGAAAATTGGAGACGTTGAAATCCCCAACCGTGTTGTCGTAGCTCCGATGGCGGGTATTAGTAACGCCGCTTTTCGTGTGACTGTAAAAGAATTTGGCGCAGGATTAGTCGTTTGTGAAATGATTAGTGACAAAGGAATTAAATTAAGAAACAAAAAAACCTTAGAAATGCTATATATTGATGAGCGGGAATATCCTTTAAGTGTACAAATTTTTGGTGGAGATAAAGAAACATTAGTGGAAGCTGCTAAGTTTGTGGAAGAAAATACGCAAGCGGCGATTATTGATATTAACATGGGTTGCCCTGTCAATAAAATAATTAAAGCTGAAGCTGGTGCGAAATGGTTGCTGGATCCGAATAAAGTGCATGAGATGGTTCACGCAGTCTCTTCGGCAGTTTCTTTGCCTGTTACTGTAAAAATGCGAACAGGCTGGGATGAAGATCATCTATATGCTGTAGACAACGCTTTGGCTGCCGAACAAGCAGGGGCTTCGGCAATTGCTATGCATGGTCGGACACGTGTCCAAATGTACGAAGGGACAGCCAACTGGGACGTTTTAAAGGAAGTGAAAAAGCATTTAACCATTCCTTTTATGGGAAATGGCGATGTCAAAACGCCTGAAGATGCTAAACGCATGTTAGAATATGTTGGAGCGGATGGTGTGATGATTGGTCGAGCTGCTTTGGGCAATCCTTGGATGATTCAACGGACGAAAGAATACTTGGAAACGGGCGAATTGATGCCTGAGCCTTCACCAGCTGAAAAAATTAACATTGCAAAAGTTCATTTACAACGATTAGTGGATTTAAAAGGTGAAAAAATTGCGGTCCGTGAGTTTCGCCAACATGCTTCTTACTATCTAAAAGGAATTTCGCGAGCAGCCAAAGTGAAAGTTGCGATTAACCAAGTTGAAACACAACAAGCAGTTGTCGATTTACTTGATGCCTTTGTAGAGAAGATTTCCAAAGTTGCTGTAACTACTATAGAAGAATAAAAAATTCAAGCCGAAAGTAAAATTCGGCTTGCTTTTTTTCGAATTACTGTGGCATTATTAGGATAGGTTGAAATCAAGAATGGAGGAACAACAGTGGCAGAAGAACAACAAGCGCATTTAGAGGATTTAAATGATCAAATGCTCGTGCGCCGCGAAAAAATGGAAGCTTTACGTGAAGAAGGGATTGATCCTTTCGGTAAACGTTTCGATCGCACTCATAATTCAGCAGAACTTCATGAACAATATGATAATCATACAAAAGAAGAACTTAGTGAAATGAATACAGAAGTCAGCGTTGCTGGACGTATGATGACAAAACGTGGTAAAGGAAAAGCTGGTTTCGCCCATTTGCAAGACCGTGAAGGCCAAATTCAAATTTATGTTCGGAAGGACCAAGTTGGAGATGAAGCCTATGAACTATTTAAACATGCTGACTTAGGCGACTTCTTTGGTGTGACAGGTCAAGTAATGAAAACCAATACGGGGGAAGTTACTGTTAAAGCTCAAACAATTACGTTATTAACTAAAGCTTTGCGTCCGTTGCCAGATAAATACCATGGATTAACGAATGTGGAACAACGCTATCGTCAACGCTATTTGGATTTAATCAGTAACAAAGAAAGCTTTGATCGTTTCATGAAACGCAGTCAAATTATTAGCGAAATCCGTCGTTATCTAGATGGCAATGGCTATGTCGAAGTAGAAACGCCTGTCTTGCATAACGAAGCAGGAGGAGCTGCTGCTCGTCCATTTATCACACACCATAATGCATTAGATATGGACTTATACTTACGCATTGCCCTAGAGTTACATTTAAAACGTTTAATTGTCGGTGGCATGGAAAAAGTATATGAAATTGGTCGTGTCTTCCGTAATGAAGGAATCGATACCACTCATAACCCAGAATTTACAATGCTAGAAGCTTATACCGCTTATACTGATTATCAAGATGTGATGGATTTAACAGAGGGAATTATTCGTAATGCTGCGGAAAAAGTCTTAGGAACTACTGATATCACGTACGATGGTCAAGCGGTTGACTTAGGAAGTCCTTTCAAACGTCTACACATGGTAGATGCGGTCAAAGAACAAACGGGCGTAGATTTTTGGCAAGAGATGACGATAGAAGAAGCCCGTGCGTTGGCTAAAGAACATAATGTTGAAATTACAGATGCCATGACAGTCGGTCATATCATTAATGAATTTTTCGAAACATTTGTAGAAGATACGTTGCAACAACCAACATTTATTTATGGTCACCCAGTCGCTGTTTCACCATTAGCGAAGAAAAATCCAGAAGATGGTCGTTTCACTGACCGCTTTGAACTGTTTATTATCGGAAAAGAGTTTGCTAATGCATTTACAGAATTAAATGATCCAATTGACCAACGTGAACGTTTTGAAGAACAAGAAAAAGAACGGGAACAAGGAAATGATGAAGCACACGGAGTAGATGAAGATTTCATCGAAGCCTTAGAATATGGCTTACCACCAACCGGAGGATTAGGTATTGGGATTGATCGACTAGTTATGTTATTGACTGATGCACAATCAATTCGTGATGTCTTGCTATTCCCAACAATGAGATAAAAAAAGATGCCTTAAGGGCATCTTTTTTTTGTATTCGCAAAAAAATAAATAAAAAAATCGAAGATGAGTAATAAAAAGAATGGGTAATCTGATAAAAAAAACGAACTTTATCTAATCGGATAAGAAAGAATAATCGGTATTGAAAAAAAGTTTAAAAAAAGTGAAAATAATGATTGACCAATGCTTGAAATCTTGGTATATTATTACATGTCGCAAGGCGAGTCACACAGCTGAGCGATTCAGAAATCAATAATTAAATAACAATTCTTGATTTCAAATCTCTCGAAAAAAGTTTGAAAAAACAACAAAAAAGTTGTTGACAAATAACAAACGAGATGATAAGATATAGAAGTTGTCACAACAGACAACAACAACCGAGCAAAACAACTTAAAAAAACTTTTTTAAAAAAGTTCTTGACATTCAAACGAAAGTTTGTTATGATATAAAAGTTGCTGCGAGGTAACGTAGACCTTTGAAAACTGAACAAAGAATAGACGAACCAAATGTGTAGGGCGTCTTGATTCAATTCAAGACAACAAACATTTTTAACAAGCAAGCAATATGCTAGCAAACAAATTGAGCTTAACAATCGCAAGATTGTTCTAACTTTTATTATGAGAGTTTGATCCTGGCTCAGGACGAACGCTGGCGGCGTGCCTAATACATGCAAGTCGAACGCTTCTTTCCTCCCGAGTGCTTGCACTCAATTGGAAAGAGGAGTGGCGGACGGGTGAGTAACACGTGGGTAACCTACCCATCAGAGGGGGATAACACTTGGAAACAGGTGCTAATACCGCATAACAGTTTATGCCGCATGGCATAAGAGTGAAAGGCGCTTTCGGGTGTCGCTGATGGATGGACCCGCGGTGCATTAGCTAGTTGGTGAGGTAACGGCTCACCAAGGCCACGATGCATAGCCGACCTGAGAGGGTGATCGGCCACACTGGGACTGAGACACGGCCCAGACTCCTACGGGAGGCAGCAGTAGGGAATCTTCGGCAATGGACGAAAGTCTGACCGAGCAACGCCGCGTGAGTGAAGAAGGTTTTCGGATCGTAAAACTCTGTTGTTAGAGAAGAACAAGGACGTTAGTAACTGAACGTCCCCTGACGGTATCTAACCAGAAAGCCACGGCTAACTACGTGCCAGCAGCCGCGGTAATACGTAGGTGGCAAGCGTTGTCCGGATTTATTGGGCGTAAAGCGAGCGCAGGCGGTTTCTTAAGTCTGATGTGAAAGCCCCCGGCTCAACCGGGGAGGGTCATTGGAAACTGGGAGACTTGAGTGCAGAAGAGGAGAGTGGAATTCCATGTGTAGCGGTGAAATGCGTAGATATATGGAGGAACACCAGTGGCGAAGGCGGCTCTCTGGTCTGTAACTGACGCTGAGGCTCGAAAGCGTGGGGAGCAAACAGGATTAGATACCCTGGTAGTCCACGCCGTAAACGATGAGTGCTAAGTGTTGGAGGGTTTCCGCCCTTCAGTGCTGCAGCAAACGCATTAAGCACTCCGCCTGGGGAGTACGACCGCAAGGTTGAAACTCAAAGGAATTGACGGGGGCCCGCACAAGCGGTGGAGCATGTGGTTTAATTCGAAGCAACGCGAAGAACCTTACCAGGTCTTGACATCCTTTGACCACTCTAGAGATAGAGCTTTCCCTTCGGGGACAAAGTGACAGGTGGTGCATGGTTGTCGTCAGCTCGTGTCGTGAGATGTTGGGTTAAGTCCCGCAACGAGCGCAACCCTTATTGTTAGTTGCCATCATTTAGTTGGGCACTCTAGCGAGACTGCCGGTGACAAACCGGAGGAAGGTGGGGATGACGTCAAATCATCATGCCCCTTATGACCTGGGCTACACACGTGCTACAATGGGAAGTACAACGAGTCGCTAGACCGCGAGGTCATGCAAATCTCTTAAAGCTTCTCTCAGTTCGGATTGCAGGCTGCAACTCGCCTGCATGAAGCCGGAATCGCTAGTAATCGCGGATCAGCACGCCGCGGTGAATACGTTCCCGGGCCTTGTACACACCGCCCGTCACACCACGAGAGTTTGTAACACCCGAAGTCGGTGAGGTAACCTTTTTGGAGCCAGCCGCCTAAGGTGGGATAGATGATTGGGGTGAAGTCGTAACAAGGTAGCCGTATCGGAAGGTGCGGCTGGATCACCTCCTTTCTAAGGAATATTACGGAAATACACATTTCGTCTTTACTTTGTTCAGTTTTGAGAGGTCTACTCTCAAAACATTCGTTCATTGAAAACTGGATATTGAAGTAAAAAGAATCAAAACAAACCGAGAACACCGCGTTGAATGAGTTTTTTAATAAGTTCAATTGCTTATTTATTGATTAACCTTCTATCGCTAGAAGAAGTGATCAAGACCCAACCGTAAGGTTGATAAGGTTAAGTGAATAAGGGCGCACGGTGGATGCCTTGGCACTAGGAGCCGATGAAGGACGGGACTAACACCGATATGCTTTGGGGAGCTGTAAGTAAGCTATGATCCAGAGATTTCCGAATGGGGGAACCCAATATCTTTTATAGGATATTACTTTTCAGTGAATACATAGCTGATTAGAGGTAGACGCAGAGAACTGAAACATCTTAGTACCTGCAGGAAGAGAAAGAAAATTCGATTCCCTGAGTAGCGGCGAGCGAAACGGGAAGAGCCCAAACCAACAAGCTTGCTTGTTGGGGTTGTAGGACTCCAATATGGTAGTCTGTTAGTATAGTTGAAGGATTTGGAAAATTCCGCTAAAGAGGGTGAAAGCCCCGTAGACGAAATGCTGACAACACCTAGGAGGATCCTGAGTACGGCGGAACACGAGAAATTCCGTCGGAATCCGCGGGGACCATCCCGCAAGGCTAAATACTCCCTAGTGACCGATAGTGAACCAGTACCGTGAGGGAAAGGTGAAAAGCACCCCGGAAGGGGAGTGAAATAGATCCTGAAACCGTGTGCCTACAACAAGTCAAAGCTCGTTAATGAGTGATGGCGTGCCTTTTGTAGAATGAACCGGCGAGTTACGATTGCATGCGAGGTTAAGTCGAAGAGACGGAGCCGCAGCGAAAGCGAGTCTGAATAGGGCGAATGAGTATGTAGTCGTAGACCCGAAACCATGTGATCTACCCATGTCCAGGTTGAAGGTGCGGTAAAACGCACTGGAGGACCGAACCCACGTACGTTGAAAAGTGCGGGGATGAGGTGTGGGTAGCGGAGAAATTCCAAACGAACTTGGAGATAGCTGGTTCTCTCCGAAATAGCTTTAGGGCTAGCCTCGGAATTGAGAATGATGGAGGTAGAGCACTGTTTGGACTAGGGGCCCATCTCGGGTTACCGAATTCAGATAAACTCCGAATGCCATTCATTTATATCCGGGAGTCAGACTGCGAGTGATAAGATCCGTAGTCGAAAGGGAAACAGCCCAGACCACCAGCTAAG
>NZ_JBIONS010000001.1:227500-647500 GCF_051711865.1 Enterococcus sp. DIV2419
TCCGCTTAGCCAATTCATTACGCCGGGGTGGCGGAACTGGCAGACGCACAGGACTTAAAATCCTGCGGTGAGTGATCACCGTACCGGTTCGATTCCGGTCCTCGGCATTGTTTTATATTTAGCACCCATAGCTCAACTGGATAGAGTGTTTGACTACGAATCAAAAGGTTAGGGGTTCGACTCCCTTTGGGTGCATAGTTGAGTGATTGACTAAGTTTTAAAAAGGTGCACGTGAGTTTCTTTTTAATTCGATAGTCTTTTTTTATTACTTTAACTTCATAGCCCGGGAAGTAGCTCAGCTTGGTAGAGCACTTGGTTTGGGACCAAGGGGTCGCAGGTTCGAATCCTGTCTTCCCGATTGTGAAAAACAGTACTGATCATCAGTACTGTTTTTTTGTTTTGTTTAAAATTTAAGTATCGAAGTAGGTGTATTTTTTTGTGATGTGTAATTCTTATCGAAATTGCGACTAAAAATACAGGAATAAAGGACATTGAGAATATATTCGATGGCTAGTTGAGAGGAAAAGGTTGAGACTTTGAAATCTGCATGTTCAACGTTAGGAATGGGCAAAATCACTGTGGCGTATTTAGCTAATTGGCTGTTCAAGTCTGAAGTAATGGCAATAATCGGGGTGCCTCCTTCTGCAAAAATCCGTGCTTCATTTACGATTTCTGCAGTGTTACCACTGTAAGAGACGAGGATGGCTACGTCATTTTTGGTGGCATTGATGGCTAAATAAAATTGTTCAGCTTGATAAGGGATTAAATGGATAAATAGCTGAATGCGTAATAACTTTGTTTGAAAATCTGTTAAGCGAATGTAGGAGTTACTGACACCCACTGCTAAAATATTTTCAGCGGTTAAAAGTAAATCAATGCTTTTATTTAACATGGCCTCGGTTAATAACTGTTGAGTGGATTGAACGGTTTCAGTCGTTAACTGCGCAATTTTCTTGGCAATTAGTAAATCAGAATCTTGCGCTAAAAAAGGCATATTCGCATCAACATTCCGGATTGCTTGGTAGTGAATTTCTAAGTCGCGGGACAAGCGGATTTTAAATTCTTTGAAACCGCTAGTCTCTGTTTTTTTACACAAACGAACAATCGTAGAGGTTGAAGAGTTGGTGGCTTCTGCTAGTTCATAAATCGACATATGCAGGACTCGTTCAGTATGAGATAAAATAAAATCAATAATTAGCCCTTCGTTATATGTATAGCGTTCTTTTTGTTCTAAACATTCGATTAGATTCAATGGGTTCACCTCTCTGTGGTACTTTGTTTCGCTTTCAGTATACCTTAAGCGTATGAATTATGAAACATAGTTACAGAATCAGTTAGTCATATTTACATCAGAAAGCGATTTCTTTATGATGAGGATATCACAAAGGATTAAGGAGAGAAGTGAAATGGATAAGTTAACAAACTGGGTGGAGCAAGCCGTAGTGCCTAAAGTTTCAAGGATTACAAGTTTACGTTATTTTCAAGCCTTAAGAAATGGTTTTTTTGCAATTATGCCGTTAACAATTATTGGGTCGATTTTTATGTTGATTACAGATTTTCCAGTAGCAGGGTATGGCGATTTTATGGCTGGAATTTTCGGTGCAGATTGGGCGGATATGATTTCACCAGCTTATCGAGCAACTTTCAACATGATGGGAATTATTTTTGCTGGGACGATGTCCTATAAATTGGCGGAAAGTTACGAAATGGATCGTTTAACTTCATTAATTTTAGGCATTGTTGCTTACGTAGTCGTTTTACCGAAAACGGTGACCACTGAATCAGGCGAAGTTGTGACGAAAGTTTTATCGTTTGATTGGTTAGGAACGCAAGGGGTGATTACGGCCATTATTATGTCAATTCTTTCGGTTGAATTGACTCGTTTCTGTATTAAGAAAAAATTAGTCATCAAAATGCCTGAAAGCGTGCCTTCTATGGTGAGCCAAGCTTTTAGTGCATTGATTCCTGGGATTTTTGTGGTAGCGGTGGCTTTATTGATTAATGGGATTGGGCTTTCGTTTGCGGATTCCTTCCCGCAATTAATTTATGCGGTGATTCAAGCGCCACTGCAAGGTTTAATCGGAACCCCTTTTGCAATTATTATTGTGGCTGGCTTAAATGGACTGTTCTGGTGGTTTGGAATTCATCCAACTGTCATCAATTCCATGCTATATCCTATTTTGTATGCGAATGCAGACAAAAACCAAAGCTTAGCGGAATTAGGACAATTAACTGCTCAAAGTGGCAACTTTGGCACGGTCCAAATGCTCGATCAATTTGCCACAATTGGAGGCGCTGGTTGCACGATTGGCTTGGCTATTGCAATGGCCATCGTCGGACATTCATCTAGAATGAAAGCCATGTCGAAAATTTCGTTTGTTCCAGCATTTTTCAACATTAATGAACCCTTGATTTTTGGACTCCCAGTTATTTTTAACCCTTTATTATTGATTCCGATTGCGGTCGCGCCGATTGTATCGGTCTTGATTGCCTTTCTGTCAATGAAAATTGGGTTCATGCCAATGTTTACAAACATTCAAGCACCATGGGCTACGCCCTTTCTGTTTTCGGGCTTTTTAGTGGGAAAATGGCAAGGTGCAGTGACGCAAGTTTTAGCTGTTGCCGCTAGTGTCGTTATTTATTATCCATTTGTAAAAGCCTTAGATCGACAATATCAAAAAGAAGAAGCCCATGAAGTACCAGAAACATTGTAGAGAAAGAGGAGTGAAGGAAATGCATGTTGAGAATGATGAAAATATTTGCTGTGAAGTGGAAAAAGGAATAGAAAAAATGTATCATCCGATGGTGCCCGAGTTGGTTCAAACCTCTTCCTTTTATTTTCCAACTTACGAAGAATTTATGGCAGCGAGTATGGATGAAAAAAATAATTATGTTTACACACGTGGCACCAACCCCACAACAGAAATTTTAGAGAAAAAAATTGCTCGTTTGGAACGTGGAGAAAAATGTAAAGTTTTTGCCTCAGGAATGGGCGCTATTTCGGCAACGCTGTTTACGTTGCTCCAACAAGGTGATCATGTTTTAATGGTCAATACAATTTATGGAGAATCTGTTTCGTTTGTGCAATATTTAGAGAAATTTGGCGTATCCTTGACCAAAGTAGACGTTGCAGAAACAGAAGAACTTTTTCAATTTGTTCAGGAAAACACCAAAGTCATTTACTTTGAAAGTCCGTCCTCACAAAAGTTTGAACTGCTAGATTTAGAAAAAATAACTGCGTTAGCACAAAAAATTGGCGCATACACTGTCATTGATAACACGTGGGCGTCACCGTTATTTCAGCATCCTTTATGCCATAATGTGGACCTAGTGATTCATTCTTGTTCCAAATATATTGGTGGTCATTCGGATATTGTAGCGGGGGCTGTCATTGGCAAAGCAGCGCTTGTAGATCAAATTTTTGAACATGGTCATCAAGCATTAGGCGCAGTCAATAGTCCCTTCAATTCTTGGTTAGCGTTACGAGGTATTCGTACCATGCCTGTTCGTTTGGCGCATCAGTCTCAAGCCATCCAAACGGTGCTGACGGCTTTGCAAAAGGATTCGCGAATCAGCCGCTTATATCATCCTTTTGTAGGAAATCAACAACAACAAGCGTTAGCAGAAAAATATTTAACAGGTTATGGCTCATTGTTTGCGATTGATTTAAAAGATACCGATTTTGAACGTTTGAAAACATTTGTGAATGCATTGACGCTGGTCACAATTGGGGTCAGTTGGGGTGGCTTTGAAAGTTTGGCTTTGCCTGTATTCAAAGGTAATAACTTGGCGGCTGTTCAGAAAAGAGGCTTGTCGCCAGCGCACATTCGCATGTACGTTGGTTTGGAAGAGCCAACATCTATTATCGAAGATATTCAACAAGCCTTGGATCAAGCCTACGGCGAAGAAACGCTTTTGTGAGACATTAAGATAATCAGCTGAACAAAAGCAACTCCTTCGGAAATAAGCCGAAATTCTCCAAAAATTAAAGAACAATTTTCGGAAATTTCTTCTTATTTCTTGGAGCTAAACACTTTTGTCTCAGCCTCTGTGATTCAATAACATATTTTCAATTTTAGGAGGGGAACTTAAGTCAGTTTGACTGAGGTTGCTCCTCCTGTTTTGCATTTTTTTATTAAAGTCAAAGCGTTCCTCTTTATTTAATAGGCAAAGTTCGATATAATAATGGTCAATATTAGTCAAGAGAGAAGAAGGATGGAAGACTATGAGTAATCAAAATACGTCAGATTTAATCGAGGCTTATTTAAAAAAGATTTTAGAAGAAAGTAATAAAATTGAAATCCGTCGGGCGGAAATGGCTAATTTATTTAATTGCGTTCCTTCACAAATTAACTATGTAATTAATACACGTTTTACCATCCAACGAGGCTACGCAGTTGAAAGTAAACGTGGTGGAGGCGGCTATATTCGCATTGTCAAAGTACAAATTTCAGATAACGATCAATTACTAAAACAAATGGATCAATTGATTGGCGCAACCTTAACAGAAAAAGATGCGCTAACATTTATTCAAACATTGTATGAAGAAGAAGTGATTACGAAAAAGGAAGGCAATTTAATGCTAGCTGCTTTAAGTAAAAGCACATTGAATGGTCTGGGGAATCACGAAGATTTTCTAAGAGCTCAAATAATGCGTTCATTTTTAGAGCGCTTGAGCTATGAGGAGGAATAACTATGGATGAACTATTTACAGAAAGTGCGAAAGCCGTACTGGCGATTGCCCAAGAAGAAGCGAAGTATTTTCGTCATCAATCCGTCGGTTCTGAGCATTTATTATTAGCACTCGTTTTAGAACCAAATGGGATTGCCGGAAAAACATTACGACAATTGAATACTGACACAGAAGACATCCGTGAAGAAATTGAGCATTTAAGTGGCTATGGCACCATGCAAAGTCCAATGGGGAATAACAACTTATACTTACCTTATTCACCAAGAGCCAAACAAATCTTTGCCTATGCGGGAGATGAAGCGAAGCGCTTAGGGGCTCAAAAGATTGGTACCGAGCATTTATTATTAGGCTTGTTAAGAGACGAAGAAATTTTAGCGTCTAGAATTTTAGTGAATTTAGGATTAAGCTTATCCAAAATGCGTCAATTATTATTGAAAAAAATGGGCGTTTCCGAACCCAATAGCGCACAACGTCGTCGGAATGGTCAAAATAAAAATGCGCCACAAGGGACGCCAACATTGGATTCTTTAGCAAGAGATTTAACCAAGTTAGCACGAGAACAAAGCTTGGATCCAGTAGTTGGTCGCGGTACCGAAGTCCGTCGTTTGATTCAAATTTTGAGTCGCCGTACCAAAAACAATCCTGTCCTAGTCGGTGAACCAGGTGTTGGGAAAACAGCGATAGCAGAAGGCTTAGCCCAGAAAATTGTCAACCGGGAAGTCCCTGAAGATATGCAAGGCAAACGTTTAATGATGCTAGACATGGGTGCCTTGGTTGCTGGAACTAAATATCGAGGTGAGTTCGAAGATCGCTTGAAAAAAGTTGTCGATGAAATCTATCAAGATGGACAAGTCATTTTATTTATCGACGAATTGCATACCTTGATCGGTGCTGGCGGTGCAGAAGGGGCGATTGATGCTTCAAATATTTTAAAACCTGCTTTAGCACGTGGTGAGTTGCAAACAATTGGTGCGACAACTCTGGATGAATACCAAAAATATATTGAAAAAGATGCCGCTTTGGAACGTCGTTTTGCCCGTATTCAAGTAGCAGAACCAACGCCAGAAGAAGCAGAAGAAATTCTAAAAGGCTTGCGTTCACGCTATGAAAAACATCATGGCGTAGAAATTACAGATGAAGCTCTACATGCAGCGGTTCAATTATCGATTCGCTATTTAAATGACCGCCAATTACCAGATAAAGCAATTGATTTAATGGACGAATCTGCAGCAAAAGTTCGTTTAGATAAGGCAGATCAACCTTCAGAAATTAATGAATTGCGTACCGAAATTTCTCAATTAATTACGGAAAAAGAAGAGGCCATTCAAAACCAATCATTTGAAAGTGCTGCTCGGATTCGTCAAAAAGAAAAACAAGTGATGGAAAAACTAGAAGAATTGATTGCAGTGAAAGAAAAAAGTCTGTCTGGTTACAGTACGCAAGTAACAGAAGAAGATGTGGCTGGAGTCGTTTCACAATGGACAGGCGTTCCTTTGCAGCAGCTAGAGAAGAAAGAAAGCGAACGATTGATGGAATTAGAAACCATTTTACATCAACGGGTCGTTGGCCAAAATGAAGCAGTTGAAGCTGTTTCACGCGCTATCCGTCGTGCGCGTAGTGGCTTGAAAGACCCAGCAAGACCGATTGGTTCCTTCATGTTCTTAGGACCAACAGGGGTTGGGAAAACGGAACTTGCCAAAGCCTTAGCCGAAGCGATGTTTGGCAGCGAAGAAGCTTTGATTCGCGTGGACATGTCTGAGTTTATGGAAAAATACAGCACTAGCCGTTTAATCGGTTCTCCTCCAGGTTATGTCGGCTACGAAGAAGGCGGCCAACTAACTGAAAAAATTCGTCAACGTCCTTATTCCGTTATTTTGCTAGATGAAGTAGAAAAAGCCCATCCAGATGTCTTTAATATTTTATTACAAGTCTTAGATGATGGCCATTTAACGGATGCCAAAGGACGAAAAGTCGATTTCCGTAACACGATTTTAATCATGACCTCCAATTTAGGGGCAACAGCGATTCGTGAAGAAAAACATGTCGGCTTCAATGTGAAAGACATTTCTAAAAATCATGAATTAATGCAAAAACGAATCATGGAAGAATTGAAAAAAGCCTTCCGTCCAGAATTCTTAAACCGAATTGATGAAACGGTTGTATTCCATTCCTTGAAACAAGAGGAAATTCATGAAATCGTGAAAATTATGAGTCAATCTGTCGTGAAACGGATGGCCGAACAAGAGGTTAAAGTGAAAATCACACCAGCTGCAATTGAAGTTATTGGTAAAGTCGGGTTTGATCCAGAATATGGCGCACGTCCAATTCGTCGGGCCTTGCAAAAAGAAGTGGAAGATCGTTTAAGTGAAGCCCTTCTTTCTGGTCAAATTCAGTTAGGGGATAAAGTAACTTTAGGCGCTAGCAAAGGCAAAATTACGTTAAATGTGCGGGCACCAAAAGCACCAAAAACAGAAGCGAAAGAATTACAAACTGTATAGATGAGATGCAAAGGAGGTCGGGACAGAAGTGTTTAACTCCGAGAAATAAGCCGAAGGGGTTGCTTCTGTTCTCGCCGTGTATCAGTTTTTGAGCGTGGAGCAAAAATCCAAAGTGATTTTTGTCCCACGCTCCTTTTTCTATTTTCCAGTGGCGATTTCTTTTTGAGAATTGCCAGATTGATTTTTCTGTGCTACGTTAATAAGGAGGGGTGATGGAATGGAACAATCTTTTTTTCGAGAATTACTACATTATCAACGTCCAAAGGATAATCCTTTTCGACTAGTGTTTGCTGGCTTGGTTATGTTCAGCATTCTTTTTTTGGGCTATATCAATCATCAATTATTGATTTCAAGCTTTGGCTCGTTAGGTATTTTTACTTTTTTATATTATCAGCCGCTACCATTAAAACAGTTAATGACTCGTTTATCTGTGGTCGGTAGTTACCTTTTTTTAGGAAATTTGTTAGGCATGTTATCGACCCATATTGCATGGCTCATTCCCATTGTTGTTGCCCTGGTCGGTTTTGGTGGCCGCTTTTTCTTTGAAGTCTACGATATTTCAAAACCAGGGGCCTTCTTTGGTGTGATGGTGACAGCGATGGGTGCCAGTACGAGCATTCCGTTAGCAAAAATTCCGTTCATGAGTGGCTGTATGTTATTAGGCATTGGCTTTTCCATTTTGTTTGCACTAGTGTTGCATTTTACAGAGAAGGAAATCAGTGCCCCGCTAGCTAAGCGATCATTACGGGAACGAATTTATCGGCATCCAGAAGCGCCATTAGATAGCATATATTATAGCTTTGTCTTATTTTTTGCTGTATATATCAGCGAAAGTTTACATTTACAGAATCCATATTGGCTAGTCGTTTCCTGTGCATCCATTTTACAAGGAGACAATTTACGTGCGATTAAGCAGCGAAATATTCAGCGAATTTTTGGCACAACGATTGGATTGGTTATTTCCGCTTTTCTGCTTAATTTAGCTTTGACAACTTTTGAATCGATTGTCGTGATTACAATCTTATTTGTGACCGTTGAGTATTTTATTCGTCGTAATTATGGATTGGCGCAATTTTTCACAACGCCTATGGCTCTGATGCTTTCATTGCTCGTTCGTCAGCAGTACGTGATAACGTTGATTCAATTCCGCTTTTTAGGGATTGTTTTAGGCAGCTTGTTAGGCTTAGCAGCAGCGTGGCTATTCACCGTTGTAGTAACGTTTTATGAACGAAAATATCACTTGAACGAGTGACCAAAGAACAGATGACCAGTAATTAAAAAAAAGAGCATTTGGTAGGTAAGCGGATGGCGCTTCTCTACCAAAATTTTTTCGGAAACATTGTGAAAAATGTACGTTTAATACAGATAGGCTCTTTTAAAGTTTGTGAACGTATGATACTATTAAACGGTCATAAAGAAGGAGGCTATATTTATGATTGAACTGATTGCAACTGCAGAATCTGTTGAGCAGGCTGTAGAATTACTCGCAACAGGTGTGGATACATTATATATTGGAGAAGAAACATTCGGGTTGCGTTTGCCCGTATCTTTTACACGAGATGAACAACGCGAGATTGTGAAACGTGCACATGAAATGGGCAAACAAGTGCTAGTTGCAGTAAATGGCATTATGCACCCTGAAAAAATGAAATTAGTCCCAGAGTATCTGACATTTTTAAAAGAAATCAACGTCGATAAAATTACTTTGGGTGATCCGGGTATTGTGTTTATTATGCAACGAGATGGATTAGAAATTCCTTACGTTTATGATGGCGAAACCTTAGTAACGAGCTCACGTCAAATCAATTTTTGGAGTAAACGAGGAGCCATCGGAGCTGTTCTAGCTCGGGAAGTACCTTTTGAAGAAATGGTCGCAATGGAAGAAAACTTAGCAGTTCCAGCTGAAATTCTTGTCTATGGGGCGACGTGTATTCATCAATCGAAACGCCCATTAATTCAAAATTACTACAATTACACAAAGAACGACAAAGGGGTTACGAAAGACGAAGGGCTGTTTATTTCTGAACCCAAAAAACCAGAAACCCACTATTCCATTTATGAAGATAGTCATGGTACGCATATTTTTGCCAATAACGATGTGAACTTGATGAATGAGTTAACAAACTTGTATGACCATCACTATCGCACATGGAAGCTCGATGGCCTTTACACGCCAGGTGAAAATTTTGTCGCGATTGCTCGCTTATTTGCTGAAGCGAAAGCAGCACTTGAAGCGGGAACTTGGTCAGAAGATCAAGCAGCTCATGCAACAGCTGAAATTGAAAAATTACATCCAACAGGTCGTGGCTTAGACAATGGTTTCTTTGATTTAAGTGCCGATGCAATAAAATAAATTGATTCATTTAAGGGGAAGAAGAACATGAAAGTAATGACAGAACGAACATTGAAGCGTCCCGAGGTGTTGGCTCCAGCCGGGACGCTAGAAAAACTAAAAGTCGCAATTCGTTACGGTGCCGATGCCGTTTATATCGGAGGGAATGCCTACGGTCTGCGTAGCCGCGCAGGAAATTTCACGCCAGAAGAAATGGCGGAAGGCGTAGCCTTTGCCCGCGAACATAATGCGAAAGTTTATGTCGCTGCCAATATGGTCACTCATGAAGGAAACCAGGAAGGGGCAGGAGCGTTTTTCAGAGAATTGCGAGACATCGGAATTTCAGCTGTGATTGTTTCCGATCCAGCTTTAATCGAAATTTGTGCGACAGAAGCACCAGGTTTACCTATCCATTTATCGACACAAGCTTCAGCAACCAACTATGAAACATTAGAATTTTGGAAAAATGAAGGCTTAGAACGTGTGGTTTTAGCGCGCGAAGTTTCAATGGAGGAAGTTGCAGCGATTCGTGAAAATACGGACATTGAGATTGAAGCCTTTATTCATGGAGCAATGTGTATTTCATATTCAGGACGTTGTACTTTGTCCAATCATATGTCGATGCGGGATGCCAATCGTGGCGGTTGTTCTCAATCTTGTCGCTGGAAATATGAGTTATTTGATATGCCTTTTGGGACAGAACGTCGGAGCAAAACCAGTGAAGGGGAAGTTGAAGAAGAGTTTTCAATGAGTGCCGTAGATATGTCTATGATTGAACATATTCCAGAATTAATTGAAAATGGTGTCGATAGTTTTAAAATTGAAGGCCGCATGAAATCCATTCACTATGTTTCGACAGTCGCTAATGTGTATAAAAAAGCCGTCGATTCTTACATGGAAGATCCTGAAAACTATGTCTGCCAACAAGAGTGGATTGATGAATTATGGAAAGTAGCACAACGTGAATTAGCAACTGGATTTTATTACAATACACCAAGTGAAAATGAACAATTATTCGGCGAACGTCGTAAAATTCCACAATATAAATTTGTTGGCGAAGTGATTGCGTACAACGAAAAGACGCAAGTCGCGACAATTCGTCAACGGAACCTTTTCAGTGTCGGCGATGAAATTGAATTTTATGGTCCCGGGTTTACCCATTTCCACCAAACCGTTAAAGAGATGTATAATGAAGACGGTGAAGCGATCGATCGGGCACCTAATCCCATGATGTTATTAACAATGGAAGTGACGCAACCTGTTGCAGTCGGCGATATGATTCGTAAGAAAAAATAAACCAGCCAAAAGGAGGAGTAAATATGAGTGTCCGCGTGAATGATTTATTAAAATTACCGTCTTTGCGAGAAGCAACGGTACTTTCTGGTAAAAACCAATTGGACACATCTGTTGCTTCTCTTTCTTTTTTAGAAGTCTCTGATATGTCTTTGTTTTCGGAAAAACTTCACAAAACAAATGAATACCATGCTGGCGAAATTTTGATTGGTTCATTTTGTGCCATTCGTCATGATGTGGTGAAGCAATGTGAAACGATTCGGCATCTCCATGAATTAGGCGAAGTAGGCCTAATCTTGTACTACGTCGGGATTATCGTACCGAAAGTTGCAGAGGAAGTGATTCAATTAGCGGATTCTTTAGGTTTTATTTTAATCCAAATGCCTAAAAACGATCCCACATTACGCTATAACGAAGTCATCTATGAAGTCATGAAATTGTTAGTCAATAAAAATAAAATGACTTCTTTTGCAACGGACCTCTTGGAAAAAGTTTCCCTTTTGCCTGAACAAAACCGCAGTGTGGAAATGACCTTGAAAATCCTATCCGATTTTTTAAAAGTCAATATTGCGTTAACCACCTATACCAATGAAATCATCAGCACCATCAATTGGCCGCGAAGCACGAAATTGCCCTTAACCAAGTTACTTTATCAATCACAAGAGAAAGTAGCGCTGGGAGAAACGACCTACTTCATTACCTCGCAAAAACTTCCTCAGAAAGATGGACAAACATTGAAGCTTTACTTCATTCGAGAAGAAGAGCAGTTAACCTCTTTTGAGATGAATCAAGCGGTGGAAGTCGTTCAGATGGCTCTGAATTTATGGGGGAAAAACTATGACGAAGTCAGTGAGTATGCCTTAGTCCAAGCAATCATTAACGATGAAAGTGATAAGATGTACCAATTAGCCAAAAAATTAATGATTAATATTTCTTCTGTCGAAACGATGTGGCTTTTGCCCATTTGGCAACAAGGACAAGAAATCCACGCTATTCAGCAAGATTTGAAAGATTTCCTACGTTACTATTACCAAACAACGATTGTCCAGCAAACAGAAAATTACCTGATTGTTCTCTTAGGTAATTATTTACACAAACAGCCTGAAGCCACGATTAGTAAAGAATACTTGCAAGCCACAGACTATCAGGACTATTTAGGTGAAATCATCCTTTGTCCGAAAGTTCGTAACACGACTGAAGTGCGTGTCAGCTACCAAACCGCTAATCAAGTCGCGCCGTTTTTAAAGCGCGTCTATCCACAAAGAAAAGTGTTATCAATCGCGGAAATTCGTACAGTTCAACAAATGATGACGTGTCTCCAAGCAGGAGAAGAAGCAATCCAACAACGCTTAGCAGTTATCCAACCTCTCTTAAAAGAATCAGAGCAGTTAATGACATTAGGGACGTTTTTACTAGATGCAAGTAGTGATTTTAAAGAATGCGGCGAACGCCTATTTGTTCATAAAAATACGGTCAAATATCGTATCAGTAAAATTAATGAAGCGCTCGGCTATGATATGACTAACGCCGCCGAAGCCTATGAAGTCTATTTGGCGATGATCTTATATCGCTTGGTCACGAATGAATGAAAAAAGCAGACAATCGGCAGTAGCCGATTTGTCTGCTTTTTTATTTTAAGCCAAAACTTCCTCGATATTTTTTTCAATTTGAAAAAGACCTATGACTGATTTTTCGTTATAATTGAAAAAATAATTAAGGAGGAATGAGAATGAAATTAAAAAACGAGCAACAACAATCGTGGCTTAGCTTAGCATTTGTTTGGGCGGGCGCAATGATTAGCGTGCCAGGATTAATTATTGGAGGAACGTTAGTTGCAGGCATGCCTTTATGGGAAGCTTTGTTAACA
Organism: Enterococcus sp. DIV2419; assembly: GCF_051711865.1. Classification (NCBI taxonomy): domain Bacteria; kingdom Bacillati; phylum Bacillota; class Bacilli; order Lactobacillales; family Enterococcaceae; genus Enterococcus; species Enterococcus sp. DIV2419. The sequence continues at coordinate 240,184 of NZ_JBIONS010000001.1, forward strand.
GGATTTATTGGTTACGGTATTATTGTTATTTTAATGATTTTACAAGGAATTCAAAGTTCCGACTTACAAGAACCTTCTGTCAAAGTCGCTTCTCAAGTGTTTGGCATTCAAGGTTCGCAAAAGATTATTTCCATTATTCTAGCGATTGCTTGCTTAGGTTGGTTTGGTTTGCAAGCCAATGTCAGCGGCGGCGCCTTCACGAACTTTTTAAAAATTTACGGCATTGATTTACCTGTGTCGCTTTCTTCCTTAATCTGGGGAATTATCATGCTTATTTCGGCTCTTTATGGCATAAAAATATTGAAAATTCTGAATTATTTTGCGGTTCCTGTGTTAGTTCTGGTTTGTCTTTATGGCTTGGTGGCTTCGTTAAGAAACAACGGTTGGGAAGCTGTTAGTCAATATACACCTCAAACAGCAGGAAGCTTTATGTCAGGTCTTTCAATGACTGTCGGTTCTTTTGCATTAGGCGCAGTAATTGCTGGAGATTACTCTCAATATGTTTCTTCTCGTAAAGATGTGGTTAAAGCGGCCACCTTAGGGATTTTACCGACAGGCTTGTTGATGATTGGCGTTGGTGCGGTCTTGACCATTGCTTCGAACACCGCAGATATCACGGAAGTTTTTATGAATCTCGGTTTTCCATTTTTAGGAATTATTGCGCTAATTTTAGCAACTTGGACCACGAATGCCGTGAATGCTTTTTCTGGCGGACTGGCCTTGATTAATGTCTTTGATATTCCAAAAGAAAAAGAAAAAGTCGCTGTCGGTGCGGCCGGCGCCATTGGAACCTTATTAGCAGTCGTGGGGATTTTAAATTACTTTACGCCGATTATGTCTGTCCTTTCTGCGATGGTTCCACCAGTGGCTGGTGTAATGATTGCTGCCTATTGGTTGATTAACAAAGGTGATCGAACCAAATGGCAGCCAACGCCTGGCGTGAATAAATTAGGTGTTTTTTCATGGCTAATTGGTGCTGCAGTGGGGGGCATTCCGGTGATTATGAGTTTCTTTCCCAATGCCCCTCAATTGCCTAACCAACCGCTAATTGGCATTGTTTTATCGTTTGTTATTTATTATTTCGGTGCAAAACGTCAACAGACGAACACCGAATCATTAGAAATGGAATGAAGAAGAGGAGTGTCGGAGAATGCGTTATTTAGATGCAGAAGCAATTGAGAATATAGCTACAGGAGCAGCTTTTTTAGGGACAGGAGGTGGCGGTGATCCCTACATTGGTAAAATGATGGCTTTGTCCGCCATCGAAGAAAACGGACCTGTCAAACTGGTTTCTCCAGAAGAAATTGCCGCGGAGGATTTTTTCCTACCCGCCGCAATGATGGGTGCCCCATCTGTCGCAATTGAAAAATTTCCCAAAGGCGACGAATTCGTCCGTGTCTTTGAGAAGTTAGGAAAATATTTAGACCAAGAAACGATTGCGGGAACCTTTCCAATGGAAGCTGGGGGCGTCAATTCAATGATTCCAATTGTTGTTGCAGCGAAGCTAGGCATTCCCTTGGTGGATTGTGATGGTATGGGGCGGGCCTTTCCAGAATTGCCTATGGTAACGTTCCATTTGAATGGGATGTCAGCGACCCCTATGGCAATTACCGATGAAAAAGGAAATATTGGCATTATGGAAACGATTGATAATACTTGGACAGAACGTCTTGCTCGTGTTCAAACGGTTGAAATGGGCGCCAGTGCTTTAGTGAGCATTTATCCCGCGACAGGCAAACAATTACAAGACTATGGTATTCACAACATCGTGACATTATCAGAAGAAATTGGCAAAGTGATTCGAGGTACCTATGCAGATGAACAAGAAAAACGCCAAGCATTAGTAGAAGTTACGTATGGCTTTGAATTGTTCCAAGGAAAAATTCTAGATGTGGAACGAGAAGTAAAAGGTGGCTTCAATTTGGGACGTGTCAAATTGAGTGGCTTAAACAGTGATGCTGGTTCAGAAGCAGTCGTCCATTTTCAAAATGAAAATTTAATTGCCGAGAAAGATGGTCAGGTGATTGCGATGACGCCTGATTTGATTTGTATGGTAGATTTAGAAACTTTAACGCCTGTGACAACAGAAAGCTTGAAATACGGCAAACGTGTCCAAGTAATGGGCTTGAAAGCGAATGCCGCTTGGCGAACGAAAAAAGGTATCGAAACAGTGGGTCCTCGGTATTTCGGCTACGAAATGGATTATCAACCACTAGAAAACTTAGTAGCGAAGGAGGACAAATAAATGTATAAAATCGGTATCGATGTCGGCGGCACAAATACAGATGCTGTTATTTTAGATCATCAATTAAACTTGATTCATTCAGTGAAAGTTCCAACAACCGATGATATTCAAACAGGGATTGCCGGTGCCTTAAATAAAGTCTTGGCAGAATCAGCAGTGGACCCAACCAAAGTCACACATGCAATGTTGGGCACGACCCAATGTACGAATGCCATTGTTGAGCGAAAAAAATTAGCAAAAGTTGGGGTCCTTCGTTTGGGCTATCCAGCAACCGCTTCGGTCTTGCCTTACACAGCTTGGCCCAAGGATTTAGTGGACACTCTTTCAGAAACGTATGCTTTAGCACATGGCGGCTACGAATATGATGGACAACCATTGACTGCACTGGACGAAGAAGAATTACGTGGGATTTTGGCCTCTTGGCGAGGAGAAGTAGAAGCAATCGCAGTAATTGGCGTTTTTTCTTCTTTAAAAAATGACCAAGAATTGTTTGTTCAAGCACTTGCGAAGGAAGTGTTAGGGGCAGATGTTCCTGTATCTTGTTCCTCAATGATTGGGTCTGTCGGTTTAATTGAACGGGAAAATGCGACAATTTTGAATGCTGCGTTGCACAAAGTAATTAAAGTGACCAGCGAAGGCTTTGAACAAGCCTTAGAACAAGAAAAAATTCATCACGCCCAAGTGTACTTATGTCAAAATGATGGTACGTTAATGTCGTTAACGTATGCCAAACAGTTTCCTATTTTAACCATTGCTTGTGGACCAACAAATAGTATTCGTGGCGCTTCTTACTTAGCTGGTTTGAAAGATGCGGTTGTTTTAGATGTTGGTGGCACAACGTCAGACATTGGCGTGTTAGTGGATGGCTTTCCAAGAGAATCTTCACTGGCCGTTGATGTTGGCGGAGTACGGACCAATTTTAGAATGCCAGATATCGTGTCAATCGGTGTCGGCGGCGGCAGTCTAGTGCGTGAACAACCAGATGGTTCTGTGACAGTTGGCCCCGATAGTGTCGGCTACCGTATTACACAAGAGGCCCTTGTTTTTGGCGGCACACAATTAACGACCACTGATATTGCGGTTCGCTTAGGCCATGCCCAAGTTGGTGATTCTAGTAAAGTGGCTCATTTAGACCAAGCGTTTGCGGAAAAAGTGTACCAAAAAATTGGCGAATTGGTCAGTGAAGCGATTGATCGCATGAAAACCAGTTCTGCAGACGTGACGGTCGTTTTAGTTGGTGGTGGAAGTATTATCATCCCCGAAGAATTGACAGGCGTTAAAGCGCTAATTCGCAACGAAAACGGGGCAGTGGCGAATGCCATCGGTGCCTCTATCGCTCAGATTAGCGGACAATACGAACAAATTTATGTCTATTCAAAAATCCAACGAGACGCGGCGTTGGCCGATGCCCAAGAAAAAGCCGTCCAACAAGCTGAACTTGCGGGTGCAGTTCCTGGCACAATCGAGTTAGTCGAGGTGGAAGAAACACCACTCGCCTATCATCCAGAAAATGCAACCCGCTTACGAGTAAAAGTGGTTGGGAATATGTATTAAAAGAAAGGAAATCCTCTGGCATATGAGGGTTTCCTTTTTGTGCTATAGTAAAAGAAAAAGAAGGAGGAATAACTATGGCTAAATTATTCGCCTACCAAATTGGTCAAAACCCTCGTATTCAAACGGACCTTTTGGTAGATCCTCAGCTGTTTGAAGATGAGCATGGCTGTGCGGGGGGTGTGGGCTTCGGGTTAGCCGATTGTGTTCAAACCGGAATGTTTACAGATATTGAAGTGATAAAACGGTATCTTCACGAAGCAACCTACGTTTTTATTAATGGTGACTTTGACCGACTAAGTTATTTAGAAATTGGGATTGCACTTTCCTTAGGCAAAACACTTTACGTCATTACAATGAATCCAAACGTAACGAAAGAAGATTTAGGAATTCCCTTCGACAATGCTACGATTGAATTCCTTTCCCCCAGTGCTTTTACGGAACGAATCCATGAAACAGAAGCAGCAGAAAACTAAACAAAAGTAAGTAATACGACTGTCTTTTTTTGCTATTTTTTGCGATAATAAGGGAGAAAGTTCAAATTGAAAGGGAGCCAGAATAAATGAAAACCTATGATTATATTGTTATTGGTGGCGGTAGTGGCGGGATTGCTTCTGCTAACCGCGCAGGAATGCACGGAGCTAACGTCCTTTTAATTGAGGGCAACGAAATTGGTGGGACCTGTGTCAACGTTGGTTGTGTGCCTAAAAAAGTCATGTGGCAAGCCAGCAGCATGATGGAAATGATGGAAAGAGACACAGCAGGCTACGGGTTTGATGTTGAAATCAAAAATTTTAGCTTTAAACAATTAGTTGAAAATCGTGAAAAATATATCGACTTCTTACATGGTGCGTATAATCGTGGTTTAGACAGTAACAACATTGAACGTATCCATGGTTACGCTACGTTTACTGGGGAGCAAACAATTGAAGTCAATGGGACAGAATATACGGCGCCGCACATTTTAATCGCGACAGGTGGTCGTCCGAAAAAACTAGGTATTCCAGGAGAAGAATATGCCTTAGATTCAAACGGCTTCTTTGCGTTAGAAGAAATGCCAGAACGTGTGGTCTTTGTCGGTGCAGGTTACATCGCAGCCGAATTAGCAGGAACCTTACATGGCTTAGGCGCGGAAACACATTGGGCCTTCCGTCATGAACGACCATTACGAAGCTTTGATGACATGCTTTCTGAAAAAGTCGTAGAACGCTATCAAGAAATGGGCATGCAAATTCATCCGAATGCAACACCAGCTAAAATTGAAAAAACGGCGCAGAATGAGTACGTTATTACATTTGAAAATGGTGAATCAATCACGACAGATGCCGTGATTTTCGGGACAGGCCGTCAGCCGAACACGGATCAATTAGGCTTAGAAAATACGAAAGTAGCCCTTGATGAAAAAGGCTACGTCAAAGTAGATAAATTCCAAAATACCACGCAAAATGGCATCTACGCAGTCGGCGATGTCATTGGGAAAATCGACTTAACGCCAGTCGCGATTGCCGCTGGTCGGCGCCTGTCTGAACGCTTATTTAACGGACAAACCGATTTATATTTGGATTATAACTTGGTACCAACGGTGGTCTTTACCCATCCACCAGTTGCGACAATTGGCTTGACGGAAAAAGCAGCGCTTGAAGAATATGGTGAAGACCAAGTGAAAATCTATCGCTCTAGCTTTACACCAATGTATTTCGCTTTAGGAGAATACCGTCAAAAATGCGACATGAAATTAATCTGTGTCGGCAAAGAAGAAAAAATTGTCGGTTTGCATGGCATCGGCATCGGTGTTGACGAAATGCTACAAGGCTTTGCAGTCGCTATTAAAATGGGCGCGACCAAAGCAGATTTTGATAATACTGTTGCGATTCATCCAACAGGCTCAGAAGAATTTGTAACAATGCGATAAAAGGCGAATAGACCCCAAAAAAGAGCGTTGCTGATGCAACGCTCTTTTTTGAATACACGAGTTATACTATTGGATTCGTAAAAAGTAATTTTTTATATCATACCAATAACCACTTTTCCATCTTTTAACTACTGACTTTTCCAAGAAATATGCTATGATTAAAAAAATCAGCAAAACAGAGGGTAGGGAGTTAGAGGATGGATAAAATTAGAATCAACAACTTGAAATTTTTCACAAAAAATGGTGTTTTGGCAGAAGAAAAACGTCTAGGACAGCAAGTAGAAATCGACCTTGAAATGCAGTTGTCGCTAGCCGAGGCAGGGCGAACAGATGATGTCACCCAAACAGTCAATTATGCCGAAGTGAATGAATTGATTGCCCAACGAGTAAACAATCACTCGTACGATTTAATCGAAGGTTTAGCGAGTGCTATTTTAGATGATATTTCCGCAGATTATCAAGAACAATTGAACAAAATTATCATTAAAATTAGAAAATATAGTGTGCCGATGCCCGGCCTTTTTGACAATATTGAAATTGAAATGGAGCGAGAAGTATAGATGATTGGCTATGTAGCATTAGGTAGTAACGTCGGCGATCCATACGCAAATTTAGTGAAAGCCCGCAATTATTTAAACGAAGACCCGCAGATTCAGGTCGTGGCTTCTTCAAAACTTTATGAAACGGATCCTTACGGCTATACAGACCAAGATGATTTTTTGAACGCCGTATTGAAAATTGATACTAGCTATACCGCTGAAGAGTTATTGGCTGTTACCCAAGGGATTGAGCAAGCAATGAAACGTAAAAAATTAATTCACTGGGGTCCGCGGATTATTGATATTGATATTTTATTATTAGGGGAGCAGTCAGTCACGTTGCCCCACCTACAAGTTCCTCATCAAGAATTAACAAAACGGTCATTTGTTTTGATTCCCTTAAGTGATGTTTACGCAGAGGAACAACTATTGGGCACGCCAATAGCTACGTGGATTCAGCGCAGTGGCAATCAAGAAGAAGTGCGAGTAAGCGAAAAGGAATGGTAGAGATGGAGCAGGAAAAACAAGCGCAAATTGAGCAGGCAGTTACCACAATCTTAGAAGCAGTGGGGGAAGATACTCAACGGGCAGGACTCATTGATACACCCAAACGCGTAGCTAAAATGTATGCAGAAGTTTTTAGTGGATTAACCGAACCTGAATTTGATGATTATAAATTATTTGATAGCTTAAATGAAGGCGAAATGGTTCTAGTAAAAGATATTGCCTTTTATTCAATGTGTGAACACCATTTATTGCCATTTTATGGAAAAGTACATGTCGCTTATCTGCCAGAAGGTGGCAAAGTATTGGGACTAAGCAAGTTACCAAGATTAGTAGAACATTGTGCCAAACGTCCCACAGTTCAAGAAGATTTAACAGTGACAATTGCCCGCAAACTCCAAGAAAATATTCCCGTCAAAGGCATTGCAGTAGCCATTGAAGCGGAACATATGTGTATGACGATGCGCGGCGTGAAAACACCACAAAGTAGCACCAAAACATTTCAATTTACCGGACTATTTAAAGAACAAGAGTGGAAAAATCAATTTTTAATGGAGATACGTTAGAAAATGGAAATCATTGTTGGCACGAATAACCAAGGTAAGTTAAAAGAAATGCAATCAGGACTTAAGGACCCCGCTATTCAACTTGTCTCTTATCGAAAGTATACCACCAGTCAAGAACAACCTGCAGAAACTGGCACTACGTATGCTGAAAATGCTTATCTAAAAGCTCGCTTTTTCCAACAATTAATTGGCCGCCCAGTGTTAGGTGATGATGGCGGCTTAACGTTAACTGATTTTCCTGATTTATTAGGTATTCATACAAGCCGCTTTTTCCATTCAGCCAATCCGGAAGAACAGAACCGCGAACTGTTGCACTTATTTGAAGGGCGACAGTCGACTCGAGAGTTAACCTTATCAGCCACATTGGTCTATGTACTCGATGACGACAAACTGTTGCAAACGGAAGCCACTTTGACTGGTGAATTAGTTGAACCGCGCGGTACAGGTGGTTATGGCTTTGATCCGATTATTTATTTACCAGACCGAGGCAAAACCTTAGCGGAGTTGTCCACGAGTGAACGAATGAAGATAAGTCCTAGAATGCGGGCTTTACGAAAGATGATTCAGCAGATAAAGGAGCAATGTGACAATGATTGATTTAAAAAAGAATTACCAAATTATGGGGATTGTCAACACGACCCCCGACTCTTTTTCTGATGGCGGTAGCTACACAACGGTCGACGTGGCCTATCAACATGCGCTTCATCTACTAGAAGCGGGGGCCGGTATTTTAGACATTGGCGGCCAATCCACACGTCCTGGCTACGAAGAAGTTTCTCCACAAGTTGAGGCAGACCGAGTATTACCATTAATAAAAAAAATACGTGAGACTTCGCTAGCGCCGATTTCTGTGGATACCTACTATCCCGAAGTAGCAGAAGCCGCGATCCAAGCTGGCGCCACAATGATTAATGACATCAAAGGATTAGACACTCCGGGGATGGCAGAAGTCCTCGCACAATATCCTGAAGTCCAAGTTGTGATTATGCATTCCAGAAAACACCAATCCCTTTCTTTAAAAGAAGAGTTGCACCAATTTTATACAGAAAAAATTGAACAATGCCAAAAATATGGGCTTTCCTTAGAAAAAATTTGTTTCGATCCAGGGATTGGCTTTCATAAAACTGTCGCAGAAAACCTTCAACTGTTAAAAGATCCTAACGCCTTTCGCTACCAAAATTATCCGTTACTGTACGGCGTTTCTCGCAAACGAACCATCGGCGCTTTAACGAACGAACCAGAACCAGCCAACCGTGATTTTGGTTCAGCCGCTGCTTCCTTGTATGCAGCACAACAAGGCGTAGAAATTTTACGTGTTCATAATGTCCAAGGCTTAAAACAAACATTTGATGTCTGGCGAGCATTGTCGGAGAAGGAGTAAAGGCGGAGCAATAGACTAAACAGACCGACCATCTTTTTTGATGGTCGGTCTGTTTAGTCTAAAAAATTTTAGTTGGCTGAATCGTTTTATCCCAGTAAACGGTGCGCGATTTTTATTACAAAAGTAAGCGTATTCTAGGAAGGCATAAATGTGTTATACTACACAAGTAGGAAGTTTATGACGGTGGCAATTTCTCAAAAAAGGGGGACTGCCAATGTTTTTGCTTGTTCGCTTTTTCCCTAGAAAGGAATAGTAGTGACTGTCTTTGAAGCATTGATGCTTGCGATTGCTTTCGCAACATTAATTGTCAAAATCAGTAATAAAAACAACAAAAAATAAACCCGTCATAACTTTTAGCGAAGATTGACGGGTTTATTAACCAATAAATTAAAGCTACCGTCTTAAACGGTCTACCCGAGAGCGTATGTCTAGTACGCTCTCTTTGTGTTTATTATAGCAAGTTGAAACGGAAAAGTCGAATAGTAAATAAAAAAGTAAGCGTATTCTAGGAAGGTACAAATGTGTTATACTACACAAGTAGGAAGTTTATGACGGTGGCAATTTCTCAAAAAAGGGGGACTGCCAATGTTTTTGCTTGTTTGCTCTTTCCCTAGAAAGGAATAGTAGTGACTGTCTTTGAAGCATTGATGCTTGCGATTGCTTTCGCAACATTAATTGTCAAAATCAGTAATAAAAACGACAAAAAATAAACCCGTCATAATCTTTAGCAAGGATTGACGGGTTTATTTATCCACAATTAAAGCTACCGTCTTAAACGGTCTACCCGAGAGCGTATGTCTAGTACGCTCTCTTCGTGTTTATTATACCAAGATATCACCTAAAAAGCTAGCCGCTAAATCCTCAATAGGATCCAGCGGCTTTTTTAATTTTCTCTTGTCAAAATCGTTTGTGTAATTTCATACAATTGTTCTTTCGCTTGGGCCTTTGTTTCAGGAAGTTTGCTGATTTCTTTCAGCGCTTTTTCTGTGTAATGAGTGGCTAATTGTTGGGCCTTTTCTACGCCACCTAGTTCATGGACAAGACGATAAATTTCCTGTGTTTCTTCATCGGTCAAGGCTTCTTTTTTCATTAAAAGTGGCAACAAGACTTCACGATTGGCTTCAAGTGCATAAATCAAGGGCAAAGAATACACGCCTTGACGTACGTCTTCTAAGACGGGTTTGCCGATAGCGTCAGCAGTTTGTGTATAGTCCAAAATATCATCAATAATTTGAAAAGCCAGTCCGATATTTTCGCCGATTTCACCACAACGTTTGGCAAAACGTTGGGAGGTGCCACTTTCATAGGCACCGACAAAACAACTTAGCGCAAACAATTCCGCTGTTTTCCCGGAAATATTTTTTAAATATTGGTCAATCGTTACCTCGAAATTATAGCGATTGTCCATTTGACCAAGCTCACCAGTCAGGACTTTTTCCATACTGCGCGAATTTAATTGAATGCTTTTTAATGAAGAAGAATAATCAGATAAGAGCTTGAAACAGCAAACAAAAAGATAATCGCCTGTATACACGGCTGTGCTATTTCCAAAGCGCGAACGCAATGTTGGCAAGCCACGACGCGTATCGGCTTCGTCGACAATATCGTCGTGAACTAACGTGGCGGTATGCAGTAATTCAATGGAAGCCGCTAACGCTGTCGCCTTTTTAGGGTCCCGCTGTTCACCAAAATAAGAGAACAACAGTTGGTAGGCTGGACGTAGCAATTTGCCGCCAGAATGAATCATGTCATGGACAGCAGCTTGAATCTCTTGATTATCGATTTGAACCGCTTGTTCCATCAAGCGAAGAGTAGTTGTTAATTCTTTTGATAACGTAGGATAGGTATTCCACATAGGATGTATATTCATAAGATGACTCCTTTAATTGTGGCGGACAGGTTTTCAATTAGAAAAATTGACTCCACTTATGTTTCGTTGTTTGTTCATAATTCAGTTGGAATTTTCGTAACGTCTGGACATGTTGTAGTAAATAATTAGCGGCAATCCCAATGGCAATCCCCGAAAGTAACCCAAACAGAGATAGAAATGGTAAGTACAGCATCGGCGCCCACGAATGAGCAAAGAAAGAGGTCGTTAGCAACTGACCAACGTTGTGTAAGAAACCACCAACGGCACTAATCCCGATAATGCTGACCCGTTTTGGCCCCAGCTGCTTGACAAGCAACATGCCGAAATAACTTAATAAGGCACCACTGGCACTATAGAAAAAGGTCGAAAGTGTACCGCCCAGTAATGTCGTTAAAATCAAACGTAAACAGACTAGGAAAAAACTATCACGCTTACGCATGGTGAAAATCGCAATAATAGTAATTAAATTTGCTAGACCGAGCTTTGCCCCAGGAGCAAATGCGAAAGGGTAAGGAATCATATTTTCGATTAAGCCAATAATGACCCCTTGGGCAACGAGCATAGCAATATAAATATTCTTGTGTAATTTGCTCATAGTTGTCGTGCTTAATAAATTAAGCTACCGTCTTCACTCCCATCAGAAGCTTCCACGGTGATAAACAAATTGTGGGGTAGACAGGCAATCGGGGTTTCACCAGGTTTGGAAATCCAGCCTCGTCGAACATCCACTAAGTCAGCACAGTTGGCTTCCTTCACGCGGATACGATCACCATCTACTTCAATCAGGTTGTAATCACCGTCTTTTGCTTCGTATTTATATGTATAATGCGGGCCGTCCTTTTTTAAGTCAAAGACTTTGATTACTTTGTTGTCTACTTTCAAGACTGCCTGATACGTAGCCGCTTCTTGACCACGGTTTTGCATGGCAAAAACAACAAGGGGCAGAAAAGAACCAAGAACTAAAACAGCAATAATAATAACGTCCCATGTTTTCAAGCGACTTTTCTTAATGAATTCTTTGATCGTCATTTTCTTCTCTCTCCTTTGGTGTTTTTTTCTTGTCTATCATAACATAATGAACGGAAAAGAAGTATTCTTTTCCAGTTGAGCCACCATATTATATAAAAGAAAATATGTGGGACAAAAGTCATGCTTGACTGCTGTCCCACATACTAAATCCTATGATAGTCAGCTGGAGACATGTGTCTCAGCTTTTGCTCGTAGTTGTCAATCGATGATCGATTGCTTACTTACCGCCGTATCTAGCTTTCGGGGTACCATACCACGCTTTACCAAGTTTGCGTTGAATCCATGGAATTACCCAGCGGTCTAAACCGACAGCACGGCCTGAACCGTTCATCAAAGCAAAAGCGACAAAGATAAACCAGATATTTACCCAATAGAACATGCCAGATAAACAGAAGGCAATTGTTAAACCAATTGTAGCAGCACTTGATAACCAAGTGAATAAACCAGCAATCAATGCTAAAGCAATACATACTTCAACGATTGTCATGAATTTTTGCATGAACAAAGCAACTTCTTGGTTTGGCATCATAAATTTCATTACGCTTTCGAACCATTTAGGCATGTGATCAAACACTTGCATTGGTGTTTCGCCGTAAGCGTAGCTTAAACCAAAGTGCGCTGCTTGTGTTGCCGCATCGGCACCACCGCTTGCCGCCGCATCCGCCGCACCACTTGCAGCAGTTGTTGCTGTTTCAGTTGCTTGAGAAGCACCTGTTGTTACTTGTTCTTGTAACCAAGGGAATGGGAAAACGACTTTATCTGTGAACCAAGAACCGTCACCAAACCAAGTGCTTGGTTTCAAGTAATCGCCGTTGCCGACAATTTTCTTCATTGATTCGACTAACCAAACCATACCATAGAAGACACGTAGCGGAACACTCCACAAGACATTGCCGTAACGAGACGTATGTCCGCGAGCAACAGAACGATCATCTTTAATATGGAAGATTTCGTGCATAATGTATTGGAACATGTAGTAACCAGAACGAATATCAAAGAAGTATTTCAAGTTAACGATATGTTTCATAATGATGGCTAAGAAACCACTCAAATGAATTTTATCGAATAAGTTGGCAACGCCCCATTTCGCGCCGATGGAAACCATGAATCCTTGGTAGTTTCCTTTAAAGGCATGTTTTTCGCCGCCTTTAATATCTGCAACGATGTTGGCAGCCGCAGTATGACCTGTTTGTTCAGCTGCTTGAACGATTTGAGGAGTTGGTGTATTTGGTGTTTCTTCGTAATAAACCAAGTCACCAATGATATAAATGTTTTTGTCTTCGTAACCTTTTGCTTGCATGTATTCATTCGCAACTAAACGACTACCACGTGCTGCTTCTAAACCAAAGTCAGCGGCATCAGAAGTTGCTTTCACACCAGCTGTCCAGATTAACGTATGCGTTGGTACTTCAGAACCATCTTTTAATTTAATGTGATCTGCTGCAACTTCAACGATTGGTGAGTTCAATAATAATTGAACATTTTTCTTTTCTAGATAACGTTCTGCTTTGGCAGCATCGTTACGAGATAACATGTTTAAGATGGTTGGCATTGCTTCAACAACCATTAATGTAATTTCGTCTGGATCAATTTTGGCATCTTTCGCTAAACGATCTTTCCAGTCGATTAATTCGCCGACCATTTCGATCCCAGTAAAACCAGAACCACAGACAACGAATGTTAACATTGCTTTGCGTACTTCAGCATCTGGTTCGATGGCTGCTTTAGCAACGGTTGCTTCAATGTGATGACGAATTTTCACTGCATCATCAAATGACCATAAGGTGAAACCATTTTCTTTCACGCCTGGTGTTCCAAAGTCGTTTGGTTCGCCACCCATACCCAGAATTAACTGGTCAAATGGATAAGAACCTGCTAAAGTTTTCACAACTTTGTTTTCTTTGTCGATCCCAGTAACAGTATCTGTTACCAATTTTACGTTTTTCTTGCGTGAGAACAAACGTTGTAAGTCGTATTGAATTGCTTCTGGTTCAACACGTCCGCCTGCTACTTCATGCAATTCGGTCATCATAGTGTGGTAAGAATGGCGATCAATCAATGTGATTGTTACGTCCGTATCTTTTTTAAATTTCTTTGCTAGAAATTTAGTAGCTGAAACGCCAGCATACCCAGCACCTACAACGACAATATTTTGCTTTGTCATTGACAATCCGCTCCTTAATATTGTAAGTAGTAAAATAGTGATAATGATTAATAAGTACACAATCGACTAACATTATATAAGTATTTCACGAATTTGTCTAATATAAATTTTAATTGTCAACAAATTTACTCCAACGATGAGTTTTTGATGAAAAAAAGACCGAAATGTAAATATTTTTAGGGGATGGTCTTGACAACGTTTTTAAAACCATTATAATGTGTAATGTATCACAAACTTTTAATGTTTGTGAAAATCATGAAAGAAAAGGTGACTATCAATGAAAGTGAATAAATTTGTTAAAGGTTTTGCGGCAATTGCATTATTTAGTTTAGTATTAGCAGGCTGTGGCGCAGACAAGAAAGACAACACAACGAACTCTTCTAGCGCAGCATCTTCAGAAACGAAAAAATCAACTGAATCATCAGCACCAGCGAAAAAAGTTGCCGGTGGCGATTTAAAAGATGGTACGTATAAATTAGAAGAAAAAAATGAAAAAAATGGTTACCGTGCAGTCTTTGAAATGACTGTAAAAGACGGCAAAATCACTGAATCTAAATATGACAACATCAATGCTGACGGCAAATCTAAAACAGAAGACACTAAGTATGAAGAAAGCATGAAAGCAAAATCTGGTGTTGGACCAAAAGAATACATCAAACAATTAAACGATTCTTTTGTTAAAGCACAAAGCGCAAGCGGTGTGGAAGTAGTAACTGGTGCGACTCATTCATCTGAATCATTCCAAAACTATGCACAACAATTAATCCAAGCAGCACAAGCTGGTAACACAGACACAATCGAAATCGACAATGGGGCAACATTGAAAGATGGTACGTACTCATTGAAAGAAAAAAATGACTCAAACGGCTACCACACAACATTCTCAATGACTGTGAAAGATGGTAAAGTGACTGAATCTAACTACGATAACGTGAACGCTGACGGCAAATCTAAAAAAGATGACACTGAATACGAAAGCAAAATGAAAGACGTTGCTGGCGTTGGACCAAAAGAATATATCGAAACATTAAACAAAGAATTTGTTAAAGCAATGGGCGAAGAAGACGGATCACCTGCAGGTGTTGAAGTAGTAACTGGTGCAACACACAGCACACATTCATTCATCAACTACGCACAACAATTAGTGAACGCTGCTGAAAAAGGCGACACAACTGAAATCGTTGTTGACAACATCGTAACAAAATAAGTAATAATAAATGAATCGTGAAGTAGTTCCTGAAATGCTTTTCAGCAAGTACTTGACACCATTGAGGGGTTGGGAAAAAGTCGGTTAGCTGACTTTCCCGCCCCTTTTTCTTCGCTAGTTCTGTCCATCATTTCACAAATTTTTTCACAGAAATTTGTGAATTTCCAAGAGAAAGACTTTTCATTTTTTCCAAAAAAGGCTACTATGCAAGAGAACTTATTTTTTAATTAAAGAAGGAAAGAAGAGGGAATCCTATGAAAAAGAAACTTCTGCTCATGGTGAGTGTTCTAGCAGTGCTGTTTGTGGCAGCTGCTTGTTCCTCAAAACCAGAAGCGAAAATTAATACAGAACCATACTCTGACCGTCAAACAATGCTTGGTACCTACGTTCAAATTCGCATCTACGATGATGGCAAAGAAGACGTCTTACCGAAAGCCTTTGCCCGTGTCAAAGAACTAGGCGATAAAATCACCGTCAACCAACCAGGTTCAGAAATTGATGAAATCAACCAAGAAGCAGGCGTGAAACCAGTCAAAGTCTCAGATGACTTGTATCCTTTGTTGAAAAAAGCCTATGAATACAGCAAAGACTCCCGCGGCGGCTTTGACATGGCAATTGGCCCAATCACCTCTATGTGGCACATTGGCTTCGATGATGCCCGCAAACCAAGCCAAGCCGAAATTGATCAAGCCTTGAAACTTGTCGATTACACGAAAGTCAAATTCAACGACAAAGAGCAAACCGTTTATCTTGAAGAAAAAGGCATGCAACTAGATTTAGGCGCAATTGCCAAAGGCTTCATCACCGATGAAGTCGTGAAAGTTCTGAAAGACAACGGCGTTACCACCGCTATTGTCGATTTAGGTGGGAATGTTTACGTCTTAGGACACAGCCCGCGTGGCAAAGACATGGATTGGACAGTCGGGATTCAAGATCCGAATAAAGCCCGCAACACAGTCTTAGGTCAAGTCAAAGAAAGCAACAAAACCTTAGTCACATCAGGAATTTATGAACGCTACTTAAAAGTCGATGGCAAAACCTACCACCATCTCTTTGATCGTGAAACTGGCTATCCGTTTGATAACGACATCGCGGGTGTCACCATTATCACCGACAAATCCATCGATGGTGATGGTCTCTCAACAGCCGTCTTCTCAATGGGCGTCAAAAAAGGACTAGAATATGTCGAAAGTCTGAAAGGAACCGATGCCATTTTCGTCACAAAAGATGACAAAGTCTACATCAGCAAAGATATCGAAGGCAACTTTGAAATCGGCAAAGACTCTGGCTATACGATGGGGAATCGGGCCGATTTGAAATAAGGAGCGACTAAAAATGTCTTTAAATGTGTTTTTAAAAGTAGTGGAAATTCAGACGAAGCTTGCCAGTCTCTTTCCCTTCATTATCGGGGTCTTGTTTTCAATGACCTATTTCGGGGAAGTTCAGTGGGGCAACACGCTGGTTTTCTTCATTGGCATGGTGGTCTTTGATATGGCCACTACCGCCATTAATAATTACATGGACTTCAAAAAAGCCAAATCAGACGTCTATAAATATGAAGAAAATATTATCGGACAATCAGGCGTTTCACCACAACTGGTCCGCAACATGATTTTCGCCATGATTGCCTTCACTGCCGTTGTGGGTGCGTACTTGACGGTTCAAACCGGCTGGCTCTTCCTTGTTTTAGGCGGGATTTGCTGCTTCATCGGGATTTTCTACACGTATGGACCGATTCCGTTATCTCGCATGCCCTTGGGGGAAATTTTCAGTGGCTTCACGATGGGCTTAGGCATCTTCGTCTTAACCGTTTACTTGAACGTCGTCACCAATCCGCCTTTTTACTTAACGGTCGATTTTGCTAGCGGCGCCTTTCGCTTAGACGGCAATCTCTGGGCGGTGCTTGCGATTGTCGTGGCGTCCTTGCCCTTGGTCTGTTCGATTGCTAACATCATGCTCGCCAACAATTTACGGGACTTAGACACGGATATTGAGAACCACCGTTATACATTAGTCTATTATATTGGGCGCCCATCGGGGATTGTGCTGTTTCAAGTGTTAGCGCTAGCTGGGTATCTGGTGATTTTATTCGGCTTCATTAGTGGTATTTATCAATGGCCTGTGTTAATTACATTTGCCACTTTACCTGTCATTTGGAAAAATATTCAAACGTTTAAACAAGAATTGCCGCAGCCGAAAAGTTTTCGCCATTCCATTAAGAACTTAATGGTTTTCAATGGCACCTATGCTTTAGGGCTATTCATTAGCGCCTTACTTGGTTAGTCTTGCGAAAAAATAGCGGGCTGGGCGAAAAAAATACTGTTTTTTTTCAGAGGCCTGCGTCAAAACAATCAAACAAAGCTCAAAATGTTAGTATTCGTTGCTAACATTTTGAGCTTTTCTTGTTAAAAAGAGCGGAATCTTAAAATTTTGTCAGGGGATTTTGGTAAAAATTTGCCGAAATCGCCCTTTTTTTGAGCCGATTATTAAATAACAGCTGTTGTAACTCTTGTCAGAATAGGAACCTTCAAAATTTTCGCATGGGGTGCGAAAAAATCGTCAATTTCTGCTGGGGGTTTCTTTGTTATTATAGAGGAGTAACAAAAGGTTGTTTTGTCTTTCTTGTGTAAAAGGGCAAGAAAGGCTAGCGAGTTAAAAGGAGGTTTTTCAATGAAAAAAAAGCGTTATTTAATGATTGTGTGTCTACTATCTTCTCCTAGTTTTTTTATAAATGTTGAAGCGTCTGATGGTGGTTCTAGTTCGGTGGGGATTGAATTTTACCAAAATCCGAGAACACCCGCTCCTAAAGATCCCCCACCGAAAACAGATGCGCCAGCTGCTGATCCCAAGGAACCAGCTGGTCCTCCGCAAGGAGATCAACGAAGTGGTGGTTCGACACAGACCACCACAACTGGCTCAACGCTCCCTCGTACAGGGAGCAAGAGTCAGGCAAATTTGAGCATTCTCGGCTTCGCCTTAATCGGTTTGGCGGGAATCGTACATAGAAAGAAGGGACGACATGAAGCAAACTAAGTGGCAACGATTAGCAACCATTGGCTTGTGTAGTTCTTTAGTAATTAACGCCTTTTCTGGTGTGACGGCAGTTGCGGAAACCGTGACGATTGAAAGTAGTCCGACCGCCGAAAGTAGTGCCAAGGAAGAGACGCAAGCAAGTAGCGTGAAGGAAGAAACAACGAAAGCCAGTACGGAAAATAGTCAAGTAACAACTGACACGAGTCAGGAAGAAGCAACGAAAGAAGCGGAGAAAGAAGAACCGCAAGCAGAAGTGGAACAAGCAGAAACACCAATCATTCCTAAACCAAAAAAAATCAATATGAAGGCAACTTATTCATTTTCTGCAGAAACTTATCAGTTTGGATTTGTGAATGAATCAGGTCAATTAATAAATCCAGATATTATACCAATTACGTATAGCTATGCCAAAGGATCATGGAAGACAGATGGTTATAATCGAAAGTGGACTAGTATGGTTCAAGGGAGTGCTTCAACCGTAGGAAACTTAAAGAATGTAATAATGCCAGCAACTTCTGTAGTTATGCCACCAGGACCGTCATATGAAGGAACTCAAGAGGTGTACACAAACTTTTCAATTCGCATACCAAAATATTATGCATCAGCGAGTCTCTACAATAGAGAAGGTAAAATTGATTCTACTTATCCGTTACCTGCTATTGCACTAGCAGGTACTAGACCGCTATCTTTGACTCAAAGTAGTGTAATTAGTGCATTGGCGCTGACCAGTAAAGGAGACAATGTTTATACACCACGGGAAACATTTTTTGGAGGAGATCCTGCAGGTGTAAAGTTTACTAATTTTTTGTATCGTATAAATGACTTTGATGTGAAAGGTAATAACATAGGTTATAAGACTGTGAGTAGCCCAATCTATTACCATCTGACCAACCGCCGTGTCACCGAAAACTTCGTAGATACAAGTGGCGCCAAAATCACGCCACCAAGTAATTTCACCCAAGGGAAACAAACGGTCATTAATAGTGATCCTTACACGTTCCAACAAAGTGGTTTTTTACCCGAGACCTACAAAGTTGGCACGAAATCTTACCGATTCAAAGGCTGGTACAAAGGGAAAACCAAAACCGAGCCTTTGGCCACCACTAAAACACCTAGCTATAAAGTCACGTATGATGACAATGATGATTTGACGGTGGTCTATGAGGAGTTTTCAGGGTACGAGCTGCCTGCTTCGACCAATCAATTTGGCTTTGTGGATGAAGCGACGAACAAATTAATTGCCCCCGACCAAGTGCAGATGAAGTATAATCTTACTTTAAATGAAAATAATAAAAAAACAGTAATGAGCAGTAACTTAACGGGGACAGATACAGCGACACTGAAAAACTTGTCCGTGCCTGTCAACTATTTTGAACAATATCGCGTCAATACGTTTTATGGCGCGAGTGACATTACGTTTACATTGCCCAAACGGTACAAATCAATCAATATTACCAAATCAGATGGCAAAACCGACCCAGCTTTTCCTCTTCCTAAAATCTATAATATAGATCAAGTAGAAATGTCACACATGCCTGTGACCACTTACAACAAGTTGAAACAGCTGTCGGGCCAAACGTTTGGCTTTAATGCTTTAGCCGATCAACCTGAATTTTATACGAAAACGTTATTTGGGACAGAGTCTGGCATCGATGACCCAGTCAATTATTATACAATGAGTGGCCCTGTTTACTATTATTTAGAAAACCGCAAAGTCACCGAGAACTTCGTAGACACCAACGGCGCTAAAATCACACCGCCAACAGGTTTCACCCAAGGTAAAAAAACGGTGATTACAAGCGACGCCTACACTTTCAAACAAGCAGGCACCTTACCAGACACTTACACAACAGGCGGTAAGACCTACAAGTTCAAAGGTTGGTACAAAGGCAAGTCCATACTCAACACATTGACAACTACCAAAGCGCCAAGTTATCAAGTGACCTACGATGACAATGATGATTTGAATGTGGTGTATGAAGAAGAAACAGTTACGACAGTGTATCCATCAGTCGATATGAACTTTGTGAATGAAAAAGGCGGGGCTTTCACACCGGCGTTAACTTTTAGTGGTAAGTACTATGCGCAAAGTACGAGTGCGTACTTAAGAACCGATTTATATGACGTGACCTCAAAAAATAATGGTAATGGGCAATATACGGTAAGTATTAATAATGGTAGTATGCCATTGTCCCAAGAATTATTGAAAAAATATAATAATGGACAACCAATCAGTGCTACCAACAGATTACAGTTTAATGTTGATAAATTAGCCATCGACCAACAACTAAAATATGTTGACAGCATTCAATTAGACACAGCTCAAAGTAGCAATCTGAAATCCTATAGATATGTGTACACGAACAATAGCTCACTGGTTTTCGACCCAAATGTAGCACCAGCAGAGGTTGACCTTAGTTCAGAATCTCTTAACTTGCTTAATTTTGATTCAGATGGCACCTATTTTTCTAATGCAAATAATAGACTTTTTTACACGCATTTAGGATATAGTGGCACACCAGGAGTTAACTATCTTCTCGTAATGTTTCTTTTTAACGCCAACCCTGCGGATAAGTCAAAACTTGTCTACAAAGTCACTCGCAAACAAGTCACCGAAAACTTCGTGGATGTCAACGGTGCCAAAATCACTGCACCAACAGGCTTCACCCAAGGTAACCAAGTACCAATGAACAGTAACACCTTCAAGTACACAGCGGCAAAAGCTTTACCAGCGACGTATACTACAGGTGGCAAAGTCTATACGTTCCAAGGGTGGTATAAAGGGAAAACCAAGCCAAGTACGTTGAACAAAACAACAACTCCAACGTTCAATGCGACCTTTGATGGCAATGACGATATGACCGCCATGTATAAGGAAGAAATACCAACAGCTAGTGTCACATTAACTCGACCAAAAGAAGTGATTGATACGAATACCAATGTAATCTGGACAACAACGATCACGAATACTAGCAAAGCACCCTTACAAAATCTCACCTTGAAAAAAGGGCCCAATTGGTCAGCTGGTCTGACGATCCCGACCTTTATGGAAGTGACACCAGAAGGAGAAACGACAAAATCAATCCCAGTAAATAGTACACTTTGGACAGAGGGGGTTCCTTTACCAAATGCCGTTCCTATCGGCAAAAAAGTTTCAGTTGCTTTCACAACTCGCGCAACAGGGAAACCAAACACTGTTTTGAAAGCAGAAGTTGTAGTATTTGGTGGTATTAAAGATCGTACAGTGGATAACTTCGTGAGAATTCGTCCAAATGATCAAGAAGTAGTCACACCAACGACCGAAGGCTTCATCAGTGTGCCAACCTTCGACTTCGGCCAAGTGGGCGTTGCAGGAACTAAGCAACAACACAGCTTGAAACAAGCCGCGGATTACTACGGTAACGGCACACGGAATCCGTATCTGCGGATTAAGAAAACGCAACCCAATTGGAGCTTAACAGCGCAACTGTCACAACCAAAATCAGCGACAGACAGCTTGCCTACAGCGACCCGCTTATTATTAGGGGCGGCGCCTGTCTCTAGCTTTACCAATTACAATCAACCAACCGAGTTGAAAAATACGGTCGGTACCACGAGTGCCATTAGCTTAACAGCCAACAACACAGCAACGAGTATTATTGCCAACAAGCAATTCACAGGTAGTAATGTTTATCAGTTGGACTTCACCTTCAATAATGTCAAACTTGAAGTGCCAGCCAATCAAGGTGTTAAAGGGCAACAATACAAGGCCGCAGTTACATGGAACCTAGTTACAGGTCCTTAAAATAGTTAAGTTATCATGAGAAAAGCTCAAAATGTTAGTGGTTATCACTAACATTTTGAGCTTTTTGGTTTAAATATTAAGGAAAAAACAGTTGGAGTTCATCAAAAGAGCGTTTAAATCCTTGATTTTCGCTAAAATAACACTTATTTTCAAAGGGAACAGAGGCGCTCAGCCTTGAAAGGATAGGAATCACTAAAAAACGGCACTCAATATGTCAAAATTTGAAATTTCAAGCTGTGTGTTCTTTGGTAAAATAAATAAAAAAATGCTAGTTATCAGTATCGATAATAACAGGATACTGATTAAGAAAGGACTTTATAGAGACTATAGATTGAATTTTTACATAGAAAGAAGGAGCAAGATGAAGCGAGTAAATTGGAAAAGATGGCTAGTTGTTGGGTTAAGTTGTTCTTTGTTCATGGATTCAGTGGTTGGTGTGACTGTGTTAGCGGAAACGATTACTGGGGCGACGGAGCAAGGAGTAGCAACATCTCAGTCTAGTGACGAAGCGAGCCAGACGACACAAACAACCGAAGAGTCACAGGCAACGGTCGCTAGTGAAGCGAAAACAGTACCGCCACAGGAAACGGCAAGAATTGCTTCTCGAGCGATTGGTTATTCTTCTGTGGAAGGGCGCGAGATTCCCTTTTTCTTTGTGGAGGAAGACGGGACGTTGTTTGATCCCGACCGAATTACGATGGCGGTCAATCTTTCCACGTTTTCGTTTTATGAAGAGAAATTACAACGAACCCCCCTTGAGCCCACCACTGTGAATGGCGGAAAGTTACTGTCTATTCCAACGTCACCAGCTTTTAAATATGATACAAATAACCAGAATCCAAGTAATATTTATGGCGTTTCTGAAGTGTCGTTTACTATTCCTAAGGAGTATCAAAGCCTGGACATTCGACCAAGTACGTTTTATACAGGAGACACTACGCAATATCCAGTGCCAACGGTTTTTGCGAACGTTGGGGGCAAAGTGACGAACTATGTGGGCGCCAATGCGGAGACGGAATTAGAGTTAACCAATGAAAAAATGCCCAATAAGCTGACGTTTGGTCCTAAAAAGACGTTTAAATATACGGTAGCTACGGCACCAGGAGGCGTTACGTATGCGCTGACCTATTTTTATGGAGATGTCGGCGGTCCAACTAGTTCGCACCAAAGACGAGGAACAGCGGGTCCTGTGTATTATTATTTAACAAAGCGGCGTGTCACGGAAAAATTTGAGAATCCCGCAGGCGGGGCGATTCCTGCGCCAGAAGGTTATACGCAGGATAAGAAAACCATTGTAACAGGGGAGGATTTTACTTTTACCCAAGAAGGCACCTTGCCTGAACGTTACACAGGCAGTGATGGGAAGACGTATTTATTTAAAGGTTGGTACAAAGGGAATGCGAAACCTAGCACGTTGGAAACCACCAAAACGCCTAGTTATGCGGTGACCTATGATGACAATGACGATTTGCATGTGGTCTATGAAGAAGCAGTGATGAAAACCTATACGTTGCCAGCGAGAGAAGCTTTGTTCGGCTATGTTGATGAGCAAGGAAACTTGATTAATCCCGCCAAGTTTAAGCTAAGTGCGACCATGGGTGAAAGTGACGGAGCCACAGGGGAAATGACGACTTTTCCCACAATTGATGGAATCGATATGCCAGCAAGTCAATTAAAGAAATTAGCCATCCCGCAAAAAGTCTACACACGCCCAGACGATGGGACAATCGTAACTTATGGCCCGCAAGAAGTGAGTGTTGAAATTCCTAAGTATTACCAGACGATTTCGATTTCACCAACTACTGCGTATACAGGGGATAAAACCAAGTATCCAGTACCAAATGAAGTGCGCCGTGGCATCGAAAACCCCGACAACATTGTTAGTAGTTTAGTGGGAACCACTGCGTATAACTTGACCCAAAAAAGTGCCACACGCTATACTGCCCGCCGTTCTTACTGGACGTGGGACCCCACGAAGACACTTTACTCAATGAGTATCTATTCAGGAACTGCTGGGGGCAACTATAATTTATCGACCCCTGATGGCACCATTTATTATTACTTAGAAAATCGGCGGGTCACTGAACATTTTGTAGACGAAAGTGGCGCAAAAATCACGCCACCAACTGGCTTTACACAAGGAAATCAGCTAGTGGTGGACAGTGAAAACTATGTCTACACTGTCGCAAAAGCTTTGCCGAAGATCTACCAAGCTGGTGAAAAAACCTATATCTTCCAAGGCTGGTTTAAAGGCAAAACCAAGCCAGCAACATTAAAGACGACAACGACCCCAAGTTTTACACCAACTTTTAATGATGAGGACGACATGACTGCTGTGTACCAAGAAGCGATTCCCACCGCGGAACTAACGTTAACAGGCGCTGTTGACATAGTCGAAAATGGCGCCACAATGGATTACTGGGAGGCGCTACTGAAGAACACAGGCGAAGCGCCGTTAACCACCATTAAAATCAAGCCAACGGCAACTTGGGCGGCTGGCATCGGCGCACCCAACACGATATTTGTACAAGGAACGGGTCAAAACACCAAAGCCTTTCCTGTCACCAAAGAACAATGGACGACCGGTGCAGGAGTGTCCATCACGTTGGATCAGCCTTTACCAGCTGGCGGTCAATTAAAAATGAACATATTAGGAACCACCGTTACAAGAAATCCTGGTCAAGTTTTAACCGCTGAAGTTGAAGTAACGGGCAACTTTGGCAGCTTAACCGCCAAAGATACGGTCCGTATTAAAGACTTGGATCAAGAAGTTACGAGTCCTGACGGCGACGGCTTTATTAGTACCCCGACATTTGATTTTGGTAAACTAGCAATTTCAGGAAGTAAGCAACAATATGGCTTGAAGAAGGCCGCCGATTACTACGGCAATGGCACCCGTAACCCATATTTACGCCTGAATACTAGCCAAGCCAATTGGAGTTTAACGGCCCAGCTGTCGCAACCAAAATCAGCCACAGACAGCCTGCCAACAACGACTCGCTTGTTGCTAGGAACGGCTGCTGCTGCCAGCTTTACCGATTACAACCAACCAACAGAAACCAGGACACCACTTGGCAAGACCAGCACCGTGACTTTAACCGCCGACAATACCGCAACAGCGGTGGTCGCAAACCAACAGTTCACAGGCAGTGACGTCTACCAACTGGACTTCACGTTTGCTAACATCAAACTAGAAGTGCCAGCCAACCAAGGTATGGCTGGCCAACAATACCAAGCCGCCGTCACGTGGAATTTAGTGACTGGCCCCTAAAATAAAAATGCCCGAGCCTCTTATTTTTCTAAGGCTCGGGCATTTTTATTGATGGTCTTTTGATGGTCGTTGTGCTATAATAGCATTGAAAAGAGAGATATGCTGTAACATACCTCTCTAGTGTAGAGCCGTTTAAGACGGTGACTTTTTGGATTATTTAAAAATAACCGTACTTGGTCAAAGTAGACGGTTATTTTTTCTTGTCTTCTTTAACAACCTTTAGGATTCCGAAGATTAAAGTCGCGATAAAAGAACCGAAACTAATCATCAGAGCTAAAGCTTCTGCGATAGACAAAAGGCCTCTCCTTTCATAGATTTTAGTACTTACATTCATAAGCACCACCACCTTTCAGATTGGATAGCCACCGCCATAACTTCTCTACACTTTTATTATACCATTTAGAACTAAAAAATAATTAGTTTTCAATATATTTTTTTAGGAAATTGTGCTATAATAGCAATGAAAAGAGAGATATGCTTCAACATACCTCTCTGATGTAGAGCCGTTTAAGACGGTGACCTTTTTAGTTACAAAAAATAACCGTACTCAGTCAAAGTTGACGGTTATTTTTTATTGTCATTTTTAAGCTTTAAAAGATTTTCCTGTTCCCTAATTGTTAAGAATAGAGAAGAAAAGCTCAAAATGTTAGTTCTGATTACTAACATTTTGAGTTTTTTTCAATAAATATCAAGAAAAATCAGCGGAAATTAGAGAGAAAATGGTGAATTCCACTGATTTCCAGGCTGTTTTTTACCAAAAAACAGTGGCTCCTCCTTGGTATAAAAGGAATCATTGGAAATATCAAGTTGTCGTATCAAAATTTAAAATTTCAGTGGGGCCTTTTTTTGATAAAATGAAAATCATACAAAAAATCATACATAGGACAATAAAAATAACAATAAAAAGTTACATAAAAAAGGAGAATGGCATGAATCAAAAAAGAAACCGTTTATTTGCAATCGCTTTGTGTGGTTCTTTACTAATCAGTTCATTAAATGGCATCCCAGCAATTGCTGAAACCATGGCGGCCCCAGATGTTCAAGGGGAGGACCGCCAAACAGTAGTCCCGTCAGAGGGGGTTCAAGGACGGGCGCCCGTTTCTTTTCCAGAGGCAGATACGGAAGTAGGCGTACCGCCAGCTGATGAAGAGCTACCAGAACAGACTGAACAAGTAGTCGGGCAAGTTGAAGCGTCAGTGACGAGTCCAATAATAGTTAATACACCAGAATCACTGCGTGCGCAGCGAGCAGTGCAGACATTCGATATTCCAGAGAAGACGTACAAAATGTCGTTTTTAGATGAAAGTGGTCGTTTTATTGATCCAGCGAAAGTTTCGATTACTGGGGATATTATGAAGTTTACTATGCAAGGCGCTTTGACGAAAGTCGGGGCCGTGGCCACTAATAATGTGGGAACCACGAAGCAATTGACGGTGCCGAAAGTAGCTTTGTCTGGGGATACAGCCATAAAGAGTTATGATTTTTCCGGCATCCAAAATGAAAAGATTACTTTGCCGCGGTTCTATAATGTTCCGAAAATCACGCCCAGTGCGAATTACACTGGACAAATCTATCCAATGGCAGTGACGAAACAGGTGAATGTTACAGGAGAAGTATCGAATGAGGAAACCACAGGCGCGAGGCTGAATATGTTTGTATCAGGTATCCCTAACCAGTTTGTCTTTTCTCGTGCTAGTTGGGACAATGATCCAGCGGGAAATATGTTTGCGCGTGGCTTTAACATGGCTACTGCAGGCGGCACACCAGCTTATCTGACTACGGATGATCACATTTACTATTATGTGCCTAACAAACGGGTTAACATTTATTATAATGACATGACCCCGAATGGCTTACCAGCGTATCCTCCAGGGTATAATGCCAGTCTTTCAAAAACAGTAGTTGATTCAGAAAATTTTCACTATAAAGCGCCAAAAGCTTTTCCAGAATTCTTTAGTTCTGGGAATCGTCACTTCCAGTTTAAAGGCTGGTATAAAGGGCCTGCAAGACCAGCGGACCCGAAAGCCGTTAAGTTAGAAACTTCATTGACACCAGAGTTCGATGTCACTTATGATAATGCCGACAATTTATATGTTTTTTATGATGAAGTCGATGAAATGACCACTACTATTCCAGAAGTTACCTATAAGTTTGGCTTTGTTGATGAAAAAGGGGCGCTTGTTGCGCCAACGAATGTAGACATTCAGGCGAACTTAACAACTGTCGAGGATAAGGTGGTCCAGAAGGTGGGGGCTATTACAGGCGCTAATGTAGGCAATTTAAAACAGTTAACCGTTCCTAGCCAAACACTAACCTATGTACCTAAAATTAAAGTTGCTTCTTCTGGGGTAACCGATTTTCGTTTGACTATTCCCAAGCGCTATCAAATCCCAACAGTCACACATGGTTCATTCTACACTGGCTCAACGACCGCCTATCCTTTGGCGACAACGTTGTTAAGATATATTAGTGGTCAGGCAGATGAACGGATAACAACGGATGGTACTCGTTATAGTTTATACAATTTACCGACGCCTCATAGCTATCGTATGTACAGAAGTAATTGGCTACCTGATGTTACCAAAACGGTATATAGTGCAGCTTTAAGTATGGCATCGACGGAAGCTCAGCCAACGTATTTCACGACAGATAACACGATGTACTATTTCTTAGAAAACCGCCGCGTCACTGAACACTATGTTGATGAAGCAGGCGCTGAGGTACCAATGCCTACAGGCTTCACGCAAGGGAATCAAACGGTGATTGACAGTGATACTTATCATTTTAAATTGGCGAAGGAATTGCCGTTTAGTTATTTTTTAAACAATAAAGCTTACCGATTTAAAGGCTGGTATAAAGGCAAAACCAAGCCTAAGGTGTTAGAAACGAGTCGAACGCCTGAGTATGATACAACGTTTGACGATAACGATGATTTAACCGTTGTTTACGAAGAAATTAAATACGGCGGAAATACGGTGACATTTGGTTTTGTTGGGGAAGATGGGCAATTGCTTCAGCCGACAGGGTTTCAGGTGACTACTGATATTGTTGAAACAATCGATGGGCTGAGTACGGTTTTAAGTAATGTTTCAGCTGCCGACAGTACAGGCAACGTTAAAACTTTGACGATCCCGCAAAAGGAATATGTATTGACTCCCCAGATGAATTTCTATGGAACAAAAAATTCATTGATTACGATTCCAAGACAATACCAAGAAATTTCTTTTACCAAACCTGCCAACTACCAAGGACTAGATTATCCAGTTGCAGGGCGTGTTGAGAATATGTTTAGTGGTAATCCGTACGATGCGGGGGCACAACCACCTTACTTTTCTGCTTCGAAAGTCAAAGCCAATCAATACAAAATAATTGAGTTTCATTGGAAAGAAGAGCCTACACAAAGTTTCTCTAGTTTGTACAAAGCTACGTTAATTCGAAGTAGCGTGGCACCAACAGGCGTAGAAATGTATCCTAATAAGCCAATCTATTACTATGCTACCAATCGCCGAGTGACTGAAAACTTTGTAGATAAATCTGGCGCAAAAATCACGCCCCCTCAAGGATTTACGCAAGGAAATCAAGTCACAGTCACCAGTGATCCTTTTACTTATACTGCTTCAAAAGCTTTACCAAGCGTTTATGCGGCTGGGGCAAAAACCTATAAGTTTGTTGGTTGGTATAAAGGAACCGCCAAGCCAACGACCTTAAAGACAACGGCTACTCCTAATTATTTGGTGGATTTTGATGATAATGACGATATGACGGCGGTCTATGAAGAAGAAACGCCGACTGCTGCTTTAACTTTGACCAGCACCAACCGTGTCGTGAATAATGGCGATAGTGTAGATTGGGTGGCAACACTGAAAAATACTAGCCTGGCACCACTTAAAACGCTGACAGTGAAATCAGCGACTACTTGGCCTGCAGGAATTGGTACGCCGACGTCACTTTCTGTCCAATTGGACGGACAAGCACCGAAAATTTATCCAGTAACGGCGACTACTTGGTCTGAAGGAATCAGCTTAACAGGTCTTGAAATACCGGCAGGTCAAACAGCCAACGTGACGCTTGTTGGCACCAAAATTTCAGGAACATCAGACCAACGCTTGACGGCAACCCTTGATGTTACAGGAAATTTTGCGACAGTGAGCGCCGCGGATGCGGTACGTCTGACAGATACAACCCAAGGAACAATTACACCAACAGAAGGCTTTATCAGCGTGCCAACCTTTGATTTTGGAAAAATGAATATTGCTAGTAAAACGCAACAATCAGGCTTGAAAAAAGCGGCCGATTACTACGAAAATGGTACACGCAATCCTTACTGGCGAATTAAGAAAAATCAACCGAATTGGCAGATGACAGCGCAACTATCTCAACCGAAAGCAACCACAGATAGTCTGCCAACAGCGACTCGTTTATTGTTAGGTCCAGCGAATGTTTCAAGTTTTACAAATTATAACGAAGCAACCGAACAAATCAAAGCAGTTGGTAAGACTAGTTCTTTGAGCTTAACGGCGAATAATGTGGCAACCAGTGTTGTCGCAAACCAACAGTTCACAGGTAGTGACGTCTACCAACTGGATTTTACGTTTGAGAACATTAAATTAGAAGTACCAGCCAACCAAGGAACCAAAGGACAACAGTACAATGCTGCGGTCACTTGGAATTTGGTGACTGGTCCCTAAAATAAAAATGCCCGAGCCTTGAAATAGGAGGCTCAGGCATTTTTTATTGATGGTCTTTTTAGGGTTGTTGTGCTATAATGATAAAGAAAAGAGAGATATGCTTCCAACATATCTCTCTGATGTAGAGCCGTTTAAGACGGTGACCAATTTTATTATTTAAAAATAACCGTGCTTGGTCAAAGTAGACGGTTATTTTTTCTTGTCATTTTTAAGCAATTTCACAATCAGCGCAATCAAAGCAATGGTAAACATACCAAACCCTAGGATCGTCTGAATTGTTTCATATGCTGACAAAAGGCCTCTCCTTTCTGTGAATTTCGGAAATACGTGCATACGCATCACCTCTCTTTCAGATTGGATAGCCACCGCCATAACTTCTCTACACATACATTATACCATGTGGTGCTAAAAAATAATTAGTTTACAATATATTTTTTTAGGTAATTGTGCTATAATAAAAAAAGAAAGCGATGCGGAAACATCTTTTTCTATTGTCAAACCGTTTAAGAACGGTGACAAAAATTAATATTTTTGAAATGACCGTCTAACTAGGCAAAGTTAAGCAGCGCCCCTTTCATTAAGGGGCGCTGCTTTTTAGTCGTTATTGCGATTGTTCAGTGTCTTTCGTAGAGAGGTTCATTTGTTCTTTGATGGCATTTTCGACACGTTGACGTTCACTCTCTTCCACAAGTTGATAAGAAATACCTTCAATCCCTGTCACGCCATCGCCAGTGTAATCGTAGCCTTTTAATTGATCGGTTTCAATCGTTTTTAGTGCGGGGGTGTATTTTTTTAGCATTGCCATCATTTGGTCAAAGGACAAGTCGGTTTCGCCATGTTCGCCGATTACGTCCAGAATTTCTTGATATTTTAGCAAGCTGTTAAAAGAAAGTAGCTTGTTGGTTAATTCGATTAAAACTTCTCGTTGGCGGCGTTGACGACCATAGTCACCTTCGGGGTCTTCGTAACGCATGCGCGCGTATTGTAAAGCTTCCCAGCCACCTAAATGCTGTTTGCCTTTCGGATAATGAATCCCTTCAGCGTCAAAAGCAAAGGCGTTGTCGACAGTGACGCCGCCCACCGCATCGCCAAGGTCCTTCATAGCATCCATATCAATTGAAAAGTAATGATTGATTGGGATGTGCAAGACATTTTCAACCGTTTTAATTTGCATATCGGCACCACCGAAAACGTGGGCCGCATTGATTTTATTGTATTCGCCATTGGTGCCAGCCATTTCCACATAGTAGTCACGAGGGATGCTGGTGATGGTAGTTTTTTGTAATTGATTATTCACTGTGACCACCATTAAGGCGTTGGAGCGGTAATCGGTTTTGCGTTTTGAGTCATTCGCAATTCCCATAATTAAGAAACTAACCGGCTCACCTTTGGCTAAATCGGGACTCTTCGTGGAAGATTTTCTTGGTTTATACATGGTGTTCGCCGTTTTTTGCAAATTACGATACATGCTGACGCCGTAAGCCGAAACAGAAAGTGTGCCTAAAAATAAAAGGGTTAAACTGAAGACCACGAATAAACTTTTTCTTTTACGAGAATGGCGGCGCCGGCGTTGTGTCGGTACTTCTGCTTCCTCTGGTTCAGGTGCCGGCAAATAACGTTGAACAATTTGAAATGAAAAGTTGATCCAGCTATAACTTAGGAGCATCCCAGCGATGACATCACTAGGATAATGAACGCGTAAGATTAAGCGACCTAACACAATCAAAACTAAATAAGTAAGTAAGAAAATTTTGATGCCTTTGGTTTTTTCGACATGAAGATAGGCCAAAATGATCAAAATCGTACAGACCAGCGCCATTGCTAATAATGAATGTCCGCTGGGAAAGCTAGCAGAGCTCCGGCCAGCTAAAGCACCTAGATTTGGTCGAGCCCGACCCACCACATGTTTAAAAACGCTCCCTAAAAAGCCGACAGCTAATAGGTTACTGACAGCCCAAAAGGCTAGGATTTTTTCTTTTTTGCGTAAAAGGTAAACCATCAATAATAAGAAGAATAGTAGCATTGGTCCAATCGTGGCTGTTTTTGCTAACAGATTGACCGCTGTTAAAAGTGGGGCATTTAATTGCCATTTGATGTGATAAATAGCTTCGTCCATTTGTTGAAACCAATTTGGACTAGCCGCCACTAACAAAGTGAGGAAAGTAAAACCAAGCGTTGTTAGGGCATAAAGTGGAAATTTTTTATTCGATGTTTGCATGAGAATCCCTTTCTTTTTCCCTTGAAAGAGTAGACTAAGCCAGCATCGATCGTAAATAAGCGCTTGCGACTAAACAGGACACAGCAAGCCAATCGGTTCTCATCGTCTGAGCTTTAGCACTATCCAACGTAAAGATTTCTCTTAGCTATTTTTAGAAGAGCCTTAATTCGACCATTCCTGTTTTACACATTGGTGTCTTTCGACATTTCTGCGCAATAGCCTATGTTTGGATAGGAGCCTCACCTAA
Organism: Enterococcus sp. DIV2419; assembly: GCF_051711865.1. Taxonomy (NCBI): domain Bacteria; kingdom Bacillati; phylum Bacillota; class Bacilli; order Lactobacillales; family Enterococcaceae; genus Enterococcus; species Enterococcus sp. DIV2419. The sequence goes on from NZ_JBIONS010000001.1 coordinate 272,393, forward strand.
CAAGGTTATTTTATCTAACGCTAGAAGTATAGAATTTATGCAGCGGTTCTCACAATGAAGTTTAAGAAAATTTATTGTTTTTTAAATAAATTTAAAGGTGTGGGGAAGTGAAGCAGTTAAAAAAACAGTACTTGAGCATTCTAAAAAAAGAGTGGGCAAGGCTGTTCTCGGTTAACCGCTATAAATAGTTGGTGTTCAATAATGATAAATTAAAAAACAAACATTTTTTATAAGAGTGCTATAAGTTTTTTTCAGTAAAAAAGGCGGACAGTTGCTATTGAATTGCTAGTTCATTTAAAATAAATATGTCGACAATAATTGTGCACAAAGTTGATGGTCGCTATCGAAAAAGTAAAAATGATGTTGTGGAGATTTTATGTTTCAGTTGATTAAGATTACATGTTTTTTGAAGGGTTTTGCTTATAAGGGAGCGATATACATGAAAAAAATGATGTTATTTATAATTGCAGTAGGCGCAACGATGATCAGTGTTTTTGCTTTAGGAGATGCACAGCAGAGTTATGCACACGGCTATGTTGATAGCCCAGTCAGTCGAGTCAAAAATGCGGAAGCAAACGGATTTGGATGGGGACCTGGTCAAGACAGCTCACAGCCAGAAATTATCACGACACCCCAAGGAATTGAAGCGCCAACTAAATTATTAGACACGGGTCAATTAAATGGAAGGTTGCCTTCAGCTGGCTTAGCAAGCTATTCCAAACTAGATGAACAAACAGCCACTCGTTGGGTAAAAAGTAATATAACAACAGGAGAGAATAATTTTAAATGGGTGATGACGGCAAAACATAAGACCAATCGTTTTAGATACTATATGACGAAACCTGGATGGAATCCTAATGCACCATTAACGATGGACGAAATGGAACTGATTGGCATAGTAGGGCAACCAATCGGTCAAGATTTACCTCCTGGTCAAGGATTTATGGTCAATGATACAGAAACACACAGAATAAATATTCCCGCTGATAGGAAAGGATACCATGTTATTTATGCCGTTTGGGATATCAATGACACGATTAATTCATTTTATCAAGCGATAGATGTTAATGTTCAATAATCAGGTATCAAGATAATGTGGCTGAGACAAAAGTGCTTAGCGCCAAGAACCAAGTAGGTTCTGTTCATCATCGAATCACTACGTTCTTCGTGATTCTCAACACTTGGAAGGATTAAGATATGCCGAACACTTGTGTGAGAAAGTCAATTTCGGCTTATTTCCGAAGGGGCTGCTTTTGTTCAGCTGATTATCTTCAGAAGAAGCAAGTGGGACATCAGTCAAAACGACTGATGTCCCACTTGCTTTTTTCTAAATTTCCCCACTTAACCTCGACGCCATTCACCAATCTGGTCCAAACTAATTTCCCCAGAAGACAACGTTTTGGCCGTGCCATCAGGCAACTGGACAATCAATTCGCCATTTCCATTAATGGTTGTCGCAACGCCGCGGAAGTCTTGCCCGTTTTGGGTAAAAGCGACGTCTTTGCCAATCACAAAGGAGCGTTGACGGTATTCTTCTAAAAAGTCTTTCGTTGAACGTTTGTCTAAAATTTGATAAAAATGATTCCAAATGTTGGCGACTAATTCATTTCGCGTCGCCGTTGGTTCACCCTCTGGGAAAAGAGAAGTCACTTTCTGCCGAATGTCCTCAGGAAATTCGGTTTCTGTAATTGAAAAATTAATCCCCATGCCGATGATAACATTAGAAATCTGCCCTGTTTCCACATTGCTCATGGCTTCCGACAAAATCCCGCAAACTTTTTTGCCGTTTAAATAAAGGTCGTTGACCCATTTAATTTCTGTGTGAACGCCTGCCAGAGCATCCATTGCTCGAGCGACCGCTACGGCCATAATCACAGTATATTGAGCGATTTCTTCAAAATTTTGGTTCGGTTGAAGCACCATGCTCATGTAAATCCCTTTACCTGGCGTAGCGAAAAACGGCCGGCCGAACCTGCCCCGCGGCATTTCTTGCATGTCAGCAACAATCAAAGTATTGTCGGGCGTCTGGTCTAAAATCGCCCGCTTAGCATCGGTCATGGTAGATTCAGATGTTTCTAGGACGGTAATTGTTAAAGGCGGTGTTTGTGACCATAACGCCAACTGAATGCCTTCTGCAGAAAGGACATCTGATTTTTCAAGGCGATACCCCTTATTTTGCACGCTAGTAATTTGATAGCCATCTTTTTTCAATTCATTAATCGCTTTCCAAATAGCTGTGCGAGATAAGGACAGACGTTGTGCCATCTCTTCGCCGGAAAGGAATGCGGGCGTTTGTTTCATCAATAAAGTTAGGACTTGGCTTTTTGTCGACATATTTTTTCCTCCGATTCGTTATGCTTATTGTAGCGGAAAGGAAAAGGCTTGGTCAACTAGTGAAAAAATCCATCTTAGGATGGAGGAAAATGAAGCAGGCGTTTGCTATACTTGTTTTATTGAGAAGGAGTGAGGGGAATGGAAAAGCAACAATATGTTTGTGAGAAATGTGGCAACATGCACTATGTGTCGGATCAATTTCAAGCAACAGGTGGGAACTTTGCGAAAATTTTTGATGTTCAAAATAAAAAATTTATTACAATTAGCTGTACCCAATGCGGCTACACCGAACTTTACCGCAGCCAAACAAGCGGCGGCATGAATGTCCTAGACTTTTTATTAGGTGGCGGTTAGTCAAAAACGAATGCATCTTTGCATTCGTTTTTTTGTGTGAATAGAAGATAGGGGAAAATGCGTAATTATTTATTACGCATTATATAGTAAACCCAGTCACATTAAGTGTGATTTAAAATTCTTTCCATCATTGCAAAGGCATAGTATAATGAAGCGAAGGGAGTGATTTCATGCTAACAACTAAATCAAGAAGACAAGGAAGCTCGGTCGTTTTAACTTTACCCACTGATAATGGTAAAAAACCAAAAGTCGACCAAGAATATATTGTGATGTATTCTGACGACGGTACAATTACATTAGTCCCTAAAATTCAGGATCCATTTAGTGAAGGTCCAGAGGGTGAGTATTATGAAAAAGATGAGTGGCATGATCTTGCACCTGAGGGGAGAGAACTTTTTTAATGAACGTTGAAAAGAAGTACATTCCCAAAAAAGGAGATATTGTATGGATTGATTTTGATCCTGCTGCAGGTAAAGAAATTCAGAAGAGACGCCCTGGTTTAGTCGTGTCAAGATATGAATTTAATCGGAAAACCATGTTTGCTGTGATTTGCCCGATTACTTCCACCATTAAAAATATTCCCACTCGATATACGTTGCCCGATGACATAGAAACCCAAGGACAAGTAGTGATCTCACAACTGAAATCTTTGGACTTCACTGAAAGAAAATTAAGTCAAATTGAGCATTTGCCATTAAAAGATATGGCGAAAATTGACCAAATAATTGAATATATTTTCTAGTTGTTGAAAAAATGCGTAATTATTTATTACGCATTTTTTCATTAAAACCCTTTACAAAAAAACTCCTTTTTATGAAAAAGAAAACCTTAAAGAAACCCTTGACTTTTCTAGACAAAGGTAGTAGAATCTATAGAGCAAAAACTATCTGAAAGTGACGAAGCAGGAGCGAAATATTGTCCGTTCCGGTTTTTTATAGGAAAACAAAAGTAGAAACGCCAGAAAATTTTTCGGAAGCATGTTCTATTTTTGGTTTTTTTTTGCTTAAAAACTGCAAAAAATGCTTTTTGTTACATATATTTAATATATGTAATGTAAATGTAATTTTTCGGATCGGTGTTTTGATAGACTTATAACTAGAGGGGTGAAGAGCTTGGCTGGACACGTAGTAAAATACGGAAAGCATCGCGAACGTAGAAGTTTCGCACGTATCAGTGAAGTATTGGAATTACCAAATTTAATTGAAATCCAAACAGACTCTTATCAATGGTTTTTAGATGAGGGACTTCGTGAAATGTTTGAAGACATTTTACCAATTGATGATTTCCAAGGAAACTTATCCTTAGAATTTGTTGACTATGAATTAAAAGAACCAAAGTACACAGTAGAAGAAGCCCGCGCACATGATGCCAACTATTCTGCGCCATTACATGTAACATTACGTTTAACTAACCGTGAAACAGGTGAAATTAAATCCCAAGAAGTCTTCTTCGGCGATTTCCCATTAATGACAGAAATGGGTACCTTCATCATCAACGGGGCAGAACGTGTTATCGTTTCCCAATTAGTTCGTTCTCCAGGTGTTTACTTCCATGGAAAAGTGGACAAAAACGGCAAAGAAGGTTTTGGCTCAACAGTCATTCCTAACCGTGGTGCATGGTTAGAAATGGAAACAGATGCGAAAGACATTTCTTATGTTCGGATTGACCGCACACGTAAAATTCCTTTAACTGTGTTAGTTCGTGCTTTAGGTTTCGGTTCAGATGATACCATCTTCGAAATTTTCGGCGACAGCGAAAGCTTACGCAACACAATCGAAAAAGATTTACACAAAAATGCAAGTGATTCTCGTACAGAAGAAGGCTTGAAAGACATTTATGAACGTCTTCGCCCAGGCGAACCAAAAACAGCAGATAGCTCACGTAGCTTGTTAACTGCACGTTTCTTTGATCCAAAACGTTATGATTTGGCAAACGTTGGTCGCTACAAAGTTAACAAAAAATTAGACTTAAAAACACGTCTATTAAACTTAACCTTAGCTGAAACGCTAGTTGATCCAGAAACTGGTGAAATCATTGTCGAAAAAGGCACGGTTTTAACACACCAAATCATGGAAACATTAGGCGAGTACATTGACAACGGCTTAAACAGCGTAACTTACTATCCAAGTGAAGATGCGGTAGTAACTGAACCAATGACAATCCAAGTGATTCAAGTTCTTTCACCAAAAGATCCTGAACGTATCGTAAATGTGATTGGTAACGGCTATCCAGACGACAGCGTAAAAACAGTTCGTCCAGCAGATATCGTTGCTTCAATGAGCTACTTCTTCAACTTAATGGAAGATATCGGCAATGTCGATGACATCGACCACTTAGGTAATCGTCGTATCCGTTCAGTAGGTGAATTATTACAAAACCAATTCCGTATTGGTTTAGCCCGTATGGAACGTGTGGTTCGTGAAAGAATGTCTATTCAAGACACAGAAACATTGACACCACAACAATTAATTAACATCCGTCCAGTGGTAGCAAGTATCAAAGAATTCTTTGGTTCTTCACAGTTATCACAGTTCATGGACCAAACAAACCCATTAGGTGAGTTAACCCATAAACGTCGTCTATCAGCCTTAGGGCCTGGTGGTTTGACTCGTGACCGTGCCGGTTATGAAGTTCGTGACGTTCACTACTCTCACTATGGTCGTATGTGTCCAATTGAAACGCCTGAGGGACCAAATATCGGGTTGATCAATAGTTTATCTAGTTATGCGAAAGTGAATAAATTTGGTTTCATCGAAACGCCTTATCGCCGTGTTGATCGTGCGACAGGCCGTGTTACTGATCAAGTAGATTACTTAACAGCAGACATCGAAGACCATTATATCGTAGCGCAAGCGAACTCACTTTTAAATGAAGATGGCACATTTGCCAATGATGTTGTTATGGCGCGTCTACAAAGTGAAAACTTAGAAGTTGCCGTAGACAAAGTTGACTACATGGACGTTTCACCAAAACAAGTAGTCGCAGTCGCAACAGCATGTATTCCTTTCTTAGAAAACGATGACTCCAACCGTGCCTTGATGGGTGCCAACATGCAGCGTCAAGCGGTGCCGTTAATTCAACCACGCTCTCCGTGGGTAGGTACAGGTATGGAATATAAATCAGCCCATGACTCAGGTGCTGCTTTACTATGTAAACATGACGGTGTCGTAGAATTCGTCGATGCAAAAGAAATTCGCGTTCGTCGCGACAATGGCGCATTAGACAAATATATGGTTACAAAATTCCGTCGTTCTAACTCAGGAACAAGCTACAACCAACGCCCAATTGTTCACTTAGGTGAAAAAGTTGAAAAAGGCGATACTTTAGCGGATGGACCTTCTATGGAAGAAGGCGAAATGGCTTTAGGGCAAAACGTCTTAGTTGCCTTCATGACATGGGAAGGTTACAACTACGAGGATGCCATTATCATGAGCCGTCGTTTAGTTAAAGACGATGTCTACACTTCTGTGCATATTGAAGAATATGAATCAGAAGCACGTGATACAAAATTAGGACCTGAAGAAATTACCCGTGAAATTCCAAACGTTGGGGAAGACGCGTTGAAAGACTTAGACGAAATGGGGATTATCCGCATTGGTGCTGAAGTTCAAGATGGCGACTTACTAGTTGGGAAAGTCACACCTAAAGGGGTTACAGAATTATCTGCAGAAGAACGTTTATTACACGCAATCTTCGGGGAAAAAGCCCGCGAAGTTCGTGATACGTCTCTCCGTGTACCTCACGGTGGCGGCGGTATCGTTCATGATGTGAAAATCTTTACTCGTGAAGCTGGCGATGAATTATCACCAGGTGTCAACATGTTAGTTCGTGTCTATATCGTTCAAAAACGTAAAATTCATGAAGGAGATAAAATGGCGGGACGTCACGGAAATAAAGGGGTTGTTTCCCGTATTATGCCGGAAGAAGATATGCCATTCTTACCTGACGGAACACCTGTTGATATCATGTTGAACCCATTAGGGGTACCTTCTCGTATGAATATCGGACAAGTACTTGAATTACACTTAGGTATGGCTGCTCGCCAATTAGGTATTCACGTTGCAACACCTGTTTTCGATGGGGCAACCGATGAAGACGTTTGGGAAACTGTTCGTGAAGCTGGTATGGCTAGCGATGCTAAAACAGTTCTTTACGATGGACGTACAGGTGAACCATTTGATAACCGTATTTCCGTTGGTGTCATGTATATGATTAAATTAGCCCACATGGTTGATGACAAATTGCATGCTCGTTCAATCGGACCTTACTCTCTTGTTACGCAACAACCGTTGGGTGGTAAAGCTCAATTCGGTGGACAACGTTTCGGGGAAATGGAAGTTTGGGCACTGGAAGCTTACGGTGCTGCTTACACATTACAAGAAATCTTAACTTACAAATCTGATGACGTTGTCGGACGTGTGAAAACATACGAAGCCATCGTTAAAGGTGAACCAATTCCAAAACCAGGTGTGCCTGAATCATTCCGAGTATTAGTGAAAGAATTACAATCACTTGGTTTAGACATGCGTGTCTTGGACATTGAGGAAGCTGAGATTGAGTTACGCGATATGGACGATGACGATGATGATTTAATCACCGTTGACGCACTAACCAAATTTGCGGAACAACAATCAGCGAAACAGCTGGAAAAAGAAGCAGAATCAGTCGTGAAAGAAGAAGCACAAGACGTTGTTCAAGAAATTGAAACAGCCGAAGACAGAGACTAATTTGTCGCTATCACTCTGATGAGTTGATTCAACTGCGACTTTGTTGCAACTGCGCAAGCCATTACTTGTTCCAAGTGTCGTCAGACCTTCTTTCAAGTGATGCTTGCCATTTGCTAACAAGTTGCTGACTCAGCTTCTCTAAATAAGGAAATGGAGGGAATTCCTTTTGATCGATGTAAATAAATTCGAAAGTATGCAAATAGGGCTTGCTTCACCAGAAAAGATCAGAAGTTGGTCTTATGGGGAAGTTAAAAAACCCGAAACAATTAACTACCGTACATTAAAACCCGAACGTGAAGGGTTATTCTGTGAACGCATTTTTGGTCCAACCAAAGACTGGGAATGTGCTTGTGGTAAATATAAACGTATCCGTTATAAAGGTATTGTCTGTGACCGTTGTGGCGTTGAAGTCACTCGTTCAAAAGTACGTCGTGAACGTATGGGACATATTGAATTAGCCGCACCAGTTTCACATATCTGGTACTTTAAAGGAATTCCATCTCGGATGGGTCTTGTTTTAGACATGAGCCCTCGTGCATTGGAAGAAGTCATTTATTTTGCTTCATACGTTGTCATCGAACCAGGTGACACAACATTAGAGAAAAAACAATTGTTAACGGAACGCGAATATCGTGAAAAACGTGAACAATATGGCCAAGCCTTCAAAGCTGCTATGGGTGCCGAAGCCGTGAAACAATTATTAGATAACGTTGATTTAGATGGCGAAGTTGCGCAATTAAAAGAAGAATTAAAAACAGCTTCTGGTCAAAAGCGGACACGTGCCATCCGTCGTTTAGACATCTTAGAAGCCTTCCGTGCCTCTGGTAACCAACCAAGCTGGATGGTAATGGATGTTATCCCAGTTATTCCACCAGATTTACGTCCGATGGTTCAATTGGAAGGTGGTCGTTTTGCAACAAGTGACTTAAACGACTTATACCGCCGTGTTATCAACCGTAACAACCGTCTAAAACGTTTATTAGACTTAAATGCACCAAGCATCATTGTTCAAAACGAAAAACGGATGTTACAAGAAGCGGTCGATGCTTTAATCGATAATGGTCGTCGTGGCCGTCCAGTTACTGGACCAGGTAACCGTCCATTGAAATCTCTTTCTCACATGTTGAAAGGGAAACAAGGTCGTTTCCGTCAAAACTTACTAGGTAAACGTGTTGACTATTCTGGTCGTTCCGTAATCGTCGTTGGTCCGTTCTTAAAAATGTACCAATGTGGTTTACCAAAAGAAATGGCGATTGAATTATTCAAACCATTTGTAATGCGTGAATTAGTACAACGTGAAATTGCGACAAACATTAAAAATGCGAAACGTAAAATCGAACGTGGCGAAGATGAAGTTTGGGATATCTTAGAAGAAGTTATCCAAGAACACCCAGTTTTACTTAACCGGGCACCTACGTTGCATAGATTAGGGATCCAAGCTTTCGAACCTGTTCTTGTAGAAGGTCGTGCGATCCGTCTTCACCCATTAGTGTGTGAAGCCTACAATGCCGATTTTGATGGAGACCAAATGGCGGTTCACGTGCCTCTAAACGAAGAAGCACAAGCAGAAGCTCGTATGTTAATGCTTGCTGCCCAAAATATCTTGAACCCGAAAGATGGTAAACCAGTTGTTACACCATCTCAAGATATGGTCTTAGGTAACTACTACCTAACAATGGAAGAAGAAGGCCGTGAAGGGGAAGGCATGATCTTCCGCGACATGAACGAAGCTGTTTTAGCATGGCAAAATGGCTACGTGCATTTACACTCACGTATTGGGGTTCAAACAACACTTTTAGGTGACAAACCATTTACTGATTGGCAAAAAGAACGAATCTTAATCACCACAGTTGGTAAGATCATCTTTAACGAAATCATGCCTGTTGAGTTCCCTTACTTGAACGAACCAACAGACTATAACTTAACTGTTCAAACACCAGATAAATACTTCGTAGAAGCTGGTACAGACATTCCTGCACACATTAAAGAGCAAGAATTAGTTTTACCATTCAAGAAGAAAAATCTTGGAAATATCATTGCTGAAGTCTTCAAGAGATTCCACATTACGGAAACCTCTAAAATGCTTGATCGCATGAAAGACTTAGGTTACAAACACTCAACTTATGCTGGGATGACGGTAGGGATTGCCGATATCATGGTTCTTCATGAAAAACAAGCAATCATTGACGCTGCCCACAAACAAGTTGAAACAATTACTAAACAATTCCGTCGTGGTTTAATTACTGATGACGAACGTTATGAACGTGTAATCGGCGTTTGGAACGGTGCCAAAGACGAAATCCAACAAAAACTGATCGAAAGTATGGAAGCTCGTAACCCAATCTTCATGATGTCTGACTCTGGAGCCCGTGGTAACATCTCCAACTTTACACAGTTAGCTGGTATGCGTGGTTTGATGGCCGCTCCGAATGGACGAATCATGGAATTACCAATCATCTCAAACTTCCGTGAAGGACTTTCTGTCTTAGAAATGTTTATCTCAACTCACGGAGCTCGTAAAGGGATGACCGATACGGCCTTGAAGACAGCCGATTCAGGTTACTTAACACGTCGTTTAGTTGACGTTGCCCAAGACGTAATCATTCGTGAAGACGACTGTGGCACTGACCGTGGTCTTGAAATCGAAGCCATTCGTGAAGGTAACGAAATTATCGAACCATTAGACGAACGTCTATTAGGTCGTTATACACGTAAATCAGTTGTTCATCCAGAAACTGGTGCAATCATCATTGGTGCGGATCAATTAATCACTGAAGATCTTGCCAGAGAAATCGTGGACGCTGGTATTGAAAAAGTAACCATCCGTTCTGTCTTTACATGTAACACAAAACATGGTGTATGTAAGCACTGTTACGGACGTAACTTGGCAACTGGTTCTGACGTTGAAGTCGGAGAAGCAGTTGGTACAATCGCCGCTCAATCAATCGGGGAACCTGGTACACAGTTAACCATGCGTACGTTCCATACCGGTGGGGTTGCCGGTGACGATATCACTCAAGGTTTACCTCGTATCCAAGAAATCTTTGAAGCACGTAATCCGAAAGGGCAAGCAGTGATTACAGAAGTAACTGGTGAAGTTATCGATATTTCTGAAGATCCTGCCACACGTCAAAAAGAAGTAACCATCAAAGGAAAAACAGATACACGTACCTATACTGTCCCTTACACTGCACGTATGAAAGTTGCTGAAGGCGACATCATCCACCGTGGTGCACCGTTGACAGAAGGTTCAATTGATCCAAAACAATTATTACAAGTTCGTGATGTTTTATCTGTTGAAAACTACCTATTACGTGAAGTACAACGTGTTTACCGTATGCAAGGGGTAGAAATCGGCGACAAACATATCGAAGTAATGGTTCGTCAAATGTTACGTAAAATCCGCGTAATGGATCCAGGTGACACTGAAATCCTTCCAGGAACATTAATGGACATCGCAGAATTTAAAGACCGTAACTACGACACATTAGTTGCTGGTGGCGTCCCTGCTACTAGTCGTCCAGTCTTACTTGGTATTACCAAAGCGTCATTGGAAACAAACAGCTTCTTATCTGCTGCATCCTTCCAAGAAACAACACGCGTGTTAACAGATGCTGCTATCCGTGGCAAAAAAGATCCATTACTTGGATTGAAAGAAAATGTTATCATTGGTAAAATCATCCCAGCTGGTACTGGTATGGCTCGTTACCGTAACATGGAACCAAAAGAAGTTGGCGTAGCTAGCGAAAACGTTTATAGTATTTCAGACATCGAAGCACAAATGGCTGCTGAAGATGCGATGAAAAACATCAATAAATAAACCCTAAAAAGCCGTAAGGAGCATGCTCCTTGCGGCTTTTTTTATTTGCTATAACCAACTGATTGTGAGTAAACCCAAACTTAAAAAGGGGACAAAAGGAAGTTTCTGTTCAACTGGATACCCCAAAAATTTACAACTGTAGCCATAGATTAGGCCATAACTACTGGCAAAAAATAGTAGCATCAGCAACTGAGGTACCTGTAAAAAACAGCCCCACAAACCCAGTAACAAAAGATCTCCTCGCCCCATGGCTTCCGGAAAATAGTGTAAGACGGCTCGGAAAAAACAAAAACAAAAAAGACCAGTCAGTAAGTAAAACGAATGCTGACCCGCCACTTTCAGCAAGCAAAGCACAAAAAAACTAGGATAAAGAATCTTCGGTTCAACCACTAAATACCAGTAATCAATCAAGGATAATGTGAAAGCACTCGTCAGCCACCACCAGAGAATCAAAGCATCAATCGTCAGGCCAGCTGAAAAACAGCTTGCGGTTAAGCCGCCCATGACAAGTTCTGCTAAAAGATAACTCTTAGCTACTGGCTGTTGACACTTTCGACAACGAAAGCGCTGCAGCAAAATCGAAACAACTGGAATTAATTCATAGAGTTGTAGAGGCTGGTGGCAACCTTGACAGTGGGAAGAGGGCCACCACAAAGAACGCCCTACTGGTAAGCGCTCCGCCACTAAGCATAAAAAAGAACCGAAACAGGCACCAATCAAAAAGAGACTCAAGAAAAACATAGGTTACCTCCTTAAAAATAAACTACGCTTTTTTTAAACTTTTTCATTTGACTAGACAAATCTTTTTTTGTTAGGAATAATAAAAGAAACAAGAAATGAGGGAATCAAATGGAAAAATTAGCGATTGGTGTCGACGTTGGCACCACGCAAGCCAAAGCAGTGGCTTTTCAAGCAAATGGCACAGTCGTAGCTTCTAGCTATGTGCGTTATCCATTAATTCAAGAGACTGAAGGAATGGCGGAGCAAGACCCAGAAACGCTGTTCCAAGCTGTGGTGAACTGTATTCGAACCGTCACACAGCAAGTGAAGAATCAACCAATTGGGCTCATTTCTTTTGCTTCAGCGATGCATGGCTTAATTGCCATGGATGCGCAAGGACGCCCATTGACCCAAGTGATTACTTGGGCTGACACACGAGCATCTGATTATGCGGAAGCGTTAAAAGAAACGCCAGCGGCCCAATTGTTTTATCAATTGACAGGCATGCCAGTTCATCCAATGGCACCTTTGTACAAGATTCGCTGGCTGCAGGAAAATCAGCCAGCCGTTGCGCAGAGCGCGGCCAAGTTTATTGGGATTAAGGACTACATTTTTTACCGTTTCTTTGGCGAATACTGGACAGATTATAGTAGTGCTTCAGGAATGGGTTTATTTAATATTCACACGCGGCAATGGGAATCGTCGATTTTAGCGTATTTATCTATTGAGGAGGAACAGTTGCCAAAAGTTGCCCCGTCAACGTTCATTTTTCCAGCGTTAGCGCCTTCTTGGCAAGAGATGCTTGGTGTTGAGGAGGAAACGGTTTTAGTTCTTGGTGGCGCGGATGGCCCGTTGTCTAATTTAGGTTTGGGAGCGCTAGGAACGGGTGTAGCGACTTTGACCGTTGGTACGAGCGGCGCACTTCGGTATATTGTCGAGGAACCTTTTTTGCATCCGCAAGGTGAAACGTTTTGTTTTGCTCTAGATGAACAGCACTGGGTGATTGGTGGCGCAAGTAGTAATGGTGCAGTTGCATTAGATTGGGCGAGCCAAACGATTTTTGCAGAAGAACGTCAGCAAGCTATTCAAAACGGGACCAATATCTATGACCCAATTATGGCCAAAATTGCAACCGTGCCAGCTGGGGCAAATGGCTTACTGTTTCATCCTTATTTGCTAGGTGAACGAGCACCACTGTGGAATGCAGAGGCGAGCGCAAGTTTTATTGGCTTGCGCAAAAATCACCATGCCGGACATTTAGCTCGAGCGGTGGTGGAAGGAATCTGTTTCAATTTAAAAACCATTTTAGAAGATTTGAAACAACTCGGTGGACCCGTTCAGGAGATTCGAGCGACAGGCGGCTTTGCTGATTCCCCTGTGTTCCGTCAAATCATGGCTGATGTTCTGGGAGAAACGTTATCGTTCACTGATAGTACCGAAGCTTCGGCATTAGGCGCTGTTTTGCTAGGCTGGCAAGGCTTAGGGCAGTTACCAAATTTGCAAGCAGCGGCGCAACAGGTGCTGATTCATGAAACGGTCACGCCACGAGCGGATCAATTGCTAGTTTATCAAGAACTGTATCCTGTTTTTCAAGAAACCCAACAAGTTTTAGCACAAAGTTATCAAAAATTAGCAGAATTCCGCAAATAATCGATAGTAAATAGCTTTGACAAATGGCTGAGAAGTTGCTTAACTAGAAGAGAGACGAAGACTTGAGGAAATGAGGATGAGGAATGAAGAAACAGCTACTACCACTATTTCTGTTATTCATTGGGGCGTTAGCAAGCTGCAGTGCACCGTCTCGTTCCGGCGAAAAAGCAGCGCAACAGTTGGTAGATTACTTTATTTATCAAGAAAAGACAGCGACATTCTCTCAAACTTTTCGTGAACCGAAAGTCTTGGCGGAGCATTTGCAGACGAGCCGTCAACAGTTCCAGAAGCAGTTTTTCAATAGCTTAAAAGAAATGAACGCTGAAGTCACCGAGACCGAAGCCCAGAAGCTTAGCGCAGAATTACTGGCTCAAGTGAAGAAAAAAGCGTCATATCAACTAGTAGCCACGAAAGAATTGAAAGGGCAAGCGACAATCACTTTTCAGATTAAGGGCTTAGATTTTGTAACGGCGATTGAAGATACAACCACTGCTCTTCTTCAGCAAACGCAACAGGCAACACAAGCGCTAGACATGCAGCACACGTTAGCCGTTTTAAAAAAAGAAATCCAACAAATCAATGTCAGCCATGAGCCAGTTGAACTGCCATTAACGGTTAAGCAAGTAGAAGGGCAATGGTACTTGCCGGCAGCGGAGCAACTGAGACTGAATCAGTTTTTTTTAGCTTTCGTCACAGGAAAAGAAGATACTGACCAGTTGACGGAGGCACTCGACACGATCCTCACTCAAGCGGAACAAAAAGTCGTCACTGCGGATGAAAAAACAGCGATTTCAGGAAATTAATTAGATTCTTAATTGTAATTATTATAATTTGATAACAATTTTAAAAAAGAAAGGTTTTCAGTGTACTTTTTTCACAATTCATATTACACTAAGAGTGTAGAAATAATATTTAGGAGGATGACAAAGAATGAAATTTGAAAAAACAAAAGAAATTTTGAACCAACTCGTTGCAGATTTAAGCCAATTTTCCGTGGTAATTCATCAAACACATTGGTATATGCGTGGACCTGAATTTTTAACACTTCACCCACAAATGGATGAATACATGGATCAAATCAATGAGCAATTAGATGTTGTTTCAGAACGTTTAATCACATTGGACGGCTCTCCATTCTCAACATTGCGTGAATTCGCAGAAAATACAAAAATTGAAGATGAAATTGGTAACTGGGACCGCACCATTCCAGAACGTATGGAAAAATTAGTAGCAGGCTACCGTTACTTAGCAGACCTTTACGCAAAAGGAATCGAAGTTTCTGGTGAAGAAGGCGACGACTGCACACAAGACATTTTCATCGCAAACAAAACAGACATCGAAAAAAATATTTGGATGTTACAAGCCAAACTTGGCAAAGCGCCTGGTATTGACGCATAATTTAAAACAACTCCCAAAGCCGCTGACGTTGACGTTGGCGGTTTTTTCTGTTTAAAAGGCACAAAAAAATAAGTAAAAATCTATTTTCTGAAAGCGCAGAAAAACATTGACTTTATCAGTGATTGAAGGTAAAATATTAAATGGTATTGTTTGCCCCACAATGAGCCCCGGAAACTCAAGTGTATGTCAAACATCGAAAACAAAATTGGAGGAAAGAAACGTGCGTACAACATATATGGCCAAAGCTGGCGAAGTAGAACGTAAATGGTACGTAGTAGATGCAACAGATGTTCCTTTAGGACGTCTATCAGCAGTTGTTGCTTCTGTACTACGTGGTAAAAATAAACCAACATTCACACCACATGTGGATACTGGAGATTTCGTAATCGTAATTAACGCTGATAAAGTAAAATTAACAGGTAAAAAAGCTACAGACAAAATTTACTACCGTCACTCAATGTATCCTGGAGGATTAAAATCAGTGACTGCTGGTGAATTACGCGACAAAAACTCTCGCCGTCTTATCGAAACTTCTGTAAAAGGTATGCTACCTAAAAACACTTTAGGACGTAAACAATTTACTAAATTGAACGTATACGGTGGAGCTGAGCATCCACATGCTGCACAACAACCAGAAGTATTAGATATCACGAACTTAATTTAAGGAGGGAAATTCATTGGCACAAGTACAATATAGCGGCACAGGCCGTCGTAAAAATGCAGTTGCCCGCGTACGCTTAGTACCAGGTACTGGTAAAATTACTGTAAACAAAAAAGACGTAGAAGAATATATTCCACATGCTGACTTGCGTGAAGTTATCAACCAACCATTTGGCGTAACTGAAACAAAAGGCGCTTACGATGTAATCGTAAACGTAAACGGTGGTGGCTATGCTGGACAATCAGGAGCTATCCGTCACGGAATCGCTCGTGCATTGTTACAAGTAGATCCTGACTTCCGTTCTGCTTTAAAACGCGCTGGGTTACTTACTCGTGACGCACGTATGGTTGAACGTAAAAAACCAGGTCTTAAGAAAGCTCGTAAAGCTTCTCAATTCTCAAAACGTTAATTATTTGGAGTCGTTGCGAACATGTTCGCTTACCAATCAATTACAATGTTTCAAGACACTTTCTCGCAATGAGAAAGTGTCTTTTTTATCAATCTCTCTAACCCAACCCTCTCCAATAAATGGTATCATTAAGTAATGAAACATAACCATAAAAAATAACGAATATCGGAGGCAGAAAATGAGTAGTGTGGTTTGTCAAAGTTGTGGGGCGAATGCGTTTAGATGGTACGATACCGCTGATCAAGTGGTGGAATGTAAGTATTGTCATTCCAAGCAAGCTTTTATAAAAGGTATGGGCGTCGAGTCAGCCATAAAAGTTGTTGGGGGAAAAGAAGAAGCGGAGACGGATTCTGAATACCAAGAACGGATTATTCATCAATTTGGTTTGAAAGATCAAGTGATTGAAGTGAAGAATTATTCATTAATCGATATTCCGTTAACATTTGTTGTTTGGTTGTATTTAGATATTTTATTAGGAGCGTTGTTTATCTGTGGTGGCTTTCTATCTAAAAACTATCGGGCTTGGTACGCCAATTTACTTCGTTGGCACTTTTGTGGTTGGCGGTATACAAAGTCAGCGACTGAAAAAGAGAAGGCAAGTCAACGGATTAGAGGCAGTCTGTTGATTAAATGGCTACTTCAAGAGGACCCCGACAAAACGAAAAAATTAATAATGGTTGGCGTGTCCATTTTGTTCACTTTCTTGTTCGTTTACACTACAGGAAACAGCGCTGCCTAAACGAAATATTTATTGAAACACTTTCTGTTGATAGAAAGTGTTTTTTTATACCATTAATGGAGTAAGTGAGTATTTCAGTGTTTCGTCAATGTTTTTCTATATTCATTAGGAGAGAGTGTATAGAGAGCTGAAAAATTTTTATAAAATTGGCTTACGTTTGAAATACCAACATTTTGAGAGATTTCAGCGATTGATAATTCTGAATAACGCAATAATTGTATCGCATTTTTCATCCTTTGTTCTGTTTGAATTTCTTTAAAGGTTTTATTGAAAGTCTGTTTGATTAACTGAGATAAATATTTTGGATGGTAATTAAATAATAATGCGGTTTCCTTTAATGTACAGGTGCGAGCATTTTTTTCTATATAATCGATAATTTCTAACATATGGCTGGTTTTATTGCTAATAGGGGCAACTTTCTTTGTGGAATTCTTCTGATAATCACGGATAAGCTGAATAAAAATTAATGAAAAGAGTGCTTCTATCGCATGTTTACTAAAAGTATCATTTTGGAAATATTCACAAATTAGTTGATTGAGAAAAGCAATTGTATTCTTATGGTTATTCTGAAAAATCATATAGCCGTCATGGTGGTTATTTTCAGTAATTGCTGAAAATAAAAAAGTACTTAAAATGCTTGTTTCACCTAAGCCCATAATAAATGCTCGTGAAAAAAAGTCATTGCTTAGACTAATATTAAAGACAATATCTTTTTCACTTAGTCTGCCTTTTGAGCGAAGAACATGCCGATCAACAATGCATAAATCTCCTTCTTTTAGTAATACCTCGGTTCCGTTTACTTGATAATGACAGCTTCCAGAATAGACATAATTAAGATTTAAATTAGTATGTACATGTAATGGTACATCTGTGAATCGCGAATCTCTTCTAATTTCAATAAGGTTTTGTTTTAAATTTGGTAATTGAAACTGATAGACTTCTTGATCATGTAACAGAATTTTGTCTAGTTGTTCATAAATAGGGCTATGATAATTGGGATCCTCTAAATAATGGTGTTCGCTGTGGGTTAACAGAAATAAGTCTGATGGGAGTTGATTTAACAATTTTATCACCTTACCTTTTGTTATCAATGTTCTGGAAAACGATTATTGAAAGCGTTTTTTATAATTGTATAATTCAAGTATAACTAGTGATTGATATTTGTACAAGTATTGAAATACAAGTTGAATAGGAGGGTTATTGATGGATGTTCAAAAATTATGTCAAAGCATTTTGTCAAACATAGGCGGAGCCAAAAATGTGAAAAGTGTTACTCATTGTGCAACTCGCTTGCGTTTAACGTTAAATGATGAAGAGAAAATACAGCAAGAGTCTATAAATGATTTAGACGGCGTAATGGGCAGTATTGTTACCGGAGGACAATATCAAATAATTATTGGTCAAAGTGTCGGAACTGTTTATGCACACTTTACTCAGTTGCTGTCAACTGAGTCTGAAAGTGATCTGAGTCATCAAGAAATGGCCGAGCCAAGTGAACCATCAAAAAAAGGGATTATTCCACAAGTATTAGATACAATTACAGGTATTTTTACACCGCTGTTACCTGCAATCACCGCTGCAGCAATGATAAAAACAGTACTGGTGCTTTTAGATTTGTTCCATTTAATTGATCCTGCAGGTGGTACTTATCAAATTTTGACATTTGCTGGCGATACTGCTTTTTATTTTATGCCTGTTTTAGTTGCTTATTCTGCCTCAATAAAGTTTCGTTTGAATCCTTATTTAGGAACAATTATTGGCATGCTACTGCTACATCCGACCTTTGTTTCATTGGTAAGTGAAGGTAAACCATTAAAGATGTTTGGCTTTTTACCAATTACGTTAGCTAATTATAGTTCAACTGTGATTCCAATTATCTTAATTATATGGGTAGCTTCCTATGTGGATCGTTATGTCGAACGTTTTTGTCCTGAGTCAGTAAAGTTTTTCTTGCGGCCATTAGTGACATTTTTTATTATGATTCCTTTAGCTTTGGGAATTATTGGTCCATTAGGAAGTTGGGTTGGACAAGGATTAGGAATTGTCTTAAATTTAGTTCAAAATTATGCTGTTTGGGTGCTACCATTTATTTTTGGTGCGTTATCGCCAGTCTTCATTATGACTGGGATGCATTATGCGGTAACAATTCCTCTCGTTTTACAATCTATCAGTTCCAATGGATTTGATATGTTAGGGATTGGGTTTTTAGTTTCTAATTTCGCTCAAGCAGGCGCAGCAATTGCTGTAGGTCGCTTTGCAAAGAGTCAGAAAGTACGAGGGTTGGCTTTTTCTTCAGGATTTACTGCACTGTTAGGAATTACCGAACCAGCTTTGTATGGCGTGAATTTAAAATATAAAAAACCGTTTTTAGCAGTGATTATTGCTGGTGCAATGAGTGGTTTACTTGCGGGCTTCCTGAATGTTAAGCGAATGACTTTTGCGCCAACAGGAATTACGACATTGCCTATTTTTATTGATCCAACGAATCAATGGAATTTTATTTTTGCAATTGTCTGTGCAGTGGCTAGTTTTATTTTAGCTTTTATTATAACGAGCGGTCTGGTTTATAAGGACCAGTATTTACGTAATGAATTGGAGGAAAAGTAAAATGACTTACACATTTTCAAAGGATTTTTTATGGGGCGGGGCTATTTCGAGTGGTCAAGCAGATGGTGGTTATTTAGAAGATGGCAAAGGTGTGGATACACAATCGATGCGTTACTTTGACCCTAACTGGAACCGTGAAGAACGGAATCGAAACAGAGATATTAATATGACCAGTGAGCGTTTCGAGCAAGCGCTAGTTGCAGAAGGCGATCGCAATTATCCCTTTAGAAGAGGGATTGATTTTTATCATAGATATAAAGAGGATTTAGCGTTGTTTGAAGAAATGGGGATGAATATTTTCCGAACATCCATTGATTGGTCGCGCATTTATCCAAATGGAGATGACGAGAGACCTAATGAAGCAGGAATACAATTTTATATTGATCTATTTACTGAATGCAAAAAAAGAGGAATGAAAGTCTTTGCTACAATGCTTCACTATGGGATTCCAGTTAATTTAGTGACCAAATATGGTGGTTGGAAAAGTAGAAAGACAATTGATTTTTTTGAAGTCTATGCACGTACATTGTTTGAGCGTTTAGGTGATTTAGTGGACTATTGGTTACCTTTTAATGAAATTAACTGTAATAGATTTAATCCATACAATGGGTGTGCCGTTATTGAAGATCAAGAAGAAAACTATAACCAAAGTATTTTTCAAGCAGGACATAATCAGTTCGTGGCAAATGCAAGAGCAATTAAAGCTGCAAAAGAAATACTAGGCGAACCAATGATTGGTGGAATGATTGCACGATTTACAACATATCCTGCGACCTGTAAGCCAGAAGATGTAATGCAAAGCATTTTGGATGAGAACTATAAGAATTATTTTTATACGGATGTTTTGGCAAGAGGAAAATATCCTAGCTATACAAAGCGAATGTTTGATGAGTTAGGAATTACGATAGAAGTCGCTCCTGGAGATTTAGAATTATTAGCAGAGAATAAAGTAAACTTCCTATCATTTTCGTACTATATGTCAATGATAACTAGTGTCAGTCCTGATTATGAAATTACCAGCGGAAACTTACTAAGTGGAATGAAAAATCCTTACTTAGAAACAAGTGACTGGGGATGGCAAATTGATCCAATTGGTTTGAGAATTTCTCTAAACGAGATGTATGATCGCTATCAATTGCCGCTGTTTATTGCTGAAAATGGGTTAGGTGCTTATGATCAAGTAGAAGAGGATGGCGCAATTCATGATCCTTATCGGATTGACTATTTAGAAAAGCATTTACAACAAATGAGTGAAGCAATTGCTGATGGTGTAGAGCTTTTAGGCTATACTATGTGGGGAATCATCGATATCATTTCATGTGGAACCATTGAAATGTCTAAACGGTATGGTGTTATTTACGTGGATAGTGATGATGCAGGGAATGGAACGCTTGAAAGAAGTAAAAAAGATTCATTTCATTGGTATAAAGAGGTTATTTCTACAAATGGAGAAAGTTTGAATCGGTGATTTGCTGTTAGTGAAGAAAAATAAAAAGGGCATCTATTGAGATCCTTTAGTAAAAAGAGCTTGGGCCATAAGTCGCAATAACTTACGGCCCAAGCTCTTTCCCATCCCCCCTCACCGAGAAGACAAAATTTCATAAATCACATAGAGTTCCCAGTTGGAAATCTCTATTCGATAAAACTGTTCTAGAGTATAGAAAATGTTCTTAGCATTTTGGAAAAATGGTTTTTGGTTAATGGTTAGTTCCTCTAGGTTAGCAGGGATTTCATAGTCTTCAACGCCGAGCATTGTCCGCTCTACCATGAGCGCGTTGTGCATCATTAAGTTAAATTTCATTTTGCCGCTGAGTGTGAGGTCGAAGCGTTTTTCAATGTTTTTTGTAACGTTTTCGACTTGTTTAATAATGACGTCAGGATTTAGAAATTCTAGTTTTTCTGACAAGCCTTCTTTCGAGAAGAAGTGAACAAATTCGTTAATCATGCTATCGATGTTATTGGGATGCATCAAGTTTTGGAAAGGTTCCATCAACTGGGTTCCGGCATCTTCGTCTAACATGTCTAAGAGATTCACGCTAGCAACATTCGTATGATTGTCTAAGTAGGACGTCGTCAAAATGAGCGAGGTTTCTTTTAAATAATTTTCTTCGGCGTTGGCAATGTCTAACGTGTTCACCAAATCTTTGTATTTTAGGGTAATGACTTTAATGTCAGTATACAGGTATTTTTGACAGATTTGTTTGATTTGCTTGGCAATATCCAGACCTGAAATACTAGAGACAATGATATTTTTTTCCACTGAAAAGCCTTCAAAGTACTGTACATCGGTTTTAAATTTTTTTTCAGCGGTTTTAGCAATACCATAGAAAAGTTGTTCGTTCATTAATTGATGGCCAATTTCCAACGCATAGGCAGTGGTCAGGTTATTGATCACCAAAAGTTCTCCAAGAATTTGCGGTTTCAAACTTTTATAAAGTTGTGTCAGGGAACCCATATCGACGAGCATAATGACGCCTTGTGATGTGTCCCGCTGAGAAAGCCAGTCTTTAACTTCGGCGACGATATCTCGGACGGAGGAGGTTAAGGGCATGTTAATCGCATCGAAAATATAGGTACCACATAATTTGTTGGCAACGGCTTGAATACTTGTGGCAGTCGATTCACCATGCGCCACGAGGAGCGCTTGGTAAGGAATCGTTTCAGAAATTTCCCCGCTGAGTAATACAGATAAGAGTACCTCTGTCAAGTAACGGTATTCTTCTGGCAGCGGACTGACTAAGTTTTTGACGAGGGAAACCGTTCGCGGATAGTGTTCTTTTAACTGTGCTTGGACTGGAAGGAGCATTGTTTCGTTAAATGTTGGCGGTAAAATTTTCAGCAATTTGGCAACATCTTTCATCGGTTTTTCAGTTTGCTCAGGTTGGTTAATAATTAGTTTGTTTTTGGTTTGGACTTCCGTGACTAGGTTTTGTAAAAAGTAATCATTTTCTAAGGTTATTTCATCGTCTAAACAATATTTAATGAATTGTGTCAGTTCAGTTTTTAAGTGGGCCAGTGTTTTTTCTTTTGTAAATAAGGCTTCAAATGTTGCGAAAATATCGGAAGAAAGTGTGTCTTCTTCCAACACTTCTTTGTCTAAAGGAATCGCAATCATTGGTTGAGTCGCATCGCCAATGACGACAGGTTGATTGGGCAAAGTTTTTCGTAATTGCGACGCGCAAAGGAGCTGCACTTTGTTGGATAAACTTCCCACGTTACCAGGTTCGTCATTTTCTAATAATGCCGTAAAGATTTCTTCGTCCACGTTGATGTCTTTGGTCATTCGTTTTGCTTCTCGGTGGAATAAGTTTTTCAAAATCGCAATCCGTTCTCGAATGGGGCGCTCTTTGAAGTTCGGAAGTGAGACGATTACGGAAATTCGGCGATAAAAGGTTGGTAATAAGACTTTTTTCGGGTTTTCGGTGGTCGCAAATAGTAGCCGGACCTTGGAATGGACCATTTTTCCTTCTTCACCAATAGGGCGGAAGGTCCCTGTATCCATAAACTGAAAGAGTTTTTCTTGGTTTTCGTTGGATAATCGATGTACTTCATCTAAAAAGAGTACGGAATTATTAGCTTGGGCCAAGAGTCCTTGCTTTTCTGATTCAGCCCCAGTGAATGCGCCTTTGGTATGGCCGAAGAGAATGGATGATAGCAATTCGGGATTGTTGGCATAATCGGCACAGTTAAAGGTGTAGAATTTTTCCAGGCCAATGATTTGTTCGTTTTTTAGATACTCATAAATCAGTTTTGCCAAAAAGCTTTTGCCGACGCCACTGGCTCCATGGATTAATAAAGGCATACCCAATGGGGGATACAACATAGCGGCTTTGCATTGTTCAATGGCTTTTTTGGCGCTGCCTTGGCTACCGATGTATTGTCGAAACACATCGGTCGTGGGGGTTGTTGCACGGGTTAATTGCCAATAAACGGGTTTTTTTCCCGTTTGTTGGACTTCACCTTTTTCCAATAATTTATTTAAGTATAAGCTGGTTACCGAGCGGCTTAATTGAATTTTTGTGGCAATTTCTTGTGTGCTCATCGGGTTGTTGCTGGTTTCTAAAATGTCAACTAAGTGTTGGTAGGTCTCCAAGCGCATGATTCATCGTCCTTCCAAAAGAGAGGTCGGGACAGGGGTTGCTTCTGTTCCCGCCGTTTATCAGCTTTTAAGCCTGAGATAAAAATCACTTTGGATTTTTGTCTCAGGCTCTAAGTGTTTAATAATTAAATGTTTATTGTTTCAATTTTAACAGATGCCTAGTAATCCTAGCAAGATGCCTAAGAACATGATACCAAACATCACCACGTTAACATTGACTTTTTTGCGTAATAACCAGAAAGCAAGTAACGTCACGGCTAATGGTACGATACCGACGAATAGTTGATCCAAATAGTCTTGGATTTTAACTACGTCTTCGCTTCCTTTAACGGAAACTTCAAGAATCGTTTTGAATTTTACATTTGAAGCAGTCATACTGCCCATCATCATTAAGCCTAGCATACTTGATACTTTTGTGAGTATCTTCATTCCGCCTGATTCGTACATTTTTTGGATAAAACTTTCACCGATTGAGTAGCCGCTATACAACGCATAATAGTGAATTAAGAACGCAGGGACGTTGTATAAAAGTAAGAAGACAATCGCCCCTAATGGCGAACCGGTGCTGGCTAATGAAATCCCAATCCCAGCAGCAATGACACGCAAGATGCCCCAGAAGAAGGAATCACCGATGCCTGAAAGTGGCCCCATTAGTGAGGCTTTAACTGCTGTAATAGAGCTAGCATCAAAATTTTCGTCTTCACTGTTTTGTTTTTCCATCGAAGCAACGAGCCCCATAATGAAGTTATTGATATGCATGGTTGCATTGAACCAAGTGGTGTGACGCACCAATGCCTCGGCCCGTTCTTCCTTGGTTTTATAAAAACGATTGATGACTGGGAGTAAAGTGTACATGACACCCACTGCGTGGTATTGTGTAGCTCCTGTCCGGCTAGCATTCATCGTCCAAGAACGCCAGAAAACAGAGCGCATCATTTTTTTCTCTTCTTTAGATAAATTCTCTTTTAACTTCATGCGAAAAAGTCCTCCTCTTCGATTTCTTTCGCGCTGCCTTCAACCGCAGAAGACGCCGCAGGTTTTCTTTTTAGAATGTCGCGAAATTCTACATCCCGTTGGGCACTCACGACACAAATTACTGTCCCGATGACCGCTACCGCAACGGCTGGTAATTGTAGGTACGCGGTTAAAACAAAGCCTAAAATGTAAAAGACGGCCAATTTATTATCCCATAATAGTTTCATTAACATAGCAAACCCAACGGCAGGTAAAAGTCCGCCAGCTGCGCTTAAGCCGTTCATCAAATTTTGTGGAATGCTTTCAACAAACAGATTTACTGGCCCGCTTCCTGCTAAAATTCCGATAAATGAAATCGAAGCGATGATTAAATAATAAATAATCCACGTTCCGTAATGCAGTGTCACAACCATTTTTTGGTTGCCTTCACGTGCTGCTTTGTCAAGAGAAGGAGCAAAGATATTCATAAAGACATTTTTTAAAAACATCACCACGAAAGCGGCTAACATCCCAATTGGTACGGCTAACGTCATGGCGGCTTTTTGTTCGACATTTGAAATAATTGCAAACGTTGTGGCTAAAGTAGTCGCAGTTACAGGTTCCGCTGCGATAACACCACCGATATTAACATTTCCTAAGAAAATTGCTTCCAGAGAGGCCCCCATTAGAACCCCTGTTTTCATGTCGCCCATTAAAATTCCTGTGACTAATCCAACGACTAAGGGACGTTCCATCATACTTTGACCAGTTAAATAATTCCCAGCAAAACAGATAAATACAGCTAAGGCTGCCATTGTTGCATGCATAAGCATTGTTCATTTCCTCCTTTTAATTGACGGCTTGTTTTAGACTTAATTTTGAGTTGGTTGGCAGTACTTGGTTATAGCTTTCCACGTGAGTCAAACTGGCTAATTCTTTGGCAGCTTCTAACTCTTCAGGGTTTAATTGGACACTTGGGAAAACCATTGTTTTGGTAGCTGGATCTGATTTATCAAAGCGGCCAGCATTGGCAACATTCACACTTTCAATATCTGTCACGTTTTTCGCAATTTTAGTAGCATCCGCTACACTGTTCACAATTACAAAAATTCGTTTGTCTTTGCCCCGAGGATCATTAAAGACATCAATCGCATCATCAACTGAGCGAATTAATAGTTTCATGCCATTAGGGACCGCCATTTTTAACGTCATTTGCATTACTTCGTTTTTGGCTGCTTCATCATTCGCTACAACTAATAAGGGGGCATTCAATTCTTTGGTCCAAACTACGGCTACTTGGCCGTGAATTAATCTGTCGTCTACTCGTACTTGTGTAATCATTTTAATTTCCTCCTAAAAAAAGTTTTCTTCTTCATTTGATGGGTTTAATTCAACGAATTGAATTTGTGCTTCAGCAATTGCTGCTTGAATATCTTCTTTGGTTAGCTTTTCGCCTTCTTTTAAGAAAATCAGCGACAAGGCAATGGCTAAGTTGGCATTGGAAATGATAAAAACATTGTCTGGTTTTGTCGTCATGACTTCTTGAACAATTTTTTGATTGACACTACCACCATATAAATCTGTTAAAATAATAGCTTGTTCTTCTGCGCCAAGGGACTGAAGAAACGTTTGAATAATTGGCGTGTAGTCCTCAGGAGTCACATAGGCATTGATGACCGCCAGCTCTTTTCCTTTGTCTGCGAGAATATCCAAGGAACTTTGGAAGCCTTTCGCTAAGTTTCCGTGACTAGCAATTAAAAATTTTCTTTTCATTCTTTTCACCTCACTTTTATATAAAGCAAGTTCTGTGCCAACAAAAGAGAACTCTAAATCCTTGATTTGAAAGGGTTTTAACGCTCTTGAAACTGTTTAAACAGTTTCAAGTCAAAATAAACACGTTATTCGTTGGCTAGTTTGTTGTTGAAAAATAGCTAAGCAAAACTGTGAAATTTAATCAAAATAACCCCCGTTTTTATCGAGAAGTGTTACAATAATACTCATGAATATTTATACATTAAGGAGAGTTACGAATGACTGATGCTCTTGTGATACAAGATTTACGCAAAGTGTACGCTTCAGGTGTTGAAGCGTTGCGAGGGATTGATTTAACAGTCGAAGAAGGCGATTTTTATGCTCTTTTGGGACCGAATGGCGCAGGAAAATCAACGACGATTGGGATTGTGACCTCGTTAGTTAATAAGACTTCGGGGAAAGTCAAAATTTTTGGGTATGATTTAGATACGGAGATGGTGCGGGCGAAGCAACAGATTGGGTTAGTGCCGCAGGAGTTTAACTTCAATCCGTTTGAAACGGTCCAGCAGATTGTGGTCAATCAAGCGGGCTATTATGGGGTGTCTCGTAAAGAAGCCATGAAACGGAGTGAAAAGTATTTAAAACAATCCAATTTATGGGAAAAACGGAACGAACGGGCTCGAATGCTTTCTGGCGGAATGAAACGTCGCTTGATGATTGCTCGTGCGCTGATGCATGAGCCGAAGTTATTGATTTTAGATGAACCAACTGCGGGTGTCGATATTGAATTGCGCCGTGAAATGTGGGCCTTTTTACAAGAGTTAAATGCGCAGGGAACCACGATTATTTTGACGACCCATTACTTAGAAGAAGCTGAGATGTTGTGTCGCAACATTGGGATTATTCAGTCTGGTGAATTGATTGAAAACACCAGCATGAAGCACTTGTTAGCAAAATTACAATTTGAAACGTTTATTTTTGATTTAGCACCTTATACGCAGGCGCCAGTTATTGAAGGCTATCAAAGTGTGTTTGAGGACGAGTTAACGTTAGCGGTGGAAGTGGAACGAAACCAAGGAGTCAATCACTTGTTTGAACAGCTAAGTCAACAAGGAATCAAAGTATTGTCAATGCGGAATAAGTCCAACCGTTTGGAAGAGCTCTTCTTGAAGATTACTGAGGATACGTACCAAAGGGAGGATCAACATGTTTAGTCTGTATTTTACTGCTTTAAAAAGTTTAGCTGTGAAGGAAACCAACCGTTATTTACGGATTTGGGTCCAAACACTGGTACCGCCAGTGATTACGACGTCCTTATATTTTGTGATTTTTGGGAAAATGATTGGCGGGCGAATTGGCGACATGGGCGGTTTTTCTTATATGGAATTTATCGTGCCAGGTTTAATTATGATGTCAGCCATTACAAGCTCGTACGCCAATGTTTCATCTTCCTTTTTCTCACAAAAATTCCAGAAAAATATCGAAGAAATTCTCGTGGCGCCAGTTCCAACTCATGTGATTATTTGGGGATTTGTGATTGGTGGCGTTGGTCGTAGTATTTTGGTCGGTGCGTTAGTCACCATCATTTCTCTATTTTTTGTGCCATTGCACGTTGTTTCTTGGCTGATGGTCATCATGACTTTATTGATGACAGCGATTCTCTTTTCTTTAGCTGGTTTGTTAAATGGTATTTTTGCGCAATCCTATGATGATGTATCGATTGTGCCGACCTTTGTGTTACAGCCTTTAACCTATTTGGGTGGGGTTTTCTATGCCATTTCCATGTTGCCGCCATTTTGGCAAGCTGTCTCAAAAGTTAATCCGATTGTTTACATGATTTCTGGGTTCCGCTACGGTTTCCTAGGGGTTCAAGATGTGCCAATTGGTATTTCTATGACCATTTTAATCTTATTTATTGTCGTTTTATATGGCATTTGTTGGTACCTTGTAGAAACAGGGCGTGGCTTACGTAGTTAAGCCGTAAAAAGATTAAACTGTCTGAATCACTCATTCTAGCGAGCAGATTCAGACAGTTTTCTTGTTTCTAAGTATGCCTTTTTTGATTCTTCGTGCATTTCCCTGTATAATAGCAATGTTTCGCACCAGAATATGTCGACAATTGTCGTTGAAAATAAAGAAAAAATCAGAAACGGAGTATATGAAGATGAGCAAGAATTTTTGGGCAACATTGCCAAAGCCCTTTTTTGTTTTAGCACCAATGGAAGATGTCACTGATGTGGTCTTTCGTCATGTCGTGAAAGAAGCTGGGGCGCCAGATGTGTTTTTTACAGAGTTTACTAATTCAGATAGTTATTGTCATCCTGAAGGGAAAGACAGTGTGCGCGGGCGCCTCGTTTTTACAGAAGATGAACAGCCGATGGTGGCACATATTTGGGGGGATAAACCGGAATTTTTCCGTGAAATGAGTATCGGCGTAGCGGAGATGGGCTTTCAAGGATTAGATATAAATATGGGCTGTCCTGTGCCTAACGTGGCTGAGCGTGGAAAAGGCAGCGGGCTGATTTTGCGCCCAGAAGTCGCGGCTGAATTGATTGACGCCGCCAAAGCAGGTGGCTTACCTGTTAGTGTCAAAACACGCATTGGGTTTACTGAAATGGCGGAAATGGATGCGTGGATTACGCATTTATTAGAGCAAGACATTGCGAATCTATCCATTCATTTGCGAACACGAAAAGAGATGAGTAAAGTGGATGCCCATTGGGAGGTCATTCCGCAAATTATGGCTATTCGGGACCGTGTCGCACCGCAAACGACAATTACGATTAATGGGGATATTCCCGATCGTCAAAAGGGCCTAGAATTAGCAGAACAATATGGTGTAGATGGCATCATGATTGGTCGGGGGATTTTTAAAAATCCTTATGCCTTTGAAAAAGAACCCAAAACACATACACCACAAGAATTGCTGGGCTTGCTACGTTTACAATTGGATTTGCAAGACAAATATGCGGAATTGGTGCCTCGCTCCATTGTTGGGTTGCATCGCTTCTTCAAAATTTATGTCAAAGGCTTTCCAGGTGCCAGTGATTTAAGAGCACAATTAATGAATACAAAATCAACGGATGAAGTGCGCCAGTTGTTAGCGACGTTTGAAGCAGAACATGGTGTGCTTGACTAAATAAAAAAAGAGAGGAGGTAGCATTTTAGCTAATGCTATCTCCTCTCTTTTGAATGCTTAATGCGCAATCATTTCTTGGGCAATTTCTTGTTTGCTTAAGTCGCTTGGATAATACGTTGGCCAGTTGTCCATTTCATTGAACAGACTTTCTTGGCTATCGCCGCCGAAGAAGATGTGGAAATGAGCGGCTTTCGTTGGTGCGATGTTGTGGTCGCTAAATTGGACGTATTTAAACCGCCCAGCATTGGCATCGTCTGTTTCAAAAAGGAAACGGACGCCACGGTTGCCTTTTGCATAGTTTAAAATTTTATAACCGGCTGCTTTATAGGTGAATTTTTGTGGTTTGCCATCGACCAGAAACTCGATGGTGGAATCAGTGATGTTGATGTGGTCGACATCGGTTTGATAGCCGGCATCATAGTAGGTTTTGTATTCGGCTGGTGTTTTATCTTTTTTCAGTTTCGCTTTGTAATCGAAGACTTGGTCTAATGTGCCATCTTTTAATAAAGGATAGACGGATTGCCAATTTCCAGCGTAATCTGTCAGTGTTCTCTCAGCCACCTCACTGTCTTTGAAATAGCCGTTAGCCACGGTTTTTTCTGTTTTTTCAGAGGTTTCTGGCTGAACCTCTTTCCCAGCTGTATCTGTTGTTTTTTTCAAAGCAGTTAAGTTTTCTTTCATTACAGAAAGATAATCTTCGCCATTGTCCATTTGTTTTTGTGTCAAACTTTCTAGCGGGTTTAGGACTTCCAATTGAACATTCGCTTCGTCAGCTAACGTTTTAGCAATTTTATCGTTGGCATTTTTTTCAAAATAAATATAGCGAATTTGATTGTCTGTGACATATTTTTTCAACTCTGCCAAGCGCCCTGCAGTTGGCTCTTGTTCAGGTGTTAAACCAGCTATTGGCACTTGTTTTAAGCCGTAATCTAAGGCAAGATAACCAAATGCAGCATGTTGGGTAACAAAACTTTTTTGCTTAGCGTCTTTCAAAGCTGTTTGGAACTCTTTGTCTAAGGCTGTTAATTTTGTTAAGTATTTTTCTGCGTTTGTTTCAAATGTTTTGGCTTTTTTAGGGTAAAGTTTGACTAATTGTTCTTTGATGTTTGTAACTTCTTGGATGGCACGATGGGGTGAAACCCAAGTATGCGGATCTAATTCATGGTGGTGGCCTTCTTCGCCATGTTCGTGGTCATGGTCGTGTCCGTCTTCGTCACTGCCAGGAAGTAAGACCATGTTTTCGGTACCTTTAATGACGTTCGGGGCTCCTTTTTTCCAACCTTTAGCAGCTTTGGGTACCCAAGATTCCATATTTTCATTGTGGTAAACGAAAACATCCGCATCATGGATGGTAGCCATATCTTTGGCGGATGGTTCATAATCGTGGGGTTCAGAACCAGCAGGGATTAACAATTTGACGTCTCCTTCATCGCCTACAATATTTTTAGTGAAATCGTACATAGGATAAAAAGTCGTGACAATGGATAGTTTTTCTTTACCGTCAGCGGTTTTATCAGAGGTGTTTGTTTTGCCGCAAGCGCCGAAAAGGATTAGCGATAAGGCGGCTAACAGGGGAAGAGTAAATTTTTTCATAGGTGTGCTCCTTTAGTGAATTACGCAATTTTCTTTTGTTTATTGCGCTTATGTTCTTTAATGATTTTAAGTGCGCGTTTTCGTGTTTTGATGTTGGGACTTTTCAGTCGACGATAAGCGCTAGATAAGTCAGTTTTTTCCATTATATATAGGACCTCCATTTCGTAAAAAATAATTTACGGAGTAGCTATTTTGTTGAGGGTTTGAAAGGTTTCTTGGATTTTTTTTGTCTCTAATTCTTTGCCAATCAGAACAATTGTCGTTTCTTGAGGGGGTTGATTCGTCATTTGAAAGGCCACTTGCTGGTTGACGCCTTGCATGGCAATGGCCAAGTCATGCTCCTGTAAGGCGAGAATCCCTTTGAAACGGTATAACTTTTCCTGATGCGTATACATTAACCAATCAAGCCAACGAGTGAAAAGAGGTTCGTTGAGGGCTGAGGACGCCGTTAGCGTTAGGGAGTGAAAGGTATGGTGATGATGCTCGTGGGCGTGCTCATGCGGGGAATGAGTCATTTCGTGTTCTGTAAGTGTTGCTGTAAACTTATTTAATTGAAAAAAGTCACTAGCCAAAAGAGGCTCGTTGGCTTGAAAGGATAAAATATCAGCAAAAGGATTAATGGTACGAAGGGTTTCTTGGAACGTTGGTAGCTGAGTGCTGTCTGCTGGTTCCTTGACAGAAAAAAAGAGGCGATCTGCTAAGGCCAGTTGTTTGATGGCTTCGGCTTCTTGAAGCTGCTGTTGCCAATGATGCCCATCAACGACCGTTAAGAGACTGTCTATATAGAAATGATTTTTGATGTGCGGGGTCGTTAAAATTGTTTGAATGATTGGTTGCGGATCAGCAATGCCTGTTGTTTCTAAAATGACTTGGGCAATGGGTTGTTGTTCTTCTGGGTACACTTCTAAGATTGCTGATAAAGAGGCAAGAAGATCTCCTCGTAAGCTGCAACACATGCAACCGTTATTTAATTGAATAATTCGTTCCGTGGTTTGTAAAAGTAATGCGTGGTCAACGCCTGTTTGACCAAATTCATTTTCAATAATAATAATTTCTTCTTTAGGAAACGGTGATTGCGCAAGCGCATGGTTAATTAAGGTTGTTTTTCCTGCGCCTAAAAAGCCAGAAACAATGGTGATTGGAATGCCCATCAAGTTTTCCTCCTGTTATTTGACTTCAGTGAAAAGTGCGCGGCGCCGTAGTTTTGGTGAATATTTTTTCAGCTGTAATTTTTCTGGTGTATTTCGTTTGTTTTTACTTGTTAAGTAAAGGCGCTCGCCAGTTTCAGCGCAAGCTAACGTAATGGTTTGGCGCATAGTGCCGTCCTCCAATTTGATTTTTTTAATTGCGTATAAAAGATAAAGGGGGCTGCGAGGTCAGCCCAAAGGCGACTGTCCTCGCTAGTTGTCTTTATCGAAATAATGAGTTACCAGCTTGCTTTTTTGACGCCAGGAATCAAGCCTTGGTGAGCCAATTCACGGAAACGAATCCGAGACATGCCAAATTTACGCATGTAGCCACGTGGGCGCCCATCTGTTTGATCGCGGAGTTTTAAGCGACTTGGATGAGCATCTTTTGGCAATTTGCTAAGACCTTCATAATCGCCAGCTTCTTTTAAGGCTTGGCGAATAGGCGCATATTTTGCAATCATTGCTTGTTGTTTTTTTGCTTTAGCAATTTTTGATTTTTTAGCCATAAGGCACTTCCTTTCTTTTTGGATTTATAAAATCTAAATCGTAATGGTTACGATTTGAACGGAAGTATATTATCAGGTGTTACGTTGTTTGTCAAGTGAGAATTTTGTTTTTTTTAGGACTTGCTAAGTTGAGAAGTTAGAAATGTTTGTTTTAGCGCTGTTTTGTAGTATCTTTTAAGAAAGAGTAAAAAGGAGTGAAGATGGCAATGGTAGAACGTTTGACGATTATTCGTGGTGTGGAAAAATTTGAATTACAAACGAAAACAGCGCGCTGGGTGTTAGCAAAAGAAGAGGGCTATTCGCCAGTTCAAATGCTCGTTTCGGCAATTGGCGCTTGTGGGGGGTACGTGTATCAATCCGTTTTGGAAAATTCGCACATTCCCTTTGAGTTTGAAAAAATAGAAGTCACGTATTCAAGAGAAGTAGAGAGACGCGCACAACCATTAAAACAGGTAACGATTCTCTTTTATGTGACTGTTCCAGAAGCCTTTCAAGCACGGGCGACAAGGTGTTTGAAGCTTGTCCCCCCAAACTGTCCAGTGATTCAATCATTGGCTGAAAGAATTACTGTCGAAGAAACAGTTGTATTTAAAAAGTAAACCATTAGAGACATTATCGTTACGAGCGCTTTTCCCTTTTTGGATGCCTCGTTTCTGAGAATGTCTTTTTTTAGAGGAGCGTGGGGAAATAGCTGTAGAAACAGGAAATTTTTAATTCATTTGTACAAAATAATACAGAAAAAAAACAGATAGTGCTTTTTTCACAAATAAAAAGGTTGCTTTTTTTTCTGTTTTAGTAGATGATGTAAGTAGTTACATCTCTGATATAACGCTGTTTTTCGAAACGTGTGTTATTTTTTGATTCGTAATAGTTTTTTTAAATCGTTTCACAGAATTACTTTAATTGTTATACAGTTTTTTTAGTTGTTATAGTTTGTTTTTCGGCCTTTAGGAGGTAATCATGATTGAGTTAGTGAATGTGTCGAAAGTCTATCAAGAGACACACGCGTTAAAAAATATTCACTTTTCTGTCCAACCAGGAGAAATCGTTGGGATTGTTGGGAAAAGTGGCTCTGGCAAGTCCACGTTGTTACGTTTGTTGAATTTAATGGAACAACCGAGTGAAGGGGAGATTCGTATTGATGGCAGAAATGTTCAAACCTTCTCTAAAAAAGAAGTTCGCCAGCAGCAACAACAAATGGGGATGGTGTTTCAGCATTACAATTTGTTAGAAAATTTGAAAATTTATGATAATGTTGCGTTGCCTTTGAAACTTTTAAAAGAGAAACAGCCTGAAAAAATTGAGCGTTTATTAACGTTTGTTGATATGGCCCATAAGGCAGAAGCGTATCCTGCTCAGCTTTCTGGTGGGGAAAAACAGCGTGTCTCTATTGCTCGAGCGTTGAGCCGTAATCCAAAATGGTTATTATGTGACGAGGCAACGAGTTCATTAGATGAAGAAAATACAGAAAGTGTCGTTCGACTATTACATAAGACGCATCAGGAATTCCGACCGACTATTTTCTTTGTTAGTCACGAATTAGAAACCGTGAAGCGCTTATGTAATCGTATCTTAGTGATGGAAAAAGGTCAGTTAATTGGCGAATTTCTGAATAATCCTCAGCAATATGAGGAAGAACCGCTTTCCTATTTAGAAAAAGTGGAAAGGAGTTTGCGTCCATGACTTTTTCAGAAACCTTTGCCGAATATTGGCCATCTATGCTGATTGGTTTAAAAGAAACAGGGATTATGATGTCGATTTCGATGGCTATCTGTTTGCTTGTCGGCTTACCTTTAGGCTTAGGACTATTTTTGGCTAATCCGAAAGTCAAAGGGCATCAACCTTGGCTGTACTGGGTTTTAAATTTCATTGTAACTGTTATTCGCTCGTTTCCTTATTTATTATTTGTGATTGCGTTGATTCCAGTCACTCGTTCTGTTTTAGGAAAGGCGTTTGGCCCAATTCCTTCATCTGTGCCATTGAGTATTGTTGCGATCGCGATTTTTGCTCGCTTGGTTGAACAAGTGCTGTTGGATGTTCCAGAAGAAATTTATTTTTTAGCTAATTCGTTAGGTACCTCGAAAGTCCAATACATTTGGCACTTTTTATTGGTGGAAGCACGTAGCGGATTGGTCCTTGCTTACACAACCACGACAGTGAGTATGGTTTCATATTCCACGGTGATGGGTGTTGTTGGTGGCGGCGGGATTGGCGATTTTGCAGTTCGTGTCGGGTATCAACGGTATGAATACGGTATTATGTATGTTGCCATTGTGATTATGATTGCACTGGTCTTCATTTTACAAATGCTTGGGAACTTCATTGCCCAAAAACTAGACAAAAGAAAGTAGGAGGACAAAAGAATGAAGAAGTTTTATTTAGCAACATTCGCTGTTATTGCAACAGTTATTTTAGCTGCCTGTGGGGGAAATAAACAAGCAGACCAGAAAGAAGACAAGGAGATTACCGTTGCCGTGCAATTGGAATCTTCAAAAGATATCTTGGAAATTGCCAAGAAAGAAGCTGAGAAAAAAGGGTACAAAATTAACATTATGGAAGTGAGCGACAATGTTGCCTACAACGATGCCGTGCAACATGACGAAGCGGATGCTAATTTTGCGCAACATCAACCCTTCATGGAAATGTTTAACAAAGAGAAAAAAGCTGATTTAGTGGCTGTGCAACCGATTTATTATTTTGCTGGTGGTTTCTATTCAAAAGAATACCAAGATGCGAAAGATTTACCTGAAAATGCCAAAGTGGGGATTCCTAGCGATCCAACCAATGAAGGTCGTGCTTTAGCAATTTTAAATGCAAACGGCGTGATTAAATTAAAAGAAGGTGTCGGCTTTAACGGCACGGTGGCAGATGTCGTGGAAAATCCTAAAAACATCACTTTTGAAAGCATTGATTTACTGAATTTAGCTAAAGCCTATGATGAAAAAGACATCGCTATGGTGTTCTGCTACCCAGCCTACTTAGAACCTGCTGGTTTAACAACGAAAGATGCGATTTTGTTAGAAGATGAAGAAGCAAGTAAACATTACGCATTGCAAGTTGCGACACGTAAAGGCGAAAAAGATAGCGAAAAGATCAAGGTTTTAAAAGAAGCGATGACAACAAAAGAAGTTGCTGAATACATCAAGAAAAATTCTAAAGGCGCTAATATTCCTGCGTTTTAATGAATAGAAAAAATGAAGCCTCTTTTTTGAGAAGCTTCATTTTTTTCTTTTCCTTGATTTATAGTATAGTTAATAGGAAGGAGGTACCGGTGTGGTCGAATTATTTATTTTAATGATGGAACGGGTGGGCTTAATTATTTTACTGGCCTTTCTTTTAGTGAATGTGCCTTATTTTAAGCGTGTTTTATTAAGTCGTGAAAAAATGTCTTCAAAAGTTCAGTTGATTTTGATTTTTGGTTTATTTGCTATTATTTCTAATTTTACAGGTATCGAAATCGCTAAGAATCAGATTGTCCCCAATAATTTACTAACCTATTTAAGCAGCAATGCTTCCATTGCGAATACGCGTACGTTAGTAATTGGCGTTTCTGGATTAGTGGGTGGTCCGATTGTCGGCAGTACGGTTGGTTTAATTGCTGGCTTTCATCGGGTTATTCAAGGCGGGGGGCATAGTTTCTTTTATGTGCCTGCTTCTTTAATTGTTGGCTTAATTGCCGGTTTTTTAGGGAGCCGCATGGCAAAGCAAACCGTTTTTCCGTCTGCCGGCTTTTCTGCCATTGTCGGAGCGTGCATGGAAATGATTCAGATGATTTTTATTTTCTTTTTCAGCGGTGATCTAGCGGATGGGGCCACGTTGGTTCGTTTTATTGCGCTGCCGATGATTTTGTTAAATAGCGTAGGAACGTTCATTTTTATGTCGATTCTAACGACGACATTGAAACAAGAAGAGCAGGCCAAAGCGGTTCAGACGCACGATGTTTTGGAATTAGCAGCGGAAACACTGCCATATTTTCGAGAAGGACTCAATAAAAATTCCAGCAAAAAAGTTGCGGAGATTATTAAGCATTATACAAAAGTCAGTGCGATTAGCATGACAAACAGTCATCAAATTTTAGCTCATGTTGGCGCAGGAAGCGACCATCATATTCCAGAGCTAGAAGTCATCACGGAGCTTTCTCGGGAAGTGTTACGGACGGGCCAAATGACCATCGCGCATGCCAAAGAAGAAGTTGGTTGTTCGGACCCTAATTGTCCGTTGCAAGCGGCGATTGTGATTCCATTATTTTCCCATCAGCAAATTGTTGGCACCTTAAAAATGTACTTTACGGATCCAGCGCAGTTAACGCATGTCGAGGAACAGTTAGCAGAAGGTCTTGGGACAATTTTTTCTTCACAAATTGAATTAGGGGAAGCGGAAGTACAATCAAAATTACTTAAAGAAGCTGAAATTAAATCCTTGCAAGCGCAAGTGAACCCGCATTTCTTCTTTAATGCCATCAATACTATTTCCGCATTAATGCGGAAAGACAGTGAAAAAGCGCGGAAACTATTGCTCCAATTAAGCAAATACTTTCGAGGCAACTTGCAGGGAGCCGTGCAAACGACGATCCCAGTTTCACAAGAACTAGAACAAGTAAAAGCCTATTTGTCATTAGAACAAGCACGGTTTCCGAATCGTTATCAAGTAACATTTGACGTAGAAGAAGCGGTTGCTTCAGAAAAAGTACCGCCGTATGCGATTCAGGTGTTAGTGGAAAATACCATCAAGCATGCATTTGGCAGCCGTAAAGAGAACAATCAAGTCCGGGTAGTGGTCAAAGCAAAACAACACAAATTACATGTGGATGTGTATGACAATGGGCAAGGGATTCCTGAAGAACGCCGCTTGCTATTAGGAAAGACAACAGTGACTTCGGAAAAAGGCACCGGCACGGCACTGGAAAACTTGTCCCGCAGAATGGCGAACCTTTATGGATCAGAAGGTTGTTTTTTAATTGAAAATTTAGAAACAGGCGGGAGCCATGTTCATTTAGAAATCCCGATGGAACAGGAGGAATTAGATGCACGTATTAATCGTTGATGATGAGCCCTTAGCACGAGAAGAATTGAGCTATCTTGTTTCCCAACATCCGCAAGTGACGAGCGTTGCAGAAGCGGATTCTGTGGCGGAGGCAATGGAAGAGATGATGGATCAAAAGCCAGATTTGTTATTTTTAGATATTCATTTGACCGATGAAAGCGGGTTTGATTTAGCGGAAAAATTAACCCATCTTAAAAAAGCGCCCTACTTGGTCTTTGCAACCGCCTATGATCAATATGCGTTAAAGGCCTTTCAAGTGAATGCAAAAGATTATATTTTGAAACCTTTTGAAGAAGAAAAAATAACACAAGTCATTGAAAAAGCATCGAAAGAAATGGCTCAAGCTGTCCCAGAAAACACTGCCGAAAAAGGACCAAAATCTGAAGCAATACCTATTCAAGGGGAAGACCGCATTTATCTTGTGGCGCCAGAAGATATTTACCTCGTTTCTGTCGAAGAACGGCAACTGAGCATTTTTGTGGATCAACAGGTCTACAAGATGACAGGGACCCTCAACAGTATCGAACAAAAATTACCTGCCACGCTCTTTATTAAAACGCATCGAAGTTTCATCTTGAATCGAACAAAAATTCAAGAAATCCAGCCGTGGTTTAATAACACGTTGCAAGTAATTTTAACCAATGGCTCAAAAGTACCTGTTAGCCGTTCATACGTCAAAGAATTTAAAGAAAAACTTGGCTTAAGTTAAAAAATCACCACTTGAAATGTCGAATGCATTTCAAGTGGTGATTTTTGCATTTGGTGAAGAAATTCTGGCATTTCATGAAAAAAAGCCCTTAAAAAAACGTTTTCTTTATATACTTAACCCATAGAAAACAGACAAAAGGGAGCGAAGAAGAATGGAAAAGAAAGTATATTCATTTTTACAACAAGCAGCAGTTTTTGCCATTATTATGTTAATCGCCAACGGCTTGGCGTTCATTTCCCCAATACCAATGCCTGCTTCAGTAATTGGCATGGTGTTATTGTTCATTGGTTTATGTACAAAAGTTGTTAAATTGGAGCAAGTGGAAGGGCTAGGTAACAGCTTATCAACGGTTATTACATTTTTATTTGTTCCTTCAGGGATTTCCTTAGTTAATTCTTTAGGGATTATGCAACAATTTGGCGTTCAAATTGTTTTTGTTATTTTAGTAGCAACATTAGCGTTACTAGCAACAACTGGTTGGACGGGCGCCTTTTTATTGCATATGAAAGATGCTCGAAAAGAAAAAGAACCCGCAG
The DNA here is from genome assembly GCF_051711865.1 of Enterococcus sp. DIV2419. Taxonomy (NCBI): domain Bacteria; kingdom Bacillati; phylum Bacillota; class Bacilli; order Lactobacillales; family Enterococcaceae; genus Enterococcus; species Enterococcus sp. DIV2419. The sequence goes on from NZ_JBIONS010000001.1 coordinate 311,333, forward strand.
CAACGAAGAAAGCGAAAGGAGAGGTTCGCGCATGAATCCGTATGTTGGCATTATTATTTCATTAGCTGTATTTGGCATAGGTACTTGGTTGTTTAAAAAAAGTAAAGGTTTCTTCTTATTTACGCCATTATTCGTTGCGATGATTTTAGGCGTTGTCGTTTTAAAAGTAACAGGAATTAGTTACGAGCAATACAATGAAGGTGGCAAATATATCAGCTTCTTTCTAGAGCCTGCGACAGTAGCGTTTGCGATTCCTTTATATAAAAAGAGAGACGTGTTGAAAAAATATTGGTTAGAAATTTTAACGGCGTTAACAATTGGTTCTTTTGGTTCGCTAGTGGCTGTTTATTTTGCAGGAAAAGTGATTGGCATGGATAATCATTTAGTGGCCTCAATCTTACCACAAGCAGCTACAACAGCGATTGCCGTACCTATTTCTCAAACTGTTGGCGGCATTGCTTCCATTACGGCGTTTACTGTAATCTTCAATGGTGTACTAACCTATGCCTTGGGCCGAATTGCATTGAAATGGTTTAAAATTAACAATCCAATCGCCAAAGGTTTAGCTTTAGGTGCGGCCGGACATGCCCTAGGTGTGGCAGTTGGCATGGAAATGGGCGAAACAGAGGCTGCTATGGCTAGTATTTCTGTCGTAGTGGTTGGCGTAGTTACTGTTTTAGTAGTTCCTTTCTTTGCAACGGTCATTGGTCTATAAAAAAGTGGGATTCCTCACTCTTTTATGAGTAGCTAATTTCTATCAGCTAGCAGTCTCTGCTTATTCTGTTCCCGCCGTTTATCAATTTTTAAGCCTGGGACAAAAATCCAAAGTGATTTTTGTCCCAGGCTCTTTTATGTTGTTTACACGATTTTTTGAGTATAGATAGGGCGCATGGAAGGATTGACCAGTCTTTTTATAGAATGGTTGCTCCTAAAGTTTGTTTAAAGTGGCGTAATGCCCATTCGTGTCCTTGTTCATCAAAACTAGCAACGGCGCGTTCAGGAATCATTAATTGATAGCCTAAATTATAGGCATCAACAGCCGTATGCAACACGCAAATATCTGTACAAACACCAGTTAAACAAAGCTCTGTAATTCCTCGTTCTCGTAACCGAATGTCCAAATCCGTGCCACTAAAAGCAGAATAGTGCCGTTTGTCCATCCAATAAACGGTTGCCTCATTTTTGTGAGCTTGATAAAAATCATCTAGCGAGCCAAACAGATTACGCCCGTCAGTTCCTAAGACATTGTGGGGCGGGAAAAGTTTATTTTCAGGATGATAGCGATCTAGAGGGTCATGCCCATCAATGGCAAAAACCACAAAATCGCCATTGTCAAAATAGTGCTTTGTTTGTTGAACAAGGGCCGTTTCAATGGCTTGTCCAGCGGCACCAGTGGTTAGTTTTCCGTCTGTGGCGACAAAATCATTCGTATAATCAATGGAAATCAGAGCTTTCATTTGGCAACCTCCTAAAGGTTAAAGTCATTTTGTTCATTTTACAGCTTTTAAGAGGGCATTTCAAATGATAAAAGTACATCAAATTCTAAAAAAGCTGTTTCAAAATAAACGCTTTGGCTAAAAAACATGCTATAATTTTGCTACAAATTAAAGCAGGTGAATAGAGTGAAAAGAAAAATCGTACGTTTTATCCTTTGGTTGTTAGGAATCATTGTGGTTATTTGCTTAGGTGTGTTTCTCGCCTTTCAATTATCCCCTAAGCCAGGCGCTTGGGTCATCAACCAGTTATTCGCAGGCGAAGTTGAAATAAAAGATTCAGCTTCCTATGATAAAGCATTACCCAATGTCCAATTGCAAGAAAATCAAACATACCCTTCTTCAAGAAAAAAGAATACCTTTGATTTGTATTATCCCCAAACGTCAAAACAAGCGGTACCAGTCGTTTTATGGGTCCATGGTGGTGGCTATGTGGGAGGAGATAAGTCTGGGATGAAAGAGTTTGCGACACGTTTAGTGGCTGATTCCTCAGTTGCCTTTATTTCAATGAATTATGAATTAGCACCAGATGCACCTTATCCAAGCCAGCTCCAGCAGGTCAATGAACTTGTTCAATTTTTATTAGAAAAGAAACAAGCGTATCCCATGTTAGATTTATCTAAGCTTTTTATTGGCGGGGACAGTGCGGGTGCACAGATTGCTCTACAATATGCAACAGTTCAAACCAATGCCAACTATGCCAAAGAACTAGGGATGACTGCAGCGTTGCCGGCTAGCCATTTAAAAGGCACACTCTCGTATTGTGGTCCGGTGGATTTGAAACAAATGGCCAACCAACAAAGTGATAATCGTTTTATGAAATTTTTCGTTAAAACAGTGGCTTGGTCCTTGCTCGGCACTAAAGACTGGCAGACGAGTGCAGAACTGCAAGAAGTGAGTTTAGTGGATAAAGTCACCAAAGAATTTCCCCCGACGTATCTAACAGATGGCAATAGTTTTTCATTCCAAGAGCAAGGACTAGCCTTGGTTCAGCGGTTAAAAACTTTAAATGTTCCAGTTTCAGCTCTCTTTTTCAAAGATAAGAAAGCAACGATCACCCATGAATATCAATTCGACTATCAAACAAAAGAAGCTAAACAATGTTACCAAGAAACAGTCCAGTTTGTGAATACGTATAAATAAACAGAGGCCTTAGAAATATTTCTAAGGCCTCTGTTTATTTATTTTTGTCATTTTTTTAGCTGGGAAATATGTATAAATTAAACAAAAATGTTTATTTAATGATGTTTACATGAGAAAAAATCCGTGCTATACTACGAACTCGTTTGTTAATTTTAATGTTAAAAACAACGTTTTTGTTATTTTTGTGAACAAATTAACATTTTTATCTTACAAAAACAGCAAAAAATTCGTTTAGTTAACAAAAAGAAAATTAAAAAATAAATTTTTTTTTTGAAATTAAGAAAATATCTTTAAAAAAATCAGAAGAAAACTTCGTATACTTGAGCCATAGGTTGGTTGTGGAAAGTTTACTTCGAGGGAGGAGTGATGAAGTTAATGAAAAAGAAAATCGCTGTTTTATTGGCAACTTGTTTACTTGTACAACCATTTTTATCTGTTTCAGCGTGGGCGATTGAAGGGGAGCAACAAACAGAACGTACGCAGACACAGCCAAAAACAGCAGAAACCAGTACAAGTGAAGCAACAAAAGAAAGCAGCGCACATTCTATAGAACAGTCATCAATGACGGAATCTAGTGCTATCACAGAAAAAGTAACCACCTCTTCCACAGAAACAAAACCAAGCGAAGAGCAGAAGCAAATCACGTTGACCTTTGAAACAACGGGTCAAGCTTTGTTTCTAAATGATGCCAAAAGTTATCAAGTGGTAAAAGAAAAAAATCAGCCACTTCGGACAGAAGAATTACCAAAATGGGCGAATAGTGAGGAAAATACGACTTTCGTTGGCTGGTCTTACCAAGGAAAAACATATACAAATGAAGAACTTCTTCAATTAGAGTTTTCAGAAGATACACAACTTACGGCTGTCTTTAAACAGAAACTGACACGCATGGCCAGAGCTGTTTCAGTTGATCAGTCCATTGCGGACACAATTGCCCCTGCAGATAAAACAAAAGTGATTGTTGTGCCAAGTCCTGCAGTAGATGGAGCAGCGTACAAAGAATATGCATCGACAGAGGCTGGTTTGAAAGAAGCCTTGTTTGATTTGTATCAACAGGGGAACAATGGCGATTTCACTCTTTATATAGGAAACAATATTACGACGAGTGCGGCGACCACCGCTAAAGTGATTCCTGACACCGTTACGGCAAGTAATATGACCTTTTACGCCTTGCAAGGCAAGGTCAATCATTTAGTGATTACTGGAAACAGCGCGGATCCGATTAGTATGGATCAAACGGCGCCAACGGGTTCTAAGACGTTAGGATTTAATCAAAATATCTTTTTTGGCTCAAACATCACTTTGAGAAATCTAAACTATACAGGTACGAATATGTATTTAAATGGTTACAGTTTGAACTTGAATGGCGGTTCTAATGGAAACGGTCTGACCGTATACGGTGGAACGGATACAGGAGATGTTTCAGGAAACCCAACTTTAACAGTAAATAGTACAGGTACAGGGACATGGAATTTCTATGGCGGAAACCAAAATGGTGGTAATTTAGCTGGAAATCCTACGATTGTTATTAACAATACACGGAGCGGACTAAATACATTAAGTGGGGGCGCCAATATTGGGACAGTGACTGGGAATACTTCATTGGTTGTCAATGATTCTGGTGGCAGAATTGCTTCAATTTATGGGGGTGGTTATGGGACCAACGCAACCAACACAGCGAATGTTACTGGTAACGTCTCAACAAAGGTTGCGATTACGAATGCTGCTACAGGTTTCCAATTAAGTACGTATTATGGCGGTGTTCAATACGGAAATATTGGTGGAAAAGTAACAAACGATATTTCTGGATATGGCCGTTGGTATACAGCGGGTCAACGTTTTATTGGTGGCTCTTCCCGCGGCGATATAGGAACGAATCGTGCGACTGATGGAATTACTACAAATTTAAATACACAGTTGTATAGTGCGGGTCGTGCAGATTTTGAAGGAGGCAACCAATATTCTGGAACGATCATCGGAGATATTACGAATGTGGTTACAGCAGGAACGAATTCCGCTGGTGGTATTAATGATTTTAACGGCGGTGCTGGTAACAATGTTTCGAAATTTAACAAGAGTCAAATTGGGGCCTCAAATGAAGCAACGTATGATGCTTATACACCACAACAAAGAGCAGAATTAGCCAAATCAGCAGCAGCTTTTAAAGTTTTTGGAAATATTTCTTCTAAATTAGTCAGCGGTTCGTTTAATAATGGTGCAATTTACTCAACTGCAGCTGGCCGCGGCGGTTATATCGAAGGAAATACAACAATTGAAGTGGGAACAGCGAATGGTGATGGGTCCTTAGGTGGCGATGGTATGGCTTATTCAGGCGCAAAACCGACGAGTTTAGATTATTCAACGACCGATAAAAGTCGTGGGTATAGTTCAGGTTGGGATATTGTTGGTGGCGGCGGCTATCCTGCTAGTAATGATACTTGGGATATCTATATAAAAGGAGATACTAAGACTGTTTTAAATAATACCATTGCTCGCTGGACATATGGTGGCTCTTTTTCAGGTGTCGTTGAAGGCAATACTTCTAACACATTGAATGGCGGGATTGCTGACACATTAGAAGGAACAGGCTATCAAGCAGCTCGAGTTTATGGAAACGGTCAAACAATCGTTAATAATGGTCAAGTCGATTGGTTTCTTTCAGGCGGTGGCTGGAATGATGCCAAAAATGTTGGGAATGTCGGTGTAACGGTTTATGAAGGAGTAATTAATGCTTCGATGGGCGCTTCTTATGGAGCAAGCGGTGGCCATACAATTACTGGTAATTCAGACAACCGCATCTACGGAGGAAATTTCTCAGGAACTCCTCGGACAGGCGCGAACGGTTTTTCAGGTGGGATTACCAATGCGGGCTCACTTCTTGGAAATGCCAAACTCTTAATTGATTTAAGAAATTACAACGGAGAGTTTAAGTTGCCTGGTAATACCTACATTACTGGTGGTCGGCCCTATGGTCAAAATACGACACTCGGAACGGATGAATCAAACACAATTACTTTAAATATTTTCACTAAAACAGGTGTGGAATCTCTAAATGGGGCCAGCATTTACGGTGATGGTGGAACCAATGCTGCGTATACCAAGAACGGCAAGATTACAATGAATATTCAAGCAGCGGGTTCTAGTATTGGAAATTTATATGCGACACAGTATTCCAATATCAGTGGCGGAAAAATCTTACGTGATGTTACCGCAAATGTTCAAGGTGCAGTTAGTATTAACGGTTTATCCGGTGGTTCATCAACAGATAATTTCACTAATGCAATTGTGAATGCTAGTTCAAATAAAGTGGCCTTTAACTTTGGGACTAACGTTGACGGCACCAATAACTATCAAACAGAACCACTAAATGCGACAGGCTTAGGCGTTGTCAACTTTACGGAATTAAATGTCACCAATGGCATTAAATTAATGGCTAATGGTGGGAACATCAAAAATGGCGTTTCTGCTACTGCCGCGAACCATAGTACGACTTACAATGAATTCGGATCAATTCATCTATCTAAAAACGCTGGAATTGGGATCACCAACACTGCCAATTTAATTTCAGCTAGCAAACTAACGGTTCAGGATCATGCAACATTAGAAACAATTCCTGGTACAGGTAAAGTAAACATTGCGGATTTTGAAGCTGTCGATCCAACAAAAGATGAACTTTTATGGATTAAACCAACGACAGATACAACTGCTTTGGTGGATAGCACAGGGACTTGGTTTGGAAATGTCAAAGCCTATCAGGTCTTGACGATTAATCCAACGGTCAATAATGCTACAAAACTTACGCCAACAACGTTTCATGGGATTGAAAAAGCGACTGGAAAAACATTTATTGGCGATAACGATGTGACCAAGGGCGCCAATGGCTATGGAATAGCAATTCCTGGCTCTATCATCGATTATGAAGTGGAAACGCCTGGAATTGTGGCAGGTGCAGGTACTATTTCTCATGATGTAAAAGAGGTCAAAGCTGGCAATGCGCCGTTAACCTTACAAGCGTGGGGCACAGAAGTAGCTGGACAAAAAGTTCAAAAAGGACGTTTGATGATTCCGACCTCAAGTGCTTTAACACCAACCCTAAGCTTCCTTCCTGACGAAGTAACAGGTTCTTGGTTGCACCAAGGAACGGTTAAGTCTAGTGAAGTTGGGAGCGCGATAGAGCAAATTCCAGAGCAAAAAGATACCACCCCGCTTTCATGGAAAGCGACGAATATGAACTACAGTTATCAGGTGAAAGTTCAATTTTCAAATAAAGTGGAACTTTCGGGGCAATCGGTGATTGTCACAGAAGATGAGGCAGCGCAACTAACGACTGTTGATAAAGTAATAGAAATGCTTGGCGCAAAAGGTCGGCCGTTTTTCAAGACCTCATTAAAAGAGACGGATTTACCACAAATTCAAGCGCCGTTAGCAGAAAAAACTGTATCGCGGACACATGATATTCAATTAGAAGCAGGGACGTCAGGAGATAATTTGCAAAACAAAACGGTTCATTTAGTTGTTGTGAAAAATGAAAGTGTCCTTGCCAAAGATCGTTCGTTTGCTTTGTATGCGACAAGTGCGCATTTGAAATTAAAAGAAGCAAATGGCTTAACGAATTCAGACGAGTTGGCACAATGGACACAAGCAACGGTGATTTTCGCAGATGGTCGGGCCAATCAAACACCAAGTCTTGATGCCGCAACCTTCCAAGCCATTCAGCAAGCGAAACCAGAAGAATTAGCCAAAACGGTGCCAGCCAATTATCAATTTACAGAAGCTGGTGAAACATTAAATAAAAAAGTCAATGTGTCTATTTCAGGCGAATTAACGTTAGAAAAAGTACCTAAAACAATTGATTTTGGCAAACAAAAAATTTCTGCCAAGCCAGAAGTTTACTGGCCAACTCTTTCAGATGATTTAGTCGTTCAAGACACACGCGGGTCAGAAAGTACGCCTTGGAAACTGAATGTTCAGGTAACTAATCCCTTAACGAACGGCACAGATCAATTGGAAGATTTGTCATTGGTTACAGACAAAGGAGAATTTTTACTCAATAAAGGAGATACGGTTGTTACAGAAAATGAAGGCTCAGGTTCAGGTAGTTATACAATTAACCAAGGTTGGGGTGCGGCAAACCAACGGGGACTTAAACTATCTGTGCCAGTCGAAAAACAAAAAGTCGGTGAATTTAAAGGGACATTGTCATGGTCATTAGTCATGGCACCATAACAAGGAGGAGAGAAGTGAGATGAAAAAATACCTTTTGCTTAGTTGTTTTTTAGGTCTTTTCAGCTTCTGTCATTCAGACACTGCGTTTGGGGAAGCAGCTTATGAAAATAGTGGTGTTGTCTCCTTTTATGGAACGTATGAATATCCCACAGAAGAGTCGACAACAGCGACTAGTAATTCTTCCACAACGACCGAACCCACCAAGCCAGCTGACGGAGGCGCTTCATCCGTCCTTTCTTCTGGCGTATATGGGTCGCGACAAGGAAGATTACCAGCGACAGGTACCACCAATCAAGCACCATTTATTTATTTGGGAATCAGCCTTATCACTATAGGCATATTATTTATTAAAAGGAGAAGAGAAGATGAAAAAAACAGTATTAGCAGTAGTAGGGATTGTAGGATTTAGCGGTGTCCTAGCGACACAACAAGCATTTGCGGAAGACATTAACGTGAACTATACAAGTAATGGCGCCATTACATTTGAACCAGATACAGATCCAACGAAGCCAGTTAACCCAACCAATCCAGATGAAAAAGTTGAACCAGAAGATCCAACTGACCCAACTGGACCAAAACCAGGGACTGCAGGCCCCTTATCAATTGACTATGCTTCAAGCTTTCAATTTGGCGCCCAAAAAATCACTTCCGATACGAAAGATTATTACGCACAAATTCAAACATTTAAAGATGGAACAACAGGTCCCAACTATGTTCAGGTAACGGATAAACGTGGGACACAAGAAGGCTGGACGTTAAGCGCTGTACAAAATGCGCAATTCAAAACAGCCCAAAATGAAGAATTAGTGGGGGCCGCTTTATCGATTGCCAATGCAGGTGTGACATCGATTGTTGATGCCACATACGCGCCAACACCAACAGCAGCACATACCTTTGTTCCTGGAACAGAAGTAGAATTAGTCAAAGCAGAAGATGGCAAAGGGATGGGGACTTGGGTCTATCGTTTTGGGAAAGATGCGACAGAAGGTGCTACTGCCGTGAAATTAAATGTCCCAGGTAAAGCGATTAAATTAGCAAAAGAATATCGTACGACCTTAACATGGACATTGAAATCTGTACCAACGAATGTTGGAGGCTAAGTAAATGAAAAAAACAGTCGTCTACTCCTTGTTATTCGGAACAATGTTGCTTGGCGCCACTGTTCCTGCTGAAGCGGCGACGGTCGTTTTTGATAGCGAACAGTCGATTGTTTTTACCCCAAGCACAGATGGGACGGATCCAGTAAATCCAGAAAATCCCGATCCAGAAAAACCAGTTCGACCAGTCGATCCAACGAATCCTGATGGACCTAATCCAGGTACCCCTGGGCCACTTTCCATCGATTATGCCTCAAGTTTGGATTTTGGGAGTAATGAGATATCGAATAAGGATCAAACGTATTTTGCCAGAGCGCAAACCTATAAAAACCCAGATGGTTCAGCAAGTGAATTGGCAACTGCTAATTATGTACAAGTAAGTGATTTACGGGGAACCAATGCTGGCTGGGTTTTAAAAGTGAAACAAAATGGTCAATTTCGTAATGCAGAAACATTACACAAAGAATTAACAGGCGCCACCGTCGCCTTTACTGAGCCCAGTGTTCGCTCAAATGCGACGGACGTATTGCCGCCAACTGCTACCGCAAACATTCAATTAGATGCTGCGGGCGCAGAAACTGTTGTCATGCAAGCCCCAGAAAAGACCGGCGCCGGAACGTGGATCACGCTGTGGGGGCAAGCAGAAAAAGTGACCGAAAAAAATCAACAAGGACAGCAAGTAAATGCCACAATCACACGGGCAATCTCACTAACTGTTCCCGGGAAAACCCCTAAGGATGCAGTACAATATAAAACAACATTGACTTGGCTACTTTCAGATGTACCAGTAAATAATGGAGGGAAATAAATGAAAAAGACAAAAGTAATGACATTGATGGCAACCACAACTTTAGGCGCATTGGCACTTGTACCAATGAGTGCATTAGCGGTCGACGGTGGTGAATACCAAACAAACGGAGCGATTCAATTTGCACCAAATACGAACCCAACGAATCCAGTTGATCCGACGAATCCAGATCCGGATAAACCAATTACGCCAGTTGATCCAACTGATCCGACAGGACCTAAGCCAGGGACAGCAGGTCCGTTATCCATTGACTATGCATCTAGTTTATCTTTTGGGGAACAAACGATTACCTCAAAAAATATGACCTACTATGCAGAAACACAAAAATACAAAGATAATGCTGGTGCCGACCAAGAAGGCCCGAACTTTGTTCAAGTCTCAGATAATCGTGGGACTGAAACAGGTTGGACGTTAAAAGTAAAACAAAATGGTCAATTCAAAACTGAAGCCAACCAAGAACTAACAGCGGCCAAAGTAACTTTAAGCAACGGACGCGTGGTTTCAGCTTCACAATCTGCAAAACCAACGACAGCGCCAGCTACGATTGAATTAAACCCAACTGGGGCTGAATCAGTGGTCATGGCTGCTGGCGATAAAGAAGGTGCGGGTACGTACTTAATGAGCTGGGGCGATAGTGTAGATACCGCTAAAACAAGTATTTCATTAGAAGTACCTGGTTCAACCACAAAATATGCGAAAAAATACACGACAACTTTTACTTGGACTTTGACAGATACACCTGCTAACACAGGAAACTAAGAACGACAGCATACACGCAAGATCGGGATATAAGTCAAAAATTTTTTGGCTTATCTTTCGGTCTTTTGGTGCTTATAATACAACAAAGAATGAAAGATATAGGAGAATGAATATGAACAGATGGAAAGTATATGCAACGGTAATCGCTTGTATGTTATTTGGCTGGATTGGCGTGAAGGCGCACGCTTCTGAATTTAATTTTGCGGTCACACCAACAATTCCCGAAAATCAAGTGGATAAATCAAAAACCTACTTTGACTTAAAAATGGCGCCTGGTGCCAAACAAACCGTAGAAATTCAGTTACGCAATGATACAGATGAAGACATTACCATTGAAAATACGGTGAACTCAGCGACAACGAATTTAAATGGCGTAGTAGAATATGGCCAAAACGGGATCAAACCTGACAAAACTTTACGCTTTAACTTAAAAGATTATGTGGAAGCACCGAAAGAAATCATCTTGCCGAAGCATTCCCAAAAGACCTTACCTTTAACCATCACGATGCCTAAAGATTCTTTTGATGGCGTGATGGCTGGCGGCATAACACTCAAAGAGAAAAAGAAAGAAACCACGACTTCTGCGGATCAATCAAAAGGGTTAGCTATTAATAATGAATACTCCTATGTTGTGGCCATTATTCTTCAGCAAAATGAGACAAAGGTTCAACCAGATTTAAAATTACTGGGGGTTAAACCAGGCCAAGTCAACGCGCGAAACGTCATCAATGTTTCTTTACAAAACCCACAAGCGGCCTATTTAAACCAATTACATTTAATCAACACTGTTTCAAAAGGAGGCGAAACGCTTTACCAATCCGATACTGAGGATATGCAAGTGGCGCCAAACTCTAACTTTAGTTACCCAATTTCTTTAAAAGGGGAACGATTAACGCCAGGGAAATATGTCTTGAAATCAACGGCCTATGGTGTAAAAGATGAAAAGGGCACCTATCAAGTCAAAGGCGCCAATGGTGAAGAACGGTACCTGTACAAATGGGAATTTACAAAAGAATTTACTATTTCTGGGGACGTCGCTAAAGAATTAAATGAAAAAGACGTAACCATTAAAGAAACCAATTGGTGGTTGTATCTACTGATTGCATTCATCATTCTAGCGCTGCTCTTATTGATTTTCTTCTTGTATCGTAAAAAGAAAAAAGAGGAAGAACAACAATCTGAGTAATAAAAAGGGCTATCTATTGACAAAAAGGGTTTTCCTTGTAAAAGTAAAGGTACTTTTACAAGGAATTGCTTCCCATAAAGTAGAGGTAGAGAGAGTGAGAAGCCATGAGAAAAAAGTATCTTTTTTTATTTAGTTCTTTGCTAATTTTTACGGCTGTCGAAATAGAACCAATTCAAACATTGGCGACACCTATTTATAATCCCTTAGAACCAACGGAAGAAATTCAACCAAAACCAGAATCAATCACCCCTCAGGAAAAGTCAGAACCGGAACAACCTGCGCCAACCCCTCCGGAAGATCAAAAAACTACGGTTCCTTCTGAAGAAAAAAAGCCTTCACCCAAGAAAAAAGACAAACCTGTGGAGAAACCGGCAATGTCAAAAGAAAAAAAGAAACAAACAAAAGAAACAACGGCTCATCCCCTACAAGTGAATAAAGATTTTGTCTTTCCTAACGGACTTGGTGCAGGCGGCGATGAAGAATCTGAAAGCTATTTAGCAGCGGTTGGGTACTTTCTTTCAGGAAATGGATTGTATGGGAAAAAAATGGATGTGAGAGAAGTCTATGATATTGATGATGTTTTTAAATAAAGTGGATAAAAGAAAAATCGCCTTATTTCAGTTACTGGAAAATGCACCGATGTTAACAGAGGCAAAAGAAACCGTAATGCAGGAGTTAGAATTATCTGAATTTATCGTGAACAAAACGGTCGCTGAATTAAATGCCGATTTTATTGAATTTGGTTTATCAGAGGATTTTCAAATTGTGAGCGATGGTATTTTCTTAACTCTTAATGAATCAGGAACGGAAACTTCTGATACTTTGATTGATTGCTATATTAAAGAGTCGTTACGTTTTGCTATGTTTCAAGATTTCTTTTTTCAGCGTTTTGATTCTGTGAATGAGTTTGCGTTAGAACACTTTGTTAGTCACACATTGGCTTATAAGGAGTTCAAGGAATTAAAGAAAATGCTGGAAAATTATCAAATTACAATTAATAAAGAATTTCACTTAGTGGGAAATGAAACCAATTTACGCGAAGTAACAACACTGGTTTTTTTACAATTATACCAACGTGATTTTTCATTGTACGGTAAAAAAGTTTTAGAGCAGATTCGGAACTTTGAGCTATTTTTTTCTGAGAAGGTTCATCTTAATCAGCGTGCAGGCTATGCACAAGCTAAATGTTTTCATTTTTTGGCGGTTTCTTTAGTACGAACGCAGCAACAGTTTTATGTAGAGAAAAAAGTAGATTCGCAAGTGTTAAAACAATTAGCCGGTGACAATCAGCAGAATGTTTTCAATTGGTTAGAGAGTCTTCAAATCCCAGAACCACAACGAACAAACGAAGGCAATTATTTACTCTTATTTTTAATTGCTGAAGAGTGGCTTCAAGTAGCTTCAGCAGCACTTTGCCAAAGATTTGCAGAAATTCAACAATTGAATCGTGACTTGTTAAGCTATTTAAAAATACAATTTCAGCTTTCCGAGGAAGTCCTGCAAGGTTTTGAACAAAAAGTAACAATCGTTCATTTTAAATTGTTCCATTTTCCAATAGAAGCAAACTATAGTTATCGCAAAATGGATATAACCTACTTTGCAGAAACGTATACAGAGTATTTTTCTGCTAGTCGACAATTTATTCAAGAACAAAAAACGAATCCCGCTGTTTGGGATGCCAGACAGTTTTTATTTTATCGGTATCTGTTGTTAATGGTGGATGCGTTACCATTGAAAAAAGTTTTGGCTCCGATTACATTGTGTGTCGACTTTTCCTTTGGTGAAGCCTATAATCGTATGATACAAAAAAATATTGAAAAAATTACGGAATGGAATATCATTTTCAAAGCACATGTAGATGAAAGTGTACAATTAATTTTATCGGATATTCATTTTGTCGATTGGCCTGAGATTACTCAAATTATTTGGCTAGCGCCACCACGTCCTGTTGATTGGTCGCATTTTATTAAAACGCTGAGTGCACTAAGACCGCACTCGGGAGAAGAAAACAAGGTCGGGACAGCACCGCTTAGCTCCGAGAAATAAGAAGAAATTTCCGGAAATTGTTCTTTAATTTTTGGATAATTTCGGCTTATTTCCGAAGGAGCTGGTTCTGTTCCCGCCGTTTATCAGATTTTGAGCGTGGAGCAAAAATCCAAAGTGATTTTTGTACCGCGCTTTTTCTTTTAGAATATAAAAATTAAAAATAATAAAAAAGTTGAAACTTTTTATGCTTGTGATTCGTCTATATAAGTGTACAGGAAAGGAGGTTCCAGAAATCGATGGTTTTCGATGGTTGGAAAAGAAAAAAACAAATTCGCGCGTTAGAAACGCTTGTGGATACCAAATATGAAAAAATGTATCGCATTGCCTTTAACTATACACATTCGAAAGAAGATGCCTTGGATGTGATTCAAGAAAGCTTTGAAAAGGCACTGAAGGCCATCCAAAAAGGACCCGATATTAATGATTTTGACGCGTGGTTCTTTCGAATTCTGCTTTCTGTAGCGACAGATTATTGGCGTAAAAAGAAACGAGAAGCTGTTCATATTGAAAAAGATGAACATGTGTTAGCCCTTTTAAATAATCCCCAACGCAGTTTTTTAGAAATTGAAGAAATTATTAATCAATTAGATAGTCCCAATCGTGAAATTATTCTATTAAAATTTTTTGAAGGATTTACGCTAAAAGAAATCGCCTTGATCCTGGATATTAACGAAAACACGATTAAAACGAAGATGTACCGCAGTTTGAATGAACTCCGAAGTCTATTGAATTAGTAAAAGAAAGGAAGCGAAAAAATAATGGAAGATTTTGTAAAAAGTGTTGTTAAAAACTTTTCAAAAGAATACCGCCAACAACCGTTGCCAACGGATCTACAAGCGGAAGTCAAAGCACGTTTTCATAAAGAGAAAAAGCGGTACACCTGGCTTCGTTTTAGAAACCGCTCACTGCAAAGTAGTCTAGTAGTGGCTTGTGGCTTTGTCTTATCAGTCAATTTGTTTCCAGGTTTTAGTGAAGCAGCCCGCAACATTCCTGTGTTAGATAAAATTGTTCAATTAGTCACCATCAAAACGTTGACAGCGAAAAAACAGGAAAGTGAAGTAAACATCGATGTCCCTAAAATCCAAACATCCCAAGAATCTTCAGTAGCCGACACGCTCAACAAAAAATACTTGAAAGAAGCCCAAACAGAATTTCAACAAGTCAAAGGGCAATTGTTTGATGGTTCTCGTGTTTCAGTCACTGGAGATTATGAAAAAGTCGTGGACGACCGTCGCTTCCTAGTGGTCAAACGAACCTTCACAGAAATTAAAGGCAGTTCTGCGACGACAACGAAATATGACACCATCGACAAACGAGCCAATGTTGTCGTTTCACTCCCCTTAATTTTTAAAAATGATTTTTACATTGATGTCATTAGTAGTGAAATTAAACAACAAATAGCAGACCAAATGAAGAACGATAGCAATAAAATATACTGGTCCGAAAAAGAGGATGCCCCCAGTGATGTTCAACCCTTCAAAAAAATTAAAAAGGACCAACCTTTCTATATCAATGAAAAACACCAATTAGTGATTGTGTTTCCCCAAGGAGAGATTGCGCCTTACTATATGGGCACTCCTGAATTTGTGATTCCTGATCAAGTCATTGAAAATGAATTGGCAGCGCCTAATTATTTAAAATAAACTCAGTAAAAAACACGCGACATTTCTTAAAACTGTCGCGTGTTTTTTGCTGACCTAACCAAGTCAGTTGCGGTTTTACTGAGAGAAGCGTACACTAGAATTAAGCATAACAAGAAAGGGCGAATGGCAATGGAAAAATCAGAAAAAATTAGTATTTTACAAGATGTGGTTAAAATTAAATCTGTAAATGGAAACGAAGAAGAAGTGGCAATCTATTTACAAAATCTTTTGAAGAAATATGAGATTCCTTCTGAACTTGTTTCTTATGCACCAAATCGTAGTAGTTTGGTTGCTTATTTAGGTGAAAACCGAGAAAAAGTCTTAGGGTTTAGTGGCCACATGGACGTGGTTTCTGAAGGGGACGAAAGTCAATGGACTTTCCCGCCATTTGCGGCCCATATTGAAGGAAATAAATTGTATGGCCGTGGCGCAACGGACATGAAAAGCGGCTTAGTCGCAATGGTTTTAGCAATGATTGAATTAAAAGAAAAGGAAGTTCCATTAAATGGAGCGGTTAAATTTTTAGGTACAGTTGGTGAAGAAGTCGGTGAGCTAGGTGCTGGCCAATTAACTGAAAAAGGCTATGCGGATGATTTAAGTGCCTTAGTCATTGGAGAACCAACCAATTATAACTTGATGTATGCGCACATGGGTTCAATTAACTATTCTGTTGTGTCACACGGAAAAGAAGCCCACAGTTCGATGCCAGAAGAAGGCATTAACGCGATTAATAATTTGAACGAATTTATTACAGAAGCAAACCAACAAATGGCGGAAGTCACAGCAAACTATGAAAATCCTGAATTAGGTCGAACGATTCACAATGTAACCGTCATTAAAGGTGGCACACAAGTGAACAGTATTCCAGGTCAAGCAGCCTTGCAAGGGAATATCCGTTCAATTCCAGAATTCAGCAACGACCAAGTCATTGCATTATTACAAAAAATTGTCGATGAATTGAACAAAAAAGAAAAACATCAGTTAGAATTAACGATTGATTACAATAAAATTCCTGTAAAAGCTGAGAAAGATTCTGCGTTAATTCAAGCCATTCAAGCCCAATTTGATCAACCATTACCATTAGTGACAAGCGCTGGGACCACAGACTTAGCTGAATTTACTAAATCAGACAATACATTTGATTGCGTTGTCTTTGGACCAGGTGTGACCACTACTGCACACCAAGTCGACGAATATGTCGAAATTGATAATTATTTAGATATGATTGATAAGTATCAAGCGATAGCAAAAAGTTATTTAAATTAAAAAAATGTCGCGCCTGAATCATAAAAATCAGGTGCGACATTTTTTATAAGGTTTATTCCACCACAGTCCATTCATTTAAGGTTTTGCCGTTCTCATCAACTAGCTCTAACCAGCTGTTTGTTCCAGCAAAATAGAGAAACAAGCCGACTTCATTAACGCTTTTTAAGACGATATCTTCCGTTGTGACAAAGTCTTTAAATTGGCTCTTGCGTTCATCACGAAGTTTTTCACCAAATCTAGCGGAGAAACCGACAGACCCGTCTTTATTTAAAGGGGCTTCGGGCATCATTGTCGCGCCAGCTTTAATAAGCATTTCATTGCGCTTTTGCCAAAAAACAGTTGCTTTGCTTTGTCGAGTATCAATATAAAAAGGAATTTGGCTGACTTCTTTTGTCCATTTGTGGCGTGCTTTGGCTGGTCTGGCTTTCTTCGGCGCCGGTTTTTTAAACAGAGAGTAGCCAAAACGTTCCAAGATAAAGGTGACTGTTTCTTTATAGTTAGTCACTGTCGCTACCGCACTTTTCGGAATTTTGACTGTCGTTGGGGTTGCTTCCAATGTTAAACCACTTTCTTTCGCATCATCTAGGAAAGCTTGCGCTAAATAGGCAAGTTCTGTGTCCCAAGTCGGTTTCAACAAAATCGAGTGATCAAAAGAAACTTCTTTATATGTAGCTTTTTCTTCAGCAAGTCCTAAAGCAACTAGTTGGTTATCTCTTAGCAAGAAAAGAATCGCTGCCTCTTTTTTCGGTAATTTAGTTGTTTGTTCAATGATTAAGTGGGCCTGATCGGCTAAATCAATGAGTGTCTTTGTTTTTTTTAGATCAACGGTTAAATGTAAGTCCATGAAGTCTGCTCCTTTATCGTTAGTTTCTTCATTGTATCATGAAATAGCGTCTTCGTCTTTTAACGAGTCAGCGACCTTACAATATTGTTTGAAACAAAAAGAAGCTTTCGTGGTATACTTACTCACATACATAATTTTTAATGAGGAAAGTAGAGGAACAAGAATGAAAACACTTGGCAATATTTTATGGTTCATCTTTGGCGGCTTTTTTGGTGGCTTATCTTGGCTATTCGCAGGCGTGATTTGGTGTATTACAATTATCGGTATTCCGATTGGTTTACAATGTTTTAAATTAGCGGGGTTGAGCTTTTGGCCGTTTAAAAAGCGAGTCGTGTATAGTGATAGCGGCGTATCTTTGGTGGTAAACATTATTTGGCTGATTATCAGTGGACTACCATTAGCAATTGGGCATTGTATTAGTGGCTTGTTGCTTTGTCTGACAATCATCGGTATTCCGTTTGGGCAACAATCCTTTAAATTGGCGAAATTAGCGTTAATGCCGTTTGGGGCCCGTGTTGTTTCAACAAATGATTTTTATTTTGAATAGTCAGAGGTTTCTCATTGACAAATAAAACGAAACAGCGTATTCTATAAATGTAACAAATAACGTTACATTTAGTTTGGAGTGATTAGACATGGCCATGTCAACGAAATTAAGTGTTGCGATTCATATTTTAAGTTTGATTGAAACAGGTCCTCAAGAACAAGTGACTTCTGAATACATTGCTTCGAGCGTGAATACGAATCCAGTCGTTGTTCGACGACTAATGAGCCAGTTAAAAAAAGCCGGCTTGATTCATTCCATGCGTGGAGCCAATAAAAATACCTTATTAAAGAAACCAGAAGAGATCTCACTGTATGAAATTTATACAGCGGTTGAATTGGAACGAGAGATTTTCAATATCCATCAAAATCCTAATCCAAACTGTTCCGTTGGGGCAAATATCCAATCGGTACTAGAAACTGAATTTACTAAAGTGCAACAAAAAATGGAAGAAGAATTGAAAAGCATCACCTTAGCAGATGTGATTCATGAAATAGAAGTTAAGAGAGATAAGTAATCTCTCTACTTTTAAAGTATTAAATGTAACTATTTTAGTTCTATTTAAAAATGAAAGGATGATTTACATGAAAGTAGCAGTATTAGGAGCAACAGGAAAAGAAGGACAATTACTTTTAGCAGAAGCTAAACGTCGCGGGATGGACGTGACAGCCATCGTTCGTAATGCTTCAAAAATAACAGATGGCACACCGACCATTGAAAAAGATGTTTATCAATTAACAACAGAAGATATCCAAGCGTTTGATGTATTAATTAGTGCCTTAGGATTCCCTGATGTGCAAGATTTCCCCAAATCTACCCAGCATTTGATTGAGATTTTAACCAATCAAAAAACGCGCTTGTTTGTCGTTGGGGGCGCTGGAACCTTGTATGTGGACCCAGAACACACAACTCAATTAAAAGATACACCATCATTCCCAGCAGAAATTCAGCCATTAGCTTCGGCGATGGGCGAAGCTTTAAACTTATTGAAAGAAGCTCAAAACATCCACTGGACCTATATTAGTCCTGCAGCCATGTTTGATGCTGATGGTCCTGCGACAGGCCATTATGAAGTCGCTGGCGAAGAATTGACAACCAATAGTCAAGGTGACAGCTACATTAGTTACGCAGACTACGCCGTTGCCATGTTAGATGAAGTGGAAAGTAATGCACACCCAAATCAACGAATTAGTGTGTATCAATAAAAGAAACAAGAAAAATGGGGCCTCCGTTAAAACAACGGAGGCCCCATTTTCTTGTTTGATTAATTATTGCTAATGTATTTACTGTTTGGGTGCTCGGTATCCTGCTGCTTCTGCTTCTTCAACAGTAGAGAACCAAGCCACTGGATTAGTGGTTCTATTATAATATCTACTTCCAGGCACATGATAAATTCCATTACGTGACCCTTTAATTAAGGCGTTACCGCTTGGTGCTTCCGCAGCAGCCGTCTCGACTTCCGCTGGTGCCTGTGCGGCTTGTTGCGCCTCTGCTTCAGCTTGCGCTTTTGTTGCCGCTTCGGCTTGTTCTTTTTGCGCTTTTTCAGCGGCTAGTTTCTGAGCTTCTGCTTCTTTTCGTTGTTTTTCTTTGTGGGCATCTAATTGAGTTTTAACAACGGCTACCCGTTTTGTTAAAGCTTGATTTGGGGAGTTTAAAGCGTCAATTTGTTTGATCGCTTCATTATAGTAAGCTTCATTAGTTGGTTCTTGTTCAGCTTTTTCAACAGCGGCAGTTGCACTGGCGACTAATTGTTCATTTTTTTCTTTTTCAGCGATAGCGGTTTGAACAGTCGTTAATCGTTGTTGAAATCCTTCTTTGCCAACTGGGGCAGCAGCTACTAATTTTTCAGCTGCTTGATAATCGCTTTTACTTTTAGATTTTTCAGCAGTTGTAACTGCTTCATCAACAGGTACTGCTTCTTTGATTTTTTCAAGGCGATCATTGTATTCCTCGTATTCTTGACTTAATGAAGATACTAAGGTTGCGGCTTCATCATAGTTTTTCTGAGAAGGTTGTTTTTCAGCGTAAGCTAAGGCTTTTTCTGTTTTGGCCAATTCTTGCTCAGAATCTGTGATGCTCGCAATAAATTCTTTTGATGGTGTGACTTCGACTGATTTTTCAACTTTGGTATCTTTCTTCTCAGCCACAAAGGTGATTTTTTGCGTTTTTTCATCGGACAGTTTTACTTTGTAAGCAAATGTTTTGTCTTTCGTTTTTACTTCCTTGCCATTGGCCGTTAGTTTGCTGTTGCCGTCGTATTCGCCTTTGATGGTGGCTGAGCCATTGGCATCGGTTTCAACACTCTCTGCATCAAGTGAAAGCGTTGGGGAAGAATCTGTCGTGGCAACCCCACCAATAAATAGAGCGGCACTTGCTAATGCGGCATAGCCATATTGTTTTTTCGGTTGTTTCTTGATTAATGCTTTGATAGTCAGTCCCCCGCTGACAAGTAACCCTAATAGACCCAAAAGTCCTACTACTACACTCATTCATTTCTCTCCTTTCGATATAACGTTATTATACAATGTATTGTGAGAAAATGAACATTTTTTTCGTAATAATTAATAAATTTCCTGATAAAAAAATTATTTCCTGAAGCTCAAATTCTTTTGTAAAAATTTTGTTGTGCTAAAATGGAAAGTGAGTTTAACTACGTATGTTATTAGAGAAGGGGAAATCAATGAAAGCAGAAATCATTGCAGTCGGAACAGAGTTATTACTGGGACAAGTAGTGAATACCAACGCCACCTTTTTATCAGAAGAGTTAGCTGCGCTAGGCATCGATGTTTACTATCAGACCGTTGTTGGTGATAACGGCGGCCGCTTAGAAACGCTACTAACAGAAGCAGAACAAAGAAGTGATTTAATTGTCCTTTGTGGAGGGCTAGGACCTACAGAAGACGATTTAACCAAGCAAGTTGTCGCACAACATCTCCATAAATCATTAGTAGAAGATCAAGAAGGATTGAACCGCTTGCACCAGTTTTTCCAACAGTCTAAGCGGCCAATGACGGAAAATAATCTACGACAAGTGTTAGCTATTGAAGGTGGACAAGTTCTTCAAAACCCGACAGGATTAGCGGTTGGTTCTTTCGTAACAGAAGGCACAACAAGCTATTTGCTCTTACCAGGACCACCCAATGAATTAATTCCGATGTTCCAACAAGCGGCACGACCTTTATTGATTGATGCGTTTCCACAAGAAGAACAATTGATTTCAAGAGTCTTGCGTTTTTATGGGATTGGTGAATCACAGCTGGTGACCGAGATTCAATCGTTGATTGCGCACCAAACGAATCCAACCATTGCGCCTTATGCTAAGCCTAATGAAGTGACACTTCGTTTAACAGTTAAAACAAAAGACTTAGTAGCTGGCGAAGAATTATTAACAGCGACGGAAGAAAAGGTTTTAGCTAAAGTGGGAGACTATTTTTATGGGTATGGGGATGACAATAGTTTAGCCAAGGTAACAGTGGATTTGTTATTACAAAACGGACAAACCGTCACGGCTGCTGAGAGCCTCACTGCTGGCCTATTCCAAAGTACACTGGGGGAAATTGCGGGTGCTTCGAAGATTTTTAAGGGAGGCTTCGTGACGTATTCGCAAGAAACAAAAGAGAACTTTTTAGGAATTTCTCATGAACTTTTAGAAGAACATGGCACGGTAAGTGAAGCGTGTGCCAAAGAAATGGCAGAGAAAGCGCGTCAGTTAGCTAAATCTAACTATGGTTTATCATTTACTGGGGTCGCTGGTGACCCAATCGAAGGTCAACCGACAGGCACTGTTTGGATTGGGCTGGCGGAAGAAGGCCAACCAACTGTTGTAGAATGTTTCCATTTTAACCGTGATCGAAATTATATTAGACAGAGTGCGGTTATGCGAGGGTTAGATCTTTTGCGGCGACGAATCATTAATAAAAAATAAATATGCGAATGTTTGTTCGGTTTTTTCTTGCTTTTTTGGTACAAAAGAGATATGATAGACCTACTAACAGGAAATGAAAAATAAGTTTATATAAATTAAAGGAGGATTATCCATTGGCAGATGATCGTAAAGTGGCTTTAGATGCCGCACTGAAAAAAATTGAAAAGAACTTTGGGAAAGGTTCTATTATGAAATTAGGCGAAAAAGCTGATCAAAAAATTTCAACTATCCCTAGTGGTTCTTTAGCGTTAGATGTTGCATTGGGCGTAGGTGGGTATCCACGTGGCCGAATTATTGAAGTATATGGTCCTGAGAGTTCAGGTAAAACAACTGTTTCTTTACACGCAATTGCAGAAGTGCAACGAAATGGTGGAACAGCCGCTTTTATCGATGCTGAGCATGCATTGGATCCTCAATATGCGGAGAAACTAGGCGTTAACATCGATGAATTACTTTTATCTCAACCAGATACGGGCGAGCAAGGCTTAGAGATTGCCGATGCCTTAGTTTCAAGTGGTGCGATTGACATCGTTGTTATCGACTCGGTTGCTGCGTTAGTTCCTCGTGCAGAGATTGATGGTGAGATGGGAGCGAGCCATGTCGGCTTACAAGCTCGACTAATGTCTCAAGCACTACGTAAATTATCAGGCTCAATTAATAAGACAAAAACAATTGCTATTTTCATTAACCAAATTCGTGAAAAAGTTGGCGTGATGTTCGGAAATCCTGAAACAACTCCTGGTGGACGTGCATTGAAATTCTACGCAACGGTTCGTCTAGAAGTCCGTCGTGCAGAACAGTTAAAACAAGGAACAGACATCGTCGGTAACCGCACAAAAATTAAAGTCGTTAAAAACAAAGTGGCGCCACCATTTAAAGTGGCAGAAGTTGATATCATGTATGGCCAAGGGATTTCCCAAGAAGGCGAATTACTAGATATGGCTGTGGAAAAAGACCTTATCAGTAAAAGTGGTGCTTGGTATGGCTACAAAGAAGAACGAATTGGCCAAGGCCGTGAAAATGCCAAACAATACATGGCGGATCATCCTGAAATGATGGCAGAAGTGTCTAAATTGGTCCGTGATGCATACGGCATCGGTGACGGTTCAACCATTACAGAAGAAGCAGAAGGTCAAGAAGAATTACCCTTAGATGAATAGATAACGAGTGAATACGACTCGTTAAGAAGAAGGACAACACTTACTGAACAGGACAGGTGTTGTCTTTTTTTGTTTAGAACTAAATTGTTAAAGAGACTGTTGTCCATGTCCGAACCCATCCACATCAAGCAGCTTAGTCAAACGGCAGACTATGCGGCGTTTGTTCTAAAATTTAAACAATTCGTGACGGCGGAAACCTAAAAATGTGACGTTGTCTAATATTTGCTGCCCTTTCCAAAAGAAAGGGCTTTTTTAAGTTGACACCTTTCGCGACAAACATTAGAATAAAATTGTGTGTATGCACAAATATGCAAGTAGGCATATTGATAATTGATTTTAGTTTATCAAAAAACTACAAGATATGAATTAACAAAAAGATAGTATGGAGGTGGAAATATGGTTTTAAATATTCTCCTCGCTATCGTCGGTTTGATTGTCGGTCTTGGTTTAGGATTTGTTATTGCAAAGTCACGTCATGATAAAGCAATAAATGGTGCAAAAATTTCAGCGTCGAGTATTCTCGAGAACGCTCGGAAAGAATCAGAAACACTGAAAAAAGAAGCATTGCTAGAAGCTAAGGAAGAGAACCAGAAGTATCGTTCAGAAATTGAAAGTGAGTTGAAAGAAAGCAGATTAGAACTTAAATCTCAAGAAAATCGTTTAATTCAACGGGAACAAACGTTGGATCGTAAAGATGACTCTCTTGAAAAACGTGAAGGCTCACTGGAAGAAAAAGAAGAGAAACTTGGTGCTAGACAGCAATTAATTGATGAGCGAGAAAAAGAAGTAGAAAACTTAATTAATCAGCAACATCAAGAATTAGAACGAATTGCTTCCCTTTCAAAAGAAGAAGCAAAATCGATTATTATGAAGTCAACAGAAGAAGAGTTGAATCATGAACTAACCTTGATGGTCAAGGAGTCAGAACAACGTGCCAAAGAAGAATCTGATCGCAAAGCGAAGAACTTGCTTTCCCTAGCAATTCAACGTTGCGCCGCCGATTCTGTTTCTGAAACAACTGTTTCCGTGGTCACTTTACCAAATGATGAGATGAAAGGTCGCATTATTGGTCGTGAAGGACGTAATATTCGTACATTGGAAACATTAACAGGGATTGACTTAATCATTGATGATACGCCAGAAGCGGTTGTGTTATCCGGATTTGATCCAATCAGACGAGAAATCGCTCGAATGACCTTGGAAAAATTAATCCAAGATGGTCGGATTCATCCCGCTCGTATCGAAGAAATGGTAGAAAAATCACGTAAAGAAATGGATGAACGGATTCGTGAATACGGAGAACAAGCAGCCTTTGAAGTAGGTGCTCATACGTTACATCCTGATTTAATTAAAATTTTAGGCCGTTTACGTTTCAGAACAAGTTATGGTCAAAATGTCTTGAACCATTCAATCGAAGTAGCAAAACTGGCTGGCGTTTTAGCCGCCGAATTAGGCGAAGATGTTCAATTAGCCAAACGTGCAGGTTTACTACATGATATTGGGAAAGCATTAGATCATGAAATTGAAGGTTCTCACGTTGAGATTGGCGCAGAATTAGCTGCGAAATATAAAGAAAATTCAGTAGTTATTAATGCCATTGCCTCGCATCATGGTGATGTGGAAGCAACCTCAGTTATTTCTGTTTTAGTGGCAGCCGCAGATGCGTTATCTGCAGCCCGTCCAGGTGCACGTAGTGAATCGTTAGAAAACTACATTCGCCGCTTAGAAAACTTAGAAAATATTTCTAATAGTTTTGAAGGCGTTGATTCAAGTTTTGCTGTTCAAGCAGGACGTGAAGTTCGTGTCATGGTGAAACCAGAAGAAATTTCTGATTTAGAATCTGTTCGTTTAGTTCGAGACATTCGGAAGAAAATTGAAGATGACTTGGATTATCCAGGACATATCAAAGTAACGGTTATCCGTGAAACACGTGCCGTTGACTATGCGAAATAAAATAAAAAGCGAATAAGTATCGCGTGTAGTGTCTCAACGAACAATTGCAAGGATTGTTCGTTGAGACACTTTTTTTAATCTTTTAAAACCAAAACTTTCTTTTCAAAGCGAAAACAACTATAATAAACAAGAGATGTTAAAAAGAGAAGAGGAACCTTTTTGCGTATATTATTTATAGGAGATGTTGTCGGTTCTTTAGGAAGAGAAGCCCTAGCAACGTATGTCCCTAAATTAAAGAAGAAATATCGTCCACAAGTGACCATTGCCAATGGTGAAAATGCGGCATCTGGTCGGGGAATTACTGGCAAGATTTATAAGAAATTTTTGCAAGATGGTGTCGATGTTGTCACGATGGGCAACCATACGTGGGACAACAAGGATATCTTTGAATTCATTGATGATGCGAAGAAAATGGTTCGTCCAGCGAACTTTCCAGAAGATGTGCCTGGTCAAGGAATGGTTTTTGTGAAAGTCAATCAATTGGAACTAGCGGTGATTAATTTACAGGCCCGCACATTTATGGTGCCATTGGAAGATCCTTTCAAGAAAGCCGCCGAGCTAGTGGCTATCGCTCGCAAACGGACACCGCTCATTTTTGTGGATTTTCATGGCGAAACGACAAGCGAAAAACAAGCCATGAGCTGGTTTTTAGATGGCCAAGTTTCAGCCGTTGTTGGAACACATACGCATGTTCAAACAAATGACGCTCGGATTTTACCGAAAGGGACAGCCTTCTTAAGTGATGTCGGTATGACCGGTCCTTATGATGGGATTTTAGGAATGAAGCGTGAACCGATTATTGAGAAGTTTATGACAGCATTGCCGAAGCGCTTTGAGGTAGTCGAAACAGGGCGGACAATTTTATCTGCCTGTATTTTAGAGATTGATGACCAAACGGGCCAAGCGAAGATGATTGAGCCGATTCAGATTAGCGAAGATCGCCCGTTTCAAGAATAATAGAAGAAAAGTTAATCTCGGATCATTAAGAGGTTAACTTTTTCTGCTCTTATAGAAAAAGTGCCGGTGAAAGATGAAGGTGAAAAAAATGGAGCCGTTGAATTTAGATGCACAAAGTAATAAAGAATTAGAAAAATTGTTACATTTAATTGGACAAGATGAAGTCATTCAGCGCTACCAAGCGATTGAAGAAAAGGTAAAGAAAAACAAAAAGCTGACAGAATTAGTGGAAGAAATTAAAGCTGCGCAAAAAGATGCGGTTCAATTTGCTCACTATGGCAAACCAACTGCTGAAAAAGAAGCCATTCAACGAGCTGATGCGAAAACAAAAGAGTTTGATGAGCACCCACTCGTTGTATCCTACCGCGAACAACTGATCGAAGCCAATGACTTAGTCCAACATGTCACGGCGCTCATTCAATACCGCGTGAACGAAGAGCTAGAGAAGGAAGGGAATTAAATGCCACAAAAGACAAAAAATACACCCATGATGGAACAATATTTATCCATTAAGGCCCAATACAAGGATGCGTTTTTATTTTATCGCTTAGGTGATTTTTATGAATTATTTTATGAAGATGCTATCAATGCAGCGCAAATCTTAGAATTGACGTTAACCAGTCGTAACCGCAATGCGGATGATCCGATTCCTATGTGTGGCGTTCCTTATCATGCCGCGCAAGGCTACATTGATACGTTGATTGAGCAAGGCTATAAAGTAGCGATTTGTGAGCAAGTGGAAGATCCAAAGACTACCAAGGGCATGGTCAAACGAGAAGTGGTGCAGTTGGTAACGCCAGGAACGGTGATGAATAGTAAAGGCTTGGAAGCCAAAGACAATAATTACTTAACCGCTGTGCTAACAGATGGTAATCAGTTCGGTTTTGCCTATGTAGATTTGAGTACAGGCGAATTAAAAACAGCAGTCTTGGCTGATGAAGAGGGCGTTTTGAACGAAGCTTCTGCGTTGCAAACAAAAGAAATGGTCCTAGGTTCAGGGATTCCTGAATCGTTAAAAGAGAACTTAAGTTTACGTTTAAACATCATCTTTTCGACACAAGAAACGGTGGAAGAAAATGCCGAGTTTAGTTTTTTAACCAATGAACTGATTAATCCATTAGAAATTGAAATTACAGGCAAATTATTATCTTATTTATCCGTTACCCAAAAGCGGAGCTTGTCCCATATTCAGAAAGCTGTGGAATATCAGCCAGATCATTTCTTGAAAATGGATCATTATTCTAAATTCAATTTAGAATTGAGTCAGTCGATTCGAACAGGACAGAAAAAAGGGACTCTTTTGTGGTTATTAGATGAAACGAAAACAGCTATGGGCGGCCGTTTATTAAAACAATGGTTGGATCGTCCGCTAATTCAGGAACGTCAAATTAAGACGCGTCAAGAAATGGTGCAATCCTTATTAAATGCCTATTTTGAACGCTTGGATTTGCAAGCAGCATTGACGAACGTTTATGATTTAGAGCGGTTAGCAGGACGCGTGGCATTCGGCAGTGTGAATGGGCGTGATTTAATTCAATTACGGACCTCTTTAGAACAAGTACCAACGATTCGACAGTTAATTGTCGGGATCAATCAAGGGGAATGGGATGATTTGTTAGTCGACTTAAACCCTGTTGAAGATTTAGTGGCATTGATTGCGACGGCGATTAATGAAGAAGCCCCTTTACAAATTACTGAAGGAAATGTCATTAAAGACGGCTATAACGACCAATTAGATGAATACCGTGATGCCATGCGCAATGGTAAGCAATGGTTAGCGGAGTTAGAAGCGAAAGAACGCCAAGAAACAGGGATTAAAAACTTGAAGATTGGCTACAATCGTGTCTTTGGTTATTTCATTGAAATCACTAAGTCAAATTTAGCGAATTTAGAAGAAGGAAAATACGAGCGGAAGCAAACATTAGCTAATGCGGAGCGCTTTATTACGCCAGAACTAAAAGAACTAGAACGTTTAATCTTAGAAGCCGAAGAAAAATCAGTTGAACTAGAATATCAATTGTTCTTGGCCGTGAGAGAACAAGTGAAAACGAACATTGATCGGTTGCAAACATTGGCTAAAACCATTAGTGCGGTTGATGTTTTACAATCTTTTGCAACAATTAGTGAACGGTATCAATACGTTCGACCAACGTTAAGAAGTAACACGAAAAATTTGGCGATTGTCGAAGGACGACACCCAGTCGTGGAAAAAGTTTTAGGGCATCAAGAATACATTCCAAACAGTATCCGCATGAACCCAGAAACAGATATTCTCTTGATTACTGGACCAAACATGTCAGGGAAAAGTACCTACATGCGTCAATTGGCTTTGACGGTGGTCATGGCGCAAATTGGCTGTTTTGTACCAGCGGAAAGTGCTGAAATGCCAATTTTCGATCAAATTTTTACACGGATTGGGGCCTCTGATGATCTAATTGCAGGGCAAAGTACCTTTATGGTAGAAATGATGGAGGCTAACCAAGCACTGCGACACGCCACGCCTAACAGCCTAATTTTATTTGATGAATTAGGACGCGGCACGGCAACCTATGATGGGATGGCGCTAGCGCAAGCCATCATTGAATATATCCATCGTGAAGTACAAGCCAAAACGCTATTCTCTACACATTATCATGAACTAACTGTTCTAGATGAAACCTTAAAAGGCTTGAAGAATATTCACGTGGGCGCTGTCGAAAAAGATGGCGAAGTGGTCTTTCTTCATAAAATGATGGAAGGACCTGCTGATAAGAGCTATGGGATACATGTTGCTAAAATCGCTGGTTTACCAAGCCCGCTTTTAGAACGAGCAGCCACCATTTTATCCGCTTTAGAAGCGGAAGAAACAACGATTCCAATTTCAGTTCATCATGAAGAAGTTTCAGAAGTACATGAAGAAACCGAGCAACTTTCATTATTTAAAGAAGTTTCAACAGAAGAATTAAGTGTCATTGACACATTGAAGAAAATGAATCTATTAGAAATGACACCACTAGATGCGTTAAACATGCTTCATCAATTGCAAAAACGTATCTAATTAGGAACCGAACCGGTTAGGAGGTCGTGAAATGGGGAAAATTCAAGAACTATCCGAACAACTAGCCAACCAGATTGCTGCTGGTGAAGTTGTTGAACGTCCCGCTTCTGTCGTCAAAGAATTGGTGGAAAATGCACTGGATGCAGGAAGCACCCAAATTGATATTTTTATTGAAGAAGCTGGCTTGAAAACCATTCAAATTATTGATAATGGTGAAGGAATTGCCAAAGAAGATGTACTGAATGCCTTCAAACGCCATGCCACAAGCAAAATTCATACAAGAGATGATTTGTTCCGAATTCGCAGCTTGGGGTTCCGAGGCGAAGCCTTACCAAGTATTGCCTCAGTTTCTGAAATGATTGTCGAAACTGCCACAGCTGAGGAAGAAGAAGGCAGCTATGTGATTCTAAAAGGGGGCAAGGTCGAAGAAAACCGACCAGCAGCCCTCCGTAAAGGCACAAAAATGACCGTTTCCAATTTATTTTATAATACGCCCGCTCGTTTGAAATACGTCAAAACGATCCAAACGGAATTGGCCAATATCGGTGACATTGTCAATCGTCTGGCGTTAAGTCACCCTAAAGTCGCTTTTCGCTTAGTTCATGACGGCCACAAAATGATGAGTACAACAGGCAATGGCGATTTAAAACAAACGATTGCGGGGATTTATGGCATTAGCACCGCAAAGAAAATGTTGAAAATTGAAGGAAAAGACCTTGATTTTACTTTGACAGGGTATGTCTCATTGCCAGAAGTCACACGGGCCAGCCGCAACTATTTATCAACGATTATCAATGGTCGTTATATTAAAAATTTCGCGTTAAATAAAGCAATTGTAGCCGGCTATGGTTCGAAACTAATGGTGGGGCGTTTTCCAATTGCTGTGTTAGAAATTGAAATGGATCCGCTGTTAGTCGATGTCAATGTCCATCCCACTAAGCAAGAAGTTCGTTTAAGTAAAGAAAAAGATTTAATGGCATTAATTGAACAGGCGATTCAAGAAGTGTTGAGCCAAGAACAGTTAATTCCCAATGCGGCAGACAATTTGCGTTTTAAAAAGAAACTACCGCCAGAACCTAAAGCCGAACAAATGGAAATTCCTTTATCGACTGAACAACCTGCGGTAAAACAACGACCGGGCAGCTTAAGCTATAATCCCGCAACAGGTCGCTTCTATGCGGAACATGCGATAGACGAAACACCAGCCTCAAGCGCCCCTGAAGCTGTCATCCAGACAGAAAGAGCAGTGGACCCAATGGACGACCCATTTGCGCCGCCAGTGCCAGAATCAACGAGTGTAGCGGAAGAAACGTCAGCTTACGAAACCTCTTCGGCAGCTGCTGATTCCGCAAATCATTGGGAAACAGCTAGTAATGAGCAACAGGTAATAGCCGAAGAAACGAAAATAACTGAAGTGCCTGATTCAGAACCTTCTCTGCCTTCATCAGAGGCTGCTGACGAGGTTTTCCAAGAAGAAATGAAACTTCACCCAGAATTCGATGCCAATAGCGCTGCGAGTCAAAGAGAACTGAAACAAGCCCTGAACAAGTTGGAAGAAGAACGACCGACAGAACGTTTTCCTGAGCTAGAATACTTCGGTCAAATGCACGGAACTTATTTATTCGCACAAAGCAAAGATGGCCTGTTTATTATCGACCAACACGCTGCCCAAGAACGAATTAAATACGAGTACTTCCGTGAAAAAATTGGCGAAGTCAGTGATGATTTACAAGAACTATTGGTACCAATCGTTATTGATTATCCAAATAGCGATGCCTTGAAAATTAAAGAGCAGAAAGAAACCCTTGCGGAAGTCGGCATCCATTTGGAAGACTTTGGACAAAATAGTTTCATTGTGCGGGCGCACCCAACTTGGTATCCTGCAGGCGAAGAGGAAAGCATTGTTCGCGAGATGATTGACATGTTGCTAACAACTGGCTCGGTCAGCGTGAAAAAATTCCGTGAAGCAACTGCCATTATGATGAGCTGTAAGCGATCCATCAAAGCCAATCATTACCTCAATGAGCAACAAGCACGCGTGCTATTAAAAGATTTAGCCTTGTGCGAAAATCCGTTTAATTGTCCGCATGGACGTCCGGTGCTGATTCATTTTACGAATTCAGATATGGAACGAATGTTTAAACGCATTCAAGACCCCCATTAAAAAGAAACGAGGCGTCATCATTTTATGCAAATTATTTTAGCATCCCAATCTCCTCGCCGTCAGGAGTTATTAAAGCGTGTGGTCCCAACTTTTACGATTGCACCAGCCGATATCGATGAAACTGTTGGCAAAGACGGCTTACCAGC
This sequence comes from Enterococcus sp. DIV2419, assembly GCF_051711865.1. NCBI lineage: Bacteria > Bacillati > Bacillota > Bacilli > Lactobacillales > Enterococcaceae > Enterococcus > Enterococcus sp. DIV2419. The sequence continues at coordinate 342,730 of NZ_JBIONS010000001.1, forward strand.
AGAATATGTGGCGCAAATGGCTGCCCAAAAAGCAGCGGCTATAGCAGAGCAATCCCCCGAAGCACTAGTCATTGGCTGCGATACAATTGTGGCATTGGCGGGAGAGATCCTCGGCAAACCCACTTCTCGGGAAGACGGTTATCGCATGTTGCGCCTCCTAAGTGGCAAAACACATGACGTGTATACAAGTGTGACGTTGAAACAAGGGGAAAAAGAGCGCTCCGCGACAGTTCATTCAACCGTGACGTTTTATCCACTGACAGACACGGAAATCCATGCTTACTTAGATACCGCAGAGTATGCCGACAAAGCAGGCGCTTATGGTATCCAAGGACAAGGAGCATTACTAATTGAAGCAATCGCTGGCGATTATTACGCCATTATGGGTTTACCAATTGCCAAAGTAGCCCGACTACTAAAAGAATTCAACTAATAAAAGACAGTCCTTTTCATTCGTCAAAAAGAGAAAGGACTGTCTTTTACTATGCAAACTATTAGGTGCCTGTTTGGCAAACGTGGTATCATTGAACCCAATAAATTGAACAGAAGAAAAGGAGTGGACAGAATGACAAAACCAACAGAAGAAGAATTAAAACAAACCTTGACGGATCTTCAATATGCCGTCACACAAGAAAACGCAACAGAACGCCCTTTTTCAGGAGAATATGATGACTTTTACCAAGACGGAATCTATGTAGACATTGTTAGTGGCGAACCGTTGTTTAGCTCCCTAGACAAATACGATGCTGGTTGCGGCTGGCCATCCTTTACCAAACCAATTGAAAAACGTGGCGTCAAAGAAAAAGCTGATTTTAGTCACGGCATGCACCGAGTAGAAGTTCGCAGTCAAGAAGCAGATTCACATTTAGGGCATGTTTTCACTGATGGCCCACTCCAAGAAGGTGGCTTACGTTATTGCATTAATGCGGCAGCTTTGAGATTTGTGCCAGTGGCAGATTTAGAAAAAGAAGGCTATGGTGAGTACCTTTCTTTATTCAAATAATCCTCATTTTTTAGACAAATACGATAAAATAGTTAGAAGAAAGCGACTTTTGATGAATATCTTGTATGAAATACAGAAAATCTCTTGATTTATTTGGCTAGGACTACTATTATTTTAGAAGGAAAGTATTGTTCAGTTTTAACGAATTGGCTGAAATAGAAAGTGGAGGTTCTAATGTCGAAACATTATTTTGATCCAAGATTGAAAATCTTTTCTTTGAACTCTAATCGTCCCTTAGCAGAAAAAATTGCGGATGCTGTGGGTGTGGAGCTAGGAAAGTGCTCTGTAACACAATTTAGTGATGGCGAAATTCAAGTGAATATTGAAGAAAGTATTCGTGGTGCACATGTTTACGTCATTCAATCAACAAGTAGCCCTGTTAACGATAACTTAATGGAACTATTAATCATGATTGATGCGTTAAAACGTGCGAGTGCTAAAACAATTAACGTGGTTATGCCTTATTATGGGTATGCACGTCAAGACCGTAAAGCACGTGCCCGGGAACCAATCACTGCTAAACTTGTTGCAAACATGATTGAAAAAGCTGGTGCAACAAGAATGTTGACATTGGACTTACATGCGGTCCAAATTCAAGGATTCTTTGATATTCCAGTGGATCATTTGATGGGTGCACCATTAATTGCCGATTACTTCATCGAACACGGCATTCAAGGCGATGACGTCGTTGTTGTTTCCCCTGACCATGGTGGTGTAACGCGTGCGCGTAAATTGGCAGAATTCTTAAAAGCACCAATTGCGATCATTGACAAACGTCGTCCAAAAGCGAACGTAGCAGAAGTAATGAATATCATTGGTCATGTGGAAGGCAAAACATGTGTCTTAATTGATGACATGATTGACACAGCGGGGACAATTTCTCTTGCTGCAAACGCATTGAAAGAAGCCGGAGCAAAAGACGTTTACGCTTCTTGTACACATCCCGTTTTATCAGGACCAGCCTTACAACGTATTGAAGATTCAGCAATTGAACGCTTAGTTGTAACAGACTCTATTTACCTATCTGATGATCGTAAAATTGCTAAAATTGACGAAGTCAGCGTTGGTGAATTAATCGGAGATGCGATTAAACGTATCCACGAAAACAAACCAGTTAGTCCGTTATTTGAAACAAAAAATAAATAATTACAAAAAACCGCCCACATCATTTTTCTGATGTGGGCGGTTTTTTCTCTAAATCATTTTATCTAAAAATATATTGTAACCTGAATGTTTATTAGGTGTTCAAGATATACGATAAGTGTAGAGAAGTTAAGGCGGAGGCAAGCGCAAAGGAACATGCGCTTTGCGACGAGCATCGCAACAAAGTGAGAAGCGTAGGAGCAGAGACTTTCCCCTTTCGGTGAGGTGGTGCGTATGAGCGTACTTCCAAAATTTACAGAAAGGAGAGGCCTTTTGTCAGCATATGAAACAATTCAGACGATCCTAGGGTTTGGTATGTTTACCATTGCTTTGATTGCACTGATTGTGAAATTGCTTAAAAATGACAATAAAAAATAACCGTCTACTTTGACCAGTACGGTTATTTTTAAATAATACAATCGGTCACCGTCTTAAACGGCTCTACATCAGAGAGGTATGTTGAAGCATATCTCTCTTTTCGTTTTCATTATAGCACATTTCCCTAAAAAAATATATTTGAAACTAATTATTTTTTAGTTTTGCATGGTATAATCTAAGTGTAGAGAAGTTAACACGGTGGCTATCTAATCTGAAAGTGAGGTGGTGCGTATGAGCGTACTTCCAAAATTTACAGAAAGGAGAGGCCTGTTGTCAGCATATGAAACAATTCAGACGATCCTAGGGTTTGGTATGTTTACCATTGCTTTGATTGCGCTGATTGTGAAATTGCTTAAAAATGACAATAAAAAATAACCGTTTACTTTGATCGAGTACGGTTATTTTTTGTAACAAAATCGGTCACCGTCTTAAACGGCTCTACATCAGAGAGGTATGTTGACGCATATCTCTCTTTTCATTTTCATTATAGCACATTTTCCCGAAAAGCACGAATAAATTTAGCGTTAATCCGTGAAATCCTAAAAGCTGTTAAAAATGACAATAAAAAATCGGTCACCGTCTCAAACGGCTCTACACTAGAGAGGTATGTTGACGCATATCTCTCTTTTCATCTACATTCTAGCATAGATACAATGTAGATGAAAAGAGGTGCCTGCTGCTAAAGGTTCTTGTCATTCTTTAGCGATTGAGCAGTGCATCAACGCTTAGTTCAGTCATTTCAGAAACTTGCATGTCGGCTCCGATTAAGGGTTGGTTGGCCGACAAGCCGACGGCATAGATGCCCGCGGCTTTCAAGCCGTCAATGCCTGATTGTGCATCTTCAAAGCCAATGGCGTTTTGCGGTAGCACGCCAATACTGTCAGCGGCGGCTAAAAAGATTTCAGGATCGGGTTTGCCTTTGCTTAACGAGTCGGGATCGACAATTGTGGCGAAGTACGCGCGCACGCCTAATTTTTCCAAAATCAGGGGCGCGTTTTTTGAAGCCGAAGCCACGGCACAGGGAATGTGACGTGCTTGGGCTTGCTGTAGCAATGGCACGACACCAGGTAAAACATCTTCTGTTGTTAAATGTTCTAATAATTGAACGTAGTGATCATTTTTTTGCTGAGCTAAGGCTTCTTTTTCTGCTGGAGTAAACGCATTTTCACGGTGGCCATGGGCTAAAATGCGGTCCAAGGAATCCATCCGACTAATGCCTTTTAATGTTTCGTTGAAGGTTTCGTCAATGGGGATACCTAGCGAATCGGCCAACGCTTTCCAAGCTTGATAATGAAATTTGGCGGTGTCAGTAATGACACCATCCAAATCAAAAATAAATCCAATCGTCATTGTGGTTCGCTCCTTTATTGATAATGTACTTCTTTTGGTCGTTCGGCGGTTAACCGAATTAACGCGCCCTGAACCAATAATTGTGTGTCTTTATCTGCTGTAATCGTGACACTGGTTTGTGTTAATGAAAATTGATACGTCACGCCTTGATGAATAAACTGGAACGCCAGCGATTGCCAATGTTCAGGTAAGTTTGGACAAATTGATAACTCGTTCTGGCGCGTGTCAACGCCTGCATACGTCGCTAAAGTAACGTGGATCGTCGCAGCCATGACCCCTGTATGAATCCCTTCAGCGGTCGTGCCACCTTGAATGTCACGATAATCGGAATACAACGCTTCTTGATAAAGTTGCCAAGATAGCTCATGGAATTGCGCCATTTCTGCCAATTGGGCATGAACAATTCGTGACAAAGTCGAACCATGAGACGTCCGTTTTAGATAATACAAAAGATTTTTTTCCAAATAATCCGCAGGCAATTGATACCCTAAATCTTCTAAAATTTGATCCACCCGAGTTTTGTCTAAGTTGTAGAACAACATTAACGTGTCGGCTTGTTTCGCCACTTTGTAATCATCGGGGGATTCCCCTTCGGCTTTTAAAATTCGATCCATGCGGTAAATATTGCCGTATTTCTCTTTCATCGCCGCCCAGCCAATCTCTTTTAAGCCGAAATACCCTTCATATTGCGCAATAATACCGTCAGAATTAACTTCAATTTCCAGTGAATTTTGAATTTGCTGCATGCGGGCTAGATCAGCCGAAGAGGTCTGAGTTTTGGCAAAAAGTTGTGCCTGTTCTTCCTCAGAGAAAAGTGCCAAAATGTTGGTTAATTCTTCGAATAGCCAAACCACCATCAAATTCGTATAGGCGTTGTTTTTCAAGCCGCTTTCCGCTTGGTCTGGATAGCCCTCGTGAAACTCATCAGGTCCCATCACTTTATCAATAAAGAACCGTCCTGTTGCGTCATCTAACGTCGCAGCGCTGTTCCAAAATTGAGCGATTTCTAACAACATTTCGCCGCCATATTGTTTCATAAATTCATGATCCTGTGTACTATGCCAATACAACCAAGCATTGTAAGCAATCGCTAAGGAAACATGCCGTTGCAGAATACTATGATCCTCGCCCCAATGTCCATTCAACGGATTTAAGTGAAGTTTTTGCGTGGTTTCACGCCCATCACGCCCTGATTGCCACGGATACATTGCGCCACGATACTGGCTGGCCGCCGCATTTTCCTTCGCCTTCTCTAATCGGTGGTAGCGATACAGCAACAATTGTTTCGCTGTGTCAGGATAATGTTGAATATAAAAAGGTAAAATAAAAATTTCATCCCAGAAAATATGTCCACGATACGCTTCACCATGCAAGCCTCGGGCGGTAATCGAGACGTCTAATGCTTGGGCTTGGTTACTAAAAGGCGAAGCCGAAGCCAGCAAGTGATAACTGTGAATCCGTAAAAGTTTTTGAGACATCAAATCGCCTGTCACGGTAATGTTGGCTTGTTGCCAAAGGTTTTGCCAAGCGCGGGCGCTTTCCTGAGCGGCGGCCGCAAAAGAGTCCTTCGGCGTAAACGGCACCTGCCAACTTTGTTCGGCGTGGCTGGCTTGCACAAAGACTTGCTTTTCTAGCGTATAGCGCGTTCCTTGGTGCGCCATCACGGTCACCACTTGGGCGATTTTTTCCGCTTCTTCTTGAATCATAATGGCCTCTTTTTCAAAAAAATCACCGGTTATCAAGGCCGTTTCTCGGACGCTTAAGTTGGATTGATTGGTACAAACCTCAATCACGGTTTTGTTTTCCTGCGCGCTTAATGCTGTCACCTGAAAATGTTTCGCTGTTAAGTTGCGATACCGCGCCACGTTATAGTTGTAGACACTGCCATCCGTGACGGTTTTCAAAGTAATCGGGGCCGAAAAGTTTAACGGCTCAAACGTATATTGCAGATGATAGTCATTCGGCTGTGCCATATTGGCGATTTTTTTCGTCGTTAATTTAATTTGCTGATTGTCCGCATCTTTCAAAATCATTTCTGCGACAAACAACCCCGTTTTCAAGTTCAATTGACGATGTAATTGTTGTAGCGTGTCTGGGGAAATCGTTAACCAGTCAGTGGCATCGCCAATTTTTAAAGCGATGTGTTGGTTGTCAGGAGCATTGACGAAATCTTCATTTTCCACTACTTGACCCGCAACTTCCGAAGCCGCTGTATTATAAAGCCCCGCAATATAGGTTGCTGGATAATGATCATCAGAAATCGTCATCTCAGGTGTTGTGCCGCGCAAGCCTAAAAAGCCATTGCCGACAGTTAACAGGGACTCCACCGCATATTCATTTTTCCCAGGCACGTAGCCATAATAGTCCAAATGCCAAGCCAAATACTGCCGTTTTTCTTCAAATGCTGCCAGCAGATTCGGTGCCGCCGCTTGTTCGACTGCCGTTAAAAGTGGCGTGTTCAACTGTTCCGCGAACGCTTGAATCACCGCTTGCGGAACTAGCGCCAACGTTTCCTCTGGCGAAAAGAAATCCGCTGGGAAATCAGCCACAATCCCCCCCAGAATCGGCGCAGCCTCTGCCAAAATCAATTGGCACAGTTCAGGAACCGTTTCTTCGATAGTCAAGGCTTCAAAAGGGAACGTTTTTTGGTGAAGCGGTTCCAATTTATGGTTAAAAAAAGTCGTCGTTAGTTGGTTCGTTGCGAATGTTAATTCTAAAATGGTCATGTTTGGCGCCTCCTTGTGAACTTGTATAGACATGTTTCGTTTGACTACAGTATAGTATGAACGAATCAGAATTACAAGGATTTTCCCTAGATTCTTGGGAAAACTTTTCCAGAAGGGGGCAGCAACAGACTGCGCTGGGTCCGAAAAAAAGGCGGTCAAGCAGTGGTTTGGCTGGGGGAGTCAGTGGCGTAAGCAAGGCAGAAAGTGCGGGGGATTTTTCTGACCAGCTCTAGGTTTTTCGGAGGGAATATGCTATGCTTTTAGAAAAGAAATTGTTGGTAGAGGAGGATCGGCATGAACAAGTTTCATGACATATTTTTAGAATTAGAACAACAAATTGTCCAAGGCGACTATCAGCCAGGCGATTTATTACCTAGTGAAAATCAATTAGTGGAAACTTACAATGTTTCCCGTGAAACAATTCGGAAAGCCTTGAATTTACTGATTAACGCTGGCTACATTCAGAAAAAACAAGGCAAAGGCTCGATTGTGCTCAACTTTAAAAAGTTTAATTTTCCTATTTCAGGGGTGACCAGTTACAAGGAGTTACAACAAACGCAGCATATTGAAAGTCATACTCATGTGGTTTCCTTAGAAGAAATTCCTGTGGAGCGCAACTTGGCTCAGTTGACTGGCTGGACGGAAGGGGCCCCTGTGTGGCGCTTAGTTCGGCAACGGGAGATTGAAGGGGAAGTCGATATTTTAGATATTGATTACTTGATTAAAGAGATTGTCCCAGAACTGCCGAAGCACCGTGCCGAAGATTCGATTTTCGATTATCTGGAAAACGACCTTGGCTTGGCGATTAGTTATGCCCAGAAAGAGATTACCGTGGAACCGCTCACAGAGATGGACAAGCAGCTGATTGGTGAAGTCGAAGGCAATCATGTCGTCGTGGTCCGTAGTATTATGAACTTGGAAGATACCCGCTGTTTTGGCTATACGGAATCTCGTCACCGCTTAAACAAATTTAAGTTTGTGGAATTCGCCCGTCGCCGTAAATTGTAAGTCTTCGTGACGAACAAATACAAAAACGGCTGTCATTAAATGAAAATTGACGGTTTTTTCGCAAGAACCGCCGGTAAATGTATAAGATTTTAGGAGAAAACGTCAAAAAGTAGAGGTCTAACTCTTACTTTTTGACGTTTTCTCCTTGTTTTTTAAACGAATTTGACGAAAAAGTCATTAAATAACATTTATAAATATCAAAAAGTGCTGAAATTGGGACTTGAAACCACGATAAATACTTGGTTTTAAAGGAACCGTCAGATTTTACGAAGCGCTGTTAAATATTTGAAATCACAAACAAGGAGGAATTTTGTATAATAAGAACATAGCTTCGGAAGCGCAGAAAAAAGGCACCGCGCGCTCTGGAAATTCAGAACAGTTAAAGGAGACGTACATATTATGATGAAAAAGAAAATGATGGCAAGTTTATTAGTTGGTAGCGCAGTCGTTGGCGCAAGTTTAGCACCACTTTCGGCACAGGCGACTACGACAGGGAATACGCCAGTTCAGGTGGAGTTTGGTGGAGGAAAACTGCCAGATGGTGATGGTCCTAGTCCGAATACAGAAAGGCCTGACCCGAACGCTACGAATAGCGATTTTGATTTATTGTACATTCCAAGGGAGTATGATTTTGGAAAATTGTCAATTTCAGATGATTTGACACAACCAATTCCGAATAAAGTTGATGAAGGTGTGAGTGGACGTAGAGAAGCCTTAGGTGTAGGTGATATACGTGGGACTAAAGAGGGTTGGCATGTAACTGCTCAATCCAGTGGACTTACGTTAGGTAACGAACGCTTAGATGGGAATATTACCTCAGGTATTACAGTTCTGTATGATTTGGAGTTTAATGAAACAACTAATCAGTATGAATATATGGTAACCCCAATTTCAGCACCTGAAATTAGACCAAGTCTTGCTGCTGCTAGTGATTGGACACTTAGTTTAGGAGGAGATGCCACGCTAGTTGCTAATGCTACTTCTGGAAAAGGACAAGGATTATGGCATTTTGCAATGCGTGATAATTATTTAAATATCACTACCTCAGCATATGATATCAAAGCAGGGAACTACACAGGAACTATCACATGGAACCTTGTCGCAGGACCATCTATCTAAGCACAAACAACAAAAAAACAGAGGACGGACCATCAGCGGATAACTGCTGCTGGTCTGCCCTCTAATAATCATTCAATCGTAAAGGAGACGTACACAAATGAAAAAGAAAATGATAGCAAGTTTATTAGTTGGTAGCGCAGTGGTTGGCGCAAGTTTAGCACCTCTTTCAGCACAAGCGGTGACCACTGGGAATACACCAGTCACAGCAACATTTGAAGGCGGCACGTTGCCAGACGGCAACGGCGATGCCAATACCGTTGATCCAGACCCGAATGGCTCAAACAGTAACTTTGATTTACTATTTATTCCTCGCGAATTTAATTTTGGGAAATTATCAATTTCTGATGATTTAACGAAACCAATTCTTAACCAAAGAGACCCCGAAGCCACCAACGGCCATACAGAAATGATTGGTGTCGGTGACGTACGCGGCGGCAAAGAAGGCTGGCATTTAACGGCCCAATCTAATGGCCTAAAATTAGGCACTGAAAGCTTACAAGGCAACATTAAAGTGGCGCTGATTACTCAACTTGATTTGGAATACGAGGCAACCAGCAATAGTTATGTAGCTCTGACGACAGCAGTCTCTACGCCAGAAGTCAGACCACAACTGGCTGCTCCGCAAAATTGGACCCTTGATTTAGGCGGGGAAGCCCAATTAATGGCTAACGCAGCAGCTGGTCAAGGCCAAGGATTATGGCAATTTTCACTGTTTAATACAGCTTTAAACATCACAACACCAGCCAACAATATTAAAGCAGGGGCCTACACAGGCAGTATCACATGGAACCTCGTCGCAGGACCATCTGTGTAAGTCCAAACAAAAAAGTCATCCCCTTAGGATGACTTTTTGCTTATTTCTCTGTGAAAGTGCTGTCTGTTTTGACAGTTTCAGCAGGCGGTGTTTGCGCCGCTAATAAGTCGCGAATTTCTTTTAAGTAATCTTCGCTCGTTGGTACCACTTCTTCTTCTGCCGCTTCTTCTTTTTTGCCGCGGTTTTTCATTTTGTTGGCCGCTTTGACAATCAAGAAGAGGACGAAGGCCGTAATTAAAAATGTAATAAGTGCACTAATCACGCTACCAATATTGAATTCAACGCCTTCGACTTTATAGACAAGGGCACCCAATGCATCGTCGGCACTCTTTTTCCCAGTCGTCAAGACAAAAATCAGACTAATTAACGGGGTAATCAAGCCTTCCACCACTTGTGTCACAATCGCTGTAAACGCACTACCAATGACAACACCGACGGCTAGGTCTAAGACACTCCCGCGCATGATAAACTCTTTAAATTCTTTAATCATTCTTTTTTCCCTCCTCACTTTAAAAACAGTATACCGAATCTTCTTGAAAATTTGAACTGAAAAACTCTTATCATTCAGAAAGCACCTGAAGCTGTGTTATAATGGAGCTATTGGAAAAAACATTAAAAAATGCTTTAGAATTTACGCGATACATATATTTCACAGCATTCTTTAGGTAAGATGAAGCAAATGAAGGAGCGATGCGGCAATGTCTGTTCAATTAGTTAAAGGCGTGAATTTACACGTCATTCCTACAGAAAAATATAAAACGGTGCGTCTTTTAGTCCGCTTTAACACACGATTAAATCATGAAACTATTACAAAAAGAACGCTGTTGTCCAGTTTGATGGAAACCAACAGCTTGAATTACCCGAATCAAGTCAAGTTAAGTGAGCGTTTGGCGGAGCTTTACGGCGCCAGCTTTGGGATTGGCGTTTCCAAAAAAGGCAATCAACATTGGTTTAATATTTCTATGAACATTGTCAATGATCATTATTTACAGGATAGTCAGGTTCTCGCCGAAGCGGTGGACTTTTTGAAGGAAATTATTTTTGCCCCCAATATTCAAGCGGGCCAATTTGAGGCGGAAACCTTCCAACGGGAGAAAGAGAACTTGAAAGCGTACTTGGAAAGTATTGTGGAGGACAAGCAAACCTATGCTTCTTTGGCGCTTCAAAGTGTCTATTTTAATCAATCGGAGGATCAAAAAATCCCTAGTTTCGGGACCGTTGCGGCGTTAGCTGAGGAAACAGCGGCGTCATTAGCAGCATATTATCAAAAAATGCTGGCGGAAGATCAAGTGGATATTTTTGTTTTAGGCGATGTCAATGAGGCGGAGTTAGTGCCATTATTCAAGCAATTACCGTTTACACCTCGTGAAGAAGGCAAAGCCGCGATTTTCTACAATCAACCGATTCGCAACGTGATTGAAGAGCGGACCGAGCGTGAGGTGCTAGCCCAATCGAAATTAAACTTGGCTTACAACACGGATATTTATTATGGCGATAGCTATTATTTTGCGTTGCAAGTGTTTAATGGAATTTTTGGCGGTTTCCCGCATTCTAAATTATTTATGAATGTCCGTGAGAAAGAGCATTTAGCGTATTATGCTTCTAGTAGTATCGACACTTTCCGTGGCTTCATGACGGTTCAAACAGGGATCGATGGCAAAAATCGGAATCAGGTCTTGCGTTTGATTTCGACAGAATTGGAAAATATTCGCTTAGGTAAGATTAGCGAATTAGAAATTGAACAAACGAAAGCAATGTTAAAAAATCAGTATATCTTAGCGTTAGATAATGCAGGCGCGTGGCTGGAAAAAGAATACTTGAACGAATTAATGCCGCAGACGATGCTGACGGCGGAGGAATGGATTGCGCGGATCAATGCCGTGACTATTCCAGAAATCCAAGAAGTAGCCAAACGTTTGGAACTTCAAGCGATCTTCTTTTTGGAAGGAGAAACGGAAAATGATTAAAAAAGACTATGCACAAATTAAAGAAACATTGTATACAGAAACACTGGAAAATGGTTTAAAGGTTTACCTATTACCGAAAAATGATTTCCAAAAAACGTATGGCTTGTTTACGACCGATTATGGTTCCATTGACAATACGTTCGTGCCAATTGGTCAAGAGGAAATGATTGAAGTACCTGACGGAATCGCCCACTTTTTAGAACATAAAATGTTTGAAAAAGAAGATGGCGATGTTTTCCAAAAATTTGGGCAACAAGGGGCTTCAGCGAATGCCTTTACCAGTTTTACGAAAACGAGTTATTTGTTTTCAACGACGGATCAAGTGACACAAAATCTAGAAACGTTGCTTGATTTTGTGCAATCGCCGTATTTCACGAAGGAAACGGTCGAAAAAGAAAAAGGCATCATCGGACAAGAAATTCAAATGTATTTAGATGATCCTAACTGGCGCTTGTTCTTTGGGATTTTAGGCAACCTTTATCCGAAACATCCATTGCACATTGATATTGCCGGTACAGTGGCAAGTATTGCGGAGATTACCGCAGAAGATTTGTATACATGCTACAATACGTTTTATCATCCAAGTAATATGACCTTATTCGTGGTAGGGAAAATGGACCCCGAAGCGTTAATGGCCTTCATTCGTGAAAACCAAGCGGCGAAAGAGTTTCCTGCCGCCCAACCTATTCGTCGGCATTTTCCTGAAGAAACAGCTGCTGACATTGTCAAAGAGAGCGCCATTGAAATGGCAGTCACACGGGCAAAAGTGCTTGTTGGCTTGAAAGGCTTAGATGAAGTGCCAACAACGGGTCGTGACTTAATGAAATATCAAGTCACCGTGAACTTGTTGTTACAATTATTGTTTGGTAATACCTCTCAAAACTATTTGGCTCTTTATGATGAAGGCTTGTTAGATGATAGTTTTAGTTATGACTTTAATTTAGATCGCAGTTTCCATTTTGCGGATATTGGCGGCGATAGTGAGCAACCAGAAGTCTTAGCAGAACGAATTGAAGCTATTTTATTATCTGCCACAACAAGTCCAGAATTAACGGAAGAAAATTTGTCCTTATTGAAGAAAAAAATGATTGGTAAATATTTCCAATCCTTAAACTCTTTAGAGTATATCGCCAACCAATTTTCACAATCATTGTTTGGGGAAACCACGCTGTTTGATAAGATTGAAGTCATTGAAAGCATTCAATTAGCCGACGTCCGCCAAGTAGCAGAGACCTTTATTCGTAAAGAAGGATTGAGCCGTTTCTACATGTATCCTAAAGGAGAAACCGAGCAATAAACCAACTGTTTAAGAAAAAGAAAAATCTTTGAAATCTTTCAATTTTGTTATCCTCAGTTGGCTTCTTTTGTGGTATTCTTAAAGGACGGGAATGTTTTCCTTGGCAATTGAAAAAGACTGATGAGACAATCGATAAATTAACAAAATAGACTGGAGAAGATGGACGAGTGGCCAGCGTAAATATTGGAGAAACACTAAAAGAAGCAAGATTGCAGAAGAACATCTCAATTGATGAACTGCAACAAATGACAAAAATTCAAAAAAGATATTTAGAAATTATTGAACAAAACGATTTTGAGTCCTTACCAGGCACCTTTTATGTGCGGGCGTTTATCCGCCAATATGCAAGTGCGGTCGGCTTAGATGGCAATCAATTGGTAGATATCTATGATGGCAAAGAGCCTGAAATTGTCGAAGAACCCAAGCCAGTGTATGAAGAGCTTGAAGGATCACGTAAGCAATTGCATGACGAAGAAAAGCAATCCAGTTGGTTACTGCGGAACTTACCAGCCATTGCCTTTTCGTTAATTGGTTTAGCCATTGCGGTCGTAGTGCTGTACATTATGTGGCAAGATCAAAAAGCCGAACCGATTATTCAAACACCGGCAACTAGTGCCAGTGTGGAAAAACCCAAAGAATCAAGTCAAGCCCCAGAAAGTAGCACACAAAGTAGTACACCGCCGTCTTCTTCAAGCGAACCAGAGAAGAAAACAGCTGTGGCTGTGGTGAGCGATGCCAACAATCAAGTAACTGCAACGGTTAAAGATGCGAATAGCCCAATCAACATTACCTTTAAAGGGACTGAAGGCTCTTGCTGGATTGGCGTGATGGTCGATGGCAACTATACGTACCAACACACCCTGCAAGCAGGAGAGACCCAAACAACAGCTTTACCTGCGAATGCCGCCAATGCGACACTGATTTTAGGCGCCTCAAATAACGTCGCCATTCAAGTCGATGGCGCCGATTTAACACTGGAAAAAACGCCAGTTTTAATTCGTAAGGATGTTACATTAGGGATTACGTATCGTTAGAAATGGTGTAAGAAGAATCTGGATAAACTGTCAAACGGCAATTATTCCAGATTCTTTTCTTTTTTTCGTGACACTGCCAGCAAGATAACGTAAAATAGAACAGGAGAAGGAAGGGGCAATTGAAGTGAATTTACCAAATAAATTAACAGTTTTAAGAATATTTATGATTCCGATTTTTATTATTATTGTGTCGGTGCCGATGGACTGGGGAACGATTAGTTTTGGCGACACAACGTTAGCCGTTACCCAATTAGTGGGCGCGATTATTTTTGCAGTTGCTAGTTTTACAGACTGGTTGGATGGCAAAATTGCCCGTGCACAAGGCTTGGTGACGAACTTCGGAAAATTTGCGGACCCATTAGCGGACAAAATGCTAGTGATGACCGCTTTTATCGTCTTAGTTGGTCAAGGCAAAGTACCCGCTTGGATTGTAGCAATTATTGTTTGTCGTGAATTGGCAGTAACTGGTTTACGGTTGTTATTAGTCGAACATGGCGAAGTAATGGCAGCAGCTTGGCCAGGAAAAGTAAAAACAGCTACCCAAATGGTTGCAATTATTTTACTATTCATTAACAACATTCCATTTTCAGCACTCCATCTACCACTAGATCAAATCATGCTATATGCCTGCTTGATTTTCACCATTTACTCTGGTGTTGATTATTTTGCTAAGAATAAAGATGTTTTTAAAGGTTCGATGTAAAGAGAGAATCAAAACGCTTGGCTTGTGCCAAGCGTTTTTTTAGTATTCATGATTGAATCGGCAAATAGATTTTTAAGTAGAGGAACAGATGAATCGATAAAACAAATCGGCAATTTCTGTATGCTATTTTTCATTTTGGTTATATCTACATATAAATAATTAGTTTGTTGTTGACAAAGTAAACTAAATAGATTACTATTTAGTTCGTTAGCTTATATATAAACTAAATAAATTTTTTGGAGGAAATTATGAAAAAAACAGATATTTTAAATAAACTATTAAAAATTGCTCAACAACCTTACTTAATCTTTGCTTCTAGCATAGAGGAGAAACCAGATAACACTTTTGAAACGTTAAAATTGCTTGCTTCTGAAGAAAATGTAACAGCTGGAAGAATCGCTGAATATTTAGATATAAAACCTTCTAGTGTGACACAAATCATAAAAAAATTAGAGTCTGTTAAAGCAGTTAAACGAGTCAAAAATGAATCAGATGCTCGGGTCACATTCGTTGTATTGACCGATAAGGGACGAGAAAGTTTAAGTACTCAAGGAAATATTTCCAATGGATTTAATGAAGAAATGTTTAAGGGCTTTTCAGAGGAGGAACTAGAGTCTTTAAATAATTATTTAGAACGTATAGAAAAGAATATTTCTAGTGAAGAATTTTTAGATAAAATTGAAACAATTTTTGGCGACGATAAAAATTGGGAACATTTCAGAAAAATATCAGCTAGATATGGTAGAGCTAGAGAACAGATGATGGGACATGATGGCTTTGGTAGATTTGGTGAATTCAATGGTGAATACGGTGGCTTTGAAGGATGGAAGAGAGGTCGGAGAAGATAATGGCAGTAGGTGGAGGTGGCAAAAATAGTCATGATTCTATCCGAGCAGATAAAACAAAATTTTCGTTTAAAGAATTTTTAGGCTTAATCAAGATGACAGAGCCTAACTATTTACTGCTTGGCATTGGGATGATATTTCTTGTGATTTCTTCTAGTATCCAAGTGTACGTTCCAAAACTTGCTTCAAGTTTAGTCAATAATTTTCAAAAGGGAGTAGATTATAGTTTATTAGGTAAAGTTGTTGGATTATTTATATTTTCAGCACTCGTTTCTGCATTAGGAGGGACAATTTTAGGTATTTTTGGTGAAAATGTCATCCAAAATATGCGTAAACGCTTATGGAATAAATTAACTATTCTAAAAGTTTCTTATTTTGACTCTGTTAAAGCGGGTGAAATATCCAGCCGGGTCGTAAATGATACTAATCAAGTTAAGCAATTGTTGGCCGTTACTTTTCCTCAAACAGTTGCCAGTGTGATTACAGTTATTGGTACGGTATATATGATGATTAAAATGGATTGGCATATGTCGCTTGCTATGGTAATTGCTGTTCCTGTTGTAATCCTTTGTATGATTCCAGTAATGGCATTTGGTTCAAAAGTTAGTCACATTCGCCAAGATGCTATGAGTCAATTTAACGGACTTGCTACTGAAACGTTGAGTGAAATTCGTTTAGTCAAAACTTCTAATGCTGAATCTCAGGCGCAGGTTCGTGCTGCAAATGAAGTGGATCGGTTATTTAATGTAGGGAAAAAAGAAGCAATATTTGATGCATCTATGCAACCAATTATGATGATGGTCTTTATGAGTATGGTATTTGGGCTATTAGCATATGGGATGCATCGAATTGCCATTGGTGTGATGACAATCGGAACATTGATGAGTTTCTTAATGTATCTATTTAATCTTATTGGCGCCATGCCAATCATTGCGACGTTATTTTCTGAAGTAGCTAAAGCAGCAGGATCAACGCGACGAGTGCAAGAATTGTTATCTAGAGAACCTGAAGACTTTGAAAGTGGACAAGATATTGATTTATCGGAAAAGACTTTATCAGTTAAAAATGTAAAATTTTCTTATGAAGATGCACCAGAGGAACCTATCTTAACAGACATTTCTTTTACTGCTCAGCCAAACCAAGTAATTGCTTTTGCTGGCCCATCAGGTGGCGGGAAATCGACGATTTTTAGTTTAATTGAAAGGTTTTATGAACCTACAGAAGGACAAATTAAATTTGGAGATATTGACATAAAAGATATCAAATTATCAGATTATCGTCGTCAAATCGGCTTTGTATCACAGGATTCTGCGATTATGGCAGGGACAATCAGAGATAATCTAACGTATGGCTTAGCAGAAAACTTCTCAGATGAACAACTATGGGATGTCTTGGAACTAGCATATGCGCGAAAATTTGTAGAAGAAATGCCGGATAAATTGAATACGGAAGTCGGTGAACGTGGCGTTAAAATTTCTGGAGGACAAAGACAGCGTATTGCAATTGCTCGTGCATTCTTGCGGAATCCCAAGATTTTAATGTTAGATGAAGCTACTGCTAGCCTAGATTCAGAATCTGAGATGAAGGTCCAAGAGGCATTGTCTAATTTAATGAAGGGCCGAACGACATTGGTTATTGCCCATAGATTGTCGACAATTGTTGATGCGGATAGCATTTACTTTGTTGAAAAAGGGAAAGTAACTGGTTCAGGAAAACATGATGAGCTAGTAAGTAAACATAAAACTTACGCTAAATATGTATCCGAACAATTTAAAGTAACGGAATGAACGAAATAAGCAAACTTAAAATGAAGCTAAGACAACACATGCATTTAACTAATTGTCTTAAGATTTAGAAAGAACTTGGACATAACCCCCAAGTTCTTTTTTATAACTTATTTTTACCCACAAGATAAAAAGCGTGGGACAAAAATCACTTTGGATTTTTGCTCTACGCTCAAAAACTAATAAACGGCGGGAACAGAAGCAACTCCTTCGGAAATAAGCCGAAATTCTCCAAAAATTAAAGAACAATTTTCGGAAATTCCTTCTTATTTCTCGGAGTTAAACACTTCTGTCCCGACCTCTTTAAATACCTCCATGGTAGTTCACTTGCTTCATAAAATGTAGAGTCACGGTATAAAGCCAATTCGCGAGGACCGATATTACAAAAATAAGCACCATTCAGATCTTTACGACAAATAATGCGGATCGGTCTTAGTCGTGCTAATGTTATCACGGATTTTTTTCAAGGAATCGGCATTTTGATCAAAATTGTGATACATCGTATTTGTATATAAAATATCCATTACCGTTAAGTAACTAATCCGTGAAGCCAAGGATTCCGCACGAAACAAGCCTTCTTCGGTGACGACAATAATTGCTTCATCGGACAAGCCTGCCAACTCTGAACCGCTGTTACCGGTTAACGTAATCATTTTTGCGTTGGTTTTTTTAACTTGTCGTGCTAGGTTGATTGATTCTTTGGTTTTGCCTGAATGGGAAAAAATAAACACGCAATCTTCACTGGTTAATTTTGTGACAAAGCTTAACTGCATGTGGTAATCAAAAATGTAGTTGCACCGATAGTTGGTCCGAATGAATTTATGGAAACTATCAAAAGCCACAATCGAGGAGCCGCCTTGCCCAAAAAAGTGAAGCGTTTTGGCAGAGTACATCAAAGCCAACACGTTATCTAACAGCTCTTTTGTTAAGAACTGTGTGGCGTTACTGAGGGAATAAATATTGGCTTGTAAGACTTTTTTAGCAATGGTAATACTATCATCATCTGGTGAAATATCATCGGCGCCATTCACGCTATTGACGTTTTGAAAAGTCGGCTGATAATTAGAATTCCTGGCGATATCAATTTTAAATTCTTGGAACCCAGAATAGCCAATCTTTTTTACAAATTGATACACGGAAGATTGGGAGACGCCAATTTCGTTGGCAAGACTTTCTAACGTCATTTGTGTCAATAATGATTCAGAATGAACAAAGTAATCGGAAATTTTCTTTTCTGTGAGGCTCAAATTCGGTTTTTTGATCCGAATCCGTTGATCCAAATAGTGGTTTTTCATTAACACGTTCCTCCAATCTTATTTTTTTAAAATAAAATGAATGCCTTTTCATTGTTGGTATAGACTGATTATAGTGGAAAAAGAGGACAAATACAATTTCTCTTTTTCTCCACAAAAAAGAAATTCTTTAAAAAAGCCAAAAAAAAAATAAATAATCTTTTTTCTGAAAAATGAAGGGGTCTTGAAAAGACTTCTCTCAACTAAAGAAAGTAGCCAGTAAAAAGAACGTGATACCAAGAGATTTACTTGTGTTTTTTGTATGAAAGCTCCTTAAAAATAAAAACGTTTTACCTTTTGAGTAGGCAAGATTTTTGCTAAAAAAATAAAAAATATTTTTTAATTAGTGTAATCGTTTACATTATTTTTTTTATCCTTTATGATTGAAGTATCAAAAGAGGCAGGTGAAAGAAAAATGGACATTGGCTTTATTGGACTTGGGAAAATGGGTTTGAACATGGCATTAAATGTTCACGAACAAGGCTGGCCCATTATTGGCTTTGATGTAACAAAGGAAGCAAGAGCGACTGCTAGAGAACAGGGTCTTTCCGTTGTAGATTCGTTGTCAGAATTATTGAAAGCGCTTAATAAAAGGAAGGTGATTTTTTTAAGTACCCCCGCTGGTCAGATTACCAATCAATTAGTGGCAGAATTGGTAGAGCAATTAGCACCAGAGGATATCATTGTGGATAGTGGCAATTCAAATTTTCATGATAGTGTCGCGAATGCTCAACTTGCCAAGGAAAAAGGAATTTATTTTATTGATTGTGGTACTTCTGGTGGCATCAAAGGAGCGCGGGAAGGAGCGTGTTTAATGGTTGGCGGTGCGCCTGAAGCTGTCAAAGTGTTAACCCCATTTTTTGAAGATTTAGCTTGTGAACAAGGGTATCTTTATGCTGGGAAATCAGGAGCTGGTCACTATTTGAAAATGGTGCATAACGGGATTGAGTACGTCATGATGCAAGCCATGGGCGAAGGATTCAATTTATTAGAAGCTGCCGAATATGATTTTGCGTTGGAGAAAGTAGCCGATGTGTGGAATCACGGCTCGATTATTGAAGCTCGCTTGATGGGCTTAGCGAAAGAGGTTTTTGCGGAAAATCCTACGTTAGCCAATCTAGAAGGGAAAGTTGCAGCAAATGGCGAAGCCAAATGGATGATTGAAGAAGCATTGCGTTTGGAGATGCCCGTCCCAACTACGGCGTTGTCCTTATTTACTCGAAATGAAAGTATGCTAGCAAATCATTTTTCAAACAAAGTGGTCGCTTCTTTGCGACAAGGATTTGGCGGGCATGAAGTCGTAAAAAGTCAGTAAAGGAGTTTAGTCATGTTAAAAAAACAAAAAATTGCCATAGTGAATTCCAGTAGTTTTGGTCAAATTTTTCCTGAACACTTGACGCGCTTAGAAAAAATAGGCACCGTGAAGCATTTTACAGTCGACAGTGAAATTGGTGGCAAAGAGTTAGCGGAACGTTTACAAGGATATACGATTATTATTGCTAGCGTGACGCCATTTTTCACCAAAGAATTTTTTGAACATAAAGATGAATTATTGCTGATTTCTCGCCATGGCATTGGGTATAACAACATCGATTTAGACGCTGCAAAACAGCATGACACAATTGTTTCCATCATCCCAGCTTTAGTAGAACGAGATGCCGTGGCGGAAAACAATGTCACAAATTTACTAGCTGTTTTACGGCAAACCGTGGCTGCAGATGCCAGCGTTAAAGCAGATCAATGGGAAAAACGAGCGAATTTTGTCGGTCGGACATTATTTAACAAAACTGTGGGTGTCATTGGTGTTGGGAACACAGGAAGTTGTGTCGTTGAGACGTTACGAAACGGATTTCGCTGTGACGTGTTAGCGTATGATCCCTATAAATCCGCTACTTATCTGCAAAGTTATGGAGCCAAAAAAGTAGACTTAGATACGTTGCTAGCTTCAGCTGACATCATTTGTTTATGTGCCAATTTAACTGAAGAAAGTTATCACATGATTGGCTCGGCGGAAATTGCCAAGATGAAAGACGGCGTCTATCTTTCCAATAGCGCACGAGGTGCCTTGATTGATGAAGAAGCCATGATTGCCGGCTTAGAATCGGGCAAAATTGCTGGGCTTGGGACAGATGTTTTAGAAGAGGAACCAGGTCGGAAAAATCATCCTTATCTTGCGTTTGAAAATGTAGTAATGACGCCGCACACCTCCGCTTATACCAGGGAATGCCTGCAAGCGATGGGAGAAAAATGCGTGCAAGATGTGGAAGACGTGGTGCAAGGTATTTTACCTCAACGGGCAGTGCAAGAAGTCAGTCGTTACGTTAGTTAAGAAGGAGGAGGAGCATGTTAACTGATTTAAAAGTGAAAGTTGGACCGCAATTTTATCGTTACCATGAAGGCGCCTTAGCTTCGGTGCCGTCACTTTTCAAGGAATATCACGCCCAACGAATTTTGGTGGTGCATGGCACCGTATCCTTTGAAAAAGCTCAGCCATTTTTACCATTCTTGGCAGATTCAGAGTATCAATTCTTCTATCACACTTACACAGGAGAATGTAGTTATTTTGGCGCCGAACAAATTTCACAGCAAATAAAGGAACACCAGATTGACTTTCTTCTGGGAGTCGGCGGCGGTAAGCTAGCCGATTTAGTGGGCTACAGCGCCCATTTAAACAATCTGAATTTTGGCTTGGTCCCTACTTTGGCTAGTAACTGTGCGCCGTGGACACCATTAGCTGTGATGTATCAAGAAAATGGCGCGGCCGAAGGCAAAACGGAACATTTCTTTCGCCAAGCTGCGTTTTTAATCACTGATCCTAAGTTGCTTCTTGATGCGCCCCGTGATTATTTTGTCGCTGGTTTAGCTGATACGTTAGCGAAATGGTATGAATCAGAGACCATTTTACGCCAAGCCCATTTGCAAGGGGAACCCTTTTTACAATTAGCGGGAGCGACCGCCAAGCTTTCGCAAGAAGCGATTATGCGGGACTCAAAATCAGCCTTAGCAGCGATGGACGAGGGCAAACTCACGCCTGAATTTGTCCATCTTTCAGAAATTGTTTTCGCTGTTTCTGGATTAGTCGGCGGCTTCGGCGACAAATACGCCCGCAATGCAGCAGCACACGCCATGCATGATGCTATGAGTAAATTTTTACCAAAAAGTCATGACTATTTACATGGCGAAAAAGTAGCTTACGGCATCTTCTATCAATTAGCATTGGAAAAAAGGTGGGCCATCATAGACGCATTAATCCCTTTTTATCAAGAGCTAAACTTGCCCATGTCGTTACGACAAATGGGCCTTTACCCAGAAGAAGAAGCAGTACTCGATGCAATGGTTCAATTTATTGATTCAAAAGAAAAGGTTCATTTAATTCCTATTGAGATTTCGGAAGAACGTTTACGTCAAGGGATTGAAGAGCTAGAAAAGTATATCCAAAACCAAGGATAAGAAGGAGGAACTATGGAAACGTTAAGTGTTTTACAAAGTTTGATAATGGCGCTTTGGGTGGCAGCAATTATGTCCAGATGGCTTGGAGGAGGAGCAACGTTAACGTTGCGTTTCTCGCCCTTAATGACAGGGTTAGTAGCAGGTTTAGTGATGGGCGATGTCCCGAAAGCGATGATTGTCACCGCAGCATTACAAATGATTTACATGGGTGTTTTTTCACCAGGTGGCTCTATGCCAGCAGAACCATCAATTGCGGCAGCGATTGCTGTGCCAGTTGCGTTGCTAGGGAATTTGAAGCCGGAAGCGGCTATCGCCGTAGCGGTTCCTGTCGGTCTTTTAGGGAGTTATTTATATCAATTCCGTTTCTTTATTAACACGTTTTTAGGGAAGTATACCGATCGTGCGGTGGCTGAACTAAATTCTAAAAAAATTGCCCGCTCAATTATCTGGTATCCAACGATTGCCTCATTTATTTTATTCGTTCCATTAGTCTTTTTTGCTCTTTATTTAGGGGCACCAGTCATTGCCGATATTATTAAAGCATTAGAAGGAACCGTTGTGATTCACGTGTTAGAAGTAGTCGGTGGTGGTTTAGCCGCAATTGGGATTGCGACAACGGTCTATGTCATTGGTCGAAAAGATTTCTTGGTTTTCTTTTTCCTTGCATACTTCATGAGTATCGTCTTTAAGTCATTGGAAATTACCATGGTAACGTATGCCATCTTTGGCGTAATTATTGCGTTAATTTTTGTGCAAGTCCAAAAAGGCAAACCTGTAGCAGAAAGTGCTGGTTCCGCCAGTGCCACCACTGATTTTGATGATGATGACGATTACGATGACGGGTTTTAAAAGAAAAAGGAGGAACTGAAATGACGGAAACAACAGAAAAAGTCGTGCCGAAAACAACGAATTTAGCACCAGAAGAAATTACCAATAAAGATGTTACAAAAGCCTATCTCCGTTGGCATTTTGCCAATGAAATTCCCCATTCCTTTGAACGTTACTTGGCGCCTTCGTTATTGTACGCAATGATGCCACTTTTAAAGAAATTATATAAAGACGATGAACAATTAAAAGCCGCTTATATGCGTCAACTGCTGTTTTTCAATACGCAATTAAGTTGGGGCGGCGGGGTCATTACTGGGTTGATGGCTTCCATGGAACAAGAGCGGGCCAAAGAAGAACATGAAGGCCGCGAAATCATGATGCAAGATGATTTAATGTATAACACCAAAGCTGGATTGATGGGCGCGTTAGCTGGGATTGGTGATGCGATTGACTCAGGCACGGTTCAATATATTTTTATTGCGATTGCGGTGCCGTGGGCGCAACAAGGTAGCGCATTAGGTGCGATTTTCCCCTTTGTCGCGTTTGCCCTTTATCAAGTACTGTTAGGCGTGTTTTTTGCGAGACAATCCTTTAAAATGGGGCGGAATGCCACAGGCTTAATGCAAAGTGCTGGGATTCAAAAAGCCATTGAAATGTTATCTGTTTTAGGGTTGTTCATGATGGGAATTTTAGCTGGTAATTATGTCAAAGTTTCTTCAACCCTTCAATTTAAACTTTCTGGCCGTGAGTTTGTGGTCCAAGATATTCTTGATCAGATTGTCCCAGGACTCTTACCGCTAGCTGTCGTAATGGGCGTGTATTGGTTCTATACGAAAAAAGGTTTGAAAGTTACGCAAGCATTATTGTGGTTAACAGGTATTTTAATTGTCTTAGCAACAGTCGGTATTTTATAAAAAGAAAAGGACGTGAATCAGATGGGCGTAGTAAATTTAGCAAGAGTAGATGAACGATTAATTCATGGACAAGTGATGGTGACCTTGTCCCAAAAAAGTGGCGTTAATTCCATTTTCGTTGTCGATGAAGTGGTGGCAAAGGATAAATTTATGCGTGATTTATACAAAAGTGCAGGCAGTCGGACAGGACAAAAAACCATTGTCATTACGCCGGAAAAAGCCAAATTTTATTGGGATGAATACCAATTCAAAGAGTACAACTGTATTTTAATCGCTAAAACCGTCTCTGTAATTTATGACTTAGTAAAACACGGAGTCCCTATGAAGGAGTTAAACATCGGCGGTATTGCACAGAAAAATCCAGAAAAAGATTTATTAGTAACCAAATCTGTTTATTTAAACAAAGAAGATGCCGAAAAATTAAAAGAGCTACATGAGGTGTATGGCGTAGAAGATATTTATTTCCAAGCAACGCCTTCTGCACCAAAAACTAGTTTAAAAGAGGTTTTAGGCAAATTTAATTTATAAAAAAGGCCAGTCGCTTGAGTCATTGCATGACTGTTTGAAGTAATGACTCAAGCCACTGAACTGAAGGAGGAACTTTTATGTTAGGGATTGTGATTGCTACACATGGTGCACTAAGTGACGGTGCGAAAGACGCAGCTACCGTGATTATGGGCGCAACCGAAAATATCGAAACCGTTAATCTAAATAGTGGAGACGATGTCCAAGCACTAGGCGGGCAAATTAAAACAGCGATTGAGAACGTCCAACAAGGGGATGGCGTGGTGGTCATGGTTGACTTATTAAGTGCGAGTCCTTACAATCAGGCAGTTTTGGTGATTAACGAACTAGAACCAGCACTACAAAAGAAAATCTTTGTGGTGAGTGGTACCAACCTACCAATGGTCTTAGAAGCGATAAACCATCAATTATTGGGCACACCGATTGCTGAAGCGGCGCAAGCGATTGTTGCGCAAGGCAAAGAAAGTGTGCAAGCATGGGATATTTCTATGACTTCCTTTGAGGATGAAGAGGATGAGGACGATGATTTTTAAGAATGTAGTAAAGGGTGAAAGCAATGAAATGGGGATTTAGATGGTACGGAGCGGCAGGCGATGCCATTCCGTTAAAACATATTCGACAGATTCCAGGAATTACTGGTGTTGTCGGTACCTTGTTAAATAAACTACCAGGTGATGTTTGGACAGTAGCCGAAATTCAGGCACTTAAACAATCGGTGGAACAAGAAGGATTAGCACTTTTAGGAATTGAAAGTGTTGCTATTCATGATGCCATTAAAGCGGGGACGGATCAACGAGACCACTATATTGATAATTATCGCCAGACGTTGCGTAACTTGGGGAAATGCGGAATTTCCTTAGTGTGCTACAGTTTCAAGCCTATTTTTGGTTGGGCTAAAACGGACTTGGCGTATGAGAATGAAGATGGCAGCTTATCGTTGTTATTTGATCAAGCTGTGGTAGAGAACATGCAGCCAGAAGACATGTATCAATTGATTCACAGTCAGTCAAAAGGATTCCGGTTACCAGGTTGGGAAGAGGAGCGTTTGCAACAATTTCAAGAATTGAAAGCCATGTATGCCGGCGTAACGGAAGAAGATTTGGTCGAAAATTTGCGCTACTTTTTAGAACGTGTGATTCCTGTCTGCGAAGAAGAAAATATCAAAATGGGGATTCACCCCGATGATCCACCTTGGGAAATTTTTGGTTTGCCAAGAATCACTAAAAATTTAGCGGATTTAAAACGGATCCTTTCCTTGGTGGACTCACCAGCAAATGGGATTACATTTTGTACAGGTTCCCTCGGTGCGGACCCGACGAATGATTTACCTACTATGATTCGTGAAATAGGTCACAGAATTAATTTTGTTCATTTCCGCAATGTGAAGTATTTAGGCGAGCATCGTTTTGAAGAAACGGCGCATCCGAGTGTCGCTGGTTCGTTAGATATGGCGGAATTAATGCAAGCACTGGTAGATGTAGGGTATGAAGGCGTTATTCGCCCTGACCATGGGCGGGCAATTTGGGATGAAAAAGCGATGCCTGGTTATGGTTTATACGATCGAGCAATGGGGTTGACCTATATTCAAGGACTGTACGAAGCAACCAAAGCCAAACAAAATAGGAAGTGACAGAATGGAAACAAAAGTTGAAAAAAATCAACTGTATCAACAATTAGCGACATGTAAACTTTTACCACTATACACTGCAACAGATTTACGCTATTTGCCACAAGTAGAATCAGTCTTAGTAGAAAACGAATTACCGTTTATTGAAGTCACTTTTCGGAGTCAGCTGGCCTTGCCTGCCATCAAACAACTTGCTGCTTCAGGGAATTTAATAGTGGGCGCAGGAACTGTTCGAACCTTGAAAGAAGCACAAGAGGCAGTAGCGAACGGTGCACAGTTCATTGTTTCCCCAGCGATTGTTCCAGAAGTCATTGATTTTTGTCTGGCAAATGAGGTGCCTATTTTTCCAGGAACAGCTACGCCTGGGGAGATTCAGCGAGCGCTGGCGTATGGCTTACGAGTGGTTAAATTTTTCCCAGCCGATATTTACGGCGGGTTAAAAGCCATCAAAAGTTTAAGTGGCCCGTTTTATGATGTTCAATTTTTACCAACTGGTGGGATTGATGAAACAAACTTTATAGAGTATGTGGAAGCCAAAGAAGTATTAGCAGTGGGCGGCTCCTTTATTTTATCAGAAAAGATGCTTCAAGAAGATGAAGCTTCGGCACGCCAGCATGTTCAATCTTTACTCACGAAAATCAAAGAACGACAAGCAAAATAAAAAGATGGGCTAAGTTTTGTTACTTAGTCCTCTTTTTTTTTCTGTCCAAATACTACTGACATTATTTTAGTTTTCATTTTGTAAAAATAGTATAGGAGAAAAGCAATCAGTTATGTATAATTAGTGAAAGAAGGTTGCGTGAAGTAAAAATAAAAAGGAGAGCAAAGGATGTTAAAAAATGTAGAAGTGTTCTGGCAAAACTTTTTAGATAAACATGAATTAGATATGTTGATGCCCGATGTGTGGATGTTTGGTGATGGCTCTTCTGAGATGGGTAATCGTTTGGGTCAATTGGTTGTTTCTGGTCGTAAGACAGCGACATGTTCTTCTTTAGATATTTATAAGATGGAAGAAGAACAACTCCCTAAAGCTGGTCAATACGACATAATTTTAGATGGTCAGTCTCAACCGCTGGCTATTATTCGAACAACCAAAGTTGAAATTATGCCCATGAACAAGGTCTCAGAATCTTTTGCGCAAGCGGAAGGTGAAGGAGATTTGACGTTGGATTATTGGTATGAAGAGCATGCGCGGTTCTTTAAAGAAGAACTGGCCCCCTATCAGCTACAATTTTATCCCGACATGTTGTTAGTTTGCCAAAGTTTTGAAGTGGTGGATCTTTATACAGAAAAAGAATAAACAGAGAAGCGGTGACTGACACGATTGAAACGAGCAGTTGTCGCTTTTTTTACTGATTTTTTGAAAAAGTTGCGTATGTTTATATAGACAGGGTGATAGAAAAGAGATGTGTATTTTAAGTGTCGAGGAAAAGATGGTACAATAACCTAAGGAGAATACTAACAAGGAGTGAATGTTATGAAAGAAGAATTTTCATATGAAATTTTAGAAGAAGTCGCTGTGTTATCTGAGAATGCTCGTGGCTGGCGTAAAGAATTGAATTTAATTAGTTGGAATGGTCGTCCACCAAAATTTGATTTGCGTGAGTGGGCCCCTGATCACGAAAAAATGGGTAAAGGCATCACCTTAACTAACGAAGAATTTGCTGAATTAAGCAAAACAATTAAATCCATGTAAAAGGAGCACCCTGTCAATGAAAAGTATGACTGGATTTGGAAAAAAGACCATTCAAAATGAAAATTATCAATTGGATATCGAAGTCAAAAGTGTCAACCAGCGGTTTTTAGATATTCAATTGCGTATGCCAAAGGAACTGAATGCCTATGAACTGGTGATTCGGCAAGTAATCAAACGCACGTTAAAACGTGGACGTGTGGAAGTCTATGTAAATCTCCAAAAAATCGGCAACAATCAAAAAGAAGTGCGCGTGCAGTGGGACTTAATTGATCAATTATTAACTTCGGTAGATCAACATTTAAAGGAAAACTATCCGGAAGCAACGTTTGATGCAGGGGACACGGTCAACCATTTATTAAAGCAAAATGATTTTGTCGAAATAGTGGAAGCAGAAATCGTTGATCAGACATTTGAACCATTTCTTGTTCAAGCATTTGAAGCAGCCATCGCTAGTCTTGACCAAAGCCGTGTGCAAGAAGGAACGCAAATTAAACAAGTCCTGCTTGACTACGTAGCAGTGTTGACCCAATCAATTCAAGAGCTGCAAGCGTTTGTGGGCGTTTTTGAACAAGAATACCGTCAACGTTTTGAAGCGAAATTAAACGAATGGTTAGGTAGCCAAGTGGATGAAACACGCTTATTAACAGAAATGGCCATTTTATTGGAAAAAGGCGATATTCATGAAGAATTGGATCGTTTGGATATCCATATTGATAAGTTGCATCAGTTGCTTGACGAAACAGAACCAGTGGGCCGAGAACTAGATTTCTTAATTCAAGAAATGAACCGTGAAGTCAATACGATTGGTTCGAAATCAAGTCCAATTGAAATAAAAAATAGTGTCGTTCAAATGAAAACAACCTTAGAAAAGATTCGTGAACAAATTCAAAATGTCGAATAGAGAAAATGGTTTCGTGTTTTTCCAGAAAACGCTATAATATAGAAGTAACGAATAAATGACAGAGGTGAAAGCAATGACTAAATTTTATGATGTAACCTTTCAAGAATTAAGTGGTCGTTCTGTGGTAAAAACAGAAGTCGCTTCAGACAGAGAACCATTTGACGTCTGGCAAGATGCTTGTGCAAGCTATTCTGAAACAGAATTAAATATCCAAATTAACGAAGACACGTTTGTTACTTTGAATCGTCACTTTGTTGTTCGCATTGACGTGAAAGAAGTTGACGGCCCTGTCGACAAACAAGTTCGTCGTCGCGATGAATTGATGAACGTGGTCAATACACTTTCTAATATGGGCTTATAAAAAATACCACCAAGCATTTCACGCTTGGTGGTATTTTTTTTAATTAGAATAAAAGAAACAAGCCAACGGCGCATAGGAAAGAAAGAACTGCGGCACTTAAAAAGATTGTCCGCATGGATGCAGTTTTACTGCTTTCTTTGCCGTGTTTTTTCTGACGTTCTAAACGTTTTTGAAGCTGACGGGTAATTACTGAGAAGATTAGCCCGAAAAGGACTAAAACACTTGTGGCAATCGATTTGGGAATAAAATGATTTGGTTCTGCAACGGTGGTATCCCCAGAATGTTCGTTTGATTCTTCCGCAGCTTCAGCTGTTGTTTGTTTTGGCTTAACTTCTTGGTAAGCCACTTTCGGCGCTTGAACAGTACTATTTAACAATGTCAAAGGCGTGTCGACTTGCACCTGCCCTGCTACTAATTTAAAAGTAGGCTGACTGCCTTTGGGAATGACACCGTATAAATCGTTAGCCAAAGTGACTTTTTTGTGATCAATGGTTTGTGGTCCTTTGTCTAAAAGTTTTTTGCGTTCGTATGTCGTATAGGCATAGTCCAGCAAAGCATTCCCAGCCACATGCCGTTCGTATTCACCATCTTGGTTTTGCCAATTACCAACGCCTAAAATGACTTCAATTAAACGAAAATCTCCTTGTTTGACAGTCGCAATATAGTTAAAGCCGCCTGTTGGACTAGAGCCTGTTTTTAAACCATCCACGCCTTGATAACCATACTTAGCGCCTGGTAAAGAATAATTGTACGCTTCAAACGTTTCCTCGTAAGGCGTGCCGACCATTGTTTTCACCACTGGTTTATTGGTGATTTCTAAAATTTCTGGATAATTTTTCAGAAAATGATAGGTTAGTGAAGCTAAATCTCTAGCTGTAGAGACGTTATCGCCATTTGGGTCAATTCCTTGCATTTGATACAGGCCGTTAAAGGCACTTGCTTGCGCTCCACTGCAGTTGTAATAGGTAGTATTTGTCATCCCTAATTCAGCCGCTTTTTGATTCATTAAATGAACAAAGTCAGTAGGCTGGTTCCCTGAAATTAAGTTTGCCAACATGAGAGTCGCCACATTAGAAGAGGGGACAGCAATCATTTTTAACAGTTCACGGACTGGATAAGCAACACCTAACGTAATTTTGTTATTACTAATGGCATATATTTTAGAAATATCGACATCTTTTTGCGTAGCAGTCACAGTCGTATCCATTGTAAATTTTCCTTGCTCCATTGCTTCAAAGGCCAAGTACATGGTCATCACTTTGGCAATACTGGCAGGATTCCACGCTAAATCTGGTTGCTGCGACCAGAGAATTTCTCCAGAATCAGCATCAACAACGATGGCTGCTTTGGGAATGCCATCCGCTTTCAGGGTCGTCCCCATTTTTTTAGCAATTGCGGTAATATCTTCTTCTGCGTGAGTCACAGTAGGTTGGGCAAAAAAGGCCCCACAACTGACAACTAAGCCTAGCAGAAACAATGTAAATGGTTTAATTCGTGCGATGTTTCTCAGTCCTTTCTTATTCACGTTTTTTCATCCTAAAGGAGTCATCACTTCATTTTACTTAAAAAATGGCTGCCTGTATAGGAATTCTAGGTAATTTGTTTAAAAAAAGAACAAGTTATGAAAGCCAAATTAAAGAAGAAATGTTATTTTTTCAGTGAATCTCCAAGAAAGTCTTGAAAATTGCAGAAAAAAAGTGCAAAATAGAACTAATACTGTGAAATTATGTTTTGAAAGGAAGTCGTTATGTCAGAGCGCGGGTTATTAATCGTATTGTCAGGTCCTTCAGGAGTGGGGAAAGGGACTGTAAGAAAGGCTATTTTCGACAGTGAAGAAAATGATTTTCAATATTCAATCTCAATGACCACTCGGAAACAGCGAG
This sequence comes from Enterococcus sp. DIV2419, assembly GCF_051711865.1. NCBI lineage: Bacteria > Bacillati > Bacillota > Bacilli > Lactobacillales > Enterococcaceae > Enterococcus > Enterococcus sp. DIV2419. Next base: position 373,378 of record NZ_JBIONS010000001.1, read on the forward strand.
AAGGCGAAGTGGATGGAGTAGATTACTATTTCCGTTCAAGAGAAGAATTTGAAGCGATGATTGAAGCTGGAGAAATGTTGGAATATGCGGAATATGTTGGTAACTATTATGGGACACCATTAACGTATGTTAACCAGACGCTAGATGAAGGCAAAGACGTCTTTTTAGAAATCGAAGTCCAAGGGGCTAAACAAGTCAAAGACAAAGTGCCTGATGGCGTATTTATCTTTTTGACACCTCCCGATTTAGCGGAATTAAAATCAAGAATTATTGGCCGCGGAACAGACGAAATGTCTGTGATTGAAGAACGAATGGCTGTGGCCAGAGAAGAAATCGAAATGATGGCGCTGTATGATTATGCGGTAGTGAATGATGAAGTTCCTTTAGCCGTGCAACGAATTAAAGACATTATCGCGAGTGAGCACTTCCGTGTTGACCGTGTAATTGGAAAATATATTAAAATGTTAGAGGAGATGTAGCCTTATGATGTTAAAACCGTCAATTGACTCATTGTTAAAAGAAGTCCCTTCAAAATATTCTTTGGTTATTTTAGCAAGCAAACGTGCGCATGAATTAGATGAAGGCGTTCAACCAACCGTTGAATCCTTTGATTCTGTAAAAAGTGTGGGTCGTGCGTTAGAAGAAATCGAAGCAGGAACAGTGATCAGTGATCCAAATCCTGAAGAAAAACGCGAACGTCTACGCATTGAACGTGAAGAACGCAAACGCCAACGTGAACAAGAACAAAAAGAATTAGAAAACCGTTTACGTGACGAAAAAAATTAATTGAATGATTGTCAACGAATGGAGAAAGCCGTCTGTCTATTTCAGAGGCTTTCTCTTCGTTTATTCTGAAAGGTGCCAACGAGACACACAAGACAAATCAGTCAATCTTTAGTACAATAGGCAAAGAGAATTTACATAAAAAGGAGGATGCACCATGCAAAAAGTAGCCAAAGTTATTGTGGATGTACCAACGATGCAAACCGATCAACCATTCACTTATTTAGTTCCTGAAAATTTAAATGAGCAATTGGCTGTCGGCATGCGTGTAGAAGTGCCTTTTGGTAACGGTAATCGGCATGTTCAAGGGTTTGTTTTAGCCATTGAACCAATGGCTGCAACGGTTCTTGACGAAACCAATGTTCAGTTGAAAGAACTAGTGGCGGTGTTGGATTTAAAACCTGTCTTAAATACAGAAATGTTGGCTTTAGCTGATTATATGAAGGAAAAAACGTTTGCTTTTAAAATCACTTGTTTGCAAACCATGTTGCCTAGCGTAATGCGTGCCGATTACCAAAAATATATTTATTTAACGGATGAGCTTTCTGAAGAATTACAAGATCAGTTATTTTATGGTTTAGAGGAAATTTCGTGGGACCAAGCGCAAGAACGTGGGCTTTTGCCTCAACTAATGGCGTTGCGTAAACAGCAAAAAGTCGATATTCGCTACGAAGTTACGACGAGAAATAAAGTCAAAATGGTCCGCTTCATTCAAGCCGCTAAGGAATTTGAACAACTAGAGGAAATTCGTTTGGGGTTACGCAAGGGAGCTAAGAAGAAAGAGCAACTTCTTTACTATTTACAACGCTTGGGCACTGAAAAAGTCACCGCTGTGAAGGAAATGAAAGAATTAGGTTTCAGTACCGCGCTTTTAAATGAAGCGGCCAAAAATGGTTGGTTAACGTTCATTGAAAAAGAAGCGTATCGTGATCCGTTTGCTAATCAGACGTTTGAAAAAACGACTGCGTTATCTTTGAATGCAGAACAACAGGTGGCTGTGGAAACAATCTTACAATCGGTCCAAGAACAGCAAAGCCAAACCTACTTATTGGAAGGTATTACAGGAAGCGGGAAAACAGAAGTTTATCTACAGGTCATTGCAGAAGTTCTTAACCAAGGCAAAACAGCCATTATGCTTGTCCCTGAAATTTCTTTAACTCCGCAAATGGTGCAACGCTTTAAAAGTCGCTTTGGCGAACATGTTGCTGTAATGCACAGTGGCTTGTCGCAAGGTGAAAAATACGATGAGTGGCGGAAGATTGAACGAGGAGAAGCGGAAGTGGTGGTTGGCGCGCGTTCAGCCATTTTTGCGCCAATCGAAAACATCGGCGTGATCATTGTTGATGAAGAACACGAGGCAAGTTATAAACAAGAAGAAACCCCCCGCTACCACGCGAGAGATTTAGCGATTTGGCGTTCGGAGTACCATCATTGCCCTGTTGTTTTAGGTAGTGCCACGCCGTCCTTGGAATCACGCGCTCGCGCACAAAAAAATGTTTATCAGCGGTTACGATTAACACAGCGTGCCAATCAAGCGGCAACCTTGCCTACGATTGATGTAGTGGATATGCGGCAAGAAGTAGAAAATGGCAATGTCTCTTCTTTTTCCATGTCGTTGCAAGAAAAACTCCAAGAACGCTTAGAGAAAAACGAACAAAGTGTTCTCCTACTTAATCGCCGTGGCTATTCGTCATTTGTGATGTGTCGCGATTGTGGCTATGTGTTGCCGTGTCCGAATTGTGATATTTCCTTAACTTTGCATATGGATAGTAAAACAATGAAATGTCATTATTGTGGACATGAAGAACGGATTCCTTATCGCTGTCCTAACTGTGGCCAAGATAAAATTCGCTACTACGGAACAGGCACACAAAAAGTAGAAGAAGAATTACAAACGTTGTTACCAGACAGTCGTATTCTCCGAATGGATGTTGATACGACCCGTCGCAAAGGTGCACATGAAAAGATTTTGCGAACATTTGGTGAAGGACAAGCGGATATCTTATTAGGCACACAAATGATTGCCAAAGGACTGGACTTTCCAAATGTGACGTTAGTCGGTGTCTTAAATGCTGATACCGCCTTGAATTTACCCGATTTTCGTTCCAGTGAACGGACCTTCCAGTTATTGACACAGGTCAGCGGTCGCGCTGGTCGCGCTGAAAAACCGGGGGAAGTCATCATTCAATCTTTTAACCCCGAGCATTATGCGATACAATTGGCAAAAGCCCAAGATTATGAAGATTTTTATACAAAAGAAATGTATATCCGTCATCGTGGGGATTATCCGCCGTACTATTTTACGGTCCAAATTACGGCTAGCCATCCTGAAGAAAATGAAGCAGCGAAACAAATGTTTCAAATTGCGACGAAATTAAAACAAGGCTTATCGCCGCAAGCTATTTTGTTGGGACCAACGCCTAACGCAATTATGCGTGTCAATAATCGATACTTTTATCAAGTGATTATCAAGTATAAACAAGAACCAATGCTTCAACCATTATTGAAAGAAATTTTAACCGATACACAACGAGCAACGGCTCGTGGTTTAAAGCTTTCCATTGATGCAGAACCCATGAATTTTATTTAAAAAATACAGCTTTGAAAGGAGCACTTATGCGCTATCCAGTTGTGATTCACCCGAACGAACACTTAAAAATGAAGGCTCAACCTGTGACGATTATTACCGATGAAATTGTGCAGTTACTAGAGGATATGTATGAAACAATGCTGGCCCATGATGGGATTGGCTTAGCAGCCCCGCAAATTGGCAAAAATTTGCAAATGGCAGTAATTGAAATTGATGAAGAATCTGGTCGTTTTGAACTAATTAATCCAGTGATTATTGAAAAAAAGGGAACCAGTATTGATGTGGAAGGCTGTTTAAGTATTCCAGAAACATATGGAACCGTTGAACGAGCAGATGAAGTGACTGTCCGTTATTTTGACCGTGAAGGTGAAGAAATGGAAGTTACGGCTTACGGCTATTTAGCTCGAGCTTTTCAACACGAAATTGATCATTTGAATGGCGAGTTATTTATCGACAAAATGATTGAGAAAATTGCACCAGAAGATTTAGAAGCGTATATGGAGGAACATTTTGATGACTAAAATTGTATTTATGGGCACACCAGCCTTTTCTGTTCCGATTTTAGAAAGTTTAATCGAGGCAGGCTATGACGTTCAAGCGGTTGTCACGCAACCAGATCGACCAGTTGGCCGAAAAAAAGTGATTACCCCAACGCCTGTCAAAGAAGCAGCTTTAAAACATAACTTATTAGTCTTACAACCAGAGAAAATTTCAGGTTCTCCTGAAATGGAAAAAGTGATTGACTTAGCACCAGATTTAATTGTGACAGCAGCCTTTGGTCAATTTTTACCAGAGAAAATCTTAAAAGCGCCCAAACTAGGTGCGATTAATGTCCATGCCTCACTTTTACCAAAATATCGTGGCGGCGCACCTGTACATTACTCGATTATTGAAGGAGAAAAAGAAACAGGCGTCACGATTATGGAAATGGTGAAAAAAATGGATGCTGGCGCGATTTTATCGCAACGTGCAATTCCGATTACGAAACAAGATGATGTAGGCACCATGTTTGAAAAATTAAGCATTCTAGGAAAAGAACTTTTATTAGAAACGTTACCTAAGCTAATTGCTGGCGAAATTACGCCTATTCCACAAGTGGAAGAAGAGGCTACTTTTTCACCCAATATTACCCGAGAACAAGAACGAATTGACTGGCAAAAAACTGCTGAGGCAATTGATAACCAAGTGCGTGGTATGCGTCCTTGGCCAACAGCGTTCACAACCTATCAAGGGACCAACTGGAAAATTTGGGCAGTGACACCACTGACTGAAACAACAACCAGCGCCCCAGGAACGATTATCCAACGTAGTAAAAAAGCGCTATGGATTGCTTGTGGCGAAGGGACAGTTCTTCAAATTGATCGCCTGCAACCAGCAGGTAAAGGTCAATTAACGATTCAAGAATTTTTAAATGGCGTTGGTCAAAATGTCGCAGAAAAAGATAAGGTGGACTAACAAAAATGGCTGAAAAAATCCCCAAGAAATTAAAACGTTCTGTTCGATACGTTGCTTTAGAAACCATCGAACGTGTGGATAAAGGTGGGGCGTACTCCAATCTTTTACTTAATGAAATGATGACAAAATCAGAACTAAGCGAGAAAGATGGCCGCTTGTTTACAGAACTTGTCTACGGCACAATTAGTCGCAAATTATTGTTGGAATACTACTTAACACCATTTGTTAAGAAACCGCAAAAAGTCGATAATTGGGTGAAAAATTTATTGATTTTATCGTTATATCAATTACTTTATTTAGATAAAGTGCCCGATCATGCAGTCATTAATGAAGCGGTTGAAATTGGCAAACGTCGTGGCAATCCTGGGATTGGTAAATTCGTGAATGGCGTGCTGCGGGCGTTCCAACGAAATGGAGCACCTAGTTTGGCCGCAATTAGCGATCCAGTTGATCGTTTAGCAACGGAAATTAGCATGCCACGTTGGTTAACAGAAAAATTACTTGCCCAATTAGGCGAAGAAGAAACACGGCAGTTAGGTTTGTCATTATTTGAAAAAAGCCATGCGAGTGGTCGAGTAAACACACGGTTTATTTCACGAGAAGAAGCGCTGGAAGAATTACAAGAAACAGGGATTGCCGCGAAGGAAAGTCAACTTTCCCCTTATGGTGTTGTCGCTGAAAAAGGCTACTTAGCTGGTAGTGAACTGTTTATTAACGGTTGTTTAACCATTCAAGATGAAAGCTCTATGCTCGTGGCTCCAGCGATGCAAATTGAACCGCATCATCGTGTCTTGGATGCTTGTGCGGCTCCTGGTGGCAAAACGACTCATATCGCAACTTTTTTAGAGGCTGAAGCAGGTGGTCGTGTGACTTCTTTAGATATTCATGCGCACAAAATTAAGCTAATTAATGAAAATGCGCAACGCCTCCACGTGGCGGATGTCGTCCAAGCAGAAAAGCTTGATGCGCGACAAGTGGCCGAAGAATTTCCCGCAGAAACCTTTGATCGGATTTTAGTTGATGCGCCATGTTCAGGCTTAGGGCTAATGCGCCGTAAACCAGACATTAAATACCATAAAACGGCCAATGATTTTCAAAATTTACCTAAAATTCAGTTAGAAATCTTAGAAAGTGTTGCCCCAACACTAAAACAATGGGGTATAATGGTCTATAGCACTTGTACTATTACGCCAGAAGAAAATCAGGAAGTGGTGGCAGCCTTTTTAGCCAAACACCCTGAATTTGAAAAAATTGAAATTGTTGCAAATGAAAACGTCCAAGCAGTAGTAAAAGAGCAAGAACTGGTTCTGTATCCCCATCAATACATGACAGATGGCTTCTTTATTTGCTGTATGCGGAAAGTTAGTTCAAATGAGGTGAAATAATTTGGAAATCAACGTTCAATCAGATGTCGGTCGCAAAAGAAATACGAACCAAGATTATGCCAACGTTTTTGAGAACCAACAACACATAACCTTTGCTGTTTTAGCAGATGGCATGGGTGGTCACCAAGCAGGTGATGTCGCTAGCCAAATGGCAGTCAATAATTTAGGTGAGAGTTGGTCCAATGCGTCTGTCGACTCAGCTGAAAAATCTGCACAGTGGTTAATTCAAGCAATTCAAAAGGAAAATGAAAAAATTTATGAACGCGGACAATCGAAACCAGAGTATTTAGGAATGGGGACAACCGTGGTTGGTGCCATCCTTTTACCGGATTCATTTGTCTTAGCAAATGTGGGGGACAGTCGTGCTTATTTAGTTCGTGACCAACACATGTTACAATTAACAGAAGATCATTCTTTAGTGAATGAACTAGTAAAATCAGGGGAGATTACTCGTGAGATGGCTGCAAATCATCCACGAAAAAATGTCCTAACACGTTCTTTGGGAATGCCTGGTACTGTCGAAGTCGATGTAACCAATCATGAATGGCTGCCTAATGACTATTTACTGTTATGTTCGGACGGCTTAACCAATATGGTTTCTGAGACAAAAATTTTAGAAATTTTAGAGACGTCAGATCCCTTAGAATCCAAATTAAGCCAACTCGTTGCCCAAGCAAATGAAGCAGGTGGTTTAGATAACATTACCGTGTTAGTGATACACTTTGACGAACAGAAGGAGGAAAACCAATGATAGAAATCGGCAAGAAGCTGAATGGTCGATATCACATTATTGGCAGCATCGGAAGCGGCGGTATGGCCAACGTCTATTTAGCACACGATTTAATTTTAGACCGAGACGTTGCAGTAAAAGTCTTGCGCTTTGACTTCCAAAACGATCAAGCCGCCATCCGACGTTTTCAGCGTGAAGCACTAGCCGCAACTGAGCTGGTTCACCCGAATATCGTCAGTGTGTACGATGTAGGCGAAGAAGATGGACTACAATATTTAGTCATGGAATATGTGAAAGGAATGGACTTAAAACGGTACATCCAAACGCATTTCCCAATTCCTTATTCCACAGTTGTGGACATTACGCAACAAATTTTATCTGCTGTTGCAATGGCACATGAACATAGAATTATTCACCGGGATTTAAAACCGCAAAACATTCTGATTGACGAACACGGCACAGTCAAAATTACTGACTTTGGGATTGCGATTGCCTTGTCAGAAACGTCAATTACGCAAACGAACACAATGTTAGGTTCGGTGCATTACTTATCGCCAGAACAAGCGCGCGGAAGCATGGCGACCAACCAATCAGATATTTACGCTGTGGGAATTATTCTCTATGAAATGCTAACAGGGAATGTACCTTTTGATGGTGAATCAGCCGTAACGATTGCCTTAAAACATTTTCAAGAAGAAATTCCCTCTGTCAAAATGTTTGATCCAGGAATTCCTCAATCATTGGAAAATGTGGTTCGTCACGCAACCGCAAAAGACCCAAGCGATCGCTACAAAACAGCGAATGAGATGGCAGAAGACTTATACACGTCCTTGTCAGCCAGTCGTTTAAACGAACCTGCGTGGGAACCAACGGCTTTATTAGGAGAAACGAAAGTATTAACTCCGATTCCCGAAGACATCGCTGAACCGGAAGAGACAACGCCTGTCGAAGTCCCAGAAGATATCGCAGATGACATTTTAGCTGAACAACCACCGAAGAAAAACCGTAAAAAATTGTGGATTGGCTTAGCAATTGCGGCATTAATTGCTTTAGCAATAGGTGGCTTAGCCTTTGCAATGTCGGGTGGTAAAGACGTTGAAGTTCCTGATGTTACAAATGAAACGAAAGCGGCCGCTTCACAAGCGCTACAAAGTGCTGGGCTGAAAGTCGATAGTGAAACCAAAAAAATTCCCGACGATAAGATTGAAGAAGGCAAGGTGGTCAAAACAGACCCCGAAGCAAAATCATCTGTGAAAAAAGGCCGATCTGTTACTTTGTACATCAGCTCTGGAACAGAAAAAATTGAGATGGCCGATTATACAAACGAATCGTATGAATCTGCTGTCGAAGCCTTGAAAAAACTAGGGTTTTCAGAAGACCAAATTACAACGAAAAAAGAATACAGTGATTCTGTGTCTACAGATAACATTATTAAACAAAAACCAGCTGCAGGTAAAAAAGTTGATCCGAAAAAAGACAAAGTCACTTTAACGGTCAGTGAAGGACCAGAAGCGGTTACTTTGCCTAGTTACGCCGGTTATTCTTACACAAATGCAGTAAATGCACTGGCACAGTTAGGCATTTCTGAATCTCAAATTACGCGTGTCGACCAAGCAAGCGATACGGTAGAACCAGGTTTAGTCATTACGCAAGACCCCGCACCAGGTGGCACCGTGACACCTAAAAATGGCCAAGTGACGTTATATGTAAGTAAAGGTAGCGACAAAGTGACACTTTCTGATTATAGCGGAATTTCTTACGATAATGCGGTAAGTCGCTTAATTGCTTTAGGTATCCCAGAATCTCAAATTAAACGAGTGGACGAAGAAAGCGACAAAGTTGAAAAAGATACCGTGATTAGTCAAGAACCAGCTTCTGGTACCGCTGTTGATCCGAAAAATGACACGATTACTTTACATGTCAGCAAAGGCAGCGACTCAGTAACTGTTCCCGATATTTCAGGTTATTCGCCAAAAGCTGCAGAAGACAGCATCAATAACGCTGGCCTTAAAATCAATGAACAAGGATTATCTGGCTCTGGCGATGGCCAAGTCGTTGAACGAACTAGCCCATCCGCTGGCAGCAAAGTCAAAAAAGGCGACTCTGTTACAGTTTATTATTCAAAAGCAAATGATTCAAAAAGCACCACTAGTGAAAGTAGTACGAGTAATTAAGACAAGAGGTTGGGACAGGAGGGTTTAGCTTCAAGAACCAAGTAGGTACTGTTTAACATCTATTTGCTTTTCAAATAGTGTTTCTCAGCAATAAGAAGAAGCTGCTCCTGTCTCGCCATTTATCTTAAGATTTAGGTCTAGGAAGGTAAGTCATTTCGACTTATGTCCTAGGCTCTTTTTAATTAATAGAATCGAGAGGCTCCCTTGATTTCTCTGCCACTATCCTGTATATTCGAAAGTAGTTAGGAGTGGTTTATCTGAAAGGTCAAATCAGAAAAGCGTTAAGCGGTTTTTATTATGTATACGCAGATGGAGAAACATATCAAACAAGAGCGCGAGGGAATTTTCGTAATCGAAAAATTACGCCACTCGTGGGAGATGAAGTACTTTTTGAAAGCGATAATTTAACAGATGGTTATGTGTTGGAAATTTTACCAAGACGAAATGAATTAGTGCGCCCGCCTGTTGCAAATGTGGATCTAGGTGTGGTTGTCATGAGTATGGTTTCGCCAAATTTTTCGTTTAATTTGTTGGATCGTTTCTTAGTCAGCTTAGAGTATAAGGATATAGAACCAGTTATTTATTTAACGAAAGTTGATCTATTAGATGAGCCGCAACGTCAACAAGTCACTGAAATTAAACAGATTTATGAAGCGTTAGGTTATGCGGTAATCGCTTCGGAAGACGTAGAAGCCACCAAAGAATTAGAACGCTTTTTCCCAGAACGGTTGACTGTTTTTATGGGACAATCAGGCGCTGGAAAATCAACATTGTTGAATCAAATTTCACCAGAATTACAACTAGCAACTGCGGAAATTTCCCAATCTTTAGGACGGGGCAAACATACGACCCGTCACGTGGAATTGATTCCGTTATACGACGGTTTGGTCGCTGATACACCAGGATTTAGTGCCATCGATTTCTTGGAGATGGAAGCAGTGGAATTACCAAAGCAATTTCCTGAATTTGTTGCCGCGGCCTCTCACTGTAAGTTTCGTGAATGTATGCACCACAAAGAACCTGGTTGTGAAGTGAAACGTCAAGTGGAAGCGGGAACCATTGCGACGAGTCGTTACGAAAATTATTTACAGTTTTTAATGGAAATCGAGAATCGACGACCTGTTTATAAGAAAAAATCATAGCAAATATAAAGGGAGCGAGCCAAATGAAACTAGCACCATCCATTTTAAGTGCCGATTTTGCCAATTTAGAAAGAGATATCCGTTTAGTAGAAGAATTAGGAGCAGATTATATTCATGTTGATGTCATGGACGGTCAATTTGTGCCCAACATTACCTTAGGACCGAATATCGTTTCAGCGATTCGTCCAGTGACAAAACTACCATTGGATGTTCATTTGATGATTGTACAACCTGAAAATTATATCAATGCTTTTGCGGAAGCCGGTGCGGATATTATTACCGTCCATCAAGAAGCAACACCCCATATTCATCGTGCCTTACAAATGATTAAAAATGCGGGTGTGAAAGCTGGCGTAACCATCAATCCTGGGACACCACTTTCGATGATCGAAAATGTATTAGATTTAGCAGACCAAGTCTTGGTAATGACTGTCAATCCAGGCTTTGGCGGACAATCATTTATTGAAAACTCACTAGAAAAAATTGCTCAATTAAAAGAATGGAAAGAAACAAAAGGATACACCTATGAAATTGAAGTCGATGGCGGGATTGTTCCTGAAACTGCCGCACGCTGCAAAGAAGCCGGTGCGGAAGTGTTCGTTGCAGGCTCCTACATTTATAATGCTGAAAATCCTCAAGAACGAATCGATGCACTGAGAGCAGTGCTAGACAAATGAGTCGTGTCTTACTGGTAGCTGGCGGCAATCCAAGTGATTGGCCAACCATTGAACCAGCTACGTATGATTATTTCGTAGGTATTGATCGCGGCTGTCTCCATTTATTAGAGGCCGATTTACCGTTACAATTAGCGGTGGGCGATTTTGATTCATTATCACGAGAAGAATACCATTTTGTCCAAGAAACTACCGAAACACTCATTCAAGCACCTGCTGAAAAAGATGATACAGATACACAATTAGCGCTTCAAGAAGCTTTACAACGATTTCCACAAGCAGAGATGACGATTATCGGTGCGACAGGGGGCAGAATTGACCACCTGTTAGCCAATCTTTGGTTACCCTTTGAACCACGATTTCAAGGCGTACTTCGTCAAATCCGTCTATGCGATCGTCAAAATAGCATCCAGTATTACGCCCCTGGTTCGTATATCGTACCAAAAGAGCCAGATAAAGAATATCTGGCCTACTGCTGTTTGACGCCTGTAGAAAACTTGACGCTACGACGCAGTAAATATTTATTAACCAATCAAGATGTTCCTTACCCAACATCGTATGCAAGTAATGAATTTATCGAAGAAGCCGCTGCTTTTTCCTTCGATGCAGGGATGATTGCGGTTATTCAAAGTAAAGATAAGTAAAAAGAGGTTGGGCCTTCATCAAAGTGATGAAGGTCCAACTTCTTTTTTTTTTGCAATAAAAAAAGCCGAACAACGAACGTCCAGCTTTGCTTATTTAAGTTTATTAAACACGTTCGATTTTACCAGATTTCAAAGCACGAGTTGACACCCAAACTTTTTTAGGTTTACCATCGATTAATACGCGAACTTTTTGTAAGTTAGGTTTCACAGTGCGTTTTGTTGAGTTCATCGCATGTGAACGGTTATTACCACTTGAAGTCTTACGACCAGTGAAGTAACATACTTTTGCCATTTTAAGTTTCCTCCTTTGCCTTGATCTTGGAGCGATAATATTCAGCTCATACTAACTTAATTTATCATATTAGGCACTGATTTGCAAGAAGATTTTTTTCTATGATTTGACTTTAGCAATCAAAAAGAGTAAATTGAAATCTTGCTAGAATGTTCACTTAGAAGTGGAAGAATGAAAATATCTGACGAACTTCCTTTTAATTAAAGGCTGGATATGATAAAATGTTATGGAAGAAAATAGGGCGAATGTGCTCTTATAAGGAGGCTTTCATCAATGGCTGTAAAAATTCAAACACCCGCAGGTACCATTGAGATTACCAATGATGTGATCGCTACAGTAGTTGGCGGAGCTGCGACAGATATTTACGGAATTGTCGGAATGGCAAGCAAAAATCAAATTAAAGATAACTTAAACGATATTTTACGTCGTGAGAATTACTCACGTGGTGTCGTTGTTCGTCAAGAAGACAACGGAATCGCAGTGGATGTCTACACGATTGTTAGTTATGGTACAAAAATTTCTGAAGTTTCTCGTAACGTCCAAGAAAAAGTAAAATATAATCTTGAAACATTATTAGGTGTCACTGCGAATTCAGTTAACGTTTTTGTTCAAGGAGTTCGTGTATTACCGGATTAGAGGTAGTGTACTGTCAACGATGCAATTGCACAAGGAAGTCGTGTGTTGCCGTTAGCGGTAAATCTGAAGGAGGATTTTTTAGGTGAATGTAACAGAAATCAGCGCAGGTCAGTTCCAGGAAATGGTCCAGGCAGGTGCGACTCGTCTGCACACAAATGCAGAATATGTCAACTCATTAAACGTTTTCCCTGTACCCGATGGTGATACAGGAACAAATATGAACTTATCAATGACCAGTGGTGCAAAGGCTGTGGCCGATTCTCGCTCTGAAAAAGTAGGAGAATTGGCAGGTGCGTTATCCAAAGGGTTATTAATGGGTGCTCGTGGAAACTCTGGGGTTATTTTATCTCAATTATTCCGCGGCTTCTCAAAACAAATTCCTGAGGTTACAACATTAAATGCCAAAGACTTGGCCGCTGCATTTACACATGGTGTAGAAACAGCGTATAAAGCAGTGATGAAACCCGTTGAAGGAACAATCTTAACTGTTTCTCGTGAAGCGGCGCGTTCTGGTGAACGTAAAGCGAAAGAAACAGATGACTGTATCGAAGTTATGACAGCTGTTGTAGCAGGTGCTAAACGTGCCTTAGCGAAAACACCTGATTTATTACCTGTCCTAAAAGAAGTCGGCGTTGTAGATAGCGGGGGTCAAGGACTACTATTTATCTATGAAGGATTTTTAGAAGCGCTTAGTGGTGAATTTTTACCAACTGAAACGTATGAACCAAGTCCTGCCGAAATGGACGAAATGGTTAATGCTGAACATCACCGTGGTGTTAGTGGCCACGTTGCGACAGAAGACATTAAATTTGGCTATTGTACAGAAATTATGGTTCGTATCGGCGAAGGCCCAACCGTGGACAGCGCTTTTGATTATGAAACATTCAGAAACTACTTAAATGAACTAGGCGATTCTCTATTAGTCGTTAACGATGACGAAATTATCAAAGTTCACGTGCACACTGAGCATCCAGGTGAAGTGATGAACTACGGCCAAAAATTTGGTTCGTTAGTAAAAATAAAAGTAGACAATATGCGTTTACAACATGAAACGTTAGTTGAACGCGATGCTCAGCAAGAAGCGTTGACTGAAAAAGTTCGCGTACCGTTTGCTGTGATTGCTATTGCAGCCGGTGAAGGCGTTCAAGAATTATTCCGAAGTTTAGGTGCAAGCTACATTATTAGTGGTGGCCAAACAATGAACCCAAGTACGGAAGATATTTTAAAAGCAGTCAAAGAAGTGAATGCAGAGCAAGTCATTATTTTACCAAACAACAAAAACATCTTTATGGCGGCTGATCAAGCAGCAGAAGTTGCCGATGTACCAGTAGCGGTTGTTCCATCTAAAACCATTTCTCAAGGAATGACAGCAATGTTAGCTTTCAATGATCAACAATCATTAGAAGAAAACAAAGCAAGTATGACGGAAATGTTAGACAGCGTTGTGAGTGGTCAAGTAACCACAGCTGTTCGTGACACAACCATTGATGACGTTGAAATTAAAAAAGATGACTTCTTAGGAATGATTGATGGTAAAATCGTCGTTTCTGAAGCAGATCGTTTTAATGCATCATTAGACACGTTGAACCGCATGATTGATGAAGACACTGAAATCGTGACAATTATTGTCGGCGAAGATGGTTCTGTTGAAGAAGCTGAAAAGCTAATCGCTATTTTAGTTTCTGAAAACGATGAACTAGAAACAGAACTTCATGAAGGTGGACAACCTGTGTATCCATACTTATTCTCAGCAGAATAGGTTTTCGTGATGAAAAAATAAAAACGAATAGGCTGGTTCATTAGTTAGGGCTAATGAACCAGCCTATTTAATGAATGATCCATTTTTTTGCGTATATTAATGAGGAGGGGATTTTATGGACATCACAGATTTAGTCAGCGTATTGCCCGGTGTTGGCCCAAAACGTGCTGAAAATTTACAAGAACTGGGGATTGCTACAATTGAAGACTTATTGACGTATTATCCCTTCCGCTACGATGATATCCAAGAAAAGGATTTAAGCGAGATTCAGGATCAGGAAAAAGTTACGCTAAAAGGGCTAGTGGTTTCGGAAGCAGTCGTTAGTCGGTACGGTTATAAGAAGAGCCGGTTAACGTTTCGAATGATGCAAGAACATGCGGTCATTAATGTTTCCTTCTTCAATCAACCTTTTTTAAAAGACAAAGTAGTTCTTTCCGAAGAGATTGCTGTTTATGGCAAGTGGGACGCCAAGAGAAAATCATTAAATGGCATGAAAATCTTAGCTTCTAAAGGAGACAATGAAGATTTCGCCCCCATTTATCATGTGAATAAAAAAGTCCGCCAAAGCACGTTGGTTCAGTTAATCCGCACTGCTTTTGAAGAGTATGGTTCACTGGTTGAAGAGATTTTACCGAATGATTTATTAGAAAAGTACCGCTTGATGCCTAGAAAAGAAGCAATGTGGGCGATGCATTTTCCCAGTAATCCAGAAGAAAGCCATCAAGCTAAACGGCGAGTAGTCTTTGAAGAGTTTTTCCTTTTCCAACTTAAAATGCAAGGATTGAAGAAACAAGAAAAAGCGGAAAAAAATGGTTTAGCTATTCAATATGACGTGGATCGCTTAAAAACGTTCACCCAAGGACTGCCTTTTGAATTGACAGGCGCCCAAAAAAAAGTGACCAATGAAATTTGTCGAGACTTGCGAAGTCCGAAGCATATGCAACGATTGCTTCAAGGTGACGTGGGGAGTGGGAAAACGGTAGTGGCTGCGATTGCGCTATACGCCACCATGACCGCTGGCTTTCAAGGGGCGTTAATGGTTCCGACTGAAATTTTAGCGCAGCAACACATGGAAAGCTTACAGCAGTTGTTTGATCCATTAGAAGTGCGAACGGCCTTATTAACAGGTTCCACCAAAACGAAAGAACGTCGTCTAATTCTCGAAGAACTGGCCAATGGCGAGATTGACATTGTGGTAGGGACCCATGCTTTGATACAACAAGATGTCAGTTTCCATCAATTAGGTTTGGTAATCACCGATGAGCAACATCGTTTTGGTGTGAATCAGAGAAAAATATTAAGAGAAAAAGGCTTAAAACCAGATGTTCTATTTATGACGGCCACTCCGATTCCTCGAACGCTGGCCATTACAGCCTATGGCGAAATGGATGTATCAATCATTGATGAAATGCCAGCTGGACGGATTCCAATCGAAACACGTTGGATTCGGCCGCCGCAGTTAGATACTGTTTTAGAATGGATGGAAAAAGAACTGGCTCGAGGACATCAAGCCTATATTATTTGTCCATTGATTGAAGAATCAGAAGCCTTAGATGTGAAAAACGCAACAGAAATTTTTGAACATATGCAAAGCTTTTATTCCCCAAGATATCAAGTGGGATTACTACATGGTAAAATGAAAAACCAAGAAAAAGATGACATTATGCAGGAGTTCAAAGACAATCAGCTGCAATTATTGGTTTCTACCACCGTTATTGAAGTTGGCGTGAATGTACCAAATGCCACAGTGATGTTAATTATGGATGCGGACCGGTTTGGGTTAGCACAGTTACATCAGTTACGGGGCCGTGTGGGGCGTGGCTCCAGTGCATCTTATTGTATTTTAGTGGCCAATCCGAAAAATGAAATGGGCGTTGAGCGTATGAAAATCATGACAGAAACCACCAATGGTTTTGTCTTGAGTGAGCGTGATTTGGAACTTCGCGGACCTGGGGAAGTGTTCGGTGCACGGCAATCAGGAGTGCCTCAATTTGCGGTAGGAGATATCGTGACGGACTTTAACATTTTAGAAGTTGCGCGCCAAGAAGCAAGTGCCCTATGGCAAGTGAAAGAATGGTGGCAATATCCTGCTTATCAAGGCTTAGCCAATCGAGTGAAACCCCAAGATGAGGCAGCCCAATTTTTCGATTAGAAGAGGTAATTTTTGAAGCCAGAAAGTAAAAGCCAATGCGTATTTCTTTGAAAAAAATATGTTATACTTGTTAGGAAACAAAAAAGTAGGAGGGAATCACTCATGAAAATTGCTGTAGATGCAATGGGTGGAGATAACGCCCCACAAGCAATTGTTGAAGGGGTTATGCTAGCCAAACAAGACTTCCCAGACATTGAATTTCAATTATATGGAAAAGAAGCCGAAATAAAAAAATACATCACCGATGAAAAAAACATTACGATTATTCATACCGATGAAAAAATTGCTAGTGACGATGAGCCAGTTAAAGCAATCCGTCGTAAGAAAACTGCTTCCATGGTTTTAGCAGCGCAAGCAGTTAAAAATGGGGAAGCCGATGCGATTTTTTCTGCAGGCAACACCGGAGCGCTATTAGCAGCGGGTCTGTTCATTGTCGGCCGCATCAAAAATGTGGAACGTCCCGGTTTGATGTCAACTTTACCTGTCATGGGAGAACCAGACAAAGGGTTTGACATGTTAGATTTAGGAGCCAATGCAGACAATAAACCAGAACATTTGGTTCAGTATGCCGTTTTAGGTTCATTCTATGCTGAAAAAGTTCGGAACGTTCAGAATCCTCGTGTTGGTCTATTAAATAACGGAACTGAGGAAACAAAGGGCAGTGAATTAACGAAAAAAGCCTTCGAATTGTTAGCAGCAGATGAAACGATTAATTTTGTCGGAAACGTTGAAGCACGAGAATTATTAAATGGCGTAGCTGACGTGGTGGTGACAGATGGCTTCACAGGGAATGCCGTTTTAAAATCCATCGAAGGCACAGCTATGAACATGATGAGCTTGCTGAAAACAGCGATTCTTTCTGAAGGTGTCAAAGGAAAAATGGGCGCCTTATTATTAAAGAATGCGTTGCGTGGCATGAAAGACGAAATGGACTACTCAAAACATGGGGGGGCGGTTTTATTTGGCTTAAAAGCGCCAGTCATTAAAACGCATGGGGCCACGGGTCCTGATGCCGTCCGCTACACCATTCGTCAAATTCATACAATGTTAGAAACCCAAGTTGTCCCACAATTAGTGGAATATTATGAAGGCAAAGTAGAGTAATTTGCAATTGTCTTGACATCAGTTTGTTACTCAAATGAAAAAAAGATGGACAAATACCCAAATTGTGAGTACAATGTATCTTAGCGTTTTAGTAAAAGAAAGAACCTTTTTTCAAAAGCAGTGGAGGTGAATACAGTTGACTCGTGAAGAAGTACTTCAAAAAGTAGCGAAGATTATCTCAAACCACTTTGATATTGAAGCGGATCAAGTAACAGATCAATTAAACATTAAAGATGATTTGAACGCTGACTCAATTAGCGTAATGGAGTTTGTTTTAGAACTTGAAGATGAATTTGGAACAGAGATTTCAGATGAAGATGCAGAAAAAATTGAAACAGTTGGTGCCGCTGTAGATTATATTGTGAGTAATTCATAAAAAATAATAAGACAAAGTCGATTAACATTCCTGTTAATCGACTTTTTTTAATGACTTTAGTCAGTTGAAATCTCTAAAGAGATTTCGACAAAAAAACCACGCGTACTGCGCGTGGAGGCCAGAGCTTTAGCGATAAAAACTCCTTTCGATATAATAGATAAAGGCTACCAACCGTTATCAAATCGAAAGGAGTTTTTGAATGTCGAACGACGATAAAAGTTTAGCACATACTCGTTGGAATTGTAAGTATCATCTTGTGTTTACACCAAAATATAGAAGAAAAGTAATCTATGGTAAATTGAGGCGAGATATAGGGAAAATACTAAGGAAATTGTGTGAAATGAAAGAAGTCGAAATCATTGAAGCGCATGCAATGCCCGACCATATCCATATGTTGGTAAGAATTCCGCCGAAGTTGAGTGTATCAGGTTTTATGGGTTTCTTAAAAGGAAGAAGTGCAGTAATCATTCATGAACGTCATGCGAATTTAAAATACAATTATGGAAATCGATCCTTTTGGTCAAAAGGCTATTATGTGAGCACTGTAGGATTGAACCAAAAAACGATAGCTAAGTATATACGAGAACAAGAAGCAGAAGATCGAGTAAGGGATAGTATAAACAAAAGAGAGTATAAAGATCCATTTAGGAAGTAACAACTAGATAAGAATAGAATGGTAGCGGTTGGCGGTCTCTAAAAAAAGCTCCCTTAAAGGGAGCAGCAGGTAGCGAGCCCTTCTAGGGCTATTAAAAAGCCACCCGCTATGCGGGTGGATATTTACTGCGTACATAATGGTTATTTTATTAAGCAATAAGGCTATTTTTACACATATTTTTGTAAAAAAAATCATACATGTAAAAAAATAACTGCGAAAAAAGTTATTTTATCTTGCTTTTTATGGAATAATTCTATAAAATTATGAAAAAACAATGAGCTGTAAATTAACATTGATAAAAATTAGAAAGTGCTATCATTAAATATTAGTTAATTTATATAATGTTTTTGAAAGGACGTAAGGGGTGCGTATGGATGCAAGGAAATGAACAATTACTAGAGGTTTCAGGATTAGAAACAGCATTTAGAATCAAAGATGATTATTATAATGCCGTCGATGATGTTTCATTTGAATTGAAGAAAAATGAGATTCTGGCAATCGTCGGAGAATCTGGTTGTGGAAAAAGTACCTTAGCAACAACGATTATGGGCTTACATGATCCCAATCATACCAAAATTACTGGGGAAATTTTATACAACAATTTAAACTTAACTACGTTTAATGAAACATTGTACAACAAAGTCAGAGGAAACGATATTGGGATGATTTTCCAAGATCCGTTGTCTGCACTGAATCCGCTCATGCGAATTGAAGACCAAATTAAAGAAAGTCTCACGTATCATACCAAAATGACTGCACAACAAAAACAAGCACGGGCCATTGAACTGTTAGATCAAGTGGGGATTCCCAACCCAGAGCGTGTCGGGAAACAGTATCCTCATGAATTGTCTGGCGGCATGCGCCAACGGGTGATTATTGCCATTGCAATCGCGTGTAAACCACCGATTTTAATTGCAGATGAACCAACAACGGCCTTAGACGTTACCATTCAGGCACAAATTCTCGATTTGTTAAAAGATTTACAAGAAGAAACAGGGAGCGGCATTATTTTAATTACCCATGACTTAGGTGTAGTTGCGGAAATGGCTGATCGTGTAGCGGTTATGTATGCGGGTCAGTTTGTAGAAGTAGCCACTGCTGAAGAATTGTTTAGTCATCCGAAACATCCATATACACGTTCCTTACTTCAGTCCATTCCCCAAGAGAATTCAGATGAAGAAGAACTTCATGTGATTGAAGGGATTGTTCCTTCGTTAACCAAATTACCTAGAAAAGGTTGTCGGTTTGCCCCACGAATTCCTTGGATTGATGCATCGGAACATGAAGAAAATCCAACATTACATGAAGTTGCACCGAATCATTATGTTCGTTGTACATGTTATAAACATTTTCATTTTAGAGACGGGGAAGGGGAAGCGTAATGACAGAAATTATTCAAATTAAAGATTTAAAAGTTCATTATCCAATTCGCAGCGGCTTCTTCAATCGAATCACTGATCATGTTTTGGCGGTTGATGGTGTGGACTTCATGATTGAACAAGGTAAAACGTATGGGTTAGTTGGTGAATCGGGTTCTGGAAAATCAACGACAGGAAAAGCAATTATTGGTTTAGAAAAAATTACAAATGGTGAAATTATTTATCAAGGACAAGATGTAACCAAGCCGCGAAGTCGAAAAGCGATTGGATACAACAAAGATGTCCAAATGATTTTCCAAGATTCGATGTCAAGTTTAAACCCTAAAAAACGAGTACTAGATATTATCGCCGAACCAATTCGAAATTTTGAACGGTTAAGTGACCAAGAAGAAAAGAAAAAAGTCAAAAGTTTGTTGGACATTGTGGGGATGCCAGAAGATGCGTTGTACAAATATCCTCATGAATTTTCTGGTGGACAACGCCAACGTTTAGGCGTCGCCCGAGCGGTGGCTACCAGCCCCAAATTAATTATTGCAGATGAACCTGTTTCAGCACTGGACTTATCTGTGCAAGCACAGGTATTGAATTTTATGAAAAACATTCAACAGGAATATGGGTTAAGTTACTTATTTATTTCCCATGATTTGGGCGTAGTTAAACATATGTGTGACAACATTGCCATTATGTACAAAGGCCGTTTTGTAGAAATCGGTACACGCCAAGATATTTACACTAATCCACAACACATTTATACCAAACGCTTACTTTCAGCAATTCCTAAAATTGACGTAGCGAACCGAGAAGCTCACAAAGAAGAACGAAGAAGAGTTGAGCAAGAGTATCGGGAAAATCATAAAGACTATTATGATGAAAATGGGCGGGTTTATAACTTACATGCGATTAGTCCGACCCACCAAGTAGCGTTAAAAAATGGAGGTGCTGAATAATGTGGAAAACAATTTTACGCCGTTTGTTATTGATGATTCCGCAAGTGATTATTTTAAGTGTCTTGATTTTCCTGTTGGCTAAAATGATGCCAGGTGATCCGTTTACAGGATTGATTAATCCGAACCAAGACCCGAAAGTGATTGAAGCCATGCGTGAAGCTGCCGGGTTAAATGATCCTTGGTACGAACAATATTTCCGTTGGATTGGCAATGCCTTACATGGGGATTTTGGGCATAGTTTTATCTTTAAATTACCTGTGTCCACGCTCATTGCTGGTCGGGTGGGGAATACGATTGCATTGGCCGCTGTGTCAGTTATAATCACGTATTTAATCGCCATTCCTTTCGGTTTAATTGCTGGCCGTTACCAAAATTCATGGTTTGACAAAATGGTGGTTATCTACAACTTCTTCAGTTTTGCCGTGCCATTATTCATCTTTGCCTTGATTATGCTCTTTATTTTTGGGTATCGCTTAGACTGGTTCCCAACGAGTGGAACCGTGACTGTTGGTTTGGCTGAGGGAACGTGGCCGTATTATTTAGATAAACTGAAGCATTTAATTTTACCAGGAGTCACTCAAGCGTTGCTAGGGACAGCGGTCACTATTCAATATTTGCGCAGTGAAGTGATTGATGTTAAAAACATGGACTTTGTTCGTACTGCTCGTTCAAAAGGAGTGCCAACGAATAAAATTTTTAATCGACACATTTTTAGAAATGCAGCATTACCAATTGCCTCTCAATTAGGTTATGAAATTACTGCTTTGATTGCCGGATCAGTCGTTATTGAAAAGATTTTTGCTTTCCCAGGAATTGGAAAATTATTTATTGATAGTATCATTCAACGTGACTATTCCGTTATTACCGCTCTCGTGTTGATTTTGGGATTGGCAACCCTTATCGGAACCTTAATTTCTGATATTGTAATGAGTATTGTTGATCCAAGAATTCGAATTCAGTAGAAAAAACACGAAGAAAGGGTGATAAAAATGGAATTGACAGAAGAAAAAAGAGAAGAAGTCTTACAAGAAAGTATTCCGCCAATGGGCTTTCGGATGATTGCACGAGAATTCGTCAAAGAAAAAATGGCGATGTTTTCTTTAATCCTTTTGGTCATTATCTTATTAGCCGTTTTTATCGGTTCGTTAGTGTTAGACCAAAGTGCCGTTATGCATGTAAGTATTTTAGATAAATATGCGGAACCAGGTACCGTTACAATGAATGGCACCAAGTTCATTTTAGGTGCCGATGAAGGGGGTCGTGATGTTTTAGGACAATTGATTATCGGGGCTAGGAACTCGATTTTAATCGGTTTTGCCATTACGATTATTACGTCTATTATCGGGGTCGGTTTAGGGATTATTTCCGGTTATTATGGAGGTATGATTGATAATATTTTGATGCGTATCGTGGATTTTATTATGATTTTGCCAATTATGTTAATTATTATTGTGTTCGTTTCCGTGATTCCTAAATATAGTATCTGGTCCTTTATTTGGATTATGTGTGCGTTTTATTGGGTTGGAAAAGCGCGGTTGTTCCGCAGTAAAACGTTATCTGAAGGGCGCCGAGATTACGTTAGTGCCTCTAAGACAATGGGAACAAGCGATTTTAAAATTATGTTTCGAGAAATTATGCCGAATTTAAGTTCATTAATTATTACGAACTTAACGATTAATTTCGCGGCCAATATCGGGATCGAAACAACGTTAACTTTCTTAGGCTTCGGGTTACCACAAAGTGTCCCAAGTTTAGGAACCTTAATTGGCTACGCCAGCAGTGGGGATGTATTAGTCAATAAACAATGGGTTTGGTTACCTGCATCAATTCTAATTTTAGTCTTGATGTTAAGTATAAACTATGTTGGACAAGCATTTAAGCGCTCAGCAGATGCACGACAACGATTAGGCTAATTAGCCAAAAAATGAGGGAGGAAAAGAGATGAACAAGAAACGGATTTTAGGTGCAATCACGTTAGCTTCTGTGTTAGTATTCGGGTTAGCTGCATGTGGTGGCGGCAATAAAGGCGGGGGCAATAAAGCAACGGAAACAGAAGACATTTCAAAAATGCCAATCGCTGTTAAAAATGATAAAAAAGCAATTGATGGCGGGACATTAGATGTCGCTGTAGTTATGGATACACAATTCCAAGGACTTTTCCAGCAAGAATTTTATCAAGACAACTATGATGCACAATACATGCTTCCAACGGTACAGCCATTATTTAACAATGATGCAGACTTTAAGATTGTCGATGGGGGTCCTGCGGATCTGAAATTAGATGAAGATGCCAATACAGCGACCATTAAATTACGTGACAATTTGAAATGGTCTGACGGTAAAGATGTGACAGCCGATGACGTGATTTTCTCTTATGAAGTCATTGGTCATAAAGACTATACAGGGATTCGTTATGATGATAACTTTACGAATATTGTTGGCATGGAAGACTACCATGCTGGTAAATCGCCAACCATTTCTGGCATAGAAAAAGTCAATGATAAAGAAGTTAAAATCACTTATAAAGAAGTTCACCCAGGAATGCAACAATTAGGTGGCGGTGTTTGGGGTTCAGTTTTACCAAAACATGCCTTTGAAGGAATTGCTGTTAAAGACATGGAATCAAGCGATGCAGTTCGTAAAAATCCTGTGACTATTGGACCATACTACATGAGTAATATTGTGACAGGTGAATCTGTTGAATACCTACCAAATGAGCATTACTACGGTGGCAAACCTAAATTAGATAAATTAGTGTTCAAATCTGTTCCTTCTGCGAGCATTGTAGAAGCGATGAAAGCGAAACAATACGATATTGCATTATCAATGCCAACAGATACGTATCCAACCTACAAAGATACTGAAGGGTATCAAATCTTAGGACGTCCCGAACAAGCCTACACGTATATTGGCTTTAAAATGGGTACGTTTGACAAAGAAACCAATACAGTGAAATACAATCCAAAAGCTAAAATGGCAGATAAAAGCTTACGTCAAGCCATGGGCTATGCAATTGACAATGATGCAGTCGGCCAAAAATTCTACAACGGCTTACGAACAGGGGCAACAACGTTAATTCCACCAGTCTTCAAGAGCTTGCATGATAGCGAAGCGAAAGGCTATACGCTTGATTTAGACAAAGCGAAAAAATTATTAGATGATGCTGGCTATAAAGACGTAGACGGCGATGGCATTCGCGAAGACAAAGAAGGCAAACCACTAGAAATCAAGTTTGCTTCAATGTCAGGCGGCGAAACTGCACAACCACTTGCTGATTACTATGTCCAACAATGGAAAGAAATTGGCTTAAACGTAACGTATACAACAGGACGCTTAATTGATTTCCAAGCATTCTATGATAAATTGAAAAATGATGACCCAGAAGTAGATATCTATCAAGGCGCGTGGGGCACAGGTTCAGATCCTTCACCAACCGGCTTATATGGTCCAAACTCAGCCTTTAACTACACACGTTTTGAGTCAGAAGAAAATACTAAATTACTTGACGCGATTGATTCAAAAGCATCATTTGATGAAGAAAAACGTAAAAAAGCCTTCTACGATTGGCAAGAGTATGCCATTGATGAAGCGTTTGTAATCCCAACGCTTTACAGAAATGAAGTCTTGCCTGTCAACGACCGTGTAGTTGACTTTACTTGGGCAGTTGATACGAAAGATAATCCATGGGCAACGGTGGGTGTCACAGCAGACTCACGGAAATAAAAAAACAGATTCTAGAAGACATAAAGCTCTTCTAGAATCTGTTTTTTTGGATAGGATAGTTTCTTAGGCCATCTTATTTTATGTGAAAATTTTTGTTACTTCAAGCAATTACAATTTATATGTATGCGTTATTTTTTTTGTTATAGATGAATTGTTTTTTATGCAGTATGGTTTTTGATGGGAGGTTCTGTTTTTTTTATTTTATTTAGTGTGTATATCTACATGTTTGTTATGAAATGTTATTTTTTTTATTATATATATAATACTCCCTTTACGTATAAAGAACGATAAGTTACAATTAGATTAAGTTTTAGTTAGTTTTTGAAGGTGTGTTTGGTATTGTTTATAACTAAAACTTATATTTAAAGAAAGGAGTGAATGGATATGCCACTTTATATGGAGAATTATTTGCTTGCATTGCAATCAAAATATTCACAAGAAATAACTGTAAAATGGGTTTGGGCAGTTGTAATATTACTTTCAGTGATTGGCTGTATTGGTTATGCAGTTTACTGTAGTTGGGTAGGTGGAACATTTGCTGGGAGTATTAAAATTGGTGTTCCCGACTTGGTACACGTTACCTTCAATTGTAAACGTTGATATTTAAGGAGGAAGGAGCCTCTATTTTATGGAGGCTTCTTGTTAAGAAACTTATGATAAGAATTGAAAATTTAACAAAAAAATTTGATAGGAAAGTTTTAGATAATATAACTATCTCATTGCCTAAAAACCGAGTTAGTGTGATTGTAGGTATAAATGGAAGTGGGAAAACTACTTTATTAGATTGTATTGTAGGATTGAAAGATGCAACGTCTGGAAAGGTATTTATTGAGAGCTATTCTAATGATTCTGAAAAGTTTAAAGAATGTATATTCTATATACCATCGGAATTTTATCTACCTAATTATATGACGGGTAAAGAGTACTTAAACTTTGTTTTATCAAGATATCGCTGTAGTGATATAGAACGGATAGATGATTTTTTAGAACTATTTGATTTAAAATTTGCTGGAACTAATTTAATAGAATCGTACTCATTTGGTATGAAGAAAAAAATACAAATAGTTGCAGCAGCACTAGCTAACACTGATTATATATTAGGTGATGAAATATTTAATGGACTTGACTTTGAGACAACATTGCTTACGTTAGAGCTGTTTGAAAATTTATCTAGAGAAGTAGGGATAGTGATTATTTCTCATAATAAATTAATTATTGAAAGGTTTTCAGAGAATATTTTATTGATGTCCAATGGCAATTTAACTCCATTTTTAGGGGCGTCAGAGAATTTAGAAAAAGAAGTGATAAGTACGGAGAAAATTCATGAAAAAATTAAATACATCAAAGGATATCATCCTATTAATCGAGTTATTTATTGATAATGCTTTACGAGGTTTGCTCAAGCACTCTATTTTGTCAAAAAAGAGTACTCGCATCGTAATAGGTGTGTGTGTATTTTTTATCTATTTTGCATACTTTTTTTTTAATATGAGTGAACTAGCTAGAATTGTACCAGATTCAGAAAAAATTAGTCATATTTTGATAGAACAAGGTCGAAAAATAACTTTTTATAGTTATTTTAGTAATACATTTGTTTTAGGTATAATAGCATATATTTTAGTTGATAATACTGTTGCATTAGATAAAAACTCCTTATTTTTTGTGAAAACATTGCCTTTTAGAAAGAAAGACATCAGCTTATCTTTTATGCTATTCAAATTTGTAATTATGATATTGCTTTATGAATTAGTTATGATCATTTCTACGCCAGCTATTAAACTTGTGACGACTGTTCCTATTGAATATGTCATTTTTTTTATTGTTCAGCATCTTTTTTATCTAGTGGTAATTGGGGTGATTGAGTTTATACATTGTTTGTTTACATTCTTTTTGAAACGAAGAGTGAAACAAATTAATAGTCTCAAAGTGATAGGTGATAGTTTATTAATGATTTTTGCTACTTTTTATTTTTTTGATTTTCGTTATGGTTTAGAATTATTTCTAGCAAACCAATTGTGGAGTATCTCCTATATGATTCCTATCACTTTTTTTCTAATAGTGGTATGTTTAATGCTTATTAGTATAGGCCTATTAAGACTAATTAGTATTCTTGAAAATCAAATGTCTCAACATTCAAAATATATATACATTCCATTCTTAAATAAAGTTATATTTCGTTATAAAGCGAATTGGTATTTTATTAGTTTTACTACAGTTGTTATGTTGGTTATTTTTTTCCAAAGTGGTTTAAGAACAATGTTATTCATTTTGACAACTGTTATGGCCTTTTCAGGCGTTTTATTATTAAGCTATGGAGATATTACTGCTGATTTCAGAAAACAATATGATTTATTGAGAATAAAAATTAGAAATGAATGGTTGAGTCAACTATTGCTAGTGATAATGTTGGCAATGCCATTGTTACTACTTTGTTTTTGGGGATTTGGGGAGTTAGCTCAACTAATTACAGCGTTGTCGTTATCATTAGTAGCTATAATTTTGGGATATGTATTTCCAAAATCACAAGGAAGTTTAAATGAAACGACTTCATTATTGTTATTATTTATTGTATTTGTTCTAGTTAGTTTATTGACAAATCGCTCTTTTGGTTGGTTGATTCTAATTGTTTTAGTACTCTTGCATTTGTTAGTAATTAAGAAGGTGAGAAATGAAAAAGAATAGTAAATATTTAGGAAGTATAACAGTTATCTATTTGTTAGTTCTTGTGATCGAAACATTATGGGAGCTATTCCATACCAGTCGCACAGAATCAACGAAAGTCACTACCTTATTAGGAATTACGATTGATAATCGTATAAGTAAACATGAAATTTCAACTACTTTTGGTTTGACAATTAAGGTATTAGTACTCTATTTGTTGTTATTGTTAGTTGTCTATATTTTGACTGGGTTATTTGGAAAAAAGAAAATATGATTATTAAGTTATCAATATTGTATGTGTTGTCAATATATGTCGTGTTACTTGTACATGAGTGGTTACATTTTATTTTAGCCAAATTCTTCAAATACAATGCTTATATAAAGAGAGTTGGTCTATACCCATTTAAAGTGGTGTATACGAACAGAAATAATCCTCTAGATAATTTATTGATTTCAGCGATATCTCCGCTTTTCTTGGTTATAGTAGGAATAATTTTGCCATTAAATTATTATACTGTGATTTTAAAAGTATCTTGTATTAGTAATATTTTTAATCTCTTACCGTTTACTGCAGATGGAGAAATAATTTTGCTTTCAATTTTTCAAATTTTTAGGAGGAGAAATAAATGAAAAAAAGAAAAGTGTTCATTATTTTTCTTGTTAGTTTGATTATATTTGTTTTTGGTTATTACTTAGCGTTTAATCAAAATAAGTATGTATCATATAATGACGAGACAAAACAGTTTGTACATACTGATACTTCAAAAATAATGGGAAATCTGGTGAACAGACAACAAGGAATTTATTATTTTGGCTTTCCGACTTGTCCTTGGTGTCTAGAATTATTACCAATACTAGATAAAGAATTAGAGAAGGAAAGTATGAATGCTTATGCTGTAAATACTCGTGGTGATGACTATACAGAAAATGATGATGAATTATTACAAAAATTTTATCAAAAATATACTGGGGATGAGTCGCTTTCTGTACCTTTTATTGTTGCTATAAATAATAAGAAAGAGGTGCAGGTTCATATAGGCACAGTAAAGAATCATGATGCGACTAAAACAAAATTAAAAAGACGACAAAAAGAAGAATTATCCCAATCTTTAAATGAGATGTTAATATTTAGTGAAAGTGAATAACTGAATGCTTTTTTTATTGTCTCTTGCTGGTACGTTTATTCAAAAAATTCCGAGAAAACGTTGCTACGTTTTCTCTTTTTTTATGGGGTAGCAGTGGCTGATTTGATAGCTGGAGAGGTGATTTATTTATTTTTTCTAAAAAATAATGAGAACACAGTGAATAACAGGCTTTTTCTGAATAGAACCATTTAAAAAAAGTGAAAAAAAAAGTATAATGAAACAAGGTGTAAATAAATGTAAAGGAATGTGGAGAATGGACAATCAGTTAACAACAGAGTTAAAAGAACGTTACGGCATTGTTTTCCATGATGTCAATCTATTAGAGCAAGCTTTTACTCATTCATCCTATGTGAATGAGCATCGCTATTTAAAATTATCCGATAATGAACGTCTTGAATTTTTAGGAGATGCAGTTTTAGAATTAATTGTTTCACAATATTTGTATTTAAAATTCCCAGAACTTCCAGAAGGAAAATTAACGAAGATGCGCGCAGCCATCGTTCGGGAAGATAGTTTAGCCAAATTTGCGAAAGAATGTCACTTCGACAACTACATTTTATTAGGTAAAGGAGAAGAAGCATCGGGCGGACGAACACGTGCATCATTATTATGTGACTTATTTGAAGCCTTTTTAGGTGCCCTCTACTTAGACCAAAAAGTTGGCGCAGCCAAGAAATTTATTGAAGACGTTATTTTTCCGAAAATTGATGCCGGTGCTTTTTCACATGAGATGGATCACAAAACACAATTACAAGAAGTTTTACAACGCAAAGGCGATGTTTCAATTGAATATCGCTTAATTAAAGAAGAAGGCCCTGCTCATGACCGCACCTTTTTCACTGAAGTTTACATGAATGGTGAACTCATTGGGTTAGGCCAAGGAAAATCGAAGAAGTTAGCTGAACAGGATGCCGCTGAGCGGGCACTGAAAAGTATTCCTCAGTAAGGCTGGAAGGAGCAATATTCGTGTATTTAAAACGAATTGAAATTACAGGATTTAAATCATTTGCAGATAAAACCATTATTGAATTTGAAGATGATGTGACAGCAGTGGTTGGTCCGAATGGAAGTGGGAAAAGTAATATCACGGAAGCCGTTCGCTGGGTATTAGGTGAACAATCTGCGAAAAACCTTCGCGGTGGCAAAATGAACGACATTATCTTTGCCGGTTCGGAAGGTCGTAAACCGCTAAATATTGCGGAAGTTACCGTGACGTTAGACAACAGCGACCATTATTTAGCATTGGATTATAGTGAGATTAGTGTCACCCGTCGTTTAAAACGAACGGGCGAAAGTGACTTTTTTATTAATAAACAAGCGTGCCGTTTAAAAGACATTCAAGATTTATTTATGGATTCAGGGTTAGGCAAAGAATCTTTTTCAATTATTTCGCAAGGGAAAGTTGAAGCGATTTTTAATAGTAAACCTGAAGACCGTCGAGGGATTTTTGAAGAAGCAGCGGGCGTTTTAAAATACAAACAACGAAAGAAAAAAGCTGAACAAAAGCTTTTCGAAACCGAGGACAACTTAAGCCGTGTCCAAGATATCATTTACGAGTTGGAAGACCAATTAGTTCCTCTAGCCGCCCAAGCAGATGCGGCCAAAAAGTATTTAGCTTTGAAAGAAGAACTTACCGAAATTGATGTCAATTTAACTGTGACCGAAATTCAAGAAGCAAAAGCTATTTGGGAAACGAAAACGCAAGAATTAACAGCCATTGAAGAAAAGTTAGCTGGCGCAAGTAAGCAAGTCCATGACCTAGAAGGCAAATTGGTACGTTTACGAAGCAAGCGCAATCGTTTAGATGAACAAATTGAAACGGAACAACAACAATTATTACAAGTGACAGAAGCGTTGAAACAAGCAGAAGGACAAAAAAATGTTTTAATTGAACGTTCCAAACACACCTCCCAAACGGCAAGCGAATACGAAGAGACGTTGGCAGAAACGGCCGAAAAAATTGTTCGTTATCGAGAAGAATTGCAGACGCTGGAAACAGCAATCGCAGAAAAAACGGCACAACGTCAGACGTTAAAAGAAGCATTGGCTTTGGCAACGAAAGATGTGGAAAAATATAGTAAGTCTTCTAAAGAATTAATGGAAGAATTGCGCAGTCAGTATGTGGAAGTCATGCAAGAACAAGCCAATACAGCCAATGACTTAAAATATTTAGAACGACAATATCAACAAGAAACAGCTAAAAATCAACAATCGCTAGCAAAACACGAAGCGCTAGAAGAACAGATGGTTGAAGCTCTTGCAATGAAAGAAACGCTAGAAAAAGAGCAAAAAGTTGCAAAACAAGGCTTACAAGAACAGTTGGAAGAATACACTGCGTTGAAAGCAACGCTTGAAGCCAAACGTGAACGATTAGCACAGCGTCAAAATGATATGTACCAAGCGATGAATCAAGTGCAACAAGCGAAGGCACGCCAAAAAAGTTTGCAAGAAATTCAAGAAAATTACGCTGGCTTCTATCAAGGCGTGAAAGCTGTATTGCGTCACAAAAACCAATTAACTGGGATTGTTGGCGCAGTGGCTGAGTTAATTGAAGTGCCTAAAGAATATACGTTGGCGATTGAAACGGCCTTAGGTGGTGCGGCGCAACATATTGTTGTGGAAAATGAGAAAGATGGTCGTGCAGGCATTACCTTCTTAAAACAACAACACAGTGGCCGAGCAACCTTTTTACCATTGACTACCATTAAGCCGCGCTCTGTATCGTCGATGGTTCAGAATCGTTTGGCTGGTGCACCGGGCTTCGTGGGGATTGCCAGTGAATTAGTTCGTTATCCAGAACAAGTACAAGCCGTTATTCAAAATCTCTTAGGCGTCACGATTTTAGCGGCAGATTTAACGAGTGCCAACCAGTTAGCAAAATTAGTCAATTACCAATATCGCGTTGTCTCATTGGAAGGCGATGTGATGAATCCTGGCGGTTCGATGACTGGGGGAGCCAATAAACGTGGCAACCAAGGAAGCCTATTTTCACAAGCGCAAGAACTTCAAACAATCACTGAACAAATGACTCAATTAGAAACACAACTAAGAAGTGTAGAACAAGAAGTCCAAGCGCTCTCGCAAGAAGTGAAAACAGCCACGGAACGTGCAGAAATGTTGCGCTCTGCTGGTGAACAAAATCGTTTAAAACAACAAGAAATTGATAATAAATTAGCCAATCAAACAGAAACGATTACTCGTTTAACAAAAGAAAAACGTCTGTTTGAATATGAATCACGGGAATTGCATCAATTCTTAACCGAATATCAAGCGAAAAAAGCCACATTGACAGAGCAACAAGCAAGCTTAACGGCAACGAAAGAACGTTTAGATGCTGAAATGAAACAAGTGGAACAAGAAGCTAGCCAAATGGAAACCTTTAAAGCCCAAGCGCAAGAACGCTTGACGACAGTTCAAGCAGAACAAGCAGTAGCGGCGGAACAATGTGCCCATTTTGCTCGTCAAAAGCAAGACAAACAAGAACAATTGGACGAATTGTTGATTCGAGAAACGGCCATCCGTCAACAGCTACAACAATTAAGTAGCCATTCTAGCGATCACCAGTTAACCGAAGAAGGCTTAGCGGCACAAGTCGCTCAATTAGCGGAGAAACAAACAGCGTTGCAAACCTCTTTACAAACGGCACGTAGTCAACGACAAGCGTTGCAAGAAGAAGTAGACGAGTTAGATACAAAATTAGCGGAAGAAAACAAACGCCAACAACAGTATTTAGCAGATAAAACACAAATTGAAGTCCTAAAAAATCGTGCAGAAATGCAATTAGATAGCTCGTTAAGTTACTTACAGGAAGAATACAGCTTAACCTTTGAAGCTGCCTATGAAGCGTATTTCCCAATCGATGATTTAGCGCAAGCACAGCAAACAGTGAAACGCCTAAAACAAGAAATTGAGCGGTTAGGACCTGTTAACTTAAGCGCCATCGAGCAATTTGAACAAGTCGATGAACGCCATCAATTTCTAGTCAGTCAACGTGATGATTTATTAAATGCGAAAGAACAATTATTTGAAACCATGGATGAAATGGACCAAGAAGTGAAAGAACGGTTTAAAGAAGTCTTTGAAGCAATTCGTGGCCAGTTCAAAGTGGTATTTCCTAATATGTTTGGAGGCGGACGGGCAGAACTGGTGCTAACCAACCCAGAGGATCTCTTGAATACAGGGATTGAGATTGAGGCGCAACCACCAGGGAAAAAATTACAACATTTAAGCTTGTTGTCTGGAGGCGAACGGGCATTAACGGCGATTGCGTTACTCTTTTCAATTATTCGTGTTCGACCAGTTCCGTTCTGTATTTTAGATGAAGTAGAAGCAGCTTTAGATGAAGCCAACGTTGCTCGTTTTGGCCATTATTTAAGCGAATTTGAAGATGGCACACAGTTTATTGTGGTGACGCATCGTAAAGGGACAATGGAAGCCGCAGATGTTTTATATGGCGTGACTATGCAAGAATCTGGGGTTTCAAAAATCGTTTCAGTTCGCTTGGAAGAGGTCAAAGAAGGTGGCGCAATTGAAAAAAGCAATTAGCCAGAAGCAAGGAGGAGCGAACGTTTGATAAAATTGGTTGCTATTGATTTAGATGGAACATTATTAAATAGCCAAAAAGAGATTTCTTTACGGAATAAACAAGCACTGATGGCTGCGAAACAAGCAGGCGTGAAAGTTGTTATCTGCACAGGTCGACCTTTGGCAGCCATTGGTCCTTACTTAGAAGAATTAGGTTTACAAGATGAAGGCGATTATAGCATTACTTTTAACGGCGGGTTGGTTCAAAAAAATGATACAGGAGCCATTATTGAGAAAACATTGATGCCCTTGGAAGCGATTCATGAGCTGTACCAATTAGCAACCACACTCAACATGCCGTTTGATGTCTTATCCGATGAGGTCGTGATGCAACTGCCTTCTGCACCTAATTATCCTTCAATTTATAGTTCTCTAAACAAATTATTAACCTTTGAGTCCTACAAATTAGAAGAGTTAACCCCGAATCGAATTTATAACAAAGTTGTTGTTGCGATTGATGAAGCGTATTTAAATGAACGCATCAAGGAAATTCCGGCCTCTTTTTATGAGCGCTTTGAAATTATTAAAACGCGAAATAACTTATTAGAATTTATGCCAAAAGGGATTACGAAAGCCTATGGTATTTCCTTGTTAGCCAAAGATTTAGGAATCCGTGCAGAAGAAATCATGACGCTAGGGGACGAAGAAAATGATTTACCGATGATCGAATACGCTGGCTTAGGTGTCGCCATGGCAAATGCGATTCCATTAGTTAAAGAAGCCGCAGATGTCGTCACAGACACGAATGACCAAGATGGCGTTGCCAAAGCGGTCGAAAAATATATTTTAACGCCGTTGGAAGGAGGCCAATAAGAATGGGATTTTTTGATAAAATTAAAAAAGCTTTTTCCGCTGAAAAAAAGGAAGAAGAAAAACAAGAGATAATTGAAGAAACAGTAGACGAAACACCTAGTGATGAATCAGCGCCTACTGAATCAAAAGAAACCGCAGTAGAAGAGGCGCAAACAACGCCAGAAACGACAGCGGAAGAAGTCACAGAAACAGCCGATTTAACAGATAACGCTGAAATGGAAAAATTAGCTGGCGTAGAAGAAGCGTTAGAAGAAGAGCCAGAAGAAATCCTGACAGAGGAAACACAAGAAGTTGTTGTGGAAGCGCCTGAGGAAGAAAGTAGTGTCGTGACTCCGTTGGCAGAACCAACAGACACGCAGGTTTCAGAAGAAATTGAAGAGTCAAAAGAAGAGCAAGTCCAAGAAAAATATGAAAAAGGTTTGGAAAAAACGCGTAAGACATTTGGTCAACGGTTAAATGAATTGTTTGCTAATTTCCGGAGCGTCGATGAAGATTTCTTTGAAGAATTAGAAGAAACGTTGATTGGTGCAGACGTAGGCTTTGATACATCCTTAAAAATTACAGAAGCCTTGCGACAAGAAGTGAAACTGCGAAACGTGAAAAAACCAGCTCAAGTTCAAAATACCATCATTGAAAAAATGGTTGATTTGTATGAAGAAGCAGGAATTAATGAAAATAATGCAATCAACTTACAGCCAAATGGCTTAACCGTGATTTTATTTGTTGGTGTTAATGGAGTTGGTAAAACAACCAGCATTGGTAAATTAGCCCATCAATACAAGTTGGAAGGAAAGAAAGTTTTAATGGCCGCTGCCGATACGTTCCGAGCGGGTGCCATTGATCAATTAGTTGTTTGGGGTGAACGGGCTGGCGTTGAAGTTGTGCGTGGGAATGCTGGCGGCGATCCAGCAGCGGTCGTTTTCGATGCAGTGGAACGTGCCAAAGCAGAACAGGCCGATGTTTTGCTAGTGGATACAGCAGGTCGTTTACAAAATAAAGTCAACTTAATGAAGGAATTAGAAAAAATTAAACGAGTCATTCAACGAGAAATTCCAGATGCGCCTCACGAAGTTCTCTTAGTTGTGGACGCAACTACTGGGCAAAATGCGATGACACAAGCCAAACAGTTCAAAGAAACAACCGATGTCACTGGCTTAGTTTTAACCAAACTAGACGGAACAGCCAAAGGTGGTATTGTCATTGCTATTCGGAATGAATTACACTTGCCAGTGAAATTAGTTGGTCTAGGTGAAGGCATTAACGATTTAGAACCATTTAATGCCAACGATTTCGCAATGGGCTTATTTAAAGGCTTATTAAAAGATGTTTAGTTGTAGAAAATAACAGGTTTGGGAAGAACGTGGGACAGGAGTATTTAGCTTCAAGAATGAAGAAGCTACTCCTGTCCCGCCGTTTATTTTAGGATTGGGACGGATGTTCTAAGTTCTTCCTAAATCGTTTCTGAAAAAATGAAGGAGTGAGGGAGAAGATGACAGAACAAATGTGGATTGAGAAGTTAGGATTAGAAGCGCATCCTGAGGGCGGTTATTTTAAACAAACCAATAAAAGTGAACAATTGATTCCAACCAAACGAGGCGAACGGGCGTTGCATACAGCGATTTTGTTTCTATTAAATACAGAAAGTCCGTCACATTTTCATCGTTTAAAAGCGGATGAATTATGGTTTTTTCACGATGGTCAGCCGTTAACCGTTCACTGTATTTTTCCTGATGGAACGTATCAAGCTGTTCAGTTAGGGAAAGACTTAGTTCAAGGACAACAGCTTTCGTTCTCAGTTCCTGCCGGCACAATCTTTGGCTCTACAGTAGCGACAGGATTTGCGTTAGTCAGTTGTGTGGTTACACCAGGCTTTGAGTTTGAAGACTTCGAGTTATTTACTCAAGCGGAATTGTTAAACGATTATCCACAACATAGTGAAATCATTCAGCACTTGGCTTATCGAGAATTACCTTAAGAAAACGTTTTAGTAACATTTCTTTTATGAATATGCTAGTATAAATCAAACAAGCTTGTTGATTTTGTCGCAACGCACACTTAGCTGTCGTAGATGATTAAAAGAAAGGGATGAATCACATGGGCACAATGGTTTTTGTTAACTTCCCAGTAGCGGATGTCCAACGTTCTACAGCCTTTTATGAAAAACTTGGATTCAAAAAGAACGAGGAATTTTCAACAGAGGAAGCTAGTTCGATGATGTGGGATGATCAATTTTGGATTATGTTGTTGAACCATGACTTTTATGGAAAATTTATCCAAGAAAAGCAAATTATTGATGCGCAAACAACCAGTGGAGCATTAATTTCCTTTAGTTTAGAGAGTGCCGAAGCCGTAAAACAGTTTGGCGAAACCGCCAAAGCTAACGGAGGCAACTGTTACCGAGTTGATATGGGAATACCAGAAGAGCAAATGTATGGCTTAGAGGTGCAAGATTTGGATGGCAATAGCTTAGAACCTGTCTGGATGAAGATGTAAAAAGAGCCGCAAAATCTCTACAGATTTTGCGGCTCTTTTCCTACAAAAAACTATTGTAAATTATTGGCATTAGTAGCTTCAACGCCATAAGAATCAGCTACTTTTTTCAAGCTAAATCCTTTTCCGTAGACTTCACTCGCACTCATTGAAATCAAAAAAGCTTCTTCATCAATATCAAGAATGGCTTCTTTTAAGCGGGGAAAATCTTTTTCACGAATGACAGTCATTAAGAGCATGCCTTTCGCGCTTCGATAACCGCCTTCGATTGGCACCAAGGTCACACCTTTATCTAGTTCACGTAATAAGCGTTCTTGAATAGCGACATATTTTGGTGAAATAATCATCACATTCTTCGAGCGAACCAGACCAACTTGAATCATGTCAACGACACGACCAATTGTAAATAAACAAATTAAAGAGAATAACACAATATCTGCATTAAAAGCATACATTGCTGATAAAATGACTAAACCATCGACGAATAAAATAGCAATACCTAAGGAAACTTTGAAGTATTTATTGACAATTTGTGAAATGATTGCTGTCCCACCAGTTGAAGCATTGCCACGGAAAACCAAGCCTAGGCCAGCACCTGTAATAATACCGCCAAATAATGCTGCTAGAAAAATATTATGTGTTAAAACAGGCATCCCCGAAGTAATTCCTACAAAAAATGGATAAATAAGACTGCCATAAATGGTTTTGACACCGACCTCTTTCCCAAGAAGTAAGAAACAAAGCACTAAAAGAGGAATATTGATGGCGTAAAGAACAATGGCGGGACTAATCCCGAAAACATAATTAATAACAATACTAATGCCATTGGCTCCGCCTGCGACAAGTTTATTTGGCAATAAGACCGCATTGATTGAAATGGCCAAAATGAATGCACCGACTGTTACATAGGCGGTGTCTTTTAAACGTTGGGCTGTAAAAAATTTGTTCATAAAATACCTCCAATTATTTATTAGTTTAGTGAATGATGACATAAAAAAAGACAGAACATGAGAGACAAGCCTAATCGACTTATGTCCCACACTCTAAATCTTCAACTAATCAACTGAACACTTTTTCCTTATACTAACATGAAATACGACAAGAAAACATAGTGAACAAACAATTTTTTGGAAAAGAGGTCGGGACAGAACCGTTTAGCTCCGAGAACCAAGTAGGTACTGATTAACATCTATTTGCTTTGCAAATAGTGTTTCTCAGCAATAAGAAGAAATTTCCGAAAATTGTCATAAAACACAACGAGGTACGAGTTGATGTTGCATGATACCTACCCGGTGTTCTTTAATTTTTGGAGACCAAGTAGGTATTGTTCATCATCGAATCACTACGTTCTTCGTGATTCTCAACAATTTCGGTTTATTTCCGAAGGAGTTGGTTCTGTTCCCGCCGTTTATCAGATTTTGAGCCCGGAACAAAAATCCAAAGTGATTTTTTTCACAGGCTCAAAAAAGTCAAAAAGCGGCCAGCCCAAATAGCTTCATGATGTTGGATAATTTGTGCCGCGGTTAAATGTCCATTATCCAAGGTGGAAGTGGTTTTCGGTGTCATCAAACACGTATAGCCTAAACCATGAGCCATCCGAATTGTAGTGTCCACACAAAACTCGGTTTGGACACCAGCGATTTCTAACGTTTGAATGTCGTGTTCCGTCAGTAAATCATTTAAATTTGTTTGGTAAAAGGCATTCACATGTGTTTTGCGGATGAAAAAATCTGTGGGTTGTGCATCCAGTTTTTCAAAAAGTTGCCAAGAGTCTGAGCCAAAAGGTAATTCGGTTTCTTCATGTTGAACAAAAATAATGGGCGCATGGTGTTGGCGGTAGATAGCAATACGCTGATTGACCTTTTCCAACACTGCTAGCAGACGGTACAATTGCTGCGACGGACTTTCGATGCCTTTTTGAAAGTCAATTAAAAGTAATGCACGATTTTTCATGAGCAATCCCCACTTTCTATAAACTAGTTGTTTTGAGTATAACGGAAAAAGGCGCTCTCTAAAAGTGTCTCGAAAATTCCCAAGTGAACGTTCAAAAAAACAGCATATTTACTCGTTTTCCTATATAATAGTAAGAGAAACAGATAGTTTGTAGAAAGAAAGGCGACAAGATGAATTATAGAGAATTAATGCAAAAGAAAAATGTTCGTCCTTACGTATTGATGGCTCGTTTTGGTTTAGAAAAAGAAAACCAACGTAGTACACGAGAAGGGCTTTTAGCGACAACTGATCATCCCACGGTTTTTGGTAACCGTTCTTATCATCCATATATTCAAACAGATTTTAGTGAAACACAATTAGAACTAATCACGCCTGTAGCAAATAGCGGCACAGAAATGCTTCGTTTTTTAGATGCCATTCACGATGTGGCTCGTCGTTCGATTCCAGAAGATGAAATGCTGTGGCCATTAAGTATGCCGCCACAATTACCAACAAAAGATGAAGAGATTAAAATCGCTAAATTAGATCAATATGATGCGGTGTTATATCGTCGTTATTTGGCAAAAGAGTATGGCAAACGAAAACAAATGGTCAGCGGAATTCATTTTAATTTTGAATATGACCAAGCCCTGATTCAGCAATTATATGATGAACAATCCGAAGTGACAGATTGCAAACAATTTAAAACGAAAGTGTACATGAAAGTTGCCCGTAACTTTTTACGTTATCGTTGGTTAATTACGTATCTTTTTGGGGCTTCGCCAGTTAGTGAAGACGGCTACTTTAGGGTCTATGACGACCAACCGCAAGAACCTATTCGCAGTATTCGGAATAGTACGTATGGCTACAGAAATCATGACAATGTGAAAGTATCGTATGCCTCATTGGAACGCTATTTAGAAGATATTCATCGCATGGTGGAAAATGGTTTACTTTCTGAAGAAAAAGAATTTTATGCGTCTGTGCGCTTACGTGGCGGGAAACAAATGTCTGATCTGCCTAAAACAGGTATTCGCTATATCGAGTTGCGTAATTTAGACTTAAATCCTTTTTCGCGTTTAGGCATTGTGGAAGATACCGTGGATTTCTTACATTATTTCATGTTGTATTTATTGTGGACAGATGAAAAAGAAGAAGCGGATGAATGGGTAAAAACTGGCGATATTTTTAATGAACAAGTGGCTCTTGGTCATCCTCATGAAACGATTAAGTTAATTGCAGAAGGCGATCGGATTTTTTCAGAAATGATTGATATGTTAGATGCTCTAGGCATTCGCAAAGGCAAAGAAGTTGTCGGTAAGTATTATCAACAACTGCGGAATCCACAAGACACCGTTTCTGGCAAAATGTGGACGATTATTCAAGAAAACTCCAACAGTGAACTGGGAAATATTTTTGGAAACCAATATCAAAGTATGGCCTTTGAACGCCCTTATCAATTAGCTGGTTTCCGTGAGATGGAATTATCCACACAAATTTTCTTATTTGATGCGATTCAAAAAGGTTTGGAAATCGAAATTTTAGATGAACAAGAGCAATTTTTGAAACTGCAACATGGTGAGCACATTGAATACGTCAAAAATGCCAACATGACTAGCAAAGATAACTACGTGGTACCATTGATTATGGAAAACAAAACCGTGACAAAGAAAATTTTGTCTGCAGCAGGGTTCCATGTGCCTGGCGGTGAAGAATTTTCATCTTTTATTGAGGCACAAGAAGCACATTTACGCTACGCCAATAAAGCGTTTGTCGTGAAACCAAAATCAACGAATTACGGTTTAGGAATTACCATTTTTAAAGAAGGCGCTTCGTTGGAAGACTTTACGGAAGCGTTACGGATTGCTTTTAAAGAGGACACAGCGGTTTTAATTGAAGAATTTTTACCTGGAACAGAATATCGGTTCTTTGTGTTAGATAATGATGTAAAAGCCATCATGTTGCGCGTACCAGCCAATGTTACCGGAGATGGCAAACACACTGTAGAAGAATTGGTGGCCGCTAAAAATAGTGATCCATTGCGGGGGACCAATCACCGTGCACCACTAGAGTTAATCCAGTTAAATGATTTAGAAAAACTAATGTTGAAAGAACAAGGTTTAACTATCTATTCTGTGCCAGAAAAAGAGCAAATCGTGTACTTGCGAGAAAATTCTAATGTTAGCACGGGCGGGGATTCGATTGATATGACTGATGTCATTGATAATAGTTATAAACAAATCGCCATTGAGGCCGTAGCTGCTTTAGGAGCCAAAATTTGTGGCATTGATTTAATCATTCCTGACAAAGACGTAAAAGGCACACGTGATAGCTTAACGTACGGGATTATCGAAGCAAACTTTAATCCAGCCATGCACATGCATGTGTATCCTTACGCTGGAAAAGGACGCCGTTTAACAATGGACGTTTTAAAACTTTTATACCCAGAAGTGGTTCAATAAAAAAGAATACCGCCAAAAAATTCATAATAGATTTTTTGGCGGTATTCTTTATAAAAACGTTTTCTTGGTGAACCCAATAGGTTATACTAAAACTATTACCAATGAAAGTTGTATGACGGTGGCTCTGAGTTAGAGAGGCAGGTGATGCCTATGTGTATCCGATGCACTTTAACGAAAGGAGCATTTTTTGTCAATCGAAGCGGCATTGGAATTGATGATTAGTTTTGCTCTGAGGCTAAGGCGAAAGCGTTTAGCTCCGAGAAATAAGAAGGAATTTCCGAAAATAGTTCTTCAATTTTTGGAGAATTTCGGCTTATTTCCGAAGGAGTTGCTTTTGTTCAGCTGATTAGCGTTTGTTGCACTACTGATTTTCGGTATCCTTGAAGCAACGAAAAACAATAAAAAATAACCGTTCATAAGCTTGACAGGCCGAACGGTTAAACATTAATAAAAACTTAACTCAGTAAGCCACCAGTTCTTATAACTGGCATTGGTATAAAAGGAGAGGTATGTACCCGCATACCTCTCTTTTTCATTTTCATAATAGCATAATTCTATTATAAATGGAAGCGCTCATAACTTTCCTTGAGCTTTTTATGAGTGAAATAGTTTTTGCCAAAAGCCTTTTTTAGCTGTTGGCTCTTCTTTTGGCGTTTCTGTTGCTTGAGGATATTTTTCTGTAACGTCAATCACAGGTTCATCGACTGCATGTTTTTCAGCTAACAGTAAGCCGAGAGAGTCAGGGTTGTTCTCCACAAAATTGTTAACAATCTTAAAGGTTGCGCCATGCTGATTTAATAATTTAATATAGGTACTTTGCAGGTCAGAAGAGATTTCGCCATTTAAAAGTACTGTAACTTCAGGATGCTTCGCTAATTCTTCTAATAAATGTTTTTGGTTCTGTGCATCTTTCATTTCAGCGACGGTCATGGAGAGACGGCAGCGTTCACGAAATGTGCCCATGTATTTGTGTTGTTCTTCAGGATTAACGAGGGGCGTACCGTACATTCCTTTATCCAGACGTTGTTGTAAGTCATCATTCGCCATTCAGTAACACTCCTTTCCTAACGTTTCCCTCCATTATAGCATATCTTAGATAAGTCGTTGGTCAGTCGGCTTGAGAAGAAGTTTTTAATAAAGGAAAAAAAGTGGTTGCATTTGTGATGGTTTTCTCATACACTGTAACTAAGAATGAGAATCATTCTCAATTAAATAAAAATGGAGTTTTCTCATGAAAAAGATTGGTTTGTTTGTTCTACTATTACTTTTCAGCTTATTGTCATTAGTGATAGGGGTGAAGGACATTGCACTTTCTCAGTTGTTTCAATTAGATGCGCAGCAACAATTTGTTTTATTTACCACCCGTGTTCCCCGCACGTTGAGTTTAATCATTGCTGGTAGTACGATGAGTATTTCTGGATTGATTATGCAGCAACTCACACAAAATAAATTTGTCGCTCCTAGTGTCGCTGGAACAACCGATAGTGCAAGGTTGGGTATTTTAGTCGCAATGTTATTTTTCCCAACAGCTCCGTTTCTCTATCGAACGGCAATTGCTTTTATTTTTGCGCTAAGCGGGACCTTGTTATTCTTAGCGCTCATTCGATTATTACCAAGTAAGAATCAAGTGATGGTCCCTTTGGTGGGCGTGATGTTTGGTAACATTCTAGGTTCAATTGCCACATTTTTTGCCTATCAATACCAATTGGTTCAAAATATGTCTGCTTGGTTACAAGGAAATTTTTCCACAGTTATGAAAGGGAATTATGAATGGTTATTCTTAATGATTCCTTTGTGGTTTGTTATTTATTTATTTGCTTATCATTTCACTGTCGTTGGTATGGGTGAAGCATTTGCAAATAGTCTTGGCGTCCATTACCAGCGAATTCAGTTTTTAGGTTTGACGCTGGTTGCTTTAGCAAGTGCCATTGTTTTATTGATGGTGGGGAATATTCCGTTTTTAGGGGTTGTGATTCCCAATCTCGTGTCTTTACGTTACGGCGATCATATGAAAAATACCTTGTGGTTAACTGGGATTTGCGGGAGTTTGTTCTTGTTAATCTGTGATATTTTAGCACGAGTATTGATTGCCCCTTATGAAATTCCTGTCAGCGTGGTTGTCGGAACATTAGGGAGCATTTTGTTCATTTTATTATTACTAAGGGGGCGCAAACGATGAAACGGCCTTTAAAAAAATGGCTTTCATTACTTTTGCTTTTAGCTGCCGTAGTAATTGTGAGCCTTTGTTATTTAACTTATAACACGTATGGCAATTGGTCCTTTGCTTTGGCGTTACGAGGCAAAAAGTTATTGGCTTTTATTTTTGTCGGAATCGCTGCGGCTTTTTCAACTATTAGTTTTCAAACAGTCACGCAAAATCATTTCCTAACGCCAAACATTTTAGGAATGGATTCCTTGTACGTCTTTGTGCAGACGGTGTTATTTTTTCTTTTAGGAGGCGCACAAGCGTTAGGTCAAGTAAGTCTTGGCTCGTTTTTGATGAACGTCTTTTTAATGGTGTTTTTAAGTACTAGTTTATCGTATTTTCTATTACGCAAAAATCAATCCGACTTATTTTTATTATTGATGATTGGCATGATTTTAGGTGCTTTTTTCAGTAGTATTAGTACGTTTTTACAAGTGATTATGGATCCTAACGAATACGACTTACTCCAAGGAAAGTTGTTTGCCAGTTTTGGTAACGTCAATAGTCAGTATCTCGTTTTCGTTGGTGTGGCGGTACTCATGATTTGTGGGATACTTTGGCGGGAAAGTTACCGTTTAGACGTTTTACATTTAGGAAACCATCAAGCACAAAATTTGGGGATTGCTGTGAATCAGTTTCAATTAGTGTTGTTGTGTTTGATCAGTAGTCTGGTCGGCTTATCAACAGCATTAGTGGGACCGATTACATTTTTAGGTTTTATCGTGGCCAATATGAGTTATCAATTCATGAAAACCTATCGCCACCGAGAACTGTTTGTGGCAGGGAGTTTAATAGCAGTCTTTTTACTGGTGTTCGGCCAATTGATGGTTGAACAGGTCTTTCATTTGAATACCCCGCTCAGTGTCGTGATTCAATTTGTTGGGGGCGTTTATTTTATATGGAAAATTATTGCAGAAAGGAAGCAACGCACATGATCCAGATGAGTGATGTATCAAAAAAATATGGCGATAAATTTGTCGTTTCAGACATTGATTTACCTATTTCTGAAGGCAAATTAACGGCCTTTATTGGGCCAAATGGCGCTGGGAAAAGCACGCTGCTAGCCATGATGAGTCGTTTAATTCCCAAAGATACCGGGGAAATTTATCTGG
Source organism: Enterococcus sp. DIV2419 (assembly GCF_051711865.1). Lineage (NCBI taxonomy): Bacteria > Bacillati > Bacillota > Bacilli > Lactobacillales > Enterococcaceae > Enterococcus > Enterococcus sp. DIV2419. The sequence goes on from NZ_JBIONS010000001.1 coordinate 417,383, forward strand.
ACAAGCAAGAAGTAAAAACCTGGAAGCAATCAGCTTTTTCACAAAAAATTGCCCTTTTAAAACAAGCCAACGGTGTACAACTTAAATTAACTGTGCGAGAACTAGTCAATTTTGGCCGCTTTCCTTATTCCAAAGGTCGCTTAAAAAGCGCTGACCATGAAAAAGTAACAGAAGCACTGGAACAATTGGGCTTAACTGAAATGGCGGAAGAATACATTGATACCCTTTCTGGGGGCCAATTACAACGGGCGTATATTGCCATGATTTTAGCCCAAGATACCGATTATATTTTATTGGATGAGCCCTTAAATAACCTCGACATGAATTATGCGGTTCAAATGATGCAGATTCTTAAACGCTTAGTGGATGAACTAGGAAAAACGATTCTGATTGTTCTACATGATATTAATTTTGCCGCAAGCTATGCAGATGAAATTGTCGCCATGAAAGGCGGAAAGCTCTATGCGCATGGCGCAACAGAAGAAGTTATTCAAACAAGTATTTTAAATGATCTTTATGAAATGAATATCCGGATTTGTGAAATTGAAGGAAAACGCTTTTGTCTTTATCACTAAATCGGGCAATTTAAAAATAACGTTTTTGGAGGAAAAGAATGAAAAAGAAATTTTTAGCAATGATGGCAGTTTCAATGATGGGACTGTTAATGTTAAGTGCTTGTCAAACAAATAAAAAAACAGCAGATTCTGCAACAAAAGAAACAACAGCTAAAACGGAAGTCACAGTCAAAGACACCAATGGTCAATTAACCGTTCCCAAAAATCCTCAGAAAGTCGTTGTTTTTGATAATGGTTCCTTGGATACAATGGACGCACTAGGTGTCGGTGACCGCGTGGTAGGTGCGCCAACCAAAAATATCCCTGCGTATTTAGAAAAATACCAAAAAGTTGAATCAGCAGGCGGCATTAAAGAACCAGATTTAGAAAAAATCAATCAACTAAAACCAGACTTAATTATTATTTCTGGTCGTCAACAAGATTATCAAGAACAATTAAAAGCCATTGCACCAACCATTTACTTAGCTGTAGATGCCAAAAATCCTTGGGCATCAACGAAACAAAATATCGAAACGTTAGGCACTATTTTTGATAAAGAAGAGGTAGCTAAAGAAAAAATAACTGGCTTAGAAAAAGAAATCGCTGACGTGAAAAAACAAGCAGAAGCTAGCGCGAATGATGCGCTTGTTGTGTTAGTTAACGAAGGACAACTTTCCGCTTATGGAAAAGGCTCTCGTTTCGGTTTAATTCATGATACATTTGGCTTCAAAGCAGCAGACGATAAGATTGAAGCTTCCACTCATGGGCAAAGTGTTTCTTACGAATATGTTTTAGAAAAAAATCCTGGGATTCTCTTTGTGGTAGATCGCACCAAAGCAATTGGTGGCGACGATTCAAAAGATAACGTCGCTGCAAACGAATTGATTCAAAAAACCGATGCTGGTAAAAATGATAAAGTCATTATGCTTCAACCAGATGTTTGGTATCTAAGCGGTGGTGGATTAGAATCAATGCATTTGATGATAGAAGATGTTAAAAAAGGATTAGAGTAAAAAAAAGCCTAGGACAAAAATCACTTTGGATTTTTGTCCTAGGCTTAAAAGCTGATAAACGGCGGGAACAAAAGCAACTCCTTCGGAAATAAGCTGAAATTCTCCAAAAATTAAAGAACAATTTTCGGAAATTTCTTCTTATTTCTCGGAGCTAAACACTTCTGTCCCGACCTTCTTGATGAAAAACAAAAAAGTTTTAAATTAAAAATGTGGTTGACGGCCTCGAAAATGTTTGCTAAACTATCCGTAAATCAGTATGATTGATGAAACAAATAAAAGAACAAAATGTGATGAGAAGGAAAGTACTTTTTAAAATAGCTTGCAGAGAGCCTCGTTTGGTGAGAAGAGGTAGTGACGTTAAAGGGGAAAATGGCCTTTGAACAGGTTGGTTGAAGCCGTTTGCTTAAACCAATTCAGGTGCGCCTGTTATAGCGCTACAGTATGATTGTACTGGAAACGAGCGGATCTTTTTTAGCGAAGAGATCAACAAAGGTGGTACCGCGATTGCATAAGCATTCGTCCTTTTTAGGACGAATGCTTTTTTTATTTGTTTAAAAAATATGAGGGGGCAACAACATGAAATTGGGGAAAAAAGTAGTAGGTTTGATTGCAACAGGGTTTCTTTTAGCCGCATGTGGCGGAACCAAAGAAGCGGCAGAGAAAGTAGATTCGGGAAATTTAGCAGCTGAACAAAAAATCAGTATTAGTTCACCTGCACCAATCTCAACATTGGATACAACACAAACAACAGATAAAAATACCTTTACAATGGCACAACATTTATTTGAAGGCCTTTATCGGTTTGATGATGATAGTGCCACGGTGCCAGCTCTAGCTAAAGATGTCAAGATTAGTGACGATGGGCGCAAGTACCACTTTACCTTGCGGGAGGGGATTAAGTGGAGCAACGGCGAGCCAATTACGGCCCAAGATTTTGTTTATTCTTGGAAAAAACTGGTGACACCAGCGACGATTGGACCGAATGCCTATTTACTAGACAGTGTTAAAAATAGTTTTGAAATACGCAACGGTGAAAAGTCAGTCGATGAATTAGGGATTTCAGCCCCTAATGACAAAGAATTCATTGTTGAATTAAAACAGGCCCAACCTTCCTTCTTAGCAGTCGTTTCGATTGCTTGGTTAGCGCCACAAAATCAAAAATTTGTCGAAGCGCAAGGCAAAGATTACGCCTTGGATAGTGAACATTTACTTTATAGTGGGCCATTTACGCTAGCCAATTGGGATGCGACTTCAGATACTTGGACATTGAAAAAAAATCCAGAATACTATGATGCGGATCAAGTGAAACTGGAAGAAGTTGCGGTTAGTACAATCAAAGAAGATAATACTGGGATTAACTTATATCAAGCGAATGAACTAGACTTAGTTCGCATTAACGGACAATATGTTCAACAATATCAAGATGATCCAGGCTATGTCAGTCATCCAGATGTGGCCAACTACTTCTTAGATTTCAACAAAAAAGAAGGAACGCCATTAGCGAATGTTCATTTACGAAAAGCGATTGGCCAAGCAATTGATAAAGAAGCCTTAACACAAAGTGTCTTAAACGATGGGTCAAAACCCCTCAACGGATTGATTCCAAGTAAACTTTATGCGAATCCAGAAACAGATGAAGATTTCCGAGCTTACAGTGGCGAATATTTGAAAAATGACGTCAAAAAAGCCCAAGCTGAATGGACGAAAGCCCAAGCAGATGTCGGTAAAAAAGTGAAACTTTCCTTGCTGGCGGCAGATACAGATCAAGGAAAACGAATTGCTGAATATGTTCAAAGTCAGTTGCAAGAAAATCTGCCAGGTTTAGAAATTACCATTTCATCGCAACCAAGTAATAATGTGAACCAATCGCGACGTGAAAAAAATTATGAGTTGTCTCTTTCAGGATGGATTGCCGGCAGTAGTGAATTAGACTCTTACTTTAACTTATATTCAGGAGAATCAAGTTACAATTATGGCAATTATCATAATGCCAAATACGATCAACTGGTAGAAGATGCACGAACGATTAATGCCAATAATCCAGAGAAACAGTTTGCAGAATACAAAGAAGCGGAAGACATCTTGTTGAACCAAGATGCTGCCCAAGTACCGCTGTATCAAAGTGCCTCAAATTATCTAATCAATCCTAAATTGAAAGGCATTAGTTATCACTTGTATGGGGATTATTTCCACTTGCGCAATGCTTATTTAACAGAATGATTCAGGAAGAAGGAGTAAAAAATGGAAAAATTAGTCGAACGATTTTTAACTTACGTGAAAGTTAACACCCGTTCAGATGCCAACAGTCAAACCACACCGACGACGGTCGGTCAAGTGGTTTTAGCCAAAATGATTGAAACAGAACTTCATGAATTAGGCTTGGCCGATGTGCATTATAACGAACAAAACGGCTTTTTAACGGCACGGTTGCCGGGTAACCAACCTGCAGCGAAGAGTATCGGCTTGATTGCACATCTGGATACGGCGGATTTTTCAGCAGAAAACATCCGTCCCCAAGTCATCACTAATTATGATGGTCAAGATGTCCTCTTGAATCAAGAACAAGGCATCGTTTTATCAGTTGCTGAATTTCCCAATTTAAAAGAATATCAAGGGGAAACGTTGATTACTACAGACGGAACCACACTTTTAGGAGCAGATGACAAAGCGGGAATTGTCGAGATTTTAGCTGCTGTTGAGTATTTTTTGGCACATCCAGAAGTAGCGCGGGGCGATGTTTGGCTCGCCTTCGGTCCAGATGAAGAAATTGGACGCGGGGCCGATCAATTTGATGCACCGAACTTCCCAGTCGCTTTTGCGTATACGATCGACAGTGGCCGTGTGGGGCATTTTGAGTATGAAACGTTTAACGCTGCTCAAGCTGTGATAACAATTGAGGGAACCAGTGTCCATCCGGGAACGGCCTATGGTTCGTTAGTAAATGCCATTAAATTAGGCGAACAACTTGATCAATCACTACCGCAAAAGGAAGTACCAGAACAAACACGTGGAAATGAAGGATTTTATTTACTCAATAAATTTACAGGAAGTATTGAAAAAGCAGAACTTGTCTATATCATTCGGGATCATGATCGAGAAAACTTTCAAGCGAGAAAGCAATTTTTGGAAAAACAAATCCAACGTTTAAATGCGCTGGCGGATAAACCCAGACTAACAATTACTTTCCAAGACCAATACTATAATATGAAGGAAATCATCGAAAAAGATTGGACCCCTGTGGAATTAGCCGTCCAAGCAATGGAAAGTTGTGACATTGAACCAATTATCACACCTTTTCGTGGCGGGACAGATGGTTCTAAGATTTCTTTCATGGGCATTCCCACGCCTAATCTATTTACAGGAGGCGAAAATTTTCACGGGCAATATGAATTCATTACCGTTGAATCAATGGCCAAAGCTGTTCAAACGATCATTGCCATCATTCGCTTAAACGCTAATTAAAGAAACACGCGAGGAAAATGCCGATTTTCCTTGCGTGTTTCGCTATTTTTCGGTAAAGTATGTAGAAAAGTAGGGAGTTTTGCTCATGAATTATCCATTGATTTTTGCAGAAAACCAACGAATTGAAACCGAACGCTTGATTTTAAGACCTGTCACATTAGCCGATGCAGAAGATATGTACGAATATGCTTCAGATGAGGAAACGGTCCGCTATGTGTTCTTGAAAAACCAAACAATCGCTGAAACACGACAAAACATTGCTAAATATTTTATGGGGGAACCTTTAGGAAAATATGGGATTGAAGTGAAAGAAACGGGCAAAATGATTGGCACGATTGATTTGCGGGTCAATGAAACCAATAATGTTGGAGAATTAGGCTATGTCTTGAACCGTGCCTTTTGGGGCAATGGCTACATGCCTGAAGCCGCGACGGAGTTAGTTGAACTGGGTTTTGCAAAAATGAAACTCATGAGAATCTTTGCTTTACATGATCAAGACAATCCAGCTTCTGGTCGTGTCATGGAGAAAATTGGTTTTACCTACGAAGGAACACTGCCCAATGCCCGAATTAGTAAAGGGAAAATTGTCACAGATGTTTATCGTGGGATGACACTGGAAACATGGCAAAATCGACAAAAATAGAAGCGGAAGACAAGTTGAGAGAGGAATTAGAGAAATGTTGATGTTTACAGAAAAAGAATTCGCAGCCTTTGAAGTTGCTGGATTAGATGAACGAATGGCGGTTATCCGTGCGCAAATTCAACCGATTTTTCAAGAATTAGACACGTATTTTGCCGAACAACTAGCGCCTGAACTAGGAACGGAGTTGTTTGTCCATATTGCGCAACATCGCCGTCGCACCGTGTATCCACCAGAAAATACTTGGTCAGCACTTAGTCCGAATAAGCGCGGGTATAAAATGCAGCCGCATTTTCAATTAGGCATTTGGGGCGACTATGTGTTTATGTGGTTGTCATTCATTGATAATCCTAAAAATGAAAAGCAGATTGCGCAAGCCTTTTTAGAGAATCAGCAATTATTCCAAGCATTACCAGAAGATACGTATGTTTCCTTGGATCATACGGTTTCTCAAATTACTCCACTGCCAGAAACGGATTTAGAAAAAGCCTTAACTCGTTTTAGAGATGTAAAAAAAGGTGAGTTTGAAATTGGGCGCATCATTCCCAAAGATAGCGATTTGTGGCAAAATCCTGAAAAAGCACGAGCTTATATGTTGGCAACCTATCAACAACTCCTGCCATTGTACCAATTGGCTATTGCCCAATAAGAGAAACAGACAGTTATTTTATGTTTTAGTGTTATTTTATCGAATTATCCAATCGTCAAAAATGAGAAAAGCTCACAATGTTAGTTTTAACTACTAACATTGTGAGCTTTTCTTTAGTTTAGGTAATGGAAATTTAAGAAATTAAAGATGATTTTTTTGAAAAAGGGGATAGTCTTTACTGTTTTCCCTTGTTTCCTTTAAATAACGTAGCTTAAAAGACACGATATATAAGGAACTTGTTGAAATAAGGGGTATCAACTGGAAAAAACTGTTGTTTTGAAGAGCCTTTTCTTTGCTATCATAGTGGTATATAAAAGGTTGTGAGAGATACTTAAATTCAAAAGGAGGTTTTTCAATGAAAAAAAAGCGTTATTTAATGATTGTGTGTCTACTATCTTCTCCTAGTTTTTTTATAAATGTTGAAGCGTCTGATGGTGGTTCTAGTTCGGTGGGGATTGAATTTTACCAAAATCCGAGAACACCCGCTCCTAAAGATCCCCCACCGAAAACAGATGCGCCAGCTGCTGATCCCAAGGAACCAGCTGGTCCTCTGCAAGGAGATCAACGAAGTGGTGGTTCGACACAGACCACCACAACTGGCTCAACGCTCCCTCGTACAGGGAGCAAGAGTCAGGCAAATTTGAGCATTCTCGGCTTAGTCTTAATTGGCTTGGCGGGAATCGTACATAGAAAGAAGGGACGACATGAAGCAAACTAAGTGGCAACGATTAGCAACCATTGGCTTGTGTAGTTCTTTAGTAATTAACGCCTTTTCTGGTGTGACGGCAGTTGCGGAAACCGTGACGATTGAAAGTAGTCCAACCGCCGAAAGTAGTGCCAAGGAAGAGACGCAAGCAAGTAGCGTGAAGGAAGAAACAACGAAAGCCAGTACGGAAAATAGTCAAGTAACGACTGACACGAGTCAGGAAGAAGAAACGAAAGAAGCGGAACAAAAAGAAAAAACGGAAATCGTTCAAGAAGAAAATATACTTGAACCATCCAGTGTTCAAGCGAAAATTATGCCTAGGGCATTTGTCTGGGCAGCTACAGGGGCAACGAATAAAACTACGGTTCGTCTCAATGATGTAGTTGATTATCGGTTGAAATTTGAAAATATTACAACAGATGACACAAATTCAGATATTGTTGGTCCGATTCGAATTGAATCAAAATTGGCAGCAGGAATGACTAGACCCACTTCAGTTATTATTAAAGTTGGCCCCGAGGAACAAAATGTAGTTCTAGGGGAAGGCTCTCATAATGCCAATAGTGGTGGCGAATATTTTGTTTGGACAGAGTCCACTAGGACGGTCACTGCATTTATTAATCGTCTACACGGGAGAACTTCTGGAAATACTGGGTATATCAAAACGTTGTATTTTCAGACAAGAATTACTTCTGGTATACACAATGAAAAAAAATATATCGATTCCACGATTCGATTTAATGGTTTTGGTGCAGTCAATAGACGAAATGAAATGACATATGTGGATAAATTTGCTGGTAACTTAGGTTTAAAAGGGAGTTTAAAATTTTACGATGAGGATGGACAGTCTAGTAAGGAACAAATGAGCCTTTCCATGAATCCAGTACTATTTAAATCAACCAACTCTAAAGTTGAAGGAACACTGTTAAGATATCCTTTAACTATGACAAACGCTGGCAATGGACTTTATAGTTTTAATACAGGACTAAAAACTGTAGGCACTAGTAATGGGGGTTCGTGGCTTTTCTTTAGTAACGACATTGCGATTAATTTTGCTACAGCTACCACCAATAGAATTGATAAAATTGTGTTAACGCCGCCTAAAACAACATTTCCAGATAGCCGAACAGGTGTGATGACTTCCAGAGCATATACATCAACAACTTATACGAGAAGCAACTATGATATTTCAGCATATAACTTTACTAAAGCGACTGGTAAGACGTGGCGCATAACTAATCTTAATCCTCATAGCGGAGTAAGTACTAATATTATGTTTAGTGACAATCTTGTGGGAACAACAGGACAATTTAATGCAGGAAATAATAGTGCAACGATTACCTACTATATTTATTACAAAAAACTTTATGAGAATTTTGTTAATAGTAGTGGACAAAAAATCGCACCACCCCCGGGATTCACTCAGGGTAAGAAAACAGTTATAAATAGTGAAGCGTACACTTTCAAACAAGCAGGCACCTTACCAGACACCTACACAACAGGTGGTAAAACCTACAAGTTCAAAGGTTGGTACAAAGGTAAAACAAAGCCAAGTACCTTGACAACTACCAAAGCACCAAGCTATGCGGTGACGTATGATGGGAATGATGACTTGAATGTGGTGTATGAGGAAGTAGTCACCAAAACCTATACATTACCTAGCAAAGAAATTACTTTTGGCTATGTAGACGAAAAAGGTAATTTAATCAATCCTGCTAATTTCACATTGAAAGCAACGATGTCTGAAACAACGAAAAGTGGTACAACAACACCTTTTTCAACGATTACAGGAACCAATGTAACGACAACGAATCTTAAAAAATTAACGATTCCACAAAAAGTCTATACCTTACCAGAGTCTGTGGAAGGTACCACATATGGTACACGAAGTGTTACACATGAAATTCCGAAATACTATCGCACCATTTCAATCTCACCAACGGCAACTTATACAGGGGATAAAACGAAATATCCACTTGCGAATGAGGTCAGAAAAGATATTGTAAATCCAAGTACGGTTGTTAGTTCAAGTCCTGGTACAAATGCATATGAATTAGGTAAAACCAGTAATACATCATATAACACCAAACAATATTATTGGAACTGGGATACGACTGAGACACTTTATGCAATGGGTGTTTACTCTGGTAACGTAGGAGCGACTTACAATTTAGCAACCCCAGATAAAACTGTTTATTATTATTTAGAAAACCGCCGTGTTACCGAAAACTTCGTAGCCACAAGCGGTGCCAAAATCACACCGCCCACAGGTTTCACCCAAGGAAAACAAACGGTGATCACAAGTGATGATTATACGTTCAAACAAGCTGGCACCTTACCTGACACCTACAAAGTCGGCACAAAAACTTACAAGTTCAAAGGCTGGTACAAAGGCAAAACCAAACCAAGTGCCTTGACAACTACGAAAGCGCCAAGCTATGCAGTAACGTATGATGATAATGATGACTTGAATGTGGTGTATGAGGAACTAATTCCCAAAGATACGTGGGTTTACCCAGGTTTCCATGCAGAATTTGTCGATGAAAAAGGACAAGCTTTCAATGAACCGTTAACGTTTTCTGGAAACTACACACAGACACTAAGAAAAGCGGTAGACCAGACATATGTGACAACGGGCGCCATGAATCCACTGGTAAGTATTAAAAATACGAATGAAGCCAATGTCTATACTATTACGACCCAATCAAGAGTTAATATTCCAGCAAACTTTGATGAAGTTCCTAGCGATATTTATGATATTCGTAGTTATGCAATCAACGACTGGAATATTACAACGGAACTAAAATATGTGGACAAAATTGAAACAATGAATACCACATTACCTGTTTCTGTGTATCCAGTGGGCTTTGTCGGGACTGACCCAGTGTTTAACAATAGTGCTCCTAGTCAATTAAATGAGTTAGATAAATCCTTTAAAAAAGGAGTAGATAATAAATTTTCAATAAAATCAACATTTGGTGTTGGTAGCTCAATAAACACTATTCCAAGATTATTATTTATAGCTCGTGCGACAGGAAATCCAGAGAATAAGATCGTTTTGGCTGGTTTTGATGGGACACAAGACTTCAAACAAACCATGAATTACAAAGTCACACGGAAACAAGTCACCGAAAACTTCGTAGATGTCAACGGTGCCAAAATTACCGCACCAACAGGCTTCACCCAAGGTAACCAAGTACCAATGAACAGTAACACCTTCAAGTACACAGCGGCACAAGCTTTACCAGCGACGTATACTGCAGGTGGCAAGACTTATACGTTCCAAGGGTGGTATAAAGGGAAAACCAAGCCAAGTACGTTGAACAAAACCACAACACCAACGTTCAATGCGACTTTTGATGGCAATGATGATATGACCGCCATGTATAAGGAAGAAATACCGATGGCTAGTGTCACATTAACTCGACCAAAAGAAGTGATCGATACAAATACCAATGTAATTTGGACAACAACGATCACGAATACTAGCAAAGCACCCTTGCAAAATCTCACCTTGAAAAAAGGGCCCAATTGGTCAGCTGGTCTGACGATCCCAACCTTCATGGAAGTGACACCAGAAGGAGAAACGACAAAATCAATCCCAGTAAATAGTACACTTTGGACAGATGGGGTTTCTTTACCAAATGCCGTTCCTATCGGCAAAAAAGTTTCAGTTGCTTTCACAACTCGCGCAACAGGGAAACCAAACACTGTTTTGAAAGCAGAAGTTGTAGTATTTGGTGGTATTAAAGATAGTGCAGTGGATAACTTCGTGAGAATTCGTCCAAATGATCAAGAAGTAGTTACACCAACGACCGAAGGCTTCATCAGTGTGCCAACCTTCGACTTCGGCCAAGTGGGCGTTGCAGGAAGTAAGCAACAACACAACTTGAAACAAGCCGCGGATTACTACGGTAACGGCACACGGAATCCGTATGTCCGAATTAAGAAAACTCAACCAAATTGGAGCTTAACAGCGCAACTGTCGCAACCGAAATCAGCGACCGACAGCTTGCCTACAGCGACCCGCTTATTACTCGGGGCGGCGCCTGTCTCTAGCTTCGCCAATTACAATTTACCAACCGAGTTGAAAAATGCGGTCGGTACTACGAGTGCCATTAGCTTGACAGCCAACAACACGGCGACGAGTATTATTGCCAACAAGCAATTCACAGGTAGTAATGTTTACCAGTTGGACTTCACCTTCAATAATGTCAAACTTGAAGTGCCAGCCAATCAAGGTGTTAAAGGGCAACAATACAAGGCCGCGGTTACGTGGAATCTTGTGACTGGACCTTAACAAGAATACGTGAATAAAAGCTAAACCGCCCCCAAAAAGTTAGACTTTTTGAGGGCGGTTTATTATTTTTATGGAAAGCCAATTTTATCTAACGGATAATAACGAAAAGTCAAAACACCTTCCACACTCGCTTGTTTAACAAAGCCAAAGTAACGACTGTCATCTGAGCGCGGGCGATTATCCCCCAAGACAAAATACATGCCTTCTGGAACGGTCAGGGATTGGGTGGCTTCTAAGGTCTCTAGCGTAAAATCTTGGGTATAATTTTCATTTTTAGAGACATTTCGTTTAGCACTTGCTAAGTAATCTTCACTGAGTGATACACCATTAATATAGAGGGTATCATCGCGATACTCGACTGTTTCGCCAGGTAAACCAATTAAACGTTTGGCTACTCGTTGGCCGTTGCGAGGACTGGGAAAAGCGATAATATCAAAGCGCTGTGGTTTTTTAATCGAGGTCACCCATAAACGGTCGTTGTTATGAAGTGTTGGTTCCATTGAAGAGCCGTTCACCGCAGCAGGGGAGAAAACATAGTGTCGAATTAGCAAGACAGCGACGACTAACAAAACCAACTGAACCAATCGTTTTAATAATGAGGACATGGACTTCACTCCTTTGTCCTTTTAGTGTACTACAGACAAGGAAAAGAAAAAAGTTTTCCCCTTAAGAAAGGTGTGCTAAAAAACGTTTCATAAAGCGTTGGCGAATTAAAATACCAACATAAGCAGCTGCGACAGCCTTGATGATACCAGGAATAATAAACGGAGCAAACCCGCCAGCGAAAGCGTTTGGCCACGGCAGATTTGCGGAATATTTCAACCAAATCATACCGAAAACTAAGGTAACTAAGGCGCCGGCAATATTTGCGATAATGGCCCAAGTATAGTTAAAGGTTGTTTTTTCTAAAATATAACCAGTTAATAAGCCGTTGAAGATAAAGCCGATTAAATAGCCGCCAGTTGGTCCAAAGAGTACACCGAACCCGCTAGACATCCCAGCGTAAACGGGTAAACCAATTAATCCTAATAAGAAGTAAATTAAAATAGCGTAGGTCCCTGTTCGTTTGCCCAAAACGGTAGCGGTTAAGCCGATGGCAAATGTTTGTCCGGTTAATGGGACAATCCCCAATGGAATTGTAAATTGTGAAAGTACAGCAATAATCACAGCGAATTCTGCTGCTAAAATTAAAGAGCGTAACGATGCTTTATTCATAAGAAGCCTCACTTTCTATTGTTAACCAATTATTTTTATTTGGTTAACAATAGTTTAGCGGAAGTAAACAATTTTGTAAAGAGGGCAAAGAAAAAAACCTTGCCAAGAAAGGCAAGGTTTTGAAAGAAGGTAAGAACCGTAGTTCGACCTTTTGAAATCTTAAAGTTTTTGGTTGTAGTATTCAACGACAAGTGCTTCGTCGATTTCTGGGTAAAGTTCATCACGTTCTGGTAAACGAGTGAAGCTACCTTCTAATTTTTCAGTGTCAAAGCTTACGAATGCTGGACGTCCAACAGTTGCTTCAACCGCTTCTTTAATTGTTGAGATGTTTTGAGATTTTTCACGAACACCAATCACTTGACCAACTTCAACGTGGTATGATGGAATATCAACACGTTTGCCGTCTACAGTGATGTGGCCATGGTTAACTAATTGACGTGCTTGACGACGAGTAGTTGCAAGACCTAAACGGTAAACAACGTTATCTAAGCGTTGTTCTAGTAAAACCATGAAGTTAACACCGTGTTTACCTTCTTTGATTTTGCTTGCTTTAATGAACAACGTACGGAATTGACGTTCGTTCATGCCATACATATGACGTAATTTTTGTTTTTCAGTTAATTGCATTCCGTATTCAGAAACTTTACCACGGCTGTTAGGTCCGTGTTGTCCTGGTTTGTAAGGGCGACGAGCTAGTTCTTTACCAGTACCTGATAAAGAGATACCTAGACGACGAGATACTTTCCATGATGGTCCAGTATAACGAGACATTAAAAATTCCTCCAATAAATAAATGTTTTTTTGGAGTAAAATAATTAGATGAAAAATTCATATTCGTTCAGTTCATTCTTCAACCTTCGCCTTTGCAGCCGCGGTTACGCAGTTGAACCAAGTTTGGCAATGAACTGTTGACGAGTTATTATTCTTCTGCTGCAATTATTTTACACAAAATCTAGTATACTTAATAGGATAGGAAACGTCAAGGTTTTAAAGTGAAATATGAAAAAAAGGTAGACAAAAACACTTTTCCTCATTAGAATAAGGGGAGATGTTTTGAAAATATAAGTTGAAAACGGAATGAAAGGGAGTTTACAATGAAGTCTGGTTCACCATTGTTTGAACAAATTGATAAATCCATCGACAAGAAAGTGAATTTATTCTCAAACAGCTTTTCCCGCTACGCTGTTCGTGCAATGCTTGCTTGTCTATTTTTAACGTTGGGAACAGCCGTTGCTTTTGCAATCGCAATTAAAGGAGAAGGAATTTCTCATGGTTTAGGGAAAATGCTTTACGCCTTCATGTTCAGTTGGTCACTTGTAATGATTTTATATATGAATGCCGAACTTGGTACCTCGAATATGTTGTACATGACTGTTGGGGTCTATCGTAAAAAAGTCAACTTTTCCTTAGCTGCAAAAATTTTATTTACCTGTATCTTATTCAATTTAATTGGTGGCGTCTTGTTTGGTTTCTTGGTATCACTTACGGTGCCGTTCCAAGATTTGCCAAAAGATAGTTTCTTCTTTACATCGATTGCTGGAAAATTAGAAAAAACCACCCTACAGATTTTAGTTGAAGCTATGTTCGCCAATATTGTAGTTAATACAGCCGTATTAGTGAGTATGCGAATGAAAGATGACGCCGGCAAAGTCGCGGCCATTATTTTCATTATCTTTATCTTTGCGTTCCTTGGTTTTGAACACGTGATTGCCAACTTCCCAGCCTTCAGTTTAGCTTACTTTGCTTCGAACGGCGCAATTGAAGCTTTCACAGCTGGTAATGTTGTTCATAATCTGTTCTGGGCCTTTATCGGTAACTTTATCGGTGGTGGCTTAATTATGGGTCTCGGCTATGCCTGGTTAGATAAAGACAACAAAAACTTAACGTATTTTGATTAATTGACCAACCAACTATACTAAAACATGGTACACTGTTTTAGTATAGTTTTTTTATTATAAGGAGCGAAGGAATGGACACACTTCAATTTCAGAAGAACCCAGAAACAGCAGCAAAAATGTCTGCTTATATGAAACATCAATTTGTTTTTGCAGGCATCCCCGCCCCAGAACGTCAAGCGTTAAGTAAACAACTTTTAAAAGAAAGTCATACGTGGCCAAAGGAAAAATTATGCCAAGAGATTGAGGCTTATTATCAAAAAACAGAACGAGAATATCAGTATGTCGCTATTGATTTAGCCCTTCAAAATGTTCGGAGATTTTCATTAGAAGAGGTCGTAGCGTTTAAAGCCTATGTTCCACAAAAAGCGTGGTGGGATAGTGTGGATGCTTGGCGAAAATTTTTTGGGTCGTGGGTGGCGTTGCATCTGACTGAATTGCCAACGATTTTTGCCCTTTTTTATGGCGCTGAAAATTTCTGGAATCGGCGTGTTGCGCTGAATTTACAGTTGATGTTGAAAGAAAAGACCAATCAGGACCTGTTGAAAAAGGCGATTATTTATGATAGAACTACAGAGGAGTTCTTCATTCAAAAAGCGATTGGCTGGTCATTACGCCAATATAGTAAAACGAATCCGCAATGGGTCGAGGAATTGATGAAAGAATTAGTGTTGAGTCCTTTAGCACAACGAGAAGGCAGTAAATATTTAGCGAAAGCGAGCGAATAAGGAGAAATGATGGAAAGAAAACTTTTTGCATTTGATATTGATGGGACGTTGTTAAATTCGGAGAAGAAAGCATTGGATAGCACGAGAGAAGCGCTAGCAAAATTGCGGGAGCAAGGACACTTAGTTACGCTGGCAACTGGCAGAAGTCGTTATATGGCGCAAGAGGTGATTTGGGATTTAG
The DNA here is from genome assembly GCF_051711865.1 of Enterococcus sp. DIV2419. NCBI lineage: Bacteria > Bacillati > Bacillota > Bacilli > Lactobacillales > Enterococcaceae > Enterococcus > Enterococcus sp. DIV2419. Next base: position 432,726 of record NZ_JBIONS010000001.1, read on the forward strand.
ATTTTACCAATTACGTGTTATGTAATGGCGCCGCGGCTTTTGTGGATCATGAGCAATATTATCAAAATTTATTGCACGCTGAAGCGTTGGAACGTTTGGCACAAGACAGTGATCAACGCGGCTTAGGATTTGCTTGTGTGGGCTTAGATGATATTAAGAAGAGCAACCAGCACCGTGCTGAAAAAATGGAAATTGCGATGAACTCTTTTCATTTTCATTCACCTGCTTATGATGAACACTTTTATCGTCAAAATGATATTTACCAAGCGCTGGCTTTTTATGACGCAGAAGATCAGTGTACGTTTGAAGAAGAATACCCAGAATTTCGCTTTATTCGCTGGCATCAACATAGCGTAGATGTTGTGCCTAAAGATGGCTCAAAATCAGCTACGTTAACGTATTTAGCTAAACGTGTGGGCATTGATGCAAAAAATATCATTGCCTTTGGGGATGGCGAAAATGACCGAGAAATGTTAAGTCATGCAGGAATTGGCGTTGCAATGGGCAATGCGAGTCCTTCCATTCAAAAAGTGGCTACGATGGTCACAGATACAAATGATAATGATGGGATTTGGAAAGCCTTAAAAGAAATGAAGGCCATTTAAAAAAACTGCGCCGTTTGTCTGAAAACAAACGGCGCAGTTTTTTTCTTTATTCGATGACTAAAACGCCCTCTTTTAAAGCAAATGGATTTTCTTTGTTAATATGATCGTAGAACATGATGCCATTAATATGATCAATTTCATGTTGAACCACAATCGCTTCGTAGTTTTTTAAACGAACTTTGTGTTTTTCGCCAGCCATGTCAAAATAACTGACGGTAATTTTGTTATGGCGAACGACATACCCAGGTACATCTCGATCGACAGATAAACAGCCTTCCCCTTCACCTAAACATACATCTTGCACAGAATGGCTCAAAATTTTAGGGTTGTACATTACCGTACTTAATGAAGGCGTTTCGTTTTCTGGGTCGTTACTAGGAACATGGACAGCAATAATTCGTTTAGAAATATCTAATTGTGGTGCAGCTAAACCAACGCCACCACGTAATTGTAATTCTTCGGCTTTGACTGGATCTTGACTATTTTTTAAGAAAGTCAACATGTCTTCGCCTAATTGTCGGTCTTCCTCAGTGATAGGGACAGGCACTTCTTCTGCCACAGCACGAAGTGTGGGATTCCCTTCACGAATAATATCTTTCATTGTAATCATTCAATGGTTCCTCCTTTGAAACATAAAAAAATTCTTCTTTTATTTATTCATGCGCTGAAATAATCAGTTGTTTACCACCATTTAGTGTATCACAAAATCACTAAAAAAGGGGCTAGATTGTTTAAAAAAACTATCGAATAATAGAGATTAAGCTTGCATTTTAGCGGTGTTTCCTGTAAAGTAAGCTTGTGTGGAAACACACCATCTATCACTTGGTTTAGCGAGTCACCAACGCTTCACTCAGTGATCAGACGAATGACGAATAATAGAGAAAGAGGTGGAACAAATGGCAATTTCACAAGAAAGAAAAAACGAAATCATTAAAGAATACGCACGTCATGAAGGAGATACTGGTTCTCCAGAAGTACAAATTGCTGTCTTAACTGAAGACATTAACCAATTGAACGAACATGCGCGTACACACAAAAAAGATCACCATTCTTACCGTGGTTTAATGAAAAAAATCGGTCACCGTCGTAACTTGTTAGCTTACTTACGTAAAACTGACATCCAACGTTACCGCGAATTGATCCAACGTTTAGGATTACGTCGTTAATCATTACGTATAAAGCGAGGTTCAATCAGAATCTCGCTTTTTATCTTATTGTCACTATTGAAGGTCCTCTTTGGAAAGTTTTTAGGAACTACTAACCAAATGAAAGAGCAGCAACGACTTGTTACTTTTTCATTTGTTTAGTAGCCGTCTGACTTTTCCAAAGAGCAAGAGTAAAGGAGAAGAATTATGACAGAAAAACAAGTCTTTAAAACAACTTGGGGCGGCCGCCCACTAGAAGTAGAAATCGGCCAATTAGCCAAACAAGCCAATGGAGCTGTCTTAGTACGTTACGGCGATACGGTCGTTTTAAGTGCTGCTGTTGCCTCTAAAGAAGCAAAAGATGTAGACTTTTTCCCATTAACTGTAAACTATGAAGAAAAAATGTATGCGGTAGGAAAAATTCCTGGCGGCTTCATTAAACGTGAAGGTCGTCCAAGTGAACGTGCGACATTAACCGCTCGTTTAATCGACCGTCCTATTCGTCCAATGTTCTCAGAAGGCTTCCGTAACGAAGTCCAAATTACGAACATCGTTATGAGTGTTGATCAAGATTGTACACCAGAAATGGCTGCAATGTTTGGGTCTTCCTTAGCGTTAGCAATTTCAGATATTCCGTTTGATGGACCAATTGCTGGTGTTGACGTTGGCCGTATTAATGGCGAATATGTCTTAAACCCAACGGTAGAACAAGCAGAACAAACAGATATTGAATTAACTGTTGCTGGAACAAAAGAAGCCATCAATATGGTTGAAAGTGGTGCCAAAGAAGTATCAGAAGAAGATATGTTAGGTGCCTTACTTTTCGGTTTTGATGCCATTAAAGAACTAGTGGCGTTCCAAGAAGAAATCGTTGCCGCTGTAGGTAAACCAAAAATGGACGTGGACTTATTACAAGTGGACGCTGATCTTAAAAAAGAAATTTTTGATGCGTACTACAATACAATGAAAACAGCCGTAATGACGGAAGAAAAATTAGCACGTGAAGTTGAAATTGACAAAGTAAAAGATACAGTCAAAGAAGTTTACGCTGAAAAATTTGCGGAACACGAAGAAGAAGCGCAATTACTAAAAGAAGTGAAACAAATTGCGGAAGATCTTGAAAAAGATGTCGTACGTGAGTTAATCACGATCGATAAGATTCGCCCGGATGGCCGTAAATTAGACGAAATTCGTCATTTATCATCAGAAGTAAGTATTTTACCACGTGTGCATGGTTCTGGCTTATTTACTCGGGGTCAAACACAAGCTTTATCCGTTTGTACATTAGCGCCTTTAGGGGAACATCAAATTATCGATGGGTTGGGTGTCCAAGATAGCAAACGTTTCATCCATCATTATAACTTCCCACAATTCTCTGTTGGTTCAACAGGACGCGCGGGCTCACCAGGTCGTCGTGAAATCGGTCACGGTGCGTTAGGTGAACGTGCCTTAGCACAAATTATTCCATCAGAAGAAGACTTCCCTTACACAATCCGCTTAGTGGCAGAAGTGTTAGAATCAAATGGTTCTTCTTCACAAGCAAGTATTTGCGCGGGAACATTAGCATTAATGGATGCGGGTGTGCCAATTAAAGCGCCAGTTGCAGGTATTGCAATGGGTCTTGTTAGTGATGGCGAAAACTATACAATCTTAACAGATATTCAAGGTTTAGAAGATCACCTTGGCGATATGGACTTTAAAGTAGCGGGAACGAAAGACGGAATCACTGCTTTACAAATGGACATCAAAATCCAAGGAATTACAGAACAAATTTTAACGGAAGCATTAGACCAAGCGAAGAAAGCACGGATGGAAATTCTAGAAGAATTAACAACAACGATTGCTGCTCCTCGTGAAGAATTAAGTCAATATGCACCGAAAATTGAAATGATTCAAATTAAACCAGCGAAAATTAAAGATGTCATTGGTAAAGGTGGCGAAACAATCAACAGCATCATTGATGAAACTGGCGTTAAGATTGATATCGATCAAGACGGTAACGTAAGTATTGCTTCATCAGATGCTGAAATGATTAAAAAAGCCATCAAGATTATTGAAGAATTAACCAAAGAAGTCGAAGTCGGTCAAGTTTACTTAGCAAAAGTTGTCCGCATTGAAAAATTTGGTGCGTTTGTTAACCTAATTAAAGGCAAAGATGGCTTGATCCATATTTCTCAATTAGCAAACGAACGTGTGAACAACGTTGAAGATGTCGTGAAATTAGGCGACGAAGTCCTTGTCAAAGTAACTGAAATTGACAAACAAGGCCGTGTCAACGTGTCAAGAAAAGCATTATTAAACGAAGAAAACAAAGAAAAATAATTTCTTTTTAAACCAACGAAAACCAAGGAAGCTTCCTTTCTTTTCGTTGGTTTTTTCGTTGAAAACAAGCCCTAAAAAAGAAATGATAAAAAAAGCTAAAGACGATCGCCAACTCTTTTGTTTATAGTCAATTAGTGGTAAAATTAATACTATCAGTCTGAAGAATATCTGGGGTGTCTTTGTGAAAAAATTTAATCCAAATAAAAATATAATCATTACCTTAATTTTAGTCATTATTTTAGTAACCATTATTAGTTTAACTGCTGCGCAACGTTCTGAAAAAGGCAAAACCAATGTCGTTCAAGGTGGCGTCAATAATAGCGTTAGTATGGTGGACCGTGTGATTTCTTTTCCAGCTCGTGTGGTGGAAAATGGCTTGTCTTCAATGGGCAATTTAATTAACACGTTTAAAGAAAACGAACGTCTAAAAGAAAAAATTGATAGCTATAATGAATTAGCTGTCCAAAACAATAACTATAAACGTGAAATTGATAGTTTAAAACAAGAATTGAATCTGAACGAAACGTTGGCCAACTATGAAAAAGTAACTGCGAATGTCATTACGCGTTCGCCGGATACTTGGCAAGACTTATTAATTATCGATAAAGGAACCAATGACGGCATTGAAGCGGGCATGGCGGTCATGGCGCAAAAAGGGTTAGTGGGGCGTGTCATTGAAGTCAATGCAACGACTGCAAAAGTGGAACTACTAACGTCTAAAAATGTCAACTCGAACCATTTCCCTGTGCGAGTAACTTCCGCAAATGGCGAATCGTTTGGTTTACTTAAAAATTACGACAATAAGACAAATGCATTAATTGTGTCACAATTAACTGGCGATGCCACTCTGAAAGAAGGCGATGTCGTTCAGACTTCTGGCTTAGGTGGTAATTCCCCAGCCGATTTAGCGGTAGGAACAGTTATTAAAGTGAAACCAGATAGTTTTGGTTTAGATCGTGAAGTGTATGTGAAACCTTATGCGGATGTCTATGGTATCTCTGTTGTGACGGTCGTGAAAAGATCGGCAGGGGAAAGCGAATGATTCGGAAAGAGTATTTAAAATACGTCACACCTATTCTCTTGTTTTTCTTAATGTTAATTGATGCTCATTTAACAAAGTCTTTTGAAACGTGGACAAGTAATGTTTACTTTGCCAGTTCTCATCTGTTATTACTTGCGTTTATGTTTGCCGTTCCTAATTTTTCTAAACGTTATTTATTAATTACTTCGTTAATTTTAGGCTTCATTTGCGATAGCTACTACATTGGCATTATCGGGATTTATACAGTCGCACTGACGCTTTCGGTTATGTTGATGTATACATTTAAAGAAGTAATTCAAACAAATTTACTAACTGGTTTTTTTGGGATCGTTATTTTTACCACGTTGTATGAACTGATTGCGGTACTGATTCAAGTGGCCTTTCATTTAGCAGATGTCAGCCCGATTTTATTTATTACGCGTGTGTTGGGCCCTACATTGCTATTGAACATGGTGTGGTATGTTATTTTATCTTATCCACTGAAAAAACTGTTTTCCGTAAAATAAAAATTGAAAATTTTGTTCGTTTGCGAAAAATGCTCATTTGTTAGCATTTTTCGCTTTTTTTATTTTCTTTAAATAACAAAACGATGAGAAGCTTATCCTGGAGACTTGAAGAAAGTTGTGAAAAAAGTGAAGCTTTTTTTTGTCATTTACAAGAAGAAAATTGAAATATTACTGTAACATCCATATTATCTCAGTGACATACAGCTATGCTACAATTGCTCTATCGTTGAAAAAGAGAAATTTATTCAAATTTTAATAAATAATAAAAAAGCTTAACAAAAAAGGATTTTCGGAGGACAACAGATTGAAGAAAAGTGTATTATCGGCTCTAATGGTATGTTCCATTACATTAACAAGCGTAGCGTTGCCATCCGCAGCATTTGCAGATGAATACGATACAAAGATTCAACAACAAGATCAAAAAATTAATGCGTTAACTAGCCAAATGTCAGATGCAGAAGCAAAAGTTGCCGCGATTGAAAATGATATGGTTGAAACGGCCAAACAAATCGATACATTAACAGCTAAAAAGAACAAGCTATCATCAGAAGTATCTAAATTATATAGTGAAATTTCTGATTTGAATGTCCGTATTCAAAAACGTGAAGTACAAATGACAAAACAAGCACGCGATGTCCAAGTGAATGGTCAAAGTGATTCAATTATTGATGCTGTCTTAGATGCAGATTCAGTAGCAGATGCAATTGGTCGCGTTCAAGCGGTCTCAACAATGATGAGCGCCAATAATGAATTACTAGAACAACAAAAAGAAGACAAAGCGACTGTTGAAAAGAAAACAAAGAATGTTGAAAAACAAATTGCTGAATTAGAAGCCGCAACAAAAGAATTAAATGACAAAACAGAATCATTAAAAACATTGAAGATTCAACAAGAAGTGGCTAAAAATGATTTAGAAGCACAACGTTCTGAAGAACAAGGGAAAAAAGACGGCTTCATTAAACAGAAAAAAGAAGCGGAAAAACGTTTAGCAGAAGAACAAGCACGCCAACGTGCAGCTGCTAAAAAAGCAGAAGAACAAGCGGCAGCGCAAGCACAAGCCGCAGCACAAAAAGCGGCAGCAGAGCAAGCGAAAGCAACAAAAGCAGCCAATGAGGCAGCAGCATCAGCCGCTGAAGAAAAAGCCGCAACACCAGCAGTAGAATCATCAACAACTACTGAAAGTACCACAACGCAAGAAACAACAACTTCAAGTACTGAAACAGAAAGTGTTGTAACAACACCTGCAGCAGCACCTGAAAAAGAAAAAGAAGTTCCTGTAACTAACCCAACGACTCCTGAAAAAGGCAATGAAGCAAAACCAGGGAATGGTGGCGTGACTTCAGGAAAACAAGCCGCAATTAATGCAGCTTTAGCAGATGTTGGTAATTCTTATGCAACAGGTTGGAATCAACCAGGCGAATGTTTAGTATCTGTTCGTCGCTGGCTAGCGGCAGGCGGTATTAACTTCGGTTATGGTGGTCCAAACAGTGGCTATGTTGCTTCTGGCGCAACACAAGTTAGCTGGAGTAACGTGCAACCAGGCGATGTTGTTCAATATGAAAGTGCCTATAGTCCAGATAGCTGGATTGGTGGCGTGCATACTGTCTTAGTTACAGGTGTAAGTGGTGGAAGTGTCCAAATCGTTGAAGCGAACAACCCAGGAGGTTCTGGTTATGTTTCTTCTAACTCTAACTGGTCACCAGCACCACCAGCAGGATTCCGCGCTGTTGTATGGCGTTTTCCAGGCTAAATAGTCATCTATTAATAATTGATAACAAGGAGTGGTAACTAACAAAAATCGTTAGTTGCCGCTTTTTTTATTCATTTAATTTTAAATATATGCATAAAATGTATCTGAAAATATTGTAATCTGGCCGTTTTTTTGCAATTATAGAGGTATATACATATTAGGAGCGGAGGAATCAGCATGAGCGGAACGCACGATACAAAACAAGCAATCGCTTCAGCTTTAATAGAATTATGTGAACAAAAGGATTTTCGTAAAATAAGTGTCCAAGATATTACCAAAAAAGTGGGCTTGAATCGCCAAACATTTTATTATCACTTTACAGATAAATATGATTTATTACGTTGGATTTATCGTCACGATGCATTGATTTACTTAGAAACAGATATTTGTTTGGAAAACTGGGAGGAACAAGCCCTGAAGTTATTAAAAGCGATTAAAGAGAAGAGTCATTTTTACTATACAACGGTGACCTCAGATTCAGAAGTTCTTCTTAATGTTTTTTCCGCTTCGACCAATCGCTTATTTATTTCATTATTTGAACAAGTCGATGTTGAGAACCATTTAACAGATAAAGACAAACAATTTTATGCGAATTTCTTTTCTTATGGATGTAGCGGCGTCTTAACGAAATGGATTCTTGAGGAATATCCTCAGACTCCTTTGGAAATGGCGACGCAATTATTCCGTTTAGCGAAAGATACAGAATTTATGGCTTATCATTTGTATGAACAAGAAGCCAATGAGTAATGTGTGAAGGATAAAAAGTTTTATGAAGGAGTGAAACGTTGTGGTAACTGTGTTATTTGTTTGTTTAGGCAATATTTGTCGTTCGCCAATGGCAGAAGCGATTTTTCGTCAGAAAGTCCAACAAGCTGGTTTAGAATCGACTATTCAAGTATTTTCAGCAGCTACTAGTCACTGGGAAGTTGGCAGTCAGCCACATAAGGGAACCAGAAAAATTTTGGAGCAACAAGGAATTTCCTATCAAGGAATGCGGGCGACACAAATCCAGCCAAGTGATTTTAAAAAATATGATTATATCATTGGGATGGATGCGAATAATGTGGCAGATTTAAAAGCATTAGCTCCTCAAGAAGAGCAACGGCGGATTCATTTATTTATGGAAGTTGTGGCTGGTAAAGAAACCATGGACGTACCTGATCCTTATTATACTGGTGATTTTGAGGAAACTTACCGCTTAGTGGAAGCAGGTACCTCTGAATGGTTGAAAAAAATAAAAGCACAGCTGAAAGATTAGGACTATAGTCCGATAGTACTTTCTGTTTCCCCTTGGTACAATAGTGTTAACAAATTGTTCAGGGAAAAAGAGACAGGAGGGAAGTAAGATGAACAGTAGTTATTTATCCTATGTTTTTGAATTGAGTTTGTATTATTTATTGTTGATAATGAGTCTGCCGCTAGTGTATGCTGTCACGTATCATTTATCTTTTAGTAGTATGTATACAAGTGAATGGTTAATGATCTCTGTTTTCTTATCTCCGTTAGTTTTATTATTTGCAGGTATTCGTTATGGTTTTGCTCGTTTGAAACAGCAAGAACGCCAAGCGATGAAATAAAGCAAAAAATCCTTGAAAAGTGTCAAAACTTTTCAAGGATTTTTTTATTAAGCCACCCAATCGGCTAAGGTTTTTTGCTCCAATTGGAAAGCCTTCAACATATCGTCGTTGGCGTCTTTAATAGGCGTCGTTGCTGCTAATGTTCCTTGAACAGCAATTCGCGTCGTTGCTTGTAAATCGCCACAGGTAATTAAGGTAATCATATTTTGACCAGGAACGTCATCAATTAACTCAACACGGGTTGGTTCGATTTTTTCTACAGAAGTTATTTTGTATGTATAAACAGTAGATAAATCAGTGATATAAATGAGTTCGTCTTTTTTGGTTCTTTCTAAAGGTGAAAATAAGGAAACGCCATCTTCCGTTCGATGACTAGCCAAGGCATAATTGTTTTTCCCCATGACTTGATCTTCTTTCATGGTCCCGGCACCAGTTAATAAAGCGACATTTGACAATCCTTTAAAAATGGGCAAATTAATTTCGACACTTGGTATCGCAATGGCACCAATCACAGGTAAGTTTTTGTTTTCAAATTGGGCTTTCATCACCGCTTCTGTGCTCAAGGACTCAACTGAATCAAAGTCAAACGTTGTTTCACGAGCCATATTTTTCTTCACATCGGCTGGTTTCAACTTGCTAACGGCGTACGAGCGGCTATTTTGTTGAACCACCCAACTGCGTATCTGATTGTTAAAAATTAAGGCCAAGCCAATGATAAATAGTAAAACTAATAAACTGTTGATTAACCAATTTTTTCCTCTTTTTTTCTCTTTTGGGCGCATATTCTCCCTCCTTTTAATGTATCAAGTTTACCACAATTTATTTGAAAAACCTATTTATTTTCTTTGGGGAATAGGTAAGCTGGCCGGACCTTAATTTAATAAAAAACAACTGAGCCGATTGATTTTTCAAAAAAATCCTCATTTTGTAATGGAATTTTAAAGTAAAAGAAACAAGCTTTTCTTTTGAAAATATTGTAAAATGGTAAGGAGGCTAGTAGAGGGGAGATGGGAATTTGCTTGATTTAATTTATGTACATATAGATGTAACCAGCAACGCGGTTTTATCTAAAGGAATTACCCATTCCGATTTTGTTCGTTCAATTGTGCATCATCCACAGAACTTACTATTATTAGATCCTTCTGCCGAAGCTGGCGAATACGATATGCATTCAGGCTTGAAAATTATTCGCGGAGAAGAAAGCGTCAATCGCTATTTTCAATCGCTACAACGTCGTTGGATGACTGAAGAGATTAAATGGATTGACTTTTCCGATGTGACGATGCTAAAAGAGCTAACGCCATTAGAAATTTCGGAACTTCTTTATTTTGGACACATGAAGAATAGTTTGCATTCGCCTTTCTTTTATAAGCTACAAAATGATTTTGTCTTTTTTGAATTTGCAGATCAGATGACGCGTGTCTATTATCGTTATATTGATGAATTTTATCGAATCTTTGCTGATAAAATTACACGTGTTGTTTTAGAGAAAGTCAACCAGAAAAAGGCCTTCTTTAAACGAAATACGCCTGTCGAAAAATTAAGTCCTGAATTACTTAAAAATATGAAAGGTATCTTGCAAGAAGGTGTTATTTTTTGCTTCCAACAAACGGAAGTGGATAAAGAAGAATATCGGATTCCTATTTACTTGGTGGAAGATTCACTTAGCAAGATGAAAAATACCTCTTACCAAAAAGAAGAAATTTTGGCAACGCTTGTCTATAATAGTGAAAAACGCATTTGGCACATTGAACAAGAGAATGATTTCGGTGAAATTTTTATGTTGGCCCATGAAGGCTGAGAGAGCTCTAACTTTATCAACTAAAGTAGGGCTTTTTTTTGTAGCTATGATTTGGATGAGAAATCAAGTATAATAAAATGATAAAAAGGAAAGAAGGTTGTTTAATGAAAAAAATACTCTATGGCTCTATGACTGGCTTGGCACTCTTTTTGGTAGCTGGCTGTACATCCAAAACACCCACAGCTGTTTCATCAACAAATGAACAAAAAGAAACAGTAATATCAACTATTGAAACAAGTTCATCCGTACAACAAGAAGCAACGACGACATCAGAGAAGACAAGTGCGGTAGCTGTCTCTTTAGAAAAAGTAACGACAGCATTTGAGAAAAAATATCCAGAAGCTAAAATAACAAGTCTGCAGTTAGATACAGATTTTGGACGTTATTTTTATGAAATAGAAGGCGTGGATCAGCAAAAAGAATATCAAGTTGAAGTGAACGCAGAAACAGGCGAATTCACAAAAGAAAAAGTCGAAACCTTGGATGCCGATGAACAAAATGGCGTTAAAATGCAAGAAGAGGCACTTGATTTAACAAATATCATTTCCAGAGAACAAGCCACAACCTTGGCTGAAAAAGAAGCGAAAGTCGGCCAGGCAACAGATTGGAAGTTAGAGAAAGAATTAGGAATCACCTATTGGGAAGTGAAAGTGAAAGAGGGCCAACAAAAAATAGAGGTAAAAATCGATGCTCATTCTGGTAAAATTTTGACAACTGAGCGGGACGATTAATGGATAAAAAGTAGCTGGCATGCGTTTGAGTAGGAGTTGATTCCCTTAAATGCTGATCAGCTATTTTTTTGCTTGTTCGACAAACGTGTTTTTCTAAAGTCCCTATGGTAAAATAACGATGTATTAGTGGTTGAGAGCGTCAGAACATAGGAGGAAATTTGTTTGGCTAGAAAAATGGATTTACGTATTTGGGTAGAAGGAACAGTCGTCGCAGCAATGGCAATGGCCCTCTCTTTTTTACCGATTGAATTTGCCAATAGTGGCTTGGACCTATCGTTGGGAATGGTCCCATTAGTTCTTTATTCGTTTCGTCGTGGGTTGCTTCCTGGAGTTGCAGCAGGCTTTGTTTGGGGCATGTTAAATATTATTCTCGGTACAGCCATGAAAAATTTCTTGTCCGTTCCACAGATTATTTTTGAATATCCCTTTGCTTTTGCGTTTGGAGGAATGGGTGGCGTATTCGCTAGAAAAATTCAACTGTATTTTCAAGCGAATCGTTTAAAATCAGCCATTCGTACGATTATTTTAGGAAGTGTTGTCGCAGTCTTCGCCCGCTGGTTTTGGCATTTTTGGGCGGGTGTATTGGTTTGGGGCATGTATGCACCAGAAGGAATGAGCCCATATCTCTATTCCTTTGTTCTAAACGGTACAAGTACCGTCGTCAATTGTTTATATGTAAGTCTAGTTCTAGGCTTATTGGCAAAAGTAGCACCGCAATTATTTGTTCCTAAGAAATAAGTTGAGTCCTAAGTCAGGAGTTTCATGGGATTTTGACTAAAGTCATAAATAAAAGAAACCACCAACCTGCAATCGCCAGGGTTGGTGGTTTCCATTTATTTTATAAAGACTTCAATATTCTAGTGAATTTGACGTTGGTGACGATTGGCTAACGTGCTGACTTTCATGACAGAAGCAACAGGAATCATGCGCAACTGTTGTTCATCCGTTTGTAAACGAACGACGATATTGTCCGAAATATTTTTTGAGACAATCCAGCCGATCACCGTTTCGAATTTATGCGCTGTAGGGACTTCTTTCAATTGTAAGACCACTAAGGATTTTTGGGCGGCAGCGACTTGGAGCTCTTGTAAAAGCGCACTGCGTTCCTTTTCTTTATTCTTTTGATCTTGAGAATCTTCTAAAAATGCCGAAAAGAAATGTTGGGAAGAGAGCGTAATCAGTTTAGAAATGCTCTTGATGGTAGCTTTATGTTGATCCATTCTTCTGCCTCCTTTACGAATAAAATAGAATAAAACTCAAATGACTAATTACCTGTATTTTACCTAATTTTGTGATAAAATTCAAGAAAATATGTTCGCCTTCAATAATTATGAGAATTTACCAACGTTTCTGTTTTTCGAAAAAGAAAGTAGTATAATGTGTGAGCATATAAGAAATACATAAGATTATCGGATGTAGTCAATAGATAGAAAAGGATGAATAGTATGTCAAAAAAACCATCAGGTTACCAAAAAAAAGTTCTCGCGGTGTTGTTGGTATCGTTTGGCTTTGGCGGGTTGTTAGCGCAGTTTTCGCCGATGAAATCAGGTGGGTTTTCAAGTTGGTTTGATGATTCATATGTCAAAGCTAGTGCTGAATCAAGTAAAACAAAAGAACCAGCACCAGTTAAAATTGAGAAAAAAGTCAAACCTTTAAGCTATGGACAACAGGTCAATCAAGAAATTGAAAAGAAGCAATATAATGGACATCTGGATTTGCCGTTAGAATTGCAGACAGATGCTAAATGGAAAGACACCGCATACGGATTTGGCAATGTGGATAAGCCAAATACAATCGAAATTAATGGCTGTGCGATTGTGTCGCTTGCAATGGTTGGTTCATACATGGATCACCAAGAAGTTACCCCTCTGGATGTGTTAGCTTGGGCAAAAAATGACTTCTTTATGGAAGGACAAGGGACGGCGTGGTCTATTTTTAGTGCATATGCTGAAATGAAAGGCTATAACTGTCAAGAAATTGGGGATATTGAAACAGTGGCAGCTTTCTTGAAGGAAGGTCATCCAGTCATTATTTCTGTAAAACCGGGCTATTTCACTACAACTGGTCACATTATGGTGATGAGTGGTGTGGATGAAAAAGGCGATTTCTGGATTAATGATCCAAACGATTCAGAAGAAAAGGGCCATTCAAAACGGACATTTACAGCCGAAGAAGTGATGAATGAAGCGTTAAACTTCTGGGCATTTTATTAGGAATAAGAAAAGGTGTGGAACAACAGGCAGTACCCTTTGTTCGCATCTTTTTTAGCAAATAAAAGGAGGCAGGGCAATGGAGCGATGTACTTGGGCAACGAATACAACTGAAGAGATGCAAGCCTATCATGATGATGAATGGGGACGTCCAGTTCATGAAGAGCAACAGTTATTTGAGTTATTGACCTTGGAAAGTATGCAAGCAGGCTTAAGCTGGGCGATTATTTTGAATAAACGAGAAACGCTTAGAGCAGCTTATGATGCGTTTGATTATCGGGAAATTGCACGATATGATGAGGAAAAAATTTTAGCTTTACTAGCAAATCCTGGTGTGATTCGTCATCGTTTAAAAATTCAAGCGACCATTACGAATGCGCAAGTTTTTCAAGAAATTCAGGCAGAATTTGGCTCCTTTGATCGCTACCTCTGGAACTTTGTCGATCAGCAACCAATCGTTAATCACTGGCAGCACCCAGAAGAGGTTCCAGCCTCCACGGAATTATCGCAACAGATTAGTCGAGCGTTAAAAAAACGAGGATTTAAATTTTTAGGTGCCACGACAGTCTATTCCTTTTTACAGGCGGCGGGTTTGGTGAATGATCATTTAGAAACGTGTCAGTATAAATAAGTATAGAAGAATTAAAAAGGAAGGAACTAGCAAAATGAATTGCTAGTTCCTTCCTTTTTTTGCAGTGATTATGGACACTCATTTAACATCGTTGAAACAGTTTTCGCCAACTTTTCTATTAAGAATAGTGCAGGTAGTTGGGACGTTACGTCTGCAATGGAACTTTTCTCGGTTGTTATATAGTAGGGGATCGTGACTGTTGAAAGTTGAGCAATCGTGCTTTTTTCGCTATTTGTAATGGCAATTACATCAATCCCCATTTCGATAAAATAATCAATATTTTGCCGAACTTTTTGTGTTTCACCCGAAACTGATAAGGCGATAACGCCCACTTTTTTAGCCGTTTCTTCGGATAATTTGCTAACGGGATGGGAAAAAAGGTGGGATACAGAAGCAGATAAATTGTAGATACTGGAAAAATAAATTTCACCAAATTCAGCTAGGACTTTGGACGTTCCTTCGCCAATAAAAAGAACAAATTCTTTTTTTGCCAGTAATTCCGCAGCTTGAACAATCCGTCCTTCTAATAATTCTTCTGATGAGCGTTGCAAAAAATGAATCAGCATTGTTTCATCTAAAGATTTTGGTTGGGCTGTTTTTTTTCGTTCGCTTAGATAATTCTTCAATTTAAATTTAAAATCTGTATAGCCTTCACACTCGAATTTTTGACAAAAACGCCAGATTGCCGTTTTACTGAAATGAATTTCGTCTGCTAATTCTCGAATTGTCATATAAGGAACTTTTTCAATATTGTGGCTAATATACTTGTAAATCTCTAATTCTGTTGGATTTAATTGTGGATCGTAGGTTAAAAACAGCATGCTGATCCCTCCTGTCGTTTGTGAACGTAATGTCCTTTTTTAGGGACATGGTCTTATTTGTAGATTATAGCACTCAATCAGAAAACTAGCTATAAAAAACGGCGCTACTTAGCTACAATCAATTAGAGAAACAACTAAAAATTCATGAAACAGAAGAGAGAGTGAGGAAAAATGAGCAATAAAAAATTAATTATCAACGCTGATGATTTTGGTTACACGCCAGCGGTAACGCAAGGAATCATTGAAGCACACAAACGTGGCGTGGTTACTTCAACAACCGCATTACCAACTTCTCCTTATTTTTTAGAGGCCATGGAGAGTGCTCGAATCAGTGCACCGACTTTAGCTATCGGTGTCCATTTAACATTGACATTGAACCAAGCAAAACCTATTTTACCTCGAGAAATGGTCCCTTCCTTAGTAGATGAAGCTGGTTATTTTTGGCATCAATCGATTTTTGAAGAAAAAGTCAATTTAGAAGAGGTTTATAACGAATGGGATGCTCAAATTATTTCATTTATGAAAAGTGGCAGACGCCCTGATCATATTGATTCTCATCATAACGTTCATGGAAAAAATGAAAAGTTATTAGGTGTGGCTTTGGCACTTGCTCGCAAATATCAATTACCTTTACGTAACGCCTCAAGAAGTATTGAAACAAAAGACTATTTAGAGTTATATCAGGATGTTCGCACGCCAGATGAAATGTTGTACCAATTTTATGACAAAGCGATTTCAACTGAAACCATCTTGCAATTGCTTGATATGGTTGTTTGTAGTGAAGGAGAGGTCTTTGAAATCAATTGTCATCCTGCGTTTATCGATACTATTTTACAAAATCAATCAGGGTATTGTATGCCTCGCATTCGTGAAGTGGAAATATTAACGTCCCAAGAAGTCAAAGAAGCGATTGAAGAACGCGGCATCTTGTTAGCCAATTATGAATCGCTAGCAATGTAAATCAAAGAAGCGTGAATAGCGTGTGAGTAAGTTCTTAATCCGAGCGCTTACTTACACGCTAAATTATTGAAAGAAAGAGGACGTACATGAGTAAAGAACAACCAATAAATCTGAATATCAGTGATTTTTTAAAAGTTTTCGCTGTAGCATCAGTTATTTTACAAACGGTTTTATCATACGTGTTGACACATTCTCCGCAAACGGAAGCAATGAATTCAATCGGTAGTTTTTACCGAATGTCTAAATATTCGGCACCCATGTTTATTTTTGCAATTATTTACAACATGGTGTTAAAGAGTCAAGCTGAATCGTATCTTGAATTTTTAAAGGAAAAATTTTATGAATTGGTGCTTCCTTATGTGGTCTGGTCCAGTCTCTATCTATATGCTTTTCCTAGTTTACAACAACGAATGCCCTATGAAACGCTCCTAGGATTTCTAGGAAAAGTTCTCAGTGGTGATAGCGCGGCACATCTATGGTATGCCGTAATGATGTTGCAATTCCAATTATTTATGCCGTATTTTATTTGGTTGGCAACAAGAATTACAAAAAACAAAAAAGTGATTTTACCAATTATTTTTTTTACAATCGGTGCGCATATCCTTTGATGCTTCTGGTACCAGAAAATGATTTTTCCATATGCAGAAACTTCTCTTTGGTACTTAATAGATCGTTCAGGGCTTAGTTATCTCATTTATGGTATTTTCGGGGTCATCGCAGCGAAGTATCAGGGGGAAATTTTTACTTTCTTGAAAAAGACGAGAGTGGTGCTATTTCTGTTGTTTCTTTTTATTTTTTGGCAGGCAGTCCAAGGGAATTTATTTGATGGAACACAGATGACACCGAACGATCTACCTTATTTGGATCCTCTTCAAAGTGCCTATTGTTTACTGATTATCGGGTTGGTTTTTTATTTGGGAACGCAAGGAATAGCCAAAAAGATTCGTCTTTTACCAATGGTTAAATGGATAGCCACTTATGCGTATCGCAGTTATTTAGCGAATGTTTTTATTTTTCAAGTGGTCTTGAAACTGGTCCACCCGTTTTTAACCAATCAACCAGTCAGCTTGGTTATTCTTGTGTTGTATATGGGTACATTTGTTGGCTCATTTGGGTTAACGGTTGTAATCGAGCATTTTTTCAAAAGCATATTTAAGTTGGGACGCCTTGTATCTGTATAGGGACATGTTCTTAAATAGAAATCATCGTCCAAAATCATGGGAAAGCATACTCAATTGTTACAAGAATTGTTACACTCTTTGAGGAATAAGTTCTGCTTATCCAATTAAATAGTAAGCTCAGTAAATAGTTAGGGGAGAAAGAATAAATGATAGGTCTTATTTTAACGGGACATGGGGTATTTTCAACTGGAATGCATCAATCAGTTAGTATGATTGCAGGAGAGCAAGCAAATGTTCAGGCAGTCCCTTTTTTCAATGATACAGGGCTTGATGTATTAGAGTCAAACATTCGTAAAGCCGTTGACTCTATGCTGGAGACGTGTCCAGCAGTGGTCATTTTAACTGACCTTTTAGGTGGCACACCGTTTAGAATTTCAATGACTGTCGCAAGTAATTATCCAAATGTCGAAGTGTTAGCAGGAACAAATTTACCGATGGTTCTTGAAGGACTTGCATTACGCACAATCAGCACGAACGTAGAAGATTTTGTTTCAATGGTCACAGATTCAGCCAGAGACGGGATTGTTCATAAAAAACTAGAACAACCACAAGCAAATACTCAAGAAGAAGCAGACGGAATCTAACCAATTAGAAAAGAGGAGGAAGCACTATGCCGAATATTTTATTAACAAGAATTGATAATCGCTTGATTCATGGTCAAGTCGCAACACAATGGAACGGTTCTTTAGGCGCCAACTTAATTTTAGTCGCAAATGATGCAATTTCTGAGGATACAATGCGCCAACAATTGTTAAACATGGCGGCTCCTGCAGAAGTACAAACCCGTTTTTTCTCCATTAAGAAAACGATTGAGGTCATTCATAAAGCCTCAGAAAGACAAAAGATTTTTCTGTTAGTTGATAATCCTGTTGATGCATTGCGCTTGGTAGAGGGTGGTGTGCCAATTGAAAAATTAAACATTGGTAATATGCATATGGAAGAAGGCAAAAAACAAGTAGCTACCGCTGTTGCCGTTAATAAAACAGATGTAGACGCCTTTAAAAAGCTACAAGAATTAGGTGTTAAACTTTCGATTCAACGTGTACCGTCAACGCCAGAAGAAAGTTTAGATGCATTATTTTCATAAAAAAAGTAATGTTGGACAATAATTTTGAAGAGAAGAAGTGGGAAGAATGATTATTCAAAGTAAAAACGTATGGATTAACGAACAATTTCAACCAGCTCAAGTTGAAGTGTCAGAACAACGAATTGTTGCAATTCTACCGTACAATGAAAAAGCTGTCGACAAAGAATACGGAGAAAAGCGCATTCTTCCAGGATTTATTGATATTCATGATCATGGTTGGCATGGTGGGGATGCCAATCATGCCAATCATGAATTTATCAAAGAGTGGCAAGCTTACCTTCCAGAAGAAGGGATTACAGCCTTTTTACCAACAACGTCAACCACATTTCCAAAAGACTTGGAACATTCATTTGAAGTGATTGGTTCATTTATTGAGGAAGACCAAGGAACCAACGGGGCACAAATCTTAGGGATTCATGCGGAAGGACCAATGATTTCTGAAGAATTTCGTGGCTCTCATAATCCAGAGTTATTAGTAAAACCATCCGTTGAGACATTTAAAAAATGGCAAGAGTTAGCAAAAGGGCACATAAAATTAATGACGTTGGCACCAGAAAATGATGTAGAGAATGCCTTGACTACATATTGTCATGAACATGATGTAGTCATTTCAATTGGCCATACGGCTGCAACCTATGAACAAGCAATGGCAGCTGTCGAAGCAGGTGCAAAAAGTTTTACCCATACGTTTAATGGAATGGAAGATATCAGTCACCGGAAACCAACCGCAGTAGTTGCTGCTTTGGATAGTGAAGAAACGTTTGCTGAAATTATTGCTGATGGGGTACATGTTGATTATTCATTAGTACGTGTGTTAGCCAAACTAAAAGGCAAGGACTATTTAATTGCTGTGACAGATTCTATCTGGGCCAAAGGATGTCAACCAGGCGTTTATCCAAAACCAGAAAAAGGGATCGAAATGGTTATTGATGAACAAAATGTGGTTCGTTTAGCCAATGGTAAGTTAGCTGGAAGTACGAACCATTTAAATAATATGGTTCGCAACCTTGTTGAAAAAGCATTACTTCCAGAAGTGATTGCTATTAATTCAGTCACGAAAAATCCAGCTCGTTTGTTGAATGTGAACGAATCTATGGGAGAAATCAAACTAGGGCTTTTAGGTAATTTTACAATTATTGATGAGAAATACGAAGTGCTAGAAACCTTAGTAAATGGTGAAACAGTTTATAAAAAGTAGACGAAGTCTAATAGGAGGAAAAAAATGTTAGTACAGGCAATTTTGGTAGGAATTTGGGCTGGGATAGCAGGGGTTGATAAGCTTGTCTTACAGACACATATTCATCGTCCGATTGTTACAGGGCTGATTGTTGGTTTAATATTGGGAGATGTCAACACAGGGTTAATCACTGGAGCAACGCTAGAGTTAGTTTGGATTGGTGCAGTAGCAATCGGCGGTGCGCAACCACCCAACGTAGTAATTGGGGGAGTTATTGGAACAGCGTTAGCAATTATCACAAAATCTGACCCGCAAGTAACCGTAGGGTTGGCTGTTCCTTTCGCAGTTGCAGCGCAAGCGTTAATTACCTTGTTATATACAGCGATGTCACCAATTATGCATAAATTTGATGCTTATGCAAAAAAAGCAGATACAAGAGGGATCGAAAGATTGTCTAGTTTTGTCCCAATCGTTTTATTCATTTGTTATTTTTTTGTAGTGTTTTTATGTATTTTCTTTGGTGCTGATAAAGCATCTAGTTTCATTTCTATTCTACCCGAATGGAGTATTCATGGCTTGAGCGTTGCAGGTGGTATGATGCCAGCAGTAGGTTTCGCCATGTTATTAAAAACGATGTGGGAAACATCCTACGTGCCGTTCTTTATTTTTGGTTTTGTTATGGCTGCCTATTTAGGGTTAGATACATTAGCGGTTGCAGGTTTAGCTGTCGCAATTGCTTTATATGAATTTTACGCACAAAGAAATAATACAGTCACTGCATCAAATAATAATGGAGGGTTTGAAGAAGATGGCATCTGAAGAAACATATAATGATACGATATCCGAAAAAGTAATAACAAAAAAAGAGTTAAAAAAAATAATGTTCCGTTCGTATCTGCTACAATCTTCATTTAATTATGAAAGAATGCAAGCAGGCGGCTGGACCTAC
The DNA here is from genome assembly GCF_051711865.1 of Enterococcus sp. DIV2419. Taxonomy (NCBI): domain Bacteria; kingdom Bacillati; phylum Bacillota; class Bacilli; order Lactobacillales; family Enterococcaceae; genus Enterococcus; species Enterococcus sp. DIV2419. Next base: position 453,221 of record NZ_JBIONS010000001.1, read on the forward strand.
TCATTAATTCCAGGACTGAAAAAGATTCATCGTGATAAAGAAGACTTAGCTCTTTCTTTGTAAAATCATTTACAATTTATGAACACGAATCCACAATTGGTGACATTCATGCATGGTGTGATTATTGCAATGGAAGAGTCAAAAGAATCACCAAAATCCATTCAAGCGATTAAAACAGCGTTGATGGGCCCGTTAGGCGGAATTGGGGATGCGTTATTTTATTTAACCGTTTTGCCGATTGCAGCAGCGATTGGTTCACAACTATCATTAGAAGGCAATATCTTAGGACCAATTGTTTTCTTGTTGTTATTTAATATTCCGTATATGGCTGCCAAAATTGGGTTAATTAATCTAGGTTATAAAATGGGTGTCAAAGCAATTTCAGTTTTAAGCGAAAGTACTAAAAAATTATCTCGTTCAGCAACAATTGTAGGAATTTCCGTGGTGGGTGCGTTGATTCCGAAGAGTGTACAATTAACGACAACTTTTGTTTTTCGCTTGAAAGATACTAAGTTAGACCTTCAAACACAGTTGTTTGATACAATCATGCCCAATTTATTACCGTTAGTGTTTACGCTGTTTTGTTTTATTATGTTGAAAAAAGGACGCACGCCGATTGCTTTAATTATTTTTACTGTGATTTTTGGGTTGTTAGGTTCTTTAGTCGGAATTATATAAAAAAGATTTGGAATGATAGCCAAAATCGCTATTGTTCCAAATCTTTTTCTAAATTTAATCGAGTGATTATTCTTTATACGCCCACTTGAAGTCGTATTTAGCACCTGTTGGATGATAAATAATTTCTTTCACGTTTGGTGCACGTAAGTGTGATTCTGCTTTTTGGTAAATTGGCACAACACCCATATCAGCAATTACTGTTTTTTCAGCGTTGATTAGATCTTCCCAGCGTTTTTCAGGATCGTTAACATCTGTAGTTTTGGACGCAGCAATGAATTTATCGTATTCAGGATTGCTGTAACGTCCACGGTTATTAGAAGTTGAGCTTTCTAATAAATCTAAGAAGTTAATTGGGTCTGAATAGTCGGCACTCCAACCACGAACAGCGATTTGGAAATCCCCTTTTAAGGTACGATCTAAGCGAACAGCCATAGGGACAGGCGTCACAGTTACTTTTAAGCCTTCCAAAGTATCAGACAGTGATCCTTGAAGATATTCGCCCATTTTTTTAGCGCCTTCAGAGTCGTCTACCATTAAATCAACCGTTAAGTTGGAAACACCAAGTTCTTGTTTCGCTTTGTTCCAGTATTCCACAGCTTTTTTCTTGTCGTATTTGACTAATTTGTCGCTGCCGGCTTCTTTAACAAAGTCTTCACCCGTTTTTGGTGATTTCGCGACATCCACAGGAACGAAGCCTTGTGAAGGAAGAGAGCCATTGGCTAAAATGTTTTTAGCTAATGAATCGCGATCGATGGCATAAGACATAGCACGACGTAAGTTTGCGTTGGTCAATGGTGATTTTTCATCTGCTTGATTCATTTCTAAATAGAAAGAAGAAGCGGCTTTTAATTGGACCAAGTCAGGCGAGTTTTGCATTTGTTGGGCCAGTTCGCCAGATAAATACGTATCATCCACTTCACCGGTTTCATAAAGATTTAAGGCAGTTGGGGCTTCTTTCACCACGTTGATAGCGACTTTATCTAACTTGACAGTCTCTTTGTCCCAATATTCTTCATTTTTAGTTAGAGACCATTTAGTATCTGTTCCGGGACCATCAAACTCAGTTAGCGTAAAGGGACCATTGTAGACTGCTTTATCGCTACTCTTTGTATAATCTTTACCAAAACGTTCAACGATATCTTGACGTTGCGGCAAGAAAGAAGGGAAAGCCAATAAATCGTCAAAATATGGTGTTGCTGTTTCTAAAGTGATTTCCAATTCATGATCATTGATTGCTTTAATGCCCAATTCTTCTTTAGGTAGTTCCCCTTTAGAAATTTTTTCAGCATTTTTTACTGGTTCAAACATGTAGGCATATTCTGAAGCAGTGGCAGGGTCCACTGTTCGTTGCCAACCGTAAACGTAATCTGCAGCAGTAACTGGTTTGCCATCAGACCATTTTGATTCTTCACGTAATTTAACTTTGTAAACTAAACCGTCTTCTGAAACAGTCGCTTTTTCGGCTGCACCAGCAGGCGCGGGTTTGTTGTCTTTATCTAAACGATAGATTCCTTCGTAGACATTATTTAAAGTGGTAAAACTCACTTCATCTGTCGCAAGGGACGGATCGGCACTAGGCATTTCTTGGGATTCAACCATTGTGTATACTTGGTTGTCGCTGCCGCCGTTGCTAGCTCCTTTATCGTCACTGCCACCGCCGCAGGCCGCTAAAGCTAAGCTTGATAATACAAGTAATGAAGTAAATAAAACAGATTTCTTCATTTGACACGCTCCTTTTCATTTTTAGCAATACTCTCAGTATAATGTAAAAATGAAAAGGAGAAATTAAAAAATCGTTAGAAATGATTATTCTTTTATCAATTTTTAAAAAATGTCTAATCTTTTTTATGAAAAAAGTGGACAAACGTTGATAAGTAAAGATTTAAGCTGATTTCCATGCAGAAAACATTCGATCTTTGAGTATTTATTCATCATTGATTTGATTTTTTTGACATAAAATAAACATCCCTTTTACAAAAAACAAATGAGAAGAAAAAAAGATTGTTACAAAAGCAAATAAGTGCTTTTGTAACAATCTTTTTAATCTTTTAATCGTTGAATGTCAATGACAGTTCCTGTGTAGGCATCTGCAGTGAATTCGTATTGAACAATGCCGTCGTCTTCAATGCGGCAAATTCCTCCAGTATATGTTTTGGAGTGGATGGCGAATTTCCGCAAGGGCTTTTTCTCAAACTCAATCCACGAACCTTCAATCGGTCCTTCTTTTAAAAAAGCAGCTTTTACATTTTCTAAGACGAGATCAGCGGAGATTGTTTTTTTCTTATGGTAGAACAAGGTTGAGGCAATGCCGCCTACTAAACCAAGACCAACGCCTAGCGCTAAGCCGCCTTTAAAGTATGTCAACTCATTTTCTTCGTTCATTTGTATGACCTCCCTTGGTCGGTTTCTGCTTACTATTACTTTTGTCAGTATCACTCTTATTTTACCATAGAGAAGGGGCCGCTGAGAAATAAAAAAAGTTTTTCAATCATTCTTTTAGGGCATTCTCATTGTCACGTTTAAAAAGAGAAAGCGATGTGCATTTTCTAGTATTTGCGTTATAATAAGAGTGAAATCATATGAAAGGAGTACCTATTTTTATCGACAGGATAAAGTGACTTTTTAGAGAAAAAGTGACGCTTGGTTGGCGTAATTTCCAACAAATCAAAAGCAATAGGACATACATCTATGGAAGAAAAAACATTTCAACGAATCAAGGAATTAACTGAATTACAAGGAACCAGCGGATTTGAAGACGACATTCGCGCGTACATGAAAGAACATATCACCCCATTAGTGGACGATGTCCAATATGATGGTTTAGGTGGTATTTTTGGGATTAAACGTTCAAAAGTGGAAGCAGCGCCACGCGTAATGGTAGCAGCCCACATGGACGAAGTTGGCTTCATGTTAACTCAAATTAACGATAATGGTTTATTCCAAGTAGTTCCTTTAGGTGGCTGGAATCCCTATGTTGTTTCAGCACAACGTTTTACGTTAAAAACAAGTAAAGGGAACTATCCATGTATTTCTTCATCTATTCCGCCACACTTGTTGCGTGGTACGAGTGGTCAAAAACAATTAGAAGTCTCTGATGTGTTATTTGATGCAGGATTCTCTTCAAAAGAAGAAGCTGAAAGCTTTGGCGTTCGTCCAGGGGATTCCATTGTTCCACAAACAGAAACGATTAAAACAGCTAATGGCAAAAATATTATCAGTAAATCATGGGATAACCGCTATGGTTGTACGTTGGTATTAGATGCATTGGAAACGTTACAAAATGAAGAATTAGGCCACACATTAATTGCTGGGGCAAACGTACAAGAAGAAGTTGGTTTACGTGGTTCTAAACCATCTGTTCATAAATTTAATCCAGATATTTTCTTTGCGGTGGATTGTTCAGCGGCAGATGATATTCATACGAAAAAAGGGACGTATGGTCATTTAGGTGAAGGAACGTTATTACGGATTTTCGACCCAGGTTTGATCACATTGCCTCGCTTACGTGAATATTTATTAGATACAGCTGCGACACACAATATTCCGTATCAATATTTTGTTTCTAAAGGCGGAACGGATGCTGGGGCAGCGCACACAACTAATAATGGTGTACCAAGTACAGTCATCGGCGTTTGTGGTCGTTACATCCATACGCATCAAACAATGTTTAGTATTGCGGATTATGAAGCAGCGCGGGAAATGTTGTTACAAGCATTACGTGGCTTGGATAAATCAACAGTTAATACAATTGTTTACGGAAAGTAGAGGATGTTTAAATGATTTATCCCAATTCATTAGAAGAACTAGCAACTTATGTTGAAAAAGGTAAAAATGTTTTCTTCTTTACTGCTGATTGGTGCGGAGACTGTCGTTTCATTAAACCAGTCATGCCTGAAATTGAAGAAGCATTTCCAGCGTTTCAATTTATCGAAGTCGACCGTGATCAGTTTATTGACGTGGCTGCCGAGTGGAATATTTTTGGTATTCCGAGTTTTGTCGTAATTGAAAACGGTCAAGAGTTAGGACGCTTAGTAAACAAAGACCGAAAAACAAAAGAAGAAATCAGTGCATTTTTAACTAGCTTAGGCTAATTTTCATGAACCAGAGGAACCATTAAATTAAGAGAGAATCAGCTGGACAAAAGGGCGTTCTGCGTAAGGGTCCTAAATTCATTTTTGACTCTAGTTTCTTAGCCAAAGAAGCCTTTTAGATCAGCCTCCATCGGGAAGGTGACGAAAATGGAAGAACAAATGTATAAAAATATTCTTGTCGGCGTAGACGGTAGTGATCAAGCCAATTTAGCTTATGAACGTGCAATTGAGGTTGCTCGTCGAAACGGAAGCCGAGTCATTGTTGCAAATATTTTAGAAAATCAAGTGTATACAATGATGGGGTATTCGACGTTAAATGATCAATTAATTGATCAAGAAACAGCCGCTGCGGAAGAATTAATGGCCGATTGTAAAAAGTATGCTGAAAGCGTTGATTTTCATAATGTTGAAACAGTTACCATGTTTGGTTCACCCAAAGAAGTCATGAGTCATGAATTACCTGAAAAATACAATGTTGATTTAATTATGGTGGGACAATCAGGATTAAACGCAGTCGAACGTGTGGTCATGGGAAGCGTCAGTAGCTACATTATTCGTCAAGCTCCTTGCGATGTCTTAATTGTTCACTCTGAAGAAAAATAAGCAAAAAAAGTTATTGATTGAATAGAGAGTTGACCTAACGTTTCTTTTGTTTTTTCAAAGGATCAGCGGCTTGTCACTCAAAATTGAGGACTTGGAGAATAAGTCATAGCGACATATTTTCCAAGTCTTTTAGTTTTTCGACAAAAAAGTATGCACAATGGGTTAATTTTTGATAAGATAAGACAGGAAAACGACAGAGGAGGAACAGAAATGATTTTTGCATATAATAAAGAACACGTTGGCGATGTCTTACTTGTCATCGTTGCGGACGATCAAGGTGCGGAAAACCAAGTAAAACGTGTCGGCGATGTGGCACGTGTAAGTTTAGTTGAGGCGCCAGAAACAGTGGTAGCTTGGAATATTTTCAATGCTTCAGCGCTTCTAGGCGACATTAATGGCACCGGCCAAGTAACTTTAACAGACGAGCAAATCGAAAAAGTCAATACAGCGATTAAAGATGCGGGATTTTCAGAAACCCTTGAAAAAGACGACACCCCTAAAATTGTGGTTGGCTTTGTCAAATCATGTAAAAAACACCCAGATTCAGATCATTTATCTATCACACAAACAGAAGTAGACAACGGCGAAATCTTACAAATTGTTTGTGGCGCACCGAACATCAAAGCAGGACAAAAAGTAGTTGTTGCCAAGCCAGGCGCAATGATGCCTGATGGTTTAATGATTTGGCCAGGGGTTTTACGTGGGGAAGAAAGTTTTGGAATGATTTGTTCAGCAAAAGAATTACGTTTACCAAATGCACCTGCTAAAAAAGGAATCTTAGAATTGCCTTTTGATGCAGAAGTTGGTTCTGCATTTGCGGTAGGAGAATAAAAGAAAGAAACGACCTGTTGTTTGAATAACAGGTCGTTTCTTTCTTTTATTGATTGCTGCGATTATTTTGTTGTGTTAAAGCTGATTTATCAATGGTTAAATCGATGGTTGCTTTCATTTCTTTAGAACCACGATAATAAGTCACTTCCATTTTGTCGCCAACTTTTTTCTTGTAAAGCGCGCTTTGTAAATCTGTAGTAGAGCTTACGTCTTGGCCGTCAACTTTCGTGATAACATCGTATTTTTCCAATCCAGCCTTTTCAGCAGGGGTCGCTGCTTCAACACCACGAACCACTACGCCAGTTTTTACAGAAGCTGGAATTTTTAAAATTTGTTCTTGTTGTTGTGAAGAGATACCTGTTAAATCAGACATCGTAATCCCGAGAGCTGGCCGCGTCACTTTACCATCTTTTTCTAATTGGTTGATAATGTTGACTACGTCATTACTTGGAATGGCAAAGCCCATCCCTTCAACGCTCACTTGACTAGTTGATTGCACAATTTTTACTGAGTTAATGCCAATGACTTGTCCTTCAATATTGATTAGTGGACCACCAGAGTTTCCTGGATTGATGGCAGCATCGGTTTGAATGGCATTAATATTGATGGTTTCACCAGACTCGTTTTTATTGGTAATATTTCTATTCACAGAAGAGATGATTCCTTGTGTGACAGAGTTAGCATAATCAGAGCCTAGAGGGGAACCAATCGCAATAGCAGGCTCACCGACTGTGATTTTACTAGAATTCCCAAACTCAGCGACTTGATCAACTTTGTCGGAAGAAATTTTAATCACGGCTAAATCCGTGTAAGCATCGGTTCCGACTAATTCGCCTTTCACTTTGGTACCATCAGATAAAACAACTTCCAATCCTTGCGCTTTATCTACGACGTGGTTATTTGTCACGACATAAGCCGTTTTACCATCTTTCTTATAAATAACCCCACTACCTTCACTGGCTGCTTCTAAATCGTTACCATTGTTGCCGGAAGAGTCTTGAGTACCTTCATTCCCACCGAACAATCCCCCAAAAGGATCATCTGCCGAAGAATTGTTGCTAGCACTTTGCATATTAATGACAGAAACCACAGAATTTTGAACTTTTTTCACGGCTTTTGTGACATCGCTAGACACATTGTAACTTACATTGCTGACTTTTGTGTCGCCGTGATTAGTGGATGTCGTCGTCGCCGCATTATTTCCGCCGTTGGGTGTGGGAATAATCCCAGAATAAGCGCCTCCTAGAATAAGGGCGCCACCAAGTAAGCCGCCAGCTAAACCAATCCCAAATTTTTGCAATAAACTTTTTTTATCTGAATTAGGTGTAACATCTTTTCGTTGCATAAAATAACCTCCCAATAAGTGCATCTGAATTTTCTATATTAAGTATATCTGTTTCCTACTCCTTTAGTCTATCGAATAGCTTTGAATTTTTTATGAACAACTTAGGGAAAAATTACAGAAAAAATACGAATGAAAAAGTTATACACAGAAAAATGTGAACAAATCGGGAATAACTCTGTGTATAGTTTTTAAGAAAGTTATCCACAGAATGTGGATAATGTGGACAAATCAGTGGCGAATATGTGTTTGTATTGAAAAAGCTGTTAAATAAAGTAATTTTTTAGTTTGTTCTGTGGATAACTCTGTGTATATGTGTATAAGTATGTGGAAACGTTGTGGAAAGTAGCCAAACTTCGTGCTAAAATAAGAAAGAAGAGAAAACGAGAAAGTAGTGGAATAGGTGAAAATTAAACTAGTAACAGTCGGAAAACTGAAAGAAAAATACCTGATTCAAGGCATTAATGAATATCTGAAACGTTTAAATAGCTATGCCAAGATGGAAATCATTGAAGTACCAGATGAAAAAGCCCCAGAAAAACTCAGTGACGCTGAAATGCTTCAAGTCAAAGAAAAAGAAGGCCAACGTATTTTGGGGAAAATTAATGACAACGAATACGTCTTTGTTTTAGCCATTAATGGCAAACAATTATCTAGTGAAGAATTTTCAAAAGAAATTGAACAATTAGGGATTAGTGGCAAAAGTAATCTAACCTTTGTCATTGGTGGCTCCTTAGGTCTCAGTGATTCAGTCCTTCGGCGAAGTAACCAACAAATTTCTTTTGGCCGCTTAACTTATCCACATCAGTTAATGCGTTTGGTATTAGTGGAACAAATTTATCGTGGTTTTCGGATTATGAAAGGGGAACCGTATCATAAATAGGAAGTAGGCTGGTTGCTCAGTAAGTTCTATGAATCAAGTCATTGCTTGAAAAATATATGAAGTAAAATATCTTTAGTCTGTTTGTCTGATAGAAAATAAAAAAATTCAATCAAACTGGTTTGAGAGAAACGTTACCGTTCAAACAATAAATAAAAATGAGAGGAATGGCAAAAAACAATGGTCATTCCTCTCGTTTTTTCAAAAAAATTGTCCAATTGTTGTGCCTCAGAAACAGGTTCAGCATCCATGATTATTATTTTAAAATGAGAAAAAATTAAGGGATTATCATAAAAATCAATATTTTTAACGAGAAAAGTTGAATAAGCTCTTCAATGAAGAAAACGCTATTGACAGTAATTAAAAATTACCTTAAAGTGAAAGCGTAAACATGTATAATATTTCATGTGACTAGGGAAAACTAGGCATGAAAAGTCTGTCTGAAGTAATTACTTTAGGTTGTCTTTTCATGCCTAATTTTTATATAGAATACTTAGTAGAGGAGGAAGTTGATTAAATTATCAGAAAAAAGTGTTTGGAAAAGTCGGATTGGTTGCTTAAAAATAGAAAGATATGGGGAGAAATATGATTAAAAAAATAATAGTCGTTGTTGCTTTCATGCTTACAGGCTTCTCGCTAACTGCGATGAGTGCATCTGCAGAAGAAATAACTGATTTATTTTTACAAAAAGAAGTGACATATTCTGGTGTAGAAGGAGGAAAAATTGGAGAGAATTGGAAATACCCTCAATTTGTTGGCGAAAAAGCTGTTGATGGCGATGAAACAACACGCTGGTCCGCTGATAAGCAAGATGAACAATGGTTAATTGTTGATTTGGGTGAAGTAAAAAACATTGGCGAACTCGTTTTACAGTTGCATGCAGAAAGTCCTGTGTATGAAATCTTAGTTTCAACAGATGGTGAAAGCTATCAATCTATCTTTAAAGAAGAGAATGGGCAAGGTGGCCAACCTACTAAAAAATATATTGATGGCAATAATGTACAAGCACGTTTTGTAAAATATCAGCAGATGAAAATGTGGCAACACACAAATAAGCAATTTTACAGTTCAAGTATTATTTCGTTTGAAGCATATGAAAAAAAACGATTGCCAGAAGCGATTAAACTTTTAACAGAGAACCTGACTATTAGTGAAAAAAGAAAGCAACAGCTAGCCTTTGAAGTGTCACCAGCTGGAGTAGATATCACAGAGGATCAGATTGAGTGGTCGAGTAGTGATCCTACCATTGTGACGGTTGACCAAACGGGTAATTTAACAGCAGTTAAGAGTGGTGAAGCGAAGGTAACAGTCAAAATTAAAGGAACAGAAATTAGTGATACAATTCCTGTGACTGTTGTAGCAGAAAATAAACAATATGCGGAAATGCGAGCAAAATGGAAAATGCGATTGTTAGGTACAACGCAGTATGATAACGATGCAGATGTGCAACAGTATCGTGCCCAGATTGCTACGGAGAGTTTAGCATTATGGCAAACGCTTAATCAAGCAGCAGATCGTGAGTATCTGTGGGAACGAAAACCATCGGATACAGTGTCTGCTGATTACACGACTCAATTTACCAATATTAAAAAATTAGCGTTAGGCTACTATGAACCATCAAGTGAGCTTTTTGAAAAACCAGAAGTTTATGATGCGATTGTTAAAGGCATTGAATTTATGATTGATACAAAAAAATACAATGGAACGTATTACACAGGTAACTGGTGGGATTGGCAAATTGGTTCCGCGCAGCCGCTAACAGATACATTGATTTTATTACATGATGACCTATTGAATACAGATGCAGAAAAATTAAATAAATTTACTGCTCCGCTGATGCTGTATGCAAAAGATCCAAACATACAATGGCCAATTTATCGTGCAACAGGAGCTAACTTAACAGATATTTCAATCACCGTTTTAGGTACTGGACTTTTGTTAGAAGATAATCAACGCCTAGTACAAGTACAAGAAGCTGTTCCGTCCGTTTTAAAAAGTGTTTCCTCTGGTGATGGCTTATATCCTGATGGTTCCTTGATTCAACATGGTTATTTTCCGTACAACGGCAGTTACGGGAATGAGTTGCTAAAAGGGTTTGGACGAATTCAGACTATTTTACAAGGTTCCGACTGGGAGATGAATGACCCTAACATTAGTAATTTATTTAATGTTGTTGATAAAGGTTACTTACAATTGATGGTAAATGGAAAAATGCCATCGATGGTTTCTGGTAGAAGTATTTCCAGAGCGCCAGAAACGAATCCTTTTACTACAGAGTTTGAATCGGGTAAAGAAACAATAGCTAATTTAACCTTAATTGCAAAATTTGCACCAGAAAATTTAAGAAATGACATTTATACATCTATCCAAACGTGGCTTCAACAAAGTGGGTCATACTATCATTTCTTTAAAAAACCAAGAGATTTTGAAGCGTTAATTGACTTGAAAAATGTGGTGAATAGTGCGTTACCAGCCCAAGCGACACCAATGCAATCTTTAAATGTATATGGTTCGATGGATCGAGTCCTACAGAAAAATAACGAATATGCGGTGGGTATTAGTATGTATTCACAACGTGTCGGAAACTATGAATTTGGGAATACGGAAAATAAAAAAGGCTGGCATACAGCAGACGGCATGCTTTATTTATACAATCAAGACTTTGCTCAGTTTGATGAAGGATACTGGGCAACGATCGATCCATATCGATTACCAGGAACGACAGTTGACACAAGAGAATTGGCAAATGGTGCTTATACAGGGAAACGCAGTCCCCAGTCATGGGTAGGTGGCTCAAATAATGGACAGGTTGCCTCTATAGGAATGTTTTTAGATAAAAGTAATGAAGGAATGAACTTAGTTGCTAAAAAATCTTGGTTCCTATTAGATGGTCAAATCATTAATTTGGGAAGTGGCATTACTGGTACGACAGATGCTTCGATTGAAACAATCCTCGATAATCGGATGATTCATCCACAGGAAGTGAAGCTTAACCAAGGTTCAGACAAAGATAATTCTTGGATTAGTTTAAGCGCAGCGAATCCATTGAATAACATTGGCTATGTTTTTCCTAATTCAATGAATACGCTTGATGTTCAAATAGAAGAACGCTCTGGTCGCTACGGAGATATTAACGAATACTTTGTTAATGATAAAACCTATACAAATACATTTGCTAAAATTAGTAAAAATTATGGCAAGACTGTTGAAAATGGTACTTACGAATATTTAACAGTGGTTGGGAAAACGAATGAAGAAATCGCAGCTCTTTCTAAAAACAAAGGCTATACTGTTCTAGAAAATACAGCAAACTTACAAGCCATTGAAGCAGGTAATTATGTCATGATGAATACATGGAATAATGACCAAGAAATTGCAAGACTGTATGCGTATGATCCAATGTCGGTTATTTCAGAAAAAATTGATAACGGTGTTTATCGCTTAACTCTTGCGAATCCTTTACAAAATAATGCATCCGTTTCTATTGAATTTGATAAGGGCATTCTTGAAGTAGTCGCAGCGGACCCAGAAATTTCTGTTGACCAAAATATTATCACTTTAAATAGTGCGGGGTTAAATGGCAGCTCGCGTTCAATCACAGTTAAAACAACTCCTGAAGTAACGAAAGAAGCGTTAGAAAAATTAATTCAGGAACAAAAAGAACACCAAGAAAAAGATTACACCGCAAGCAGCTGGAAAGTCTACAGCGAAGCATTGAAACAAGCACAAACTGTGGTAGATCAAGCAACAGCAACGCAAGCAGAAGTAGACCAAGCAGAAGCAAAACTACGCTCGGCAGTGAAGCAATTGGTAAAAGTACCAACCAAAGAAGTAGATAAAACCAACTTGTTGAAAATCATCAAAGAAAACGAGAAACACCAAGAAAAAGACTACACCGCAAGTAGCTGGAAAGCCTACAGCGAAGCACTGAAACAAGCGCAAACTGTGGCAGATCAAACAACAGCGACACAAGCAGAAGTAGACCAAGCAGAAACAGAGTTACGTTCGGCAGTGAAGCAATTGGTAAAAGTGCCAACTAAAGAAGTAGATAAAACCAACTTGTTGAAAATCATCAAAGAAAACGAGAAACACCAAGAAAAAGACTACACCGCAAGCAGCTGGAAAGTCTACAGCGAAGCATTGAAACAAGCACAAACTGTGGCAGATCAAACAACAGCAACACAAGCAGAAGTAGACCAAGCAGAAGCAGAGCTACGTTCGGCGGTGAAGCAATTGGCAAAAGTGCCAACTAAAGAAGTAGATAAAACCAACTTGTTGAAAATCATCAAAGAAAACGAGAAAAACCAAGAAAAAGACTACACCGCAAGTAGCTGGAAAGCCTACAGCGAAGCACTGAAACAAGCGCAAACTGTGGCAGATCAAACAACAGCGACACAAGCAGAAGTAGACCAAGCAGAAGCAGAGCTACGCTTGGCAGTGAAGCAATTAACATTGAAAAATAGTGGGGAAAATAAAAAGGAACAAAAAAATGGGGGGAATAATGGACACTTAAATACTAGTACAGGAGTTGATCAAACTGGTACGAAACAAGTTAAGCCATCAAGGCAAGGTGGTTTCAGAAAAGCTAGCCAATTTTTACCGAGCACAGGAGAAAAGAAATCGATCGCGCTTGTGATTATTGGTCTTCTAGCTATCGCCAGTGGGTGTCTTTTAGTTTTTCGTAAAAGTAAATCGAAGAAGTAAAAAATTACGGATTCACTAAAAACATAATAAAAAAGCAGACTTCCATACAAGAAGTCTGCTTTTTCATTAATTACTCCGCTTCCGCATTTTGCAAGTCAGCGACATCAGTCAGATAAGTGGCTTCATCCAACAAATCTTCCGAATGTGCGACATAAATCGCAGTGGCGCTATCACCAACCACGTTTAGGCTAGTAACGAGCATTTCGATTGGACGATTAATGGCTAAAATCAATGAATACGTCGCAATCGCAATCTCATTGTTATAGTTTAAACCAGTTAAAATAGTGAAAAGGATAATTCCGCCAGCGCCAGGTGCCGCCGGTGTACCAATAGATGACATTAAAGCTAAAATGGCAATCAAGGCAATATTAGCTGGTGTCACTTCATAACCAGCTACGCCCGCCACAAAAATAGCCGCAATTACTTGCATAATCGCTGTGCCGTTCATATTAATAGTCATTCCTAACGGCAAGACAAAGGCGGCAACATCGCTGTCGACACCTAACTCTTCAACCGTTGTTTTTGTATTTAACGGTAAAGTGGCTGCCGAAGAAGAAGTAGAAAATCCAAAGACCACAACTTTCATAATCTTTTTAATAAAAGGAACAGGATTTAATTTTGTCGCAAATAAGATAAATAATGGGTAACCGATCATCAAAAAGGCTAAGAGCGTCGCTGTCGTTGTTACGACGTAGACTAACGCTGGTTTTAAATAATCAATCCCGTAAGAAGCAAACGTCCGAACTAACAACATAAAGACGGCGATAGGAGCAAATTTAGTAATTACAAAGGTTAAAAATAACGTGACCATCGCATTGACTTCTTCAATTAATTTTTTGAAAACACGAATTTTATCCCCTAATGCATTAATACATAAACCAGTAATCACTGCCAACACAACAACAGCTAAAATCGCACCATTGTCGCTAAATGCAGAACCGATATTTTTCGTGACAGCATTGACAATCACCATTAATGGGTTGCCGCTCGTACTTACTTCGACAGGAGCTAGCGTTTCAGATAACGTCACATTAAAAGCGCCAGTTAAATATACGCTATAGCCCACAATTCCAGCCGTTAATAGTGCAATCAGTGACATCGATAAAAAGCCAAAAATTGTTTTATAAGAAATTCGTCCTAATTTTTGCGTATCGGTAATATGACAAATGGCTAAAGTAATTGAAGTAAAGACCATCGGCACAATCACTAATTGTAGGCCGTTGATAAATAGTTGACCAATAATATAGAAAAGCCCAATCGCAGATTGTCCTTTTTCAGGATCTGAAATATCTTGGAAAAGAATCTGATTGATTGTCTGCCACACAGCGCCTTGATTGCTGCGAATAAGGTGCTCTCTTAAAAATAAAAAGCCGAGCCCAACGATTAAACCTCCCACCAATGAAATCACCATTTTTTTGGTAAATGAGATACCTTTCACTTCACGTTTTTTCTTTTCCACTTTGTTGCCTCCCAAATAAATTGATTAAGCACCGCGCAAAAAAAGCCTTGCACACAAAAAAAGGGCAAGACATCTCGTATCATTCACTATACAAAAATACAGAATTTTACAGAACTTTGCCTTGTTAGCCTCTCGGACTATCTTAAAGGTACTTTTCCACATACTAAGGGAAACTAAGAGAATTGTCAATTCTTTTTTACTTAGGGGGGTGTTATTTTTGAAGAAATGAAAGGAAAGAAACAGACGTTTTTCATTTTTTGTTTAATGATTGTGTTAAAATAATCATTAGTAGAATAAGTGAAAGGAAATATTACCTTTCTATATGATAGGAGAGTATTTTTAATGAGAAGTGATCGACATCATAATAACAAGTATTTAGGAATAGTGATTGGATTATTAATTGTTATTATTGGATTATTAGTATTCATCTTAGTGAATGGGCAAACAAATTTAAAAAGAAAGACGGTAGAAGAAGTAGATGCAACACCATCTTCCTCTACAAAGACCGTTAGCAGTTATTCAAGTACCTCAGTGGTGAAAGAAAGTGAAAGTAGTTCAGCAGTTACTACTATTTCAGATGAAGAAAATGTGGCTGCAGAAGCAGTAAAAAAACTCTCCACTAGCCAACGTGCGGCGTTAGTTATTTTGGGTGCGCCTTCAGGATGGCGGTTTAATGGCTATCCAGCTCAAGAAAATTCGAATCAATCAGTTCAAGAGATTGCTTTATCCAATATGAATACTATAACGTTAACCAAAGTAAGTAGTAAGTTAAGTGATAACACTAGTGAAAATGATCAAATGTTTTTTGCAACTGGGAAAAATATACAAGGTGTTGGCGGTGTTCCCTCGCAAATCTATGCGTTCGGACGTGATGGTGAAATGATTTACTATTATGTTGTTAAAACGAAACTGGATAATTCATCCGCTCAACCAACAGCGATAAACTTGGGACAAGCTAATATGAATAAAATTTGGAAAAATTTTTTTGATGTGGGTGATTTAAGTAGTATGAATCGAGTGGCGGATCAGATTGTCATAAAGTAATAGAGCACTGATTTAGAAAAGGAGTTAAAGCGTATGTTTAATCATCGTCACCAAAAAAATAAATACTTCTTTGTTGTGATTATACTGCTACTAGTCATTATTGGGTTACTTATTTTTATTATTGTTACTGGTGGGAAAAATTCTGAAAAACAAACAAAAAGTTCCAGCAAAACAACCCAAACAACAAAAATTAGTAAAGAGAGTTTGAAAACCATACCTCAAACAATGAGTTCACAGCAAAATAGTTCAACAAGATTAAACGAAATGAATTATACGGAGTCAGAGAAGCGAGCAATAACTAATGAATTTCTGCTCTGGGCTAGTAAACGAGCAGAAATTGGTGGAATGGCTGTTACCACTAGATTTTTTGATCATGGAGCTAGTGGTAAAGGTGATTGGTATGCATTAACACCAGATTGGCAAGCTATTTTAGTTCAGCGGCAAGATTCATCTAGACAAAATAGCTACTCTATTCAAGCCTTGGGTGGGGTAACATTTTATACTTCGAAAGATGGCACCTTGGGCCAGTCTGATAAAGTAATGACTTCGGCTTTAGCAGCAGGCTATAATGAAGTTGCTGATTTAGGAAAACCAATTATAAAATATTTACTTGGTGATGATGGTGAAATTTATGAATATCACAGTAGTGGTTCTTTTACAGATGGTTTTTATGAGATGGATGATAGAGGCAATCGGCAAGAAAATGGAAGGCCTATTCAAACATTTACCCTTTCCGCAGATACCGCAGCCAAAAAAGAACTACAACGGATTCTTTTGCAGTATAATAGAAAATAGAAACGAAAGAACAGGCACCAACACAAAGGAGGTATTTTTATGAAAGTCACTCAACTTTCTAGTGAAACCCTTGACCGAGCGCACGAACGTTTTGAAGAAACACTTGCGCAAATGACCGTTGCCGAAGCAAACACGATGCCCGCACCATTAATCAAGTCTGTTACTTGGCTGATGTGGCACACAGCCAGAGAATTAGACCTACAAATTTCCGCACTTAATCATAGTGAACCGTTATGGCTTAGCCAACACTGGACAGAAAAATTTGCCTTGGATTTGCCAGATGAAACAGAAGACTGGCATCACACACCAGAAGAAGCGGCGAAAGTCGTGGTGGCAGAAAAGCAATTGCTTAGTGACTATTTGGCTGCCAGTGTGGCACTTACCAAAAGCTATTTAGACCAAGTCAAAGAAGAACAATTGTCAGACGTGATTGATAAAAATTGGACCCCGCCGGTGACTAGACAAGTGCGTTTAGTTTCAGCGATTGATGATGCAGTGATGCATTCTGGGCAAGCCGTTTATACACGAAGATTAGTCATTGGAAAATGATAAATAAGCAAAAACAAAAAATGCTTCTGCCTAAGCAGGAGTATTTTTTATTGAGAGAAAAAATACATAAAAATAATGAACGAAGGACTGTCCACTTTTTCCCTAGTTGAAACGTTGTATAAGTGAAAGGAGAAATCAGATGAAAAAGGAGGCAAATTTTGACGAAGTACTATTTTCTTTGGGGCAAGAAGTCATCCAAGTCTTGATTCGCCGAGGAGCAAGTCTTGAAGATGCACAAGATGCAGTGTCGCAAACGTATACAACGATTTTTTCAATATTACCTGAAATTACATCAGAAAATCTACGCCCGTGGTTTTTCCGAGTAACATTTAATTACTACATTACGATGTATCGAAAAAAGAAACGAGAACGCACTTTTGTGGCAAACAGCCATCCTGTGCAATCAATAGAAAAAATGGAAGGGCAAGAGTTATTATTATTGATTGATTCCTTAAAAGATGAGGAACAAGAACTATTGCTTTTGAAATATTATTATCAATTATCGTATGCCGAGATTGCGTTGATTTTAGAATTATCTGTTGAAAATGTTCGCAAAAAATTGTATCGCACACGTCAAAAATTAAAAAAAGAACTGGAGGAATAGAAGTGGATTTAAAAAAAAGTATTCGTAAAGCGAAAAGAAAACAATTTATCGTGATTGGTGCCATAACCGTTGTTAGTTTTGCCGTATTGTTTGTCGGTTTTTTTGTGGGAATGGATAAACTTTCGACGAAAAACTATCATACCCTACTAGAAGTAATTAATGATCAAGAAATGATTGCTTCACCAAACACTCAATTAGATTCCCAAGTAATTGCTAATAGTTCGCCTTTTGGGGGCGAAGTTGTAACTAATCGTTCAAAAAATATTGATGGTTACACGGTGGAGTGGAGTAATTTACGTAGCAGATATAGCTTTTTCAGAAATTCGATTGACTGGAATGAAGTCTATCCTGGTAGCTATTATTCTTCTAAGAATTTTTATGAATACAACCGACAAACCAAGCAGAAAGTAGCATCTTTTTATAACCCAGCGATTACCAATTACTATGGTGGTATCAAAAACGAATTAAGTGAATTAGATAAAATGGAAAACCAAGTAGCGGAAGTGGCGATTTCTTTTGATAAACCTTATCCATATGAAGAAGTCCGCAAAATGTTACCGAGCAATATCAACTTAGTTTGGCTCTATGTTTACTCCGAAACGGTTAATGAAGCAGAAGGTCCTTCTGGTACGCTGCCTTATGGTTTTCAATTAAGCATGGACGATCACAACGAAATATTTGATCCTGAAAACGACAAGCAACACTTTTTTGAAACCTTAGAAAAATCCCCCATGTTTGCTGACAACCAAGAAGGCCAAAAGTTTATCCAACAAAATAAAAATAAAAAAGTCGAAAAATTACCTATTTGGGGAGTCATGCTCACCGGACAAACTAAAAATTTCAAAGCCTTACAAAATGAACCTTTTGTTCGTGGCGCTTCAATTGGCGTGACGACACCTATCGTTCCTTATATTCAGCCAGAGAAATAAACGTTCTTCAGAACTCTAAGCCTTCCGACTGATTTTGCTTCAACGATATTGTCAGTAAAAATAGAAAACGTTATAATAGAATGGATCACAGGAAGTGCTTCTACAATGCGTGGGAGCACTTTTTTTACTTATCTATGAGGAGGGCGAGTGAATGTTTTTTAATTTTATTGGGTTAACGTTATTTTTTGGTATCGGGATCTTAGTTGCGAATGGCGCCAAAATTGTAGCGAATAAAGGGAAAAAGAGTAAGGGGACCATTCTATTAATGGTGATGGAATTGCTCTTGTTAGGTATCTTTTTATTTGTGACTTTGCCAAGTAAAAATCTTTCAACCGTGTTATGGATTAATCTGATTGGCGCAGTGATTGCTAGTGGGGTGTTATTAAGTACACACTTGGCTAGTAAAGTCGAAGTTCCTGGTATCCAAAAGGGCCGCAAAGAAGTAGGGAAGAATACCAACAAAACGGCTAACAAAGACTGGTCTGGCAAAATTTTGGGTGTTGCCGTTTTGGCAATGATTTTGTTGACTATTGTCAGTAGTATTACCAGAATCTCTTCTATTGATGAAATTTATCAAACGATTCCTTTAAAAACGGAAGAAAAAGCTGAAGTTTTAACTTCGGCGAAAGAAACACCCATTGCGATTGCACCACAAACGGCGAAACGAAAAATGTTACAGAAATTTTCTGTCATTCCCAATTCCAATATGTTTACTTTGGATGGTATAACGGCACAAGTTGTCAATGGTGAGTATGTTTATGTAGCAACAGTCGAATTTAATGGCTTCTTTAAATGGCTAAAACTGGGGGAAGTACCTGGCTATTTCATCATTAGTGCGACAGATATCAACGCACAGCCAGAATTTGTAGAAAAACCAATTGTTTATACTCCTTCAGCTTACTTTGGCAAAGATGCCGCACGAAAAATTTATTCCGCTTATCCAGGTTATGCAGCAACTGGCACAATTAATTTAGAGCTGGACGACCAAGGGAATCCTTACTATATTCAAGCGCTTTATAAAGAGTATGGGGTTTCTGGTCGCATGCACTATAATGAATTTAAAACGGCGGTATTAAATGCTACAACAGGAGAAGTTAACGTTTATGACAGTCAAAAAGCCCCAAGTTTCGTTGATGCGCCGATTACTAGCTCAGCGGCGAATAGCTTAAATGAATTCTTTGGTCGT
Source organism: Enterococcus sp. DIV2419 (assembly GCF_051711865.1). Taxonomy (NCBI): domain Bacteria; kingdom Bacillati; phylum Bacillota; class Bacilli; order Lactobacillales; family Enterococcaceae; genus Enterococcus; species Enterococcus sp. DIV2419. The sequence goes on from NZ_JBIONS010000001.1 coordinate 472,916, forward strand.
TACAGTCAAGGCTGGTGGAACCAGACAATGTTTGGTGCCAAAAAAGATGTTAAAATTCCAACTGAAAATGGTATTTATGCATCAGGACAAATTACGCCGATGATGAACAAGGAAGGGAACCAGTTGCTTTATTTTACGGACTTTACAAGTAGTGAAAAAGACCAAGATTCCGCTTTAGGTTATTCCTTAATCAATGCCCGAACAGGCCAAGTTACGTATTATCGTGATACTAAAGTCGGCATTATGGATAGTGATGGCGCCATTTCTATCGCTTCAAAAATTTATCCAGAAAAGAAATGGAAAGCTAGTATGCCAGTCCTTTATAACATTGATGGCGTGCCAACGTGGATTGTTTCGTTAATGGACAGTAAAGGGATTTTCAAAAAATATGTCTATATAAACGCCGTAGATAATGATATTGTGATTGATGCAGACACGGCACAAGGCGCATTAGACGCTTATCGAATTGAGTTAGTAACCAAAGGAAGTAACAATGAAAATACAGACAAAGCCAACTTGAAAACGATGCAAGGTAAAGTAGCTCGTGTCTCAGTAGTAGCTGGGGAAGCGCAAACGGTAGTTTCATTTTTACTAGAAGATGAAAAAACCATTTTTAGCGTAACGACTAATAACAGTCCGCTGGCGCTATTCTTAAAAGAGGGCGACCAAGTGACATTTAAAGCCGTAGTGACTGAAAATGCTAAAGCAGCGAATGTTGAAGAATTGAAAATTGCAGGATTAAACTAAATAAAACACCTCTTTTCTATAGAAAAGAGGTGTTTTATTCTTGGAAAAGAAGAAAAATCCACCTACTTCTGCTATGATAAGAGAGAAAAAGAATACGAAGGAGCTTCGCCCATGCGCAACATAAAATTAACCATTGAATATGATGGTAAAAGATACTCAGGTTGGCAACGACTAGGCAATTCAGAGAAAACGATTCAAGGGAAAATTGAAAGTATTTTAACACAAATGACAGGTGAACCGATTGAAATTATTGGCTCAGGCAGAACGGATGCCGGCACACATGCACGTGGTCAAGTAGCGAATTTTAAAACGACTAGTTCACTAACAACAACCGAAATGTTATCCTTTTTAAATCGATATTTACCTGGCGATATTGTTGTTAAAGAAGTTACAGAAATGCCTGAACGTTTTCATGCACGGTATAACGCCACAGGCAAACAATACAGCTACTATGTTTGGAATAGCCCAATTCCTAATGCCTTTGAACGGTATCATAGTTTTCACTTTCCCAAAGCGTTGGATCAAGAAAAAATGGAACAAGCTTGCCAAAAATTAATAGGAACCCATGATTTTATTGGCTTTTCAGCATTGAAAAAAACCAAAAAATCGACTACTCGAATGATTGAAAAGATTACGATTGAAAGAAACGGCGAAATGTTACAGTTCACTTTTGTGGGCAATGGTTTCTTGCATAAAATGGTCCGCATCCTCGTTGGGACACTTTTAGAAATTGGTGCAGGCACCAAAGAATTAGCGATAATTGACGAATTATTCGCAACAAAAGTCCGAGAAGGTGCAGGTGAAACGGCTCCTGCACAAGGATTGTTTTTAGATGAAGTGTATTATAAATAACAAAAAAATAAATTTTCTTTAACCACACCAATTAAAAAGTTGAACTTCATCTAAAAAGTGCTAACGTTAAGAAGAGATTAACAATAGAAAGAGGTCATTTTTTTGCTATCTTTACTTATTTCTGTCAAAAAATTATTTTCATCTTTTTTAGGTATCTTAAAAAAAGAAGACACTCGTGCCTTGTTCTTTTTACTGGCAACCACGTTGTTGAGTGGGACTATTTTTTATTCAACAGTGGAAAAATTGTCGCCATTAGATTCGTTATATTTAAGTTTCATGACGTTAACCACGATTGGTTATGGAGATGTGCATCCAGTTACTGACTTGGGAAAAATTTTCACCATGATTTATGCTACAGTAGGCTTGGGGATTATGGCTATGTTTATTTCGGTCGTAGCAAAATCCTACTTGTATTCTAAACAAAGTCATCACCACCATCACCATAAAAACAAAGAACATTCAGCGGAAAAGTCTTCAGAAAAATAGACGAAATTGATGAGTTGACCAAGTGTTTCTCGAAAAATGAAAGTTTTTTGAGAAACACTCTTTTTTTATCTTAATAATTATGGTAGTATGTCCCAAACTGTATTTTATTTTAAAGGAGCGTGAAGTGAATGGTCAAAGCGATTCGGAAATTATCGTTAATTCAAAAAATCATGATAGGGATTGTGATTGGAACCACCTTGGGTTTCTTGGTGCCAGAATGGACCTTCATCAGCGTTCTTGGTGAATTGTTTGTGGGCGCCTTAAAAGCAATTGCGCCGATTTTAGTTTTTGTCTTAATTATTGCGTCGCTAGCCCAACAAAAGGCTGGGGCGAAAACATATGTTGGATCAATTTTAGTTGTGTATCTGTTAGCGACATTTTTGGCAGCTGTTGTTGCCGTGACGGCAAGCTATCTGTTTCCCGTTAAGATTGTCTTGGAGGCGGCGCAGGAAGCGCAAGCAGCCCCAACGCAACTTAGTGATGTTTTAAGCAATGTGTTAACAAGCGTTGTCCAAAATCCGATTCAAGCGATGATTGAAGGCAATTATTTATCTGTTTTATTTTGGTCCTCATTAATCGGTATTGGGTTACGTCAAAGTTCGGTCGCTACCAAGGATGTGATTGCCAATCTTTCAACAGGGATTACCACGGTCGTTCAAATGATTATCGGCATTGCGCCAATTGGAATTCTAGGTTTGGTGTTTCATTCGGTGGCAACCACAGGCATTGCAGGGTTAGCCAAGTATGGTCAGTTATTATTATTGTTAATTGGTACGATGGCCGTGGTTGCTTTAGTCGTTTATCCAGCGATTGTTTTTTGGAATATTCGGCAAAATCCGTATCCGTTAGTCTTTTTTGTATTAAAGGAAAGTGCGATTCCCGCATTCTTTACACGCAGTTCTGCGGCCAATATTCCCATTAATATGGAATTGGCGAAAGCAATGGATTTAAATGAAGAATCTTATGCGGTCTCTATTCCGCTAGGCGCAACGATTAATATGGGCGGCGCAGCCATTACGATTACCATTATGACATTGGCGGCAGTCCACACATTAGGCATGTCCGTGCCAATCTATTTAGCATTATTGTTGAGTATCATCGCCGCTGTTTCTGCTTGTGGGGCTTCAGGAATTGCTGGTGGTTCCTTGTTGTTAATTCCGCTTGCATGTAGTTTGTTTGGCATTTCCAATGACATTGCCATGCAAGTCGTCGGCGTTGGCTTTATCGTCGGCGTAGTCCAAGATTCCATTGAAACAGCGTTGAACTCTTCTAGTGACTTGTTGTTTACCACCTCAGTTGAGTTAGCAGACCGACGTAAAAATGGTGAAAGTATTGATGTCAAAGCGTTAATTGGCAAAAGTCAATTGGTGGTCGAACAAGAAAATATTTAAAAGAAAGGAACAACCCGCTAAAATGCGGGTTGTTCCTTTCTTTAATAATCTCGGCCCCATTTTTTTCAGGGGCCACTGAAATTATCGACCATTTTGTGAAGAAAATCCTCTCTATAATAAAGGTATCAAGTAAATAGGAGGTACACGAAATGAAATGGTATCAACTTTCCTCAACAAAAGTAATCGAGCAGACTAAGACGAAGCAAACGGGTCTTTCTAGCGAAGAACGTCAGCAACGTTTACAAACGAATGGTCCAAATAAAATTGAAGAAAAACAACAACTGAAAACGTGGCAAAAGCTAGCCAAACATTTTACAGATTTACTAATGGTGGTCTTACTCGCTGCCGCAATTCTAAAATTTGCCACAGGCGAAGTGGTCGAAGGAAGTATCATTTTTCTAGTGGTACTTGTCAATGGCTTTGTCGGTTATTGGCAAGAGCGTAAAGCAGAAGAATCATTAGACGGCCTGAAACAGATGATGGGCCAAGAAGCAGTCGTTCTAATTGATGGACAAAAAACAACCGTTTCTTCTGAAACATTGGTTCTGGGAGATGTAGTCACGTTACAAGCTGGCGATGTAGTTCCAGCAGATTTGCGCTTATTTGATGTTCATAATCTGATGATTGAAGAATCAATTTTGACAGGCGAATCAGAAGCCGTGGAGAAAATTACCGGTTCCTTGAATGAAGAATTGCCAACAGGCGATCAAAAGAATTTGGCTTTTTCAGGAACACTTGTCCAAGCGGGCTCAGCCTTAGGCGTTGTAGTAGAAACAGGAGATTCCACTGAAGTTGGAAAAATTAATCACGCGTTGCAGTCAGTAGATCAAAAAACAACGCCGCTCGTACGGAAAATGCACCAATTAAACAAGCAAATTTTCCAAGGGATTATGGTCTTGATCGTGTTTCTGATTTTCTTTACCACTTTTCGTCATGGCATGGAATGGAGCCTCTTATTTTCTGCGATGATTGCATTAATTGTAGCAATGATTCCAGAAGGCTTACCTGCTGTGTTAACGATGATTTTATCGATGGGTGTTCATGAGATGGCTAGAGAAAATGCGATTATTAAAGGCATGCCTTCCGTTGAAACATTAGGTTCAATGACAGTTATCTGTTCAGACAAAACAGGAACGCTAACTAAAAATGAAATGACGGTAATGGATGTAGTGACTGAAGAAATGACCATTGTCAAAGAGATTATGGCCAACTGTCAAGAATTGAAATTACAAGAGCAACAAAAAATCGCCGACTTGCAGGGGAATCCTACCGAGTTAGCTTTACTACAATATGTCGATCAGGATCAACTGTCTTTACGCCCTGTAGAAAAGAAAATTCCGTTTAGTTCAAGTTATAAATACATGGCCACTCGCCATCCGCAAGCAGAAGGTTCAATTATTTATGTCAAAGGTGCGCCAGAAGTATTGTTACAACTTTCTATGTTATCTGATAATCAAAAAGGTGCTTGGCAAGCACAAGCTGCGCAATTAGCGCAAAAAGGACAACGGGTATTAGGTTTCGCTTATAAGACAGTTACGTCACAACAGGAACTGACACATGAAACATTGTCAGGATTGACGTTTGCTGGACTGGCAGGCATCATCGATCCGCCAAAAGAAAGTGCCATTCAAGCCGTCAAAGAATCTCAAGAAGCAGGTATTTCCGTCAAAATGATTACCGGAGACCATAAAGATACAGCGCAAGCCATTGGCGAGCAGGTTGGTTTAAAGCATACGAAAAAAGTCCTTGAAGGATTAGAAATTGATGCTATGTCAGATGAAGAATTAGCTCAGCACGTTCAAAAAGTCGATGTATTTGCACGAACGACGCCAGAACATAAATTACGAATTGTCACGGCTTTACAAAACAATGGTGAAATTGTCGGGATGACCGGCGATGGAGTGAACGATGCGCCAGCACTAAAGAAAGCCGATGTCGGAATTGCCATGGGAATTAAAGGAAGTGAAGTAACCAAACAAGCCGCAGATATGGTTTTGGCAGATGATAATTTCCATACGATTGCTAAAGCCGTGAAAGAAGGACGCCGCATTTTTGATAACTTGAAAAAGACGATTACCTTCTTCTTGCCAACCTCTTTAGCACAAGGTTTAATTGTTGTCTGGGCGCTTTTAATGAATCATCCTCTACCGTTGACACCTGTCCAGATATTATGGGTAAACATGGTAACTACGATTACTTTGTCTTATGCATTAGGTTTTGAAAAAGCGAGTGCTGATACCATGAAACGACCACCAAGAGATGTCAACGAAGGCATTTTAACAAAGTACAGTATTTTTAGAATCGTCTATGTGTCGGTACTCATTATGGTGCCAGGTTACCTCATGGCGTTACAATTTGAGGGCCAAGCCTTACAGCAAACGTTCCTCTTACAAAGTATCGTCTTAGCGCAAGCAGCGTATATGATCAACTGTCGTAAGTTGGTTGATCCGTCGTTAAGCACAGGCTTTTTCCAAAATAAAGTGTTGTTTGCTTCATTAGGAATCCTCTTTTTACTACAAGCGCTAGTAGTTTACTGGCCAGTAGCGCAGCAATTAATTGGCACAACTTCTTTAAATGGCCTTCAATTAGCAATGATTTTCGTCCATGTTATGAGTCTGTTCTTCCTTGTTGAAGGGGAAAAATATATAACCAAACGATTCATGACGAAAGAAAGCCAAAAAACTAGCGAATGTCCTCGCTAGTTCCTTTAAAAATAAGAATGAAGAGTGAGCTCTGCTAGTCGGCGGAGTTCATTTTTTGTTGGAATTAAAGAGAGATAAAAGACAGGAAGATCAAGATGATCCAAGGGAAAATTGGAAATAATTATGTCGGCTTCATTTAACGTCAACTGGCTTAGTTCCACATATTCAATAGCTTGTAATTTCACACGAGTACCTAAATAAGCAGCTAATTCTTGTTGCAAAAAAGCTTTCCAAGCAGGTTCCCCTTGAAAGAGGAAATAGGCAGTCATCGTTTGCGCCTGAATGGAATAACTGGCTTGTTTTTCTAACAAAGAAGCCAAACTAAGAAAATAAGTCGGTTCTTCAATCGTGGTGTAGCGAGATAAAATCTCCAAAAGTTCTTGGTTGCTCTTTGATAACGCAAGGTCCTCTGCGGCTTGTTCGGTCATTAATTCTTGATATTCCAATTGAAATTGCTCAGAAAGTGTTGGGGACTCGGTATATTTAATGAATAACAATAACAGATTATCCAATAAATTTGTTTGGATTAAATCAGGCCGGGCTTCTTCAGTGGACAAATTAGTGACAAACTGTTGTAACGACTTTCGCAGCTGACTGTAATGAGTGTGGAGCGCAGAAGCCAACGTTTCGCCATAGACATTATCGTAATTCCAGCTTTCTAAGAAACAAAAGAAGGCGAAAAAACTTTCTTCTCCTTGCAAATAGATGCCTTCAGAAGCATAAAGTTTTGCCAAGGACGGTTGATAAAGTTGAAACAAGACATCTTTGGAGTCAAAAGAAAATTGACTCACTCGGCAATTGGCTTTGTTGCGAATCGTGTTAATGAAAAACCAACAAGCACCAAAAATTTCTTCCGTTTCCACCGTCAACTCACTACTGTAAACTTGTTTCAAAAATTGAAAATAATGCTCCTCATGAATCGAATAATCGTCAAAAAAATAATTATTATGAGTAAAAGGCACCAACAAACGGTGATAAAAAATCCGAATATTGCTTTCTGCCCCGATTAGCTGAATGGTCGTTGTGGTTAATTGAATCGTTAAATGAAAATCACGTAAGGCCTGATTCATTTTTTTGATATGTCGCTTCAAAGTTTCATAAGAAACACCACTAGTGCTCAAAAAAGAAGTTGTCACTAACTCTTTCGTAAATAGTAGCTCTTTTAATAGTTGAATACTAATGGATTGAGGTAAAAATAATGACCAAAGCTCATTGGTTTGCGCATTCCCCTGATTGCGTAACCGAATACCACTGCTATCGGTTTCAATGGACCAGTCGGCGGGTAATTGACTGCGAATATACTGTAAATCCGAAAAAACGGTTCGCTCTGTCGTTTGGATTTGCGTGGCTAAACGCTTGGCTGTCAGCTGGGGAACATTTAACAACTGTTCCAACAAACGAATTTGCCGAAGCAAATCTTTTTCCGTTATCACACGTTTTAACATGGAGTACATGGCAAAACCTCCTTTTGCTTAAGAATACGGATAAAAAGGGGATTGGTCAATTAAAAAAAGAAGCGAATCGTCATTCGCTTCTTTTTATTCACTATACAAAAATATCAAATGTATGCAAAACGGCTGACAATAAAATGGTTACAACAGCCATTCCTGATACAAAGCCGACAGCACCAGGAACAAACGGAGGTAATCGTTTAGCAATATAGCTACCGACAGGGGCCGCACTGATTCCTGCTAAAACGGCGATGGCCAGAGAAAGCCAAAAGCCACCACCCATCATTAAAATCACACCAGGAACAATGCTGACCAGTGGCATAAACGTTGGATACCAACCTTCTTCAGCGAAATGTTTTCGATAAAGAAAAACACCAACAGCCGAAGCAATCATTTGTCCCATTAAAATGTCAGGAACCAAGCCAGAACCATTTGTAATATGATTAATATTGACAAACCAATCTGTTAAAACGCCTAGAATTACCAAACCTCCAACTAACTCATTTCCATAAAACCAAGCTTCGGAGAAGTCAGCAAAAGTGCGTCGTATTGACCATTGAAAGGTTTGCGTATTTTCAATTTTAGGTTGTTTTTGCCGCTTCTGAGCGATTGGTGCAACAGAAGGAACCATCCAAGGAAGTTGATGACAGATGGCTGAAACAATCCAGCCAACAAAAGCCATTGTGGTAACGTTGGAAACTGTCCCAGGTACATTTAAAAGGGGCATCAATTGCGCATTCAGCCAATTGGCAAACGGAAAGGTGAAAAGCGCACTCAACAGAGAAATCGTTCCTAATTTTTTCCAGCCAGGACCATAAACGAGCGTTAAAGCTGGCGGCGTGCCGACAACCACAATAAACGTTGGTAACCACAACACTTCTTTTGTAAAAAAGCGTGTAAAATCAAAAACATAAATAGTTAAAAAGAGGGAAAGTAGCTGAGAAGCAAGTACCCAAGGCCAAGCACCAGAGCCACCAGCAATTGCAAATCCCTGCCATTTTGAATTTTTCCGATAAAGTTGCCAAGCAATCAGACCGCCGATTAGTAAGAAAAGCGTTGTAAAAAGTCCACCGTAAAATTCCCCTTCCGTGAAGTTCATAACAAAATAGATAAATTTGTAAAATCCCTGCTGATTCACTTTGGTAACTACGTCATTGTAAGGAAAAAAGTTAGACACATGTCGAAAGCCATTCATGATCCAATACAGGAACATTCCCAAAAAAATTTTTACAACAAGAGCTAAAACGGCTTCGTAATTGATCGATTTATTTTTCATATGATCGCTCCAAAAAAATGACATTTTACTAAGTTTTTGAAATTAGTTTATTTTAGCTACTAAAGCTTTTAGTGCCTCGTTAAAGACATTTGCTGGCGGATTAGTCAATCCAGCGCCAATCATACCAATCCCCGGTTCTTTATGAGCAATAGCAGTATTAATGACAGGCAGCATCCCTGTTTCTAAGACTTTTAAGACATCGATGCCTGAAGGAATCCCCATAAAATCTAAAACAGGAATCGTGACATTGGGATTTTCTTTCGTAGTAATTTCCAGCATTTCTTTTGAATAATTCAATGCTTCTGCCACTGTTCCGCCAACTAATGGGACAATTGCTGGTGCAGCTGCCATGGCAAATCCGCCAACACCATACGTTTCTGTAATAGCACTATCGCCCATATCCAAACCAGCATCTTCTTGTGTGTAACCAGCAAACATCGGACCAATCACCCGTTGGGCAGGCCCCGTAAACCAGTGATTTCCACCAATCCCACTGACACGAATCCCAAATTCGACCCCGTTGCGACACATGGTGGTGACAATTGTACTATTCTCCACATTATGACCAGCATCTAACGCACATTTAGCGGCACCCATCCAAGTTGGACCAGAAAAATAGTCAGAACTGCCAAGAAATTCAAATACTTCTTTTAATTGTTCACGAGAAAAATCAGTTTGAACCATGTAAGGTGTTAATGCTTGGACTAACAACGTACTTCCAGCTACATTGCGATTATGACACTCATCGCCCATATGCAAGGCTTGCGAAAGCATTAAGCGTAAATCAATGCCTTCTGGACAAAAAGTCATGGCATCATGAAGTAATGGACCTAAAACATCGCGCATCCAAATCAGGCGATCCACGACGGATTGATCATTTGCACCAAATCGTAAAACTTTCGCCAATTGTTCACTTAAATTAGTAAAAGCCGTGTTGCCGTACGTTTCATTTTTGATAATATGAACGTACATATTCGGAGAAGTCACGCCAGCCATAGAACCAACGGCATCATGTTCATGACAAGGAGAAAACGTAATCGCGCCAGAACGAGCAACCCGATCGGCATCAGCTAGATCTTTTGCTAATCCTTCAAAAACAAGCGCTCCTTGAACGGCACCTTTCATCGGTCCGCACATATTTTCATAAGTAATGGGTGGCCCAGCATGTAAGATGGTCGTTTCAGTCATATCGGGCATGACATTAATTGCTTTATCAAATCCTACTAAAATAGGTTTTGATTGAATAATGCGGGTAACCGCTTCTTCGTTGGCTTGTTGGATTTTTTCATAAAGTGTTGGATTTTTTAATTGATCCAATAATTTTAATAGCTCTGGGTCACCATTGGCTGGCGGTGCCCAATTTACTTGATGTGAAGGAATCCCTTGTTTTTTCATATCTTCATGAATAAAGTCAATGCCTACATTGATCGTATCTAAAGGCTGGTTAAAAAGATCATTTCTGCTCATGTTCGTTCGCTCCTTTTACAAAAGTTTTGGTGGCTTCGCAAAGTTGATGACTGCTGTCGACAACGAGAACCTCTAAATCTTCTAAAATTTTCCGCTGTTCATGAATATCTTGTGGATCTTCTTCGGTCCCTAAAACATAGCCAATAATGGCTAACTCACGCCCATCTGCTTTTGCTATTGCTTTGGCTTCCTTTAACGCCTCCGCTAACACGCCAACAGGATTTTCGTGAGAACCATAACCTAATTCAAAATCTAACGCTAAAACTGCCACTTCAGGATCTTTGGCTTCTTGAAGAATGCGAGTAATCCGAGAAGTCGGATCGATCATTGGATGTGGGCGGCCTTCTGTGAAACGATCATCACCGAAATCAATCAATGTATGTGCTTGGCTGTGGTCAGGATTTGCTAATTGTCGTTCAGGAATTTTATGAATATTACTATAAACATCATCAGAGACTTCTGTTAAAGCATATAAAAGTTCATCACAAAGAGTGCCACCACAGAACAACCCACGAACAAATTTTTGAGAAGGGGCTTGTTGCTGTTGGATGGCTGTTAACGTTGCGCCTGTCGGATTTTGATAGAGGCTGGTTTCCGCTTCCTGTGTTTGACTAAATTGAATCACTTTTTGAACTGCATCCAGAGAAGAAGTAGCAAAAGTGACGTTGTCTATTTTTCGTTCCGTTTGTTCACTGCCGATAAAATAAATAACAACTGGTTTAGTTGAAACAGCTAATTTTTTTAAAATTTTTTCTGTTACTTCTGGAGCAGGCGGTTTAGAAATAAGCAAAATTGCCTTAGTTTGTTCGTCAGCCATTAAAGCATCCAGCCCGTCAAGCATCATCAGCCCACCAATTTCAGCAGACAAATCACGGCCACCAGTACCAATTAATTGTGAAATCCCATAACCATATTTATGGATTTGAACACTAACTTCTTGGCTGCCTGTACCAGAAGCGCCGACAATTCCAATATCTCCTGAACGTACCTCGTTAGCAAAACATAACCCGACGCCATTAATAATCGCTGTTCCACAATCAGGGCCCATCACAAACAGTTCTTTTTCGTGTGCTTTTTGTTTTAACGCTAATTCCTCGTCAACCGTCACGTTATCACTAAAGAGCATGACGTGTTTTTGCTGATCTAAAGCTTTATGCGCTTCTCGTGCAGCAAATTTTCCATTGACAGAAATTACAACTAAGTTGGCATCAGGCTCTTCATGAAGGGCTGAATCTAACGTCTTATAGGTTACTTCAGAAGAAGCGGTTTTCTTTTTCTTCGTAAATAACTCGTCGACTTGCTGTAAAATTTCTTCTGAGTTCGCTTGGTCATCAAGATCTAAAACAATTAATAAATCGCCCGTTGTAACATGATCCAAGGCGGGTGTATATAAACCAACATTCCGAATCACTTCAAGATTCATGTCGGTTCCCATCCCAATCATGCGGTTTTAACTCCAGCCAGTTCATTGGCTCGTGTTGAAATGGTCATTAAAGTAACTGAATCAAAATAGGCGTTCTCTTTAATTACTGTTTGAATTGTCATGATTATTCTCCTCACAAAATAGTTTTAAACCAAAAATAATGCCGCAAAGTATGTCGCTTCCTGAAGTTGAGCCCACCTCCTCTAAAGCTGAAACCGCTTGAGCCATTTCGTTTGTATTTCCACTTTCAATTGATAAAAAAACACGCTGAACTAGCTGAGAAAACCGTTCGTTCACTGCTTCATGGATTTCCGCATAACTGACCGCATTCGTTCGTTCCTTGGCTAGCACAGCCAGCTGTTGGAAATTCGAGGGAAGCTGCTGTAAAGCAGAAAAACTAGCAAGTAATCCTGTGATAGAATCATCGCCAGTGGGGGTTAAACCAATCCCCAATCCCAAAATCTTCGTTAAACAATCAAGAGCTATTTTAAAAGATTTTTGCTCCCAAACCTGTTGAAAATGAATCATTTCTTTTTGAATCTGGGTCCGACTATAAGAATCAAAAAGAAAGGTTGACGGCGAAGCAGGAAAAAGCGCTTGCCAAGGATTGAAACGAGTTTGCTGAATATACGTTAAAAAAATAGCTATCTTTGTTTTACTGGGTGTTAAATAAAGTGGCGTTGGTTGCCAAATTTGGGCATCGGCTAGGGTTAATTGTCGTCGGCCTAACCGGATAAACAGGGGCTCAATTTGGACAGGTAAATCAGCGAAATGGCTAAGTTTTTTTTCATCGAGTATAATCGTGTTAGGTGCTATATGTTCGGGATGCGTTGAAATGGTCAAGAGAATTTCTTGGGTGTCTACATGACCATAATTAATAGCGTGCGTAAAACATTGCAAACTAGTCAATGTTTGATGAGGGAGTTTCGATAAAATCGTTTGGTCATAAGCTAAAATTTTTGTCATTCCAACGACCTCCTTTTTAATAGCGCTTTCACGACTTCATAATAAAAGAATCCAGCACGCTAAACAATTGCTAAAAATGACATTGATTTACAAGTTTGAATGGACAATTTGTACATTGGGAGGATAAATGATGTTAAAAGTGAGTGATTTATTAACGTTAGAAGAATTACCTGGCATTACCTTAGTGGCAGGACATAAAAATCAGGACCAACCGATTTTAAAAGTCAATATTTTAGAAAATCCTGATATTTTAGATTGGCTAACAGCAGGTGAGCTGCTGTTAACGACAGGGTACATATTTAAAGATGATCGGAAATTACAGAAAAATTTTTTGAAAGAACTAGCTAAACACCATTGTGCTGCCTTAGGATTTAAAACCCAACGTTATTTTGAAGAAGTTCCACCAGACCTAATCAAATTAGCAGATGAAATGAACGTTCCTATTTTAGCAATTCCTTACAATTACACCTTTTCGCAAATTGCTGACGTGTTGAAAAGTCGTGTCACGTTAGAACAATTTGACATGAATGCGCAAGAAACCGCATTGCATAATAAAATTTACCAAATCTTAGAAACGGGAAGTAGCAGTTTTCATTTGCTGCAGGATCTAGCAGAAACCATTCAAAATCCTGTCTTGTTATTGAATGACCACTTTGAAGGAGTTAATTTTTTTGACTTGCCTAAAAATCCAATTCGTATTTCTAGCATTTTAGAAGATAGACAAGAAACCTCAGAGTTCCAAAAACAATTGCTGGAACAAAGTCATCCATTATTACGCTTTTATCAAGAACCGATTCATTTACAGTTGAAACTCCAGAACCAAGTGGTGCCAATTGAAATTTATCCAATTAAAAAGAAAAATGTTATTTTATATTATTTACTCGTCTGGAACACCTTGGCCCCATTACGGCCAGTCGATGTGGCTCATTTTAAAATCACAGCTCATTACTTACTTTTACAATTGCAATTGGAATACTCACGGAAATTTGAAGAATACCAACAACGAAACGAATTATTTTTTAAGCTGATTGCGCATGAAAAGAGGGATCAAGCTGTTTTCCAACAATTTCAACAGTATTATCGCTTGGCAATAGATAAGCCCTATGCGATTTTGCTAATTTCATTAACCTTAAATGAACGCCAAAGGCAAGAAAGAATGTCTATTTTAGGTAACCAGTTAAACCAAGTTATCTTAGGGGACAAACAAAAAATTGTTTGTATTGAAATTGACAGTTCCTTTGTCTTATTAGTTGAAGATCCACCTGAAAAAGAAGGCGATTATCTGAAAATGATGCAACGCCTAGCAAAAAGTAGCATAAATCAGTTAATGTAAGTACAAGAAGATGTGGAACTTTTCCTAACAATAGGACCTAAGATTCAAGGTCTGACCCAGATTCATGAATCTTATCAACAAGCGATTGACGTTTTAGCCTTTCAACGCCAATTCGTTGCAGAAAAACCTGAAATGAGGATTGCTTCCTACGCGAATTTTCATTTTAGACAGACATTGCAACGTTATTTTTTAGAAGAAGGACAAGCAACCCTCAGAAAAAAATATCTTCAACCATTGCAGAAAAGTGATCAACAGCAACATACCGACTTTGTCCATACACTGAATGTCTATTTTCAATCAAAACGAAACTTGTCTCAAACAGCCAAAAAACTCTTTATTCATCGTAATACTTTATTACAGCGATTGGAGAAAATTGAACAGCTAGTGCTGTTGGATTTTGATAAGGAAGTGGACTTGTTGGCGCTGGAAGTGGCGTTGTTTGTGGGAACTTAAGAAGCAATATAAGTGGCGGTTTTTAATTTAATGGAATATATATAGCTAAAAGAAACGATTATACAAGAAGGATAATTTGATCAATAAAAAATGGAATCTTTTCATAACCTTAATTTTTCAAAAAAATAAATCCTTCCCAGAATCTTCCAACACAAACCACTAACTATCTGCTACTATAAAAGAAACAACTACCATTTGGAGGAAGTATGCGTAACAGAAAAATGTGGACAATTATCGTCAGTGGGTTATTTTTAAGTAGTATCATCGCGGGAATTTCAGGAGCGTTTTTAATCATTGAAGGAGAGATAACGACTCTGCTCTGGGAGGTGTTGCCAGCGCAAATGAAATGGCCAATCCTCTATTATTTTGTCTTGTGTGTGCTAGGAGCGTTGGTATTGAGTTATCTGAAGAAACGCTTCGGGCAAGTACCACAAACGGCGCACGAGGCGCTGACAGAATTGAAGGCGAAACAATCGGTCGATTATTCAGGTGTGTTTAGAAATTTATTGGCCGCCTTGGTAATTTTAATTTTCGGGGCTGGTGTTGGTCCTGAAGCCGCATTGTTGGGAGCAATTATTTCGTTGTCAGTCTGGCAATCTGATAAGTTACGGTACCTTTATTTTCATTATGACGAGCAAGAACAGCAAGCATTTTGGATAAAAATTCAGCGCTTGCTGCATCCGCAACAGTTTGTTCAGCGCTACGATACGAGGCTCGCTCCTGTGGATAAAAAGAAACTGAAACAAGTGATGAACGGGTTATTTATTGTGAACGGGTTGGTGGTGTTTACCTTTTTAATGAAATTGGTGGGACACCCATCGTTTATTACGAAGTTAGGAACTGGAAAAATTGAAATGGCTTCGTTATGGCTGATTTTACCCGCTTTATTAACTGCTTTTGTGATTGGTAACGCCTATCGATGGTTGAAAGCTGCTCTGGCTAAAATATGCCAACCGTTTGAAGGAAAGCAAAGCATACTGGTAAGCTTTGGTGCAGCCTGTATTTTTCTTTTTGTTATTTTAATGCCAAGATTACTATTTTCAGGACAATCTTTTATGCATTTAGTTCCTAGTTTTGGTAGTCAACAAGCCTGGTATATCTTGGTAATCGCTGCGATAATGAAACTAGTATTTTTACAAGTTTGTTTACAGACAGGTTGGATAGGTGGCGATATTTTTCCCGTCGTTTTTTCAGCTATTTTAATCGGGTTTGCGGTCGCACAATTTTTCCCAACAATTGACTCGCTTTTTGTTGTCGCAATTTTTGCTACGAGTTTAACAACCCAGATTTTAGGGACGATTCTTGTACCAGGCATTTTTGTGGGGCTCTTTTTCCCAATCACGCTTTGGCCAATTGTAGTCCTTGTGTTATTTTTACAATGGCTATTGAAAAATAAAATCATTAAGAGTAACTAGAAGATACTAAAAAGAGGGAATAAAATGAACCTAACCCATCAAGACTTCAATCTATTCAACCGAGAAATCTTCACATTTAAACAACTCAAAGAGCAACAAACATCAGCAGAAATCGATGCCTTAAAGCAAACCTACAAGCAACATTGGGAAAAGTGGAAAGCCTTAAACCTCGCAATCGCTCAAGGTTTACCAGCTGAACTCGGCATCACTAAGCCGAAAATCGAAAGCTGGACCAACGGCTGGAATTTACGCAGTCATTTCTGGGCTGCATATCGCAGTGAGCAACGCCAAGCGGAAAATGCTTGTCTGGCGTTGTTATTAAATAAAAAGCAATTTCAAGTATATTTGATATTTCAACATTACAAAAGTGAGGAGCGGGCAGGCTCAGTCGTCGCTTACAATCAATTGCTTAATCGTTTAGAAGCTTGGAGTCAAACCATCGACTGCGAAGGCTATTATATTTGGCCGCAGGAGGAGCATGAACTAGTGGATCATTTGCCTTTAAAAGATTATTTAGCAGATGAAAAACAACGGAAAATTCTAGAAGAGCGGATAGGCAATCGCTCATTTCAGATCGGTAAGTTGTGGTTTGCGACGGAAAAGCTTGAAACGATTGAAGAAAAAAGTTGTCAGGCGCTTCAAGAATTAGCGCCGTTGTATAACGCATTATCTGAAAAATGAACGAAACAACGTCTCTGACCAATTACCTGGTCAGAGACGTTGTTTGTGTTTTTATTGATTTAAATCTGTTAGTAGTAGCTCGTTAGAAACAGCAAAAGTAGTAACTTCTGTTAAAGCTGGATCCAAAGTGTATTTTGTAAATGAGGTAGTACTTTCTGGTTGGACATACATGGTTAGATTAGTCACATCATATCCTGACCAATAATGTGTGAAATCAGACAGAGAATTACTTTGACCTAAATGGCCAATCCCCCGAGGAATCATCACTGTTTGGAAGGCGCGATAGAGTTGCATAATCCCTTCAGAGCTATCAAATTCTTGGAGATTGTCAGAATAGTATAACGCACGAAGGAAGCGTGACGGCGAAGTGAAGTCTCCTGGGATTCCTAATAGTCCGTAAGAAGTCCCACCTTCAATTGGGTCAAGTGTTGCGCCTGATTTTAAAGTGTAAGGTTCCTTAATAGCATAGTTGCGCATCCCGATATAGTTTCGTGCATTGGTTAAATGATAATTGTATTCTGGGCTGTTTGTGACTACGCCAATCGAATCATAAATGACGAACGCTCCGTTATCTGTTGGTTGCAAAACAATACTATTATTATTTTTATCATTAATGGTCCAGTGTAAGGTAAAATGAACTTCCCCCAATGAATCAAGTTGGAATTTTTGATCTAACAGGCCGATTTTTTCAAAAGCTACTTTTACTTCGTCAACGCTTTCAAAATTACTCAAAATATAAGCGAGAACTTCTTCTGCAATATGAGGTGTTAAACCACGATCTGCTAAACTTTCAGCAGGTGCTGTTGAAGATTCCATTAAATATTGAATATCACCAGATAAGCCGGCTTCATTGATACCATCTGTGATAGCAAGGCTGACGGTTTTACCATCGTTCGCTGGTTGATCTGTGCCTGACATTGCTAGTCCCATAAAGGAATATTTTGCCGTCCAAGGATTTAGTTGGCTATTTAGAACTGTACCTTTTGGAAATTGAGCAATTAGAGTAGGGATTTTTGGTGCAATTGGATCTTCGTTGCCAAAAAAGTCAAACGTAAAATCCATCGTACGTCCATAAAAAATATCATTTGTTTTGGAAATAATCTTGATGCCTGTACACATAATAGTTTCCCCCAATTAATGTAAGTTTGTGAAGCCTGTTTACTAGTTAAGCATATCATACTCTAGGAAACAGCGGTGGCTAAATTCTTAAAATATTAGACAATTTTGTCTAAATGAGGTGAAAAAAATTTTTTAGCGATTTCCTTCACAAAACACCTTATTATCTTTCCGAAAATATGATATCTTTAGAATGGAAATTTCATGAAAAGAGGATGCGAATGTTTAAAAAGTACACACAAATGATAAGGGATGAATTTAAAGGGTATAATCAAAAAAAATTGAAAAAAGATTTCTTGGCAGGTTTGACTGTCGCAGCCGTCGCGTTGCCGTTAGCGTTAGCGTTTGGGGTCTCCAGCGGCGCCACTGCGGCAGCTGGCATGATCACGGCGATTATCGCTGGAATTGTGATTGGGAGCCTTTCAGGTGGGTTTTATCAAATTTCAGGACCAACAGGTGCGATGGCAGCTATTTTAATGTCAATTGCGGCAGTGCATGGCATGCAAGGGATTTTGTTGGCCACCTTTTTGGCGGGAATTTTCTTGCTTTTAGCAGGGATTTTGCGTTTAGGGAGCTTGACTTCTTTTATTCCGTCACCGGTCATTACCGGGTTTACTTCAGGAATTGCTATTATTATTGCGTTGGGGCAGCTTGATAATTTCTTTGGGGTTCGTTCAGAAGGCCACAATTTAATTGAGAAAATCAGCAGTTATCGTTCATTGGGCTTTGATTTAAGTATACCAACGACGGTTATGTCGATTTTAGTGGTGCTTGGATTAGTGTTCTTTCCGAAAAAGTGGAATGCGATGATACCAGCTTCATTGGTGATGATTATTTTAGCTACGTTAGCAACAGTGGTTTTTCAACTGCCAGTGGCCACTGTAGGGAAAATTCCGACAAGTATTTTTAGTGATACACGTTTGGAACTTGGTTCGCTTCAATTAAGTGCGTTTCAGGATATTTTGGTGCCTTCGATTAGCATTGCTATGTTAGGTATGATTGAAAGTTTGCTTTGTGGCGCTTCGGCTGGTCGCATGACAGGGAAACCATTAGACAGTAATCAGGAACTAGTGGCACAAGGAATTGGCAACTTAATTTTGCCATTTTTCGGTGGCGTTCCTGCGACAGCAGCGATTGCCCGCACGAGCGTAGTGATTAAATCGGGTGCGCAAACACGTTTAGCGGGTATTTTTCATGCAGTCTTTTTATTGTTATCGATGTTGCTTTTATCGCCAGTCATGTCTAAAATTCCCATGCCTGCGTTAGCTGGTGTTTTAGTGGTGACAGCGTGGCGAATGAATGAATGGTCGGTGATTAAAGAATTCTTCCAGAAACGTTTCCACACAGCCTTATGTTTATTCTTTTTAACGATGGTAGCGACCGTTATTTTTGACTTGAGTTTAGCGATTGTTTTAGGGGTCTTAGCGGGTTGCCTGTTTTTCATTGCGAAAAGTGCCGTGATTACGATTAATGTCGAGGAAGTTGATTGGTCAAGAATGGGGCTAGTACCGACCGATTGTACGGAAAATTGGGTGGTGGTTTATTTGAGTGGCCCGTTATTTTTCATGTCTTCTGAACGATTGAAACAAACGTTACTGCAATTGGAAACAAAAAGTGGTGTAGTATTTTCAATGCGAGGAGTTCCTAGCATTGATAGTACGGCGTTAGATATTTTAGCAGAATTTTGTCTTGCAGCAGAAGGTCGTGGACAACAAGTTCAATTTGCCGCTCTGCAACCAGAAGTTGAAAAAATGATTCGAACCATTCAAGGAAATCAAGAGAAAGAATACCATTTCTCAGTCGCAGAATTTTTACAAACGGT
Source organism: Enterococcus sp. DIV2419 (assembly GCF_051711865.1). Lineage (NCBI taxonomy): Bacteria > Bacillati > Bacillota > Bacilli > Lactobacillales > Enterococcaceae > Enterococcus > Enterococcus sp. DIV2419. The sequence goes on from NZ_JBIONS010000001.1 coordinate 492,497, forward strand.
GCATATTGCAGAACAATAATTCATTTTCAAATAAAATGTTCTATTTTCTATCGCGGGCTTAATGGGTGAAGAAATAAGAAAAATAAGTGGGGACTAAAACGAGTTTCTAGAGGAGTTCCTAAAAAAATAATAAAGAGAAAACTTCTAAGTATGAAGTTTTCTCTTTATTATTTTTTTTGTTATTTATTGAATTACTTCTAGCATAACGTCTTTTTGATCATCCGTAACATTGCCTGCGTAGTTAGGAGTGATTAAAGATATCGAACCATTTTTATTGTTGAATAAGTATAAAGTGCCCGATCTATTTTGTTCATCGTTTGAAGAAATATTAGTTCCTAAAATTAATTCTGTATTTACTTTAACGGTGCGAATACTGTTATCGGCCGCTGAAAATATTCTAATCTCTTTTGTAGGAATTGTATTTATAGATAGCTCATATTTATTAATGGCTTCTTTCACTTGACCATTTTCAGCCCCAAACAATTTAGTTCGGAAGGTAGCAGTTGGTGTTGAATTTAAGTTCTCTAACGTAATTGAAGTTGGCACATTCATTCCTTTAAAATTAAATACGAGTGGATTGTTTAAACTACTAAGATCGACAGCATAAGGTGTTGCTTCTAAAGAATTTGCTTCTTCGACATTTGTGGATACTTCATTTTTAGACTTTGCCGAAGCTTGAGTGGTACTGGCACTTTCTGAAGTTTCTTTTAGTTTATTATTAGAGCTTGTTTCTGTGCTAGAACTGTAATGATTAGCACTGCTTTTCATTGATGTTGTATGATTGGTAGAATTTTCTTGTTTTTTAGGTTCATTCGCTTTTTGAGAACTACAACCTGTTAAAAAAATAACTAAAATAACACAAAATAATTTTTTCATACTATTCCTCCTATAGACGCTATAACTAATTTTATCTTACTTGTTAATATAACAAAAGAAATAATTATTTTATTTTCACGAATGCTCAAATTGTTTAAATCTGTAGTTTTTATACTTATTTTTGTTGCATTTGCAACAAAAATAAGTTAAAGTAATGACAATCATAAAATATTAGCGAAAGGAAGTGTCCTAGTGATAGATATTTTAAGAGAAATTGGCATGATTGCGCGCGCCTTAGATTCAATCAGTAATATCGAATTTAAGGAATTATCTTTAACACGAGGACAATATCTTTATTTGGTCAGGATCTGTGAAAATCCTGGGATTATCCAAGAAAAGATCGCCGAACTGATTAAAGTTGATCGAACCACAGCGGCGCGGGCGATTAAGCGTTTGGAAGAACAAGGCTTCATTTATCGTCAAGAAGATGCAAGCAACAAAAAAATTAAGCGGATTTATGCCACAGAAAAAGGGAAAAACGTTTATCCAATCATTGTGCGCGAAAATCAACACTCGAATCAAGTTGCTTTGCAAGGCTTGTCAGAAGTGGAAATTTCACAATTGGCAGAGTACTTAGTCCGGATGCGTAAAAATGTCAGCGAAGATTGGGAATTTGTCAAAAAAGGGAACACTCGAAATTATTAAGGAAAGGACGACTGATTGATGGGAGAAATAAAAAAATTAACAATAGAAGATGCACCAGCGTTACAAGAAATCAGCATTGAAACTTATACAGATACTTTCGGACCATATAATACCCCAGAAAATATGCAAGCCTATTTAGTAGAAGCCTACAATTTAGAAAAATTACAAAAGGAATTGGCTAATCCCCACTCTGACTTTTATTTTATCTTTGTCGATAATCAATTAGCTGGCTACATGAAATTAAATCGTGAGAAGGCACAAACGGAACCGATGGGGCCAGAAAAGCTCGAGGTTGAGCGATTGTATATTTTGCCTGCGTTTAAAGGAAAGAAGCTGGGAACACAATTGTTAGAACTGGCGGAAGAAAAAGCTCGTGAATTTGGTAAAAACGCACTGTGGCTAGGTGTCTGGGAACACAATGATGCGGCGCGGGCATTTTATAAAACGATTGGCTACCGTTATTATAGTCAACATTCGTTTTTTATGGGAGACGATGAACAGACGGATTTTATTTTGTTAAAGGAATTGTAGCAAGAAAATTTATAAACAAAGATTTCTGATAAAATCAGAAATCTTTGTTTATTTTTTTGACTAAAATTAAGCAATTTTTTATTTTCAAAATGTTATTTTTTAAAACGTAAAAATTGAAAAATAAGATTTTGAATCTGTGAAAAGTTGTCGATCTTGTGAGAAAACTCTTTTGTCAGTGTCTTTTTTCAGGATGGGTCTCTTCCTGAAAATCCACTTCAGTTTATCTGTTTTGTGTGTGTTTGATTAAAAAATGTTGTGTTGGATTTCATTTAACTGTATAATTTATTTATGTCATTTTTAATAATAAGCGTATTTTAGCATTTGAAAAGAGAAGTTGTACATAATATGTGAATAAAAAGATTTGTTTCTTACTTTCTAGAGTGAGAGGACGATATAAAAAAGGTTGCTATTTTTTCGTTCAAAGTGAACAAAGAATCGTTTGTTATTTAGTTGGGGTAACTAATGATTGTTGTTATAAAAAGCGCTTACAATTTGTGTGATGAGAGTAGTACGCATGTTTGTGCAAAAGTGACAAAAAAGAGAAGGCAGGGTGTTTTAATAGAAAAAAATTTTTTAATAAAAAGGAGAGTTTGTCGTGGAGAAAAATGTGTCTCAAGTAACAGCTCAAGAAGAAACAGCGCTGAAAGCACGTGGCTACAATGAGGATTTGTTGCCAAGTAGCCCGAAACAACGGACAATGAGCGCGCGCAATTTTTTTACATTATGGATGGGTTCGATTCATAATATCCCGAATTATGCAGCAGTGGGCGGCTTTATTTTCTTAGGTTTATCGCCGCTGCAAGTTATGCTGGCAGTTGTGTTAAGCTCATTCATTGTAGCAACTTTCATGAATTTGAATGGCGTGGCTGGCTCTAAATATGGCATTCCTTTTGCGATGCACTTACAGTCTACTTACGGTAGTCTCGGGGCAAAACTGCCAGGGTTCTTAAGAGGTTGTGTGGCCGCGATTGCTTGGTTTGGTCTGCAAACATTTACAGGATCGCTGGCTTTATTAATTATTCTCGGGAAATTTTGGCCGAACTTTTTACAAATTGGTGGATCATTCCAGTTTTTTGGTCTCAGGCTACCTGAATTAATGGCGTTTACTCTTTTCTGGCTCTTAAATGTGGCAATAGGTTTCGGTGGTAGCAAAATTTTGAACCGTTTTACCGCCATTTTAAGTCCGTTGATTTATGTCGTTATTATTGGATTAACGATTTGGGCCATTCGAGCTGGGGGCGGTTTAACACCAATTTTGTCCTATCAAGTTTCTGGTGCGATTCGTTCAGTCAATCCACTGGTGGCGTATCTGATTATTTTTAACTCGGTTGTGGCCGTTTGGTCAGCGCCTGGTGCGAGTGTGGCGGATTTTACTAAGAATGCGCGCTCGACACGTGCTCAGGTTGTGGGGCAAACAGCAGGTTTAGTTGTTGGTTATGGGATTTTCGCTTTTTCCAGTGTGGTTATTCTGTTAGGTGGTTCGCTGTATTTTGGGATTCAGGAATGGAATATTTTAAACATTATTGATCGTTTAGATAATGTGGCGGTGGTGGTCTTAGCCATGTCGGTTTTCTTATTAACGACTATTTCAACGAATGCAACAGGAAACATCATTCCGGCAGGTTATCAATTGGCGGCGCTGTTTCCTAAAAAAATGACGTATAAAAAAGGCGTCATGATTGCCAGTGTTATTAGCTTTCTTATTATGCCTTGGAAACTGATGGAAAACGCCGATAGTATTTTTATTTTTCTGAACGCAATTGGGGCTGTTTTAGGACCAGTCGCTGGTGTGATGATTGCGAATTATTATTTTGTTCAAAAGCAACAAATTGATTTAAATGCTTTATACGTAGATAAACACAAAAAAGAGGAAGTCAATCCTTTTTACGGATTAAACAAGCCGGCATATGTCGCTACTATTCTGGCGTTGGTTCTTTCCTTAAGTGGTCAATTTATTCCACAGGTTAAAATCATTGCTGATATTTCGTGGTTTGTGGGCTTTACCACAGGTTTTGTGCTGTACTTAGTGTTAAAAAAATGGACTTGGGATTCAAAAAAAGTGAAAGAAACAGCTTATCAGGAGGGAAAATAAATGCAAGCAGAGTTAGTGATTAAAAACGGGTTAGTTATTTTAGAAACTGGAGAAGTCATTACGGATGTCGCCGTTCAAGGAGGAAAAATCGTAGCGATTGGGCAAGACTTGTCAGGAGAACGTGTGATTGATGCGACGGGTTTAGTCGTTAGTCCTGGGATGGTGGATGCTCATGTTCATATTACCGATCCTGGTGGTGGTTACCGCGATGAATGGGAAGGGTATGTCACAGGAACGGCCGCTTGTGCCAAAGGGGGCGTGACGACCTTTATGGAAATGCCTTTAAATCAGATTCCAGCAACTGTGGATAAGACCTCTCTTGAGATCAAATACAAGGCAGGAGAAAATAAACTAAAAGTAGATGTAGGGTCATTTGGGGGCGTGGTCCCGACCAACTTGGCTGGTGGGATTCAGGAACTTGATGAAGGAGGCGTTTCTGGCTATAAATGCTTTTTGGGAACGTGCGGCGATCGTTCAATTGAAGGAGATTTTCAAAATGTCGACGATTATTCACTATATGAAGGAATGAAACAAGTTGCCAAGACTGGCAAAGTGCTAGCAATCCATGCAGAAAATGCGCCAATTACGGATAAATTAGGCGCGTTAGCTTATCAAAATGGCGAAACGACTTTAGCGGCATATGTAGCTACACGTCCTGTGTTTACCGAAGTTGAAGCGATTCAAAAATCTATTTTATTTGCCAAAGAAACAGGTTGTCGGATTCATATTTGTCATGTGGCTTGTCAAGAAGGCGTGGAAGAAGTTTTAAAAGCCCAAGCAGAAGGGGTAGATGTGACTTGTGAAACATGTACGCATTATTTATATTTTACCACGGATGAACTTGATGCCATTGGTCCAGTTGTCAAATGTTCACCGCCGATTCGTGACGCGGACCAACAAGCCGCATTATGGAACCACGTGCAAACAGGCGGCATCGCGTTTGTAACCTCTGACCATTCTCCTTGTACGCCAGACTTAAAAGATACAACCAATGCTTTTGAAGCTTGGGGCGGCATTTCTGGTGTTCAAAATAACGTCGATGTGTTATTCGATGAAGCCGTCCAAAAACGTGGTTTATCCTTGAAACAATTCGCGGATATGATTGCAGCAAACCCAGCTGACCGTTATCACTTAGCACAAAAGGGCCGCATCAGCATTGGTAAGGATGCCGATTTTGTACTAATTAAACCTAATGCGCCGTATATCTTAAAAGCAGAAGATTTAGAATATCGAAATAAAATTAGTCCTTACATTGGTCGTGAAATTGGGGCCCAAGTGATTCAAACAATTTTAAGAGGCGAAACAATTTACGCACAAGAAACAGGAGTAACTGAGGCGTTTAACGGCGTATTTATCAAAAATTAAACACCTATTTTAGAAATGAAAAGGGACAGAAGTGTGATTGAATTAGCGCCTCTGTCCATGAGTTAGAGGATGTTTATTGGTTGTTTTGCACAAAAAAAGGCTTAATTTTGTTTGATAAGTACAATGAAGATAGCTAGGGAAACGTTTACAATCAGAGTGTAATCAGTCAGGAGGTTTTGTGATGGACTTGGAAAAAGTTTTAAAACAAAGAATCGAAGAGTTGTCAGCAATTGGGAGTGATCCTGCAGGAGGGATGACACGCTTACTTTATACAGATTCGTGGTTGGCAGCACAAAAGTATGTGCAAAGTCAAACTGAGGCGTTTGGACTGGAAACGCAATTTGACGAAGTCGGGAATCTGTTTTGTCGAGTGGCAGGAACGGAATTTCCTCAGGAAACGATTTTAACTGGGTCACATATCGACACAGTAGTTAATGGTGGGACCTTAGATGGTCAATATGGTGTCATTGCTTCCATGACAGCTGTTCAATATTTATTAGACAAATATGGGAAACCACGGCGTTCTTTAGAAGTGCTTTCCATGGCTGAAGAAGAAGGGAGTCGTTTTCCAACGGTTTTCTGGGGAAGCAAAAATGTCGTTGGTGAAGCCAAACGTGAAGAAGTAGTCGATATCTCTGACAACGAAGGCAAAAAGTTTGTTGATGAGATGCATCGCCAAGGCTTTGATTTTCGGCAGGAGCAAACTAGACGTGAGGACATTGAAGCATTTGTCGAAATTCATATTGAACAAGGCAATATTTTAGAGAACGAAAAGCTCCAAGTCGGTGTTGTTCATAGTATTGTAGGGCAACGTCGCTATACGGTTAACTTAAAAGGGCAAGCCAATCATGCAGGCACTACGCCAATGAGTTACCGTCATGATGCGGTGTACGGCTTTGCTAAAATTTGTGCAGAAGCCATTGATCGTGCGAACGAAATTGGGGATCCGTTAGTTTTAACATTCGGCAAAGTCATTCCGAAACCCAATACAGTCAACGTGGTGCCTGGAGAAGTGGAATTTACAATTGACTGCCGTCATACCGACGCTGCTTTTTTACGACATTTTACAGGTGAATTAGAAGAACGGATGAAGACAATTGCTCAAGAATTAGGCTTGACGATTGCGATTGATCGCTGGATGGATGAAGCCCCTGTACCGATGAATCAAGCAATTGTAGAAGTTATTGAACAAAAAGCCAAAGAAGGCAAGTATCAGTATCGTATGATGCATAGTGGTGCTGGGCATGATTCGCAAATTATTGCGCCTCATTACCCGACAGCGATGATATTTGTGCCAAGTATTGGTGGGATTAGTCATAATCCTGCAGAAGCAACGGCATTTCCAGATTTGGTTGAAGGCGTCAAGCTTTTAGCAGATACCTTATATGAATTAGCGTATAAATAAGATAGAAAAGGAAGAATTGTGATGGGTTATAAAAATAATCGAGTTGGTTACCAAAAAGAATTGTTAACATCAAGAGCTGTGATAAAAAAAGACAATTACGCCATTATTCCCCATGATGGTTTGGTGCAAAATGCAGTACCTGGTTTTGAAAATGTCGATATTTCCATTTTGGGATCGCCTAAATTAGGTGCGACATTTGTGGATTACATTGCTACGTTTCATAAAAATGGTCAACAAACAACTGGTTTTGGTGGCGACGGGATTCAAACGTTGGCTTATGTCATTGACGGTCGTTTGCGCGTTTCAGATGGTCAAGAAACTCATGAACTTGAAGCAGGGGGCTACGCCTACTTTACGCCTGAAATGAAAATGTATTTAGCAAATGCACAGGAAGCGGATACAGAAGTTTTCTTATATAAAAAACGCTATCAGCCGTTGGCAGGCCATCAACCTTATAAAGTGGTTGGGTCAATTCATGACCAACAACCAGAAGAATATGAAGGAATGACAGACGTGTTACTTTGGAGTTTATTGCCGAAAGAGTTTGACTTTGATATGAATATGCATATCTTATCTTTTGAACCAGGTGCTAGTCATGCCTATATTGAAACGCATGTCCAAGAGCATGGTGCGTATTTAATTAGTGGCCAAGGGATGTACAATTTGGACAATGAATGGTATCCAGTGGAAAAAGGGGACTATATTTTCATGAGTGCCTATGTGCCACAAGCAGCCTATGCGGTTGGCCGTGAAGAACCGCTAATGTACGTTTATTCCAAAGATGCCAATCGTGAACCAGAATTATAAAGAAAAGCCGAATGTAAAGTAATGACCTCGGAACAATAGGATTTGAACACGCAGTGGTGAACGGTAGAGTCCTTTTTCTTGGTAGACGTTACTTTTATTCGGCTATTTTCCTGTTAATTATTTTTCTGAAAGTTCTAGCGCTACCCGTAAGAGTAAACTCGTCTCAGGCTCTTGAATAGAGGTGCCTAATAATTTTTCACATTGATTCATGCGATATTTAATGGTGTTTCTGTGAAGGTAAAGAGCGTTGGCCGTTTTAGTAATTTCACAATTGAAATCTAAAAAAACTTTCAAGGTTTTTCGTAATTCTTGTAACGTCGGTTCCGTCGGATAGGCCAACTCTTTCAATTGTTGCTGGCAAAAGTATTCAACATCTTCAGTGCCAATCTTTTCAAAAAGTCCAGCTAGGCCTTTGGGATGGAACAATTGCACAGTCGCTGGTTTTTGAGCGTGTAAAGAAGCCTCTAATGTCGAGGAAGCTTCAATATAAGAATTAGGCAATTCTTCTAGGTTTTCATAAGCATTGCCTAAAGCAAAGCGAATGGTAATAGGCAAAGCCTGTTGCAAACGTTCAGCGAGGTTTTGCAAAATCATCAAATGGTCATTTTTCTTAGATTGAAAAATCAAGATACTTTTATTTTGATTTTTTAATTTAAACAAGGCGACATCTGGCAGGATTTCCGGCAATTGTTCTTTGAGCCATTGGAAAATTAGTTGCCCTTCCGCTTGCTGATAACGAATATGGGTTTCATTTTCTGGTTTAGTCACGCCGTAGACAATCGCTAATTGATAATAATCACTGTTGATTAAACGATAATTTTTCCAAAGTTCCAACCAATTTTGATGTTTACTCAGCGCTTCTTGATGTGTATCAAGCAAGCGGTCCAAAAAGTCTGTTTTGAGATGTTCAAAAGATTCAGCAATTTTCTGGTTTTTAAATAACATAAAAGTCAAAACTAAAATGGCCTGATCAATGGCAAATTCAGAAATAGGGTAAGGAATCTGTTCAGGAGATAAGACCAATAAATAATAGGGAAAATAATCGTTCACACGAATTGGAAAGCCAGCTACTTGAATGTTTTCTTGTCGCTCATCCTGTAAACGAAAGATTTTCTTTTCTTGTGCCAATTGTTGAAAGTGGTCTTTTGATAATTGTTCGATGAAAAACTCCGCCGATTTTTGATTGCCATAAAAATAATTCGAGTGGGCAATCACCTGTTGCCAAGGACTTAATAAAATAATTGGCGCATTTAAAATTTTCGCAAATTCAGCGATGAAACGCGTAGCATCAACATCTTGCATTAATAATGTTGAAAAACGCTTTTGGATGTCAAATGCTACAGACATCTGTTCGGTTTTGCTATCACGAAGATAGCCTACAATTTCATGCAACAACCCGCCTAGTGGCTGTGTGCTAGGAATTTTAATCAGGGGCAAATCAACGGCACTGGCATAGGCAACAATTTCTGGTGAAATTTCGTCAAGGAACCGCCCAACTTTGATTCCTAAAGCCGTACATTCTGCTTGTTTTAGCGAGTCAATAAAAGGTTTCAATTTTTCTTGATCATCTTTATAAATCATTGCCGTTGTTAAAATCATGACATTTTTAGGGATAAAATCAGCCACATCAGGTGTTTCCGTGATTTCTACACTTTCCAAGGGCTGTGTTAAGTTTGAGTGAGACGATAATAATTGTAAGTCAGAAAATCTTGGTAAAGCCAAGACCTCAGCTAATATTTTCATCACAACAACCTCCTTTTTTTATAGTATAGCGAAGAATAAAAAGGAGTACAAAAGATAGTTATTGAATATGTCTAAAAAACAAAGTCAAAATAGTGCAAATTGAACAATGAATTTCTGGGTTTTTCCAAAGATAATAAAAGAGAAGAATTAAAAATGAAGTGAGGGATTACTATGTATCAACAACCAAATTTTGTACGGCGAACAATCATGACGCCGGGACCAGTCGAAGCCCATCCATCGGTACTTCGTCAAATGGGTCAACCAATTTTAGGGCAATTTGATCCAGAATTTCTACAGATTATGGACGAAGTTCGGGAAATGATTAAAGTACCTTTTGCCACAAAGAATCAACAAGCCTTTGCCATTGATGGCACGTCACGTTCAGGCTTAGAAGCGGGGTTATTTGCATTGATTGAGCCAGGTGACAAAGTGCTTGTGCCTGCGTATGGCCGGTTTGCTTATTTATTAGGTGAAATTTGCGAACGCGCCCGGGCCGAAGTCATTTATTTAGAAAAGGACTGGCTCGCACCGTTTGAACAAACAACGGTGATTGAAGCGATTAAAGAACATCAACCAAAAATTGTTGCGATGGTCCACGGCGAAACGGCGAATGCACAAATGCAACCGCTGGATCAAATTGGCGCCTTTTGTCGGGAAAATGAAATTTTCTTCGTAGTAGATATGGTGGCGACTTACGGCGGTGTCGAAACAAAGGTCGATGATTGGAAAATTGATATTGCGGTAGCAGGCACTCAAAAATGTGTCAGCGTACCTTCAGGCCTTTCTTTAATTACCTACAACCAACGTGTAGCCGATTATCTGGCGGGCCGTTACCAAAAAGAGTTAGGGCTTGGCGCGGATGCGCGGAATGAACGGTTCATTCAAAGTAACTACTTGGATTTATCGCAATTAGAAAAATATTGGGGACCAGAGCGCTTAAATCACCATACAGAAGCGACTACAATGATTTATGGGCTACATGAAGGGCTGCGTTTGTTACTTCAAGAAGGCATGGAAAATGTCTACGCACGCCATCGGAAAAACGATCGTATTTTAGTTGAAAGTCTACAAAAAATGGGCTTAGAAATTTTCGGGAAGTTAGACACAAAAACACCAACAGTCATTCCTGTGGTCATTCCAGAAGGAATTGATGGTGAAAAGGTGCGGAGCTTATTACTGGATCATTTTAAAGTTGAAATTGCCTCTTCCTTCGGTGATTTAAAAGGAAAAATTTGGCGGGTCGGTAATATGGGTTACAGCAGTCGCGAAGACAATGTGTTGCATTTTTTAAGTGCCTTTGAGACTGTATTGAAACACCAAGGCTATCAATTTGAAGGCGGTAGCGGTAGTACTCATGCATTGGCTGAGTATTTAAACTAAAAAAGAAGGTAGGACAAAGGTCACTACGTAAAAAAGCGTAGTGCTTTTGTTCCTTGTGAAACGTTAACCAAAAAAATGATTGGTGGAGGAAAAGAAAATGACAGACAAGACAAAAAGTTCGTTGGCTTATTGGAAAAAAATCGTTATTTTACTATGTATGGGCTGGGTAACAATCTGGATTTATCGTTCCGCGCTTTCTCCCGTTTATCCACAAATTCGCGCGTCTCTAAATGGTAACGCTTCCGATACGGCTCTAGGGTCCATTTCTAGCTTTTATTTTCTCGGTTACGTAGTCATGCAGATTCCTGCAGGCTTCTTGGTAGACAAAATTGGGAAAAAACGTGTATTAATTCCAGGCTTTATCTTGTTTGCGCTGGCAGCATTACTGATTGCCCAAGCCCAAACGATTGGAACAATTTACTTAGGTAGCTTATTGGCAGGTTTAGGATGTGGTTCTTTCTATGGCTCGGCTTACTCGTTGACGTCGCAAAACATTCCTCAAGCCAAAAAAAGTTTTGCAACAGCTATTGTCAACAGTGGTTCAGCAGTTGGTTCAGGTTTAGGGATGATTTTATCTAGTTATTTAGTTGCCCAAAAAGGATTACCTTGGCAAGTGATGATGTACATTTCCGCCTTTATGATTATTTGTATGTTAGTGGCTTTTCAAGTGATTATTCGCAATCATAAAGAAGACATGGCCTTGATTCAGCCAACCGTTGTTGATGAAAAAGATAACGGAGCGGTAAAAGAAAAAGTGCCCTTTAAAAAACTGTTTGCGCCACATATGCTATTTGCGTATATTTTATATTTTGGCACTTGTTATGCATATTATATGATTGTGACTTGGTTACCTAATTTTTTAAGTACCGAACGCGGTTTCCAAGGAGCGGCAATTGGATTGTCCTCTTCGCTGGTCGCATTTGCCTCTATTCCAGGAGCGTTATTTTTTAGTCGGTTGGCGGATAAGTACATGCATAAAAAAGTTCAATTCATCGTTGTTTTAGAATTTTTAGCAACAGCTATGCTCTTGTTAACTGTACAAGTAAGTAATGCAACGTTGTTATTAATTGCTTTAATTATGTATGGGTTCTTAGGAAAATTAGCTGTAGAACCGATTATTATTTCTTGGCTAGGTGAAAATGCACCAAAAATTGGAATTGGCACTACTTTGGGCGTGTTTAACTTTTTCGGTATGATGTCATCTGTGATTGCCCCAGCTTTAACTGGGAAAATTTCAGACACAACGGGTTCGAAAGTCATGGGCTTTTATATTGCCGTCGTGATTTTACTAATTGGCACGATTCTTTTTATGCTTGTCAATTTAAAAAAACGCAGGGCAGATTCGTCTAATAAATAAAAAAACAACGCAAACTTATCTTTCATTGAATAAGTTTGCGTTGTTTTACTTTTTGACAATCATATTAATCGCTTGTGCTAATCGCTCTTCTTGTTCTTTAGGATCTTTTTCAGGATTTTCAAAGCAATGCTTTAAATTCTCCGCAACTATCATTCCCATTACGCGATCAATACTAGAACGGACCGCACTCAACTGAGTGATAACATCGATACATTCTTTTTCTTCATCAATCATTTTTTGAATCCCGCGAATTTGACCTTCTGTGCGGCGTAAACGATTCAGCACTTTCTTTTTTTCTTCAGTCATTTTGCCCCTCCTTAAGAGTAGTGATTGGTTTAAAATATACCTACACGAGGTATTTTTGTCAACTATCTTTTCTTTGAATCTAAAAATGGCAGAAATCTCTTCAGTTGACAAGTCTAACTTTTTCATGTTAAATATACCCCATAAGGTATATAAGAGAAGGAGAACAAAATGTTATTTCAATTGTTTAAAAAAACGCCAAGTATTTCAACAAAGGAATTGCAGTCACGTTTATCTAAAGAGATAACGTTATTAGATGTCCGAACACCTAGCGAATACCGCGCAGGGCATATTCCACAAGCGATTAATGTCCCACTTAACAAAATTCCCGCCTACAACAAATCCGCTAACGAGGTCTATGTGATTTGCCAGTCCGGCATGCGCAGTAAAAATGCGGCCAAAATTTTAGCGAGAAAAAACTATCACGTGATTAACGTTCGTGGCGGGATGTCCCAATGGTTTGGTCAAATTAAAGGAGGAAAATAAATGAAAATTGTAATTATCGGAGGCGTGGCTGGTGGCATGTCAGCAGCGACACGTTTACGTCGCTTAATGGAAGATGCTGAAATTGTTGTCATGGAAAAAGGCCCTTTTGTTTCATTTGCAAACTGTGGTTTGCCTTACTACGTTTCTGGCGAAATCGCAGAAAGAGAGCAACTGCTTGTTCAAACACCCGAAGCGTTAAAGGCACGGTTTAATTTAGATGTTCGTCCTCACCATGAAGTCGTGGCGATTGATCCAATAGAAAAAGTGATCACAGTGAAACATGAAACAGAAATTTTAACAGAACACTATGACAAATTAATTTTATCACCAGGGGCGAAACCTTTTGTGCCACCAATTACAGGATTGGCAGAAGCCAAAAATGTTTTTTCATTAAGAAATGTTCCTGATTTAGATCAAATTATGACAGCCTTGACACCAGAAACAAAACGAGCCGTCGTGATTGGCGCAGGCTTCATTGGCTTGGAAATGGCAGAAAACTTGCAAAAACGCGGATTAGAAGTCACTCTCGTGGAAAAAGCGCCTCATGTTTTACCGCCATTAGACGAAGAAATGGCCGCTTTTGTCAAAGCTGAATTAAGCAAAAACAATGTTCAAGTAATTACGGGACAATCTGCGGTTGCTTTTGAAGAAGAAGGGCAAGTGATTCGCTTAGAAGACGGTCAAACATTAGCTTCTGATTTAACCATTTTGTCGGTGGGGGTCCAACCAGAAAATACCTTAGCAGTTGAAGCAGGTGTAGCAACTGGTTTACGTGGCGGTATTGTTGTTGATGAACACTATCAAACGAATCAACCCGATATTTATGCGGTTGGGGATGCTATTGTAGTGAAACAACAAATCACTCAAGAAGATGCGCTGATTTCTTTAGCTTCTCCCGCCAATCGCCAAGGACGTCAAGTAGCGGATGTGATTGCTGGGTTAGAGAGAAAAAATCAAGGAAGCATTGGGACCGCCATTGTGCGAGTCTTTGATTTAACCGCTGCTTCAACTGGTTTAAGCGAACGGGCTGCTAAAGCTGCTGGACTAACAACAGCTGTTGTGCATATCAGTGGAAAAGACCATGCGGGGTATTATCCTGGCGCAACAGATCTTCAGTTAAAATTAGTTTTCCATCCTACGACAGGGGAAATTTATGGCGCACAAGGAATTGGGGCAAAGGGCGTAGATAAGCGGATTGATATTCTTGCGACCGCTATTAAAGGACAGTTAACTATTTTTGATTTGCCTGAATTAGAGTTTACCTATGCGCCGCCGTTTGGTTCAGCGAAAGATCCTGTGAACATGTTAGGCTATGCAGCGATGAACCTTGTAGAAGGATTGAGTGAAAACGTTCAATGGTATGAGTTATCCAACGAATTAGCTAATGGAGCTGTTTTATTAGATGTCCGTAATCCCGCCGAACGAGCCAATGGTCAATTTAAAAATGCTGTGTCTATTCCTTTAAATGAGTTAAGAGAACGTTTGGAGGAATTAGACAAGTCAACGAAGTACATTGTTAGTTGTCACAGCGGTTTGCGTAGTTATATTGCAGAACGGATGCTAAAACAAGCAGGCATCTCAGCCAAAAATTTAGATGGTGCTTTTGCGCTATATCAAATGGTAAAATCGGAGGAACTAGAAAATGTATAACACGATTGGCATGCCTGAATTTTATCAGGAAGCAAAACGAAAAAAATTACCGATTATTGATGTACGAGAAGAAATGGAATACCAACTGGGGCATGTCCCTCAGGCCATCAACTTACCTTTAAGTACTTTAACCGAAAATTATCAGCAATTAGATAAAAAACAACCCTATTATCTGATTTGTCAAATGGGATCGCGCTCCGCACAAGCGTGTGCGTTTCTCAGTCAACAAGGGTATCAAGTAACCAATGTTCTAGGTGGTACATCTGGCTGGTTGGGTCAATTAGAACAATAAAATAACAAAAAACGTTTATCCTTTTACACAGGATAAACGTTTTTTTGTTAGATAAAGATGTGTCAAAACTGTAAGAGGAATGATAGGAAGATGAAGGGACCAGTTTTTTTATTCATTATATACTAAATAAAATGACAAACTCGTCAACAGAAATCAAGGAGGAACAAATAAATGAAAAAGTCAGGCCAGAAGAAGCGAAATAAAAAAGTGTGGTTCGGTATTGGTGCCGCAGTGGTCGTCGTCGGATTTATCGGAGCAAAAACAGTTTTTTCTTCAAAAGAAGTTGAACCTGAATACACAACGTATACCATTACAGAAATGGCCTCATTAAAATTAGATGGTCAAGTGAGTTTTCTAGATACTCGGGATATTTTCTTTGATCCTTCTTTAGGAAAAATTGCCGAAATAAATGTTGAAAATGGTAAAGAAGTCAAGAAAGATAGTCCATTGTTAACGTACAATAACTCAGACATCCAAGCCACAGAAACAGAACAAGCGAATGCCGTTAATCGGAACAATCTTCAAGTTCAACAAGCACAAGAGAACGTTAACTTAGCCACTCAAAAATACAATGAAGCGTTAAACAAAGTTGCTGCAGCCAAGCAAAAATTAAACACCGCAAAAGAGGCTGAAGAGAAAGAAACACTAAATGCGGAAATTCAGCAATTGAATGAAGCCGTTAGTGCTGCGAATAGTGAAGTCGCCCAAGCTAACCAAGCCCTTCAATTAGCCAACAGTGATGCCGTCGGAGCAGCAAACACGCTTGAACAAACACGTGGCAAAGTCAACACAGTCGTTACAGCACCAATTGATGGCCAAGTCACTGTCGATGCTAGTGCCATGAGTAGTACCGACAAACCAGTCATTAAAATTGCAACACAAAAGAAAAATATTCAAGGAAAAGTAACCGAATATGATTACGATAAATTACAGACAGGGGAAGAAGTAACAGTGACGACCGTTGGTTCAGGCAAATCAGCGCCAGGCAAAATTGTTTCCATTGCGCAAACCCCAATAGCTAAAAATGAAGGCAATCCAGTAGTGAGTTATCAATTTACAGTAGAAGGTGATTTTCCTTGGGCAGAAGGCTTGTCTACTAGTATCGCTGTGCCACAAAAGCAAATGATTATACCGACAGCAGCAATCCAAAAAGAAGGCCAAAAAGAATTTGTCTATGTTTACAAAGCGGGCAAAGCGAAAAAAACACCGATTGAAACAGAAACAAATTTAGGTCGTAAAGTTGTCAAAAGTGGCTTGAATTGGAAAGACCAAGTGATTGCCAATCCCAATAAAGAATTAAAAGATAATCAAGATGTTCAGGTAGCTGCCAATGATTAAGCTAGCCCATATTCATAAATATTATTATTCCGAAGAAGAAACACTGCATGTGTTAGATGATATTAACCTCCAAGTAGACGCTGGAGAATTTTTAGCGATTATGGGTCCTTCTGGTTCTGGGAAATCGACTTTGATTAATTTGCTAGGCTTTATTGATAAAAAGTTTGAAGGAACGTATTTATTTGAAGACCGTGAAATTGGCGACTTTTCTGATAAGGAACTATCCCGAATTAGAAATGAAGCAGTCGGCTTTGTCTTTCAGAATTTTAGTTTAATTGAAACACTAACAGTTGAAGAAAACATTGAATTACCTCTTTTATATAGTGGGTTAACCCCAAAAGAAGCCAAAGATCGTGTCCACGAAGTTCTGACAAAAGTCGGCTTGCCAGATAAAGGCAAGAAGCATCCAAAACAACTTTCGGGCGGACAACAACAACGTGTGGCCATTGCGCGTGCGATTGTCAATCGGCCAAGTTTTATTATTGCAGATGAACCAACTGGGGCTTTAGATAGTAAAACATCGGAAGAAATTTTAACGCTCTTTCAGCAATTAAACAATGAAGGTGTCACCATTATTTTAGTGACACATGATGAAGAAACAATTGAATACTGCAATCGTTTGATTAAAGTTCGTGATGGAAAGATTTTAGAGGAGGTGCTGACATGAAACGTTCAATTATTTGGAAAACCGCCTTCCGTTCCATTTTGAAAAATAAGCGACGCAGCTTGTTAACGATGCTAGGGATTGTCATCGGGATCGCTTCGGTGATTACCATCGTGGCTATCGGTAACGGCTTTAAAGAAGACATGGTCGATAAATTATCCGCTGAAAAACAAAAAGAAAATGTGAAAAAGATTTCTTTTTCGGCCTACAACACTTCGGATATGTTTAGTGACCAAGCGATGTTTACCGACAATGATTTAGGGGTCGTGCGCATGGTTCCTGGCGTAGAAAAAATTGATTTTGATCAAAGAGAAGTTGATGGCGCCCAAAAAGGTACACTGAATTTTCAAGCAGGACCGAAAAATCTTTCTGTAACCTATGAACTTGCCGACAAAACCACCAAAGAATTGTTGGCGGGACGCCAACTGAATGATGGAGACAATGCAAAACTGGATAAAACAGTGGTGGTGGATGAACTGGTTGCCAAAGAACTCTACCAAGACCCAACTGCAGCAGTTAATCGAACTTTTCCATATAAAGAGCAACTTTTTACCATTGTTGGCGTGACAACCAATACCAGCGGTGCCATTGGTCCAGGTAATGATGACTCATTGCTTTATTTTCCCAAAAAGACATATGAACATTATTTCGGCAAGCTAAAAGATACATCTACGTTGAAACTAACAGTAGCACCTGGCTATCAACCAGATCAAGTATTGAAAGAAACAATAAAAACTCTCTCTCAACAAGGAACCATGAAAAACAGTGGGACGTATCAAGAATATAATGTTAAAGATACCATCAAAGAAATGGGCTCTTTATTAAATAATTTAACCTTGTTTATTTCCGCAATTGCGGCCATTTCACTGGTAATTGCTGGGGTCGGCGTTATGAATATGATGTACATTTCGGTCTCAGAACGGATTAAGGAAATTGGTATCCGACGTGCATTGGGCGGGACAGCCAGTGATATTAAAAAGCAATTCTTAACAGAAGGGATTGCCTTGACCTTAATCGGCGGAATTACTGGTTATCTTTTAGGAATGATTATTGCCTACTTAGCATCAATGGCACTACCGTTTTCTGTTCGTCCAGATTTAATGACGGTTTCATTAGCCATCGGGATTTCTGTCTTTATCGGGGTTGTATTTAGCTATTTCCCTGCCTCGGCAGCTTCAAAAAAAGACTTAATCGATATTATGAAATAAATATAAATAGCAAAGAAACAGCCATTTTTGGCTGTTTTTTTTAGTGAAAGTAGAAAAAAATCCAAAGATTTCAAGAGAAAGTAGCTAACAAACGTCAAAAGGTTGATATTAGCTACCAACCTTTTGACGTTTGTTAGCTAAATAAAAAAAGAAAAAATTAAAAAAATAGCATGTTGAGGATTAAATAACAAACATTTTTTAAATAAGACTATTGGAAATCCTTTATAAATCTGGGATTACGGGAATGATTGTTAATGACTGATTTGCTTGTAAATTTCTAAATTTTAATTCGAAAAAATTCCAGTATACTAAATATATCAAAACAAAACACGAAAATTGAGAAAATTTTGAACTAAAAAAGAATTAAGGAGGAATCAAGAATGAAAATAATGGTCATCACAAAAAATATTTTATCAGAAACTGCTTTTCAAAACCGCTTACAGCATTTAGATCACCAAGTTTTTTGTACGACGTGTTTGATTGGTGAAATTAAGGAAAGTCATTTGTTTTATCGAAAATTTGATGCCATCATTCTCAGCGAAACGATTCCTCGCAAAGAACAATATTTATATCTAAAGGAATTAGCCAGAGTTAAAACGCCGTTGTTTCTTCGCTCGGAAGATATTCCTACCTCGGAAGAATTGAGCATTAGCTATCAATATGGCATTCTCAATTGGTTACGATTGGATGCGACTTTGGATACGTTAAGAGAAAATCTCCTTTTGGCAGAATTAAATAAACCCATCCAACGAGAAGATGAAAAGTTAGATGTAGAGGGAATAAAGCTAACAGCCGCAGAACGTGCACTACTGGCTGTCTTGTATAGTACGCCAAAAGAACACTTACCAATGGAGCGCCTTTGTAAATTAATATATGACACAGAAGAAACAGCCAATAATCGAAAAAAAATGACCAAACAGCTGACAATATTAAATAAAAAAATTCAAGTAGGGGGCTTTAAAAAACAAGGTATCCAAAATACACGTTATAAAGGCTACAAACTGCATCCGCAGTTGCTTCCTTATATTGGCGAATTATTTACTTAAAATAGAGAAGCACTTGACGAATGAAAATCACCATCACAGGATGCCCTTTAAAAACCATGCTATACTAATAAGGAATAGTATAGGAGGTGGGTCTGTATGAAAGACGGACTATATTGGGTACAACAATTAAAAGAACAGAAAGTAAGTCACACAGAACTCTTAAAGGATATTGAGAAAAAAGTCCAAAAGTTAAATCCAAAGATCAATGGCTTTGTAACCTTTGACAGCCAAGAAGCAGAAGCAACTTATCAAAAAAATAAACAGCAGGACACACTATTTGCTGGTTTGCCATTTCCTTTGAAAATGTTAGGCCAAGAAAAAGCGGGGTGGTCAGCAACGGCCGGCTCGCAACTTTTTAAAAATAGTACTGCAACAACGACCTCTAACTTTGTCAAAAAAGCTGAAACGATTGGTTTGATGCCCTTAGGACAAACCAACGCCCCAGAGTTTGGCTTTAAAAATATTACGGACCCTGCGCTTTACGGGCCAGCCCGCAATCCTTGGAACCTGGAACATTCGCCAGGCGGTTCCAGTGGCGGCGCTGCCGCAGTTGTCGCTAGCGGGATTGTTCCTATAGCCGGCGCTAGCGATGGCGGTGGCTCCATCCGAATTCCCGCCTCTTTTAGTGGCTTAATTGGCTTAAAACCTAGCCGTGGCTCCATGCCTGTCGGCCCTGAAGGCTGGCGAGGCTGGCAAGGTGCCTCGATTGACTTTGCGTTGACTATTTCTATGAGAGACACCAAAGCGTTATTCTATGGCCTACGTGGTAGCCACAGTGGCGCCCCCTACCAAGCGCCCTTGGCAGAATGGCAAACACACCCTAAAAAACAACGGCTAAAAATTGCTCTGTGTACCGCTTCGCCTATCGGCTCACTGATTTCGCCAGAAGCAACACTAGCGGCGAAACAAGCGGCTGATTTTCTGGCAGCCGCTGGCCATGAAATCATTGAAATTCCTTATCCAGTCGATGGTGCAGCGCTGATTCGCTCCTATTATCAAATGAACGGCGCAGAAACTACAGCGATGATGAACAGCATTCAACAGGGGCTCGGGCGCCCAATTCGTAAAGAAGAAATCGAGCCTTTTTCATGGACCATGCATCAATTTGGCCAAAAGATTCCAGCAGCCACCTATGTTCATTCATTGCAGTTGTGGGATCAAGCAGCAGTAACGATGGAAGAACTTTTTCAAAAATTTGATCTGTTTTTATCACCAACAACGGCTTTTTCAGCACCAAAAATTAACGAAGATTTGCAAAGTGAGCACATTCGTCAACGAATGGAGCAAGCAGCAGAATTAACAGAAGCAGAGCTAGCTGAATTAATCTATGATTATTTTGATAAAAGTTTACAGCTAACACCGTATACTCAACTAGCGAACTTGACAGGACAACCAGCCATCAGCTTGCCCACACATGTTACGGCAACGGGGTTACCCTTAGGTATTCAATTGCTGGCTGCTCGTGGACGTGAAGATCTCTTATTCCAAGTAGGCGAACAGTTTGAGCAAGAAGGCAAATTTAAATTACCAGAAAGTTACCGCTAAATAGGGTGTTATTGTGACCAAATTTCAGATAAAATAGACACAAGACAAAAAACTGAGGTGGAAAAATGCTGTACGTAGTGAGACATGGTGAAACAGATTATAATGTGGCCCGTAGAATTTGTGGTCATGCGGAAGCGCAATTGACCGAAAAAGGCTATCAACAAGCGGAATTGGTAGCTGAAAAAATTGCCAAACAAGGAATTCAAATCGACCGTTTACTGGCGTCCCCTTTAAAACGGGCGCAAGAAACAGCACGTAAAATTGCGGAACGAAATCAATTGACGATTGAAACAGAACCTCGTTTAATTGAGATGAATTTTGGCATTTATGATGGTGAACCGATTGAAACAACGGCTTTCCAAGAAAATCGTTCTGAGATTTCCTTGCCGTTTCCAGAAGGGGAATCAGTCCTAGATGTCGCGGGTCGAATTTATCCCTTGATTGAGGAAGCCTTGGCTTCAGAGGAAACTTACTTATTTGTTTGCCACAATGCGGTTATGCGAGTCATTGATAACTACTTCAATGGTAAAAAAATCCAAGATTTCTTGGACTTTCATTGTGAAAATACACAACTTGTACAATACGGAGAATAAAAATCAAGTCTTTAATCTTTTGGTTAAAGACTTGATTTTTTTATGGTAAATAAGAAACCGCTTCCGTTTTAATGTATAATAAATTAACTTTTGGATCAAAAAAGAAATGGGGAAAAGACTATGAGAATTGATAATATTCATCAAGCGTTAAAACAGTTTCACGTACAAAATCCAAGTAGCAAAGAAACCTTGTTGCCCGCAACGGCTTCGCAATTAAGTCAGGCCTCTGGCTATACCCGAACTGCTGTTAGTGAAGAGCTTTCAGAATTAGTGAGAAAAGACCAAGTCGTTAAAGTTAAATCAAGACCGGTGTTGTTTTTTGATAAAGACTACTTAGAGGAACAGTTTCCTTTTTTTAAAAGTAGCACGTGCTACGATTCCCTCGCTTCGCTGCAAGAGGACATCTATCAACAGACAGAACAGATACATAAGAAAAAGCAGCTACTGAAAATGAATCCATTTGCGAACGTAATTGGTTTTGATGGGAGCTTAGCAGACGCCATCAAGAAGTTGAAAGCCGCTATTTTATATCCGCCTAATGGCTTGAATATTTTACTTACTGGAGAATCTGGGGTGGGGAAAACCTTAATTGCAGAACAATTACACCAATTTTATCAAGTTAAAATGAACCAAGAAGTTCCGTTTATTTATTTTAATTGTGCAGAATATTTCAACAATCCAGAATTATTAACTTCTCATCTGTTTGGCTATAAAAAAGGCAGTTTCACTGGCGCCGTCAATGACCAAAAAGGTTTAGTGGAGTTGGCAGATGGCGGTTTTTTATTTTTAGATGAAGTCCATCGATTAACGAGCGAAGGCCAAGAAAAATTGTTTACAGTTTTGGATAAAGGGTATTTTACACGGATGGGCGAAGCCGAAAAACAAAGAAATGTATCGATAAAATTTATTTTTGCAACAACCGAAGCAGTCAATCAACATTTTTTGAAAACGTTTTTAAGAAGGATCCCTGTGACATTAGCCATTCCAGCTTTAGCCGAGCGCTCTTTGAAAGAAAAAATTCAATTGATTTTGTCCTTTTTCTTAGAAGAAAGTCAACGGATTCAAAAGAATATCCACATTCGTTATGAGGCGTTGAAACAATTAACGTTTACTCATTTTGAAGCCAACGTTGGTGAATTGAAAGCGGCGATTCAATTTATGAGCGCACAAGCCTATTTAGAAGTGTTCGACCAATTAACGGAAACTATTTGCATTGAAGCAAACGAGGGGACAGTCAAAGAGCAACCTGATGTAGAAAGTCTGCTGGCTTTTAATGAGTGGATACCTAACGATGGCCTCACGATTCAATACAACCATTTTTATTTAAGCAGTCAAGAGTTACTTAAATCAGAAAGTCTGAAAAATGATCGTTTTTATAATTTTCTATTGAAAGAATATGCGGATTTGAAAAAATTAACTCTTTCGACAGAGGATGCGCTAGCAATCATGCAAAACAAAGTAGAGCAACTTTATGATATGGATATTTTTGCTCAAGAACCGCTAGCCATAGAGGCCATTGACGAAACATTGCAGCCAAAAATTCAAGAAGCCATTGTCTTTTTTGAACAATTAATCCAAGAAAAATTGACAGAGGATTTCCAGAATATTTTAATTGTCCACCTTTATTCTGCTGTTTTTTATTCTGCACAAATGAATGAAACATTTTATTCAGATACCAAAAATATCTATTCTGGCAAAGTAACCCAGTATCAAGCTGCTAAGGCCATGGTGGACTTTCTACAAACGTTGTTTGGGATTTCTTTTGCTGATACGGAAATCCTCTTTTTTGATCTATTTATTCGCAAAGTCACAGCTAAAAAAAGAGCGCACTCAGTTGAAGAAAACTGTGGCGTTATCGTCGTTGCACATGGTGCCGCGACGGCTAGCAGCATGGTTGAGTACACCAACCTTCTGTTCTCAACAACGGTCATGCGTGCAGTTGATATGCCGATTAATCAATCAGTGGAAGAAACATTAGAAAAAGTCCGTACAATTGTAAAGCAAAATCAGTATAAAAAAATTATTTTGATGGTGGACATCGGTTCCCTGGTTTACTTTGGTAATGCTATCAGTCAAACGTTTCAAATGGAAGTGCTGCTAATTAGCAATATCAATCTCTTAACATTGCTAGAAGTGGCGCGAGAAGTCATTTATGAATCGACGGCGTTTGAGTATCTATTACCAGTCTTAAAAGAAAAAAATCATCGCGCCTTGATTTGCAGTAAAGGTCGCTTCAACGAGGCAAAAGTTCTCATTATTTCCTGTCTAACTGGCATGGGGACTGCTATTAAAATTGAACAGTTGTTACTAAAAACTTTTCCTAATGAATTACTAACGAATGTACGCATCATTACTTTAGAGAAAAGAGAAGTGGAAGACATTGATCGTTTGCATTCTTTTGTTCGGAAAGAAGAGAAAATCGTTGGTATCATTGGCACCGTAAAGACAGAAGTGCCAGATATTCCGTTTATTTCTTTACAAGATTTACTATCGAAGCGGGGCATTCAGCTAGTTTTCGAATTATTAGGCCATCATTTAGAAGAAAAACAAAACCAAGAGTTACTAAAAAAAGTTTCAGCTAAATATATTCAAGGATTATCAATCGAAGCTATTACAGACTTACTAACGGTTTTGAATCCTACAACCATTTCAATCGAATTAGCTAAGATTTATTCAGACATTTGCTTGCAAACTAAAATAAAAAGTGACGAAAAGGTTTTACTTCGTTTTATCATTCATTGTGCTTGTATGTTAGAACGGCAATTGTTGAATCCAGAATATGACCCGACAGCTTATGAAGTGTCATATCGAGAGTTGCCAGAAGCTGTATCTGTCATAAAAATGGCGTTTCGACCGCTTGAAGTGTCCTATAATTTGTTGATTCCACCTTTGGAAGTGCGCTATATTTATGAATTGCTCTTTGAAAAGGCTTAATTCAAACGGAAATGAAAGTTGGCACACTTATTGCTTTTAATAAAATGATTAATTAGCAAAGGAGTTTGTTTATGGAAAATGAACCTATTTTACTTTTAACACACAATGGTTGGGGCTTGGAATTAGTCAAAAGCGTCCAGATGATCGTTGGAGAAGTCACAAATGTACATGAAGTAGCATTACAAGCAGAGGATTCACTGGGGGATTATTTAGAACGAGTCACAGAAAAAATTGACCAATTAACGTGGCACAACCAGTTGCTAATTTTAACAGATGTTAAAGGCGGCACACCTAGTAATGTTGCATTGCGTTTATCAAAAGATTATGACCTCCTGATTGTGTCCGGATTATGTACATCGTTATTATTAGAATCCGTCATGAAACAAAGTGGTCCTGGATTTCGTTTACAAGATGCAGAAATGATTCAACAAGCAGCAGTAGACAGTTGTCAAATTTTAGAAATTCCAAAATAAGAAAGTACAGGTGAACAGAATGTCAAAAATCGTATTAACAAGAGTCGATAGCCGTTTAATCCATGGACAAGTAGTGACTAAATGGTTACAACAATCAGGTGCAAATGAAATTTTGGTAGTGAGTGATGAACTAGAGCAAGATGAATTTTTACAAAGTATTTATTTAATGGCGGCGCCTCCAGGGGTTTCTGTAGTAATTAAAGGGATTGAAAGTGCCAAAGAATATTGGGAATCGCAAGAAAAGGAAGAGAAAAAGGTGTTATTTTTAGTGCCAGATTTAACGACCTTAAAAGCGATGGTGGACCAAGAAATTATTAAAGAGGAGATTCAAGTTGGTGGCTTAGGTGGCGGACCAAATCGGAAAAATGTTTTAAAAAATATCAATTTATCTGAAGAAGATGTTGCAATTTTGACTGAACTTTTAACGAAGGGCATCCATGTTTTCTTCCAAGCGATTCCCGAAGAAAATCCCCTACCAATTCAAAAATTAATTGAAAAATATCAATCACTATAATCAGAGAAAAAGGAGAGAATCATATGGGCGTTTTAGGTGTTTCAATTATTATGGGACTTTATTATTGGTTTGCACGTTTGCGTTTTGGGTACACATTTTCAGGCATGCTGTCTCAGCCATTAGGTGCAGCGTTGGTGGCTGGTTTAGTAACAGGAAAACTTAGTGAAGCAATGGTTGTGGGTGCGGGGATTCAACTTGTTTATCTCGGAGTCACCTCCACACCGGGCGGCAATGTGCCTAGTGATCCGGCTTTAGCTTCAGCAATCGCGATTCCGATTGCTTTAGGTGTGGGAATGAATGCCGAGGCGGCTGTTGCACTAGCTGTTCCTTTTGGTGTGTTAGGCGTCTTTATGGATCAATTACGGCGGACCATCAATGCGACTTGGGTGCATATGGCTGATAAATATGCGGAAGAGTTAAATTATGGGGGGATTTACCGAGCTGCGTTTGTTTATCCAGCTTTAGCGGGATTTTTAATTCGCTTTCCGTTGGTTTTTGCGGCGAACTTTTTTGGTCAATCTGTGGTGAATAAAGTCTTAGAAGTTATCCCAGCATGGTTGATGCACGGCTTTGAAGTAATGGGTGGTATTTTACCAGCGTTAGGCTTCGCCTTAACAATTATGGTAATTGGCAAGAAAAATTTGATTCCTTATTTTTTAATTGGTTTTGTTGCAGTAGTATATTTTGGCGCAGAAGTTATGGCCGTCGCTATTTTAGGAATCTGTATTGCCTTTTTAGTTAGAAACAAGGCATTGAGTGAGGAGGCAGCATAATGGAACAAATGACACAAGCAAATGAACAACAATTGGAACAGAAAAAAATTACTAAAAAAGAATTATCCAAAGCCTTTTGGATTTATCAACTAGGCTGTGAATTATCAAATTCTTATGAACGTCTTCAAAGTTTAGTTTTTTGTGCATCGATGATTCCTGCAATTAAAAAACTTTACGCAGACGATGAAGAACAACAAAGAGAAGCTCTGAAACGTCATTTGAATTTTTTTAATACTGAAGGAACAGTAGGGGCTTCAATTCAAGGGATTGCAATTGCTATGGAGGAAGAAAAATCCAATGGCGCAGCGATCTCTGATACGGCGATCACATCGATTAAAACTGGGCTGATGGGTCCGCTGGCTGGGATTGGCGATTCGATTATTTGGGCAGCATTAATGCCGTTAATCATTTCCATTTTTATTCCAATGGCTAAAGGAGGTAACGTGATTGGAAGTATCGGTCCGTTGGTTCTGTACACAGCCATTACGTTATACATCAGTTGGACGTTAGTAAATAAGTCCTATACATTAGGGCGTAATTCAATCTTAAGTTTGTTAAAAGACGGTAAAATTAAACAAGTCATTTATTCAGCAAATGTTTTAGGAATGATGATGATGGGCGCTTTAAGTGCGAGTTATGTTAAAATTGCTAGCCCGATGACGTTTAAAGTTACTGGCGGTGCCACGATTGTTTTACAAGATATTCTAGATCAAATTATGAAAGGGTTACTTCCTTTAGCAGCAGTCATGGCTATTTATTTCTTCATGGTAAAAAAAGGCCCACGTTACGGTATCATTATCGGCACGATTGTCTTAGTTAGTTTGGTCACTTCATTCTTTGGTTTGTTATAAAGGAGAAAATAATGAATAGTTACGAAAAATTCCACTTAAAAGAAGTCATTAATGCTTCTGGCAAAATGACCATTCTAGGTGTCTCCAAAGTTTCGGAGGCAGTCCTAGCAGCGCAACGATTCGGCGGCGAACATTTCTTTGAAATGAGTGAACTTAGTGTGCAAACAGGGGCCTTTTTAGCCAACTTGTTGAAGGCAGAAGATGCCCAAATCGTTTCCTCAGCTTCGGCGGGGATTGCCCAAGCGGTGGCTGCCTTGATTGGAAAAGGCAGCTTGTACCACGCGTATCATCCCTATACAGAAAAAATCGAACAGCGGGAGATTGTTTTACCTAAAGGGCACAACGTGGACTACGGCACGCCTGTAGAAGTCATGGTAGCGCAAGGTGGCGGCCAAGTGGTGGAAGCTGGCTACGCCAACATGTGCAGTCCAGAACACGTGGAAATGATGATTTCTGAAAAAACAGCGGCCATTCTATACATCAAAAGCCACCATACCGTGCAAAAAAGTATGCTGACGGTGGCCGAAGCGGCCAAAGTGGCGCAACGCCACAAGGTGCCGCTAATTGTTGACGCGGCAGCAGAAGAAGATCTTTTCAAATACACTGAAGCAGGCGCTGATTTGGTGATTTACAGCGGCGCCAAAGCAATTGAAGGGCCAAGTGCCGGTTTAGTGGTCGGGAAAAAAGAATACATTGACTGGGTGCGCCTACAAGGCAAAGGCATTGGTCGAGCAATGAAAATTGGCAAAGACAATATCTTGGGCTTTACGCAAGCAGTGGAAGAATACTTGGCACATGGCAGTGAATCAGGGGCTTCGATGCAAGAGCGCTTAAAACCGTTTGTTGAAGCCATCAACAACTTATCAGATTTAACCGCCAAAATCGTCCAAGATGGCGCTGGCCGAGACATTTATCGCGCCAGTGTCAAAGTGGACGGCAGAAAAACTGCCAAGGAAGTCATCCAAGCATTAAAAGCAGAAAGTCCAGCTATTTATACGCGAGAATATCAAGCCAACAATGGCATCATTGAATTTGACATTCGTTCTGTCAATCAAGAAGAAATGAACAAAATCGTGCAACGATTACAAGAAATTATGGACACAAAGGAGAAATAAGCCATGTCATTAAAACCTAATTATTTAGAAGAACGCATTTGTTTAAACGTTTTAGCCAATTCAGTAGAAAATGCCCAAGCCTGTTATGAAGCAGCAGAAGGGCATGTTGTGTTAGGCGTCCTTTCAAAAAACTATGAAACCGATGAAGCAGCCATTGACGATATGAAAAAATACCAAGCAGCAACCAACAACGCTTTATCTGTCGGCTTAGGGGCTGGCGATCCTAATCAAAGTCAAATGGTGGCTCGCTTATCAGAAGTTCTACAACCGCAACACGTGAACCAAGTCTTCACAGGTGTCGGCGCTTCGCGGGCCTTACTTCGTCAAGACGAAACAGTGATTAATGGCTTGGTTTCACCCACAGGCAAAGTTGGCTATGTCAACATTGCGACAGGTCCGTTAAGCTCGGGTGCGCCAGCGGCGGAAGTGCCTATCGAAACCGCCATCAAATTGTTGAAAGACATGGGGGGCAGTTCCATTAAATATTTCCCGATGAAAGGCTTGGCTCACAAAGAAGAATACCAAGCAGTAGCAGCAGCTTGTGCCAAGTATGACTTTTATTTAGAACCAACAGGGGGCATTGATTTAGAAAACTTTGAAGAAATTGTTCAAATTGCGGTGGATGCCGGCGTTAAAAAAATCATTCCTCATGTCTACAGCTCAATTATCGATCAAGAAACAGGGGACACTAGAACAGAAGACGTGAAAACGTTACTAACCATGATGAAAAACACATTGAATAAGTAAAGGGCCAATCTTTATTTGACTTTCTTCGCCAGATTTGCTACTCTCAAGTGGAGAATAAATAAAAACCAACAAATGAATGTGGGGTATTTTGGTGAGTGTCGTAGGTATCTAATTGATAAGTTGAATAACCAGTGAACCAAGCAAGGTTTATTTGGTGTGCTTAGAAAGTGATACCTGTCAGTCATCTCATTTACTAAATACCTCCTTTAAAAGAGGTTTCTTTAGTAACCTTTATCCAATGATAAAGAGGACAGCGGTAGAACGCTGTCCTCTTTTTTCTGTAGAAACTGGTTTTTATTTAAAGGCGCCAGGTATTCTTTTCGTGATAGAAAGGAAGAAAAAACAAATGAATCATGAAACCATTCAAAAATTACAATTTACAACAATTCTTAAAGAAGTTCAAACACGTGCGATTGGCGAGTATAGTAAAGAACGGTTGGCGAAAATGGTCCCTGCAACACGTTTAGAAACAGTGCAGTCCCGCTTAACGGAAACAACCGAGGCCCGCTTAATTATTGATAGCGGACAACACGTCCCCTTCATGGGCTTGAGCCAAATTACCCGCTTGCTTCAACAAGTGAAAAAAGGCTTAATCCTTACACCAAACGAATTGATTGAGGTCGCTGACTTTTTAAGAAGTAGTCAGCGAATCCAGAAGTTTTTTGAAAAAAATCAATACCAAACACCACGCCTATTTAGTTACAGTCAGCACTTAGCTGATTTCAGAGCAATTGAAGAACAAATTTATACGAAAATCCATAACCAAAAAGTTGCCACCGATGCTTCTCGACAACTTCGGAAAATCCGGCGTCAAATCAATGAATGCCAACAAGAAATTGAAACAAAAGTTACCAAATTTTTACGTAATAAAAATAATCAACTGTATATTCAAGAAAATATGATGGTGAAAAAAGGGGAACATTACACGGTACCAATCAAAGCTAGCTATAAAAATAAGGTTTCAGGCACAATCATTGAGCAATCCAATAAAGGACAAACGGTCTTTATTGAACCTGTAGCAATTAGTAAATTAAATGAACAATTGACACTCTTAAAAGCGGAAGAAACAGCGGAAGAATATCAAATTTTGGCAGAACTAACAGGGTTAATCAATGAGCAAGAACGACTAGTCGATCAAGCCGTCGATACAATGACCACCTTAGATATTATTTTTGCACGAGGAAAGTATAGTCGCGAAATTGGTGGGATTACGCCAAAAGTAAACAAAGAAGAACGCTTGCGCATTGTTCAAGGAAAACACCCTCTTTTATTAGAACACGCAGTACCATTGACGTTTTCTTTAGGAGCAGAGTATCGAGGACTTGTCATTACAGGTGCCAATGCTGGTGGTAAAACGGTTGTCTTGAAAACAGTTGGCTTATTGACTGTCATGACACAATTTGGGTTGCAAATTCCAGCACAAGCGGGCACAGAGATTCCAGTATTAGATGAAATTTTTGTCGATATTGGTGATCAGCAAAATCTGGAAAATGCGTTAAGCACTTTTTCTGGGCACATGAAAAATATTGCGGAAATGTTGCGTAATGTTAAGCGACACACGCTTGTTTTATTAGATGAAATTGGCAGTGGTACCGAGCCGAACGAAGGAGCTGGCTTAGCGATTGCGATCATGGAAACGATGTATCAAAAGGGAGCCTTGGTAGTTGCAACGACCCATTATGGTGAAATTAAACGTTTTGCCCAAGAGCATGACGATTTTGTGCCCGCCGCAATGGCCTTCGATCGTGAAACATTAACGCCCAAATATCAATTGAAAATTGGTGAAGTTGGCGATAGTCAGGCGCTTTGGATTGCACGTAAAATGAAGATGGAGCCACAGCTCATTGAAAAGGCGGCTCATTATATTCAGCGGAAAGAATACCCTACTAATCGAAGTCTATTTAAACCCCTGAAAGCAAAAGAAACGACCTTTGCCACGTTTGTAGAAGAAACAGACCGTTATCAAAAAGGTGATCGTGTCCTATTGACAGAAACACAACAAATTGGGTTGGTTTTTACAGATGAGGGTGAACAAGAAATTCAAGTATTTGTGAATGATAAAATTGAAAATGTACCACGAAGACGGTTGAAATTACAAGCGAAAGCACAAGATCTATATCCGCAAGACTATGATTTAGAAAGTTTATTTACAGATTTCCATGAACGAAAGAAACTCAAAGATATTGAACGCGGCTCAAAAAAAGCGCAGAAACAATTACGCAAAGAGGCCGAAAAAAGAGCAGCAAGACGCGACAAATAAGGTACTTAACAGAAGCAACACAACAACTTAACACTTTGTTTACTTGTTATTTATCAGAAATCAACTAAGACTTGTTATAGTCAATGTATGGACAGATATGAAGGAGGAAACAAGGAAATGAAGAAAAGAGCTTTGCTAGGGGTTACCTTATTAACATTCACAACATTAGCGGGTTGTACAAATTTATCTGAACAAAAAAGCGGCGAAAAACAAACAGAGGTTGCTGAAGCGAAGGCAACTGAATCTGAAAAAGCACCAGTAAAAAATGTTATTTTTATGATTGGAGATGGCATGGGGAATCCGTATACAACGGGCTATCGCTATTTCAAAGCCAATCACTCAGACAAGCGTGTTCCCCAAACAGCTTTTGATACCTATTTAGTTGGGCAACAAGCCACTTATCCAGAAGATGAAGAAGAGAATGTCACCGATTCAGCGTCCGCAGCGACAGCGATGGCTGCTGGAGTGAAAACCTACAATAATGCTATTGCGCTCGATAATGACAAGTCCAAAACAGAAACAGTGCTGGAACGTGCGAAAAAAGTGGGGAAATCAACGGGGCTTGTAGCAACATCTGAAATAACACATGCAACCCCTGCTGCATATGGCGCACATAATGTTTCACGCAAAAATATGGCAGAAATCGCCGATGACTATTTTGATGATCAAATCGATGGACAACACAAAGTCGATGTGTTACTTGGCGGCGGCTCCGAATTATTTGCCCGGAAAGATCGTGATTTAGTCAAAGAATTTTCCCAAGCGGGTTATGGTCATGTCACAGACAAAAAGTCGTTAAATGAAAACCAAGACGACAAAATTTTAGGCTTGTTTGCACCAGGCGGGCTACCTAAAATGATTGACCGAACGGAAGAGGTCCCTTCATTAGCTGATATGACAGAAGCGGCTCTTCAACGGTTAGATAAAAATGAAAAAGGTTTCTTTTTAATGGTTGAAGGTAGTCAAATTGATTGGGCCGGGCATAGCAATGATATTGTTGGCGCGATGAGCGAAATGCAAGACTTCGAAGCGGCGTTTGAAAAGGCCATCGATTTTGCCAAAAAAGATGGTGGAACATTGGTGGTTACAACTGCAGATCATTCAACAGGGGGCTTGTCTTTAGGCAAAGGAGATCAATACAACTGGTTGACGGAGCCTTTACATGCGGCAAAACGCACGCCTGATTTTATGGCAGAAGAAATTATTAAAAATGGTAATGTGGAAAAAACAGTGACTGAGTATATTGATTTTCAATTAAGTGAGGCTGAATTGAAAGCAGTGAAAACAGCGGCGGAGTCAAAAGATGTTGAAAAAATCGCTCAGGCATTAAGAAAGATTTTTGATGAACGTTCGAATACTGGTTGGACTACTGGCGGACACACAGGAGAAGATGTAAATGTCTATGCTTATGGCCCACAAGCAGAAGCTTTTTCAGGACAAATTGATAATACAGACCAAGCGAAGATTATTTTTGGCTTAGTAGATGGCACCGGGCAAAAAGCTGAGATTAAAGATAAAGGTATTGGCAAATAACAAAATAAAGAAAAAGCAGAACTTCTATACGTTCTGCTTTTTCTTCATTGAAGGCATAAAAAATTTATCTCTGTTATAATGAAGGTAACCAGATAAAAGTGAGGTCAAATAATGAAAAAAATGCATGTTGAAAGTGAATTTGCACCGTTGCGTTCAGTTGTTTTAGCACAATCGCAATTTTGTTTACCAGATAAATTTGATGAAGCGGATACGACTTTTTTAACAGAGGAAAATGCCCGTTTAACACAGAATAATGAAGGGCGTGATTTAGCAGACTTTGCACCAGAACAACAAGTGCGTTGGGAAAAAGAAAAAGAAGTCATGCAAGGAGTATTAGAATCTTATGGCGTAGAAGTATTTCGTCCACGTTTATTGACAACCTATGAAAAAGAACATGGCAAGGAATTGGGCGTAGGATATAGTAACTTCTTTTCACGAGACCCTTTTTTTACAATTGGCAATCTCTTAATAGAAGGAAACTTAAGATTTCAACACCGTCGACAAGAAATTTTACCAATTCGTCCGATTATTCAGCAGTGGACACAAGAAGCAGAAGGCTATTATTTTGCTGCGCCACAACCTGACATTTCTGAAGGGGCTTTAAGTGAAGCAGGTCCCTTTATTGAAGGCGGCGATGTTTTAGTTCTAGGAAAAACAATTTTTGTGGGCTACTCTGGCTTGGCAAGTAACCTAGCAGGAATTCAGTGGTTAGCCAATATGATTGGTCATTTTGGTTATGAAGTGGTGCCGGTTCGGTTA
This sequence comes from Enterococcus sp. DIV2419, assembly GCF_051711865.1. NCBI lineage: Bacteria > Bacillati > Bacillota > Bacilli > Lactobacillales > Enterococcaceae > Enterococcus > Enterococcus sp. DIV2419. The sequence continues at coordinate 525,782 of NZ_JBIONS010000001.1, forward strand.
CATCCGCATATTCTCCACTTAGATTGTGCGTTAAGCTTGTTGAGAGAAGGCTTGATGATTGTTTGTGAAGAGGCCTTTTTGGATGGACTTCCTGCGCAATTAGCCAACTGGGAAAAAATTCACGTTACTTTGCAAGAAGCAGCGTATTTAGTGACAAATGGTCTACCGCTTAACGAAGAAACGTATATAACGGACCAATCGTTTACAACCTTAATTCCTCAAATAGAAGCAAAAGGTATCAAAGTTGAGGCAATTGATTACCATGTTTCTAGAATGTTAGGTGGTTCTTTCCGTTGTACAACGCAAGCTTTGATTAGAGAATAGTCAGCGAGTGATTATCAATTTTCGTAAGAAAAAATGTACGTTTTGTCTATGAAAACGATATAATTTTAGTTTTCACTATTTTTTTTTAAAATATTGAGGAAATTTTGATTTAATAAATGCGAGAAAACGTCAAAATGTTAGTGTTTGTTACTAATATTTTGACGTTTTCTCGCTGTTTTTTTATAAAATTACCACTTTATATATGAAAAAAAACAATATATTTTTTGAAAATTACGTTTTCAAAGACACAAAAAGTCGTTGGAACCTTGCTGTTATAGTAAATTCATTTTTTTTGCATGAGGTGTTTAAAATTTGAAATCACAAGCAGTCTTTTTTTCGCTATACTTAGTTTACGTTCTACTGAGATAGAAAAGTTTTTCACTTTTTTATTCATTAATTAACCAAGATATAAAGGAGAGAGTAAAATGAAGAAAAAAACATTGGTAACTTTATTTGCAGGAACGGCAATTTTAGGGGCAAGCATCGCTCCTGCAGCAGCACATGCAACAACGACTGGTACAACACCAGCAAACGTAGAGATGACAAGTGGTTCATTACCAGGCGGTACGGGTGATGGAGATGACGGAAGCACACAAGAGCCAGGACCAGGTACGAATACTAACTTTGATTTGTTATATGTTCCAACAGAATTCAAATTTGCTTCGACAGAAGTTAGTTCTGATTTATCAGCGATTTCGTTAGATGCGACAGGTACCCAAACAAAACGTTATGGTGTCGGGGATGTTCGTGGAACACAAGCGGGTTGGTCAGTTACTGCAGGCGTTGCTGAAATGAAAAACGGGACTGCTACGTTAGAAGGTTCAATTACCTTTGCACAAACAGGAGCAGTAGCGAAATACGATGAAACAGCAAAAACATACTCACGTGATGTAGCTGCCTTTGCAGCAGATCCAGGAAGTCCTGAATTTGCTGGAACAACTATTCCAGTAGGTGGAGCAGCTGTATCAATTGCTACAGCAGCAGTTGGTAAAGGTCAAGGTACATGGGATTCTGAATTATCAAATGTAAAATTAAACATTACAACACCTAGTTCACAAATTACAAATGGTGCGTATACAGGTAACGTAACTTGGACATTAGTGGCTGCGCCATAAAAAGTTACTAACGAGAATACTGCATTACTAGAAAAGGAGCTGCGCAGTGGTGCACGGCTCCTTTTCGATACATAGGAGGAACAAATAATGAAGACAATGCGCTGGCTAATCGTCACAGTTTTTATTTGTGTGATGGCATTAAGCATCCCTTCTGCTGTACAAGCAGAAGAAGCGGATGACAACATGAATACAAAATTTACAGTTAAACCCAATATTCCTGAGAATCAAGCGAAAAATACGCAATCCTACTACGATCTCATTGTAAAACCAGGACAGAAACAAGAAGTCGAATTATCATTAATTAATAAAACAGATGAAGAATTGACGATTGATTTAAATTTGGCGAATGCTGTGACGAATGACAATGGTTTAATTGTGTACAATGATTTCGAGAAAAAACCAGATTCAAGTTTAAAAGTACCCTTGACAACATTAATTAAATTACCTGAGGAACATGTAAAAGTTCCCGCTAAGAAAACCGTAACAGCCAAAATGACTGTCGAAATTCCAGCGAATGGTTTCCAAGGATTAGTTTTGGGTGGTGTTTATGCTTCGCTTGCAGAAGATGAAAAGGAAGAAAAAGGAAAATCAACGGGTTTAACCAGTCGATATGGATTTAATGTAGCAATTGCTTTACGAATGTCAGAAGATACACCGATGTATCTAGCAGAGACTCTTCAATTAGTTAAATTAGTTCCGACCATTGCTTTAGGAAATAAATCGGTCCAAGCGGTTATTCAGAATCCGACATCCGCTATTTTTCCTGAAGTACGTTTAGAAGGAAAAGTAACGAAAAAAGGCGAAACGAAAGAATATGCCAAACGGATTTTACCAAGTGTTCGTTTTGCACCAAATTCGACGATGAACTTCCATTTAGATTTCGGGAAAGAAGATGTTCGTCCAGGAACCTATATTTTTGAAGGAAAAGCGGTCTTGAAAGAAGATGAACAACAAGTGTGGCCGTTTAAGCAAGAATTTACTATCAGTAGTCAAGAAGCCAAAAAATTAAATAAAGAAGCAGTAGTGAAATTGGTCCTACCGACTTGGTGGAATCAAGCTTTTTATGGCTTGTTAGCTGCAACAATTGTGAGTCTAATTCTAGCTATTTGGCGTTTTACGCAACAGAAAGCAACACTGAAACAACAAGCCTATTTACAACAAGAAAAACAGGTAGCCTTGAAAAATAGACAAGGAGTGCGCGATGATGACAGCGAAAAGTAAAGGATCACTTCTGGTGACATTGGGAATACTTTTAACCGTCAGCATTGCGATTCTGACCGCTTCTTCTGAGAGCTTTGCAGAAGAAGCGGGACAAACGAATATCGGTGTGACGTTTTATGGAGGGAAGGCACCCCTAAAAACGAAAGGTGGCACTAAGTCAACAGAACAACCAGTCACTAATAAAGATAAAAAAACGTCACAACAACAAGACAAAGTGAGCAGAAAAACCACTGCTAAAACGAATCCGACTAATGCACAGACGTCATTACCAAGGACAGGTGAACGAAATAGCACGTGGCTTTACAGCCTTGGTATTGCCTGTTTACTCGTAGTGCTAACAAGTTTCTATTATTTGAATAAAAAAAGGAAAAAGGAAAAATAATGTGCTGTTTTTATAAACAGAGTCAATTGTAGAAGGAGGAATATAGATGGAGATTACGATGTGGATTTGGATTTGTGCTGGCTTGGCCGTCCTTTGTTTTGCTTTATTTTTACTGTTCTTAGTAAATAGCATGAATTTTGTACATCTGGCAAAGCCTAAGCAGTCTTTAGTAAAACAATCAATGTTTAGTTGGCTGCTTCTGGTGATGTGTGGCGGCTGGGTGGCGGTGGCTATTTTGCTGAATATCGCATTACAAACACAATTAACATAAAGAAAACCCGTTGTAAGTTTTTAAGAAACTTGCAACGGGTTTTTGTTAACTTTAAAATAAAGAACGGTACAATTTATCAAAAAAGTACAGTAGACATTTGTACCCAACTTAGATAGAAATTAAAGCGCTATCATTATATGATGATTACAGGAGGACACAGCTGTGAATTATAAAATAAGTTATCTCCTTGACGAGTATGCAGGGCAAAAAATTGCGCTCTCTTTGGCTCAACAAATAACCGATCTTTCGCAACGAGAATTAGTGACACAACTTTCGACAATAGGCGGAGCAGTTCAACAGAATACCGTCAGCATTCCAAACCTTTCCGCAAATGAATGGGGAAAACAACTTTTTCAACAACGTCAAGTGATTTATAGCGAAACAGAAAGACAAGCACTCATTTTTTTACTCACTTATTCAGAAATCGAAGAACTATCGGTGTATCATTACCAAAATTTTTTAGATGTTTCGAAAGGTACTATTTTAGCGGACATCAAAAAAGTCCGACACCAACTAGCAACTGAAAACATTGCTTTATCCTACGAACGAAAACGAGGGTTTTACCTAGAAGGAGATGAATTTCGAATTCGTCGTTTCGGAAAAAATTGGCTTGCCCGCCTCTTACAACAAAAGTCGGGCACCTTCGCTTTATTTTGCTGGCTCAGTCAGCATCAAATGAGCCAATATGCAAAAATGCGTGACGGCATTCAATTAGCCGTCCAGGAAGCGCAGCTTCAACTAGTACCCAGCAGATTGGATGAAATTAGTTACTTTCTTGCTTTTTCTCAAAAAAGATTAGGCAAATATGGAACAGTCGTCTGGCCTGAGAACCAGTTAATTCAGTCCTTACGCGCTTATCCCGTCAGTCGTCGTATTTTAAGTGATTTAGTTGGGCCAGTGGCGAATGTAGAAACTGAGAGTCTTTTTTTCACGATCTGTTTAATGACAGCCTTGCAAGGAGAATTGCGAGATACGAAGTTAGAGTTTTTATTAGATATTTCTGGTGAAATTATTCGGAAAATGGAATTGTTGGCCGTTGTTCAATTTGAACAGCCTCGTGAATTGCTCATGAATGTGTATTATCATCTGGTTCCTGCCTATTTTCGGATTAACTATGGCTTTTACTTGCCGAATGTTTTAATCAAGGATATTCGACAATCGTATCGGTCGCTTTATCATCTTTGTGAACAAGCGTTAGCTCCTTTAGAAAAATTAACGAAACGGTCAATCCCGTCAGAGGAAATCGGTTTTTTTACCATATTATTTGGTGGAGAAATTTTCGGGCAAAAAAATGAACAGCGGCAAGAAAAGCTAAAAGCGCTAATTGTTTGTCCCAGTGGCATTAGTTCTTCGTTGATTTTGCAATCGGAATTGCGTCGGCTATTTCCAATGATTGAATTTAAAGAAACAAATGCGGTGAGGGAAATAGAGAATGTATCTGAAAAAAGCTATGACATCATTTTCTCAACGGTCCCTATTGAAACAGCCAAAAAGGTTTATCTTACCAAGCCCATTATGAGCTCTTTGGAGAAAAATCAATTGATACACCAAGTCCAATCAGATTGGCTATTGCCAGGTATTTCCATGCCAGATGTCAAAGATATTTTAGATGCGTTAAAACCTTATATTTCCTTAAAAAAAGGAGTCACAGAAGCGCAGTTATATCGTGTCTTGCATCGTAAAATGAACAAAATTTTAGAAAAAGAGGAGGATCTGCGTCCAATGTTATCGGAATTATTAACAACAGAAACAGTCCAAGTCCTGCCTGAAGTTGCAGACTGGCGAGCGGGAATTACAGAAGCTGCCAAACCGTTATTAAAAAATGGCAGTATTACGGAAAAGTACATTGATGCAATGATTCAAAAAGTCGAATCTTTTGGGCCATTTATCCATATCTGTCCAGACGTAGCATTGCCTCATGCGCGACCAGAAGATGGCGTTAATCAGTTAGGCATGTCATTACTAAAAATCCAAAAAAGTGTCGATTTATTAGAAGACCCTAAGCATGAAATTCACCTTTTTATTTGTTTAGCTGCTTCAGATAACGAAACACACTTACGGGCCTTATCTAGTCTGACAAAAATTCTATCAAAAAAAGAATCATTACATCGCTTAGTGGCGGCTGAAACCGTCCCAGAAATACTATCAATTATCCAAGAAGGAGAGAAATAAGATGAAGATTTTTACAGTTTGTCAAAGTGGTTTAGGAACAAGTTTTATGGTGCAAATGAATATCCAACAAATTTTAGAGGAAGTCGGTGTTGATACAGATAATTTTCAAATTGATCACACAGATGTCGGGAGTGCCAGTGGCGATATGGCTGATTACTTCTTTGTCGAAAAAACATTGCAAGATGCTTTAGGGTCAATTCCTGCTGAAAAAATCATTCCTTTAAATGCGATTATTGATTACGATGAAACGAAGGAGAAAGTCTTGAAAGTTTTAGATGACAATGGCATTGCACATCAATAAGAAGGAGGAAAAACATGGAAACTTTATTGAATTTATTTGTTTCAATTGTTAGCCAGCCAGCGATTCTGGTTTCATTAATTGCTTTGTTGGGATTAGTTTTACAGAAAAAGAAATTTTCTGATGTTGTTCAAGGAACGTTGAAAACATTCGTCGGCTTCTTAGTTTTAATTGGTGGCGCAGGGCTATTGGCGAACTCATTAACGCCCTTTGCGGAGATGTTCCAAACCGCATTAAATACACAAGGCGTGGTGCCTAGTAATGAAGCAGTTGTAGCGATTGCCTTGCAACAATATGGGACACCAACTGCTCTGATTATGTTGGTGGGCATGGTTGTTAATATTCTGTTGGCGCGTTTTACACGTTTTAAATATATCTTTTTGACAGGTCAAGCGATGATGTACGTTTCGTGTTTGACAGCCGTTATTTTAGTGGGGGCCGGTTTTAGCGTTAGTTTACCAATGATTCTTTTAGGTGGTTTATTTGAAGGAACTTTATTAACAGTGACACCTGCTCTTTGTCAGCCCTTTATGAAACAAATTACTGGAAATGATAAAGTAGCAATGGGGCATACAGGGAATATTGGTTATGCGGCAAGTGGCTTTATTGGAAAAGTCTTTGGGAATAAAGAAAAGTCAACGGAAGATATTAAAATTCCTAAAAGTTTTGGTTTTTTAAGAGACTCAACCATCTCAATTATGATTTTGATGTCGATTGTCTATGTGATTTTGGCTTTGCTGGCTGGGACAGGCTATGTCGAGCATGAGTTAAGCAATGGCGAAAATGCGATTATCTTTTCATTAATTCAAGCAGGAACCTTTACGGCTGGTTTCGTAGTGGTTTTACAGGGTGTGCGGATGGTTTTAGGAGAAATTGTGCCAGCTTTCCAAGGAATTGCTAAAAAATTAGTGCCTAATTCTAAACCAGCACTTGATGTTCCCATTATCTTTCCTTATGCGCCAAATGCTGTCTTGATTGGGTTCTTTGTGAGCTTTATTGTGGGAACTATTTCAATGTTAGCGATGGTTGGTCTGAATACCACCGTGATTATACCAGGCGTTGTCGGGCACTTTTTCTGTGGTGCCGCGGCAGGTGTTTTTGGAAATTCCACAGGGGGACGTCGGGGAGCGATTTTAGGGGCTGCGTTTAATGGCTTATTAATTAGTTGGTTACCGTTATTCATTTTACCAGTCTTGGGTGATCTACAGTTAGCATCCTCAACGTTTGCGGATACGGATTATTTAATCCCAGGCCTATTTTTAGGCAAATTAGGTGAGGCAGGTCCGAGTCTTTTAGTAGGAGGAATCATTGCTTTTGTAGTGGTTGTTCTTTTGGCTAGCGCTGTTTTGACTATGCGGGAGAAAAAAGTCGCCGAAGAAAACTAAGTGTTTTGTTCTAAAAAGGCAAATGGGACAGAAGTCAAAACGACTTCTGTCCCATTTGCCTTTTACCATTGTTCTTGGATAAACTGTGCAATTTGTTTCCGCGCTTGTCGTCCTTCTGGCAAGTATTGTTTCATTGCGAAAACGTGTTGCATGCCAGGCACCAATCGGCAAGTATCTTGTGGTCGTGGCCCTAATTGTTTTAAAAATTGGTGATAGGAAGGGCAAAAAACTTCATGTGTGCCGCCCACGAAAAAAAGTGGCGGAAATTTTTGATAATCAAAGGACAAGCAATTTAAAGAAAGCGTGGAGTGATTAGCCGTGTCGTCAATCTCTTGGGCAATTAATTGTAAATAGTTCATGCCAATCATTTTGTCCTTTTTTTGATAACTTTTGGCAACGGGAATGTCTAAATGTCCATCTAGCCAAGGAGAAACTAAAACAGCAGCTTTGGGTAATCGTTCAGGGAAATCGATGGCTAAATTCTGCAATACGTTTAAAACCAATGTGCCACCAGCAGAATCACCTAATAAAATAACATCTTCGGGATCATAATGCTGTAAAATTTCTTGGTAAGCAGCATAGCAATGATTATAAATATCAGCAAAAGACTTATTTGGTGCTAATGGATATACAGGGATAAAATAATCTGTTGCAAAAGGGAGATCTTCAATTAGTTTATAACTAAAGTCTAATTGGCTATAGGCAAGATTCAATGTAAAGCCCCCACCATGCAGGTACAGTACAGCTTTTTTGGTAGGCGCAATAACGGAGTTTGACATGCGATACATCGTAGGAAATTGAGTCATTTCTTGAAGAGGAAAAAGATGACGTAAATGTTTTGGCAAAGTTACTTGTTCATTTAATGATCGTTGCCAATGATAAAAAGCCTTGGTGACTTTCGGATTTCGTTCAAGTCGAGCAATTTGGGAAAGACGTAAAGAATCTTCAAAAAGACAGGCTTTTAAGGATTTTTGACGAGAACGTGCGTGGAACAAATATGCGCTAGCTAACAACAAACCAATCGATTTCTTTTTCAATTAAGGCCCTCCATTCAGCAAAAAGTAAATCATTTTTTCTACAGTATAACATTTTAAAAGTAGAACAACGAAATTTGTTGAAGGGATGAAAGGACGGTTTAAACGAATGTACGTATTTATTTGTGGTTGCGTAAAGTAAATGATTGTAGTAAATTAAATGAGATTAAGAGGTCCGGTGAATGGGCGCGTTCACGGCAAGGAGAGAAGTAGGATGACAAATAAAAAGGTTACAATTAAAGATGTTGCCAATGATTCAGGGGTCTCCATTACTACCGTTTCACAAATTTTAAACGGGAATGGGGCACGGTTTAGTGGGAAAACGGTCGAAAAAGTATTGGCTGCAAAAGAGCGATTAAACTATCAGCCCGACTATTTTGCGCAACGTATGGTGATGAAAAAAAGTAAGACGATTGGCGTAATCGTACCTGATATTACCAATCCATTTTTCGCGCAATTGATTCGAGGAATTGAAAGTGTTTTATACAAAGAAAATTTTATACTGATGTTATGCAATGCGGACCAAGATGTTACAAGAGAACATGAATATTTAACAGAGTTGATTCGTCGCAGTGTCGATGGTTTTGTGATTGCAAGTTCTGAAATTTCCAATCAAACGATTAATGAAACGCTACGTGCGAAAAAGATTCCATTTATTGTACTTGACCAAAAAAAAGCAGAAGGCTTTAGCGACGCTGTTTTGACAGACGATTATAGAGGTGGGCAACTAGCAGCAAAGCATTTACAAGAGCAACGACATGAACAGGTCGTCGTGGTAATGCCGCCACATGCGCCAGTCAATATTCAGCAACGTTTAAAAGGTTTTTGTTCTGTTTATACGGAAAAGGTCCAGTTAATCGAAACAGAATTATCAAAAACCGGCGGCTACCAAGCTGTCCCCGAAATTTTAAAAACAGAGAGCACCGGAATTTTTGCTATTAATGATGAAATTGCTTTTGGTTTATATCGAGGATTAGCAGAAGCGGGCAAAAAAATTCCTGAGGATTATAGTATTATTGGTTATGACAATGTTGATATGTGCGAGTATGTTTCGCCGCCGCTAACAACAATTGCTCAACCTGTTTTTCAATTGGGGCAAACTACGGCGACTTTATTATTGGAAAGAATCCATCAGCCTGCAAAAGATTGGGAGGAGCAAACCTTGCCTGTCCAACTGATTGAACGATTTTCGACAGCACCCTTGAAATAGCTTTCAAGGTGTGCTATATTTTTGTTGTGGAATTAAAACGTTTTACTAAAACGTTTTAATTAGAATGAAAAAATAAATTTTATTGAGGTGGATGAAAATGAACACGGTTACAATTATCGGAAGTATCAATTTAGACACAACATTAAGAGTCAAAGAAATGCCAAAACCAGGCGAAACAATTCACGCCATTGAACATTTTACAGCAGGTGGTGGTAAAGGAGCAAACCAAGCAGTTGCAGCGAAACGTTCAGGCGCAGAAACATATTTTATTGGTGCTGTGGGAAATGATGGCGCTGGAGCTATGATGACTGATTTAATGAGTCAAGATGAAATTAATTTAACTGGGGTCACCACTTTAGAAAAAACAGCTACTGGCCAAGCTTTTATTATGGTAGATAACGCTGGTGAAAATAGCATTATGATTTACGCGGGAGCCAATAACGCCTTTACGCCAAAACAAGTACAGGAACATCAAGAAATTATTGAAAAAAGTGATTTTGTGATTGCCCAATTTGAAAGTGCGATTGATAGTACGATTGCAGCGTTTAAAATTGCTAAAAAAGCAGGCGTCAAAACGATTTTAAATCCCGCACCTGCGTTAGAACAAGTTCCTGAAGAATTACTAAACGTTACAGATATGATTGTACCAAATGAAACAGAAACTGAAATTTTAACAGGCATTAAAATCACAGATGAAGCGAGTATGCGTAAAGCCGCAGAAGCACTTCACCAATTAGGGATTGAAGCAGTAATTATTACAGTAGGTAGTAAAGGCGCCTTTTATGACGTCAATGGACGAAGTGGTATTGTGCCTGCTTTTAAAGTGAAAGCGGTTGATACAACGGCTGCTGGCGATACTTTTATTGGCGCATTAAGTAGTATATTAGAGAAAGATTTTAGCAATTTGGAAGAAGCTATTCGTTATGGAAACAAGGCGTCCTCGTTGACTGTTCAACGTTTTGGAGCCCAACCTTCGATTCCTTATCAACACGAATTGGCAGACAAATAAAAAGGAGCGAGCGACATGAAAAAAACAAAAGTTATTAATTCAGATATTTCCCGCGTTATCGCACAAATGGGTCATTTTGATAAATTAAGTATTGGTGATGCAGGCATGCCAGTGCCTCGGACTACAGAAAAAATTGATTTAGCAGTTACCAATGGCGTCCCTAGTTTTATGGAAGTTTTAAACAATGTCCTTGAGGAATTGGCAGTTCAACGAATTTATTTAGCAGAAGAAATTAAAACAGAAAATCCTGACATGTTGACAGCAATTAAAACTCGTTTACCAGAAACTCCCATCAGTTTTATTCCTCATGCAGAAATGAAACAAGAATTAAACAACTGCCATGCATTTATTCGGACAGGGGAAATGACCCCATACGCAAATATTTTATTAGAAAGTAACGTTGTCTTTTAAACGAGAGAGGGGAAATAGAGATGAATGCGACTGCATTATTAATCGGTTTAGGACCGCTTCTAGGTTGGGGGCTTTTCCCAACAATCGCTTCCAAAATTGGTGGTCGTCCAGTAAATCAAATTCTCGGTACCAGTTTAGGAACATTGATTTTTGCCGCTGTATTTTCAATGATTAATGGTTTGACTTTTCCAGCGGGCATGGATTTATTCTTTTCAATTTTATCTGGTGTCGGTTGGGCCTGTGCGCAAATCATTACATTTAAATGCTTCACGATGATTGGGTCATCACGTGCTATGCCAGTAACGACCGCGTTCCAACTTTTAGGGGCTTCTCTCTGGGGTGTCTTTTTCTTAGGGAACTGGCCAGGTGCGACAGCCAAATTGTTAGGCGCATTTGCCTTAGTGTTAATCATGATTGGTGCCAAAATGACGGTCTGGTCGGAAACGGAATCCGCTGAGAGTGCTGGGATTATGAAAAAAGCAGTTCTTCTATTAGCCGTTGGTGAAATCGGCTATTGGGCGTACTCTGCAGCACCCCAAGCGACAGCAATTGATGGCATGCATGCCTTTTTACCACAAGCAATAGGCATGGTAATTGTGGCAGTTATTTATTCAGCAGTTGTCACTATTAAGGGTGGGGAAACATCCCCATTTATAGAAGCTGTTTCTTACAAACAAATTTTTTCAGGCTTTTTCTTCGCCTTTGCAGCGTTAACTTATTTAATTTCAGCGCAGCCAGATATGAACGGCTTGGCAACTGGCTTTATTCTATCCCAAACATCAGTTGTGCTTGCAACGTTGACAGGTATTTGGTTCTTAGGTCAAAAGAAAACAGCCAAGGAAATGACCGTAACGATTATCGGCTTAGTTTTGATTTTGGCAGCAGCTACGATCACAGTGATGATTTAAAAAAGTATTCAACGACCTATTATTCAGGGCGTTGAATACTTTTTTTTATTTGTTCTAAAAATAATGCAGCAGCTGTGGAAAGAACCGTATTTTTGCGCCAAATTAAACTAATTTTGGCTGTTAAAGCAGGATATAGCGGGATAAAACGTAAATTTGTTTGCTTTGTTTCTAGAATACCATCAATGCTTAGGGCGCTACCTAGCCCAGCTTCTACCATCAGTGAAGCGTTGTAAAGTAAGTTGTAGGTCCCAACGATTCGGAACTGATCTAGACTTGCTTCGAGCCAATCAGAGAGTTGGCTCGGAACTTGTGCTTGTCGAGAAATAAATAAAGGTTCTTCTTTTAAATCGGCTGCAGTAATAACATTTTTAGTGGCTAAGGGATGGTCCTTTACAGTAATTAAGCCCCATGTATCTACAATTGGTAATGTTAAATAGCTATATTTTTGTTTAGGTGCAGGCTCAATAATTAAACCAAAATCTAATAATCCTTTGTCTAGCCGTTCTATTACATCATCTGCATTCCCACTGTATAAATGAAGGTGAATATCAGCTGAGTGCTGGCTTGTTATTTGTTGTAGTGCATTCGCTAAAAAAGACATAGCTTTTGTTTCGCCGCCACCAATCGTGATTTCGCCATTAATGAATTCATTTTGCGACAAGTTGGTGACTGTTTTATTCGCTAAGCTTAAAATATCTTGCCCTTGTTTAGCTAAATATTCTCCTTCAGGTGTTAATTGTATTTGTCGATTTCCTCGTATAAATAATGTCACGCCTAATTCTTCCTCTAATTCTTTTAATTGCTTAGATAATGTTGGTTGTGATACATGCAATTGTTTGGCTGCGCCACTAATCGTTTTTTCTTGGACCACTGCTAAGAAATAGTGAATCACTCGTAATTCCATTACTTTCCCTCCTATAACTAAAACGCATACTTATCTATTTATTATAAGTATTAGACAGAGGAGTTGTCACGTATTACGATAAATTTAGCAAAAGGAGGCGATTAGGAATGCTTACAAAAAATCTCCAAGAACTAATTGCAACAGGTAGCATTGATAAAGATGAACCACTATTTCAACTTATTCATCAGATTCAAGAGGAAAATAGTCGCTATTTAATAGAATTAAATCAACAAGCCTATACACATAATGAAGTAAGGAATCTTCTTGCCACGATTATCCAAGACAAAATTGACGAAACCGTTACGATTTTATTGCCTTTTTATACAGATTTTGGACGCAATATACATTTTGGTAAAAATATTTTTATTAATCGGGCAGCTATGTTTGTTGATTTAGGGGGCATTATAATTGAAGACAATGTTTTAATTGGTCCGCGCGTTAATCTCTTAAGTGTCAATCATCCGGAACTGCCAATGAAACGGCGAGGCGTATTGCTAGCACCAATTACCATTAAAAAATTTGCGTGGTTAGGCGCGGGTGTCACTGTTTTACCAGGTATTACGATTGGTGAAAATGCTATCGTAGCAGCTAATGCGACTGTAACTAAAGATGTGCCAGCTAACGCTATTGTTGCAGGAACACCAGCTAAAATTATTCGTTGGATTCAGGAAGATAAGGAGGAAATATAATGAAATCATTATCAGAAAAAGTTATTGTTATCATGGGCGCTTCCAGTGGCATCGGTGAGGCAACAGCCCGTTTACTTGCCAGAAAAGGAGCGAAGTTAGTCATTGCAGCACGTCGACAAGAACGTTTAATTGCTATAAAAAAAGAACTTCCTGAAGCAACGATTCTCGTGCAACAAGCAGATGTAACGAAAGAAGAGGAAGTTCAGCGTGTAATCAAGCTTACAATGGAAAAATATGGACGAATTGATGTTCTTTTTAACAATGCAGGAGTTATGCCAACGGCGCCTCTTATTGAAGCACCAAAAGGAGAATGGCGTCAAATGCTAGATATTAATATTATGGGTGTTTTAAATGGCATTGCGGCAGTTCTTCCAATTATGGTTGAACAAAAATCAGGGCAGATTATTGCTACTGATTCTGTGGCAGGACATGTCGTTTATCCAGATTCGGCTGTCTACTGTGGAACAAAGTTTGCTGTTCGAGCAATTATGGAAGGATTGCGACAAGAACAAAGAGAGAATAACATTAAATCAACGATTATTTCACCAGGTGCTGTACAAACAGAACTTTATCAAACAATTTCTAATCGAGTAGTAGCTGAAACGTTACATCTAGAACAGTTAAGTTGGGGCTTAAAGGCGGAAGACATTGCGCAAGCAGTGGTCTTTGCCATAGACACGCCAGATCGTATGTCAATCAGTGAAATGGTTGTTCGCCCGACCACACAAACGATTTAATTTAAAAAGTATTCCTAGAAAGGAATACTTTTTTTAATCGTGATTGTTCGTTTTTTACAGAATTTAGAATTTGATATTTACTTATTTGTTGGTTTATTATATGATTAAACACGTTGTTTCATTAATAAATTGAATATTTTACGAACATTGTAAAATATTTAGATTTTAGGAGGACGGAACATGAAAGAAAAAATAAGTTCATATTTTGAACTTGAACAATTGAATACGAATATGAAACGAGAAATGTTAGCTGGTTTCACCACATTTATCTCAATGGCGTATATTTTGTTCGTTAATCCAACCGTACTTGGTGCTTCTGGCATGGACGAAGGCGCTGTTTTTACTGCCACCGCTTTAGCGAGTGCTTTAGGTTGTATTTTAATGGGTGTGTTGGCGAAATATCCGATTGCGACAGCACCAGCTTTAGGAATTAATGCATTCTTTGCTTATTCAGTCTCTGTTGGTATGGGGATTCCTTGGCAAACGACATTAGCAGGCGTTTTTGTGGCTTCATTGATATTTATTTTAATTACAATTTTTAAATTACGCGAGCTAATTATTGATGCAATTCCTGCAGACTTGAAATTTGCCATTTCAGGTGGGATCGGGTTGTTTATTGCTTTTCTTGGTTTAAGCCAAGGTGGCTTAATTGTGGCTAATGATGCGACACTTGTTGGCTTAGGACCTTTGAACGTTGGCTCAACGTGGGTCACCATTGTCGGCTTAGTCGTAACTGCAATTTTGTTAGTTCGTCGAGTGCCTGGTGGTATTTTTATTGGGATGGTGATTTCAACGATTGTTGGTTTAGCGACAGGCGTTATTCCAATGCCTGATAAGATTATTTCAAGCGCGCCAAGTTTAGAACCAACATTTTTAGTGGCGTTAGGACATGTGAAAGATATCAATACGATTCAAATGTGGGTCGTGGTTTTAACGTTCCTATTAGTAACATTCTTTGATACCGCTGGTACGTTGGTGGGCTTAGCCAATCAAGCAGGTTTTATGAAGGACAATAAAATGCCGCGTGTGGGGAAAGCTTTAGCCGCTGATTCAACAGCGATGTTAGCTGGTTCTCTACTAGGGACATCGCCAGTTGGCGCGTATGTTGAATCATCTGCGGGGATTGCTGTGGGTGGTCGTTCAGGAATCACAGCTATTACAACCGGGATTTTATTTATTTTCAGTTTGCTATTTTCTCCTTTGTTAGCAGTTGTCACTTCGCAAGTTACAGCACCAGCGTTGATTATTGTTGGTGTTTTGATGGCACAATCCTTAAGCAAAATTAAATGGAATGAGATGGAAATTGCGATTCCTTCCTTCTTAATCTTGTTAGGAATGCCATTGACATACAGCATTTCAGATGGGATTGCCTTAGGCTTTATCTTCTATCCAATTACAATGATTGCGGCAAAACGCGGGAAAGAAGTTTCGCCAATTATGTATGGCTTGTTCTTTGTTTTTGTCGGATTCATGTGGATCCTGAATGCGCAATAAGCAAGAGAGAAAGTTATCAAATAGTTGATTCATAAGACAATGAACTTATGAATCAACTATTTTTTTCGACTAAGCACTAGAAAAACGCCCCTTATTTGATGTATAATTTGCAAAGACATTGACCTGTGAAGATACAGGAACAGAGAGGAATTAATTGAGTGAAGTATACAGAAATTATGATTTCAGGTAGTAGTTTCTGTTGAAATGTATTGAGAATACTGGTTTTTAATGTCTTTTTTCGTACAGTAAATAAGTTCAAAAAGCAATGATTGTTAGCTCTTGTGTTAGCGGTTGTTGCTTTTTAAATACTTAAATATGTTTTGTTATTAAAGAGGTAAAATCCAAAAATATGCGAATATGCATTGTATATTATAATTTTAATGTGATAAAATAAATATTTTAAAAATTATTTTGTTAGAATTTTCATTGATATAAAAATAGAAAAATTAATGATAGTTGTTTTGTTATTATTTTTTTTGTTTTTGTTGTCTAATTAAAGATTTTTAGATTTTTCAGTATAAATATACGTTTTTTAATTAGAATAAGATGAGTTTTTGCTTGAAAAATGATTGGATAGTGGTAAAATAATTTCATCAATATTGATAAAATTATAACGGAGGTGTATTAAAATGAATGTTGAAGAAGTTTTAGTGTCGCAAAAAACCCCAAATGCAATTAATGAAGAGACTGAATTATATGGGTTTGGGTATGGTTCTGTCGTTGAGAACATTACTGTCTCTAAAGGAGGCGGCGGTGGTGGAGGCGGTGGCGGTGGCTGCTGTTGTTGTTGCTGCTGTTGTTGTGGGGGTGCCACAGGATTAGAAGAATAGAAACTTCATAAGGTAAGTGGACGCACTTACCTCTTTACATAATCAAGTAAAAAGGAGTGAAAAAATGTATAAAGTAAACCCTTTTATATGGCATGATCTTAGTGAAAAAGAAACATTCTTTCAAACAAAACTATCTTCGATAATTATTACTAATAAAAATTTAGTTAGAATGTTAAAAGATTTAGAAAAAAATGAAGTAATAAATTTTGAGGAATCTCTATTATCCAATTATTTTAGGAGCAACATGATTAATAATGTACTGGTCTTTTTAGAAGAAAATAAATTAATTAAAAAGCTAGATATAGAAAATAATAAGGTTAATGAGGTTTTGGTATATACCGATGATTCTGAATTTTCTGAATTATTCGATTACGTGTTTTCCGAAAAATTTACAATTAGTCATCAGAGCAGTATTTCCCACTTAGAATCTAAAAATATGGATGGTAAATTGCTTATAGTATTTTTAAAGGCTTTCAATTTTAAAGAATATGAAAATATTGTAAATATAGCCAAGGAAAAGAATGTAGTCATTAAAATAATTTTTAGCTATAATCATCATATTTATTTTTCGAATTTCTATAAAAGGGAATGGTACAATCCATGTCCAATATGTTTTTTTTCTGAACTAGAAAGCCAATTAAGAGGAGAAATAACTTCTGATACAGCTAATTTTCAGACAATTATAGATTTACTTTATACAAAATCACAAAATTTTGCTATAGAATACCCGTTGCAAAAGGATGATTATTTTACAATAGTTTATACCATAATGAGGAATTTGGATAGCGATTTAATGAAATGTGACTTAGATGAAGTTTTATCTATTGATTTAAATAATCATTTAGTTACAAAAGATATTGCTTATCATTGGGGGTATTGTGATTGCTATGAGTGATTATTATTGGAATGAATATAAGAATGTACTTTTAGATGAAGCATATTTAATTGAGACGTTAAAATATCAACAAAGGGTAATGAATAAACAAGTAGAAGAAAATAATTTAGATGAATTGAGTGAAGTTCTAGGTCTCTATAATGTGAAATACTCGGATATTAGGCTAGCGGTATATCCTTTTGATGAGTTGCCTGCTTTTGTAAAAACGCTAGTTAGTGATTTACAAAAGAATTATGCTTCCTTTAAATATAAAGTTAGTATGCCAATACTAGCCATAACAAAAAAAATAGGGAATGTAAATGCTGGTTGTTATTCTTTCGATTTTAAAAATAATTTTTTGATTCTATATGAAACTGATGTAACTAAGATTAGAGAAATAGTAAATGATAAACTAGTGTTAGCTTTTTTTTTAAATATAGAGGATGCAATTTGTTTATATAAAAAAAAGGCGTATACAAATGGTATAAAAGAAATTGGTTATGTTTCTAAAAGCAATCAATTAGCGATTAGTAAAGAAAAAAATATAATAATAAACGAAATGCTAGTACCAGAGCAACAACTGACAAATGGATTAGGTATAAACTTGAGAAAATGTTTGTTAATGGAAGCTTTAATTTTAGAGGTGTTAACTAATGATATTCACGAATAAAAGTTCCTACGGTGTGAAAAGTGATATGTTTTTATCAAATATAAATATTGGATATGTGAATTTTTCGCGTGTCAAGATTAAGCAAGGAACGACAGCAGGTAGTGCTTTCTCAGTTGACGAAAATAAACAGTTATCACTTATTAAAAGTTATAATGAATATTTAGAAAGACTTTTCTTAGGGATACCATTAAGTACAAATAAAACTATTTCTTCTGTAAATTTAGAAAAAAATATTGTAAGTAGCAGAAAATATTCAGAATTTGGATATGGAAATCATGAGTTCGGATTTAATGATACGACAGGAACTTCATCTGGAAAACTTTCAGAAGTAATAATCCAAAAGGCACTCACAGAATTGATTGAAAAAAATGAAGTTTTTTGTTTTTGGTATGGTTTGAAAGGGGAAAAGTTAAAACAAGATAAAGAAATTCATAACTTAATTAATGATTATAATTTTATTTCAAATATGTTTAAAATTTATGTAGTTCGTGAACTTAGTAATTATTCAACAGTGATCGTGATGGGGTTTTTAGAAGGTAAATTACTAACCTCAGGTGTATGTTGTAGTATTACTATGGAACAATCTCTAATTTTGGCCTTGAAAGAAGCCAAGGGAATAGAGTGGCAAACTTTTAATAATCCCTTAGCAAAAGCAAATAAATTTTCTGATAAATTGCATAAACAAATTTTAAAAAAAGTAAAGTTTATGGATGAAACATACAAAGTTATTACAAAAGATTCTATACAAGCTACGAAATATATTGAAACTGCTGATTGGATTAACCATGTTGAAGTATCCGTAATTGGAGATGATATAAATAGAGGAGTTAAAACAATAAAATGTATATCCAAACAGTTACTAAATTCTGTACCAATTAAGATAAACATTGAAAGACAAAAAGATAAAGAGATTATTAAGAGATATTTAATTGATTATTCTATTGATTGTCCTATCCAATGATAGAAAGGAGAATACTTTTGAAAGGTTTTTTAAGAAATAAGGTGAATTTTGTTTTAAATGAGGATTTATTTATGTCACATCACTATAACGTATATATAGAAAAATATTCTAAAAGACCTATCAAAGCCTATGAGGTTGATTTAAAGAATAAAAGGCAGCATATTCTTTCAACTTTAGGAGAGTATTTGGAGCGAGAAACACTCATCAATGAAAATTCACCAAAAGAGCATACGGTTATTGCTACGAATTTAATTGATGGAAGCATTAAACAAGTTAATCTTGATATGGTTTTGTTTAAGAATAGTTTTGTTGATTCTTCTGGTATGGCATCGCATAAAAAATCAAAGCCATTAATATGGACAGCGTATAAAGAATTCTTTGAAAGACAGAGCTATATTACTAACTTCTTGTTTCATACTAAGGCTCAGCAATTAAATATAGATAAGATAGAAGAAATAAAAAAAATAGACAGATATTTGACTAATTATTTAGACAATGTCAAATATTATAATATATCTTTAAGTAAGAACCTTTACGTAGTACTTGCCGTTGGGTATGGTGAAAAATACAAAGCAGTGGGCTTGGGAACTAGTCAATCAGCAAGAAAAGCAGTAATAAAATCACAAAAAGAAATATTACAATATTTTGCTACATCGCATTCAAAATATAAAGAAGAAAAAGTTAGTGAAGGCTCTGGATTAGTAATTGATAATAAGGACATTTATCATGACTATTTTGATAGATTGAGCTCGAAAGAAGTTAAAGATTTATATGCATATCTTGAAGGTAGTGAATTTATTATTCTGAATAATGAAGAAAAAATAGAAAAAGTTAGTCATACATTTACTATCAAAAATATAAGCAATTCTCTTAATATGTCTCCGTATATTACAATGTTTGAAAATAATCATGCTAAGAATGTGAAAGTAGTTAAGGTATTTGACCCAAAGTGGTTTCCCAACATGGCACCAAGAAATTTTTCGAAAGAAATAATATTAAATGTAGAGAATATATTAAAATTAAAAAGAAAAAATTTTTCAGAACTGTTACCATTTCCGTAAGGAGGAGTGAAAATGTTTATCTCAGTTAAATCATATGCATTGTTTAATATTAAAATGTTACTGAAAGATAAAATCCCTTTATTGTGGTCAATAGCCTTACCTGTAATTACTTTTTTTATGAATTATAGAAGTGTAACAAATGAATGGGAATTGGCATATTGGTGGGTATATATTGTTGTTTGTTCCTATGTTTATGGAGTAGGAGTTTACGCATTACAATTAAAGGAATATGGAAGCTTAAAAACAATTTTTTCAATAAATAATTCACCTTGGGCATTTTTTTTAGGCAATCTATTGACGCAAATTATGTTTAGCTTTATCAGTGTAAACTTACTTAATTTAATTGTGGTTATTTTACTACCATTATCGTTTCTCCGTCTTTTTTTATATAGCTTTATTACTATTATAGCGTGTTTACCAGTTGCATTTTTTAGTTACAATTTAACTTTAATAAAAAAAGTGCATGCTAATACTATAAATTCAATATTTACAATGCTAATTTTTGGTTTATTTATATTGTTAAATACGAATATAGAGTTAAATAAATATAACCCTCTGTCAATTTTATCTAATGTTTTAATTGAACATAAAAATATGGATGTCTTCAAATATGTTACTTTTTCAATATTTTTAGTTTTTATTAGTATGTATTCTATAGTTAAATTTGAACCGATTTCAAATGAAAGAAGGTAAAGCTATGATTGAAATAAAGGATTTAAATATTCCTTATGTAGATAAAAAAATAAGTATGAATATTTTAAAAGAGTATAATTTATTTACTGGTGATAATGGTAACGGAAAAACCTTATTATTAGATTACATTTCAGGAGTAAAAAAGGCAAAAAGAACTGTAATTAAGGGGAATGAAAGTATCATATATATTAATCAAAACATATATTTTTCTGATCGTTTATCAGGAATGGACTTTCTGAAATTTAGTTATGGTTTGGACGGAAAAAAAAGTATTCAATCTTTTTATCAATTAAGCGATAAAATTCTTAAGCGTGAAGATATTGATAAGTTGCTTAAAAAACAATGGGGAATGCTTTCAGGAGGGGAAAAAAAGTTCCTTTATGCTCTTATTTTGATGTCTTTAGAAAGAGAATGGTATATTCTAGATGAACCGTTTGCTTTTGTAGATAAGAAAAGAAAAAAAATGTTATATAAGATTATAGATATTAAGATATCAGAAGATAAGGGTATTATCTTAACTACTCATGAAGAAGATGAAGTAGTATTAAAATCAGTTAGCAAGGTTTTTGAAATATAACTGTAAGAAGTAGTATCATCATTTTAGAATATTTAATGTTGTACGATAAAAGAATGAATTATAATAAGCTCAGACCGTAGTTTAAATTATAGTAAATATAAAATAATTATGTTTTTGTATAGTAGTTTTTTGGAAAGTATAGATAATACTGGTTGATTTGCAATGTTTTTTTTTGCAAAGTAATTAAGTTCAAAAAGTAATGATTTCTAGCTTTTGCGTTAGTGATGCTTGCTTTTTATTAAAGCAAGCAAACTGTGGAGGTCAAGTCTCTATTAAAATAATAGGAATCTTAATTTTAATTTCTATATTGGAGTTGAATAAAAATAATAAAAAAAGGAACAGTCATTGTATAGTGCGCCCCAAAAGTTAGATTTTTTAGTCTAACTTTGGGGGCGCACTACATTGTTAATAGATAACTGTTCCTTTTTTATTTAGTAAATGTACCACCAACTCCACCAGCGGAAACAAAAGTACCAAAAGTAGAGTTAACAAAAACTGCCGACAAAGCTAACGCTAAAGTAGGCGAAGAAATCACCTATACAATCACAGCGAAAAATAGTGGGAATGGCGATTGGGAAAATGGCACGATCACCGATAAAATTCCGACGGAATATGTGAACTTGATAAGTGGAACGACAGTCGTAAATGGTGAAAAAGTAGAAGATAATGAAGTTTGGAAAGACAATGTATTAAATGTAAAACAAACAATTAAAGCTGGAGAAAGTGTCACAATTACGTTTAAAGTAAAAACAATTAAAGGAGCAGAAGGGGGCAAACGATTGCGAATGTGGCAGAGACAGATGATCCAAACGTACCACCAACTCCACCAGCAGAAACAAAAGTACCTATAGAACCTACTATTCACAAGAATATAGAAGGTGTACAGAAGTCAGTACTAAAGAATAATAAACAACAATTTAATTGGAATATTGCTGTTTATTTTGGAACCAATACTATGAATTGGAAACAAGCTTCCGTTACAGACGCAGTAAATAATGTATTAGACATTGTGAAAGTTACAGTAGTAGATGAAAATGGTAAAGATGTGACTGGGAACGGTGCACTAAGTACAGAAAACAACAAAGTTATTTTTGAAATTAATAAAAAAGATGATAGCTATACTTATTTAGCAGGTCATACGTATACCATGACAATTACCACAAAAATCAAAGACAGTGTAACGGATGAAGAGTTGGTTCCATACATCAAAGATGGTGGAATACCTAACCAAGCAAATTTAAACTTTGGTAATAAAGGAGATAAAAAGCATTCAGAAATACCTACAATAGTTCCACCAAAAGGGATGTCTCCAGAAAAACCTAGTACTCCAAACAATAAAAATGATAAAGATAATCTTACTTCTTCAAAAGGTATTTTCCCACATACTGGAGAAAATCAAATGCTAAGTAATATATTACTCGTTGTAGGGACAGGTATTTTAATAATCCTCGTAGTATATTATATTCTTAAAAAAAGACGAATCGAATAGTTAATTTTTAGTATAGTTAGAACAGTTTATATTACTTGATAGTATACAGGCTGTTCTAATACTTATTAAGATGTATAGTATGAAACTAAATTTTGATGAAATAAAAGAGATTTTGTTGTGCTATCCAGAAGGAATATCTTTAGATGAATTACTTATAATTATGAATATGGATGTTATTAATCGAAATCGTATAAATGTAATAAGCATTTTAAAATGGCATGATGAAATAAAAAAGGTATAAACAATTGAATTTGGAAGAATTAAAACTGAATATAAACTAATTTTTGATTAAAAGTATTCTATGTTGTCTTAATACTGAAAAGTCGTAAAGCATATTCTCTGTTTTTTTATAGAGAGTATGCTTTATTTTATCTATTAATCTAATTTGATATACGCACAAAAGTATAGTTACGCTTACTTGAAATGTTATAAAATACCAAACGATAAACCGCTATGTCTAAATTTATTTTAAATGTTAAAACAAAAAAATTATATAAGGAATACTAATATTAGTGAAAAATCGTATAAGGATCAGACGATAAAGCTGTTAACTATTTTATGTAAAAAAATTGAGATTTCATTAATATTAAGAATGAATGAGTATCACGTTAATATAAAAAATAAACTTGGAAGAATTTAATGCAATATAAAATATTTTAGGATCTTCAATTTGTAAGATATTGAAAAGATAACAATAAACACAAATCTTTTAAATTATTAAGGAAAAGCCTTTTCAATAAAGGACAGTTGTGTAACAGCTGGTTGGAATTTATTCATATAGCGAACGACTGTGACTGTATATAGAAAAATCTTTAGTTCTTTGCTTCTGTAAAGAGTGAACTTCAATTGAAGTTTTTTAAATAACAAAAAA
Organism: Enterococcus sp. DIV2419; assembly: GCF_051711865.1. NCBI lineage: Bacteria > Bacillati > Bacillota > Bacilli > Lactobacillales > Enterococcaceae > Enterococcus > Enterococcus sp. DIV2419. The sequence goes on from NZ_JBIONS010000001.1 coordinate 549,372, forward strand.
ATTTTGTGAAAACTTTTGAGCAATCTCATAAAATATTTCTTCGTCCAACGTATCTACATACTTTACCTTATATTGGGCCTTTTTTGTATAGTAAGGTGGAATATACTTTAAGCGTGTTCGCTTTACTTACTGCAATTATCTGTAGTATAAAGTTTTTCGCTATAGATAAAAAAAGGATGTTCTTTACTTAATTGGGTTATCGGAATCGGACGGACAAACAATCACTAAATTTGTTGAAATATTGTAATTGTCTTAGCTCATTACTTTAATTGATGTAGGAATAATAGGCATTCTTAAAGTACTATTTTTTGGTAAAGATATATATAATTATCGTAGAAAATTAGGTTTTATCCATCAAAATAATTTTTAGTAAACATTGATAAATAAAGTCTGCTTCTATTTGGTGCATTAGACAATACTGAGAATATATCTACTAAGATAATAAGGTTAATCTACTTACTCAATATATTTATTATAAGAGTGTATTAAATATTTTCCTGATATTTCTATTTAAATATTTTTCTTTTAATAGGTATACAGATATTTCTCTCCTTGGTAAGTCATTATATTTTATATATTTTATATTAAGACGAATTAACTGAGGAATTAGATAATCTGGAACGATTGAAAAGCTATCACTACCATACACTAATCGTAATACCAGTTCAATAGAATCAACGTTAATGATATTCTTTATAGTTTTTAAATTAGTTTCTATCCATTCATAAATTTTTGGAGATTCCTTACAATGTGGACTGAAAAATACAAAGGGATACAAGATTAAGCTGTTGATATCAAATTTTTTATTTAATATAGGATGGTTTTTTCTCACAATAATTACGTAATCATGACTATATTGATGTATCGCATTAATGCATGCAGGTATTTTTCTTGTATCAATAGTTGGGGTAATACCAATATCACTTTTCAATGTCAATATATCATCAATAACATTATCAGATATTATAGGAGTAACTTTTATATCAGTAAATATAGAAATTAAAGTATCAACTAGATGGAATTCTAAATCGTTTAATGATAAAGATATTTTTACAGAAGGAAGTGTTTCTGAATTGTCAGAATTATCAGCTAATTCATCTTTCATATAGTAAATTTGCTGTTTTATTTTCCAACAATACGATTCTAAAACTTTACCAGCAGGAGTTAATATATTCTTATTTTTTTTTCTGATGAATAAAGGAGCTCCTAATTCTTCTTCTAAATTTTTAATTTGCTGACTAAGAGCAGCTTGTGTTATACCTAAATATTTACTAGCTTTTGTAAAATTGTTAAACCTAGTTAAGACTAAAAAGTATTCTAAATGTTGTAATTCCATATACAACCTCCGCTAATAAAATTTAAAATAAAAAAATGAAATTACTTGAATATTATCATAGATCACATTTGTTTTCTATAGATAAAATATATTGTTAGTATTTACTTATAAGTATGCCGATAAATCATGACTTTATATTTTTTTGTAAAGATAATTCTTTTTTTTTATAGCGTAATAGGAAATTATGAATATATTTTTTTCTGATTATATTTAATATTAAAAACAGAATTAAAAAATTTACTTTATTGAAAGGAATAATCATGAAAACAAAAAGAAATAGAAACATAATTTTGACGTTATTAATAATTTTTAGTAATTTATTCAACATAATGGGAGTATTATTTATTAATCCTGTTTATGCAGAAACAATAGGAAGAGAAATAGTCAGTTTACCTTCAGCAAATGAATTACCAGTAGATAGCGCTGGTAATAGAACTATATTTACAAATATTGGTTTTACATCAAATGGAGAAGAAATTGATGAAAAAAATCCTATTAGAATTGGAGATAATTTTCAAGCTACTTATGATTTTGTAATTCCAGATAGCTTAGGTAAAGAAATGCAGGACGGTGATTTTTTTAGATTTAAATTACCACAAGAGTTAGCTCTTTTAGGAGAGCAAAGTGGTGATTTAAAAGATCCTGGTACTAATATAGTTTATGGTAAATATTATTCTGATTCCATGGGGAATGTAACTATGAACTTTAATTCTGAAGTTCAAAAGCATGATAATGTTGAAGGAAAACTAATTTTTTCAGTTTCTTTATCAGAAAATAAAGTCCTAACACCGGGTAAAAATATTATTCAAGTTCCTTGGTCAAAAACAATTGAAGGAATTCCAATCTATGTTAAATCAGGAATAGATTCATTTATTCAAAAAGAGTATCTTAATACGCGTTATGAAGATGATGGATCAGTAATTATTGACTGGAAGGTATTAATAAATCCTAATCGTAATCTTATTCAACAACCAAAATTGACTGAAGAAACAATTAATGAGTCAGGCGAAAAGGTAGCAAAAAATTATCAAATTACTCGATTAGCAAAAGCTAATGTTGATTTTCATGGAAATGTAACGGAAACTGAAGATGTTACAGGATTAATTAACTTTGATCCATCAGGAAATGCTTACTTTCCATCTAGTATTGTAGATCCCTATGTTATGTATATCTCTACGCCAATTGATTATAATGGTCAAGGTTCAATTATAAATAAAGCAAAATTGAGTGGTAGTAATTGGCAAGAAGAAGAAGCTAGAGCAAGTACAACTCTGAATGAATCTATGAATATTGATAAAAAAGAAGGGGTTTTTGATGAGAGTACAGGTGAAATAAATTGGGAAGTAACATTTAATCCTCACGGCCGTCATATCCCTGCGGAGCATGCTTCTTTTATAGATGAGTATGATGATTTTCAAGAGTTTATTCCATCTAGCTTAAGTGTTACACCTGATATGCAATATGAAATTAGCCAACAAGAAAGAGGGTTCAAATTTCAATTTAAAAAGGATGTTACACAGCCGGTTGTTATTAAATACAAAACAAAGGTAATTCATCGTGAAGGTGATGACTTACATCTTTATAATACTGTTTATCATAGAGGGGGACACAAAACTGCTGAAGTATTTGTGCCAGGTTTAAAAGATGGTCATAAACATTCAGAATATTCAAAAGATTATTATTGGGATCATCAGAGTAATGAATTGGATTGGATAATTGAAGTTAATAAAAACCGAACTCAGATTAATCAATGGAATGTTAGTGATGAATTAAGTAGTGGCTATATTTTAGACAATTCAATTTCTTTAAAAGATACAACAGAAGATAAACAATTGATTGAAGGTATAGATTATTCTATAGAATTAAACAGAAGTGAAGGCAAAATAAAAGGATTTAAAATAAATTATTTATCTGAAAAATTAACAGACCATCAATTTACTATAATGTATAAAACACATTTTGAAAGTAATGTGGAACAAGCAAATAGAATGTGGTACCGTTATTTACAACAAGGTAAATGGGGCCAAGGAACTGCAACTAAAAATTTTTTTTCTCAAAAAAATAAAATAAGTGCAGATAAGTATGGAAAATATCACCCAGATACAGGCGAAATTGAATGGTTTGTCACAATCAATAGAAATCGCTATCGTTTAAATAAGGAAAGTGTATTAGAAGACAGTGTTCCCGAGGATCAAGTATATGTTAATGGATCAGCCAAAGTTTTAGAACAAAATTTTGACAACACTCCTTTTCATCCTACGGATAAAGGGAAAACTAATTATGATTCTGGGAATAATAAAGTTAAAGCGAATTTTCAAGAAGGAACTGAAGCAGCATTTCAACTAGTATTTCGTACAAAATTAAAAAATAAAGAAGATATTATCAGAAAAAAAATAAAAAATATTGCTTATTATCAAGACGAATTGACACCAAAAACACCAGTAGAAGGTATGGTAGAAGTTAATAATAATCAAGAAGCGTTAGCAACAAAAAAAGGAGTAGTAAGTGATAATGACCCCAATATTATCCATTGGAATATTTCGATTAATGAACGTAGATTTCATCTTAAAAATGTAGCAATAGACGATGATTCATGGGGAAATAATCGAGCAAAAATAAATACAATTAAATTAGTTTATACTTCAGGTGAAAATAAAGGAAAGCAATTGATATTGGGTAAGGACTATACATTAGACTATACTGAACGTAGTTTTCATATAAAGCTAATAAAAGATTTAACCGAATCAATAGAATTAACCTATGATGCAGATATAATTTATAGTAAAAATCATGTTCCAGGTAAGGAAATTACAATCAGTAATGCAGTACGTATCTCAGGAAGTGATATGATTGTGGATGATAGACCAGTGACACATTTAATTAAAACGATTGTTCCTAATAGCATGGGGATTATTAGGGGTACTACAGAACAACTACATGTATTTAAAGTAGAAAAGGGAACGCAAAATCCATTAACCGGTGCAGTTTTTACTTTATATAGGGGAGAGAAGATAGATAAAGAGAAAGTTGTCGAACGAATAGTCACTAATGGTGACTATGGAACGGCCATTTTTTCAGATTTAACTAAAGGTAAATATTTATTAGTGGAAGAGAAAGCACCGGATGGATATGTAATTAGTCCAGAATTATCTAAAGGAGTTATAATTGAGGTAACAGGTAATAAAGAAAATAATATTCAGACTTATTTAGCAGAAAATTATAAACAGAAGGAAAATAAAGAAACAACAGAAATAAGTGGTAAGAAAGTATGGAATGACTACAATAATAAATTCAAAACACGTCCGACAAACATTACAGTACGCTTGTATCAAAATGATAAAGAGTATGCCACAAAAGAGATTCAAGCAGACAAATTGGGAGATTGGACGTATGCATTTACTAACTTACCGAAATACAATGAACAAGGAGAAGCCTATAAATATACAGTGAAGGAAGAACCTGTCAAAGGCTATGAAAGTAAGGTTGAAGGTACAACTATCACCAATACGTATGTAAATAAAGAAACAACAGAAATAAGTGGTAAGAAAGTATGGAATGACTACAATAATAAATTCAAAACACGTCCGACAAACATTACAGTACGCTTGTATCAAAATGATAAAGAGTATGCCACAAAAGAGATTCAAGCAGACAAATCGGGAGATTGGACGTATGCATTTACTAACTTACCGAAATACAATGAACAAGGAGAAGCCTATAAATATACAGTGAAGGAAGAACCTGTCAAAGGCTATGAAAGTAAGGTTGAAGGTACAACTATCACCAATACGTATGTAAATAAAGAAACAACAGAAATAAGTGGTAAGAAAGTATGGAATGACTACAATAATAAATTCAAAACACGTCCGACAAACATTACAGTACGCTTGTATCAAAATGATAAAGAGTATGCCACAAAAGAGATTCAAGCAGACAAATCGGGAGATTGGACGTATGCATTTACTAACTTACCGAAATACAATGAACAAGGAGAAGCCTATAAATATACAGTGAAGGAAGAACCTGTCAAAGGCTATGAAAGTAAGGTTGAAGGTACAACTATCACCAATACGTATGTAAATAAAGAAACAACAGAAATAAGTGGTAAGAAAGTATGGAATGACTACAATAATAAATTCAAAACACGTCCGACAAACATTACAGTACGTTTGTATCAAAATGATAAAGAGTATGCCACAAAAGAGATTCAAGCAGACAAATCGGGAGATTGGACGTATGCATTTACTAACTTACCGAAATACAATGAACAAGGAGAAGCCTATAAATATACAGTGAAGGAAGAACCTGTCAAAGGCTATGAAAGTAAGGTTGAAGGTACAACTATCACCAATACGTATGTAAATAAAGAAACAACAGAAATAAGTGGTAAGAAAGTATGGAATGACTACAATAATAAATTCAAAACACGTCCGACAAACATTACAGTACGCTTGTATCAAAATGATAAAGAGTATGCCACAAAAGAGATTCAAGCAGACAAATTGGGAGATTGGACGTATGCATTTACTAACTTACCGAAATACAATGAACAAGGAGAAGCCTATAAATATACAGTGAAGGAAGAACCTGTCAAAGGCTATGAAAGTAAGGTTGAAGGTACAACTATCACCAATACGTATGTAAATAAAGAAACAACAGAAATAAGTGGTAAGAAAGTATGGAATGACTACAATAATAAATTCAAAACACGTCCGACAAACATTACAGTACGCTTGTATCAAAATGATAAAGAGTATGCCACAAAAGAGATTCAAGCAGACAAATCGGGAGATTGGACGTATGCATTTACTAACTTACCGAAATACAATGAACAAGGAGAAGCCTATAAATATACAGTGAAGGAAGAACCTGTCAAAGGCTATGAAAGTAAGGTTGAAGGTACAACTATCACCAATACGTATGTAAATAAAGAAACAACAGAAATAAGTGGTAAGAAAGTATGGAATGACTACAATAATAAATTCAAAACACGTCCGACAAACATTACAGTACGCTTGTATCAAAATGATAAAGAGTATGCCACAAAAGAGATTCAAGCAGACAAATCGGGAGATTGGACGTATGCATTTACTAACTTACCGAAATACAATGAACAAGGAGAAGCCTATAAATATACAGTGAAGGAAGAACCTGTCAAAGGCTATGAAAGTAAGGTTGAAGGTACAACTATCACCAATACGTATGTAAATAAAGAAACAACAGAAATAAGTGGTAAGAAAGTATGGAATGACTACAATAATAAATTCAAAACACGTCCGACAAACATTACAGTACGCTTGTATCAAAATGATAAAGAGTATGCCACAAAAGAGATTCAAGCAGACAAATCGGGAGATTGGACGTATGCATTTACTAACTTACCGAAATACAATGAACAAGGAGAAGCCTATAAATATACAGTGAAGGAAGAACCTGTCAAAGGCTATGAAAGTAAGGTTGAAGGTACAACTATCACCAATACGTATGTAAATAAAGAAACAACAGAAATAAGTGGTAAGAAAGTATGGAATGACTACAATAATAAATTCAAAACACGTCCGACAAACATTACAGTACGCTTGTATCAAAATGATAAAGAGTATGCCACAAAAGAGATTCAAGCAGACAAATCGGGAGATTGGACGTATGCATTTACTAACTTACCGAAATACAATGAACAAGGAGAAGCCTATAAATATACAGTGAAGGAAGAACCTGTCAAAGGCTATGAAAGTAAGGTTGAAGGTACAACTATCACCAATACGTATGTAAATAAAGAAACAACAGAAATAAGTGGTAAGAAAGTATGGAATGACTACAATAATAAATTCAAAACACGTCCGACAAACATTACAGTACGCTTGTATCAAAATGATAAAGAGTATGCCACAAAAGAGATTCAAGCAGACAAATCGGGAGATTGGACGTATGCATTTACTAACTTACCGAAATACAATGAACAAGGAGAAGCCTATAAATATACAGTGAAGGAAGAACCTGTCAAAGGCTATGAAAGTAAGGTTGAAGGTACAACTATCACCAATACGTATGTAAATAAAGAAACAACAGAAATAAGTGGTAAGAAAGTATGGAATGACTACAATAATAAATTCAAAACACGTCCGACAAACATTACAGTACGCTTGTATCAAAATGATAAAGAGTATGCCACAAAAGAGATTCAAGCAGACAAATTGGGAGATTGGACGTATGCATTTACTAACTTACCGAAATACAATGAACAAGGAGAAGCCTATAAATATACAGTGAAGGAAGAACCTGTCAAAGGCTATGAAAGTAAGGTTGAAGGTACAACTATCACCAATACGTATGTAAATAAAGAAACAACAGAAATAAGTGGTAAGAAAGTATGGAATGACTACAATAATAAATTCAAAACACGTCCGACAAACATTACAGTACGCTTGTATCAAAATGATAAAGAGTATGCCACAAAAGAGATTCAAGCAGACAAATCGGGAGATTGGACGTATGCATTTACTAACTTACCGAAATACAATGAACAAGGAGAAGCCTATAAATATACAGTGAAGGAAGAACCTGTCAAAGGCTATGAAAGTAAGGTTGAAGGTACAACTATCACCAATACGTATGTAAATAAAGAAACAACAGAAATAAGTGGTAAGAAAGTATGGAATGACTACAATAATAAATTCAAAACACGTCCGACAAACATTACAGTACGCTTGTATCAAAATGATAAAGAGTATGCCACAAAAGAGATTCAAGCAGACAAATTGGGAGATTGGACGTATGCATTTACTAACTTACCGAAATACAATGAACAAGGAGAAGCCTATAAATATACAGTGAAGGAAGAACCTGTCAAAGGCTATGAAAGTAAGGTTGAAGGTACAACTATCACCAATACGTATGTAAATAAAGAAACAACAGAAATAAGTGGTAAGAAAGTATGGAATGACTACAATAATAAATTCAAAACACGTCCGACAAACATTACAGTACGCTTGTATCAAAATGATAAAGAGTATGCCACAAAAGAGATTCAAGCAGACAAATCGGGAGATTGGACGTATGCATTTACTAACTTACCGAAATACAATGAACAAGGAGAAGCCTATAAATATACAGTGAAGGAAGAACCTGTCAAAGGCTATGAAAGTAAGGTTGAAGGTACAACTATCACCAATACGTATGTAAATAAAGAAACAACAGAAATAAGTGGTAAGAAAGTATGGAATGACTACAATAATAAATTCAAAACACGTCCGACAAACATTACAGTACGCTTGTATCAAAATGATAAAGAGTATGCCACAAAAGAGATTCAAGCAGACAAATTGGGAGATTGGACGTATGCATTTACTAACTTACCGAAATACAATGAACAAGGAGAAGCCTATAAATATACAGTGAAGGAAGAACCTGTCAAAGGCTATGAAAGTAAGGTTGAAGGTACAACTATCACCAATACGTATGTAAATAAAGAAACAACAGAAATAAGTGGTAAGAAAGTATGGAATGACTACAATAATAAATTCAAAACACGTCCGACAAACATTACAGTACGCTTGTATCAAAATGATAAAGAGTATGCCACAAAAGAGATTCAAGCAGACAAATCGGGAGATTGGACGTATGCATTTACTAACTTACCGAAATACAATGAACAAGGAGAAGCCTATAAATATACAGTGAAGGAAGAACCTGTCAAAGGCTATGAAAGTAAGGTTGAAGGTACAACTATCACCAATACGTATGTAAATAAAGAAACAACAGAAATAAGTGGTAAGAAAGTATGGAATGACTACAATAATAAATTCAAAACACGTCCGACAAACATTACAGTACGCTTGTATCAAAATGATAAAGAGTATGCCACAAAAGAGATTCAAGCAGACAAATCGGGAGATTGGACGTATGCATTTACTAACTTACCGAAATACAATGAACAAGGAGAAGCCTATAAATATACAGTGAAGGAAGAACCTGTCAAAGGCTATGAAAGTAAGGTTGAAGGTACAACTATCACCAATACGTATGTAAATAAAGAAACAACAGAAATAAGTGGTAAGAAAGTATGGAATGACTACAATAATAAATTCAAAACACGTCCGACAAACATTACAGTACGCTTGTATCAAAATGATAAAGAGTATGCCACAAAAGAGATTCAAGCAGACAAATCGGGAGATTGGACGTATGCATTTACTAACTTACCGAAATACAATGAACAAGGAGAAGCCTATAAATATACAGTGAAGGAAGAACCTGTCAAAGGCTATGAAAGTAAGGTTGAAGGTACAACTATCACCAATACGTATGTAAATAAAGAAACAACAGAAATAAGTGGTAAGAAAGTATGGAATGACTACAATAATAAATTCAAAACACGTCCGACAAACATTACAGTACGTTTGTATCAAAATGATAAAGAGTATGCCACAAAAGAGATTCAAGCAGACAAATCGGGAGATTGGACGTATGCATTTACTAACTTACCGAAATACAATGAACAAGGAGAAGCCTATAAATATACAGTGAAGGAAGAACCTGTCAAAGGCTATGAAAGTAAGGTTGAAGGTACAACTATCACCAATACGTATGTAAATAAAGAAACAACAGAAATAAGTGGTAAGAAAGTATGGAATGACTACAATAATAAATTCAAAACACGTCCGACAAACATTACAGTACGCTTGTATCAAAATGATAAAGAGTATGCCACAAAAGAGATTCAAGCAGACAAATCGGGAGATTGGACGTATGCATTTACTAACTTACCGAAATACAATGAACAAGGAGAAGCCTATAAATATACAGTGAAGGAAGAACCTGTCAAAGGCTATGAAAGTAAGGTTGAAGGTACAACTATCACCAATACGTATGTAAATAAAGAAACAACAGAAATAAGTGGTAAGAAAGTATGGAATGACTACAATAATAAATTCAAAACACGTCCGACAAACATTACAGTACGCTTGTATCAAAATGATAAAGAGTATGCCACAAAAGAGATTCAAGCAGACAAATTGGGAGATTGGACGTATGCATTTACTAACTTACCGAAATACAATGAACAAGGAGAAGCCTATAAATATACAGTGAAGGAAGAACCTGTCAAAGGCTATGAAAGTAAGGTTGAAGGTACAACTATCACCAATACGTATGTAAATAAAGAAACAACAGAAATAAGTGGTAAGAAAGTATGGAATGAAAATCCAACTTATAGAAAGTTTTTACCTAAAATGGGTAGTACTCAAAAAATTATTCTATTTTGGATAGGTTTATCATTTATTATTTTTTCAATAAGTATTGTCTTTTTAAATAAATATAATAAAAAGAAATAAAAGGAAACAAAAAGAAATGGTCTGTTATAAAAAAAGGAAAGACGAATAAAAAATAAACGATCTTATTCGCTCTACACAATGAAAAAATTAATAAGAAGTTGGCTCGAATTACTGAAAGCTTTGCATAATAAAAAAAGCAATTAGTACGTATTAGATGAGCTTTCTATTAATTGCTTCTGTATTGAAGGATGCTGGAAGGTTATTATCTAATTTGTTAGATGTCTACAGGGGATAAGTCAGTAGACTATCGATTAAATAATAATTGAAAGTAATATTTAAAACACCTAAGGTTAACAAACTTTAGGTGTTTTAAGTGTTACAAGGGATAAATACTATCGTTACTTATTAGGATCAAATTGTTGATTATATTTAACAGGTATTAAAATTTCAAATACACGTTTTTCAGGAATATTGGTAGTAATCTCATCTTGCCATAGTATTTTCCAAAAAGATTTTTGAGGGATAAATCTATTTTCTAGAAAATAGTTCATTAGTTTTTTATTGATTTCTTCCTTATTATAATTTGAATCTTCTATAAAAAAAGAGACGTAAATTCCATTTGGCCTAGTCACAATTTTTTTTGTGTCGTAAAGACTACTCTGATCCTTGTTTATTTTAATTAGTGACCTAAAGGGTGTATTTTGAATGTCAGACAAAACAGACTCTTCTACCAAAAAATTTATCGGATAACCATTGAATAAATCTTTTTTATCTAAAGATAAATAAAAGTCACTATAACTAGATAAGGAATCTATTGAGTCGTAGTAATGAGAATGCATTAAATCAGAACAAATAAATGATTCTTCATCTCTATAAGAGTGAGTAATAGTATTAAATTCGATATTTTTTAATATTGTATATCGATCTATATAATTTTCTAAAAATGTCTGCATATATTTTAAGTTGTTGATTTTTTTATCTAAAATTTTTTTACGATTTTTAAATTCTGCTAGTGTGTCGTCCATGTTTCGGTTATTGAGAAAATATTTAATTTGCTCTAAAGGTATATCAAGGAATTTCAAGGTCAGTATGACATCTAATTCAAAGCACTGGTCACAGGTGTAATATCTAAATCCATGGTTAGATATTTTTTTAGGTTTAAATAAATCAATTTGATCATAATAAATTAAGGTTCTTCTACTTAAATTCACGTATTTTGCGAATTCACTAATTGTTAAATAATTATTCATAGTTACCTCCTTGAATGTAACGTTACGTTACAGCTTATTATAACGAAATAATAACTTAATAGAGTTAAGGAAGGAGATTTTTATGCTAAGTTTAATAAATATAAAAAAAGTATTTGGAAACGAAGTAGTATTAAATAATTTATCAGGTAATTTTCAACAGGGCCTTAATTTTATTTACGGACCATCTGGTAGTGGAAAGACAACACTATTAAATATAATTAGTGGTATGGATCAAAATTTTGAAGGAGAGGTCTATTTTAATCATCAGTCAATTAAAAATTTTACAGAAAAAGAACTATCCAACTATTATTACAATTCAATAGGATTTATCTGGCAGGATTACCGATTAATAGAATATTTAAGTGTAGAATGCAATATTGATTTAGTTCTAAGTTTATCGAATTTAAATAAGGTAGAAAGAAAAATGAAAGTAACAAAGGTACTAGATGAACTAGGAATATCTGGATTAGCTAAAATGAAAGTGGCAAAATTATCTGGAGGGCAAAAGCAGCGAGTAGCGATAGCTAGAGCATTGGTGAAAGATCCAGAAATAATAATAGCGGATGAACCAACAAAGGCATTAGATCCTTTAGCAGCTAAAAAGATAATGACGGAACTAAAAAAGATAGCTAAGGAAAGAGTAGTAATAATAGTCACTCATGATAAAGGTTTAATTGGAGAAAATTCAAATGTCTATAGAATAGAACAAGGACAACTAAAATTAGAAGAGCAAAGTAAACAAAGCTCAAAAAATGCCAAGAAAAAGAATACATTGGTTAAACCACCGCACTTATCTTTAAAAAATTGTATTTATCAATCTTTTAACATTCTAAAAGGGGCAGCTATATACTCTATATTAACGATTATACTACTGATACTTTCGTCCTTTTTTATGCTAATTAATTTGAGTGGAGAGATAGAAGAAAAACAAGATAATAATTTTAATCGTCTTGTTGAAGAAAGAGGAGAGACAATAAAGGATATTTCTATAGCAAAAGAATCGACAGGTGGTGGTTCTTCTGGTTCTCTAAAACAAGATACTTCAGGAGTAGTTGATTTATTAAAAGATGACCCAAGAGTAGAGTTTATGACAGCCCAAGAAATAGTAGGGAATTTAAAAATAAGCATAGGGGATGTAGTTAAAAATTATGAAGTTCAGGACAGCTTTAATTTGCCTGCAATTACGAAATTGATAGCTGGAAGATATCCCTCAATCGGTAAAACGGAGGTTGCTGTTCCTAAACGATTACTTGATTTACTAGATCTAAAACCCTCCGACGTTATCGGGAAAAATTTGAATATGACAGGGCTTATAGATGTAAATCCAAAGATTGGAAGTAATGAAATCACAGGATCAAAAGTTTCACTTGATGATGTAAAAGTAGTAGGAGTTATTGAAAATAATCCTAAAGGTGGAGCGATTACCAGTACTTTAGGAAGACGTGACGGGAAATTGACAGATGGTCCGTTGCTATTTAGTGTAGAAGCTATCAAAAAAATGCGCCAACAAACAGGCGTTGAGAAATCTATGAGTTATAATATACGAGCAAAAACCTTAGAAGATGTTCTTCCTATTGTAAATACATTACAAGAATCAGGTTTACAACCTGCTGGGGATTTCAGTATGATTGAGGACATGCTCCAATTGAGAAAGAAAAACGAAGAACAAGGTGCTACTATCAGTTTAATTTTCTTTATATTGTCATTAACAATTAGTATTGTTCTGGCTTTGTTCAATTTTTATATAAAGAAAAGTGAATTTGTGTTTTTCAAATTCAATGGTTTCAGCAATAAAAATATTTTGAGTTTAACAATTTCAGAATATTTTATACTCGGAATAATGTCTTCTATTCTATTTCTTCTTAGTTTTCCGTTGCTTAGTCTTTTAAGTCAAAAAATATTTAATATATATATAGTCTCCACAAATAATTTAGTTTTAGCTTTATTGCTACCATTTGTTCAATCAATACTAATCAGTGTATTGTCATACTTATTATTTCTTAGAATTAGTTCTGCTAATAAAATGAAACAAGGTGATTCTAATGATTCATTTAAATAATGTTAGTAAAAAATACAAAAATTTGAATGTATTACTTCATACAAATTATAGATTTAAAGATTGTACATTAACTTGTGTTTTAGGTGATAGTGGATCGGGGAAATCAACACTATTAAATTTAATAGCAGGTTTAGATATAGAGTATGATGGAACAATTGAAAATTTATGTTTTAGGGAGACATGTTTATCAAATAAAAACTTGTCTAACTATAGATTCAACAATGTAGGGTTCATTTTTCAAGATTATCATCTATTAGATGGGTATACAGTACTTGAAAATGTCATAATGTGCGTGCACCTTAATTCTGGATTAACTAAAGAAAAGAAGACAGAGAAGGCATTGAATTTGTTAACAGAATTAGGATTAGAAAATAAGGCAAATCAAATGGTAAACGAATTAAGCGGTGGGCAAAAGCAAAGAGCTTCTATAGCAAGGGCATTGATGAATAATCCTAAAATAATTCTTGCGGATGAACCAACCGCTGCTTTAGATGAATCAAATAGTGATGGTGTAATGAAAATACTAAAAAGGCTGGCCAAAAATAGGACAGTAATTGTTATTACACATAGCGAAACAGTTTCAAAATATGCCGATGAAATAGTTTGTTTAAAAAATCATACGATAGAATTAGTGAAGGAAAAAGATAGTCAAGAATTAGGTCATAGTAATGAAAATAAGTCTTTCAAAGCTATAAAAACTAAAGATATTGACCCAAAGCTCGACTCAAAGTTAATTTTTTGGCTAGCGATAAAAAATTTTAAAATACATTTCTATAAAAATTTACTTGCTATCTTATTGATTTCATTGGGTTCAGTTTGTTTTGTTTCAACATTAGGAATAAAAAATACAATAAACAATGAAATACAGTCATTCAAAGAAAAAAATAATTACTATAGTAAAGGTTCCATTGCTTTTTCAGAAAAGCCATTATCTGATGGGATTACTTACTTGCGATCATTGTCCAATGTTAAAGATGCGTATTATCAGTATAATCTTAAAAATGTTAATATTAAATATAAAAACAAGAATAAACATTTAGATATTAAATCACCAACATTGATTTCTTCAAGTCTTTCGATGATTCATGGGGATATGCCTAAAGATAATAGTAATGAGATCTGCTTATCTCTCAGTGTCGCCTCCTCTTTAAGTAAAAATATTAATGATTTAGTTGGGAAGTCTGTTGACTTTGAGTATTTTGCTAAAGATGGGGAGAAAAACAGAATAAAAATGAAAGTTAGTGGTATCTCAAACGACACGCTGGATAACTTTACAATGAGCACACGGATGGAAAAGAAGATTTATAGAGAAGTAAACAAAGGTGAGCCATCCGCTATAGCATTTAGTGTAAAGAATTTTGAGGATATTCCCAAAGTTCATCGTCAGCTGAAAAATGAAGGTTATGACATATATACTAAGGAAAAAGATATTCGGGCCTTCAAAAATAGTTTTTCTGACACTATAAACTTATTCACAGTATTGTCCAACTTATTGTTGACTATTTTTATTTCTGTTAGTTTCATTATAATCTATCGTATTTCTATCACTAGATATTCTGAAATTGGTATACTAAGCTGTTTAGGTTATAGCACTAAAAATATTTCTAAGATATTGATAAGAGAGACGGGTATATTTTGTATCCTGTCAATTGTATTCAGTATGGCCTGGCTTTTCATTTTTTCTACTGTCTATAACTATAAAATTGGCTACAATGTAGATTTAAATTTCCAACTAGTTATGATTTTATTATTGGTAAATATTGGTTTAGTTTTTGGAATAACTGGTTTTGTTAATCGCCGATTGGTCAATATATCGCCTAGTTTAGCTTTAAAAAAATAATTTTATGCAACTGCTGATTTTCTCATCTTCTAATAGCCAATAGGGGATACTCCAATATCATTAAGTTAAGAAAATAACCAGAATGTTTTGGCAGTTAGTCATGGGGGCTATGTATCTATTTATACAAAAATGGTTAGCGTATGAAAAAGTTTCAAAGATAAACTTTTCAAATTGTTGTATTTTAGAGTTTAGGTATAAAAATAATAGTTTTGTATTTCTATAAGCGATAAATCATGATTTTTCTAATTTAGTTTAAAAAAGTAAACAGATCGGAAGTTAAAAAAACTTTTGACCTGTTTACTTTTTATGTATGCTTTTTGAATTTTAAATATTTTTCTTTTTTTATAAATAACAGCATATTGGTTTTAGATATATCTTCTAGAGCTCTGTAAAATGTTATCGTGTTAGTATAATTATTTGAAATATAGCGTACCTAGCAGTACATTAGTTTTGTAACTAATATTAATTAGGAGGGTTTTCTATGAAAAAAATTTTAATTTCTGTTCTAGGGGTTTTATCTATCGTTGTTTCTATGGCATTTTCTTCTTATTCTGTCAATGCAGCTTCTAATAATTGGTCTTGGCCACTAGGTAAACCATATGCAGGAAGATATGAAGAAGGACAACAATTTGGGAATACCGCATTTGATCGAGGAGGCACTTATTTCCATGATGGGTTTGACTTCGGCTCTGCTATCTATGGAAATGGTAGTGTGTATGCTGTGCATGATGGTAAAATTTTATATGCTGGTTGGGATCCTGTAGGTGGAGGTTCATTAGGCGCATTTATTGTATTACAAGCAGGAGATACAAATGTGATCTATCAAGAATTTAGCCGAAATGTTGGGGACATTAAAGTTAGCACGGGACAAACTGTTAAAAAAGGACAGCTTATAGGGAACTTTACTTCTAGTCATTTACATTTAGGAATGACAAAGAAAGAATGGCGCGCTGCTCATTCTTCTTGGAATAAAGATGATGGCACTTGGTTTAACCCAATTCCTATACTTCAAGGAGGGTCTACGCCTACACCTCCAAATCCAGGACCAACAAATTTCACAACAAATGTACATTATGGTTTACACGTCCTTGGGGGATCTTGGTTGGGGGAAGTAACAAACTTTAACAATACTAATGATGGTTTTGCAGGTTATCCTAATCGGCAACATGATATGCTTTATATTAAGGTAGATAAAGGGGAATTGAAGTATCGTGTTCATACAGCTCAAAGTGGCTGGTTAGCTTGGGTAAATAAAGGAAATAAAAATGATACAGTGAATGGTGTAGCAGGTATTCAAGGACAAGCAATTGATGGTGTTCAGTTAAACTATATAACTCCTAAGGGAGAAAAATTATCACAAGCATACTATCGCTCACAAACCACGAAACGATCAGGATGGTTAAAAGTAAGTGCAGATAATGGTTCTATTCCTGGATTAGATAGTTATGCAGGAATTTTTGGAGAACCGTTAGATCGCTTGCAAATTGGTATTTCACAGTCTAATCCATTTTAAATTTAAAAAATAACAGCACGATTACGCATTTAATAAATTTTAAAGAGGTGAATGAGTATAAATAAAGATATAGTCAATATACTGAAAAAAACATTTATTTTGCCTGTTGTTGTAGTATTCTTTATGCTGAGTACCAATGCTTTTGCTTCTGAAGATTATAATTTACTTGGAGTAAAAAATTATGATCAGTATGCATTAGGAGCACCTAGTGGGTGTGAGGGAGCTTCACTATTACAAGGATTACAGTATAAAGGGAAAATTCCAGATTGGGACTTAATCAAGTTTTTGAAGACAATCCCTATCTCTTCTAGTGGAAATCCTTATGATGGATTTGTAGGTAGTCCTTTTGTTGAAAACTCATGGACTTATTCCGCTATCTATCCTATTCCTTTAGTAAAATGGGGGCAAGCATATGGTGATGTAAAAGATATGTCAGGTCATTCTTTAGATGAATTACTAAATGAAGTGAAAAATAATAATCCAATTGTTGCTTGGGTAACGATAAAGTTTCAACCGGCACGATGGGGAATATGGAATTTTGGTAGAGCAGTAAATAATAATCATGCAGTAACTTTAGATGGTTATGATTCAAAAAAAGGAAAACTTCACGTATCGGATCCGATTTCTGGTAAATATTGGATCGATAAGAATACATTTGAAAGTGTATATAATGAAAGAAACTTTGCGGTTGCGATTTATTAAGATCTATTACTTATCAAATTATAGAAATAAAAGAAATTTTTTTATCGAATGTATTTGAAAGTGTACAGAAGAACTGTTTTTTGTACACTTTTTTTAGTTTATTTTAAGGAATAATAAATATATTCTATTTATTATCAACAACCCAGTAAATAAATAACCATAAATCAAGTAAAAAAATCATAACTTCAATATCTGTTTCTCCTGATGGTTAAAATAGTTAAAGATTTTAACGCCATGAATTCGTTAAATATGAGTGTGCTAGTAGTTTATATTTATAAAAAATAAACTATGGAATTTTATAAAATTTTTAAAATAGTGAATTGAACAATAAAAATAGTTTTAAATATTACACTAATTTTAAGCTGATTTCTAGATTTTCTATTTTAAAACCATATTGAGCATTATGGTTGTCATAGATAAAAAATAGATGGTAAAATATTTCCACCTAAAATCGAATAAGAGATTTTGGGAATATAGTATATGGTGAAAGTCGTTTTTGTAAGATGCTGAGTATATTAAAAAATTATAGAAATTTTTAAGTTAACAAAAATAAAACTTTCGCTAGATTATTTATAGGAAAGAGGAAAAATAATGACAGAATTAAGTAAAAAGCCCGTACGTGATTATGCAGAACATAATGCTTATTTCCCATCAGAGTACTCATTGAGTGTTTATACAAGTCCAGTTACACCTTTTGATGGCTATAAGTTTAATAAGGCTTATTCTGGAGGAGAATTAAAGATTTTAATGATTGGCTCAGATGAGCGCTATGTCCAAGTGCAAAACGGGAAATTGTTTTCTACAGGTAATCATCCTGTAGAGACTTTGCTACCTATGATGCACATAGCTGCAGCGGGGTTCGACATTGATGTTGCTACTCTTTCTGGTAACTCCATCAAGTTAGAAATGTGGGCTATGCCAGAAGAAGACGAGGCTGTGATGGACTTTTACCATGATTACCTTCCTAAGTTTGAGAACCCTTTGAAGCTAAGTGAAATTTTACCTCAAGTAATGGCCGATAATTCTCCTTATGTGGCAGTTTTCTTCCCTGGTGGTCATGGAGCATTGCTAAATCTTCCTGAAAGTGAAGAAGTCAAAGAAATTCTCAATTGGGCTATGACCAATGATAAGAAAGTAGTGACTCTTTGTCATGGACCTGCTGCACTGCTAGCTGCAACTCTTAATGACGGAGATTTTCTTTTTGATGGTTACGAAATGACTGTCTTTCCAGATAGTTTGGATGAAGGTGCTAATCAAGAAATTGGATATATGCCAGGACTATTGAAATGGCGTTTACAAGAAACACTGGAAGAAAATGGAGTAAAAGTTCTTAATGAAGATATTACAGGACAAGTTCATAAAGATCGTAATCTATTAACAGGAGATAGTCCACTTGCTGCTAATAATTTGGGAATTCTTGCTGCTAATGAGTTGTTAGAAATGGTGGATCAACAAAAAAATTTTAATTACTAATAAAAAAATATTAGTGTTGTACAAAAACATGAAATTAATAGGATTTTTAATGGGTTTAACAGTTAGTTTTTAGAAGTGAATAGTTAGAATAGATAAATATTAATTTATATTCAAAGTTAATCAAACCTTTCTTGAAATAGGGAGGTTTGATTAATTTAAAATATGAATAAATTCATATAGACGTAGATACGCCTTAGCTAAAAAAATCAATAATTTTTATTTTATAAATATTAGGGAGAAATTTTTATATAAAAGATATGGTAAATAAACGGGGCTCTCAGAACAATAATGCTGGTAAAATAACATTTACACAAAGAGAATAACATTTTTATAATTCTTAAATTGAAGAAGTTCCTAATTATTATATATTAGGCATCGATATAAAATTATAAGTTAAAAATAGTGTTTGACAAATAGCTAATTTCTAGACAGAAGTATAGTGAAAGATGTATGTGTTAAATTAGCATAGTTTTACATTTCTCTATTTAGTGATTTAATTTTAGAAGATTTGTGAGATTTAATACAATATAAATACCGTCCCTTATATTAAAATCTGAAGGTAAAAGTAAATAGTTGGGATTCTTAATTAGCGATATCAATTATATATATCTTAAAGTTCGATAAAGAAATTTACGTATAAGTGTAGATGGAGAAAATTAAACTTTAATAAGAAGGTGTATTATGTGTATAAGTATAAAAAAATTAAATTAAATATAGAGTTATTGACTGTTATAGTTATCAACTTATTAAGTTTGCAATTAAGTGCTTTTTTATTTGGAAAAAATAATGAACTAACAATTAAAGGTGCACTAACTTATACGTTACCATTAATTATTATTTTTTTTAGTATTCGTATTTTGAGTGTAAAAATTGGTTATAAAAATTTAAAAAATACTCTAAAATCTTTTTTTAGGGATGGACGCTATTTAATTTTGATAATGGTAATTTTTTTTCTAATAAATTTAGGTTCTATTTCTAGTGATAAATTAGATGGTTTTCAAATTAGAAATGTTTTCTTTTTTCTTTTAACATGCTTTTTTACAGGTGTTTTTGAAGAACTACTATTTAGAGGAATTGTTTTAACACGTCTATCTAGTATTTATTCTCTTAGAGTAAGTGTAACAATATCGTCTATTTTTTTTGGTATAGTACATCTATTAAATTTGGTAGATCAACCATGGTTAATTAAAGGAACGCTAACTCAAGTTTTTTATACGTTTTGTTTAGGTATGATTTTAGGAACAATTTATTCTAAGGAAAAAAACATTTTTACAATTATATTATTACACGCTAGCTTCAATTTTTTTGGCTCATTTTCTCAAGTTTTTACAAGCAATATTTCTTTGGTCAAACAAGATAGTTCTATGATTGAAATCCTTATACCTATAATATTGATTGTACCTTCTACAATACTTTCATTAAAGAAGATGCATTAAGCAACTATGCATAGTATTTGAGTACCTATTCTAATTTTACAAAAAAATGATTCTTATATAAATAAATTTATCTGAGAATTACATCTATCTATATAATTAAAAAAGCGAGTTCACAATTGTATATTTAGTGAAGAAGATAAGCTTGAGATTATTCTAGCATAATTTATATACACAATAAATAGGAATAAAAGTTCATACTTTTCTTTGTACTAATTATTATGGAATTAAAATTGGAGATGATGATATGTTTAAACTATATCTTAACTATTGGAAAAGAATTTTTGATTATAAAGGAACATCAGATGTGATTGAAATTTTTATTGCGTTAGCAGGTAATTTTTTAGTAATCATTTTTTTGAATATTCTAGGTATTGTCATTCCAATTAGCTGGGAAAATAGTTTAGTGAATTTTTTATATATTGTTAAATTAGCAATGATAGTTCCAGCAATATCATTGTTAGTACGAGTTCTAAATAAATATTAAAGTAAGGATAAAAAATATACACAATATTATTATACAGTGTTCAAATTAATTATACATTTAACATTTTTAAGTAAAATTAAAAAGTTGCTATAGAAAAATTTATATAGAGCCACATCTTTTAATTTATTAATCTTTTTTACTGAATAATTGTAAAGATTTCTTTATAGAGTGTTTTAAATAACGTCTTATAATTATAGAAAATCAAAATATTTGTATAAATAAATAACATCCTATAGAATTTTATTTGTAAATAAAAATTAGGAGGATATATAAAATGAAAAAAAGCAATACAAGATTCAGAGCTTATTTTACAGACGATGAAGCGGGGACAAACATTTCTTGGGGATCAGTTTTTGCTGGAGTAATTACATTTCTATCTATTTTTATGACTCTTGGACTTATTGGATCAGCGATTGGGTTCGGTACTTTAAAACCGACATCAAGTAACCCTTTAGATGGTGTTGGGACTGGACTCATTATTTGGACGATTATTACTATTGTGTTATCTCTGATGGCTGCAGGATTTGTATCTGGTGTAGCGGCTAAAAGAATTGGTTTATTGCACGGTTTCTTAACATGGGCAACAAGTATGATTGTAGTAATGCTTTTAGTGAGTTATACAGCAGTTAGTACATTTTCAGCAATCGGTTCCCTTTTAGGAAATGTTGCTTCTGGTGTAGGGGATAGTGTTGGGGCAGTTGCTTCTACTACTGGCGATGCGATCTCAAAAGGTTTTGATAAAGTAACTGATGAAATTGGCACGGTCAATACACAAGAACTACAAAATAATGTAAATAAATATTTAAAAGATACGGATGTTCCAGAACTTCAACCAGATTATTTAAAAGATCAAATGAGTGAAGCGACTGATAAAATCAAAGATGCTGGTAAAGAAATTATAAAAAATCCTGAAAATGCAGATAAGGTTTTTGATTCTACAGCGGATTCTTTACAAGACCAAGCGAAAAAAATTGGCGATTCCGTAGATAAAAACGCGATTGCGAATGCTGTAGCGAAAAATAGCGACTTATCTCAAGAAGAAGCTCAACAAGCAACAGATAATATTTACAATGAATTAAAAACAGCTAGTGATGAAGCGCAAAAACAAATTGACACTGCGCGTACTAATTTAGATAAAGCTAAAGATGATTTGAAAGAATCAATCGATGAAGCAAGACAAGCGGCAGAGGATGCGTCAAACACGACAGCTAAAGCATCTATTTGGGGATTTGTTGCAATGGTCGTTGGCTTAATTATTACTTCCCTATTTGGATTATTAGGAGCTAACTTAGTAAAAAATCCTGAAAGAGAGCATAAAATGTAAGAACATTAAAGTAATTTAAATGTTAATAATCAATGTAATGAATATTTTGAACTGTTTATAAAAAAAGTCTGAGAACATTATTGTTAATGCTTTTCAGACTTTTTTATTGCATGCAATTGTTATTATTTAATCGAATTTTATAATTTTTAAATCTTTAAAAAACGCTTCTGTACCGATATCAACGAACAATCCTATACTACCAGAAGCAGCCTCCCCAAGTTTCATTTTCTCTACAACCAAAGAAGGAGTTTCATTATTGTTTATATAAAATTCACCTCTAGATTCTTGAATTATGGCTTTTAAAGTAATCCATTCATTAAGCTTAATATCAGCTGAACCTTCATAATCCGCTATATTAAGATTTCTAAAATATTCAAAGGTATAGTTGGGGTATGAAAAATATTGTACTGCTCTATTCTTTCTTATAGGATCTTCGCTATGACCATTGGTAGGGCGTATATAAAAAGATTCAAATTTAGAATCATCATCATTTATCCTGAATGCAATACCGATAAAACCTCGAGCAAAGTTTGGAGCATTCGACAATAACCTACTTAACATTTTTACTTCAATTATACCATTATGAAAAGAAAAATTAGTTACTTTAGCGTAGGTATTTTCATCAAACTCCATTATTTTATTTGATTTTACAACTCTTAAAACAATATCTTTTTTTAAAGTAGTAAGTTGGGCATTTACATTTACTTGCTCAAAATCAAACATTTCTATATCCATGTTTTCACGCTCCCTAATTTTCTATAATATAAGGATAGCTTATTTTTTTTAGAATGAGAAGTAGGTACAAAAATGTAACTATATGTTAACTTGTGTTTTGTAAAATTCTCCCCACTCTCTCATAGATTCAATTACAGGTAATAATGTATTTCCTAGTTTAGTTAATTTATATTCGACATGGGGTGGATTTTTTTTAAAATCAATACGTTCAACAAGGCCATCTTTAATCATTGACTTTAAACTAGCTGTCAAAACTTTTTGTGAAATTCCACTCAATGATCTTTTTAACTCACTATTTCTTTTGGAACCAGTCATTAAATCCCGGATAATCAAGACCTTCCATTTACTATTAACTAGTTTAACTGTTGTTTCTACATCACAAATAGGTAATTGTGGATTTTTTTTCATAATTTTGTTCTCCGAATAGAATTTTTAATTTATCTATAGTATAAATTAAATTTATAGATAATTTCAACGGAAATATCTAATAAAATTTTATTAATAGACTTTCTATTTTAGCTAATATTGTGTGAAAAATTATAGATATATATTTTAAAACATAATCAGTTGCCTTGAAGTTAACTTCAAGGTTTATAATGATGAAAAATAGATAGTAGGGAGTTAGATAGATGAAAAAGACACTTTATTTAATGAGACATGGTCAAACATTGTTCAATCAACAAAAAAAAATTCAAGGATGGTGCGATTCTCCTTTAACAAAACAAGGAATTGAACAAGCTAAGATAGCTAAAGAATTTTTTGAAAAAAACGGTATTGTATTTGATGGTGCACACACTTCTACTCTTGAACGAGCTTCAGATACATTAGAATTAATTACAGAAATAAACTATGAGAGGCATAAAGGCTTAAAAGAATGGAATTTTGGCAGATTAGAAGCGGAGCATGAATATTTAAATCCACCATTACCTTATAGAGATTTTTTTGTACAATATGGTGGTGAAGAAGAAATAGAGTTTAGAAAAAGAGTAACAAAATGCTTAGTAAATATTATGCAGAAAGAACAAGGTAAAACTATTTTAGTAGTCTCACATGGAGCAGCTTGTAGGCAATTTATAAGAGAGTGGGCGCATTTAAGTGATATTACACCGCAAGCTCCTATTGGTAACTGTAGTATTATGAAATTTTGTTTTGAGAATGATCAGTTTTACTTAGAAGAGATTATTAATCATGATTTTTCACATTTAGAGTAAGGAGGTAAAGACAATAATGAATATAAAACAGGCAGCAGAAATGTTTAATTTAACAGTAGATACGTTAAGATATTATGAACGAGTGGGAATAATACCTCCTGTATCAAGAAACAGTAGTGGATATAGAGACTATAAAACTAAAGATTTAAATTGGGTTTATTTAGTAAAAAATCTTCGTAATGCAGGCTTATCTATAGAATCTTTGATTGAATTTTCAACTTTAGCACAACTTAGAGATAAACAAAATGTAGAAGATGCGCAGAAGCATATTTTAAAAGAACAGTTAGTAGAATTAGATAAAAAGCTAGAGGAAATGCAACAAACAAGAGAATTACTTGTGTACAAGATAGAAACATATGAGGATCATATTGCAAAATTTAAAGCTGGTGAATTGGATCCTGATAAAGTCGAAAAACTATGGGAACGAAAAAAATAAATTTTTTTCTTTTTATGTATTTAACTCTAAGATTTAGGATAGAACATGTAAAGAAATTAGAGGAGGAAAACAATATGCAAACAATTACTTTGAATAATGGTGTAGAAATGCCTCAATTGGGATTTGGTGTGTATCAAATTCCATTAGAAGAAACAGCTGAAGCAGTCTATCAAGCCATTAAAGCAGGATACCGTTTGATCGATACAGCTTCTATTTACGGAAATGAAAAAGAAACAGGTGAGGGAATCAAACGTGCCATCAATGAAGATCTGGTCACTAGAGATGAACTTTTTATTACCTCTAAATTGTTTATTCTTCAAGCATCAGAGGGCAAAGCTAAGGAAACGATTGAACATTCTCTTAAAGTAATGGGATTGGATTATCTTGATCTTTATCTTATTCATCAACCATATGGAGATATTTATGGTGCATGGCGGTCAATGGTTGCTACTCAAAAAGCAGGGAAATTGCGTGCAATAGGAATTTCAAATTTCAAGTCAGCTAAAATGATTGAGTTTGTTGGATTGAATGAAGTAAAACCTCAAATTAATCAAATTGAAGTGAATCCATGGAATCAGCGAATTGAAGATCAGGAATGGCACGAAAAATATGAAGTACAAATAGAAGCTTGGGCACCATTTGCAGAAGGCCGCCATGAACTATTCAAAAATCCAGTATTAGAAGAAATCGGTGAGCAATATGGCAAGTCAATTGGTCAAGTTGTGCTTCGCTGGCTAATGCAAAGAGGGATTGTAGCTTTAGCAAAATCAGTCCATCCTGAACGAATGGCTGAAAACATTGATATTTTTGATTTTGAGCTTTCAAAAGGAGACATTGAAAAGATAGCGAATTTAGACATGAAAGAATCTGCTTTCTTTGATCATGACGCACCACAGCAAGTGGAATGGTTTATGAATAGAATGCTAGACACTGAAATTAATGTGGATTAAAGGAGTTAAAAAGATAGGTCCATATGGTTACTTTAAAGTAACTAATTGCTAGCTTTAATAAAACCTTATAAAATTATTTTAGAAAGGAAGTGATTGTTATGAACAAATATAAAAATATAATTATCGGTTTTGGAAAGGGAGGGAAAACACTAGCAAAAGAAATTGCTATGCGTGGTGAAGAGGTATTGATGATTGAAGAATCTGAACTAATGTATGGAGGGACATGCATTAATGTAGGATGTATACCATCAAAATCTTTAATAATTAATGGAGAAAAACATGTAGATATGTCAACGGCACATTCAATAAAAAATAGTTTGACAAGTAAGCTGAGAGAAAAAAATTACAATAACCTTTTTGAGGAAGAGAATATAACTATTTTAAATGGAAAAGCTAAATTTTTATCAGATAAAATCATACAAATCACTAAGACAGATAATACGAAAATACAAGTTAAAGGTGAACGTATTTTTATTAATACGGGCTCAAAAGCTATCAAATTACCTATAGATGGGTTAAATAAAAGTAAGAATGTTTTAGATTCTACAACTGCTATGGAACAAGTAATAGCACCAGAAAAAATAGTTATTATAGGTGCTGGTTACATTGGGTTAGAATTTGCATCAATGTTTAATTCTTATGGAAGCAAAGTTAGTATTTTAGATGCTAGCTCTGAATTTTTACCTAGAGAAGATGAAGATATCTCAACATTAATATATAAAGATTTTTTAGATAAGGGAATTGATATTCAGTTAGGCGTATCTATAAACCATATCATAGATAAGGATAATTATACTGAAGTAATATATACTCAAGCTGGTAAAATAAAGAAAGTAGAAGTGTCTAAATTGCTTGTAGCTACAGGTAGAAAACCTAATACAGATGCCTTAGGATTAGAAAACACAAATATAAAAACGGATAGTCATGGGGCTATTGTTGTAGATGAATTTTTAAAAACATCTGTGGAAAATATTTGGGCAATAGGCGATGTAAAAGGGGGCCTACAATTTACCTATATTTCTTTAGATGATTATAGAATAATAGTGGATTATCTTTATGGTGACAAAAAGAGAAATACTATGAATAGAGGTAATATACCGTACAGTGTATTTATAACACCACCTTTTTCAAGTGTTGGAATAAAAGAAAAAGAGCTAGAAAAAAGCAAAGTAAACTATAAAGTTTTTAGTTTACCTGTAAAAGCTATACCTAAAGCCCATATTATTGATCAGACAGTAGGAATTTTTAAAGTAATAATAGATGCAGAAACTGAAAAGATTTTGGGAGCTTCTTTATATGGTGCAGAATCTCATGAATTAATAAATCTTATTTCGTTGGCAATGGATTTTAATATGGACTATAAAGTATTACGTGATAGAGTGTATACCCATCCTACTATGTCGGAATCTTTAAATGATTTACTAAAATAAAAAATTGAAGTTCATTTCATAACCATAGAAATGAACTTCAATTTTTTAGATTTGTACAATCTAATTCTCTTTGACCCCATAGTTTCATTTGTAAAACAATAGTTGCTAAATCTTTTCCCTTTTCAGACAAATAATAAGTAGACGAAGTAGTATTATTGAAAACTTCTTTTTCATTCTTAACAATCTCATTGTCTTCCAAAAGTTTTAGTTGTTGTTTGATCATTTTTGGAGAACTATTCGGAAGCAATCGGCAAACTTCTCCAAAGCGCATAGATCCTCCGTTTAGGGATTCTATTATTTGGGGAACCCACTTTTTTCCAAGTATATTAGATAAAGCCTCTACAGGGCATTTTTTTTCCACGTTTTTATCCATTATATAACACTCCTTTTATGATTCATTAAAAATAAAAACTAATTGAAAATAAATCTGTAGATATCAGTTTCTTTATGAAAGTAATAATTGTTAAAAAGTGTATTAGCGTGTGCAAAAGTACAATTATTTACATACATAAGATGCTCGATGAGTCTATTTCTTAATGCAGATTTGCTCATAAAAAAGTATTGTGCAATTTCTTCGAATGAATAAAATTTTTTTAATGCGTAAAACAATGCTTGATCATTTGCCATTAACATGCTAGCACCGACATTAGCACGATATTCTTTTGGGAAATCTTCCACTAAGTAACCATTTTTCAAAAAAATATCAGAAAAAGTATGAGTTGCATTATTAATTTTAGGTATATCTATGTAGTAATGCATAACCTCATGCATTTTAGTGAAATTTTTTCGTTCTAATATTAATTCTTTATTTGTTGTTATAATGACTTCATCGTCTACTTTAGAGATTGAACCAAGCATCCGTCTTTTAAGCTGTTTTTGAAACGTGTATTCAACAAATTCAACATCTTCAACTTCTTTTACATATTTTTCAATATCAAAGCATTTAACTTGTTCAATATTTTTGGAAGAATAGTAAGATACTTCTTTTATTAATTCGTTTGAAAAATTAAATGCTTCAAAATAGAGTTCTTTACTAACAAAATCCACCAACAACAGTCCAATCAATCTTTTTTGTTACGTTCCTTTTTTTCTTTTGCTTTTTTTATAAGAAAATCTTGAAAGTCGATTAATTCTTCTTCTAATTCTTCTATATCTTCTATGTCCATATCAGAAGTATTTAAACGAAAATGAGAAATAATATTTTGTCCGATGCTATCTTCATCTTTAGGTAGTAAAGGATTTGAAGTTCTATTTAAAAGAAAGTCTGAAGATACGTTGAAGAAGTCTGCGATTTTTGAAAGTTCATTTTCTCTTATCGGGCGAGATCCTAATTCAATTTTTTTATAGACACTTATATTCATATTGATTGCATCGGCTATTTCTTGTTGAGTAACATTTTTGTTTTCTCTTAGTGATTTAATTTTTTTGTAAGTTTCCATTTTAGAACTCCTGAGTCTATTTTAGTATAGTTTATCATATAAAATTAAAAATAATAAATAAAGTTCCGTTTTGATATTGACGGTTCTGTTTCGTTGTGTTATAGTTCTGATATAGAACTGTTGGTTCTGTAAATTAGATAAACAAAAAGCGTTCACGAGGAGAAAATGAATTTCTGTTTCGCAAACACTTATATAAATACTAGACACATTTATTTTAAGCGATTTGACGAAATAATACAAGAATGAAATTTTTGTTCGAGGTTGTAAGTCTTGTTGAGGTGATGTGTACCAGCCGTTGAATGGGACGCAAGGTGGCAGTAGTATCTTTAACTAGAGCCATATTGATGACAGATTAATGCAGAGCTGTCAGATTATTTTCAATAACCATGTCGTGAGACACGTTGGAAATAGTTGCTGAACTAGATTGAATAAAAAAATCTATGCAAGCTCAATAAAAGGAGGAGAGCTGTATACCGTATATTACAGTACTATCTAATGTGCCGTGATGTGATGTAAGAGTCACTAGCCGTTGAAGATGATTCTATGTATTGTGATGAACGTAAGAATCTAAAATTGAAATACAATTAAAGTTGTTATTTTAAAATGTGGAAAAAATTTTTTCTAAAAGAATATTCAATCTTAACTTTAGTAAGCACAACTGTATTATTTTAGTTGTACTTTTTTATTTTAAATGAAAGAACAGAATTTGTTATTAAGTGAATAAGGAGGATAAAAATGAAAGAAGAGTTATTACTTTTTGTTGAGAAGTTTATTGAACGTATGAAACGACAGAAAAAAGCTTTTTCTATTTCGGATATAGAAAAGAGCTATAACTTAGAACGTAAGAAGTTAGGTAAGAGTGCGGTTAAGTTAACAAACATGGAACGCTTAACAATTGAAAGTCGATTATTAAAAAATCAGATTTTACAACGAACATATAAAATGACTGGTTATCATAAACCTTGTCAAGTTGTGTTTTTTAGTTAGTAAGAAGAATTGCATAAAGAGAGAAAGGCAGTCAATGGTTGACTGTTTATTTTTGTACAAAAATTAGTGAAAGAAGGAAATTATTTTGGCAAATAGAATTCAAGAAATTGCATTAAGTGATAAAAATTTAGGAAGTAAAATTAAAGCTGTTTATAAAACAGAACGTGATATTTATGTAAATGGGGCACCTGTTCGTGGTCGTGTGTTCACCGCTTCAAGCGAAAAGCAACGTGATTTTGAAATTTTTGTTCCTCATTTACGAAATTCACAGATGCTGAATGGCCGTGAAGAAGTAAAATTAATTGAACCAGTGGCTCGAATCAACGTAAAACGGAATAATATTGGAAATAGTCGCTCAATTGACATGGTGGTTTATGCAAAACGTTTGGAAGTTGTAGGAGGTAATAAATAATGGGATTAACATTTGAAAATAACACGATTGAAAATTTTGATGTAGTAGGAACATTCGGTACGATAAATTTCTTAGAAGTAGTTGCAATTAATGAACGTGATGGTGAAGGAAATGTGACTGACGAAGTTCGTGAACAACGAGTAACAGTTTATTCTAGCAGATTAAATGACCAAGTAGAAATTGCGATTGATTCAGACTATGACGTTAGTGGTATCAATTATGATGATGAAATCGAGTTGACTGGAAATGTAACAGCTCGTGGATGGCTTAATGCTTACAAAGGTTTTAATGACAATGTACAAACAGAACAAGCATTTAAAGTTCGTGCAGCGGGTATAAAAAAAGTAGGAGCTGTTAAACCAGTGCAACCTACACTACAAAAAGAAAATAAGAATCAAGTAAAGGATCAAAAATAAATATTAGATTGAGGTAGATTTAATGAGTAAAAGGGAAGAATTAAAAAAAATAGGTGATGAATTGTATAAAGTTTTGGCACAAAACAACGTTACCTTTGAACAAGCAAAAGTAACGCTAAATTATCTTTCGATTAAATTAGATCATGAAATGCAACGAACAATGGTGTCTCTTAAGACGTTGTAAAATAGAGAATACTTTTTTCAGGAATGTAGTATTGAATATTAGAACTGATAAACTCTAAAATTTTATCATCAATAATTGATTGGAATTTTTCAATTTTGAGTTTTTGATTGTTGGTAAGAATAATTGTTACGGATTGCATGTCTATTTCACATGCTTTTTCAATTGTTTTTAGCATTATTATAGGACACCTCCTTTTGTTAATATTTTACCATTGAACTAGAAATTTCTGAAAAAAATTAACTAGATGTAAAGAGTGAAGTATTTTAAAAGAAAGAATGTATATACTATACTAAGACATGTTGGATTTCATATTCTGGAAATTAAACCATAGTATTTTAAAACGGGTATTTCAGAAAATCTATACATTTTGTAATATAAATAGTACAAATTAATAATTTTGGTCTAGACAAAATGTATCTTTTGTCTAAAAAGACCTTTTTATATAATTTGAACTATTGCTACAGTATCCTCCATACTATATATTTAATTAAATTATTTATAAAATATATAGTATTTGGGGGATTAAAAATGAAAAAAGTTAAAATTTTTAGGAAGAGCGTTTCTATTGTAATGTTGTTGTTACTGTCATTAAATGTATTTAGTGTGATTGTCTATGCTGGAAATAGTGCTGAAAGAACTGTTACTGTGGAGCCAAAGGATTTTTTAACTTATTTTCAAAGAAATGGATCAGCTGCTAATTTTGAATATGATGAAAATAGTTGGATTCAGACATTAACTCCTGATAATCGTAGTCAGAGTGGTAATGTAACTTTAAAAACCAAAGTAGATATGTCACAGAATTTTAAATTTGAAGGTTATGTGAATCTAGGTAATAAGTCAATGTCTAAAGGTGGAGCCGATGGTATAGGGTTTATGTTTCATCCTGGAGATACAAATGTGGTTGGAGCACCTGGTAACGGTATGGGTATTGGAAATGTAGAAGGTGCTTTTGGCTTTAAGCTAGACACTTATTATAATTCTGAAAGTACATCTGAATATTCTAAGGATCCATCAAAATATAACAATAAATCTTTTGGAGCTTTTGTTGATGGTAGAAATGGAGTTGCTACTACAGTTGAAGATGGATCCAAAATCATAAAAAATCCCCAGAACAATGAATTCTTGCCTTTTTCTATAGAATATATTGGAGCTACAAAAACAATGAATATTAGTTATGACAATGTTAACTGGAGTATGGATATCTCTTCTTTTTTAGGAGATGAATCATATATGTCTTTTGCTATAGTGGCTTCTACTGGCTACTTTACAAATTTACAACAACTTAAGAATATTGTTTTTACCTATACTATAGCTCAGGGAAGAGTAATTGCTAAATATGTAGATGAGTTAGGTGTTCCATTGTCAGAGGAAATCTTATTTCAAAATGATATAGGGATAGATTTTTCTACGAAGGAAAAAGATATAAATGGTTATGTTCTAAAACAAATAGAAGGGACTACTGATGGTAAGTTTACTCCTAATGATCAAATAGTTACTTATGTGTATTCAAAAATACCAAGTGAAACAGTACCAAGTGAAACAGTACCAAGTGAAACAGTACCAAGTGAAACAGTACCAAGTGAAACAGTACCAAGTGAAACAGTACCAAGTGAAACAGTACCAAGTGAAACAGTACCAAGTGAAACAGTACCAAGTGAAACAGTACCAAGTGAAACAGTACCAAGTGAAACAGTACCAAGTGAAACAGTACCAAGTGAAACAGTACCAAGTGAAACAGTACCAAGTGAAACAGTGCCAAGTGAAACAGTGCCAAGTGAAACAGTACCAAGTGAAACAGTACCAAGTGAAACAGTACCAAGTGAAACAGCACCAAATGAAACAGCACCAAGTGAAACAGCGCCAAGTGAAACAGTGCCAAGTGAAACAGCACCAAGTGAAACAGCACCAAGTGAAACAGCACCAAGTGAAACAGTGCCAAGTGAAACAGCACCAAGTGAAACAGCACCAAGTGAAACAGTGCCAAGTGAAACAGTACCAAGTGAAACAGTGCCAAGTGAAACAGTGCCAAGTGAAACAGTGCCAAGTGAAACAGTGCCAAGTGAAACAGTACCAAGTGAAACAGTACCAAGTGAAACAGTACCAAGTGAAACAGCACCAAATGAAACAGCACCAAGTGAAACAGCACCAAGTGAAACAGCGCCAAGTGAAACAGTACCAAGTGAAACAGTGCCAAGTGAAACTGAAGAAAGCATCAGCGACCATAAGTTTTTGAGCAATAATAGTAATGGGTCAGCATCTAATGATACTTCAAAGGATAAATTAAAACTTCCTAGTACGGGACAAGATGATAATGATTTATACTATTTTTTTACAGGTATATTGTTAATTACTTTTTCTGTATTAATTTTGAGAAAAAAATAATAGGTTAAAATAAAAAAATATTTATCATAACAATTAGTAAAAAAGCATACTTTAATTAGAGAATTACTTTGAAATAAATTTAACTAGGATTTGGTTTGCACATTAATAGTTCATCGTGTGATTGTAGTTACTATTTATTAAGAAGTAGTTCTTTTTTATTTATTAAAAAATTTTTATATAGTTAAAGGATGAAACTTTTTTATACAGTTGATATGATAACATAAAAAATATCGGATAAACTTAAAAATCAAATATAAAATTTCGTAATGATTGTTAGGAAGAAAATTTATGATAAAAAAAATATTTAGATATAGAGGTAAAAGAATTCGTTATTCTTCAAGAAATTTGTTGGCACTCTACCGAGTGTTCTTTTTTATGCCAATTTTTGCTTGTTTAAGCTATTTTGTAGGTTATAAATGGATGTATCCTTTATATTTTTCAAACCCATCTGATTGGAAAGTATACACTTTACCAGTACTAATCATTGTAGGTTTTTCTGTAGGTTCAATCGTGATTATTACATTATTTGTTAAAGTTTCGATTATCAATTCAGGATATTTTTCTAAAGTAGAACAACGGCAAGTATTAGCGCGTATGATTATCGACAATGGGTATTATACGAAGAAGCAAGTGAAAAGTAGTGATGGTAAAACAAAAGAAAAAATTAAGTTTCCAAAAATTTACTATAAGCCTGGAAAAAATAGTGTCTTGATTTCTTTTGAAACGGCAGGTAATAAATTTCAGGAAAAATTTGAAACCATTGGTGGTTTTTTAGAAACAGCTTTTCATGCAGATAATTTAAGTCAGACTAGTGAAAAAGGATTTGTAATGTATGAGTTAGCAACTAATGTGTATAGTAAACGTATTTCCATTAGAGATATGCAGGCAGATAAAGGTAAAGTCCAGTTGATGAAAGGTTTGTATTGGTATTTCGACAAAGACCCACATATGTTGATTGGAGGAGGGACAGGTGGTGGTAAAACTTTTACCATTCTTTCTTTAATCTATGCTTTGTGTCGTGTTGGTGAAATAGAAATTTGCGACCCAAAAAATTCGGATTTAATGGCACTAGGTAGATTGCCTTTATTTGAAGGAAAAGTTTTTACAGGAAAGACGGATATTGTCAATTGTATTAAAAGCTCAGTACAGGAAATGGAAGATCGATTCAAAACTATCAACGAGAGTCCAAAATTTAAAATGGGTAAAAATTATGCCTATTATGGATTGAAACCAAAATTTATTGTCGTAGATGAATTTGCTGCATTTAAAGCAGAATTAGCGAATGACTATGCGACTGATGGTGATGTAGATGAATATTTAACCCAACTTATTTTAAAAGCTCGTCAAGCAGGGATTTTCTTTATTGTTGCAATGCAACGTCCAGATGGTGAATTTATCAAAACGGCATTAAGAGACCAATTTATGTTTCGAATGTCGGTTGGCCGTTTATCAGAAACAGGTATTTTGATGATTTTCGGCGATGAAAACAAAAACAAAAACTTTAAATATGTTGAAAAAATCGACGGTCAAAAAGTCTATGGTCGCGGGTATGTTGCCCAAGGTGGCTCAGTAGCAAGAGAATTTTATAGTCCACAAGTACCACAAGATTTTGACTTCATTGAGGAATTTATCAAGATTTCTAAAGAAATAGGATATGAAGATGTGCCAAAAGAAGTGCAAGAAGAAGTATCACAAAAAATATCTAAACATGTGGACATAGAAGCTCTTGCAGAAATTGATGAGGAACTTGAAGCAAAACAGGCAAAGCTAGAAAAGTTAAGTGGAAAATTTGAATAGTAAGAAAGGAGCTTTTTATTGGATTCTAGCGAAATAATCAAACGCGTTAGAGAACGAGTATATGTTGAAGTCAAGAAAAGATATAAAAAGCCTGATTTAGATACACGTATTCGTGATATTCTCTATGAACGATCAGAAAGCTATGCAAAATTAGTTCGATTTTCTAATGGAAAACGAATAAAAAAATTAACTGATCCTGTTGAGTTTGAAAAATTTATGGAAAATAAGGGAATTAAGATTGTTGAAGAAGTAACCTTTGCTTTGAATAAAAAGGAGGAAAAAGAAAGTGAAATTTAAATCGCAAGGACAAATGCTAAGTTATTTAAAAGAGAAGGAACAAAAAATAATTAAAGAAGTTGAGCGAAGAGCAGAAAAAGAAGGAATTTCAGATGATAATAGATTGCTTGATTATAAGTCTTTAGTGAC
Source organism: Enterococcus sp. DIV2419 (assembly GCF_051711865.1). Taxonomy (NCBI): domain Bacteria; kingdom Bacillati; phylum Bacillota; class Bacilli; order Lactobacillales; family Enterococcaceae; genus Enterococcus; species Enterococcus sp. DIV2419. The sequence goes on from NZ_JBIONS010000001.1 coordinate 584,866, forward strand.
TTCTATTTTAGATGCAGAAGCTTTTTATGATGAAGATAGACCAGTTGAGGAAAAGAAATTCTCAACATCACAAGAAGTTGATAAGTATTTAGAAACAAGATTTAAGGAGCATATGGATTCTGCTTGGAAAGAAATGCTTGGTAAGTAGGTGTTAGGTATGTTTTCGTTTGAGGAAGTGATTTTACAACTTGAAAATAAAATTGCACTAAAAACATTAAAAAACTGGGCGAATAAAATAGAGAGATTAACAGATAAAAAATTTGAAAGGAAATATGCGAAAAATTCTAAAGGTCATATCTATTCGTTTAAAGTTTTCAATTCTAATGAGGTGGAATCTTTTTCTAAACTTATTGAGTTAAGAAATAATAATGTTCCATTAGATGTAGCAATTACAGAAATATTTATGTCAGAAGAAGGGAAAAAGAGAAAAGAAACTATTTCATTGACCAAAGAAGAGTTCAATGAAAATCAAGCGACAGTAAAAGAATTGGTTGAATATGTTAAAGAAGTTTTGAAGGAAAATGCTGAAATTAAGAAACGATTGAAGATTTTAGAACTAAGAATGGAGATGTTAAACGAATAGTTTGAATACGTTTATCATTTTAGTGTATTAAAATATATTTTATATAGTAGAATATATTAAGAAATCAATTATACACTATTAGGAGATGTAAAGAATGAGAAACATCAAATTCAAGGAGAATGTTTGGATACATTTAAATTCTAATGATAATGATGAATTAGAAAAAATATATTCTGACTATGATATCAATCTAGAGGTCATTAATTATACTCTTGATGTAAACGAAAGGGCACGGTTAGAATATGACAAACATTCAGATTTATTAGTATTAATTTATAATGTTCCAAATAAATCAAAAACGGATAATCATTATGAAACTACACCCATAACTTTTATTGTTAAAAACAATACTTTTATTACTATTACAAAAGAACAAAATGAATATATTACTTTGGAGATGGAAAAGTATTTAGAACAAAATGAAGATAGTTCTATTTTTGAATTTTTATTCAATACTTTATTTGTTATCACAGATAAATTTTTCCCTTACATTGAAGAAATGAATACACAACGTAAAAATGTAAATACAAAGCTAAGAGAAAAAACAAGCAAAAAAAATTTACTTTTATTATCTGATTTAGAAACAGGTATAGTTTTTTTCGTTTCAGCTTCAAAACAGAATGTATTATTACTTGAACAAATTACAACACACTCTTTTCGTAATAAATTTACTGAAAGCGAGAAAGAAGAGTTAGAAGATGTTTTAATTGAGGCTAAGCAAGTAGTGGAGATGACACAAATATCATCTGAAATATTACGTCAATTGTCGGGGACGTACAATAATGTTCTTAATAATAATTTAAATGATACTATGCGAGTCTTAACTGTTCTTTCAGTTTTATTAACAATACCCACTATTATTACGGGTTTTTTTGGTATGAATATGCCTTTACCATTGGAACATAATGCTTCTGGATGGATAATTACAATAGTAATAAGTATTTTTTTATGGTTTGGATTATCTTTTATCTTGAGAAAGTTAATGAAGTAACTGACTAGTTGATTACAGACTTTGAAGAATTTTGAGAAATACTTGTTTAGTAAGATTCTTTTTTTTCTTCAAATAGCGACTTATTTATTGTATATGTTAGCTAATAGTAAAATGCACGACATAAAATTAGGCTAGAAGTTGCTAGGGATTGTTGCGTACTTTGTAGATAGAATAGGGGCGGCGCCTTAAGGCGCCCGCCACTATTCTATCGTTAACAAAAGTAGCAATGTATATCCCAAATACTTCTAGTCGTGAGGTGGGCTTGTCCCACCTCGAAAGTTTCTACCCCCGTTTTATAACATGGGGGTAGAATTTAATATACCATATAAAAAAGTTACTTAAACGCTATGTCCCACAAGGGATTGAGCGATTATAATTTTGTCACATTTTTCGACTAAAGTTGTCACATTTTTTGGAAGTAGGTTTAAAGCAGTGAGAGGTGTTGATTTAAAGCGGTATAGAAAAGAGCTAAAATTAAAACAGCAAGAATTGGCAAGTAAATTAGGAATTGAGCGTTCGTTAATTTCAAAAATAGAATCTGGAAAACGTGTTATTTCTAAAGAGTTAGAACAAAAGATTATTGATGTGTTGAACTTAGATGGTGGGCACGCTTCGGTAGAAGCAAAAATTGACTTTTTAAGAATACGATTTAAAACATTAGATGTTCGGACAGTTATTGAGAAGTTGTTGCACATGGATATGAACTGGTTTACTTATGAACCTAGAGGGTTTTATCATTATACAGAAACATTTTCATATAGCTCTATTCGGATTTTTCGGAATCCAGAAAACGTTAATATGGGAATTATGTTGGACTTGTCTGGTGAAGGTTGTCGACAACTAGAAGAAATTTTTGAAGAGGATAACAATAGATCGTGGACAGAATTTTTTCGCTCTCTTTATGATGACGATATTTTCGGTCAAGGTATTTTGGTAGATACAAAAATTACACGAATTGATATTGCTCTTGATGAATTGATTGTGAAAGGACAAGAAAATTTTGATTTATATGTTTTGAAAGAAAAAATGGAGCAAGGGCTTGTAGATACTACATTTAAGAATTTTGATTTTAGTGGGGGCTTTGCTTATGAAAATAAAAAAATGGTAAATAAAGGTTTGTCTCTTTATTTTGGCAGTCGTCAATCGCCATTATATTTTAACTTTTACCAAAAAGATTACGAGTTAGCAAGAAAAGAAAGTGTAAGTGTTGAGGAAGCAAGAGAAAAATATGAAATTAAAAATCGATATGAAATTCGCCTTTCAGATGAAAAGGCGTTTTTGTTTGTAGAATATTTTCTATCAAGCGGTGAGTCGTTAGACTGGTTAGTGAAAGAAATTATTAATCAATCTTTGACTGTATATGACATTGAAGATGATATGAAGGTCTATTGTAAATCTTGGTATGATGTTGTTGATAAATTGGAAGGTTTAAAATTATCTATTCAAGGTGAAAAACCGTCTATTGAAAAAACACTTCGGTGGTTATCAAATTATTTAGCCCCTTCATTAAAGATGATTAAAGAGATTGATAATCTGTTAGGAACAAATGAGCTGATGGAACGTATCGATTTAGCAGAACTAAAGGAGAAACACGAGGAAATTATTGAAATGGTGTGTGTTGATGCGAAAGATTTATTGTTTAATACTAATCAAAATAATAGTGTTCGGTCTTATATGGAACAAGAATTTGATTTAGAAGAAGCATATCCATTTTAAAGATTAAGGGGGGATATATGGATACAATTGATTTATTGCTAATTACTTTTGTTTTAGTAGTACTTAATTTTGAGATATTTATTTTTTCACTCTATTCGATGAGAAAGAGAAAAAAGCTAAATAATGTTGATGAAGAATTTAGAAAACGTTCTGATGCTGATTCTTTATTAATAGATAATATTGTAGTTGAAAGGAGTTTATGTATATGGGCAGAGAATGTATTAAACAAAACACTAAAGTAGCAATTACTATTACTGGGAAAATGAAACAAACTAGAAATGACATACAAAAAACAAAAGAAAAAATAATTCAATTAGATAAACAAGGAGAATTGATTATTCCTTATTTAAAAACAGTCTTTGAAAAGCTTTTAGAATCTAATGAAGAACTTTTAAAAGAAATTTCAAGATATAGTTATACTTATGTAGCTTATGAAGAATTAATGACGGTTAAAGAGAAAGCAATTTGGGAAGAATTTTTTAGTGTAAAAAAAATATATGATAAAGAGCTTTCAGAATTTTCTAGTTTTAAAGAGAAATATAAATATTTTGAACCTAAAAACAGTGAAGAATTAAAACAACAAGCTCGAGTATTGTTAGAAAAGAAAGGGTATATTGTTGACAGTCCATTTGAAGGTGATTTTGAAAGATGGATTGGGGTTTACGCTAGACCAAAGGATAAACCAACTTATTTAGATCCAACGGATGGAGAAGAAGTTGGTTTACAAGAAGTGTATAGTGTAGATGGATTTAAACAAGACTTTGCAGAATGGTTTGAAGGAGAAATTGTGGAAGGTAAAGTAAAAGAGATGCTTTAAATTTTTCAAATGCTAGGTGTTTTGTTGAAAACAGAACGTGCACCTTAATATATTTAATTGAATGAATCTGTGATGAAGCGATAGAAATTATTCTGTGGCTATTTTTTATACAAAAAAATAATAATGAAAAGAGGAAATATTTTGAAGAAAACAACGATTATTCAAGGATTAGCAACAACAATCATTTTAGCAGGCATGGCAATACCAATGATGGTTCAAGGGCAAGAAGGCGGACAAGTTCCACAAACAGTGAGAGCAGATTTTTTTCAACGTGCAAATGTAAGCTCTAACTCAATCATTAATGCGCCGAATGCTTCTGTGGTAACACCAGATGATGAAGCTGGTTCAAAGTATAGTTTTATTGCAAAGTTTATTAAAGGTGTCACTACGGTTGAAACAGGTGGTGGTGGGTGGACGAATGATGTTTACGTTAATATGCCTCCACAAAAATGGGACGGGAAAATCGGTCTTGATGTAACGAAAACGAAGAAAGGGCAATCGTGGATTCGTTACAACAACGTAGGTACAGCTGATGATGGGACACCAATTGATTTAAAAATTACCATTCAAGATTGGGAACAATATAAAAATGCACAAAATATGGTGTCAAATAATATTGTTGCTTTTAACAATGTATCCGCAATTGCAACCTACCAAGGTGGTTTCTCATGGGTGAAACAAACATGGACGTACCTAGAACGTGGCACAGACAAAGAAAAGCCAGTTTCAGGCTACTATTCATGGATTGATATTGATAATTTACAAGGAATGACGATTGACAAAGATTCGTACAAAGCAATCGATAAATTGTACGTACCAACGAAAGATACAATTGTTAAATATAAAGAAGAAAAAGACGGTGGAAAAACTTTTTATGATTCTGATGACATTCCCTTAGATGATGGCGATAACCGTGGTGATTTTACGTTTTTGTATTCTAATCGTTCTCGATTTGATTTCACGTACAGTGAAGATTTCGCGACACGTGAAAAGAATTTAGGGTATCCTTTACCGCCAAAAAATAATAACCAGTATAGTTATTTTGGTTATAGTGCTAAAAAACCAGTTCGAACAGCGCCAATGATTCCTACTAAAACAGTGACAGATAGTGATGAAACAAATGTTGATAAGAATACCTTAGAAGGGTTAGGCGAAGTATATAGCTATACGATTACACATAAAGTTCCTGATGAAATGAAAGAATTCTACTACAGTAATTACGAAATGCAAGACGAGCTGGTTCCTGAATTAGAACGTGTGTCTGATGTGAAAGTCACGGACGAAGCAGGAAAGGACGTTACCAATAAATTTGAAGCGAAGCATGAAAGTAATTTAGTACGTATGGTCGCAAAAGCAGACGTATTAAAAACAGCGGATTTCTACAATCATGAATACAAGTTCAATTTTCAAACAAAAATCCGTGAAGGTGTTAGCTTAGATAAGTACCTTGTCGATGGCAAACTACAAATTCCAAATAAAGCAAAAATTATCCAAAACAACAAAGAAGTGCCAACTGATGAAACGCATACAACTGTCACACCAAAAGACCCGTCTATCGCTAAGAAAATCCTTGAAGGCGATAAAGAAGTGGATTTGACCAGTACCAAAGTGGGTGATGAAGTGACATTCAAATTAGATGTACAAGTGCCAAACACCAAAGATATGACATCTTTAGTGATTCAAGATGATTTAGAAGATGTATTGGAAGCGAATAAAGAAGTGAAAGTCACTCTTTCAGATGGGACAGATATTACGGATCAGGGGAAAATTAGTGTTGATGAAAAAACACAAAAAGTTTCTTGGACTGCCAATGAACCAAACAAATTAAAAGAAAAACAATTATTTGTGTACATTAAAGGGAAATTGAAAGACGCAGACTTTTCGCAATATGTTGATGATAAAGGGAATATTATGATTCCAAACTTGGCACAATTGGTGATTAATGATGAACCGACAGATTCTAACAAAGTGAATGTTACAACTCCACAAGAAAAACCAAAAGTATTGCCAAATACTAATATGGATTTTGGAACAAGTGCAGGTGTAGCTACAGTGATTGCAATTTCATTAATTGGTGTGGTCGTAGCAGTGAAACGACAAAAAGATAGCAAAGAGGGCTAATTAATGAAAAAATGGATTGAAAAAAACAAATATTTTGTTGGAGCAATTGGAGTTATTCTCATTGCTCTTTTTTCATTCCTTCTTTTTCAAAACCAACAAAAAGAAGAAGTGAAAGAAGCTATAAATACAATGGTATCAAGTGGTTTAGAGGAAGCAGAAAAGCCAAAAAAACATGTAGAGACAAAATCTAGTGAAACTGTTCAAAGTAATCAAGTAGATGTTATTACTGGTACGGAAGTACAAGAAGAAACACCTATTCCAACAGTGATTTCTTTAACCGAAGGCGAACGTCCGTCTGTTAAAACGATTCAAAGTGCCCAAGTAAATTTTAATGAAGTGTCGGATTCTGTTTTGGGGTCTATTGAAATTGATTCTATTCAATTAAAATTGCCTATTTTAATGGGTGATAGTTTTGACAATATGCTTTATGGAGCGTGTACTGTTTTATCAAAACAAATGATGGGAAAAGGAAATTATGCTTTAGCTTCTCACAATGCTGGATATGAAGGATTACTTTTTACCTCGTTAAATAAAGTTTCTGTAGGAGATTTGGTCAAACTTAATGATCGTGAAGGACATTCGTTCACATATAAGGTAAAAGAGCAAAAGCATGTTGATATGACTGATACAACTATGTTGAATCTAACAAGAAAGCCAACATTAACTTTAATAACTTGTGACCAAGCCACAAAAACAACAGGAAGAATTATTGTGATTGCGGAATTAGTTTAGAGGAGGGAAAAAGTTGGTTGAAAAAATAAGGGAATTGTCAAAAGAAGAATTTGTCAATCAGTACATGTTTGATTTTAAGTCATTAATTTTCAAATCCAATAATCCTGAAAAAATAACAGCTAAACAAGAAAAACTCTTGGAATGTGAAAAGAAAATCGCTGTATTATTTTATGAAACATATAAACGAATGAAGGGGTATCCGCCTGATGAAAAAGAACTGGGTAGGATTGTTCAAAGAAATTTCCTTGACCGTTTAAAGTTATTTCGAGTGGAATATGATGTGATTAGTGAAGAAAAATTTTGTGGTCTACACGTACAAATGGTCAAACAGCAAATGCCATTAGAAAAGTATCGATCCGATGATTTATCTTATATTTTAGGACGAGAAAAGAAGATAGCTATTAATTATTTTATCGCACATGATGATTTTCCTATGGGTTATGAAGAACTAATGATAAGTCGTTCTAAACAAGCAGTTACCCAAGGCTTGGAAGAGTTAAGGGGAGAATTTATGGAAAGATACCATAAATATTACAGAAAAATGGAAAGGAGTTGTATTTTATGAATCAACATATTATGCCAATTTTTAGAGAGCATAGTAAATTTTACCAAAGGTATTCAAATGTACCAGTTCCTGAAATGCTTCGCTTGCATGGATTCATAGTTGATGAAATGCCAATTGATGAAGCAGATATTGTTTATATGGAAGAATATAAAAATTCTTTACTTAAAATGGGGATTATTATTGATGAAGTACCTTTTAAGAAGGAATTTGTTGCGCAATACGTTTTTCATGGCGGTATAACTAGTTTGATGGCAGAAGGTCAATATTTGAGAAAGCCTAACGGGGATAAAATGTACAATTCGTATTATTTTTATTTGTATAAAGAAGGCTTTCAAACACATAAGGGGCATGTTAGAGAGAGAGTTTATGTTGAAAAGGCGATTAAATCTACTTTTTTAAAAACGTTTGAAAGTTGTTTGGGCTTATTAAGAATAGGAGGGGAATATGAATTTAAAGAAAATTAAAAAGAAAGAGAAGAAAGAAAAAATACCAAAGGTTAAAACTTTTTCTCAAAAGAAAGCGAATCAGGTTGTGTTAATTGGCGCTAGTGTTTTACTGGTGATGTCAGGAGTTGGTGCGATTCGGGCCAATGTGATGGCAAGTAATGTAGACAATTTGTATTCAAAAGTGGATACGTTAAGCGAACAATCAAAAAAGAATAAAGTTGATAGAGAGGAGCTTGATTATTCAGCCCTCTCTTTTTATACCGAAAATTTTGCGAAAGAGTATTTGAACTATAATTCGAAAGCAAGTGATGAAGCGAAAAAGGCTCGTATTGATCGATTATCTAAATATTTATCACTAGATGTAAAAGATGTTGATGAAACAGAAAACCTACAAGGGAATGTCTTGCGTACGTTTAAAAATACGTCTCTATCACGTATAGAGAAAATGGAAGATTGTTATTTGGTTTATCTAAATGTGAGTTATGAATGGGAGAAAGATAAAAAGACTGAAAATGTGACACAGAATATGGTTTTACCAATTCAAGTAAAAGACAATTTGTTTTCAATTGTAGGACGTCCTTATTTTGTAGCAAGTAGTTTACCACAAGGAAAAACAGTACCTCTAAAACAGACAGAAAATTCAATAGATGTTGATGGGAAAGAAAAACAATCTATAGAGAAATTTTTAAAGATGTTTTTTACAAAATATTCAGTTGGGAACAAACAAGAATTAATGTTGTTAATGAAAAATCCAACAACGACAGCAGGTCAAGACTCATTTGTTTCAATAGATTCTGGTGATATGAAATTTTTTGATACAAAGCAGAAAGACGTAACAGGGGTTCAAGTATCGGTTACTTTTTCAAATAAAACAACAAAATTAACGCATACAGAGGATTTTTCGCTTTGGTTATCTAAAACGGAGAATTCTTATTTTGTTAATACGATGAGACATTACTTTACAGAGAAAGAAGGAAATGACTAATGAATACAGGAAATTTGAGTAATTTTTTAAGTACAAGTTTTATTACAATTATGGCGGCTGGTGTAATTATTTTGATTCTAAAACACTGGAAAGGTGCTGAATGGGCAAAAATTGGTTCAGTAATTGTCATTGCCTTAATCTTACAGGATTTTGCGACGAATCAAGGAAAAAATATTTTTGCAGTTGTCAAATGGGTATTAAGTTTAGTTGGAATTAAGATGTAGGTGAGTATATGAAATATTACGATTATTCAAGGGGCTTAAAAGCCCCTTATTCAATGCAAGTTATTAAGTCGCCTAAGGGTCAAGTGGTGTGGGTATTTGCACAACCTGTTAGCCTATCCTATCTCCTAATTCTATTTTTAGGGATTGTGTTAACTGGTTTGTTTTGGAAAGAAGTACCATTACCACAAATTTTAGGAATTAACTTAAATTTGTTAATCATGGTGTTGGTGCCGAATAAAGTTGCTCGTTGGTATTCCGAAAAGGAATTCGAAGGAAAAACAGGCTTTGGTTTTTTAAAAGATGGTTGTGTCTATGTGAAAAATTATGTGTTAGATAGTAGACCAATTGTAGCTTTCGAACGAGTAAAAGAAATAGAAGAGTTTTCGTTTAAACGATAAAAAATAAAAAGGAGTGTGAATATGCAACTAGAATATCCATTAACGAATCATATGAAAGGAAATATTGTTTTAACACAAGAAAAAACAGCGATAGCTTACTATCGTGTTCGCTCTGAAACCGTCATGTTGACTGATGTTGAAAAGAAATTAAAAACGAAAAGAAAAGTTACTCGTGCGTTAAATCGTTTAAAAGCAAATGATGGATTTGAAATTAACCTTTTGCCAGTTAATGCCGACATTCGAGGAAAAATGGGTGCTATGCGTTCTTTAATTGATTCTAATAATTATGAAGTAGGCGTAGATAAATTGATGAAAACGGCAATGGTTTTAGAACAAGAAATGGGCATGGTTTACGAATATACATGGGTAATTGGTGTACCTTTAATCAAAAAAGACTTGGCTGTTGATTTAAAAGAAACCGTTACTAACTCAATTAGTAACGTATCGGAAAAGTTTGTCAAAGGCTTAGGTTTTGATGTAGAACTAGCAGAAGATTGGGAAAAAGATTATCGAGAGCAAGAATTAGAGGTTTACCAAAATCTATCTGAATTGTTAATTGAACGATTAACAGAAGATGAATTGTATTATTACCAAGCGTACCAATTCTTGAAAAATATTCCTCATGAGCGACAAGATGTTCTTTCTAGTCAAAATTTAGATAATTTAATGGCAACAAAAATTAAACCATTATTTGGCGGGGGATTGCATTTGAATTGTGATTATGGCGAAAGCTATATATCCTATCTTCCAATGGGAGATGTAGGTGTTTTTCTTGATGGTAATCATTTTTTAGAGGTCGTTCAAAAAATGCCTTTCCCAGTCGAAGTGAAGATTCAAGCGACTTTTGCAGAAAGTAAAGGGCAATTAGCACTGTCTGGGCGTTCGTCACGTGCAAGAAGCCGCACTAAGAATATCATGCAGGAAGCACACTTAGCTGGTTCTAAACAAAAACGAAAGATTGTTGAAGGGCAATTATCACTAGACGATTTAGACCAAAAAATTGATGATGGTGTGGATATTATTGACTGGAAAGCAGTGATTGTTGTTAGTGGTAGCACGAAAAAACAAATGCGTGCAAGAAAAAAATATTTAATCAATCGTTTTGATAGTTTAGATATTCCACTTATTAAAGCAACGTTTGATAATCCTTATTTATTTCAATCCACTTTGTTTGGTAATTTTATCCGCATGCAGACTTCTCGTTGGCAACACACGTCAACGATTGAATCGTTTGCCGAGTTGAATTTCTTTACTTCACTTCATGCAGGTACGAAGTTAGGCTTTTACCTTGGACGAGTGGATACAACTTTGGAAGAAAAAGAAGATAGAAAATCTATTATTTCTAGTTCAAAAAATCTAATTTTTATGAACATGCTATTAGCAAATAAAGAAGGGGTTGATGGAAAGAAAACAAACAACCCACATTGGGCGCTTACAGGTGATACTGGGAATGGAAAATCAGTGACGGCTAAAACCTTATTTATGCAAATGGCACTTTTAAAAGACAGAGTGTTATACATTGATCCAAAAAAAGAAATGCGAAAGCAATTTATGTATACAATCAATGCCCTTGAATATCAAAAGAAATATCCTTTAGATGTTGATTTTGTGAAGTCCTTTAATTTCGTCACTTTAGATGTACGTGATACGAAAAACCATGGCGTGCTTGACCCGATTGTTTTATTTGATGAAACAGAAGCGATTGCAACAACTAAAGCAATGTTAACCAATATATACGAAGGAACATGGAATTTAAAGCAAAAAACAGAAATTAATGAAGCGATTGCGAAAGTTGTTTTGGAACGGAAAGAAGGCAAAAAGGTTGGGTTTTGGCATGTAATTGAGCGATTAGTGGAAAGTGAAATTTCTGACGTGAAAGATATGGGTAGATTTATTTTGTCGACTGTTAAAGGTTCAGTTTTAGAATTAGCTTTTTCTCATGGTGATGTTGAGGGTCTATCATTCGATAAGAAAGTAACAATTTTAGAAATTGAGGACTTAGACTTACCAACTGATAAAAATGAAAATTTAGATGAAAATAAACGTCTTTCTGTTACATTGATGTTTGCTTTAGGAACGTTTTGTTCGAAGTTTGGTTCAAGAAATCCAAAAGAAGAAACAGTGACGTTCTTTGATGAATCTTGGATTTTTCAATCTTCGCTAGAAGGTAAAGCGATTTTAAAATCAATGAAACGTATTGGTCGTTCGTTTAATAATTTCTTAGTATTGATTACACAATCAACAAATGATTTGGATGATAGTGAAGATGGTACTGGTTTTGGTACAGTGATTTGTTTTGATGAAGTTCAAAATCGAGAAGGTGTTTTGAAATATCTCAATTTACCAGTGAACGAAATTAACATGAAATGGGTCTCAAATATGGTTCAAGGTCAGTGTTTAATGAAAGATATGTTTGGTCAGACTAATCGAATTGTTGTTCATGTTATTTTTGAAGAATGGTTGGAACTGTTCAAAACCGTTGATGATACAGAAGCTTCTAAAATGGAGAACCGCTTTGTTGCATAGGAAGGAAGTGAGAATATGCAGTATCTAATTGACAGTTATAGTGCGTATACGGTTGATGGTGGTTTGTTGGATAAAGGATGGCAAGTAGTGAATTGGTTCTTTGTAGATATACCATTCTTTATCTTACGAATGTTTGTTTCTTTTTTCCTTTTTTGTGAGAACGTCTTAAACCAATCTAGTTTCTTTGAAGGAAAACGAGAAACAGTATTGAATATGTCAAAAAATGTTCTAAGTGGCATTGGTGGCAAGGGATTTAGAGGTGGTTCTTTACTAGCATTAGCGATTCTTATTAGTGCATATTATCTGCTTTATCATTTCTTTTCCAGTCGTAGAAGCTTTTCAAAAGTATTCCTTCATTATTTAGCAGTTGTTGTTTTGTTTGGTTTTTGGTTTGGCTCTGTATCAACGTCAACGGGCACAACAAGTGGCTCAATGTTCTTGATTCAATCAACTAACGCAATTGCTAAAGGAGTACAAAGTACATTTACTTCAAGTGCTAATTTAGGAACAGAAGGATTTAAAGATGGAGAAGTATATCAAAGTCCAATTTTTGATGCCACAGTAAAACAAACATTTAATTTTGTGAATAGTGGTTCGCTAGATGGAAAAATGGAGAATGGTAAGAAATTAGATGAAGGTAAACTACTAGAAAAGCCTAAATTGTCTAAAAAAGAAAAAGCAAAGTTTGAGGATGAAAGAAGTACCTATATAAAAAATAATGAGAAAGATAATCCATACTTCTCACAGGACGGAGCAAAAACAATGGAAAAAGCTTTTGGCGTTGGTGTGGGTTTAGTCAATTTAGCAGTCTTAGCAGTGCCTGTCACGTATATTAATATTATGCTAAATGTAATTCAAATCATTGTTAATTTACTCATTCTTGTTTTTCCGATTATTGCGTTGGTGTCTTTCTTCCCTCGGTGTCAAATGATGATGTTTAAATTTTTTAAATCATTAATTGGCATTTTATTTTTACCTGTAGTTTTCGGTATATTTTTGTCTGTGTTATTTTGGATCAATAAGTTAATTGACCAAGCGTTTTTAGGATTGATGGATAAAGTAAGTAGTAGTTTATTAATGGTGATGTCTGGTGGTGTTTTTCTTTTAGGCACATTAATTGTTACTGCATTGGTGAAAATTATTTTGTATCGGAAAATTTGGAAAAGCAGGTATAAAATATTATCATTCTTTTCTGATGGTCAAGTTCAACAACCTTCTTTTGAATCAAAAATGAATGAAAAAACAAAAGAAACGGTTGAGCGTACAGGTGAAATTGGTGTTGGAGCAGTAAAAGCAGGAATAGGTGCTTCCACTGGAAATTTAGCGTTGGCTGCTGATGGTGCTAGTCATTTAATGCCAAAGCATGACAAGGCATTGAATTTAGCTCAAGACCATTTTATTGACGATAATGGGCAATTTGCTGGTGTTAAAACAGGATTGAATTCATTGTTGAATCGTTATACTCAAGAAGAACAACAACCATTAAAAGATGATTTATTGACCGAAGAAGAAATTGTGGAAGTAGAAGAGCCAACTAATGTTGATAACGAGGAATTAGAAGAAATAGAAGATAAAGCTTTAACTGATGAAGTGGATAATTTTGAAGATTTAACAGATGATGAAGCAGATAATTCTTTAGAAGAAATTGATGTTCCGGTCTTAGATGAAACTGTATCTGATTCTGATACTTCTTTAGCTGATGAAAGTAATATTGAGTTAGAGCCAATTATTGAAAATGAACTTGATAGTTTAGATTCAAGTGTAGAATCAAGTGAAAATGATAGAGAGGTATTAAATCAAGAACTTGATAAGCAAGAAATAGCAGACAATTTGAATGTTAGGGTCGATAATTTCGATGAGCTGGCATTTGCTCGTGAAGAACGTGCATTTTTTGATGGTGGAGAGGATAGCGAATTAATCACAAACAACAATGATTCATTAAATAACGTTTATTCATTTTACCAAACAGAAGAAAACTTCAATAATTTAGAACAAACAGAGGAACAATTTTTTGGAAGTGTGGACACGGAAGAATATAATGTTGAGGTTGTAGAGGGCTGATGAAATGTTTATCAGTCTTCTTTTTTATTGAAAGGAGAGACCATGAAGAAATCAAATAAGGTTTTAATTGCTAGTTGCTTTGTCTTTATTCTTCCTTTTTTATTATTTTTAGGTGTATTTTCTTCTAGTGAAAGCGGAGATTCTTCCCAGTTTCAGCCTGCTACACCACAGGAAAAAGTAGCATTAGAAGTTTCTAACTACGTGACGTCACACGGTGGAACGTTGCAGTTTGCTTCCGCTTGGATTGGCAATATGGAACATGAAAGTGGATTAAATCCTGCTAGAATTCAAAGTGATTTGGCTTTTAATCCTTCTATTGCTTATAACGCTAGTTTAGGCGGTTATGGAATTGGATTAGGACAATGGGATTCAGGACGAAGAGTTAATTTATTAAATTTTGCAAAAAGTCAAAAAAAGGAATGGGAATCAGTAGCTTTACAAATGGATTTTGCGTGGAATAAGGATGGTTCTGATAGTGACTTACTTAAAAGAATGTCTAAATCAGAAGATGTGAATACACTTGCGGTAGATATTTTGAAGCTGTGGGAACGAGCTGGAACAAAAGATGATCCTGTAGAACAAGCAAAAAGAAAAACTAGTGCTAATAATTGGTATAAGCGACTTTCTACAGGTTCCATGGGCGGGGGTTCAGCCAATATTGGTGGAGGAGAAATTGATATTTTAGAAAAAGTACTAGGACAAACTATTAATGGTGGTCAATGTTATGGCTTATCTGCTTTTTTTGTTGAAAAACAAGGAGGTCTACAAATGATGGGTACGGGGCATATGTTTGCGAGTGAAATTGGTAATGATTATCCTTGGAGTTCAATTGGTTGGACAGTCATAAAGAATCCAAATTATTCAGATATTAAAGCAGGAGATGTCATTAATTTTGGTCAAGGTGGTGTGGCTACTAGTATTTATGGGCATACTGGTGTAGTGGCAAGTGTTGAAGGTAAAAACAAGTTTACTACTTATGAGCAAAACGCTGAACAAGGTCAAATTGTTGCTAAGTATTCTCGGACTTGGGGATTAGATTTTCCACATGTGACCAGCATAGTAAGGAAATAGGAGGAATTATGAATGACTTTGAGTAAGAAAAGTGGTTTAACTAATCGTCAGATAAAAGAAATCTGTTCGAAATTTAACTGTAGAAAAAATGAATTTGCAGTTCAAAAGTACCAAGATAGTTTTTTATTAGCTGTGAATAATAAAGAGTATCGTGTTAAATTTTCTGAGGGGATTTTTTCAAAGATTATGTATATTAAAGAAGTGCAACGCATTTCAAAGAAAGTAGGTAGAAAATGAAAAAGTTAAGTTTAGTAGTTTTAGTATTAGGTGTTGGATTAATATTTTCTGCTTGTGGAGGAAACACCAAAGGTCATGAAACGGCGGCTTTGTCAACAACTGAATTGGTGACTATGAAACCAGTTGATAATATAAATACTACGAAAAGAAGTGAAGTAACTGAAAAAAGTAGTACCAAGTCTATACAGAGTAAGGATAAATCAACGGAAGAAAAGGTATCTAACACTTACCAGTTGGTAGAGGACTTTGGAAATGCTTATGCTAATTTTTCTAGTATCAATGATCGTAACGAAAAATTGAAGAAATTAATGACTGCTGAATGTATAAAGAAAAATGGTATTGATGTGAAAACTGGTGCAAAATTGGAAAGTAAAGGTGAAGTAAGTTCAATATATCAAAATGATAAAAAGGAATACGCAGTCGTGCTTGATTGTGAACAAAACGGAACAAAAACAAGGGTACTTTTACTGGCAAAAGTGAAAGGGAATAAGATAGCAGAAATTACCTATAACTCAGTGAAACAAGAGTATTAATTTTGATATACAATTTTTTGCTTTATTTAATAGTATTACGTTTATATAAGTTAGGAGATGATAAAATGAAAAAGGCAGCTTCAATTGTGTTGATGGTTGTTGCAATTTTTATGATATCTGCCTGTGGTTCTAAATTAGATAAAACAGGTGAAGAATTTAAAGACTCTATAATTAAAGATTCTGCATATGGTGATGAGTATTCAGAAGATAGTTTTAGTTTTTTGATGTATAAAGATAAAGACACTAATCGTTATTTGGCTGATATTTGGGTTCCTGTTAAAGATGAGCCTAGTGCATTGGAGTATTTTTATTATTATGATGAAGATAAGCAGTTAGATAGTACAAAAAGCAAAGTAACTTTTGATGATATGAAAGCTAGTGGTAACTATGAAGTTATCTACAAGTCGGGTAAATTTAAATAGAAATTCAATTTTAATGAACATTTGACATAGGGTAGTGCTAATTAAGTACTGCTTTTTTTTATGTAATTAAATAGAAGGAGATGGTATTATTAATGTTAAGTACTGTGACAAAAAAAGACATTATTAGCCTTGGATTTTCTCCATACCAATCACAACGTGTTATTCGTGAAGCCAAAGCTTTACTAGTAGAAAGAGGTTGCCACTTCTATAGTGGTAAGAAAATCTCTTGTGTTCCTGTGAGTGTAGTTGAAGAAATTTTAGGAATAGAGGTTAATAAAGGTGGCAAAGACATCAAATGTTTATAAAGACAAAAAGACAGGTAAGTATTATTTTGTTGCAAGTTTGGGTTTTGATTTAAAAGGGAAAAGAATACAAAAATTTAAGCGTGGATTTAAGACAGCAAAGGAGGCAAAAAAAGCTTATAATCAGTTTATGATTGATTATCAAGAAAAACGTGAAAAGATTACATTTGGTAATTTTTACGAAGAATATTATAAATGCTGGTACAAAAATCATGTTAAGGAAGGTACTTTTAAGACCAATACAGGTATAATTGAAAATCATTTATCTATCTTTAATGAGGTACAGATAAATGCTATTGAAACGGTTGATTTACAAAAATTGATTAATTATTTATCTGGTGAGTATAAAACTAAAACAGGTGAAAGTTTATCTCCAGAGTATATTAATTTAATCATTTGTAATATTCAATCCGTATTCGAGCGAGCTTTTATTTTTGGATTTATTGATGAAGATATATCAAAAAAAGTAAGTAGAGTTCGAGTTGAAGAGAAAGAAGTTAACATTTGGACTATAGATGATATGCAAAAAGTAATGCTGCTTAGTGATGAAAGCGATAGTTTATTGTTCTTTAAAAAAATGTTTTTTAGATTTTTATTCATGACAGGTCTTCGGCTAGGTGAAGCCTTAGCTTTGAATTGGGAAGATGTTGATTTTGACAGTAAAGTTGTTTATATTAATAAGACGATGCTTGTTAAAAATAAAAGAGAGTTTAGAACTACAACGCCAAAAACAAAAAGTAGTATTAGAACGGTATCTCTTGACGATGAAACGCTACGGCTTTTTGAAATATGGAGAGAACAGCAATCTCCTTTAAAAATAAACCTTATATTTTCTATAGATGGTGGAACATTGGCTAAGTCTACAACGCATGGCTGGCTTAAAAAACTTTGTGACTTAGCAGATGTGCCAGTGATTAAGATACACGCTTTAAGACATTCTCATGCTTCTATGTTAATTGCCCTTAAGGAAGATTCACTGGTTATTAAGGAAAGATTGGGTCATAGTCGTATAACAACCACTTTAGAAAAATATGGGCACCTTTATAATGGAAGAATGAATGATGTTTCTAAGAAATTAACTGATTTAAAAATTTAGAATAGTAATTGTTAGCTTTATTGTTAGCAAATATAATGAAAACTAATTGTAAGCTTTGTTTTAAAGCGATTTAGAAAGGGATTAATAGAAAGTGAAATATACAGAAATTATGGTTCGCTATGGCGAATTATCAACTAAAGGAAAAAATCGTAAAACGTTTATCATGCAGTTAGCACAAAATGTGAAACGTGCGTTAGCTGATTTTCCAGCATTGAAAATCCATGCAGATAGAGATAGAATGCATATTTTATTAAATGGGGAAGATAGTGAAGAAGTGATTCCGAAACTAAGTAAAGTGTTTGGGATTCAAAATTTTTCGCCAAGTATTCGTATTGAAAAAGAAATGCCAGCGATTCGTGCAATGGTTCAAGAGGTTGTTCGGGAAGTTTATACGCCAGGTAAGACGTTTAAAATTACTGCTAAACGCTCGGACCATTCATTTGAACTTGATTCAAATGGCTTGAATCAAGAATTAGGTGGGGCTGTTATTGAAGCCATTCCGGAAATTCAAGTACAAATGAAAAAGCCTGATATTAACTTAAGAATTGAAATTCGTAAAGATGCGGCGTATTTATCTTATGAAACGATTCGCGGTGCGGGTGGATTGCCAGTGGGCACCAGTGGTCGTGGTATGTTGATGTTGTCAGGAGGCATTGATTCACCAGTTGCTGGTTATTTAGCTATGAAACGTGGCGTGGAAGTGGAAGCTGTCCATTTTGCTAGTCCGCCTTATACAAGTGAACAAGCGTTACAAAAGGCTAAAGATTTAGCTGAAAAATTAGTCCCTTATGTAGGAACTATTCAATTTATTGAAGTGCCCTTTACAGAAATTCAAGAAGAAATAAAACGAGTTGTTCCCCAAGGCTACTTAATGACCATTACACGACGTTTAATGTTACGCTTAACAGATGCAATTCGTGAAATGCGGAAAGGTTTAGTCATTATTAATGGTGAATCGTTAGGACAAGTAGCTTCGCAAACACTTCAAAGTATGGTAGCAATTAATGAGGTTACCTCAACACCGATAATTCGACCCGTTGTTTCAATGGATAAGACAGAAATTATCGAAATTGCCGAAAAAATTGACACGTTTGAATTAGCCATCCAACCCTTCGAAGATTGTTGTACAATTTTTGCGCCACCGCAACCGAAAACACGACCTCGTTTGGATAAAGCGCAAGATTATGAAGCGCGCTTAGACTTGGAAGGTTTAATGGCTCGGGCCTTAGAAGGACTCAAAATTACAGAGATTTCAGCAGAAACAGCGAAAGATAAACAAGAAGACGAATTTGCAGATTTCCTATAAGCAATAAATACAGTGACGTCTAAGCGACCGTCACTGTATTTATTTTGTACTTATTTCACAAACAAGTTGCTCGGAGAGGGGAACCGTGATAAACTGAATATGTGAAGTAGGTAACAAGGAGGACAGAGGATGGAGAAAAAAATGCCTAAAGCAACGGCAAAACGTTTGCCGGTTTATTTACGTTATTTAAAAATGTTAGGGGATTCTGGTGTTAAACGCATTAAATCACGAGAGTTTAGTGAAATGATCCAGATTCCTTCTGCAACGATTCGGCGTGATTTTTCCCACGTTGGTGAACTGGGCCGAAGCGGTTATGGTTACGATGTGCCGTATTTAATTGAGGTATTTAGTAATATTTTAAATACGCAAGAAGAAAAAAGAATTGCTCTGATTGGTTGTGGCAATTTAGGCAAGGCATTATTAAAAAATAATTTTAGACGCAACGAGAATTTGAATATTGTCTGTGCTTTTGATAATGATTCAGCTTTAGTTGGCACCACGATTAATGGATTATTAGTTCATGATATGTCTGAGTTAGAAGCATTCGTTCGACAAGAAGGGGTCACGGTAGCCATTTCTACAGTACCAAGTCACCATGCCCAAAAAGCCATCGACAAAATTGTACAAGCGGGTGTGACTGCGATTTTAAATTTTGCGCCAGACCGTGTCAGTGTGCCAGCCAACGTTAGTGTGCAGTATATTGATTTAACTACGGAACTGCAAACACTGATTTATTTTAATGAAACTTTTTCACTAGCAAATAGCCCAAAGCAATAAAATTGTCTTCATAAAAATCCTCTACTATACTTATTATTGAAAGTGGAAAAGGAGGATTTCAGAATGAATGTTACAAGAAAAGGGCACGTATTAGAATTGACAGGTGAGCAGCCTAAAGTTGGCACAAAAGCTCCCGTCTTTTCTTTGAAAAATTTAAACAACCAAGAAATCAACTTGGCAGATTATAAAGGTAAAACGGTTTTAATTAGTGTGGTTCCTGATATCGACACACGTGTTTGTTCACTGCAAACGAAACGTTTCAATCAAGAAGCGGCGAAATTAGACGGTGTTCAGATTATCACTATTTCCAATAACACAGTTGAAGAACAAGCAAATTGGTGTGCCGCTGAAGGTGTCGAAATGGAAATGCTTCATGATACTGAAGACTCATTTGGTGCAGCTTATGGTTTGTATATTCCAGAAATGGGCCGTTTAGCACGTGCTATTTTTGTGATTGACCCAGAAGGAACGTTAGTTTATGAAGAAATCGTCTCAGAAGTTTCGTCGGAACCCGATTATCAACAAGCGTTAGAAGCTGCAAAAAAAGTGTAATCCCTCTAGATTACAAATTGACTTTGCTTGCGCTTCATTGTAGAATGAAGCAAAGACAGCGAACAAGAGGAGTATCATTGGCGTCGTTTTAGAGAAAAAGTCGTTCAGGTGCAAGACTTTTACACAACCAGTGAGAAGGTAGCTTGTGAGTCAATGGTTTGAACACAGTACGTTAGTAGAACGATTCGTTTCGTGAACGTTATCTCACGAATGAGTGGCATTTGAATGAATTCAATTCAAATGCAATTTAGGTGGTACCGCGTAAATAAGATGAATCTACGCCCTAAAATACGAAAGTATTTTAGGGCGTATTTTAGTGTTTAGCCCAAAAAAACTCATTTGTAAAATAATTACCGCTCCAAATCGCGTATTTTAAGAAAGAAGGGGAAAAAATGTCAGAAGAAAAAAACTTACCAACGAAATATCAACCGACAGAAATCGAAGCTGGCCGTTATCAAAAATGGCTAGATCAAGATTTATTTAAACCAAGTGGCGACAAAAAAGCGAAGCCCTATTCAATTGTTATTCCACCACCCAATGTAACAGGAAAACTACACTTAGGGCATGCTTGGGATACAACATTACAAGATATGATTATCCGCCAAAAAAGAATGCAAGGCTTTGATACGTTATGGCTACCAGGAATGGACCATGCCGGAATTGCCACGCAAGCAAAAGTAGAAGAGAAACTAGCACAACAAGGAATTTCACGTTACGACTTAGGTCGTGAAAAATTTGTTGATCAAGTGTGGGAATGGAAAGAAGAATATGCTTCTCACATTCGTGAACAGTGGGCAAAAATGGGCCTTTCTTTAGATTACAGCCGTGAACGTTTTACTTTAGATGAAGGGCTATCTGAGGCCGTTCGTAAAGTGTTTGTCTCTCTTTACGAGAAAGATTTGATTTACCGTGGTGAATATATCATTAACTGGGATCCAAAAGCGAAAACAGCATTGTCTGATATCGAAGTAATCCATAAAGATATTGAAGGAGCTTTTTACCACATGAGCTACCCATTATCAGATGGTTCTGGCGTTGTTGAAATTGCGACAACGCGTCCTGAAACAATGTTGGGAGATACGGCGATTGCGGTCCATCCAGAAGATGAACGGTATCAAGAACTTATTGGTAAGACAGTTGTCTTGCCATTAGTCGATAAAGAAATTCCAATTATTGCAGATGACTATGTAGATATGGAATTTGGAACAGGGGTTGTAAAAATCACACCTGCTCATGATCCAAATGACTTTGAAGTCGGTAATCGTCATGACTTACCTCGAGTAAATGTTATGAACGAAGACGGCACGATGAATGAACTGGCTGGAAAATATGAAGGAATGGATCGTTTTGCTGCACGTAAAGCGATTGTCTCTGACTTGAAAGAATTAGGTCGCTTAATTAAGATCGAAACAATGAATCACAGCGTGGGCCATTCAGAACGAACAGGCGTTGTCGTGGAACCTCGTTTATCGACCCAATGGTTTGTAAAAATGGGACCATTAGCTGAAAAAGCAATAGAAAATCAAAAAACAGAAGACGCTGTTGAATTTTATCCACCACGCTTCAATCAAACATTTTTACGTTGGATGGAAAATATTCATGACTGGGTTATTTCGCGACAATTATGGTGGGGCCATCAAATTCCTGCTTGGTATCACAAAGAAACGGGCGAGATGTATGTTGGGATGGAAGCACCAGCCGACAGTGAAAACTGGGTTCAAGATAGTGATGTCTTAGATACATGGTTTAGTTCTGCATTATGGCCATTTTCAACGATGGGTTGGCCGGACGAAGCAAGCGAAGATTATCAACGTTACTTCCCAACAAGCACATTAGTTACTGGCTATGATATTATTGCCTTTTGGGTAAGTCGTATGATTTTCCAAAGCTTAGAGTTTACAGGCGAACGTCCCTTCCAAAATGTCTTAATTCACGGCTTAATTCGTGATGAGCAAGGACGCAAAATGAGTAAATCATTGGGGAATGGGATTGATCCAATGGATGTCATCGAAAAATATGGCGCAGATGCGTTACGTTGGTTCTTATCAAATGGTTCAGCACCTGGTCAAGATGTTCGTTTTAGTTATGAAAAAATGGATGCTTCTTGGAACTTTATCAATAAGATTTGGAATGCAAGTCGTTTCGTTATTATGAATGTAGAAGGTATGACTGCTGCAGATATTGACTTTAGTGGTGAAAAGACTGTCGCTGATCGTTGGATTTTAACGCGCTTAAACGAAACAGTCGCCCGTGTGACAGAATTATTTGATCGCTTTGAATTCGGTGAAGCAGGTCGCCAATTATACAACTTCATCTGGGATGATTTCTGTGATTGGTATATTGAAATGAGTAAAGAAATTCTTTACGGAGAAAATGAAGCAGCTAAACAAACAACACGGAGCATCTTGGTGTACACATTGGATCAAATCTTACGCTTATTGCATCCAATTATGCCATTTGTAACAGAAGAAATTTGGGAAAAAATTCCGCATCAAGGTGAGTCATTGGTTGTGGCAGAGTACCCAGTTGTTCATGAAGAATTTAACGATGAAGCAGCAGCTCGAGGAATGGAAGTTCTGAAGGAAGTTATTCGTTCGGTTCGGAATATTCGAGCAGAAGTGAATACACCACTTTCTAAACCAATTACTTTGTTAATTAAAACAAACGATACAGAAGTAGAAGAATTTTTAACAGCTAATACTAGCTACTTGGAACGCTTCTGTAACCCAGAGGAATTAGTCATCAGTCGTGAAATAGAAGCGCCAGAATTAGCCATGTCCGCTGTTTTAACAGGCGCAGAACTATTCCTACCATTAGCTGGGTTGATTAATATCGAGGAAGAAATTGCTCGCTTAGAAAAAGAATTAGACAAATGGACAAAAGAAGTCAAACGTGTGCAAGGCAAACTTTCAAATGAACGTTTTGTGTCAAATGCACCAGATGAGGTCGTAGAAGCAGAACGTGCAAAAGAAAAAGACTACCTTGAAAAACAAGAGGCTGTCAAAGAACGGATTGCCCAATTACGTTCAATCTAAAAAAGAAAAGACAACAAAACCTGAGCCGACCCCCAAAAGTTAGACCTAGAAATCTAACTTTTGGAGGTTTTTTTGTATGGCAAAATACAGTTTTGAATTTAAACTTAAACTTGTTCATGACTACTTATCTGGTCAAGGAGGTCTAAGGTTTCTCGCAAAGAAGTATGGGTTTAAAGATAGTTCTCAAATAAGCAAATGGATAAATGCCTATAAAGAACTTGGTGAAGAAGGCCTACTTCGCAGTCGAAAAAATAAGAATTACTCTGTTCAATTTAAGCTAGATGCGATAGAGTTATATTTAACAACAGAGTTGTCCTATCAAGAAGTAGCTAATCTTCTAAAAATGAACAATCCATCATTGATTGCGAATTGGCTTAGAACGTATCAGAAGTTTGGTATAGAGGGACTCTCTAAACAGAAAGGACGTCCACCTACCATGCCTAAGAAGAAACAAAAGGAAACCCAACCATTACCAAGTGAACGATCTCAAGTAGAGAAACTAGAAAAAGAAAATAGAATGTTAAAAATTGAGAATGCCTATTTAAAAGAATTGAGGAGACTGCGTTTAGAGGACGAACAAAAAATGAACGAATCGCACGAATCATTCACAGTCTCCGAAGACACTTTCGATTAAAAGATATTTTGGAAACCCTAAGGTTTCCAAAATCTACTTACATGTACTGGCAAAAACGCCTCGACAGAACAGCTTCAACACAAATCATTGAAGAAGAAATTCAAGCGATTCGTAAAAAGCATCAACATTATGGCTATAGAAGGATGACCCAAGAATTGAAACGACGTGGATTTCAAGTGAATAAAAAGAAAGTCCAGCGATTAATACAAAAGTTAAAGTTACAAGTCAAAGCTTTTACTAAGAAATCAAGAAAATATAATTCCTATAAAGGAACCGTTGGTAAAATCGCTAAAAATTTGATTCGTCGCCGATTTAAAACCTCTGTTCCTCATCAAAAAATTACAACTGATACAACTGAATTTAAGTACTTTGAAGCAGATAACGCAGGCATCTTTCGTCAGAAAAAACTATACTTAGATCCATTTATGGATATGTATAATAGTGAAATTCTAAGCTATAGCCTTTCTACTCAACCAAATGGTAAAACAGTTATGGGAGGTCTGAAAGAAGCAATTTCTCAAACAAATGATTGTCCCTATCGGCGCACCTTTCACTCTGATCAAGGCTGGGCTTATCAAATGAATGTCTATATACAAGCATTAAAGGACAACAATATCTTTCAAAGTATGTCTCGAAAAGGAACCTGTTTAGATAATTCTCCTATGGAGAATTTCTTCAGTATCCTAAAACAAGAAGTGTACTATGGAAAAATCTATCAAAGTCAAAATGAATTGAGAGAAGCAATTGAGAACTACATTTATTATTACAATCATCACCGAATCAAGGAAAAACTTAACTGGAAAAGCCCAGTAGAATTTCGACAATTCAATCAAAAAACTGCATAAAAATAGAGTGGAAAAATCCACTCTATAAAAAGTCTAACTTTTTGGGGTCACTACAACCAACGTTTGGTTTTGTTGTCTTTTTGTTATAATTTGCCAAATAATTGAAACAAATACAACATTAAATAGCTGTAAGTAGCCACAGACCAGAATTTCAATAAAAGAACAATTTTCATGAATTCCTTTAAAGATATATCTGTAATTCCCGCCACTAAACAAACAATATCATCTGGAGCGAAGGGGACTAACATAGTAAAGATTAAGAGCTTTTTGACATTGTGTTCATTTTTGTCTAAAATCTCTTCAAATTTTTTGTATTTATTGGGTGAAAGGATTATTTTTACAAAGCTACGTCCATAGTAACGAACCAGTAAAAAGCCAATAAACTCACCAATAATCAACCCAAGATAGCTATACAAAAGGCCTTGCAAATTGCCAAACATCAACATTCCTGCAACAGAAGAGATTCCTCCAGGTAGAATAGGAATAATCACTTGGACGATTTGTAAAAGAATGAAACACAGAACCGCATAGTTACCAAACTGTTTAATAAAAGCTTGCAAGGAAGCAACAGAATGAAAAATTCCTCTGGAATATCCCCATAAAATTAAGCCGAAGAAAAGCACCAGTCCAACTAGGGGTAACCACCGAATGAGTCCATTTAAAAATTTTTTCTGATTAGTCATGAGTGGCCTCCTGACGTTTTCGACGGTATTTTTTAAACCCAAGATAACCAGCCGTTCCCAGTAAAATCGTTCCGCTGACGGCAGTGCCGAGATAAATCATTCTTGGATGATAGGCAAAGGTTAACTGCTGTTTGCCAGCTGGGACTTCAACAGCTAAAAAGCCACCTAGAATGCGTTGTGTTTTTAATGGTTCTTTTTGTAGCGACGATTTGACTTGCCAATCTTGGTCATAAGGAATGGACGTATACAGTAACTGAGTGTCATTTCCAGGTACATTCAGTGCGCCATTTAAATGGCCTTTTTTAGTTGCATTCACGTGAAGAGCTTGTTGGCGTAATTTGTCAACCGCAAGATTAAAGGCTGTTTGGTCTAAAGTTTGAAGCTGCCAATTAGTTAAATCAACCACTTGTTCAGCAGTTAGTGACAGGGTCACGGTAGTTCCTTTTTCAAAATGCCCTAAATTGAACAGCTGATTGGTTGCAATATAAATTGGCGTCGAGATAACTTGTTGGTTTACCTTCAATTGTGTAACCTTTTTCCATTTTAAATTCGGAATATAAAGATGCAAGTCGCCAGTGCTATTCACTTTAAAGGTTGCTTCAATTGTTTCGTTGGTATGATGAGGTTCATTTATCAACGAAGCTGTTTTAAAGTAAGGTTTATCCGTCGGCACGAGCATTTGCAGGAGTTCTTCTTGGGCATCTAAAGGATTATTTTTTGCTAATTTTAACTTGGTTAATGCGGTTGGCGCCAAAAAGCCCATACCGATTGCTTCATCATTTTCCATGATTTTCGTGGAACCAACTGTTTTTAGCAATTTTTCACTCGTAGGTTTTTCAATTGGTAAAAAGTCATATTTCACATTTAAAAGTAAATTGGTTAGTTGTGAATTATCCACATAAGCAATCCGGCGATCATTTTTTCGATATAAACCTAGCGCACTTAATGTGTCTTGGGTAGTGGCAGTTAAAGTCGAAGTATAGCTAGAAACGCCAGCATAGCCATAAAGTAAAGGATTGTTGTAGCCGTTATTGATTTCACGGAACCCTGTTTCTTTGGAAGGAATGACTTGTTTCATGCGATAAAGTTCTGGTGCTGAGGCCATTTTTTCATCGATTAATTGGCTGTGTTTTCGGTAATCTTGGGCAAATGTTGCTTGGCTACCAAAGGGCATGTGTTTAAAAGAAATCCAGAAATTCGTTGTTAATTCTGTGCTGACCAGTAAGAATAAAGCCACGACTACATAGTTTCTTAAGGCCTTTTTGTGTGCTAAACGCAAGCAAAAGAAAATCAACCAAATAAAAAGTAAACTTAGCCATAAATAATTGATCGAAATTAAGAGATTCTTTTGTGGACCATAATACAAAGATCCGTAGCCAATGACTAACAGCAGACTAAAAATAATAGGTGCGGACCAAGGAATGGTCACTTTTTTAAGCCAAACTTCATAGGCAAAGACAATCAATAAAAAGCTAAAGATAAAGACATTTCGGTAAGGGAACCCAGCTGGGCTTTGAAACATGTGCCAGACAGTGTTAAAGGCTTCTAACCAAAAGCTTAAAAAGAGAATGAATAAAAGAATTGCTGAAGCTATTCTTTCTTTTAACGCAATTTGTTTCGTTTGAAAATAGGCAACACAGAGGAGTGTCACAAATAATCCAGCAAAAACGGTTGGTAAATGGTCTAAACGCAACTCATAATTAATAGAACCTAAGCCTAATTGCGAGAAGAACGAAGTGTTGAACTTAGGCGTTAAAAAGAACGTCGAGACATCAAAATCTGCTTTTTTTGTATAGAGCATCCCTTCTGCTGCAGGTAATAATAAAAAACTAGTTGCGGTTCCTGTTAAAAAAGAAACGAGGATGAATAACGGACTTTGTTTAAAAAATTGCCGAATAGCATGGGCTTGGGTATTCTTTTTAAAGAACCAATAGATACTGTACAAAACAGCAAAGAGACAAATCATATAACCCATGTAGTAATTCGTCACAATCGCTAAAAATAGGGTGATACTGTATAAGCCCCATTTGCGTTGATCCCATAAACGTTGGAGTCCCAATAAGATAAGCGGGAATAGAATCAGTGCATCCAACCACATAAAGTTTTGGCTATAGACGGTGACAAAGCCACAGAAACTATAGGACGTTGAAAAAAGTAACGTGGTGCCATCAACTTTTTGATAGGTGTATTTTAAATAGCTAAACATCGTCGTGCCCATCAAGGCAAGTTTTAAGGTAATAATCCATAAAATTGCTATAGGTAATTGTTCATAAGGAAAAAAGAAAGCCAACACATTAAAAGGGCTCAGTAAGTAATAGGCTGCCAAAGGAACAATCGATTCACCAATCTCATTGGAAAAAGAGTAGAATGTAGTTATTCCCTCGTGAAAAGAGCGTTTTAAAAAACTCAAGAAAGGCATGTATTGTGTGCCTAAATCACTAACTAATAAGTTGTTGTCACCAAAAGGCGCAAGTTGTAATGTCATCCATACAAGCAATAGAAGTAAAAACGGCAAGAAAAAACTTCCTAACCATAAAAGCTTCGATTTGTTTTTCATCAAAATAAGTCCACCTTTATAAAAAAATCATGAATAAGCGTGTTGAACGCTCTAAAAATAGTTTTTAATTGGCTGGCTGGAACGAACCATCCAGAATGTTAGTTTACCATAAGTTCATTAATGTATCCGCTAATAACGCAAAATTATGAAAAATGCAAAAAATTTTCAAGAAAAAGTTTCAATTGGTTATTAGTGAAAAAGTCACCTAACTTGGTTATAATGTAGAAGAAGACAAGGAGTTGGACAAGATGCAATTAACAATAGAAGAAGCCATTGAATGGATTCATAGCCGGTTACCCTTTGGCTCAAGACCTGGTTTGGATCGGATTAATGCGTTATTAGAAAAAATTGATCATCCAGAAAACAAAGTGCCAACGATTCATATCGCAGGAACCAATGGTAAAGGCTCAACCGTGACATATTTACGCTGTCTATTAGAAGAAATGGGCTTGAAAGTCGGAACCTTTACCTCTCCTTATATTGAATCATTTAATGAAAGAATTGCGATAAATGGTCAACCAATTTCAGACGAACAATTGATTACCTATGTGGAAAAGTATCAACCAATCATTAAAGAATTAGACCAAATCACTGAAGTGGCTGGAATTACAGAATTCGAAACATTGACAGGAATGGCCTTGGACTATTTCGTGAATGAACAAGTGGATATCGCAGTTGTTGAAGTTGGCTTAGGTGGATTACTTGATAGCACCAATGTCGTGAAGCCAATATTGACGGGAATTACGACAATTGGGAAGGATCACACAGAAATTTTAGGTGAAACAATTGCTGAAATTGCCTATCAAAAAGCGGGTATTATTAAAGAAAAAGTCCCAGTAGTAACAGGCAATATTTGTGCTGATGCGCTAGCAGTCATTGAAAAAGTCGCACAAGAAAAACAGAGTCCAATTTTTCGTTTTGGCAAAGAGTATCAAGTGGAATATCTACATCCTGACACACAATGGGGGGAAATATTTAATTTCTATGGAGAAATGGGCAAACTGACAAAGATTAAAGTTCCCTTGTTGGGGCGTCACCAAGTAGAAAACGCGGCGGTAGCTATTCAATTATTTGACAAGTATTGCCAACTACAACATTTGCCGTTTAAAGAACGAGACATTACTCAAGGGTTAGCTAAAGCGCAATGGCCAGCTCGAATGGAACGTCTTAGTGATGAACCGTTGATTGTTTTAGATGGTGCCCACAATGATCACGCAGTAAAACGCTTAGTTGAAAACTTGCGCAAAGAGTTTCCACAACACACGATTCATATTTTATTTTCAGCTTTAGCAACTAAAGATGTGGATGAGATGATTCAGGACTTAAAGCAAGTATCGAATGCGCATCTTTACTTAACTAGCTTCGATTATCCTAAAGCTATTGCACTTACAGAAATGGAAAAATATGAAGACGATTTAACAGAAATTGTGTCTTTATGGCAATTTGGCTTAGGCGAAATTTTAGAAAAAATGTCGACAGATGATTTATTATTAGTAACAGGTTCATTATATTTTGTTTCTCAAGTAAGAGAATTACTTTTAACTATAGGAGGAAATGATGAAGAAATTTGATGGCGTAATTTTTGATATGGATGGGTTGCTTTTTGATACGGAGTTGATTTACTATACATCTACTCAAAAAGTAGCAGATGCAATGGGGTTACCATATAGTAAAGAAGTCTATTTAGACTATGTTGGGATTTCCGATGAAGAAGTACAAGAGAATTACCGACGTATTTATACGTCCTATGGTCACGACACAGTGGAAGAATTTATCCGCCGTTCTTATGAGGATACCCTGCAAGAGTTTCGATCTGGTAACGTCCCTTTAAAACCAGGGGTGGTGGAATTCCTTGACTTTTTAGATGATCAAAAAATTCCTCGATTAGTTGCTTCAAGTAACGTCCGTCCAGCAATTGAAATGTTATTAAGCCATGCTGGGATTCAGGATCGTTTTGTAGGGATCGTTTCAGCAGAGGATGTTAAACGAGCAAAACCGGACCCAGAAATTTTTCAAAAAGCTCGTCAACTTTTAGGAACAGAAGCCCCGAAAACCTTGATTTTCGAAGACTCATTTCATGGGGTAAGTGCGGCTCATAGTGCGGGCATTCCAGTGATCATGGTACCTGATTTATTGCAACCAACTGAAGTTATCCAAGAGAAAACATTACATGTCTTGGAGAGTTTACATCAAGCGCCACATTATTTAAAATAATAAAAACAACACTCCTTTGCGTAGTTTATTAATGACTAGCAAAGGAGGTTTTTTTTATGCAAGTATCGGATCTGTTTATTCGCGAGATGCCGAGTGATTGTTTACCACGAGAACGGCTCTTAGCGATAGGAGAAAAAGCATTATCGAATCAAGAGTTGTTGGCGATTCTGTTACGAACTGGCTCAAAAGAAGCAGACGTGATGACTGTTGCCGCAACGCTATTAAAACAGTTTAAGCAACTTTCTTATTTGCAGCAAGCCACGTTGAACGAGTTAATGGCTATTAAAGGTATTGGACAAGTGAAAGCCATTGAATTACGTGCGGCCATTGAATTGGGGTGTCGAATTTATCAAAGTAGTCAAATCAAATTTGGCAAAGTTACGTCCAGTCAACAAGTCGCTCAACGATTACTCCAAGAGATGAAGGGGCTGCAACAAGAACATTTAATTTGTATTTACTTGAATACCAAGAATGACATTATCCAACAGAAAACGATTTTCAAAGGTTCACTGAATCAAAGTATTGCTCATCCACGCGAAATTTTTCGGGAAGCGGTTAAATATTCTTCTGCTCGCATACTATTAGCTCATAATCATCCATCTGGCAATCCGACACCGTCTCCACAAGATATTCAATTTACCAAACGAATGGAAGAATGTGGCGAAATGATGGGGATTCAATTGTTGGATCATATTATTGTTGGTGATAGCGGATACATTAGTTTGAGAGAAGAGAATTTTTTTGCTTCAGAATGAGGACAATTCTTGCAAAAATATTTTATCACGTGTAAAATGAAAGGGTAATCTTGTTTGGAATTATGTAGACTTTTTAAATTTTTTTAAATATTCTATTGGAAGCGAGCAAAGTTACGACTATTTATGTGCAAATGCACGAGGAGGAACAAAAGAATGGAACAAGGAACAGTAAAATGGTTTAACGCAGAAAAAGGTTTTGGGTTTATCTCACGCGAAGACGGAAGCGACGTATTCGTACACTTCTCAGCTATCCAAGGTGATGGTTTCAAAACTTTAGAAGAAGGTCAAGCAGTGACTTTCGATGTTGAAGATTCAGACCGTGGCCCTCAAGCAGTTAACGTAGAAAAAAACTAATAAAAAATAATCCAAAAACACCTAACGCATGTTAGGTGTTTTTTTGTTAGAAAAAATAGAGAAGAAAAATGGACAAGCATTTTTCTTCTCTATTAAATGAGAGCTTTATTGATCACTAACTGTGGCAGTCATAATCATTGGCAGAATCATTGGATGACGTTCTGTTTGTTCAAACAAGAAAGGCTGTAAAGCGGTCGTCATGGCTTCGCCTAATTTTGCTTCGGTACAGTTTTTATCTTTCATTGCTTCACGTAGAGCATTGAATAAAAGACGTTGGCCTTCATGAATCATATCACCAGACTCACGCATGTAGACAAAACCACGGGAAAGAATGTCTGGACCAGCCATAATTTCTTTATTTTTAATATCAACTGTTGCTACCGCTAAAACTAAACCTTCTTCAGATAAGATACGACGATCCCGTAAAACAACATTCCCGATATCACCGACACCATTTCCATCAACGTACACGTCATTAGCATTGAAGTGACCAGCAGGACGTGCGCTATCAGCCGTTAAAGCTAAGACATCGCCGTTGCCCATGATAAAGCAATTTTCTTCAGGAACCCCTGTATCTTGAGCGAGCGAAGCATGGATTTTTAACATTCTAAATTCACCATGAACAGGCATGAAATATTTAGGCTTCATCAAGCGAAGCATTAATTTTTGCTCTTCTTGTCCACCGTGACCAGAAGTATGGATATTATTGATTTTTCCGTGGATAACTTCCGCACCGGCTTCAGATAATAAGTTGATTAAACGGTTAACGCTTGTCGTATTCCCAGGAATTGGTGAACTTGAGAAAACAACCGTATCGCCTGGTTGAATACTAATTTGGCGATGTGTACCGTTAGCAATCCGACTAAGCGCGGCCATAGGTTCTCCTTGAGAGCCAGTACATAAAATCATTGTTTCATTTGCTGGCAATTGATTCAGTTCCGCCGCATCGACAAACGTTCCTTTGGGCACTTTGATGTAGCCTAAGCGTTCGCCATTGACAATGGCATTTTCCATGCTACGACCAAAAACAGCAATTTTGCGACCGGTTTTCACGGCTGCATCAGCAGCTTGTTGTAAACGGAAAATGTTTGAAGCAAAACTGGCAAAGATAATCCGACCATCAATTTTTTCAAAGATTTTTAAAATAGAGGTCCCAATTGTTTTTTCGGATTTTGTAAAGGTGGGTATTTCAGCATTGGTACTGTCTGAAAGAAGACAAAGGACGCCTTCTTCACCTAATTTCGCCATTCTGTGTAAGTTGGCTGGCTCGCCAACGGGTGTAAAGTCAAACTTAAAGTCACCTGTTGCGACAATGTTACCAGAAGGCGTTTTAACCACAACGCCCAAGGCATCAGGAATACTGTGAGTCGTCCGGAAAAAGCTAATCGCTGTTTTTCTAAAACGAATCACCGTATCTTCATTAATTTCGTGTAATTCCGCTTCTCGCAATAAACCATGTTCATCTAGTTTGTTGGTAATTAAAGCCAAGGCTAGTGGTCCCGCATAGATTGGGATATTCGCTTGACGTAAAAGATAAGGAACGCCACCAATATGGTCTTCGTGACCGTGGGTAATAACGAGTGCTTTGACTTTATGCAAATTTTGAACGATGTAGCTATAATCTGGAATCACATAGTCAATCCCAAGTAAATCATCTTCTGGGAATTTGATCCCAGCATCAATAATGATAATTTCATCTTGGAATTGTACCCCATATGTGTTTTTTCCAATTTCGCCTAAACCACCGATTGCAAAAACGCCAGTTTCGTTATTTTTTATGTTTACTTTCATGTTAAAACTCCGTTAGAGTGAAGTCCGCATGTTCTTGCTCGTAAGCAAGATGTTTTTCGTCTAATAATTGAACGTATTCAATATTGTATGGGGTATTTTCTTCAACTAATTGGCGCACGATTACATCGCTATCGGCTTCCATGTAAAGAGATTTTGTGTCTTCTCTTTTTGGGTTTCTGATTTTTGTTTCTTGATAGTATACTTTGTAAATCATCGATTCATTTCTCCTTCAGCTACTAATAGTAGCAATTTATAGTTTTTTTCATTTTAAGACAGAAAATTAAACACAACAAAACGAGGTGCTGATCACCTAAAAAAGAATGCTCATCAAAAACATCTGTTAATGATGAAATGAAGCCTCGACTTTGCTTCATTCTGGGTATTTGATTTTATGTGTTCTTTTTCAACCGTCCCGTGTGTTGTGAATAACAACAATTAAGCTTATTTTATCATAGAATGATAAGGAAGTATAGAAACACTCACTGGACTTTTAAAAAAAACAAACTTCTTGTTTCGCCTTATTCTTGATCAAGTTCGAGTGCCTTTTTTTTAGGACGCCAATACCAACTTAAGCCAATCACGTGAGCTAAATAAACAATCGCTAAAGTCGTAGTCATCAACGTATTTCGGACAATTAAACACGGAATGGCAAATAAAAGAAACATGGAAATAAATAGTTTCCATTTGCCTTTACGAGTAATTTTTTTCTCAAAGAAGGCTTCTTGGATGTATTTTTGATAATAAGAAGAAGCTAAAAATTTGTTATAAAGTTTATCTGAACTACGCATCCAAAAAAAGGCCGTTAATAAATAAAAACCAGTGGTGGGTAAAAGCGGCAAAAAGATTCCTAACGTGCCTAAAGCAAACGTACAGGAACCGAGAAAAATGAAGAATAATTTTTTCATTCAAAGGGTCCTTTCAGTTTTTCCCAATTATGGCACAATCAAAAGGAAGTAGCAATTTTAATCGTATAAGTAAATCATTAAAATTATCTATTTTTTAGAAAATCTAAAAGAGAAAGGATAGAAAGAGAAAGGCTGTTTTTTCTAGCCAGACAGCTTGTATTACCGATTTCTTTTTGATACAGTGGGAGTACTAGAAAATTTAAAGTAAGATAAGAAGGAGATGATTAATTGAAGTTAATGTGGCGTTACACAATGCGTTATAAGAAATTACTTTTCGCTGATTTTATTTGTGTGTTTGGTTTTATTTTAATTGAATTAGGCTTGCCGACCATTTTAGCACGAATGATTGACAAAGGAATTATTCCTAAAGATATGGACTATATTTATCAGCAAGGGATTTGGATGGTTGTAATTACGATTATTGGTGTCGCAATGAATATTTTGCTGGGGTACTTTGGTGCCAGAATTACAACAAACATTGTTCGTGATATTCGTGATGATTTATTTGAAAAGATTCAAACTTTCTCACACAGTGAATATGAAAGTATTGGGGTTTCTTCCTTAATTACGCGAACTACCAATGATGCATACCAAATTATGCTCTTCATGGGAAATATTTTACGTCTTGGCTTTATGACGCCAGTGATGTTTATTGCCAGTCTTTACATGGTGATGCGAACGAGTCCGTCGTTAGGAATGTACGTTTTAGGTGCCTTGCCTTTTCTGCTGCTAGCAGTTGTCGGAATTGCTCGTTTGTCAGAACCGTTATCTAAAAAGCAACAAAAGAACTTAGATGGAATCAATGGGATTTTAAGAGAAAATCTTTCTGGATTGCGGGTAATACGCGCATTTGTTAATGAAAAATTTGAAGAATCTCGTTTTAATAAAGTCAATGAAACTTACACTAAAAGTTCAAAAAGTCTGTTTCGTTTAATGGCAGCAGCCCAACCAGGGTTCTTTTTCTTATTTAATATTGTGATGGTCTTAATCATTTGGAGCGGGACTGTTCAAATCAGCCATGGGGATTTAGAAGTTGGGAATTTAATTGCTTTTATTGAATATATTTTTCATGCGCTGTTCTCGTTTATGTTATTTGCCAGTGTCTTTATGATGTATCCACGGGCTGCGGTTTCGGCTTCACGGATTCAAGAAGCCTTAGATATGGAACCAGCTATTCGTGAAGAAGAAGGCGTAACAGAAACAGCTACTAAAGGCTATCTAGAGTTTAAAAATGTAACCTTTGCCTATCCTGGACATGCGGAAAGCCCAGTTATCCGCAATGTAAGTTTTAAGGCATCACCTGGTGAAACAGTGGCCTTTATTGGGAGCACAGGTAGTGGAAAATCAACATTAATTCAATTGATTCCACGGTTTTATGATGTATCAGAAGGTGAAATTTTAATCGATGGAGTGAACGTAAAAGATTACCAACTTAGTGCATTACGCAATAAGATTGGCTATATTCCACAAAAAGCGTTACTTTTTACTGGTACAATTGCTGATAATCTTCGCTACGGTAAGGAAGATGCGACGT
Organism: Enterococcus sp. DIV2419; assembly: GCF_051711865.1. Taxonomy (NCBI): domain Bacteria; kingdom Bacillati; phylum Bacillota; class Bacilli; order Lactobacillales; family Enterococcaceae; genus Enterococcus; species Enterococcus sp. DIV2419. Next base: position 620,634 of record NZ_JBIONS010000001.1, read on the forward strand.
TAGAAGAAATGGAACGAGCAATTGACATTGCTCAAGCAACAGAATTTGTTTCACAAAAACCGCAAGGCTATGATGAACCTCTTTCAGAAGGTGGCACGAACTTTTCTGGTGGTCAAAAACAACGTTTAGCTATCGCACGGGCGATTATTCGCAATCCGGAAATTTATATATTTGATGATAGTTTTTCTGCGTTAGATTATCAAACAGATGCAAATTTACGAGCGCGTCTGAAAAAAGAAACAACAGAATCCACTGTTTTAATTGTGGCACAACGTGTTGGAACAATTATGCATGCGGACCGCATTGTTGTTTTAAACGAAGGCGACGTGGTCGGAATTGGCACACATCGTGAATTACTTGAGACTTGTCCAATTTACTATGATATTGCGGCTTCTCAATTGTCAGAGGAGGAATTAGCATGAAACACGCCTTTTCTTCTATGAAACGAATCGGTCGCTATATTAAACCGTACCGAGTGACGTTTTATTTAGTTATTTTATTTACAATATTAACCGTTGCCTTTAATGCAGCGTTGCCTTATTTGACTGGATTACCAACGACAGAAATTAGCCGTAATATTGCGGCTGGCGAATCCATTAATTTTGATTATGTAATCCAATGTTTAATTTGGATTTTAGTTGTGGGAACAGGTTATTGTGTGGCACAATTTTTGTCAGGCTTTTTAATGACGAATGTCGTTCAACAATCCATGCGCGATTTACGTCGCGATATTGAAGAAAAAATCAATCGTTTGCCAGTTTCTTATTTTGATAAGAACCAACAAGGAAATATTTTGTCACGGGTGACGAACGATGTGGACGCTGTCAGCAATGCGATGCAACAAAGTTTTATTAATATCGTTTCGGCAGTCTTAGGTATTGTGATGGCGGTAGTGATGATGTTCTTGATCAATCCGTTGATGGCGATTTTTTCAGTCATTATGATTCCGTTGTCGCTGATTATTTCAAGAACAATTGTTAAAATCTCCCAGAAATATTTCCAAGGAATGCAAAATTCTTTAGGAGACTTAAATGGTTATGTTCAAGAAAATATGACTGGGTTCAGTGTCTTAAAACTATATGGCCGGGAAAAAGAAACTCTTGAAGGTTTTAAACAAGTCAATCACCGTTTAAATGGTTTTGGTTTCAAGGCATCCTTTATCTCAGGATTAATGTTGCCATTGGTTCAAATGACCGCTTATGGGACCTATATCGGGGTAGCTGTCCTTGGTAGTTACTATGTGGTTGCTGGTGTGATTGTAGTGGGGCAATTACAAGCGTTTATTCAATATATTTGGCAAATTAGCCAACCAATGGGGAATATTACGCAGTTGTCTGCAGCTTTACAAAGCGCTTCAGCTTCGACCATGCGGATTTTTGAAATCCTAGATGAACCAGAAGAAGAACTTAACGAACAAGATGTTCCTTTACCAGAACCTATTTTAGGCTCTGTTGAATTTGAAAATGTCAGCTTTAGTTATGACCCAGAAAAACCGTTAATTCGTAATTTGAACTTTAAAGTTGATGCGGGCCAAATGGTTGCGATTGTGGGACCAACTGGCGCTGGGAAAACAACCTTAATCAACTTACTGATGCGTTTTTATGATGTAACAGAAGGCGCCATTAAAATTGATGGTATTGACACGAAAAAAATGAACCGTAGTGATGTCCGATCTGTATTTGGAATGGTATTGCAAGATGCTTGGTTGTATAAAGGTACCATTGCAGATAACATTCGTTTTGGGAAGTTGGATGCCACGGATTATGAAGTTGTCGATGCAGCGAAAACGGCCAATGTGGATCACTTCATTCGGACAATGCCAGACGGGTATGAAATGGAAATCAATTCTGAGGGAGATAACGTTTCCCTTGGTCAAAAACAATTGTTGACCATTGCCCGAGCGGTAATTTCTGATCCGAAAATTTTGATTTTAGATGAGGCGACTAGTTCAGTCGATACACGCTTGGAAGCCTTAATTCAAAAAGCAATGGATCGTGTTATGGAAGGACGAACGAGTTTCGTTATTGCCCACCGCCTATCAACTATTCGTGAAGCTGATTTAATTCTTGTTATGAAACAAGGAGAAATCATTGAAAAAGGTACGCATCATGAGTTGCTGGAACAAGGTGGCTTCTATGAAAAACTATACAATAGTCAATTTGCTGAAGAAGGCGACTATGAGGAATAAAAAGAGGTCGGGACAGAAGCGTTTAACTCCGAGAAATAAGAAGGAATTTCCGAAAATTGTTCTGTAATTTTTGGAGAATTCCGGCTTATTTCCGAAGGAGTTGCTTTTGTTCCCGCCGTTTATCAGTTTTTGAGCGTGGAGCAAAAATCCAAAGTGATTTTTGTCCCACGCTCTTTTCTTGTCTTTTTTACTATGAAAGTGAGGAATTCTTGTCTATACTTAATGAAAAGAGGTGACAGAGTTTGAAAAAAGAATATTTTATTGCTGCTAGTGCAGATGTCTATGGAAACGTACAACTAGCAAAGGATAGTAATATTTGGTTTCAGTCGGTCTTAAGAGGTGACAGTAACACAATTACCATTGGTGAAGGTAGTAATATTCAAGATGGCACGATTATTCATGTTGATGAAGATGCCCCGACAATTGTAGGCAAGTATGTAACGGTGGGCCATCAATGCATGTTACACGGTTGTAAAATCGGTGATGGTGCATTGATTGGCATGGGGTCAACGATTCTGAATAATGCTATTATTGGAGAAAACAGCCTGATTGGTGCGGGCTCTTTAGTGACGGAAGGCAAAATTATCCCGCCAAATGTTTTAGCATTTGGTCGACCTGCGAAGGTTATCCGTCCGTTAACGGCAGCAGAAATAGCCAGTAATCATACGAACGCCTTACATTATGTTCAACGAGCAGAAGAATTTCGCCAACAAAAATACCCGAAACTAACATAGAATTAGGAGGAAAATGATGAAGAAAATTAAAGTAATGACAGTTTTTGGAACACGGCCAGAAGCAATCAAAATGGCCCCTTTAATCAAAGTTTTAGAAGAGCAAAGTCAAGGGTTTGACTCTGTAGTAGTTGTAACAGCGCAACATCGCCAAATGTTGGATCAAGTGTTAGAAGATTTTCAAATTACACCGAATCATGATTTAAATATCATGAAAGATGGGCAAACCTTAACAGATATTACAAGTCGTGTTTTGAATTTATTAACTGAGGTTCTTGTGACAGAACAGCCGGATATTGTCTTGGTTCATGGCGATACAACCACGTCATTTGCGGCTGCATTGGCTGCTTTTTATCAACAGATTCCAGTGGGACATGTGGAAGCAGGATTGCGGACCTGGCAAAAATATTCTCCGTTTCCGGAAGAAATGAATCGTCAACTGGTAGACGTGTTAACTGATATTTATTTTGCCCCAACCACTCAAAGTAAGGACAATTTAATCAAAGAAAATCATCCAAAAGAACATATTTATGTGACTGGCAATACAGCGATTGACGCGATGGCGTACACCGTTGATGCCCACTATCAAAATGATTTATTGGAAAAAATCCCTACAGACCAACGCATTGTACTAATCACAATGCATCGTCGTGAAAATTTAGGCCTGCCAATGGCAAATGTGTTTAAAGCTGTTCGTCGACTTGTAATGGAACATCCAGAAATTGAAGTCATTTTCCCTATGCACAAAAATCCCAAAGTCCGTGAAATAGTAGCGGAACACTTAGGTGAATTAGCTCGTGTGCATTTAATTGAACCATTGGATGTCAAAGATTTTCAAAATTTTGCAGCGAAAAGTGCTTTAATTTTAACTGATTCTGGCGGTGTGCAAGAAGAAGCTCCTTCCTTAGGTGTGCCAGTTTTAGTTTTACGAGATACAACGGAACGTCCAGAAGGCGTAGCGGCAGGAACATTGAAATTGGTTGGTACAGACGAACAAGTAGTCTATCAAGAGGCGAAAACATTATTGACTGATTCTGATGCTTACCACGCGATGGCGCATGCACAAAATCCGTATGGGGATGGTCAAGCTAGCCGCCGAATCGTTGAAGCCATTGCCTATGAAATGCAGCAATCAGATAAAAAACCAGATACGTTTACAGCAAAATAAATAAAAAGGCAGAGAAGCGCTGAAAAATGTGCTTCTTTTGCGTATCTTATTTTGAAGAATCAATTAGACAAAAAATGCTAGAAAGTAGTGAAGTGAAGATGTATCAAACGATTTTATTTGATTTAGATGGCACAATTACGGATTCTGGTAGCGGCATTATGCGTTCTATTTTGTACGCAACAGAACAATTAGGCTGGCCAGCTCCTAGCGAGGAGACGTTACGTTCTTTCATAGGGCCGCCTTTATATGAGTCATTTTTGCACATGGCGCCTTCAGCTGAAGCAGCGCAACAAGCCGTGGGTCATTATCGAGCGTATTATCAGAGAAAAGGTATGTTTGAAAACCATGTGTATCCAGGGATTCCAGAAGTGTTAACAAGGTTAAAGGAAGCGGGAGCAAAGTTATACATTGCGACTTCCAAGCCAGAAGAATTTGCTAAAAAGATTATTACTCATTTTGATTTAGATCGTTATTTTACAGGCATCTATGGAGCGAGTATGGACGGTCATCGTTCTAAAAAAGCAGATGTGATTCAGTATGCATTAACGGAAGCTCAATTAGACCCAACCAAAGAAGCGATTATCATGGTTGGTGATCGTAATCATGACATTCTTGGTGCTCAACAAAATGGCTTAGATAGTATAGGTGTCTTGTATGGATTTGGTGAAGAAACAGAATTACAAGAGGCGGGAGCAACATTCCTAGTACAATCGCCTAAAGACTTAGGTGCTATTTTGCTACAAAATTCTTAATAGAAAATGGATTTTCGATAAATTTAGGAGGATTTTAAGATTTATTATCGTTTCAATAGAAAAGCGCCATCATAGGCTTTAACCGTTGTCAATGATGAATTTTTTATCGGGGAATGACGGTCTTTTTATTAAAAACATTTAATTTTAAAGAGGTTTCATGTATAATAGTTTCAGTCATAAACGATAGAATAGTAAGGAGGGTTAGTTTTGGCTAATGATAACCAAAATAACCAAGATCCCAAATCTTCGCTTAGAGATCAAGTAACTGGGTCTTTAAAAGGTAGAAATGATGGCGATCAACCTGATTCCTCTGAAAAAAATGATAGGTCTCCCCAACCTTCATCTGATGAATCACAAGAAACAGCGAGCCGCACAACACAAACACGTGCAGGTTCTAGAGTTGCTCGAAGACGTGGGAAAGACAAGACGACACAGACAGTCGAAGAGCCAACCCCGATTGAAACAGACGAAAAGCCAACAAATACAAAAAAACAAACACGTAAAAAAGAAGATCGTTTAGTCGGTCGTATCGTGTTAATTGTAGTTTCTGTATTGGTTTTAATGATGGCAATCTTTGGGTTTACTTTTTATAAATATGTAGATGCTGGGCTACAACCACTAGACAAGAACAATAAGAAGCTTGTTCAAGTGCATATCCCAGAAGGATCTTCTAATAAGCAAATTGCTGCGGTTTTAGAAGAAAGCAACGTCATTAAAAGCGGAATGGTTTTTAACTACTACGTAAAATTTAAAAACTTAACAGATTTTCAAGCGGGCTATTATCAAATGTCTCCAAGCATGACACTCGATGAAATTGGTGAAATGCTAAAAGAAGGTGGCACGCCAGAACCAACTAAAATCGCAGATGGCAAAGTAACGATTCCTGAAGGCTACGATATAGATAAAATTGGCGAAGCTATTGAAAAAAATACAGATTTCAAGAAAGCAGATTTCATTGCATTAATGAAAAACGAAGACTTCTTCAATCAAATGAAGGCTAAGTATCCTGATTTACTTGAAAGTGCTGCAACTGCAGAAGGTGTTCGTTATCGCTTAGAAGGCTATTTGTTCCCGGCAACTTATGATTACTACAAAAAAGCAACACTTCCTGAATTTGTCGAACAAATGATTGCTAAAATGAACACAGTAATGGAACAATATACGCCGACAATTCATGCAAAGAATTTAACCAATCAGCAAGTCTTAACGTTAGCTTCACTGGTTGAAAAAGAAGGAGTCAAAGAAGCAGACCGCAAACAAATTGCGCAAGTATTCTTTAACCGCTTGGCTGCTGATATGCCGATCCAATCAGATATTTCTATTTTGTATGCTCTAGGAGAACACAAAGAAACTGTAACGTATGCTGACTTGGAAGTGGACTCGTCTTATAACTTGTATAAAAATACTGGTTATGGACCAGGACCATTAGATAGCCCAAGTGAGGAGTCAATTAAAGCAGTCTTGAATCCGACACCAAGTGACTATTTATACTTTGTAGCAGATATTTCTACAGGAAAAGTCTACTTCTCAAAAACATATGAAGAACATCAAGTATTAGTAGATCAGTATGTCAATAATTCAAGTAGTGAATAAAATGAAAACATAAAAGAGCTTGGTGAATCAATTTTGTATGATTCACCAAGCTTTTAGATACTCAAAAAGTAATCTGTTTAACAGAGGGAAAGAGTAGCAACTAGAAATTTATATAAATAAAATTTAGCAAAATCACAAAAATTCAATAATTATATTTACAATTTAGAAAAAGCGTGGTACTCTTTTGTGGATTGAAAGCGGAATTTTTTTCAATAACCAACCAAGAACTACGTATCGTTAAGCGAAAAAGGAGAATTAACATGGTAGAAAAAGTATATCCAATGACTCTTGAAGGAAAAGAAAAATTAGAACAAGAGCTAGAAGAATTAAAAACAATTAAACGTAAAGAAATCGTAGAGCGTATTAAAATCGCTCGTAGCTTTGGGGATCTTTCAGAGAACTCAGAGTATGAATCAGCTAAAGATGAACAAGCTTTCGTTGAAGGACGTATTACAACGTTAGAAAATATGATTCGTTTTGCAGAAATCATCGATAATGATGGCGTGGACCAAGACGAAGTTTCCATCGGTAAAACAGTTACTTTCCAAGAATTGCCTGATGGAGAAGAAGAGGAATACACAATCGTAGGAAGTGCCGAAGCCGATCCATTTTCTGGTAAAATTTCTAACGATTCACCGATTGCGCAAGCCTTAATTGGTAAACAATTAGGCGACCAAGTGATTATTGCAACACCTGGTGGCGACATGACAGTTAAAATTACAAAAGTTGAAGCAAACTAAATAATTGAGTAGGGCAGGCAGCTTCCAAGGCCTGTCCTTTCGCAATCTATGACATTTAGGGCTAAAGTCCTATGGTAACCTGAGGCGCAAACCACTATGATTAAATAAAATAAACGAGTAAAATAAATGACAGAGGGAGGAGGCAAATCTATGAATAACCCTTGGCGCTTTTTTATCGTCGCAGAAGCATTACTTTTTATTCTGGCGTTATGGCAAATTGTACATAATCCTGGATTAGCTGTTTTATTAACAATTGGCGTTTTACTTGTGGCCTACGTTTCCAGGAAAGCATCTAAAACACATTTTAACAACTTTCAATTCGTCCTCGGCGTTGTTTTTATTGTCATTGGTGCAATGAACAGCACGGCTGTTTGGTTTATGTTGATTTTTGGCGTACTCTTTATCGGCTTAAAAGGCTTTGAGATTTCAGGCGTGGATATAGCTGAGCGAGCACCTTGGCGTAAAAAACAAATGATTATGGTGGAGACGGCGGCAAAAGAACCTAAAAATGGCAAACGATTTAAACGCCGTTGGTTTGCCAATGAACGCATTGGTAACAATATCTATGAATGGGATGATATCAATATTGATTTAATCTCTGGGGACACCATTATTGATTTAGGTAATACGCTACTACCGAAAGAAGACAATATTATTATTATTCGTAAAGGTTTTGGCCGCACGCGAATTCTAGTACCGTTAGGTGTAGCTATTTTGTTAGAACATTCAACTTTTTACGGAACGGTACGTTTTGAAGAAGAAAAATATCAATTGAAAAACGAATCATTAAAAATTTACAGCAATGATTATGATACCAATCTTCGTCGTTTGAAAATTATGACGAACACTTTAGTAGGAGATGTTGAGGTGATCCGTGTATGACCGATCGGATTTCAAGACGCATGATTTCATTATATGCGTCCCTTAGCACCTTTATTGTTATCTTAATTACATTGTTTTCATATTTTCATTCGATTAAACAAAACCGGTGGTTATTAGAGCTTCTTCAGAGAAAAGTCTTTTATTTACCACTAATTGTGCACATTGTTCTCATATCCTTACTAATAGGCTTATTGACCTTTTTACTGATTTCATTGGTTCAAAAAGGGCAATATGGACGGATTGAAGAAAAACTTCGGTTATTGGCCAACGGTAATTATGAAAGTCCAGTCTTAAACAAACCAACGACCAGTGAAAATCAAGACCATTATCTAACCGAAGTCGAACAAGATATTTGGTCGATTAAAAATAAATTATTAGAGATGTCTAAAGAATTGCAATTATTAAACAGTCGACCGCAATTAATGGATGGGCAAACAAAAGAAGAAATTTTAGAGAACGAGCGGCATCGTTTGGCGCGGGAGTTGCATGATTCAGTCAGTCAACAACTTTTTGCAGCCATGATGATGTTGTCTGCATTAAATGAACAAGCACAACGAACAGAAACCCCGGAACCATATCGTAAACAACTAGCCATGGTGGCAGAAATCATTAATGCCTCCCAATCGGAAATGCGCGCGCTACTATTGCACTTGCGTCCTATCAGTCTAGAAGGAAAAAGTTTGCGTAAAGGTATTGAACAATTACTGAAAGAACTACAAACAAAAATTAAAATTGAATTGATTTGGGATGTTGAAGATGTTCATTTAAATAGCAGCATTGAGGATCATCTTTTCCGAATTGTGCAGGAGTTACTTTCAAATACCTTAAGACATGCCAAAGCAAAGGAATTAGAGGTATACTTACACCAAGTCGATAAAAACGTGTTATTGCGTATTGTTGATGATGGTGTCGGCTTTGATATGAAGGAACAAAGTAATAAAGCCGGTAGTTATGGCTTAAATAATATTCGAGAACGTGTTGTCGGCATGGGCGGTACAGTTAAAATTATTAGTTTTAAAGGGCAGGGAACCAGCGTTGAAATTAAAGTTCCTGTCATAAAGGAGGAAACTGCAAGTGATCAAAGTAATGTTAGTGGATGACCATGAAATGGTCCGTTTAGGCGTTTCATCATATTTATCTATTCAAGAGGATATAGAAGTCGTAGGCGAAGCAGAAAATGGTAAGATTGGCTATGAAAAAGCATTGGAACTACGTCCAGATGTTATTTTGATGGATTTGGTAATGGAAGAAATGGACGGCATTGATTCAACAAAAGCGATCTTGAAAGATTGGCCAGAAGCCAAGATTATTATTGTGACGAGTTTTATTGATGATGAAAAAGTGTATCCGGCGATTGAAGCTGGTGCAGCGGGCTACCTATTAAAAACATCAACAGCACATGAGATTGCTGATGCAATTCGGGCGACTTATCGCGGAGAGCGTGTGTTGGAACCTGAAGTGACACATAAGATGATGGAACGGTTAACAAAAAAACAAGAGCCGGTGTTGCACGAAGATTTGACAAACCGGGAACACGAAATTTTAATGTTGATTGCACAAGGTAAAAGTAATCAAGAAATAGCTGATGAACTCTTTATCACTTTGAAAACAGTTAAAACACATGTTTCAAACATTTTAGCAAAACTAGATGTGGATGATCGGACCCAAGCGGCGATTTATGCTTTTCAACATGGTTTAGCCAAATAAATATCAGATAAATCCATAAATAAATTCTAGGAAATCCTTCTAGGAATTTATTTATGGATTTGTTATACTAATTTTAACGAACAGACAGGAGCGGTCAGAAGAAATGAAACAAAATTTTGCAATTATTGGTTTAGGACGTTTTGGCGGCAGCATATGCCAAACTTTGGTGGAAGCTGGTCAAGAAGTTTTGGCCATTGACAGCAGTGAAGACCGTGTCAATGAATATATGAATATTGCAACGCATGCAGTGGTGGCTAACGCCCAAGATGAAATGACGTTGCGTTCTTTAGGAATTCGGAATTTTGATCACGTAGTGGTGGCAATTGGTGAAGATATTCAAGCGAGTATTTTAGTGACACTAATGGTTAAAGAGATGGGGGTTCCCAATGTCTTGGCCAAAGCAGTCAATGAATATCATGCCCGTGTCTTAGATAAAATTGGGGCAGACATGGTCGTTCACCCAGAGCGGGATATGGGTATTCGAATTGCTCACAAACTTGTTTCACGCAATATTTTAGATTATATTGAATTATCTAGCGAATTTTCATTAGCTGAGGTTCGGGTCACCAATCCTAAATTTTACAATAAAACCTTAGCAGAATTAAATTTCCGTCAACGATTTGGTTTAACTGTGGTAGCGATTCGCCGCTCGAAAACAGAAGTAATTGCTTCGCCAGATGCTTCTGAAATTGTTCGAGAAAACGACAATTTATTAGTTATCGGTGATACCGCAGACGTTGATTTATTAGATGAAAAAATGAATGGCTAAGCACTTTATTCTCTAAAAGCACTGCGCTGTGCTACAATAAATGGCGACAGAGATGTGAAGGAGGAACAAAGAATGAAATTAGAAGTGACACCGAAAGCCCAACAATGGTTTAAAGAAGAAACCGGGGTTCAGCCTGAGACAGGCATTCGTTTTTTCGGAAAAATTTACGGAAAAACACCTGTTCATGATGGTTTTTCCATTGCGATGTCTGTAGAAGCGCCAGATGAGCCAATGATTAAAGAGAATCTAGATGGGATTACCTATTTTATTGAAGAAACAGATGATTGGTTCTTTAAAGGGTATGATTTGATTGTTGATTATGATGAAAAGAATGATGAACCGCGTTATCAATTTGAAGCAAACCAAGAAGATTTAACAAAATAATTTTAGTGTTAAACAGAAGAAGCTTAAGTAGTGCGTAGGACTATTTCTGTTGCTTTCGTTTAACCGCTAGTCAGCCTGAGAAAAAATCGTTTTGGATTTTTTCTCAGGTTCTTTCTATTTAATTAAGCTATTCTTAATTGGATATCGTTATTTAATAAGGCTATCATATGGTATAATGATAATTAACTGAAGTGTGGAGGAAATAAAATGCTATCAATTGTTGTCCCTTGTTATAATGAGGAAGCAGCGATTCCGCTGTTTTTTGAAGAAGTAGAAAAAATTAGCCAGCAACTATCTCATTCAGTAGAATATATATTTGTGAATGATGGCTCAAAAGATAATACGTTAGCTGTTTTAAGACAGCTTTATCGCGAACATCCAGAGAAGGTCCGTTATCTTTCTTTTTCACGAAATTTTGGGAAAGAAGCAGGCTTATACGCTGGTTTAAAAGAAGCAACAGGTGACTTAGTGACAGTCATGGACGTTGATTTACAAGACCCGCCTGAGTTATTACCTCAAATGATTGAGATGATTGAAACCAGTACAGATTTAGATTGTGTTGGCACACGACGCATAACAAGAGACGGCGAACCGCCCATTCGTAGCTTTTTTGCTCGGATGTTCTATAAACTCATTAATCGAATTGCTGAGACAGAAATGGTGGATGGTGCCCGTGACTTTCGTGTTATGACCCGACAAATGGTCGATGCGATTTTAGAGTTATCTGAGTATAATCGTTTTTCAAAAGGGATCTTTAGCTGGGTCGGCTTTAAAACAGAATATATTGAATTTAAAAATCGAGAACGAATTGCTGGAGAAACCTCTTGGTCTTTCTGGAGTCTATTAAGTTATTCAATTGACGGGATTGTCAATTTTTCAGAGACACCATTGAATATTGCTTCATACGTTGGCGCCTTTTCGTGTATTGGTTCTGCACTAGCAATGTTAGTGATTATCTTTCGAACATTAGTTAATGGTGATCCAACAAGCGGCTGGCCTTCAATGGTTTGTATTGTACTTTTTGTAGGTGGTTTGCAACTATTATGTTTAGGAATTATTGGCAAATATATTGGCAAAATTTTCTTAGAAACGAAAAAACGACCAATTTATATTGTAAAGGAATCAGAAAAAGATTCTAAAAAATAACCAAAAAAGCAGAGAAAAATTCTCTGCTTTTTTGTTATGCGTTAAAAAAAGTGTAAATAGGCTTTTCAGAAAAACAACATTTTTTACATAAAAAATACATTAACTTTACCTATTTTTATCTTAATGAAACAGCTTTGCTCTCGCGGTTGCAAGAAATAAATGTTAAAATCAAAAGGTATGCTATTAAATGTTTTTTTGGAGGTTGGGTCATGATAGAAGTTATCGATTTGAAAAAAGTATTCGATAATGGGTTTGAAGCGTTAAAATCGGTCAATTTTACGATTGAGCAAGGGGACTTGGTTTGTTTGTTAGGACCAAGTGGGTGTGGGAAATCCACAATTTTAAACTTAATTGCAGGTTTATTACATCCAAGTGATGGAGATATTCAGTTTCGACAGCAATCGGTTGTCAAAACAGCACCAAAAGATCGGAACATCGGGTTCGTTTTTCAAAACTATGCCTTATATCCACATATGACTGTTCTAGAAAACGTAATGTTTCCTTTGACAGTAGGAAGTAAGAAAGTTCCCAAGGCAGAGGCACAAGCTATTGCCGAAGAATATATGAAACTAACGAATATTGAAGAGTTAAGCCATAAAAAGCCAGGCACACTTTCTGGTGGTCAACAACAGCGTGTTGCGATTACCCGAGCGTTAGTTCAAAAACCAGATGTTTTATTATTAGATGAGCCTTTAAGTAACTTGGATGCACGTTTGCGTTTGAAAATTCGTGAAGAAATCCGCCGCTTGGTGAAAGAAGTAGGCATTACAACAATCTTTGTAACGCACGACCAAGAGGAAGCGCTATCAATCAGTGATAAAATTATTTTATTAAACGAAGGGGTTATTCAACAAAATGATGAACCTCAAAACCTTTACTTAGAACCAAATAACTTATTTGTTGCTCAGTTCATAGGTAACCCAATTATTAATTTATTGTCTGTTGAAGTGAAAGACGGCAAAATGTACCATGAAAGTTTTGAAATTCCGCTTGAGCGTTTTGAGCAAGCACGCTTTAAAATGCCAATGACTGATGGGAAATATACGTTTGCTTCTCGTCCAGAAGATGTGGTACCAGCTGAAACAGGTCTCTTTACCACAACGACAGATTTAGTGGAATTGATTGGTCGAGAACGTATTTTACGATTTACATTAGGAAATGAACAAGTGAAATCAATTGTAAGTGTAGAAGAAGCGATTGAAGAAGGAGACACTTTATCTTTTGATTTTTCATATAAAAAAGTATTTATCTTTAACGAAGCGGGAGACCGGGTTTACTAATGAAAAAATACAATCCAGAAAATCAACCAAAAGCATGGCTCTTCCTTCTGCCATCATTAGGAATCATTTTACTGTTTAGCGTTTATCCGCTGTTTCGTTCTTTGTGGATGAGCTTCCAAAAAGGTTCCTTAATTAACCAACGCTACGCTGGTTTAGAAAATTATCAACGTGTATTGAATGATCCAATCTTCTATAAAGCGTTAAAAAATACAGCGCTCTATGCATTTGCTGTGGTACCGATTGCCTTGATAATTTCCCTAGCAATTGCTTGGATTATCTTTGAAAAAGTTAAACATAAGAGTTTCTTTGAAACGATTTTCTTTATGCCTTATGTAACGAGTACGATTGCCATTGGGATTGTCTTCCGTTACTTCTTTAATGGCGATTATGGAATTGTCAATTACGTCTTAGGTTTTTTCGGCATTCCTTCTGTCAACTGGCTAGATAATGTTCAAATGAGTATGCCAACATTGATTATTTTTGGGGTTTGGACGAGTTTAGCATTTAATATTATTATTTTGTTGGCGGGTTTGAGAAATATTGATGAAGAACACTTTAAAATAGCGAAAATGTTTGGTGCCTCAGACGGCGAAATTTTCCGACGTATTACGTTTCCGCAGCTAGTCCCGACCATTGCCTTTTTATTAACGGTCAATTTAATTGGCGCCTTTAAAGTTTATACACAAGTTTATGCTTTATTCGGTGGTCGTGCGGGGATTGCCAATAGTGCCACAACCGCAGTGTACTATATTTATGACAAATTCCACATTGCAGGGCGTCCCGGAATTGCGATGGCCGCCACAGTGATTTTATTTGTGATTATTTTAGTGGTCACTTTCTTACAAAATAAACTCTTAAAGAAAGTGGGGCAATAAGCCAATGAAAAAAGTTTTAACGATTATCGCATTTGTTTTCTTAGGCATTTTAGCCGTTATTACGTTATTTCCATTTGTCTATATGATTTTAGCTGGTTTAATGAGTTATTCTGAAGCGACCAGCATGCCGCCAACCATGTTTCCAAAACAACCACAATGGCAAAACTACACAGAGGTCTTTCAAAAAGCACCCTTTCTTCGGTATTTCTTGAACACAGTCTTTGTTTCAGGCGTTACAACGATTGCTACGGTAGTCACCGCCGTTTTAGCTTCATTCGCGTTAACGAGTTTGAAGTTCCGTTTTAAAAATGTGGTCATTGCTTTGATGATTTCGTTATTAATGGTTCCGTATGAATCTATTATTTTTACCAATTATCAAACGATTGCGCAATTAGGTTTGTTAAATACTTACAGCGCCTTAATTATTCCATTTTTAACTAGTATTTTTTATATTTACTATTTAAACGGTTATTTAAAAGGTATTCCTGATACTTTTTACAAGGCTGCCAAGATTGATGGCGCTAGTGATTTAGAATATATTTGGCGTATTTTAGTACCAATGTCAAAACCAGCGTTGGTAACAGTAGGGATTTTAACATTTATTTCTAGTTGGAATTCTTTCTTGTGGCCATTGTTGGTGACGAACGAGAAAAAATACCGTCTATTGAATAATGGACTATCGGCCTTTGCGACAGAGAGCGGTAGTGACGTACATTTACAAATGGCTGCTGCAACATTAACCGTTATTCCAATTTTAATTATTTACTTGATTTTCAGAAAAGAAATTATCAGAGGAGTTGCAAAAAATGGAATCAAAGGCTAAAACAACTGTGACTTTTCACAGTGGCATTTTAACAATTGGAGGAACCGTGATTGAAGTGGCGTATAAAGATGCCCATATCTTCTTTGATTTTGGTACAGAATTTCGACCAGAATTAGATTTGCCCGATGATCACATTGAAACCTTAATTAATAATCGTTTAGTGCCAGAATTAAAAGACTTATATGATCCACGTTTAGGTTATGAATATCATGGTACAGAAGACAAAGAGTATCAACACACCGCTGTTTTCTTATCTCATGCCCATTTAGATCATTCACGCATGATTAATTATTTAGACCCAGCTGTTCCGTTGTACACCCTAAAAGAAACGAAAATGATTCTAAATAGTTTAAATCGCAAAGGTGATTTTTTGATTCCATCACCGTTTGAAGAAAAGAATTTTACCCGAGAAATGATTGGTCTTAATAAAAACGATGTGATTAAAGTTGGCGAAATTTCAGTGGAAATCGTACCTGTTGATCATGATGCGTACGGTGCTTCGGCATTACTGATTCGCACGCCTGACCATTTCATCACATACACAGGTGATTTGCGCTTACATGGCCATAATCGTGAAGAGACTTTAGCTTTTTGTGAAAAAGCCAAACATACTGAATTATTAATGATGGAAGGCGTAAGCATTAGCTTCCCAGAACGTGAACCAGATCCAGCCCAAATAGCGGTTGTCAGTGAAGAAGATCTTGTTCAGCACTTGGTTCGTTTAGAACTAGAAAACCCGAATCGACAAATTACCTTTAATGGTTATCCAGCAAACGTGGAACGTTTTGCTAAGATTATTGAAAAGTCACCACGTACAGTCGTTTTAGAAGCAAATATGGCTGCGTTGTTACTTGAAGTATTTGGAATAGAAGTTCGTTATTATTATGCTGAATCTGGTAAAATACCAGAATTGAATCCAGCGTTAGAAATCCCGTATGACACGTTACTAAAGGACAAAACAGACTATTTGTGGCAAGTTGTGAACCAGTTTGACAACCTCCAAGAAGGTAGTTTATACATTCACAGTGATGCACAACCGTTAGGGGACTTTGATCCACAGTATCGCGTGTTTTTAGATTTGTTGGCTAATAAAGACATTACTTTTGTCCGTTTAGCTTGTTCAGGACATGCAATTCCAGAAGATCTGGATAAAATTATTGCATTGATTGAACCTCAAGTATTGGTTCCAATCCATACGTTAAAACCAGAAAAACTGGAAAACCCGTATGGTGAAAGAATATTGCCAGAACGTGGCGAGCAAATTGTTTTATAAATTTTTTTAAGGGAGAGAAAAAAATGAAGTTCAAAACTCTAGCAACAACAGTGTTAGCAACCGCAGCTATTTTCGCATTGGGGGCTTGTGGTAACGGTAATGGGGCCAAAGAATCAAACGATATTGTGAAAGAAGTGAAGGAAGATACGACAATCACTTTCTGGCATGCAATGAATGGGGTTCAAGAAGAAGCGTTAACAAAATTAACGAAAGACTTCATGAAAGAAAATCCAAAAATTAAAGTGGAATTACAAAATCAATCTGCTTACCCTGATTTACAAGCCAAAATCAATTCGACTTTAACTTCACCAAAAGATTTACCAACAATTACGCAAGCGTACCCAGGCTGGTTATGGAATGCTGCACAAGATGAAATGTTAGTGGACTTAAAACCATATATGGATGATGACACAATCGGCTGGAAAGATGCAGAGCCAATTCGTGAAGTGTTGTTAGATGGCGCCAAAATCGACGGCAAACAATACGGCATTCCATTTAATAAATCGACAGAAATGTTATTCTATAATGCTGATTTGTTGAAAGAATATGGTGTTGAAGTACCGAAAACATTAGAGGAATTAAAAGAAGCTTCTAAAACAATTTACGAAAAATCCAACAAAGAAGTCGTTGGTGCTGGTTTTGACTCGTTAAATAACTATTACGCAATTGGAATGAAAAACAAAGGCGTTGATTTTAATAAAGACTTAGATTTAACAAGCAAAGATTCACAAGAAGTCGTGGACTATTACCGTGATGGTATCGAAGCAGGTTACTTCCGCACAGCTGGTTCAGATAAATATTTATCTGGCCCATTTGCAAACAAAAAGGTAGCGATGTTTGTCGGTAGTATTGCTGGTGCTGGTTTTGTTCAAAAAGATGCTGAAGCTGGTGGCTATGAATATGGTGTTGCACCACGTCCTGAAAAAATCAACTTACAACAAGGAACAGATATTTATATGTTCGATAGTGCTACGCCAGAACAACGGACAGCGGCATTTGAATTCATGAAATTCTTAGCAACGCCTGATTCACAATTGTACTGGGCACAACAAACAGGTTATATGCCAATTCTAGAATCTGTTTTACACAGTGATGAGTACAAAAATTCTAAGACAACCAAAGTACCTGCACAACTTGAAAACGCAGTAAAAGATTTATTCGCTATCCCAGTAGAAGAAAATGCTGATTCAGCCTATAATGAAATGCGGACAATTATGGAAAGTATTTTTGCTTCATCAAATAAAGACACGAAAAAATTATTGAAAGATGCAACGTCACAATTTGAACAAGCATGGAACCAATAATCAATAAATAAACAGACGTGGGAGGTTGGGATCTGAGTCGTTATGGCTCGTGTTCTAACCTTCCTGTTCTTTTGGGCGGAAGAAGGAGAGAAACAAAATGCAAATAAAAATTTTAGCAACAAGTGATATGCATGGGTATATTATGCCAACAAGTTATAGTGAAAAAAAGATGGATTTGCCTTTTGGAACCGCGAAAGCAGCAACCATGCTGAAAAAGTTACGGGCGTCTGCCAAAGGACCAGTTTTTCAAATTGAAAATGGGGATTTTATTCAAGGTTCGCCGCTTAGTTACTACGTAAGAAAAGCAGAAACACATTCAGTGGCTGCCATCACTAAAATCATTAATCAAATGAATTATGATGTTAGCATTTTAGGTAACCATGAATTTAATTACGGTTTAGATTATTTAAAGGAAACGATTGCCAGTTATCAACAGCCAGTTTTAGCTGCCAATATTCTTGGTAAAGATGGACAACCTTATTTCGGTCAGCCGTATGTCATCATAGAAAAACAAGGGGTTAAAGTAGCCATCCTTGGCGTGACGACTCAATATATTCCTCATTGGGAACAGCCGGCAACAGTCAAAGATTTAACGTTTAAAAGTGTCGTTGAAACAGCGGCGGAATACGTGCCAAAACTGCGGGAAGAAGCGGATCTAGTTGTTGTCGCTTACCATGGCGGTTTTGAAAAAGATTTAGAAACAGGGGAACCCACGGAATTACTAACAGGAGAAAATGAAGGCTACGATTTATTGGAAAAAGTTCCTGGGATTGATGCCTTAGTCACTGGTCACCAACATCGAGAAATTGCTACAAAACTGAATGGAATACCTGTGATTCAACCAGGTTTTCGAGGAGCTTTCGTTGGAGAAATTACTTTAGAAATTGAACCTATGGCTAAAGGCTATCACGTTATTGGAAGTGACGCAGCTATTCATCCTGTTGGAAACGAACAACCAGATACAGAAGTTTTAGCTTTGACAACAGCGTTACATGACGAGGTAGAAGAGTGGCTTGATCAACCAGTGGGAAATGTGGAAGGGGATATGACGATTCAAAATCCGAATGCCGTACGCCTCAAAGAACATCCATATATAGAATTTATTAATAACGTCCAAATGGCTTCAAGCGGAACGGATATTTCAGGGACTGCACTTTTTAACAATGAAGGCAAAGGGTTTAATAACCAAATTACGATGCGCGATATCATTACCAACTACATTTATCCAAATACCTTGGCTGTATTGCGTGTCACTGGACAAGACCTCCGTGAAGCGTTAGAACAAAGCGCTACTTATTTTGTGTTAGAAAAAGGCCAACCAATTTTCAACCCGAAATATGTCGATCCAAAACCACAATACTATAATTATGATATGTATGAAGGCATTGAGTATACGCTTGATTTAAGACAACCGTTTGGTGAAAGAGTGACGAAACTTAATTATCATGGCAAAGCAGTGCAAGCAGAAGATGTTTTGGAAATCGTGACAAATCAATACCGAGCAGTCGGTGGCGGAAACTATCAAATGTTCCAACCTGAAAAAATTATTCGAGAAATTCAAATTGATATGACGGAACTGATTGCAGAATATTTAAAAAAACATCCAATCATTCAAGCGTCGACAAATGATAACTTCAAGGTTATCTGGTAAAAAATAGCAAAAAAAGCCTTCAACCATACAATTACTTGAAAGATGGTTGAAGGCCTTTTTTGAGTTAATAGCCTTTTTTTAAGGAAACTTGGTTTTTGACGAGGGTCTGATCCGTCACAAATTGATTTAAGTTTGGAATAAAAATCGCCAGTAATTTTGATTTGAACTTCGGTGTCATGCCAGAAATATGAGGTGTTAATAAAACATTCTGCATCTCCCATAAAGGGCTATCTTCGGGAAGAGGTTCTTCTTCAAAGACATCTAAGGCAGCAAAAGCAATGGTTTTATTGTTTAAGGCAGTTATCAAATCGTTCGTTGCTACTGAGGCGCCTCGACCAACATTTACGAAAATTGTTTCAGGAGCCATTTTTTCAAAAAGTGCCTGATTGTATAAATGTTTTGTTGTTTCAGTCAAAGGAAGAATGTTCACAACAATGGACATTTCATGGATAATTTTACTCATATTCTTCTGTGAATAGCATTCAATGAAGCCTTCCGTCACATGTCCAGAGGTATTCACGCCATAAACTTGAAGATTTAAACCTTTAGCAAATTTAGCTAATTGTTGTCCGATTTGCCCGGTGCCTACGATTAACATTTTTTGCCCAGAAAGTTGTTGATAGGAAGGGGCTGTTTGATTCCATGTGTGTTGCATTTGTTGTTGGATACTTTCTTGCAGTCCGCGGGTATGTGCTAATAAAACGCCTAAAACATGTTCTGAGATAGAAACACTATGGATTCCGCTACCATTAGACAACAGAATGCCTTTTTCTCTTAATTTATCAAAATCCATATAATCAGCACCAGCAGAAATGAGCTGAATCCATTTTAGGTGACTAGTATCAGATGCTAATAAACGCGGACCAATTTCTTTATGCCAGCCTAACATAATTTCGATGGCCTCTTCTTCAGCAGATGATAAATGATCGGTAGATGTTTTAACTAGATAATTGGGTGCCACAGCTTTCACTTGTTCCAGTTGTTCTTCGTTGAATACTTCATTTAAATAAATAATTGGTTGGTTCATCTTTCTTCCTCCTAGCACTTTTTATTGTATCAAAAATAAATTTAAAAGAGAAAAAGAAAGGCTTTTCAGTAAAGCAGAAAGCCAAGGACAAAAATCCGATTTAGATTTTTGTCCTTGGCTTAAAAACTGCTAAAGTCCAGTGCTAACCTTATTTAGGTACGCCGTTTTCAAATAAACTTGTACTATGAACTGGTTGACGTCGAGCATCGGGCCGTAAGTAATGTAAAGCATTATTTACGGCAGTAGGTGCCTCACCAAAGCCTGTAGCGATTAATTTCACTTTTCCCTCATAGGAACAGATATCCCCTACAGCGTATACACCAGGAATGTTAGTTGACATATCGGAATGAACATTAATAGCATTTCTAGAAACGTCTAATCCCCATTCTTTGAGGTGTGTTAAAGAAGAAGTGAAGCCATAATTGATAATTAAATCATCCAGAGGGAGATCCAATGTTTGGTCACCTTTTGTCTCCGTTAATTGGATGCCTGTGAACGTTTCGTTTTCCTTTAAAATATCACTAATGATATAGGGAGTTCTGATAGAAACACTAGATTTTTCCAGTTGTTCCACGCTATGTTCGTGGCCGCGAAATTGTGGGCGACGATGGATAATAGATACTTCTTCTGCGACGTTTTCTAGCATTAAAGCCCAGTCAATTGCGGAATCGCCGCCACCAGCAATCGCAACTTTTTTGCCAGCGAATTTTTTCATGTCAGTCACATAATAATGGATTGACTCACCTTCAAAGGCTTCAACATTTTCGATAGCTAAACGTCGAGGTTGGAAAGCGCCGTTACCAATCGCAAAGATAACCGTTTTAGAATAATGTGTGCCTTTAGTTGTGTCTAAGCGCAAAAGTCCATCTGCTTCCTGTGCAAGGTGTGTGACCTCTTCTTCCAAGCAAACATCGTGCTGAAATGGCTGCATCTGTTTTTCCAAATTGGCAATTAACTCACCGGCTTTAATAGCAGGGAATCCAGGAATATCATAAATATATTTTTCGGGATACAGCATTGTTAGCTGACCACCTAATTGTGGCAGGCTATCAATGATTTTCGTTTTCGCTTTACGAATTCCCGCATAAAAAGCGGCAAATAATCCAACAGGACCGCCGCCGATAATCGTTAAATCATAAATATCTTTTTCATCAGACATTTGAAAATTCCTCCTAATTCATTTAGGGTTGAGACAACTATTGATCGTTTTGCGAACACTTCACAAAATAGCACGGCTTTTCGAAAAAAGCAAGTTTGGCTAACGAATCAAAGCATTCTTTAATCATTGGAAAAAGATCATAGCAATTTTCAGCATTTTTCGATATGATGGAACTATAAAATAATTATCTAGGAGGACATTCTCATGTCACAATTTCCACAATTAGATTTAGAAAATGCTAAAGGCCCAAAAGCGGTCATTAAAACAAACCGAGGCGACATCACTGTTCAATTATTCCCAGAACAAGCGCCTAAAACGGTTAAAAATTTTGTTGAATTAGCGAAAAAGGGCTACTATGATGGCGTTATTTTCCATCGTGTGATTCCTGATTTTATGATTCAAGGCGGTGACCCAACCGGAACAGGAATGGGCGGCGAAAGTATTTATGGAGAAGCATTTGAGGATGAATTTTCTCGGGATGTTTTCAATTTGCGTGGCGCATTGTCAATGGCAAATGCTGGTCCTAACACAAATGGCAGCCAATTCTTTGTTGTTACTAATCAAAATGTTCCAGCTCAAATGATGAGTCAGTTAGAAGATGCTGGTTTTCCAGAAGAAATTATTGAAGCTTACAAACAAGGCGGAACACCTTGGTTAGACTTCCGTCATACTGTTTTTGGTCATGTTGTTGATGGTATGGATGTAGTGGATGAAATTGGTGGAGTCCAACGGGATGCCCAAGACCGTCCAACATTTGACGTCGTGATGGACACAGTTGAAATCATTGGTGAATAAGTTTAACCAATTGAAAAAGAGAGTACCAACGAGGGACAAATTCGTTGGTACTCTTTATTTTTTTCTTAAAACGACTAACTTTTTTTTAAAAGCATCCAAATCGCTTCTTTTAATGAAGTCTTTATAGGATACTGAGTTAAAGAATAGAAGGAGAGGAAGCAAATTTGTTAGAAAAATACAGATATCCAATGGCCTTGGCTTTGTTTGCAGTAATACTCCCATTTATAGGAACATTTTTTACGTATGTAGATCAGCAAGGAATCATTCATGAACCAGGATTTTATACAATCATAATTGGAGAAATTTTACTTCTATTTTCAGGTATCTGGTTCGTCAGAGTTTATTTAGCTAAACGCAAAAGAAAGAATTAAAAACAGCTGTCCTAAAAACTAGGACAGCTGTTTTTAATTAAAGGCTTTTTTGATACGTAAAAGGCCTTCTCCGAGAGTTTCTTTTGAACAAGCTAAGTTTAAACGCATGTGTTGAGAACCTTTGGGACCGAAACTAATTCCTGGATTTAGAACCACTTTCCCCTTATGAATTAAGGTATCGCGAAGTTCCCGATCCGTTAGCGAATAAGAACTAAAGTCTAACCATAAAAGATAGGTTCCTTCAGGCTCCATTACGCGAACGCTAGGCATCTCTTCACGGAAAAAAGAAAGGGCAAAATCAATATTTTCTTTTAAATAATCCAGTAACGCCGTTAGCCATTCTTCCCCTGTTTGATAGGCAGCTGCCGTTCCAACGTAGCCAAAAGTATTGATGCCGCCTTGATGATTTTTGTCTTGTAAAGATACGAAAGATTGCCGTAGTTTTTCATTAGGAATGAACAGCATTGAATTTTTGATCCCCGCTAAATTAAAGGTTTTCGTTGCTGCGGTTAAGGTAACAGTGAATTCCTTAAATGCTTCATCAGCGACAGTGAAGGAAGTGAAGGTATGCGGTTTGAAAATCAAATCCTGATGAATTTCATCGCTAACCACAGTTACTTGGTGTTTTTGGCATAAACGGCCAATTGCTAGCAATTCTTCTTTTGTCCAAACACGTCCACCAGGATTATGGGGATTACAAAAAAGTAACAGTTTCACCTTTTCTTCGATTATCTGTTGTTCCATTTTAACCAAATCAACTTCATAATGTCCGTTAACTTCTAGTAAGGAATGTCGCACGAGTCTACGCTCATTTTGTTTTACCACATCTGCAAAAGGGGGGTAGACTGGATCACAAATCATGACAGAATCAGCAGGTGCTGTATACGCTTGAACGGCTGTGGCCAAACTGGGTACCACGCCACTATTAAACAAAATTTCTTCTTTTTCAACAATCAATTGATGGTGTTGCCGTTGCCAATCTTGAATTGCTTGATACAGTTCATTAGGTGCAATCGCATATCCTAGAATGCCCTGTTCAATAACTTGTGACAAAGCATCAAGAATAGGCTGATGCACTTTGAAATCCATATCAGCAACCCATAAAGGTAGTAAATCTTTTTCGTGGTAACTCGTTTCAACGGTGTCCCATTTAACACAATTCGTGTGGCGACGATCAATGGTTTCATTAAAATTAAACATAAGATAACTCCTTTTCTTCTATATAAAGTCTTACTTCCTATAGTATAGTAGATTTTGCTTAAAAGATGAAACAATAGTTTTAACAACTAGGGAAGAAATAATGCACAAACGTTGAAAAAATGCTATTATTTTAAATGAGTAGAAACGGAAAAAGAAATTTATCGTATGAAAAGAGGAAATTTGATGAAGTACAAAATTGGTATGGTACTTTCTGGCACAATTACCGGACTTCAACCATATGGCGCATTTGTTTCTTTAGACGAAGAAACACAAGGACTGATTCATGTTTCGGAAGTACAAGCTGGCTTTACCAAAAATATCCATGGACTCTTAACCGTTGGACAAAAAGTAACCGTTCAAGTTATTGATGTTGATGAATATTCTCAAAAGATTAGCTTATCTTTACGAACCCTTGAAGACAAAGTTCATTCAGTGAACCATCGACGCAAAAAATATTTTACGGATAAGAATAAAAAAATTGGCTTTGCAACCTTAGACAAAGAACTTCCAGAATGGATTGATGAAGCAATGGATAAGTTGCTTGAAAAATAATTCTGTATTTTTTCAGAAAGTGTGTTACAATTTCTTTTGTTAGTGAATCTAAAAATTAATTGAGGTGGATGTCGTGTCTAACAAAAAAGTCGCTGGAACAATCATACTGAACTTAAACGATGGTAGTAAAAAATTTTTGATGCATCCAATAGGTGAAGCGATTGAGTTTGCGATGGCAAAAGTTTCTGATGAGATGACGGGTTTAGCTAGTATGCTACAATGGTTCAAAGAAGAGGTTCAATTGGACGTTACTTCAATTAGCTTAGTAGAATTAACTAACGCGCATATCAATAAAGAAAATGTTCCGCTGTTTGTCTTCGAGATGGATGAACAAGCACTTAAAAATGAAATGGATAAAGACTATACATGGGTAGAACCTGCAGAATTAAAAACGATTTGGTCAAAATATCATATTGAAGGTGTCCCAATGTTTTAAACAAAAAAGAAAGAATCTGTCGATAATCGAACAGATTCTTTCTTTTTTTATGTTGGACGTAAAAAAGTTAATCGAACTATTTCAAATATATGATTCAAATTGTTCGATTTTTAGTAAGTAATTAAACTGTTTTGATAGACAATTAGGATTTAAAAAGTTTAAAAACGAAATAATTGAAAAGAATGAAAACAGATTGAAAACTTCTTTTAATTTTTTTGAAAAAAAGTGTTGACCAAACATCAAAATCTTGATATATTATTACATGTCGCAAGGCGAGTCACACAGCTGAGCGATTCAGAAATCAATAATTAAATAACAATTCTTGATTTCAAATCTCTCGAAAAAAGTTTGAAAAAACAACAAAAAAGTTGTTGACAAATAACAAACGAGATGATAAGATATAGAAGTTGTCACAACAGACAACAACAACCAAGCAAAACAACTTAAAAAAACTTTTTTAAAAAAGTTCTTGACATTCAAACGAAAGTTTGTTATGATATAAAAGTTGCTGCGAGGTAACGTAGACCTTTGAAAACTGAACAAAGAATAGACGAACCAAATGTGTAGGGCGTCTTGATTCAATTCAAGACAACAAACATTTTTAACAAGCAAGCAATATGCTAGCAAACAAATTGAGCTTAACAATCGTAAGATTGTTCTAACTTTTATTATGAGAGTTTGATCCTGGCTCAGGACGAACGCTGGCGGCGTGCCTAATACATGCAAGTCGAACGCTTCTTTCCTCCCGAGTGCTTGCACTCAATTGGAAAGAGGAGTGGCGGACGGGTGAGTAACACGTGGGTAACCTACCCATCAGAGGGGGATAACACTTGGAAACAGGTGCTAATACCGCATAACAGTTTATGCCGCATGGCATAAGAGTGAAAGGCGCTTTCGGGTGTCGCTGATGGATGGACCCGCGGTGCATTAGCTAGTTGGTGAGGTAACGGCTCACCAAGGCCACGATGCATAGCCGACCTGAGAGGGTGATCGGCCACACTGGGACTGAGACACGGCCCAGACTCCTACGGGAGGCAGCAGTAGGGAATCTTCGGCAATGGACGAAAGTCTGACCGAGCAACGCCGCGTGAGTGAAGAAGGTTTTCGGATCGTAAAACTCTGTTGTTAGAGAAGAACAAGGACGTTAGTAACTGAACGTCCCCTGACGGTATCTAACCAGAAAGCCACGGCTAACTACGTGCCAGCAGCCGCGGTAATACGTAGGTGGCAAGCGTTGTCCGGATTTATTGGGCGTAAAGCGAGCGCAGGCGGTTTCTTAAGTCTGATGTGAAAGCCCCCGGCTCAACCGGGGAGGGTCATTGGAAACTGGGAGACTTGAGTGCAGAAGAGGAGAGTGGAATTCCATGTGTAGCGGTGAAATGCGTAGATATATGGAGGAACACCAGTGGCGAAGGCGGCTCTCTGGTCTGTAACTGACGCTGAGGCTCGAAAGCGTGGGGAGCAAACAGGATTAGATACCCTGGTAGTCCACGCCGTAAACGATGAGTGCTAAGTGTTGGAGGGTTTCCGCCCTTCAGTGCTGCAGCAAACGCATTAAGCACTCCGCCTGGGGAGTACGACCGCAAGGTTGAAACTCAAAGGAATTGACGGGGGCCCGCACAAGCGGTGGAGCATGTGGTTTAATTCGAAGCAACGCGAAGAACCTTACCAGGTCTTGACATCCTTTGACCACTCTAGAGATAGAGCTTTCCCTTCGGGGACAAAGTGACAGGTGGTGCATGGTTGTCGTCAGCTCGTGTCGTGAGATGTTGGGTTAAGTCCCGCAACGAGCGCAACCCTTATTGTTAGTTGCCATCATTTAGTTGGGCACTCTAGCGAGACTGCCGGTGACAAACCGGAGGAAGGTGGGGATGACGTCAAATCATCATGCCCCTTATGACCTGGGCTACACACGTGCTACAATGGGAAGTACAACGAGTCGCTAGACCGCGAGGTCATGCAAATCTCTTAAAGCTTCTCTCAGTTCGGATTGCAGGCTGCAACTCGCCTGCATGAAGCCGGAATCGCTAGTAATCGCGGATCAGCACGCCGCGGTGAATA
>NZ_JBIONS010000001.1:652500-2075000 GCF_051711865.1 Enterococcus sp. DIV2419
CTATTAAGACCTTAAAAGATGAATTAGAAAAGCACGGCCATGAAGTGTATATTTTTACGACAACCGATCCTAACGCGACTGATTTTGAAGAAGATGTCATACGAATGCCTAGTGTGCCATTCGTATCTTTTAAAGATCGCCGAGTAGTGGTTCGCGGCATGTGGTACGCCTATTTAATTGCCAAAGAATTGGAATTAGATTTAATTCATACACATACTGAATTTGGTGCGGGTATTTTAGGGAAAATGGTTGGGAAAAAAATGAAAATTCCTGTCATCCATACGTATCATACGATGTATGAAGATTACTTACATTATATTGCTAAAGGAAAAGTTGTCCGTCCATCACATGTTAAATTCTTTTCAAGAGTGTTTACAAATCATACGACAGGTGTTGTTTGTCCCAGTGAACGTGTAATTGAAAAATTACGGGATTATGGAGTGACCGCACCAATGAGAATTATTCCAACAGGGATCGAAATTGATAAGTTTTTACGTCCCGATATTACTGAAGAAATGATCGCTGGAATGCGTCAACAACTAGGTATTGAAGAGCAACAGATTATGTTGTTATCGTTAAGTCGAATTTCTTATGAAAAAAATATTCAAGCAATTATTCAAGGGTTACCACAAATTATTGAAAAATTACCACAAACTCGTTTAGTAATAGTTGGAAATGGTCCCTATCTAGAGGATTTAAAAGAATTAGCAGAAGAACTAGAAGTCAGTGAATACGTTCAATTTACGGGTGAAGTGCCAAATGAAGAAGTCGCCATTTATTATAAAGCTGCTGACTATTTTGTCAGCGCCTCAACGTCGGAAACACAAGGCTTAACTTATACAGAAGCGATGGCTGCTGGCGTTCAATGTGTTGCAGAAGGGAACGCCTATTTAAATAATTTATTTGATCATGAAAGCTTAGGCAAAACTTTTAAGACAGACAGTGATTTTGCCCCAACATTGATTGACTATATACAAGCAAATATTAAAATGGACCAAACTATTTTAGATGAAAAATTATTTGAAATTTCTTCTACAAACTTTGGCAACAAAATGATTGAATTTTATCAAGACACATTGATTTACTTTGATCAACTTCAAATGGAAAAAGAAAATGCGGACTCAATTAAAAAAATTAAAGTAAAATTTACATCTTTAAGAAAATAAACTGCAAAACTTTCCTCCTTCGTTTATACTGAAGGAGGAAAGTTTTTTATTTTAAGAACGGAGGAAGCTACTATGTCTAAAATCGGCTTTATTGGAACGGGTGTCATGGGAAAATCAATTATTCGTAACATGATGAAAAACAATTTATCTGTCAATGTTTACAATCGAACAAAAAGTAAAACAGATGATTTAGTTGCTGAAGGAGCAGTTTGGTATGATACGCCAAAAGCAATTGCGGAAGCGAGTGATATCATTTTTACAATGGTTGGCTTTCCTTCAGATGTTGAAGGCGTGTATTTTAATGAAACAGGGATTTTTCAAGCAGATCTTACAGGTAAAATAGTAGTAGATTTAACCACAAGTACGCCGACCTTGGCTGAAAAGATTGCCAAAAAAGCAGCAGAAGTGGGTGCTCATGCGTTGGATGCGCCAGTTTCTGGTGGTGACTTAGGTGCTAAAAATGGTACTTTAACAATTATGGTTGGTGGCGATCAAGAAAGTTATGACACCGTCTTACCAATTTTCAAAACATTTGGTAAAACGTTTATGCTACACGGCTCAGCTGGAAAAGGGCAACATACTAAGATGGCGAATCAGTTAATGATTGCAGGCACAATGACCGGTTTGACTGAAATGCTCGTTTATGCAAATGCGACAGGATTAACTTTAGAAAAAGTTCTGGAAACAGTCGGTGGTGGCAGTGCTGCAAACTGGTCATTAAGTAATTATGGACCACGTATTTTAAAAGAAGATTATACGCCAGGCTTTTTTGTTAAACATTTTATCAAAGATTTAAAGATTGCGTTAGATGAAGCAAAAAAACTTGACCTTCCATTACCAGCGACGCAAAAAGCGACAGAATTATATGAAAGCCTTGCAGATAAAGGGTTTGAAAATGATGGCACACAGGCCTTAATTAAGCTTTGGTGGACAGATGGCAAGCAACCAACGAATAAAAATTAAAGAACAACAAAAAAATCAAAAAAAATGACGAAAAATCATGCAAGTTAGGCAATGTTTTGTTACAATGGTACAGAACTAGTTTGCAAAAGGAGGCCCACTGATGAAACATTCACAACTTGTGGCGATTATTAAGAGACTGGAAGCAATGATCGAAGCAGCAGATAATGAAGTACAAGTACGCCGCTTTGAACGTGAAGGCGTAGAGAAATGTATTGTAAGTTTTGATAAATCAACAGAAACATTTGAATTAACAGAATCTGATACGCACCAAAGCTATCAATTCGATAACATCGATATTGTAGCAATGGAAATTTACGACTTAATTCAATAATTAATCGTCCTACATTTTAATAAGGGAGTGGAGTAGAAGCACCAAAGCTTCTGGTTCACTCTCTTCTCGTATTATCCAGTCAAGTTGTAGCAATAGCTTAGTGGGAGTTTAAGAATTATATAACAAAAATCACTGGCACTTCTCAATCAGGGGAGTGCCAGTGATGCTTTTTAGTTGCACTTCTTTCCTTTTTTTGTGAAAATAGTTTGGGTATCAAAGTAATTGATCTTTTTTTTAAAAGCCTCGTCCCTTGAAAATGCGCCTTTTTTGAAATATTTGAAGAATATTTCATTAAAAATATAGAAAATTCTCTTGCATTCTTTGCTTATTTACGATATAGTTTGAACATCAAATGTTTTGATAATCAAAGTATATGGATGGTGCACAGAATGGAACCTAATTTAGAAACAGTCAACGATTACTTAGTCAGTGTCTTTAATGACATCTTAACGATTGAAGAATCTGAATTGAAAAAATCACAATTTAATGATTTATCCATTACGGAGATGCACACAATCGAAGCAATTGGTATGTACAAGAAAAAAACGTCTTCAGAAGTAGCCAAGGAACTGTCAATTACCGTCGGAACACTTACTGTAGCGATTAACAACTTAGTTAAAAAAGGCTATGTTGAACGTTTGCGTAGTGAAGATGATCGACGTGTAGTAAAGCTTGGCTTAACCAAAAAGGGAAAATTACTTTTTAGAGTCCATCAGCATTTTCATCGTGAAATGGTTAAAAACATTTTGAAAGGCATGGAGCAAGAAGAAGAACAAGCGCTGTTAAGAGCACTAAAAAATCTTCATGATTTCTTGCAAGAATACAAATAAAAAGTGAGGATCCCCATGAAGAATTATGCACGAATTAGTTGTACAAGCCGTTATGTTCCAGAGAATTGTGTCACGAATCACCAACTGAGTGAAATGATGGATACCTCTGATGAATGGATACATTCGCGAACAGGCATTAGTGAACGTCGTATCGTTACGCAAGAAAATACGTCTGATTTATGTCATCAAGTCGCAAAACAGTTATTGGAAAAATCTGGAAAGCAAGCAAGTGAGATTGACTTTATTTTAGTCGCAACAGTGACACCAGATTTCAATATGCCTTCTGTTGCTTGCCAAGTGCAAGGCGCAATTGGCGCCACTGAGGCCTTTGCTTTTGACATCAGTGCAGCGTGTTCTGGTTTTGTCTATGCCTTAAGCATGGCAGAAAAACTAGTCTTAAGTGGTCGTTATCAAACAGGTCTAGTAATTGGTGGCGAAACATTTTCCAAAATGTTGGATTGGACCGATCGTTCCACAGCGGTGCTTTTCGGTGATGGGGCTGCCGGCGTCTTGATTGAAGCGGCTGAGACACCGCATTTTCTAGATGAAAAATTACAAGCAGATGGACAACGGTGGGCGGCTTTAACGTCAGGCTACACGATCAACGAAAGTCCTTTTTATCAGGGGCATGAGCAGGCTAGTAAGACGCTACAGATGGAAGGACGTAGTATTTTTGATTTTGCGATTAAAGATGTTTCACAAAATATTTTATCCCTCGTGACGGACGAAACCGTGGATTATCTTCTACTACATCAAGCAAATGTGCGCATTATCGATAAAATTGCACGTAAGACGAAGATTTCCCGCGAGAAGTTTTTAACGAATATGGATAAATATGGCAATACCTCAGCTGCTAGCATTCCCATCTTGTTGGATGAAGCAGTTGAAAATGGGACCTTAATTTTAGGTTCCCAACAACGCGTGGTGCTAACAGGATTTGGCGGCGGCTTAACATGGGGCTCACTGCTCCTAACGCTGTAAAAAACTGTTCACATATAAATGAAGAAAATGACTATTTTGGAGGAATATACACATGGTATTTGAAAAAATTCAAGCAATTATCGTAGAAGAATTAGGAAAAGATGCTGAAGAGGTACAATTAACTACAAACATTCAAGAAGAATTAGACGCGGATAGCTTAGATTTATTCCAAATCATTAACGAAATCGAAGATGAATTTGATGTGAAAATCGAAACAGAAGATGGCATCCAAACCGTTCAAGATTTAGTAACATATGTAGAAAAACAACAAGCAAACTAATACATGAAAATAGGGGGCTGGGACATTTAATTGCTAAATGACCCAGTCCCTAAAAAAACAAGTAAATAAGCTGGAAAAATCCTTTTTTACTTGAATGAAGTGTACTTATCTTAGAACTAAAGGACGTATAAAATCAATGAATCAACAGTTATGTGAGTTGCTTGGAATTAATTATCCCATTTTTCAAGGCGGTATGGCTTGGGTAGCCGATGCTTCATTAGCAAGTGCCGTGTCAAACGCTGGTGGATTAGGGATTATTGCTGGCGGCAATGCCCCAAAAGAAGTCGTAAAAAAAGAAATTAAAAAAGTTAAAGAATTAACGGAACAACCCTTTGGTGTCAATATCATGTTACTTTCACCTTTTGCCGATGAAATTGTCGATTTGGTTTGTGAAGAACAGGTTCCTGTCGTAACGACAGGTGCGGGCAATCCAGCCAAATACATGGCTCGTTTTAAAGAACATAACATTAAAGTAATACCAGTAGTTCCTTCTGTTGCTTTAGCAAAAAGAATGGAAAAGATTGGTGCCGATGCTGTCATTTTTGAAGGAATGGAAGCTGGTGGACATATTGGCAAATTAACCACTATGAGTGGCTTACCGCAAATCGTTGACGCCGTGTCAATTCCTGTGATTGCAGCAGGTGGGATTGGTGATGGTCGTGGTATGGCTGCTGCCTTTATGTTGGGTGCTGAAGCAGTCCAGTTAGGTACACGTTTTTTAATTGCCAAAGAATGCAACGTTCATCCAGATTATAAACAGAAAGTTTTAAAGGCACGTGATTTAGATGCAGTAATTACCTGTCAACATTTTGGCCATCCAGTGCGTACTTTAAAAAATAAATTAACCGCTCAATATAATCAATTAGAAAAGCAAGAACTCCAAAAAGAAGTGCCTGATTTAGAAATGTTTGAAAAAATTGGTCAGGGCGCTTTACGCAAAGCTGTCGTTGACGGGGATATGGATTACGGTTCCGTCATGGCGGGACAAATTGCCGGGTTAATAAAAAAAGAAGAAACAGCCCAAGAAATCATTGATTCACTCATGTCTGAATGCAAAGCGATTGTACATAAGATGAATCAGCGTTGGGGCTAAGTGAATAATTTTAACAAAAAATGAGGTGTCGTATGAAAACAGCGATTTTATTTAGTGGACAAGGAGCCCAGTATCAAGGGATGGGTGAAGAATTATATCACCAAGAAGCGATTGTTCGGGAAACCTTCGATGAAGCAAGTCATATCTTAGGTTATGAGATGGCAGAACTTTGTTTTACTGAAAATGAACGTTTAAATGAAACAGAATATACGCAACCTGCTATTTTGACAGTCAGTGTCGCATTTTACCGTCTTTTGCAACAAAAAGGACTAACGCCTGATGTCGTAGCGGGTTTAAGCTTAGGGGAATATAGCGCATTGGTTGCCAGCGGGGCTTTGCGTTTTTCAGAAGCAGTGGCCTTGGTCCAAAAGCGCGGTCAGTACATGACAGAAGCGGCACCACAAGGGACTGGCAAAATGGTTGCTGTCATGAATGCTGAGCGTGAAGTAATTGAAAAAGCCTGTCAAGAAGCCAGTGCTTTCGGAATTGTGGCTCCAGCAAATTATAATACACCACAACAAATCGTGATTGGTGGTGAGGTTACTGCTGTTGATCAAGCGATGACACTTCTCAAAGAAGCTGGTGTAAAGCGAATGATTCCGTTAAATGTGAGTGGCCCTTTCCATACGGCGCTGTTACAACCAGCATCAAAAAAATTGGCTCAGGATTTAGCAAAATTGAACTTTCAAACGATGCAAATTCCTGTCATTAGTAATACGACTGCCGAAATTATGCCCCAAGAGGCAATTCAAGCGTTATTGGAAAAGCAAGTCATGTCTGCGGTACGTTTTGAAGACAGTATCGAAACGATGAAGGCTATGAACGTGGGAACGATGATTGAAGTTGGTCCAGGGAAAACATTAACTGGTTTTGTTAAAAAAATTGACAAAACAATTGAAATGCACCGTGTGGAAGATGTTGCAACATTAACAGAAACGTTAACAGCACTTACTGGGAGGTAAAAAATGGAATTAACAGGAAAAAACGTATTTATTACTGGAAGCACTCGTGGGATTGGCAAAGCAGTTGCATTGGCTTTTGCGAAAGAGGGCGCCAATATTGTTTTAAACGGTCGGAGTGAGATTACGCCAGAACAACGACAAGAAATTGAAGCCTTTGGGGTAAAATGTATTGGCCTTTCTGGAGATATTTCTGATTTTGATGCAGCAGGTGAGATGATTCAAGCAACCGTTGACCAATTAGGCTCGATTGATATTCTGGTGAATAACGCTGGGATTACGAATGATAAATTATTATTACGAATGACAAAAGAGGATTTTAATGCCTGTTTAGATATTAACTTGGTAGGAACTTTTAACATGACCCAACAAGCGGTTAAGCGTATGATGAAACAACGAAGTGGTCGGATTATTAATATGGCTAGCGTTTCCGGTTTAATGGGAAATGTTGGTCAAGCAAACTACGCTGCGAGTAAAGCGGGTGTCGTTGGTTTTACTAAATCGGTGGCACGAGAAGTTGCGCCGCGCGGTATTACCTGCAATGCGATTGCACCAGGGTTTATCCAAACAGAAATGACGGATGTTTTATCGGAAAAAGTTAAAACACAAATGAATGCGCAAATTCCCTTACAAACGTTTGGGCAAGTCGAAGATGTCGCAGCTACAGCGATTTTCTTAGCTAAAAGTCCCTATATTACTGGGCAAGTCGTGAATGTTGATGGCGGCTTAGTCATGCACGGATAAACGAAAGGAGTCAAAAGGATGAATCGAGTAGTTATTACCGGTTACGGTGTCACCTCGCCGATTGGCAATGAACCTGAGACTTTTTTAGAAAGTTTGAAAACAGGGAAAAATGGTATCGGACCGATTAGTAAATTTGATGTTAGTGAAACAGGTGTCACCTTAGCAGCTGAAGTGAAAGACTTTCCAATGGAAAAATATTTTGTTAAAAAAGATGGCAAACGCATGGATAAGTTTTCGTTATTTGGCATTTATGCGGCCTTAGAAGCAATGGCTATGAGTGGCTTGGATACCAGTCAACTAGATGTGGATCGGTTTGGCGTTATGGTGGGTTCCGGGATTGGTGGTTTAGAAACAATTCAAAATCAAGTAATTCGGATGCACGACAAAGGACCTGAACGTGTGGCACCGTTATTTATTCCAATGGCGATTGGAAACATGGTGGCGGGAAATATTGCTTTACGTGTTGGTGCCAAAGGAATTTGTACTTCAACAGTGACGGCTTGTGCTAGTGCAACTCATTCAATTGGGGAAGCGTTCCGCAATATCAAACATGGCTACTCCGATGTCATTATTGCCGGTGGAGCAGAAGCGCCTATTACAGAAATCGGTATTTCAGGATTTGCTTCCTTAACCGCTTTAACAAAGGCGACTGACCCAGAAAAAGCCTCAATTCCCTTTGATAAAGAACGTAGTGGATTTGTGATGGGAGAAGGAGCGGGTGTCTTTATTTTAGAATCATTAGATCATGCTCTAGAACGAGGCGCAACTATTTTAGGTGAAGTGGTTGGCTATGGTGCTAATTGCGATGCCTATCATATGACATCACCAACACCAGATGGGAGCGGCGCAGCGAAAGCCATGGTACTAGCAATGGAAGAAGCGGGGATTTCTCCAGAAAAAATTGGCTATATTAACGCCCATGGAACAAGCACACAAGCCAATGACAGTGCAGAATCTAAAGCAATTGAATTGGCTTTAGGTGATGCCGCAAAAACGGCGTATGTAAGTAGTACGAAGAGTATGACGGGACATCTCTTAGGCGCCGCTGGTGGAATTGAAGGAATTGCTACCCTAAATGCTTTACAACATCAATTTATTCCGCCAACCATTAATGTGGAAAATCAAGATGAAGCAATTACGGTGAACGTTGTTTTAAACGAAAGCAAAGAGCATAAATTTGATTATGCTTTAAGTAACTCGCTAGGCTTTGGTGGCCACAATGCAGTTATTTGCTTAAAACGCTGGGAGGATTAACATGCAGTTAGAAGAAGTAAAAGCATTATTAACACAATTTGATCAATCAACTTTAACCGAATTTGATTTACGAGAAGGCTCGTTTGAATTATATATGAATAAAAATACAGTTTCTGGACGAAGTGCCGTAGAACCAGTGGCGCAACCACAAGAAACACCAGTAGCCGCTAGTGGTGTGTCAGTGCCTGTTGAAACAGTTTCTGTCGTTGAAGAAACGCCAACCAATACACCAACAGCCAATGAAAAGACAGAAGAAATTACGTCACCCATTGTAGGAATCGTTTATTTACAACCAGCACCA
Organism: Enterococcus sp. DIV2419; assembly: GCF_051711865.1. Lineage (NCBI taxonomy): Bacteria > Bacillati > Bacillota > Bacilli > Lactobacillales > Enterococcaceae > Enterococcus > Enterococcus sp. DIV2419. The sequence goes on from NZ_JBIONS010000001.1 coordinate 661,403, forward strand.
GATAAAGAAAACTTTGTCAAAGTAGGAGATACTGTTAAAACGGGTGACGTTGTGTGTATCGTTGAAGCGATGAAATTAATGAATGAAATTACGGCGACAGTTGACGGTGTGATTACTGAAGTATTAGTCAACAATGAAGATGTGGTTGAATTTGGTCAGCCGCTATTCCGAGTTGCTAAAGGAGAATAAAACATGAAATTAACAATTACAGAAATTCAAGAAATTTTACCACATCGCTATCCCTTTTTACTATTAGATAGTGTTGAAGAAGTTATTCCTGGGGAACGTGTTGTAGCGAAAAAGAATGTAACGGTTAATGAGCAAGTTTTTCAAGGTCATTTTCCTGGGAATCCTGTTTTGCCAGGAGTTTTAATTATTGAATCGTTGGCTCAAGCAGGCGCCGTGGCATTACTTTCAATGCCTGAATTCAAAGGGAAAACGGCATACTTTGGTGGATTAGATAAAGCAAAATTTAGACAAAAGGTAACACCAGGCGACACATTAATTTTAGAGGTTGAACTTTTAAAAGTCCGCGCTTCTGCTGGAATGGGTAAAGGTGTGGCAAAAGTTAATGGAAAAAAAGTTGCCGAGGCTGAATTAACCTTTATGATTGGATAGGTGAAAAATGTTTTCGAAAGTATTAATCGCAAACCGCGGAGAAATCGCTGTTCGTATTATTCGTGCCTGTCGCGAATTAGGCGTCCAAACAGTTGCTGTTTACTCTGAAGCGGATCAAGAAGCGTTACACACACAGTTAGCAGATGAAGCCATTTGTATTGGACCGGCGAAAGCAACTGATTCTTATTTAAATGTTCAAGCTGTTTTAAGTGCAGCGATTGTTACCAATGCTGAAGCGATTCATCCAGGGTTTGGTTTCTTATCTGAAAATAGTCAATTTGCTTCAATGTGCGAAGAATGCAACATTACTTTTATCGGTCCTAAAGCAGAAACGATTGATGCAATGGGCAATAAAATAAACGCACGTCAACTGATGCAAAAAGCCAAGGTACCTGTTATTCCTGGGAGTGATGGCGTCATTAATTCTGTCGAAGAAGCGTTGACGATTGCTGAAGAAATTGGTTACCCAGTGATGTTAAAGGCAGCTGCTGGTGGTGGCGGAAAAGGAATCCGAAAAGTTCTTTCAAAAGAAGAGTTACCGAAACACTTTACTTCAGCGCAGCAAGAAGCCAAAGCCGCATTTGGTAATGATGATATGTATTTAGAAAAAATTATTTATCCAGCACGTCATATCGAAGTGCAAATTTTAGGTGATCAATATGGGCATGTGATTCACTTAGGGGAACGTGATTGCTCACTACAAAGAAATAATCAAAAAGTGTTAGAAGAATCACCATCGATTGCTATTTCTGAAGAAAAGCGTCAGATGTTAGGCGAAACGGCCGTTCGAGCAGCCCAAGCTGTGCATTATGAAAATGCCGGAACCATTGAATTTTTGATGGATCCAGCTGGCGACTTTTATTTCATGGAAATGAATACCCGCATCCAAGTCGAACATCCAGTTACGGAGATGGTAACAGGGATTGATTTAGTCAAAGCACAATTAGAAATTGCTTCAGGTGAACCTTTAGGCTATACCCAAGAGGATGTTACCATGACTGGGCATGCGATTGAGTGCCGAATTAACGCTGAAAATCCTGCCTTTAATTTTGCTCCTTCACCAGGTAAAATTCAAAATCTCTTGTTGCCTAGTGGTGGAATGGGCTTGCGTGTAGACAGCGCTATGTATTCAGGGTATTCAATTCCACCTTATTATGATTCAATGATTGCGAAAGTCATTGTACATGGTGAAAATCGTTTTGATGCCTTGATGAAAATGCAAAGGGCTTTAAATGAAATTGTAACAGAAGGTATTATTACGAATGCCGAATTCCAATTGGATTTAATTACACATGACAATGTTTTGACAGGTGACTATGACACAAGCTTTTTACAAGAAACATTTCTACCAAATTGGGAGCCAGAAAGCAATCATTAAAGAAAGAACGCCGCAAGAGCTCTCTTGCTTGGAAAGATCATTGATCTTTTGAAAGAAGCTGTGCTCTTGCCGCTAAAATACGAGGAGTAAGCAAATGGCATTATTTAAAAAGAAAAATTACATTCGCATTAATCCAAATCGTGCTGATGCAAATGATGCATCAAAGAAGCCTTCTGTTCCAGATAATATGTGGGCAAAATGCCCTTCTTGTAAGCGAACACTGTATACAAAAGAAATGGGTGCAGAAAAAATCTGTCCGCATTGTGGCTATAGTTTTCGGATTGGTGCATGGGAACGATTAGCGATAACCGTTGATGAAAAAAGTTTCCACAATTGGGACAGTGAATTAGTGACAAAAGATCCACTAAATTTTCCTGGTTATCTTGAAAAAATTGAAAAAATGCAAGAAAAAACTGGGCTAGATGAAGCTGTCTTAACGGGAGAAGCAACAATTGAAGGACAAGCTGTTGCAATTGGAATCATGGACGCTAATTTTATCATGGGCAGTATGGGAACGATTGTTGGTGAAAAAATCACACGCTTGTTTGAGCGGGCGACGGAAAAGCATTTACCAGTAGTGATTTTCACTGCATCTGGTGGTGCCCGTATGCAAGAAGGAATTTTTTCATTGATGCAAATGGCGAAAATTTCGGCCGCTTTGCAACGGCATAACAAAGCAGGGCTGCTGTATCTTACGGTATTGACTGATCCAACGACTGGCGGTGTTACCGCAAGTTTTGCGATGGATGGCGATATTATTTTGGCAGAGCCTCAGAGTTTAATCGGTTTTGCTGGCCGCCGTGTAATTGAACAAACGATTCGTCAAGAGTTGCCAGATGATTTTCAAAAGGCCGAGTTTCTTTTAGAACATGGTTTTGTAGATCAGATTGTGCCAAGAAATCTTTTGCGTCAACGATTGAGCGACTTGTTACGTTTACATTCTTTGGAAGGGTGGCGCTAACATGGAAAAGAAAACAGCCAATGATGTTGTTACCTTGGCAAGAGCCCAAGATCGTTTGACAACTTTAGAATATATAGAAGCAATTTTTGAGGACTTTTTAGAATTTCATGGGGATCGTTACTTTGCCGATGATTTAGCTGTAGTCGGTGGTGTTGCTACTTTGCAAGGGAAACCAGTTACAGTGGTAGGTATCCAAAAAGGCCGAAATCTACCAGAAAATATTGAACGTAATTTTGGTTCACCTAATCCTGAAGGGTATCGCAAAGCGTTACGTTTAATGAAACAAGCGGAAAAATTTAACCGCCCAGTCATTACCTTTGTGAACACTGCTGGTGCCTATTGTGGAATTGGTGCCGAAGAGCGAGGAGAAGGGGAAGCCATTGCGCAAAACTTGTTAGAAATGTCTGATTTGAAAGTGCCAATCATCTCAGTCATCATTGGTGAGGGCGGCAGTGGCGGTGCTTTAGCTTTAGCAGTCGCAGATGAAGTTTGGATGTTGGAACACACGATTTATGCGGTTCTTTCGCCAGAAGGTTTCGCCTCTATTTTGTGGAAAGATGGCAGTCGTGCGAAAGAAGCAGCAGAATTGATGAAAATCACAGCGACAGAGCTGAAGGAATTAGCTATTGTAGATAAAGTAATTCCAGAAGTTATGAACGGTCGGCCTCTGGAACAAGCAAAAATTAATCGCATGTTACAAAAAGCGTTCATTTCAAAATTAACTGAATTAGCTAAATTAGATACGGAAACGTTACTAGAAAAAAGATACCAACGTTTTCGCAAATATTAGAAGTTACTACTCATCAACGAACTTTTCAGGGGTTGATGGGTGGCTTTTTTTATTTTTTTCTTTTATTTTACTTGTTCTTTTACAAGGAACGACCGTCCTTTATAGAAATTTTCAGTAAAATGCAGTATAATACAATAGGTAGAGACTGAAGCATAATTGTTTAGTTATGTTTCAGTCTCTTAAAATCGAAGAAACTACATAGTGTCAGTGAGAGGAGTCACGATGTTTTCAAAATATAAACCGACATGGATGATTGATGCGATTTATAAAATTACCCCCGCACAATTAAAAAAACTAGGGATTAAGGCAGTACTAACTGACTTAGATAATACGTTAATTGCTTGGAATAATCCCGATGGAACAGAAGAATTAAAAACTTGGTTATTAGAAATGAAAAATGCAGGAATTACTGTCCTCGTTGTTTCAAACAACAAAGACAGCCGGATTAAACGCGTTGTTGAAAAGTTTGACTTAGATTATGTAGCACGTGCCTTGAAACCAACCGCACGTGGCTTCAAATTAGCAGAAAAAAAATTAGGCTTGAAGCCATCTGAAATGTTAATGGTCGGCGATCAGATTATGACAGATATTCGGGGAGCTAACGCAGCGTGTATACGCAATGTTTTAGTTCAACCGATTGTCGATACAGATGGCTGGAATACTAGAATCAATCGGTTCTTTGAACGGAAAATTATGAAATACTTATCAAAAAAACATCCAGAAATGACATGGAGAGGCGGATTAGAATGACAGAGGCAGTTCATTGTATTGGCTGTGGTGCGATTATCCAAACGGAAAATCCTCATGAATTAGGCTATACACCAAAAACAGCTTTCGAAAAAGGAATGGAAACAGGGGAAGTTTATTGCCAACGTTGTTTTCGCTTAAGACATTATAATGACATTCAAGATGTCCAATTAACCGACGATGACTTTTTACGTTTATTGAATGGTTTAGGAACAGAAGATGCACTGATTGTGAACGTAGTGGATATTTTTGACTTTAATGGCTCTCTTATTCCAGGACTACATCGTTTTATCGGAGATAATCCTGTGTTGTTAGTTGGCAATAAAGTGGATATTTTGCCTAAATCATTAAAAAAACCTAAAATGGTTCAATGGATGAGAGAACGGGCCCATGAAGCAGGATTACGCCCTGTTGATGTTTTACTAACAAGTGGCAAGAAACCACAAGAAATGCAAGAGTTATTAGATACAATCGAAAAATATCGTGAAGGCCGAGACGTTTATGTCGTAGGTGTGACCAATGTTGGAAAATCAACATTAATCAATCAAATCATTCAACAAACAGTGGGTGTTCAAGATGTGATTACGACATCACAATTTCCTGGAACAACGCTAGATAAAATTGAAATTCCATTAGACGATGGCCACTTCTTAATCGATACGCCCGGAATTATTCACCGTCATCAAATGGCACATTACCTAGGTAAAAAAGACTTGAAAATTATTGCACCGCAAAAAGAAATCAAACCGAAAGTTTACCAATTAAATGCTGAACAAACCTTGTTTTTAGGTGGCTTGGCTCGCTTTGATTATGTCCAAGGTGCTAAAAGTTCCTTCATTGCCTACGTTTCCAATGACTTAAATTTACACCGAACAAAAACAGCAACCGCCGATGCTTTTTATGAAAAACATGTTGGTGGCTTATTGCAGCCCCCACGTGCCGATGAAGTCGCTGAGTTTCCTGAATTAGTGCGCTTTGAATTTTCCGTGAAAGAAAAAACGGATATTGTGTTTGCTGGTCTAGGTTGGATTACTGTCACAGAACCTGGTGTAGTCGCTGGTTGGGCGCCTAAAGGTGTCGATGTTTTACGTAGAAAAGCATTAATTTAAATTTTAGAGAGAAGGCAAACAATTTGAAACTTAGAGGAAAACAAAAACGTTATTTACGTAGTCAGGCACATCATTTACAACCTATTTTTCAAGTAGGCAAAGGTGGTTTGAATGACGCAATGATTACACAAATTGATGAAGCGTTGGAAAAACGTGAATTGATTAAAATCACGTTATTACAAAATACAGATGAAGTAGCAGAAGAGGTTGCAGAAGAACTAACAGCAGCCATTCATTGCGATGTGGTACAAATTATTGGTCGCGTGTTGGTCTTATTCAAGCCATCAAGTAAAGAAAAATATCAAAAAATTTCAGCAGCAGTCAAAGAGATTTAATATTGGAGGGATGAACAATGGGAGAAAAAAGACAAGCGCGTCAAGGAGCGGACGTTCTCTTGCAAGAGGAACCGTTACGTTTTCAAACAAGAAAGCAAGTCGGCTTGTTAGGTGGTAATTTTAATCCCGTTCATTTAGCACATCTTGTCATGGCCGATCAAGTTCAAAATCAACTAGGTTTGGACAAAGTTTACTTAATGCCTACGTACTTACCACCACATGTAGACGAAAAGAAAACAATTAGCAGTGAACATCGGTTAGCGATGTTAGAACTAGCAGTGGCTGATAATCCCTGCTTAGATATTGAGCCAATTGAATTAATTCGCAAAGGCAAAAGTTACACATATGATACGATGAAAGCTTTAAAAGAAGCCAATCCAGATACTGATTATTATTTTATAATTGGTGGAGATATGGTGGAATACTTGCCCAAATGGCATCGGATTGATGACTTACTCCATTTAGTTCAATTTGTCGGCATTCGGCGTCCTAATTATCCAACGGAATCTACCTATCCAATTATTTGGGTCGATGTTCCGCAGATGGCGATTAGTTCCACTTTGATTAGACAAAAAGTCAAAAGTGGTTGCTCAACACGCTATCTTCTTCCAGAGAATGTGATAAACTATATTCAAGAGAAGGGACTGTATCAAGATGAGCTGGATAACAAATTATGATGCTGCACAACGTGAATTATTAATGCAAAAAGTTCAAATGCAAATGAGTGAACGTCGCTTTCGCCATGTGTTAGGAGTCGAGGAAACAGCTGTGGCCTTGGCAGCGAAATATGGTGCCGATGAAGCCAAAGCAAGTATTGCTGCTTTGACGCATGATTACGCCAAAGAACGTCCAAACGATGAATTCGAGTTGATTATTCGCCGAGATGGTTTTGATTTGGCTTTATTAAACTATGGCAATGAAATTTGGCATGGCTTAGTTGGGGCGGATATTGTTCAACGGGAATTAGCCATTGATGACGAAGAAATCTTGCAGGCAATTCGTGTGCATACAACTGGGGCTGCTAAGATGAGCTTGCTAGATAAAATTATTTATGTAGCAGATTACATTGAACCAGGACGTGATTTTCCAGGTGTGAAAGAAGCCCGTGAAATTGCCCTTGTTGACTTAGATGCAGCGGTTGCTTATGAGACGAAACATACCTTGTTACATTTGATTGAACAAGAACATAAAATTTATCCAAAAACGTTAGAGACCTACAATCAATGGGTCGTTAATCAAAAATAAAAGAAGAAAGAATTACTAGGAGGGAACTATCATAGATAGCCAGAAAATTTTAGAAATTGCTGTCAAAGCAGCAGATTCAAAACGAGCAGAAGAAATTGTCGCATTAGACGTAAGAGAGATTTCATTATTAGCAGATTATTTTTTAATTTGCCAAGCCAATAGTGAACGTCAAATCAATGCGATTGTTGATGAAATTAACGAACAAGAAGCCAAAAATCAAGTAGAAGTCAAACGTGTGGAAGGTAAAGAAGGCGGAAAATGGATTTTAATCGATTTAGGCGATGTTATTGTCCATGTATTCCAATCTTCAGAACGTGCCTTTTACAACTTAGAAAAATTATGGTCAGATGCCCCAATGGTTGATCTAAGCGCTTGGGTCGACTAAAATGGCCTATGAAACGTTTGCTTTCGTCTATGACGAAGTGATGGACGAAAGCCTATACCAAAAATGGTTGGATTTTTCCAATCGTCATCTCCCACAGGGAACCCAACAAATTCTTGAAATGGCTTGTGGCACAGGCGCTTTAGCAGTTGATTTTGCGAAAAGTGGTTACGATGTGACGGCCTTAGACTTATCAGAAGAAATGTTGATGATTGCTAGTGAACGAGCCTTTGAAGAAGAAGTACCAGTTCAATTTGTTCAGGGAAATATGCTAGATTTATCTGAAGTGGGACAATACCAAGCCATCACTTGTTTTTCTGATTCACTGTGCTATATGGCTAATCGCCAAGAAGTACAACAAGTGTTCGATGAAGTTTATCAAGCGTTAGAAGAGGAAGGAACATTCATTTTTGATGTTCATTCTACTTACAAAATTGATTCAGTTTTTCCAGAATATAGCTATCATTATCAAACAGAAGAATTTGCTTTTCTATGGGATAGTTACGCTGGTGAAAAAGAACACAGCATCGAACATTTCTTAACATTTTTTGTGAAAGAACAGGAAACAGATGAGCACTTTGTTCGGTATGATGAATTGCATCAAGAACGAACCTATTCGTTAGATAACTATTTACGAATGTTAGAAAGTGCTGGTTTCATGAACGTCAAAGTTTATGCAGACTTTACAGATGAAGCACCAACTGAAACAAGTGAACGCTGGTTCTTTGTTTGTCAAAGAGATTAATAAGATTTGGCTTATGAGCTTGGGACAGCGCTTAAAAACGTTTGTCTCTTTGCTGATAAGTCCATTTTTTTATAACGGAGGTGGCTAGAGTGAAAGCCTGTGGCATTATCGTGGAATATAATCCCTTTCATAATGGACATCGCTATCATGCCCAACAAGCTCGCCAACAAAGCGGAGCTGAAGTAGTGATTGCTATAATGAGTGGAAATTTTTTACAAAGAGGAGAACCAGCCTTACTAGATAAGTGGGCCAGAGCAGAAGAAGCTTTGCAAAATGGTGTGGATTTAGTCATTGAATTGCCGACAGCTTGGTCGGTACAGTCTGCGGATTACTTTGCCAAAGGCGGTATAAAATTATTGCAGGCGTTGCAATGTGAGAGCTTATGTTTTGGAACAGATAGTACAAGTGCAATTGATTATGCGGCTTTCGGCCAGTTTGTCCAAGAAAACCAATCCTTAATTGATCAAACGTTTCACGCATTGACAGACAAACAATTGAGTTATCCACAAAAAATGACTGCTGTTTTTCGTCAAGTATATCCTGAAAGCAGGTTTGATTTTTCTTCGCCTAATCATATTTTGGGGATGAGTTATGCAAAGGAAAATGCCACGTATCCAACCCCGATGACGCTCTACCCAATTGCTAGAAAACAAGCGGGCTTTCATGATGCAACGATTTCTGGGAAAGTTGCTAGCGCCACGGCGATTAGGCAAAGTGTTTTTCAACAAGAAATAACGCAAGTGCTGCCAACGGTTCCTTCTATAACCGCACAACATTTACAAACACAGACAATGATTTCATGGGAAAACTATTGGCCCTTCCTAAAGTATAAAATTGTTCAATCCTCGTTAGAAGAGTTACAAGCCATTTACCAAATGACGGAAGGACTTGAATATCGACTAAAAGATCAAATCCAAGCAGCAGGTTCTTTTCACGAATTAATGGAACGTATGAAAACGAAGCGTTATACTTGGACAAGGTTGCAACGATTAGCAACCTATATATTGTTAAATATGACCAAAGAAGAAGTTGAAACTGTTTGGCAAAACAGTTATCTCCATGTGCTAGGATTTACGCCAAAGGGACAAGCTTATCTAAAAGAAACCAAAGCACAGATTCAATTGCCGGTAATTTCCAAAGTATCTAAAGAAAACCGCGCAATGCTTTCGTTAGATATTCGCGCCAATCAACTATATCAGATGGGAGATTCTTCTTTAAAAGAACAAAATTTTGGTCGGTTTCCCTTACGATTTTCGCCAGATACCTAAAAAATACTTAACAAAAATCAGTTTCCCCAGTATAATAAACAAGGGATAAGATACTAACAACAAATCAGAGAAAGCGAAGTGAGAATATGGGCCGTAAATGGGCAAATATTAAAGAGAAAAAAGCTGCCAAAGACGCAAACAATAGCCGTGTTTATGCAAAATTCGGGATTGAAATTTACGTAGCAGCGAAGTCAGGAGACCCTGATCCTCATGCAAACCAAAAATTACGGTTTGTAATCGAACGCGCCAAAACATACAATGTACCAAAACATATTATTGATCGCGCTATTGAAAAAGCAAAAGGTTCAGCAGATGAACAATATTCTGAATTACGCTATGAAGGATTTGGGCCAAATGGTTCAATGGTCATTGTTGATGCTTTAACAAACAACGTGAACCGAACAGCAGCAGATGTACGGGCCGCATTTGGTAAAAACGGCGGAAACATGGGTGTCAGCGGTGCTGTTTCCTACATGTTTGATAATACAGGTATCATTGGCTTTGCTGGTGACGATGCGGATGAAATTTTAGAATACTTAATGGAAAAAGACATTGATGTTCGCGATGTTGTTGAAGAAGACGGTCAAATTATCGTTTACACAGAACCAGAAGATTTCCACCATGCACAAGAAGCGTTAAAAGAAAAAGGCATTGAAGAATTCACGGTTACTGAGTTAGAAATGGTTCCACAAAACGAAGTAACATTAGAAGGCGACGATTTAGCGAACTTTGAAAAAATGTTAGACGTTTTAGAAGATTTAGAAGATGTTCAAAAAGTTCATCATAATGTAGATTTACCTGAATAATCCATTTGTTCGTTTGTTTTAAGATTTAGAAAGTGAGCCATCGGTCATTTTGACTGATGGCTCACTTTTTTTCATATAATACATAGAAAAAAGAAAGTTGATTGATAGGTCCATGTGACACAAAGCATTCAATGACAGGTTCAACTTTTGTCTGTTCCATAAATATTTGTCTAAACAGTTGAATTAATAGTACAATAGTCTAGTAAGATAGATCATTGAACGGGGTGAATAGGCGTGAAAAAGGGAATGTTCGCGTTTTTTGTCGGGCTAGCGGTTTTATCATTAACTGCTTGTCGGGAACCAAAAGAAAAGAAAGTGACCGCTTCAACGGAGGCATCCTCTAAAGTTGAAGAGACGAATGAAAAAACGAGTGAAACAATTGATAAGACAAACGAACAAGCGAGCAGCAGTGTCGAGTCTAACGAATCAGTGAAAAGTGAAGAGTCTGCAGCTGATGAAAACAACAGTCAGCTAACCACAGCTGATTTAGATACTACAGCGATTAATGCTGGCGATTTTACTACTTTAGTTGGAACATGGAAAAATGGTAAAGGAGAGAGTTTGATCATTCATCCTGATGGTAGCACAAATACCGGAGGAATGATTACGAAGGATTCACCTACTGATGAGTCGCGACCAATTACAAGCTTAAGTATTAGGTGGGGGCCTACTGGTGCTGCGCTATTATTATATAGAATTGGTGTTGAAAATCCTAACGGCGACCAATCGGATAAGACGAAACCGCGATTGTTAATTACTCAAGATAGTGGAAATTATCCTGCGGAAGAGTATTACTATCGTTCTTCTGAAGAGGAAAATCAAGACCAAAATGAAGAGGCAAAAATCATCGATACACAAGAAAAAGCAGAGACATATATTAGAAAGACACTGACTGATGCAGAAAATAATGATACGAACCTTGGATTTTTGGGTATGAATGGAAATGACTTCTTTTTTAGAGCCCAATCGAAACAGATGGTTGCAAATGGAGGGACAGGGACTGTCGGTTTTTACAGAGTATCACCACAAGGAGCAGTCAGAATAACGGATGCACGAGGCAACTAAAGATAGTCTAGTGGCAATCTATTTAATTCCTATAAAAGTAGCAAAATAAGAATGAAATGATCACAAAATCTTCACATTTAGTTTGTAAGATATAAGCATATCAACAAACAACCTTAACAACACAAAACACTTTTTCATTTTTAACTCCTTTCCCGTCCTTACCCAAAGGGCGGGTCTTTTTTATGTTCAAAACGATTCGCTCAAGATACCAAAAAGCCAGCTTGTAGTAAGCTGGCTTTTAACTCTTTACATGTTGGCGCTTGTAGACACGAGATAATAATTAAGGTGTTGGAACAGTTGGTGAATAGTTCGTTTTTCGACCATAAAGTTCTTGTGTCGCCGCCGAGATATACGCAGATGAATCTTTTCCTGGGAGGTTATACATTAGATAAATACCATATTGCTCCGCTTTTGTACGTTTGGCATATTGCGCAGCTAGATTTTGATTGACACCAACTTCAACGGCAGAAGCACCTAAACGAGAAGCAGGCATACCTGCAATTTGTGGTGGATTCCAGGTACTATAATAAGGGTTCCAAGCATAATCAATTAAAGAACTCATTTGAGGATTAGCTGAAGAGTTCGCAGCCGCTGGTCCAATATTATAAAAAGTAATTAATTTATCATTGCCTAAGCGATTTCTTAAGGCTTGAAGTAACCAAATGAACGAAGAATTATTTGGTTGAGGCGTCCCATTTTTTCCGTATTCAGCATACTCATCATCAAAATCAATACCATCTAAATGATACGTATTAACGACTTGTTCTAATTGAGCTGCAAAGGCATCCGCACTTTCGTAAGTTGGGAAATTAGCAAAGCCAGCACCTTCATGGTTGCCTAAAATAGACAATAGGACTTTAGTGCCGCGTGCTTGAACTGGACGAATTTGTGTTTCAGCTTCGTTTAAAGTTTGTTGGACCCGTTCATTTAGATATAAGTAAGGTTTTTTATTGACCGTATCATAATTAATATTGGCTGCAAAAATAATCCCCATATCAAAAGCAGGTTGATTGGTTCCAGCTAAAGTATATTTTCCCACATTGTTAAAATCGTGGTTGTTTACTTCTACATACATGACTGTTTTAGGTGTAACAGTTGATGCTGCTTGTACTTCAAATGCAGGTAGTGCAAACAATAACCCACCGACTAAAAGGATCAAACTTAAAAAAGTTGAAATAATCCCTGTTTTCTTGTTAAAAAAATGAGTGCTCAATTGATGCCCCATAACTTTCTCCTCCTATAAAATAAATATTGTTTGTAAGCGCTAACAAAGATATGTTATCATTTTTATAATTTAAACACAAGAAGAAGAGAACAAAAGTGAGCAAATCCACAGAATATAAAAGCGTCCTTCGCAAAATGGTCTTGCGAAGGACGCTCTTTTACCAATCAAAGAGTAAGGCATAGCCTAAAGAAAGCAGCTCTCGACCAAAATTTTTGATATCTTTTGGAAAAGAAGAAGCCGCAGTGATGCCTGAAACATTTGAGATGCCTGCTCGCTTGGCTAAAAGTTGCGAGCGGTACATGTGAAAGTCACTAGTAACAATCACTAGCCGTTTAAAAGAAAGGAGTTTTTGTGAATTGACAATATTTTCTTTGGTGCGTGTGGCACGATTTTCTAAGAGAATCTGTTTTTCTGGAACACCTTTATTTAGCAAGTATTGTTTCATAACCGCGGCTTCCGTAGCCGGCTCATCTGCTCCTTGCCCTCCGCTAACAATAACGGGTGTCTCGGGGTGTTGTTTAATATAGGGGATAGCCACATCTAACCGAGCTTGCAAAACACGGCTGGGCAGTGCGGTTTCTTTAGACGTCCCTAAAACACGGGCCCCTAAAATTAAAATAGCATCTGGTTTATCGGTGGGTTGCGTATTTTTGCCAGTAAAAATAAGTAGACCTAAAATCAAAAGAATACAAAAGCCAAAACTGACAATGGATAAACTTGTTATTTTTAACCAATGCATGAAACATCCCTCCTTGTAATGTTAGTGTATACGAAGTACCATAGAAAAAGCGATAGAAAACAAAAGACTTATAAAAAAATCTATGTTTTAATAGAAACTTTTGAAGAGAGGGAGCGAGTGAATGCGTACAGAAGAAGAAATGTTTCAACTTATTATGGATGTAGCAAAACAAGAAGAACACATTCGAGCCGTGGGAATGGTGGGTTCTCGTACGAATGTGAAAGCGCCAAAAGATAGTTTTCAAGATTTCGACATTGTTTATATTGTAGAACCATGTGCTGAGTTGTTTGAAACAGCAACGTGGACAGCAAAATTTGGTCAACCATTAATTATGCAACGTCCCAAGGAAATGACCTTATTTCCCATAGAACCGAAGACGCGGGAAACATTTTTAATGTTATTTGAAGATGGCCAACGTATCGATTTAACGTTATGTCCTCTCGCAGAAAAAGACAATTGGCATGAAGGCGATTCTTTAGCAATTATCTTGTTAGACAAAGATGAAAATTTGCCGCCTTTACCTGTAGCATCTGATAAAAATTATACAGTAACAGTTCCGAATCAGCAGCAGTTTAACGATTGTTGCAATGAATTTTGGTGGGTTAGTACGTATGTAGTTAAGGGACTTTGTCGGAATGAACTATTTTACGCTGTCACACATCTCTATGAATATTGTCAGCAGGAACTGTTGCGCTTGCTTTCTTGGCAAGCGGCTTGGCAGGAACCAGAGCCAATTTCTGTTGGGAAACAATTTAAGTATCTGAAAAATTATGTCACTCCTGACACGATGGATCAATTAGCATCGTTGCTGGATTTTTCTAGTAAAGAAGCTTGTTGGAACAGCTTAATAAAGACACAAGCCTTTTTTGACGTCGTCGCTCAGGATTTTGCTAAAATGGCCCAGTTTACGTATCATTTACAAGAAGCAAAAAAAGTCACAGAGTATACAAATTCTTTAAGATTAAAGGATTTACAAGGAAAATAAGCTGAAAACAACGTAGAAATAGTGTATAATTGAAAAAATTAATCTGCGAGAGAAAGGGAACCTATTACCGCAGTTGTTTGTTGCATAGTCTCTAAGAAATAAACCTAAAATTATTGATATAAAGGATGAACAAATGAAAAAAGAAGAAATGCAAATGCGTAATACACGTCGTCAAAAATCAGGAAAAAATAATAAAAAGAAAGTAATTATTACTTCTTTGGTTGGACTAGCTCTGGTTGCTGGGGGCAGCTATGTTTATTTTCAAAGTCACTTTTTACCAACCACAAAAGTAAATGGAGTTTCTGTAGGCTGGTTAAATGTAAATGCTGCAGAAGAAAAATTAGCGCAAGTGAATCAAACCGAAGAAGTTGTGGTTCAAACGGGGACAAAAGAAGAAAAAATTCAACTTCCTAAAAAATACCAATTGGATCAAAAATTTTTAAAAGACCATTTACACAGTAGCAAGGTGAAGCTACCGTTAAACGAGGCATTCAAAAAAGAACTAGAAGCCAAATTAGCAACTTTGAGTTTTCCAGAGGGGAAACCAAGCAAAAATGCGAGTATCCGTCGAGGCAATGGCACTTTTGAAATTGTTCCCGAAGAACAAGGCACAGTAGTGGACACACAGCGCTTAAATCAGCAGATTATTGCGGATGTTGAAGCGGGAAAAGGCAACTATCAATACAACGCCAAAGATTTTTATAAAGCCCCTGAAATTACAAAAGAGGATCAAACGTTAAAGGCAACATTGACAACGCTCAATAACAAGTTAAATAAAACAATTACAGTTGATATTAATGGTGAAAAAGTAGCCTTTGATAAAACACAAATTCAAAACGTGCTGAATGATGATGGCACAATCAACAAAGAAAAACTAACTACTTGGGTGACACAATTAGAAACAACATATGGTTCTGCTAATCAACCAGTTTTATTTACAGATGTTCACGGCACGACACGTCGTTTTAAAAACAACGGAAGTTATGGCTGGTCGATTGATGGGACCAAAACGCAAGAACTACTAGTAAACGCGCTGAATAGCCAAGAACAAACGAATGCAATCACTGCTCCGTTGGTTGGTGATACCAAAGAAAATAGTAAAATTGCCAATAATTACATTGAAATTGATTTAAAAGATCAAAAAATGTATTGTTTCATTGATGGCAAAAAAATAGTCACCACAGATGTCATTACTGGCAGATATAACAAAGGAACCGCAACAGTACCAGGATTCCATACAATTTTATATCGGACAACCGATGTGAATTTAGAAGGTCAAATGCTTGATGGTTCTCGATACAGTGTGCCAGTAAAATATTGGATGCCGTTATTAAGTCAAGGGGGCGTTGTCACACAAATCGGGATTCATGACTCCGACCATAAATTGGATAAGTATGGCGATAAAGAAGCCTTTAAAACCGATGCTGGTAGTAATGGCTGTATCAATACGCCAGGAACAGAAGTTTCAAAAATCTTTGATGTATCCTATGACGGAATGCCGGTAATTATTTATGGACATATCTATGATGATGCACCAGGTGAATTTGATAAACCTGTAGATTACGGCGAAGAAGTATAAAAAGAGATATTAGGCAAGACCGTACTTTGGTCCAGCTGTGTATCTGAAAAGTAAAAATTGGAGACGTCAACCGTAACGACTGACGTCTCCAATTTTTTATTGACAAGCGTCATAACCCGCTCTATGATACAAACAGAACAAGCAATTTAAATTGGGGGAACGAAGATGCCATTTGTACATGTAGAATTAATTGAAGGCCGCACAGAAGAACAGTTAACTAATATGGTCAAAGATATTACAGAAGCTGTGTCAAAAAACGCTGGTGCACCAAAAGAGAATATCCATGTGATTGTCAATGAATTGAAAAAAGACCGCTATGCACAAGGCGGCGAATGGAAAAAATAAGTTTTCAGAGAATTTCTGTTGAATCACTTGCTTTTTCTGAAAATAAGTGGTTAAATAAGTGCATAAATGATTGATGAGAAAGACAACTGAACTTGCCCGCGATCTATTAGAGAGGAAAATCTTGGCTGAAAATTTTCCAGATTGGCACAAGGGATGACCACTTTCGAAACCTTTGTTGAAACAAAGGCGGTCGCACCGTTAACACGCTAGAGGAACACAGATTATTTGTGTTCAAAATTAGGTGGAACCACGATATTTTCGTCCTAGTATTCGTTAGAATACTAGGACTTTTTGTTTTTTAACAAGGGGAACAGGTGGCTGTTTCGTTTCATTGTGAAAAACAGGAACACAATGAAACGCTTCAAATCAAAAAAATTAAAAGGAGAGAATTTTATTATGTCTATTCACATTACTTTTCCAGATGGCGCTGTTAAACCGTTTGATTCTGGGATTACAACATTTGATGTTGCTAAAAGTATTAGCAACAGTTTAGCCAAAAAAGCTTTAGCTGGTAAATTCAATGGTGTTTTAATCGATTTAGATCGTCCTATCGTAGAAGATGGTTCGCTTGAAATCGTGACACCTGATCATGAAGATGCTTTAGGAATTTTACGTCATTCATCAGCTCATTTAATGGCTAATGCCTTACGTCGTCTTTTCCCTAACATTAAATTTGGCGTAGGTCCTGCGATTGATTCTGGGTTCTACTATGATACAGATAATGGGGAATCTCCTGTGACAGCGGAAGATTTACCTGCAATTGAAGCCGAAATGATGAAAATTGTGAAGGAAAATAACCCAATCGTTCGTAAAGAAATCTCACGTGCAGAAGCGTTAGAATTATTTGCTGATGATCCTTACAAAGTTGAATTAATTACAGATTTGCCAGAAGATGAAATCATCACTGTCTATGATCAAGGCGATTTTGTTGATTTATGTCGTGGTGTTCACGTCCCTTCAACAGGACGGATTCAAGTCTTTAAACTACTTTCAGTAGCTGGTGCTTATTGGCGCGGAAACTCTGACAATCATATGATGCAACGGATTTATGGCA
Source organism: Enterococcus sp. DIV2419 (assembly GCF_051711865.1). Taxonomy (NCBI): domain Bacteria; kingdom Bacillati; phylum Bacillota; class Bacilli; order Lactobacillales; family Enterococcaceae; genus Enterococcus; species Enterococcus sp. DIV2419. The sequence goes on from NZ_JBIONS010000001.1 coordinate 678,779, forward strand.
CTGCCTTTTTCGATAAAAAAGATTTAAAAGAATTTATCAAAATGCGCGAGGAAGCCAAAGAACGTGACCACCGTAAATTAGGAAAAGAATTAGATTTATTTATGGTTTCACAAGAAGTTGGTTCAGGGTTACCTTTCTGGTTACCAAAAGGCGCAACCATTCGTCGTACAATTGAACGTTATATTGTGGACAAAGAAATTAGCTTAGGTTACCAACATGTGTATACACCAATTATGGCAGATGTGGAATTATACAAAACATCTGGTCACTGGGATCATTACCATGAAGATATGTTCCCACCAATGGATATGGGCGATGGCGAAATGCTGGTATTACGTCCAATGAACTGTCCACACCATATGATGGTTTATAAAAATGACATTCATAGTTACCGCGAATTGCCAATTCGAATCGCTGAATTAGGGATGATGCACCGCTATGAAAAATCTGGCGCATTATCAGGGTTACAACGTGTTCGTGAAATGACTTTAAACGATGGCCATACTTTTGTTCGTCCTGACCAAATTAAAGACGAATTTAAACGTACTTTGGAGTTAATGGTGGCAGTCTATGCTGACTTTAACATTACAGATTATCGTTTCCGCTTAAGCTATCGTGATCCAAATAATACAGACAAATATTTTGATGATGATGCGATGTGGGAAAAAGCGCAAGCGATGTTAAAAGCTGCCATGGATGAATTAGAATTAGATTACTTTGAAGCAGAAGGCGAAGCTGCCTTTTACGGTCCGAAGTTAGATGTTCAAGTAAAAACAGCTTTAGGAATGGAAGAAACATTATCAACCATCCAATTAGACTTCTTATTACCAGAACGTTTTGACTTAACTTATGTTGGCGAAGATGGTGAAAATGCACATCGCCCAGTTGTTATCCACCGTGGTATTGTCTCAACAATGGAACGATTTGTGGCTTACTTAACAGAAGTTTACAAAGGCGCTTTCCCTACTTGGTTAGCACCAATTCAAGCAACTATTATCCCAGTTTCTGTAGAAGCGCATTCTGAGTATGCTTATGAAATCAAAGAACGTTTACAAGCACAAGGCTTACGTGTTGAAGTCGATGATCGTAACGAAAAAATGGGCTACAAAATTCGGGCCTCTCAAACACAAAAAGTACCTTATCAATTAGTGGTCGGGGACAAAGAAATGGAAGACGCAACGGTGAACGTCCGTCGTTATGGAAGCAAAGAAACGTCTGTCGAAGATTTATCAATTTTCATTGACAGCATGGCTGCTGAAGTTCACAATTACAGCCGTTAAAAAAAGAGAAAAAGTCAAAAGGACTTCTGAATTCAGAAGTCCTTTTGACTTTTTTCTACAACAAAATAATTAAATATTTCCTTAGAGCTGGGAATAATCCTGATTTTTTGACTATTTTTTGTTACAATGAGAATGCGAAACTTTTTAGTGAAGGGACTAGAGGTATGAAGAAAAACTCATTTATAGATAAAATAAAAAAAACAGATGCCGCAGCAAAGAGTCAACGAGGTAGAAAGCCACATATTCCTTTTCGATTGAACTTATTATTTTTTGTGATATTCACTTTATTTGTTTCATTAATTGTTCGTTTAGGGTATTTACAGATTGTAGAAGGAGAAGAGTTTAACAAAAAAATTACTGCCAATTCTTCACTACAAATCACGACACCATCCCCTCGAGGACAAATTTATGATTCACAAGGAAAAGTCTTGGTTTCTAACAAAGCCAATTTAGCAATCACATACACACGAGGAAAAAATATTGAAGGAAAAGATATTTTACCGATTGCGAATAAAGTTAACGAACTTATTAACGTTCCAGTTGATCCAAACTTAACGGATCGTGACAAAAAAGATTATTGGTTAGCGAATCCTGAAAATTTAAAAGCAGCCCAATCCCGTTTAACCGATCAAGATAAAGAAGATGAAAAAGGCAACAAAATTACGGACGAAGGCACATTATATGCCAAAGCAGTTGAAAAAGTCACCCCTGAAGAAATTGCATTTGATGACCGAACCTTACAAGCAGTGACGATTTTTAAACGAATGAATGCAGCGTCACAAATGAACACGGTCTTCATCAAGAATGAAGGGGTAACAGAAGGTGAAATTGCGACAATTGGTGAACACACAGCGGAAATATCTGGTGTTTCAACAGGGACTGATTGGACGCGTGATTATTCTCAAAGTGGCGCATTACGTAGCCTGTTGGGCACCGTTTCAACTGAAAAACAAGGATTGCCAGCCGAAGAAGTCGATGAATATTTGAAAAAAGGCTATGCACGAAATGACCGTGTTGGAACTAGCTATTTAGAAAAACAATATGAAGACGTTCTACAAGGTAAAAAAGCAAAATCAGAAGTCGTTTTAGACAATAATGGAAAGATTGTTTCACAAACCCCAATTTCCAAAGGGGAAAAAGGTTCCAACTTAAAATTAACGATTGATTCAAATTTCCAAAACAAAGTTGATGAAATTTTACAACGAAACTATTCACAAATAGTCAAAACCATTGGACCATACTCAGAAAATGCGTATGTCGTTGCTATGAACCCTCAAACAGGAGCTATTTTAGCGATGTCAGGATTTCATCATGATTTAGCAACTGGAGAAGTCACACCTAATCCTTTAGCACCTATTTTGAATTCTGAAGTTCCTGGATCAGTTGTGAAAGCAGGTACTTTAACAGCTGGTTATGAAACAGGCGTCATTAAAGGCAATGATGTTTTAACAGATGAAGCTATTTTACTAGCAGGTAGTAATCCAAAAGCTTCTTGGTGGAATGCTTCTGGCGGAACAACCATGCAATTAACTGCGGAGCAAGCGTTAGAATATTCTTCGAATGCTTATATGATGAAATTAGTCTTTAAAATGATGGGTGTGAATTATTATCCCAATATGATTTTCCCTTATGAAGTAGGAGATGACACTGTCTTTAAAGAATTAAGAAAAGCTTTTGCAGAATATGGTATGGGAACGAAAACTGGAATTGATATACCAGGAGAAACAACAGGAATTCAAAACAAGGACTTTAAGGATTCGTCTTCTGCGCCACAAGGCGGTAATCTTCTTGACCTATCTTTTGGACAATATGATACCTATAGCGCGTTACAATTAGCACAGTACGTTTCCACTGTCGCAAATAATGGTATCCGCGTGCAACCCCATGTGGTAGAAGGAATCTATGGCAATGATGAAAATGGAGCTTTAGGAAAAATTTTAAAAGAAATCGAACCGAAAGTTTTGAATAAAGTGAATATTTCTGAAGACCAGATAGGAATTCTTCAACAAGGTTTCTATAATGTGGTAAATGGAACTAGTCAATTTACTACGGCACCGGGTTTAAAATCAGACAAGTTTTCGATTGCTGCTAAAACAGGGACCGCCGAAACGCAAGCAAAGGATGCTAACGGAATTGTTCACACAACGGTTAATAGTAACTTGGTGGCTTATGCGCCTTACGAAAACCCTGAAATTGCAATTAGCGTTGTTTTACCGCACTTAAATGACGAAGAATCCAAACCAAACCAAACGATTGCCAAAGAAGTTTTAGAAGCGTATATGGAAATGTACAAAAAATAAAATTTGTAAAGTAGAACTACTTTACAAATTTGCCCAAAAGGGTAGTCAAATGACAAAAAAAATGGTATGATATTCAAGTCTAAGAAATCTCTTGGAAAGATCAATTATTAGTAGGAGGGGAAAACATGCGCGTAAACATCACTTTAGAGTGTACTTCTTGTAAAGAACGTAACTACTTAACAAATAAAAATAAACGTAACAATCCTGATCGTTTAGAAAAACAAAAATATTGCCCACGTGAAAGAAAAGTTACTTTACACCGTGAAACTAAATAATTTATTTAGATAGAGCCTAGAATCCTTGTTGTGTAAGGGTCTAGGCTTTTTATCTATAGATTCATTACATGTTCATTTGTAGATGGAATGTAGAGGGAGGATTACCCAAGTTTGGCTGAAGGGGACGGTCTCGAAAACCGTTAGGCGAGTAACATCGTGCAAGGGTTCGAATCCCTTATCCTCCGTACTGAGAAGCAGTTGAGTTATTAGTTGCAAATAAAACGACAGAGACGTACACTTAAAGTAGAAAAATACTTAAGAAGAGGTGTCTATTATGTCAAACTATGAAGAAAAAGAAGCGCAAGCATTAGCAAAAATTGCCGACGTTTTGAACAAATTGGATGCAAGTTTAGAAGAGTTGGGCTCGCTAGATGAGGATACAAAAAAACATAGTATGAAGAAATGGATTGTTGAAAAAAAAGCCATTCATGAGATTAAAAAAATTGCACACGAAGCTGGTAAGTATGACAAGTATGATGAAAAAGAATTAGAAAAAGAAATGGATCTGTTGGAAAAGTTTATGTAAAAAAGCGCTAGCTTTTGTTCAACAGTTATTTAATTTTGAGTCTAGAATTAATCGTTTTGATTTTTTCTAGGCTTATTTTTTATGAAGTAAGCAAATCGTATCGGGAGAGGTATTGAATTAAGAAATAAAGCATGTATTGATTCAGAAAAAAAGTTGTAGTAAAATGTTCGTCACAACTACTTTTCTTCTGATTTCATAGAAGGAAAAGTTGGAATAATGAATTGAGAAGAGTCGATTTTTAGGAGATGATTTTAGGTGACTTTTTATCAATTATTGCAGTTAGATCCATTTATTTTAAAACAAAAAATTCATCAAGCGGACACTAAAAAACAGCGGAGATATTTTTGGCGCGCCTTGTTAATAAGGGATATCTTATTAGTTTCGTTTGCGATTTTATGGGTGTCGACGATTACTTTTTTCTTTGGAAAAGCTGTAGCGCCTTTTTCAATTGTATTATTTTGTTTGCTGTTGAGTATCCGTTTCGTCTCATATGGCTACAGGGAAAAACAGGCCTTGCTTAGTTTAGGAATCGTGTTAACAATTCTAGGTGTTAGTCCACTAATTTCACTGATTTCTGTATCATTTTTACAATGGGGTCTTCATTTTATCTGCTTGCTGGCATTGTTTTTCTTAACTGGTAAAAACCCTAAAATGGGTAATCCTGGCTTGTATACGTTCTCCTACTTATATTTAGTTGGCACGGTTCACTATCAATCGTTTCAGCAATTAGAACAAACTTTCTTTGTATTAGTGTTTGCTTATCTACTTTTAGCTTTTGTTTATCATGTGAAACATAAAAAATTGGATCAAGAGATTACTTTTATACAGATGGTTACAGAAAATGGTTTTTTTAATCAAAGAAATATTTGGTTTGGTTATTACGCTTTAGGCATTAGCTTATTACTTTTTATAGGAACGCACCTTCAGATTGACCGCTTTATGTGGGCAACATTTGCTAGTTCATCATTATTTTCTGGGTATGATACGTTTAAATTGTCTGAACGAGCCAAAGAACGAATAATAGGGGTCGTTATTGGTTCTCTAGTATCGGCTATCTTGTTATTTTATATACCAACGAACCTACTTGGTATTTTAGGAGGACTTTGTTTAGGCTTATGCACATCTTATAAAAGTAAAACGATTTTTAATTGTGTTGGTGCTATCATGGCAGCTTCTATGATATTTGGGCTAGAAACAAGTCTTTACTTAAGAATTTTGTTAAATATGTTGGGGCTAGCTTACGGTTTGCTTTATCATTTTGTCTTTGTAAAAACTATGTCCTATTGCAATCGCAAAGAGTGGCTGAAATTGTCTGAATAAAAGGAGCCTAACATTCTTTCTTGAAAGAATGTTAGGCTCCTTAGACATTACTTTAACTATAGAGAATGGGGAAAGTTTCATTTTAGCGTATATTCCATATATGCTATTAATCAATGACCAACTGCTATATCCAATGTCGCAATTTTTGCTGAGTCAGTCGGTACAAGGTCTAGTTCCACTTCGTCAAACTGATTGCCATCAACTGGTATCCCAAAGTAAATGGTAGATGGTCCAGTTCTACTTTTATAGACTATTATCTATTAGTATACCTAAATTTCTATTTAATTCGTAATGACTGACCAGGATAAAAAACAGAAGTTTCAATGCCTGGATTTAACGCTAATAATTCTTCTAAGGTTAAACCATTTCTTTCGGCTAACTGTCGCCCACCTTCACCACTTCGTACCGTATCGTATATAGGTTGGTCTGATTTAGAATTTTGTATTTGTTCACTAGAATCAGAGTTTTGTGGTGGTTGCTGTTCAGATTGTTCAAAAACTTGTTGAGTTTGATTATTTCTTTCAATTAATTGTTCCAACGTAATATTACCTAGATAAGTGTATATTTGTCCATTAACAGTTAAAGTACCATCATTATTTTTCGTTACTGTTCGGGGCGTATTATTCAAAAGAAACGTCATTGTTTGATTACCATTCTCATCCACAGAAAAACTTACATTTTGAAGAGGAACATTCGATTGAGTTATGCTAGTGAGTGTTCCGTCAGCATTTATAAAAAATAAGTTATCACTTTGAGGAATACCCCAACCGCCTATAAAATCAGCTAAGCTAACTTGTGGTAGCGGTTCTTTAGTAGTAGATGAAGAGGTAGATTGGTTTGTTTCAGATGAGACGTTTTGATAATTAGAGCTGGTTTCTTCCGTTTTATCTTTTTGAGTAGAAGAATCAATACTTTTCTTTGTGTAAGGTTTCAAAACTAGTTTTGTTTGGTTATCAGAATTGTTTGTCTTAGTAGGAGTGAAAAGTAGATTTTGCTTTTCTTTTTTTATCTTGTAAGCTACTTCTTTTCCTTCATTTTCCCAACGAATTTGATTGTTTTTTAGATGGTATTTGACTTTGTATTCTATTTTATTTGCAATTTGTTTACCTAATTCTTCGCCTGCTTTTTCCAAATCATTTTTTGCAGTTGATGTGTGTTCATCTGTATTGATTTTGAAAGTAGCGGTATCTTCGCTGAATGATACAATCATTACTACTTCATCAACGTTGGAGTTTACGGCCCACTCGTTTGCCATCAGCTCTTTTGTGGTCACTTTATTTCTGCAAGAAGTAAGGGTCAGTAAGGATAAAAAAACAATCAACCCCAGCAAACTTTTTTTCATTTTTAACTCAATCCTCTTTTCTATTTTACTATTTTTTTGTATCTTCGAATCTCTCTCAACCCCAGCCAACCACTCGCTGATAACAAGTACCAAAACGGCATAAACTGGATTAGATAGCGAGAGCGGCCGCCTTCAAAGAGCAATAAATACAGAATAGCTCCAATGAAAGCTAATTTTAAAATCGCGTAGTTATTTTTTGAATCTTTTAGAGGGATACTGAACAATAGACCTAGTAATGTGAGTAAATAGAAAAAATGCATATAAATTCGTAGATAGTTACTTTTTTGATTTTGCGGATAATACAGTGACCGCAAGTGTTCTTGCCAACGATTTTTAGAAGGTGTTTCTGGGATTAAATCACCGCCATCCCAACCCCAGTCAAAATCACCATTGGCAGTATTATGACGATTTTTTTGAGCCAGAAAACGGAGATAACCGAAGAATCCTTTATTTTTTAAACGGTCTTGAATCATTTTTATGGTATAAGCTTTTTTGGCTTCTTGTGTAGGCAACTGATTTACTGCTTGTGTATCTGCATCATTGTAACCGCCAGTTCCCGTCAAACCCATCATTACAAAAAGTGTCCAAGGTTTGGCTTGTTCTTTATCGATTTCCGTAATCGTTTGTTTTTCCACAAAAAATTGAAAACTATAATATGCGCTGGCGAAACCAGTCAGTAAAAAGAGAGCAACCACGGTTAATTTTACGATAGACTGTTTGTTCCGATTTACTAAAAGAAGTTGCAGCACTTTGATACAACTAAATGCAATAAAAAAGATAATAGACGAAGGTTTCATTAAAAAACACCAAGCTAGGCCAATTCCAATAAACAGTAATAAACAATATTTTACGAAGGGAGGGGAAACTTGGTCAAAAAGGCTATATGCAAAAAAGACTAGGTTGATGAACAATAAGACGGCCGTATCTGTATAAGGCGTGAGTAACCATGGAGACAATCCGAAAGAAAGAAAAAATAAACTGTAAGCAACGAAGGCCGTTAATGGATTAAAGACACGCTTAGAGGCATGATAAAAGAGAAATAAACTGCTATTAATAAACAAGCAATTAACCACTTGCCAACTAAACCAAGTATTGCTCCAGCTCCCTGTTACATCAATGAAACGCAAAAATTTATTCAGGTAATACATCATGAAAAAGAAAAATTCGTTATTGGGGTTTAAAGAAAGTACGATTTTTGAATAATCCCTATTTTCAGTGGTAATACTATGAAAGTTGTCAAAAACATCCCAGCCAATCGGCACAGTAATCTGCGTCAGGAGTAAAAGTTGTAGTAAAAATAAACTGACCAAACTACCAATAATAACCACACGATCATGGGTTTTTATTAAGTGCCAGAGCGCTTGAATCTTAGTGTAAAGAAATTTTTTGTTTTTATAAATAATCAACAATAGAATAATTAATAGAGGAAGTAAAACAAGCAAGTGCTTAGGCTTTTCCCAAAGAATTTTTACCAGAGAATAGGGAGAGTTAATTGCGCCGTAAAAGACAAATAAAATAAAAAAAGTAAAAATATAATTTTCTAGATTCAGAATCCGTTTAAAAGTAGCCATATTTTCTCCTTCCATTTTTTTAGCTAGACTAGTTCTTATTTTATCATAAAGATTTTAAAATAAGAAAAAAGCCCTTCTTTTAAAAGAAAGGCTTAAAACTTTTCCTTACTTCACTTCTTTGTAACGGAAGAAGAAGCGTAAGACGCTATTTTGGCTAGTTGTTGTTAGTTTATCTGTCGGTAAGACTGTTAGTAAGAAGAAAAACAGACTAATCACAAGAGTGAAAAATAAGAAGACGGAACTGCCACCTGTTATCACAGTATCTGTTTGAACGTCATATTTAAAAGTTGACATAACAGAGAAAACTTGTGTATAGCTACAGGCAATAGAAAGTAGATATAAAACAAGCACGCCCCAACCTGTCATCCCAGCATCACGATAACGACGTACACACATTGCCCACGTTGGTAATAATAAAGCTAACCATAAAACAAGTGCAAAAAGCATCAACGGTAATAAGTTTCCAAAATCATAGGTTTCAAAATATTCAGCTGCTAAAATTGCTGACACGGCTTTGCCGACAATGGCAATATAAAAAATAAGTGCTAAAATGCTTAATACCAATGTCATCCACCAATAACCAGCACGTGTGGTCCGACCTTTAAAATCAACATATCCACGAAAATAATCTTTAAAAGCTTGTCCAAATGTTACTTTACCTTTTTCCTCAATTTTAACCATAAAAACACCCCTTTGTATTTAATAAAATGATTATAACGGAAAGTAATAAAATAGGAAAATGCGAATTCGCATATTTTGTGATTTTTTTGATAAATCATATAAAGAGCAGGTTTTATCAAAAAACGGTAAAATAAGAGAAGATATTTTATAATGGAGGAATCATGAATGAAAATCAGTATTAGACATCGCTACATAGCAAAAATTCCAGCATTAGAAGTGACAACAGAAGAGCAAAAAAACGAAGCATTACCTTTAATTGTTTACTATCATGGTTGGCAATCAGCTAAAGAATTATCTTTAACACAAGCAAGAAAATTAGCACACGAGGGGTTTCGGGTCATTTTACCAGATGCCATGAACCATGGAGAAAGAAAAACAGGACCTATTTCCACGATTCCATCGATTACATTTTGGAGTAGCATTCAATATAATTTAATTGAATTTCCAGTAATTATCCATCATTTTCATAAATTAGGGTTGATTAAAGAAAATTGGATTGGCGTGGGTGGTGTATCCATGGGCGGTATTACTACTAGCGCTCTTATGACCCAACATCCTGAGATTCAAGCTGCTGCTTGCTTAATGGGAACACCCTATCCGGCGCGCTATATTCAGCGAGTGATTCAACGGGCGAAAGAATTTGCTATTTTTGTACCTAAAGACTTGCCACTGTTGCTAAGTTGGGTGCATCAATACGATTTATCACAAACGCCAGAAAGACTACAAGAACGACCGATGCTGTTTTGGCATGGAACGGAAGATGAAAAAATTCCTTATGAAGACATGGCTGATTTTGAACAATTAGTGTCTGGGAAAACGTATGCGAGAAATACGCAATTTATAACGGAAATCGGTGAGCGGCATTTAGTGAAAGGAGAAACAATGGATTTGGTTGTTGACTTTTTTAAAGAAGCGTCAAAAACGTTAGAAAAATAACGGGATTTTTCAAAGAGAAAAGGGGAATCAGCTTGTTTTTTAAGAACACTTTCTATAAACTTAACAGAAAAGGGGTTGAAGGTGTACATGGAGAAAAACAAGTTGAGAAAAGTGGGCTTAACTGCCCTGGAATGGCTAAAACAACATCCAGAAATTAAACAACATAAAGAATCAAGTCTCTATGAACAGTTGTTTGCTAGTCAGCAATGGCAACAAGCACAAACGATCGGAATGATTCGGTCGTTACCGCTAGAATTATCAACACAGCCAATTTTCGAACGGGCCATGCAAGAGAGCAAGCAAGTGGCGGTGCCGCGAACATTTAAAGGAGGCAAAATGCACTTTTATCAAGTCTTTCCAGAGACGGTTTATGACACCAGTGCATTTGGCGTGGAAGAACCTCCGTTAACAGCGGCAGAAATAACAGCTACAGCGATTGATTTATTGATTGTGCCAGGGATTATTTTCAATCGTGCTGGCTATCGAATAGGCTTCGGCGGTGGTTTTTATGATCGTTATTTGGAACATTTTTCGGGCCATGCATGTAGTTTAGTTTTCAGTGAACAACTCCATGAACAATGGCAACCAGAAGCGTTTGATCAGCCAATCGAACAATTATTTATACAATAGGAGGAATGGAATGAATTATCAAACAGAAATGAAATTGAAACGGCTAAAAAATCAGCCGTTCATTACGTATGCCCTTTTAGGTATTTCAATCATTGTTTTCCTTGGATTGGAATTAACTGGAGGATCAGAAAATATTTTAAACTTAGTTAATTGGGGAGCAATGGTTCGTCCACTGGTAGCTCAAAATCATGAATACTGGCGGTTTATCACGCCAATGTTTCTTCACATTGGGTTTATGCATATTATTTTGAATATGGTTACTCTTTATTATATCGGCGCACAGGTTGAGGCAATTTATGGGCATTGGCGCTATTTGGGAATTTATTTATTGAGTGGGATTGCTGGAAATATCGCCAGTTTTGCCTTTGGGACACCCAACAGTGTCTCAGCGGGTGCTAGTACAGCGCTTTTTGGCTTGTTCGGCGCATTTGTTATTTTAGGACGCCAATTTAGAGACAATCCAGCGATTATGTATATGGTGCAACGCTATTCAATGTTTATTGTGATTAATTTGTTATTTAACTTGTTTAGTAGCTCTGTAGATATGATGGGTCATGTTGGCGGTCTAATTGGTGGACTATTAGTCGCGACGGCTTTTGCTGTTCCAAATCGTGAAGAAGCATTTAATAAGCACGAGCGAATTATGGCCACGTTAATTTTTATTTTTCTTGTCGTAATTTGTCTGTTATTGGGTTTTAAAAAATACGGTTTACCTGTATAATAAGGAAGTGTTTTCGTATGGAAACGTTATATGATGTACAACAACTTTTTAAACAGTTTGGGATGTATATTTATGTCGGTGCACGGATTTATGATATTGAGTTAATGATGATTGAATTAAAAAAATTGTATGAAGGTCAATTGGTAGACCGAGATACGTATTTACAGGCCCGGCATATTTTGCAAAGAGAGCATCGAATAGAAGAATCTAGAGGGAAGCAGAAAGGAATCGACTAAATGGATAAGAAGATTATTGGGATTGATTTAGGTGGAACGACCATCAAATTTGCTATTTTAACAACCGATGGCGTTGTTCAACAAAAATGGAGTATTGAAACGAATATTTTAGAAGATGGCAAGCATATTGTGCCATCAATTATTGAAAGTATTCGTCACCGTATAGATCTTTATAATATGAAAAAAGAAGATTTTGTAGGAATTGGTATGGGAACACCAGGAAGTGTCGACATTGAAAAAGGAACTGTTGTAGGTGCCTATAATTTAAACTGGACGACTGTACAGCCTGTCAAAGAACAAATCGAATCTGCTTTAGGAATTCCGTTTGCCTTAGATAATGATGCCAATGTTGCCGCTTTAGGTGAGCGTTGGAAGGGCGCGGGGGAAAACAATCCCGACGTGATTTTTATTACTTTAGGAACAGGTGTCGGCGGAGGCATTGTTGCAGCGGGAGAATTGCTCCACGGTGTTGCTGGCTGTGCTGGTGAAGTTGGGCATGTGACGGTTGATCCTAACGGCTTTGACTGTACCTGTGGGAAACGTGGCTGTTTAGAAACTGTTTCTAGTGCCACTGGTGTCGTTCGTGTTGCACGTCATTTATCAGAAGAGTTTGCAGGTGACTCTGAACTGAAACAAGCGATTGATGATGGACAAGATGTTTCGAGTAAAGATGTTTTTGAATTTGCTGAAAAAGGCGATCATTTTGCTTTAATGGTTGTGGATCGTGTTTGTTTCTATTTAGGCTTAGCCACAGGAAACTTAGGTAACACGTTAAATCCAGATAGCGTGGTTATCGGTGGAGGTGTTTCTGCAGCAGGAGAATTTTTACGTAGTCGTGTCGAAAAATATTTCCAAGAATTTACTTTCCCACAAGTTCGAAATAGTACAAAAATCAAATTAGCAGAGCTAGGTAATGAGGCCGGCGTCATTGGTGCCGCTTCACTAGCATTACAATTTTCAAAAGAGAAATAGAGAGGGCTTTTTAGAATGAGTATTTTATGGGTAATCAATGGCATTTTGCTAGTTATTGTACTAGCGATGGTATTCAATGAATTATATTTGAAAATTATGGTGAAACGTTCAGCAAAAATGCTGACGGAAGAAGAATTTAAAGAAACAATGCGTAAAGCACAAGTGATTGACGTTCGTGAGAAAGATACATTTGATGCTGGGCATATTTTAGGGGCGCGCAGCATGCCATACAGCATGTTAAAAACAACAATTGGTTCTCTTCGTAAGGATCAACCTGTTTATCTTTATGATCAGAAGAAAGCTTTAAGTATCCGAGCAGCTAATTTATTACGCAAAAATGGCTATACTGATATTTATATTTTAAAAGGCGGCTATGATGGCTGGACTGGGAAAGTGAAAAAGAGAAATAGTTAATAACAAAAAGAGTTGGTCTTCATTGAGACCAACTCTTTTTATATAGGAAAGCTTAATAGAGATGTTGCTTTTTGTCAGTCCTCACTTTTTGAGCTACAATAAAGAGAAGAGGTGAAGGCAGATGATTCAAATCAAGCGAGCATATGAAGCACCGACAGAGCAAGATGGCTACCGTGTTTTAGTTGACCGTGTTTGGCCACGAGGAAAATCCAAGGAATCTGAAAAGTTAGATGAATGGCTCAAAGAAGTGGCCCCAAGTACAGAGCTACGGAAATGGTTTAATCATGAAGCAAATAAATATCCCGAGTTTAAACAAAAATACCAAGAAGAATTGAAACATGAGCCAACTGCCACAGCGTTTAAGCAGTTACAGACGATTGTAAAAAATCAGCCAGTAGTCACGCTGGTCTATGGGGCGAAAGATACAGTGCATAATCAAGCGGTTGTCTTAAAAGAATTATTAGAAAAATAGAGTAGGTGATTGGATGAAAATTGCAATTGTAGGTGCTGGACCCAGAGGCTTATCAGCTGCAGAACGAGTCATTGAATGGGCTCGTAAAACGGAAATAAATGTTCAGCTCACGTTGTTTGATCCATACGGTCCAGGTGGGAAAATTTGGCGAGCAGAGCAACCTAATTATTTATTAATGAACACCGTGATTAGTCAAGTCACTTTATTTACAGATGAATCTTTTAGTGGCGAAGGACCAATTGTCAAGGGCCCCACTCTCTATGAATGGACCCAAACAGAAGCTGCGCAGTACATTCAACAGCAACAACCCTATAATTATCTTGAGTTGTTGAAAGAATGTCATCGCCTTGGACCGAATGATCACTGCTCGAGGGCTTTTTATGGCATGTACCAAAAATGGTTTTATACGTATTTAGCCACGCGGTGTAACGAACAAACATCGCTGACGTTTTTTAAAGAGCCAGTAACTGCTGTGCGGGCAGGAGAGGATAACTATTATGTGTACACCCAATCCATTGAGTTTACGGCAGACAAAGTAATTTTAGCTTTGGGTCACCAAGAAAATGAATTAACGACTGTTGAACAAGAGCTTGCGGACTACGCCAAGGAGCATCGTTTGTTTTATTCTTCTCCTAAAAATGCGGCGGATGCTTTATTGGCACTTGCCAATATACCCGCAAAACAACCCGTTGTGTTAAAAGGCTTAGGTTTGGCATTTTTTGACTATTTATCTGCCTTGACGATTGGCCGCGGGGGTGTTTTTTCTCGTCAAAATGGCCGCTTACGTTATGAACCTTCTGGAAGAGAGCCTATTATTATTGCTGGTTCTGGTCGCGGTTTTCCTTCTCATCCTCGAGGGATTAATCAAAAAGGTTACGGGGAAACCTATCAGCCTGTTTTTTTAACCGAAACGTATTTAGCTGAATGTCGTAAAAAAGGACAGGTTACAGGCGCAGAGTTTTTTGGGTATTTAAAAAAAGAAGTGGAATATGTGTATTACACCTGCTTAATCGAAGAAAAATATCCGCATCTTTCTAAAGAGGCCTTTCAACAGCTGTTTATTCAAACCAAGGGAGCGCCGGAAAGCTTAGCCCACTTTGAAAAACAAGATTGGTTTGATTGGCAAGCGTTAGAACATCCTGAAACAAAGAAAACCACTCATGAAAGTTTTCGTTCGTTTTTACTAGAGTATTTAAAATGGGATATTCAAGAAGCAGAGAAAGGCAATCTTAGCGGTCCTTTGACCACTGCTTTAGACAGTTTAAAAGATTTAAGAGATCAGATTCGCTTTGTTTTGGATGAAGGGTTATTAACGAATGACGAGAGTCAGAAGTGGTTGTGGCACTGGTTTACCCCGTTGAATACCTTTTTGTCGGTGGGACCTTCTGTTGAAAGAACAGAAGAGCTACAGGCGTTAGTTGAACTGGGATTAGTCACGATTCTGGGGCCAGAAATGCGTGTCGAAATGAAAGCGGGTCAATTTATTACTTATGCTAATTTGTTTCCGGAAAATCGGTATAATAGTCACTTTTTAATTGAAGCACGCATTCCCAAAGTCAATAATGAAAAAAGTTTGAATCCTTTAACAAGGCAGTTATTAGCCGATAAGCTAGCTACGCTCCATCAACTAGCATTAGCCGATGGTCAAATAGTCAAAACAGGTGCACTCTTGATTGTGCCTGCCACGAATCAAGTCATCACAAAAGATGGACAGGTGGCGACAGGCCTTTTTAGTTGTGGTATTCCAACAGAAGGGATTCATTGGTTAACAGCCGCTGCAGCTCGTCCTGGTGTGGATCCTTGGAATATGCGCGATATGGATCGGATTGCTGCTACTATTTTTAATAGTTAAGAAAAATAGTCAGCTCCTTTGGTAAAAAAGAAAGCATAACAAGTGGTCATCCATCAAAGCGATGGATGACCACTTGTTATGCTTAAGAGAATCAACAGAGCCAGAAGCGCTCCTGTTGATTTCTTGGCGTTAGATTTTTTATCTCAACGTCACAGCTATTTTTTAACGTGCAATACGTTTACGCATCGCTTTTTTACGGTTTTCTTCAATCATATCTTCTTTTTCTTCAATTGGATCAATGACTGTTTTTTTAATAGTTGTAGCCACACCGGCTAAAGCAGCAACTGTGATAGCAGTACCGACTAACATACCTGATACAAATTTTTTCATCGTTCATTCCTTCTTTCAAATTGTATTTGTTTCTATTATGACGGAAAAAAGCAAAAAAATCCAATAGTTACAATGATTTTTCATAAACTCTACGACTAATTTAGAGATTTGTTAAAATTTACCAAGTCTTTTCTGTATTTTTATAGGAAAAATGAATAAGGAGAAATGGCCAAATTAAATCCTGTTTACAAAATGAAATAATTCAGAAGTAAACCTTATTTAATGGTACAATAGAAAAAGAAATTAGAGAGAAAAGGGAGCGTATTTATGTCTATTTTAGTATTAGGTGGCGCAGGCTACATCGGCTCACATGCCGTCGATCAATTAATTTCAAAAGGCTATACCGTTGTGGTTGTTGATAATTTATTAACAGGGCATCGTTCAGCAGTTCATGAACAAGCGACTTTCTATGAAGGCGATATTCGTGATAAAGCTTTTTTACGTAGTGTCTTTGAAAAAGAATCAATTGAAGGGGTGTTGCACTTTGCGGCCAATTCTTTAGTAGGAGAATCCGTGGAGAAACCGTTAATGTATTTCAATAACAATGTTCACGGCACTCAAATTGCCTTGGAAGTCATGCAAGAATTCGGAGTGAAACATATTGTTTTTTCTTCCACAGCGGCCACTTATGGCGAACCAAAAGCAATGCCTATTACAGAAGAAACCCCAACGAATCCTAAAAACCCGTATGGGGAAAGTAAATTAATGATGGAAAAAATCATGAAATGGTGCGACAACGCTTATGGAATGAAATATGTTGCTTTGCGTTATTTTAATGTTGCAGGAGCAAAAAAAGATGCCTCAATTGGTGAGGATCACACGCCAGAAACGCATATTGTGCCAATTATTTTACAAGTGGCATTAGGCCAACGAGCAGAGCTAAGTATTTTTGGGGATGATTATGATACACCAGATGGCACGTGCATTCGAGATTATGTTTATATTGAAGACTTGATTGCAGCACATATTTTGGCTTTAGAATACTTGAAAAATGGCGGCGAAAGTGACGTCTTTAACCTGGGTAGCAACAACGGCTATTCTGTTAAAGAAATGTTAGATGCTGCTCGCGAAGTGACAGGTCAAGAAATCCCTGCGACAATCGCGCCACGCCGAGCAGGGGATCCTAGTACGTTAATTGCTTCTAGTGAAAAAGCCAAACGAGTTTTAGGCTGGCAACCAGAAGTAACTGAGGTCAAGGACATTATCGCCACCGCTTGGCAATGGCACCAAGCTCATCCACATGGATATCAAGAAAAGTAATAGGAGGAATGAATCGATGACCACGAGTCAAATGATTGCCGATTTTACCACACTTGCTATTCAAGCAGGTGGTTGGATGGAGTTGGATCGCTTATATCTTCAGAACCGTTTATTATCAATGATTGGTGAACAAGAATTAGGCGAAGTAGACATACGGCCTGTGGCAACACCCGCCGCTGATTTGGCGGAACAATTGTGTCAAATTGCGAGTGCCAACCAACTTGTAAAAACAGAGCAACAAAAAGAACAGTTCATGGTGCAATTGATGGATTTGTTGACACCGCCACCTTCTGTGGTTAATGCTTTTTTTGCACAACATTATGCCAAAGAGCCACAAGAGGCTACCGAGTATTTTTACCAACTTTGTCAAAAAAACGGTACGGTCATTGAACAGGAAAAACCTGTTGTTTTTTCAACAGTCTATGGTGATTTTTTAGCAAATAAGGTCCACAGTGAGGCGCCAAAAGCAACGCTCTCTGCACAAAGCTATCCCCGCTGTGAATGGTGCATGGCAACAGAAGGCTACCAGGGAAGTCAGCAATTTCCTGCGACTACGAACCATCGAGTGATTCGAATGAACTTAGATGGCGAAAGCTGGGGGTTTTCCTTTGTAAAACAGGCACAATATCAGCAACAAGGTGTGATTGCGTTTGAAAAACATCAGGCAGCGAAACGTTCAGTTAAGACTTTTCAGCAATTGTTGAAAATTGTTGAGGTCTTTCCTCATTATTTTGCTGGGATTGATGCTGACTTTGAACAAAATGAGCATGTCTATTATCAAACGGGTTTGCAACAATTTCCATTAGCCGAAGCGAGCATTTCAGAATATGTTGAGTTAGCTAACTATCCTTTAATCAACGCAGGAATGGTGAATTGGCCAGTTGCGACATTTCGCTTAGAGGGACCGAATGCGTCAGAAGTTGCCCAAGCCGCAAATGATATTTTTGAGCAGTGGCAAATGCTAAAACTGCCAACGGATGAGATACAAATCGTTGCCCGACGAAAAGAACTTTTATATGTCATGGACTTAATTTTTAGTCGACCTCAAGCAAAGCCTTCGTTAACGTTAGCGGAAGTCCAAGGTTTAACGACTTGGAGCAATCAGAAAACGCAGGCGCTTGAAACTGTCGCTTCAGCGTATCAACAGCGACTAAAAGAAGCCAGTGCGTTTGCAGAAACAAGTGAAGGAAAAGCGGCTTTTTTAGCAATGGTTGCACCAGTGACTCGTTAAAAGAAAAAAGATGCCGAATGATTAAAAATCACGTATAATAGATAAGAATGAAAAATAAGGGAGGGTAAAAAATGGCTTATCAAGCACTTTATCGGGTCTGGCGTTCACAACGTTTCGATGACGTAGTAGGACAAAAAGCAATTACTCAGACACTGAAAAATGCGATAGTGCAAAAGAAAACATCTCATGCCTATTTATTTACTGGCCCTCGTGGTACAGGTAAAACCAGTGCCGCAAAAATTTTTGCTAAAGCGATTAACTGTAAACATAGTCAAGATGGTGAACCTTGTAATGTTTGTGAAACCTGTGTAGCCATTACGGAAGGTCGTTTAAATGATGTCATTGAAATTGATGCGGCGAGTAATAATGGCGTGGAAGAAATCCGTGATATTCGTGATAAAGCAAAGTATGCACCGACACAAGCCGAGTACAAAGTTTATATTATTGATGAAGTTCATATGCTATCAACAGGCGCGTTCAATGCACTTTTAAAAACCTTGGAAGAACCGCCACAAAATGTTATTTTTATCTTAGCAACGACTGAACCACACAAGATTCCGTTAACGATTATCTCACGGACGCAACGCTTTGATTTTAAGCGAATTAGTACGCAAGATATCGTCGATCATATGGCCCATATCATGCAGGAAATGGCTCTCGATTATGAGGAACAAGCCCTTTATGTGATTGGGCGTGCTGCGGAAGGTGGGATGCGAGATGCCTTGAGTATCTTGGATCAAACGATTTCCTTTAGTGATGAAAAAGTAACACTGGAAGATGCAATGCAAGTGACAGGCAGCCTAACCTATGAAATGATGGATCATTATATTCAGTGTTGTGTCGCCGGTGATGTTGAACGAGCATTAGAAGGCTTGGAAAGTATTTTAGGCGAAGGCAAAGAAGCGCGCCGTTTCTTAGAAGATTTGTTATTATATTGTCGAGATTTACTGATGTATCAGCAAGCACCGAAGTTATTAGCAGAAAAAGCAGGAACTTTGACAGAAGCATTTAAGGAACTAGCTACACAAACGCCTGCTGAAAAAATCTACCAACTAATCCAAATTTTAAGTGACACACAAAATGAGATCCGCTTTACCAACAATGCGAATATCTATCTGGAAGTAGCCACTGTCAAATTAGCTAAAACGGTGCAACCCAATAAACACAACACGCCAGAAACAACTAATCAAGATGGTAGTGCAGAGGGAAATCCAGAATTAGCAGATTTACAAAATCAAATCGGGCAACTGAAGAAAGAACTGGCTGAATTAAAGAAACACGGTGTAGCTGCTAAAGAAGCAGATGCGCCACGTCAACAAGCACGACCACAAGCGCCAAAAAGTTCGTTCCGTGTACCCACAGAACGGGTATATCAAGTCTTAAACGAAGCGACTAGAACACATTTAATGAATGTGAAAAATGTTTGGGAAGACTTACTGCAAACATTATCTGTGACTCAACGAGCGATGCTAAAGGCTAGTGAACCTGTCGCAGCGAGTCCTAAGGGGATCGTGGTGGCATTTGACTATGAGATTGTTTGTGCTCGTGCAACAGACGATGAAGAGATGCAGTTAGCTTTCAATAATAATTTAAGCCGTTTGATGGACTATACACCAGAGATGGTCTGCATTACTAGAGAAAGCTGGCCAAAACTAAGACAAAGTTTTATTAACCAAAATCAGGGCAGTTTGAATCATTCTGAACCTGAAAATGAAATGGCTCGTCTAGCGGACGAACCGCCTGTAACAAATGAACATTCACAAGAAAATCCAGTAGTAGATGAAGCAATCGCTATGTTTGGTGAAGAGCTTGTCGAAGTACTAGATGATTAATACGAAGGAGTAGAGGAATTATGATGCGAGGAATGGGCAACATGCAAGGCATGATGAAACAAGTACAAAAAATGCAAAAAGAAATGGCTAAAGCGCAAGAAGCGCTAAATGAAAAAGAATTTATCGGTGAAGCAACCAATCAACTTGTGACAGCGACCTTTACTGGTGATCGCACAATGAAAGATTTGACCATTAAAGAAGACGTGGTTGATCCTGAAGACGTTGATATGTTACAAGATTTAGTCATTATGGCTGTCAACGATGCGTTAGTAAAAATTGAAAAAGAAACCGAAGCAACTTTAGGTAAATACACCAAAGGAATGCCAGGATTCTAAAAAATAAGACAAACGAGAGTATGAAAAACGTCATGCCCAAAAAATCGAACTTTTTGGGCATGACGTTTTTTCTGTTTTTGTGGGAAAACTCTTTGGCAATTTTAGTAGTCGCTTCCAAAAAACTATGCTATACTAAAGCCAATTGAAGAGAAACATTTGGGGTGCTATTAGCTGAGATTATACCCATGGAACCTGAAACAGTTAGGACTGGCGCAGGGAAATGTCTTGAAATTTTGACCGATTATTGCACCCAACTACGTTTATTTGTGGTTGGGTTTTTCTGTCTTTTTCAGTCGCGCCTCCTTTTGCTTCTCGCAGAAAGGAGTTTTTTTACGTGGAAAAAAATCGAATCCACAGAGTTACGTTACTAGCTTTAATGATTGCGATGGACGTCGTATTATCACCGTTAATGCGAATTGAGGGAATGGCCCCTATGTCCAGTGTCATGAACATTATTGCCGGAGTTTTATTAGGTCCTCTTTACGGAACGCTCATGGCACTTGTCTGCGGCTTAATCCGTATGACATTCTTAGGTATTCCGCCATTAGCGTTAACAGGTGCCGTCTTTGGCGCATTTTTTGCTGGTTTATTTTATCAATGGGGACAAAAATTAGGCTGGTCGATGCTAGGGGAAATTTTTGGTACAGGCATCATTGGCTCGTTATTGTCCTATCCTGTAATGGTTTGGTTTACTGGCAGTAAGCAGAATTTTTATTGGTTCATTTATACACCACGATTTATTGGTGCCACACTGATTGGTTCAGTGATTGCTTGGCTTGTCTTAGTAAAACTGAAAGAAACTCGGGTATTTAAACAAACACAGGAATTATTTTTGGGAGGGTACTTTTATGAAAACAAGCGTTAAGTTTGAAACGATTTTTCCACTGACAACGGCACCATTAATTCAGTGCATTACGAATGAAATTACGTGTGAGTCTATGGCGAATGCATTACTTTATATTGATGCTAAGCCCATTATGGCAGATGATCCCCGGGAATTTCCGCAGTTGTTTCAGCAAACCAGTGCTTTGGTTTTGAATTTAGGCCATTTATCACAAGAACGAGAGCAAAGCTTGTTAGCAGCTAGTGATTATGCTCGGCAAGTGAATAAACCGACCGTAGTCGATTTAGTCGGTTATGGCGCCAGTGATATTCGAAATGAAGTCGGGGAAAAGCTTGTGCACAATCAGCCAACCGTTGTGAAAGGGAATCTTTCAGAAATGCGGACTTTTTGCCAGTTGGTGAGTCATGGCCGAGGAGTGGATGGCAGCCCTTTGGATCAAAGTGAAGAAGCAATTGAGGAACTGATTCAGGCTTTACGTCAACAAACACAAAAGTTTCCCCAGACGGTATTTTTAGCAACAGGGATTCAAGATGTTTTGGTTAGCCAAGAGCAAGTGATTGTCTTACAAAATGGCGTTCCTGAGTTGGATTGTTTCACTGGCACGGGCGATTTAGTCGGCGCATTAGTTGCCGCTTTATTAGGTGAAGGCAACGCGCCAATGACTGCGGCAGTAGCCGCAGTGAGCTATTTTAATCTTTGCGGAGAAAAAGCCAAGACTAAGAGCCAAGGGCTGGCCGATTTTCGCCAAAATACGTTAAATCAGTTATCTCTTTTAATGAAGGAGAAGGATTGGTTTGAGGCGGTGAAAGGACGAGTGCTATGAGAGAGCAATTGAAAGTTTATTTGGTGACAGGCCGGTATGATTTTAGTGATACTGAATTTTTAAAACGAATTGAAACTGCTTGTCGCAGTGGAGTGACATTGGTCCAACTGCGTGAAAAGGAAGTGTCAACACGGCGCTTTTACGAATTAGCAGTGAAAGTTAAAGCGGTAACAGATGCGTATCAGATTCCGTTGATTATTAATGATCGTGTCGATATTTGCTTGGCAGTGGATGCGGCAGGTGTGCATATAGGGGATGATGAATTACCGGTTGCTCTTGTGCGAAAACTGGTTGGGTCCACAAAAATCGTAGGTGTTTCAGCCAAAACGGTGGCACGAGGAGTTGAAGCGGAAAACGAGGGCGCCGATTATTTAGGCGTGGGCGCAATTTTTCCCACAACGACTAAGGACAGTCCGTTAACTTCTTTGCAGACACTTTCTGAAATTGCTGCAGCAGTCACGATTCCTGTTGTGGCGATTGGTGGGATCAAAGAAGAAAATATAGAACAACTTATGGGAACGGGAGTGGCTGGTGTTTCACTGGTCAGTGAAATTATGCTGGCTGAACAGATAACCGAGAAAGTTCAAGGGTTGATGCGTGTAACGGAGCGAATGTTGGAGGCGAGAAAATGACCGAATGTAATTTGACCCCACAAGTAGTCACGATTGCTGGTTCTGATTCTGGTGGGGGAGCTGGCATGCAAGCAGATTTAAAAACATTTCAAGCACGGCAGGCATTTGGCTTAAATATTGTCATTGCATTGACGGCACAAAATACGTATGGCGTGCAAGATAGCTTACCGATTCCTAGTTCATTTATTGATGCACAATTTCAATCACTGGCGGCTGATTTTAAAATTGGGGCAGCGAAAACGGGGATGTTAGCAGATAGTGAGCGTGTCGAAGCTGTTGTTCGCAATTTGCAGAAAGTTGATTTTGGTCCGTTGATTGTCGATCCTGTAATGGTAGCTAAAGGTGGACATCATTTGTTAGAAGCCGAGGCAGTTCAAACAATTAAAGAGCAACTGTTGCCATTAGCAACGGTCGTGACACCTAATTTACCAGAAGCGGAAGTTTTACTAGAGACGACCATCAAGACAGAACAAGAAATGCAGACCGCAGCAAAAAAATTACAGCAATTGGGCACAAAAAATATTATTATGAAAGGCGGACATAGCACAAATCAACAAGCGGCTGATTATGTGTTAATGGAAGACGGTTCGAGCTTTTGGCTAAGTGCACCACGAATTGTAACGAAAAATACTCATGGAACAGGAGATACTTTTTCAGCGTGTATCGCAGCCGAATTAGCAAAAGGCACGCCGTTAGAAGCGGCGATTGTGATTGGCAAACAGTTTATACAAGGGGCCATTAGCCAAGCAATTTCTGTTGGACATGGCCACGGACCTACTAATCATTGGGCCCAATTAACGCAAGATATTCAAGTTATTAAAGCATAAGAAGAGCCTGGGGAAAAATCTAAAATGATTTTTCCCCAGGCTTTAAATAGCTTAAAGTTCCCTCTTAATATAGTTTATAAACGTTTTGTTCAATAATCTTCACATTTTAAATAAATTTCTTGGCCTTGTTCTTGCAAATGAGCCACGTGGGATTCTCCCCAATTACATAAGTTATCTAAGACAGCAGAGAGGCTTTGACCATAATCGCTTAAATAATATTCGACTTTTGGTGGAACTTGGTTGTAAACTTTTCGCTCGATAATGTTGTCTTCTTCGAGTTCCCGTAATTGTTGTGTCAGCATTTTTTGACTAATGCCAGTAATACCGCGTTTTAAATCGCTGGGGCGCATGGCGCCGTGCCGTAAATTACACAGAATAATTGGTTTCCATTTACCGCCAATAACATCCATCGTTGCTTCGACACCAATCGCATATGTACGAGTTTCCAAAAAACATTCCTCCTTAATAGGTTGATAATAAACAAAAGTTACTAAAAGGTACCTATGATACAAAAAAGTAGGTACTTATCAAAAATTCAATCTTAGTATATAGTAATTTTTGTTGAAATTCAAATGTTTTTTTAGGAGGAAGAGAATGGAAAAGAAAATTTCACCAAATTTAACGCTCTTTACATTAGCTATCAATGCTTTCGCAATCGGTTCAACAGAATTTATTAGTGTGGGTTTATTACCAATGATTGTTAAAAGTTTTCATATTAGTCTTTCCCAAGCAGGTTTGACTGTTTCTTTATACGCTTTAGGTGTGACGATTGGGGCGCCGTTATTAACAATTTTGACAGGAAAATGGAATCGTCGCTCATTAATGCTAGGGATTATGATTCTTTTCATTAGTGGGAATTTAATTGCTGCATTTGCGCCAACGTTTATTATTTTATTGGTAGGGCGGATACTTTCTGCATTGGCGCATGGTATTTTCATGTCTGTTTCGACTGTCATCGCCGCAGATGTTGTGCCGCCGTCACGTCGAGCCAGTACCATTGCTATTATGTTTACGGGCTTAACGGTTGCAACAGTGACTGGCGTACCTTTAGGGACGTTTATTGGGCAACAAACAGCTTGGCATATGTCCTTTCTTTTTATAGCCAGTATTGGCTTGGTGGGACTGATTGCTAGTTATTTTTTAGTTCCCAAAAATTTACCGATACCAGGGAAGGTTGACTTAAAAGGAATCACGCGGATTTTTACGAACAAACCCCTCGTTTTATCTTTTCTAATTACTGCTTTTGGTTATGGTGGAACGTTTGCTGCATATACGTACTTGTCACCGTTATTGGAAAATTTAGGCTTTTCAGCCAACGCGGTAGTGATTATTTTAGTTGTTTATGGCGTAATGGTCGCAATTGGCAATACAGTAGGTGGTCACTGGGCAAATAAAAAACCTTTAGATTCGTTAGTAAAAATGTTTAGCTTATTAATTCTGTCCTTAGTCTTTTTATTTATTACTGTTTTAATGGATAACAGTCTTCTAGGCTTATTAGCAAGTTTGATGTTGGGTCTATTTGCCTTTATGAATGTACCTGGTTTACAACTATATGTTGTAGAATTAGCGGAAAAGTATGTTCCAGAAGATATCACTTTGGCCTCAGCTTTTAATATTGCAGCCTTTAATATTGGGATTACCGTTGGCTCAATGACAGGTGGGGTGGTCACAGATCATTTATCAGTAACATATACACCGATTTTTGGTGGTTTTATCGTGCTAATTGCTGTCTTGTTCGTACTTTATATTCGGAAGCAAGAAGAACAAAAAAACAACTATCTTTAGAAAACTAAAAAAAGCAGCTGGTCACTGACCAGCTGCTTTTTTTTAAGCTTTTTTGCGGAAATAATTCCAGCAAGCAATTAAAACAATTACTAATAAGGTTAACAAGAAAATCAGAGAAATGAGGGAGCCCATCGTTGTCCCCTGAGCAAAATTATCTGCGTGGTCTTGAGCGATATTAATAATCGTCGCTACAATGGCCGTCGCAATAGCGCCAGAAAATTGTTGAAGTGTATTAAATAACGTATTGCCGTCGCCAAAATCTTTCTCCTCTAACAAGCTCATACCAGTCGTCATCATATTACTGTATGCAAAACCTAGACCAATCATATAGGTAACATGTCCAGCAACGAATCCTAATAAAACAGGCATCTCTAGTAAAATTGTTAAAGCTAGCCAACCGATTGTCGCCAAACTTAAGCCAAATAATATAGGTTTTTTAGCGCCGTATTGATCCAACACTCGTCCAGAAAGTGGTGCCAAAATGGCCCCGACTGTAGCACCTGGCAGCATGACTAGCCCAGCTACAAACGCATTTTTTCCAAGGACGATTTGAACAAAGTTTGGTAAGACAAAGGAAATACCTAACAATAAGAATTGACAAACTAAAAAGCCACATAAAAATAAAACAAAGGCGGGATTTTTTAAAATTGTCAAACGAACTAGTGGCTGTTCAGCGGTTGTTGCTCGTTTATAAAAAATAACAAAGCCAATAACGGCTGCCAGAAGTGAAAGCCAGCCAAACAATGTGCCAATTTTACTTAAAAACATCAACAAACCACTAAATAACAGGGCAATACCAATTAAACTAACCAAGTCAAGAGTGGTGGTTTTTTTAACAGGTATTTCTGGAATAGCAGATAATCCCATAAACAAAGAAAGTAGTAAAACAGGAATTAAGAATAAAAAGATGGCGTGCCAAGATAGGGAAGATGTTAAGATTCCACCATACGTTGGACCAATGGCTGGAGCAATTGAAGTGGTCAATGTGCCTACCCCCATCATCGT
Source organism: Enterococcus sp. DIV2419 (assembly GCF_051711865.1). Classification (NCBI taxonomy): domain Bacteria; kingdom Bacillati; phylum Bacillota; class Bacilli; order Lactobacillales; family Enterococcaceae; genus Enterococcus; species Enterococcus sp. DIV2419. The sequence goes on from NZ_JBIONS010000001.1 coordinate 705,211, forward strand.
TCCTCGTTTTTCCAGCGGAGTAAAGTTCAAAATAATATGAAACATCAGTGGCAAAGCAATCCCAGTGCTAGCCCCTTGGAAGAGTCGGCCTAATAACAAGATACTGAAAGATGGCGAATAGACATCAATCGCTAAACCAATCAAAAAGAAAAGATTCGCAACGATAAATAAGCGTCTTAGCGAATAGGTTTTTAATAAATAATTGGATAAGGGCACCATGATAGAAATAACTAATAAATAAATCGTTGTCACCCACTGCACGGTACCGGTGGAAACACCAAATTCCTTTGTTAATGTCGGAAAGGTTACATTCATTGCTGTTTCAATTAATACGCCAGCAAAAGACATAATTCCTGTCGCTAAAACGGCAGGGAATAATCGTACGTTTTTTTGTTCCATTTAATCACCTCTATAGTTTTCATTTTTTCGTAAAAAAATAGAAGCAGTTTCTATAATAATAGAAACCGCCTCTCTCTCGACACGCAACTTGCGTGTTATCTGTACGATTTGTTTACATGTTGCATTGTAAACAGTTTTTAGGCAATCGTCAAGCAGAAAATAATTAACGTTGCATGAAGAAACTAATAATTGCAAAAATAGCAATGTGAGCTGGATAGAAAATATAAAAGAAATTCCGCATGCCACGGCCTTTTTCACCATTATAAAGAACAATTGGAATCGCTGCTAAAATCATCATCCATTGGTGGTTCACCCCGAATAGTTCTTGGAAATTATAGCTGGCTGCTGAAATCAACGCAACAACGCCAATCGCTGAAATTTGTAACCATTTTTTGCCATGGAATAAATAAAAAGCCACGGCCAAGAGAACAAATAAAAAACCACCTTCTGTCATCATTAGTGATGGCACAATCAGATTGAAAAGTTGGAAACCAATTAAGATAGCAGGGTTGCTTAATATGTCTGGAGAACTAAAAACAACGAGAGGTAGAGCACTGATTAATAAAGGCACAATAAACCAAAGAAGCCCTTTACCAATTTGTTTTTGTTTAAAATAGTCCATAGACTGCATGTAGACCGTACCTAAAAATAACGTCCCAAAAATATTATTGATAATTAAGCCACCTGTTGAAAAATACGCATTTAAAATGCCGTTCAGAATCCCCATAATCCAGAAGCCTAACAATAACCGGAACATGTATTTTCGCCGATTGCTTGTGTGAATGAAGCCTTCAGAACTTTCAAATAAGAAAATAGGTGCAGCAATTCGTCCAATCCATCCGAACCAACCAGGCACGCCTAAAAAACTAAAAAATTGCAATAGATGGTCAAAGACCATTGAAATAACCCCAATGACTTTCAAATGAAAGCCAGTTAATGTTTTACCCATAGTATAAACGCCTCTCTTTCATAAAGAACAATATAACAAAGTTCATAAAAACCAACCATTTATTTGCCTAACAGTTATCTTACAAAATTGTTTGATTTCTTCAGCTTTTGATGAAAGAAAAAAGTGCCAAGACTAGTTTTTATAATTATTCTATGCTATAGTAAAAGTACATTTTAATAAAAAACATTTGGGGTGCTGTTATGGCTGAGATGATACCCATTGAACCTGATGCAGTTAGTACTGTCGCAGGGAAATGCCGATTTACTTTGATTTTTCACGCACTCATTCTGTCCTAGGATGAGTGTGTTTTCTTTTATCAGGGTTTATTTAAGTCACTCCTTTTGCTTTTTGTTAAGAGAAAGGAGTTTTTTTATTGAAAAAATGGTCATTGCAACAAGTCGTCTTACTCGCTTTTTTAGCCTTTTTGTTTGGCGGTGTTTTTATGGGGGCAGGGTTCCTCTATGCGTTATTGAATGCTGCGCTGTTACCATTAGGACTGAGTCCATTTGCCAATGAGCTTTTATTTGGAATGTGGACCATGGTGGCACCAATTGCAGCGATGCTGATTCCACGAGCGGGAAGTGCTGTTTTGGCGGAAGTTTTAGCCGCTTTGGCAGAAATGCTTTATGGTTCGTATTTCGGACCTAGTGTATTAATTTCTGGTGTGATTCAAGGCCTAGGTAGTGAAAGTGGCTTTTTTGTGACACGCTACAAACGGTACGATACACTTACGTTATTTTATAGTGCGATTGGGACGACTATTTTTAGTTATGTGTATGAATACTTTAAGTTTGGTTATGGCAATTACGGTCTGGGGATGAACATTGCTTTAATTAGCGTTCGGTTCGTTTCTATTTGTTTCTTTGGTATTTTCTTAACGAAAGTTATTTTACGAATGTATCAGTCTGCGCAAGGGTTAGCTGTGAAGGCAAAATGAATAGTATCCAATTAAAAGCTGTGTCCTTTTCACGAGAACAACCCTTGTTTGAAAAGACAAATTTAGCAATTCCTCAAGGAACGTTTTCCTTATTAATTGGCGATAGTGGTAGTGGAAAATCAACGCTCTTACGATTGATTGCCGGATTTGCTCCGCTTGATTACCAAGGAGAAATTTTGATTGAAGGAATGGAACGCCGACAATTATCAACTCGTGAAAAGGCGCAAAAAATTGGCATGCTGTTTCAAAACCCCAGTCAGCAATTTACAATGAAAACCTTGGAACGAGAACTGATTTTTGCTTTAGAAAATCTAGGAATCTCGCCTGAAGAAATGAACCGAAAAATCCAAACAGCGCTTCAACTTGTTCAGACTCAAGCCTTATTCACACGAGAATTAGCGACGTTATCTGGTGGTGAAAAACAAAAAGCGGCGTTGACAGTTCTGCTAGCAATGAACCCAGATATTCTTTTATTAGATGAACCTTTTGCAAGCATTGATCCAACCTCTCGAAAACAATTTATTCAAATTTTAGCAAGACTCCATCAAGCAGGCAAAACGATTTTGGTGTGCGACCACGATTTCAACGATTACGCTGATGTTGTGGACCAAGTCGTCACGTTGAAAAATGGCCAGTTTGAAAAGCAACCGTTGACGTTTATCAAAACAAAATCGCAGACATTTCAGCTTACAACTTCTGTGGTAAAACAACCAATGCTCCAATTGAAAAATTTTCGTTTGTCTCAGGGAAAACGAGTGCTAATTGAAGAAAAAGAAGCGCTTTTTTTTAAAGGAATTACCACGTTGACGGGGCCAAATGGGGCGGGGAAATCCACCTTATTAAAAGCCATCGTTCAGAGACAAAAATATCAAGGGAAAATGTTCTTGGCGGGCCGCCGCTTGCGGGCTTCAAAAAAGTTGTATCAACACATGACATTAGCGGTGCAACAAGCCAATCGTCAGTTTGTCACGTTGACTTTACGAGAAGAGCTTTTGTTTGGTCAGAACATGACAGCAGAAAAAAGAAGAAAACAAGAGGAAGCCTTAACTTTTTTAGGTTTAAAAGAAAAACTAGAGCACAGTGTTTTTCAACTAAGTGAAGGGCAAAAAAAGATGGTGCAATTAATTAGTTTGCTGAGCTTAGATTTGGACTGTTTACTTTTAGATGAACCTTTTGCTGGATTAGATGAGCGAGCATGCAATTATTTTGTTGAATGGATCAAAGAAAAAAGTGCGCAACAAGATTTTCTAATCGTCACGCATCGGCTAGAACCTCTCTCTGGCGTGAGCAATTACCGAATAGAATTGCTGCAGCAACAACTGATTATCTGGCAGGAGGGAACCACATGCAAATAAAGCAAACAAATGCAGCAATTTATGCTTCTTTGATTCTTATTCTGACCTTTGAATTATCTTTTTCTCAGTCAATTTTGGCAAATTTGGCGGTTTTTATGGGTTGTATCATTTTTTTAATAGGCCAGCGAAAATCCCGCTTACTGCTTTGGTTATTTTTCTTGCCACTTTTACCAGCAATCGGGACGTTTTGGTCTATTTATTTGCATGGTACGAGTAGTCAACAAGCCTGGCTTTTGTTTAGTCGAACGTATGCCTTTGCCGGTTTAGGACTAGCTTTTGCTGTAGGCGTTGATTTTGAAGAATTATTGTTGTTATTGGAACAAAAGGGGCTAGCACCAAACTTTGTTTATGGAATTTTAGTGGTGGTTCACGCCTTACCGGAAGTGAAAAGAGAAATTAATGATTTAAAAGAAGCAAGCCTACTCCGTGGCAAAACGTTTCATTTTTGGTCGCCGATGCTTTATGTTAAAACACTCCTCGTCGCTGTTTCTTGGCGAGATAAATATACTGAAGCAATGTCTGCCCATGGCTATGAAGAAGGAGCCACCAGAAGTCGAAAAGAGCATTTTGTGTCAGCAAAAGTCAGTCTGGGGCTTGCTATTTTGATCATCATTTTTACAAATTTGTTTATTTTTCTAACGTAAAGGAGAAACCTATGACATTTACAGAACAAGCCAAAGATCAAGCGCAAGCTTCTTGGCAAGGGAGTTTTCAGCATCCTTTTATCACAGAATTACATGAAGGAACCTTGAGTCCAACGATTTTTCGCTACTATTTAATTCAAGATCATTACTATTTAAAACACTTTAGTCAACTTTATCGCTTGATTGCGGCACAAACGCAACAACCTCGATTGAAAAAATTACTCTTAACAAATGCGGAAAATCTCGCGTTGGGCGAATTAGCTATTCGTGAAACTTTTTTTGAAGAACTAGCAATTACGGAAGAAGAAGTTGCAGCGACACCGATTGCACCAACCGCTTATCACTATGTTTCTCATATGTATCGCCAACTTATTGAAGGAACGCCTAAGACGGCCGCAGCAAGTATGTTGCCTTGTTCTTGGCTCTATCAAGAAATTGGTGCACAGTTAGTCAAACAACACTCACCAGAGCCACTGTACCAACGTTGGATTGAAACCTATGCTGGGGAGGAAGCGTACCAACACGTCCAAGAGGAACGCCAACTGTTAGACCAATTATATGAAGAAAGTTCACCACAAGAACAAGCAGCTATGATCACCGCTTTTGTTATCAGCAGTGAGATGGAATACGCTTTTTGGGAAATGGCCTATACACACGAAACCTGGATTGGTTAATACAAAAGCAAGTCGTTTAGTGCTCGTAACTAACGACTTGTTTTTGTATTAGAAAGCAGTAATTGTCAGTTGCTTTTTTGACAGGTCGTGATAAGATATTCAGTGACGCAAAATCTGTTGTAACTCGCTCAGTAATAACAGAAACGCCTTGCTAAGAAAGGACTGTAGAAGCCTCATGAATTATCCAGAACCGATTGCAAAATTGATTGAAAGTTATATGAAATTACCAGGAATTGGTCAAAAAACAGCGACACGGCTTGCTTTTTATACAATTGATATGAAAGAAGAAGATGCTAATGCTTTTGCAAAAGCGCTAATTAGTGTCAAGAGAGATCTCCATTTCTGTAGTATTTGCGGAAATATTACTGAAGAAGATCCTTGTGAAATTTGCCAAGATAAAAATCGTGACCGTAGTATTATTTTAGTAGTGGAAGAACCAAAAGACGTTATGGCAATGGAAAAAATGCGTGAATATCAAGGCTTGTATCACGTACTCCACGGGGTGCTTTCACCGATGGAAGGAACAGGACCAGAAGATATTAATATTGCCTCTTTGATCAAACGATTGCACGATGATGAAGTGAAAGAGGTCATTATAGCAACCAACGCTACCACTGAAGGAGAAGCGACGGCGATGTATTTATCACGGCTCATTAAACCAGCTGGAATCACCGTTACTCGTTTGGCACACGGCTTGTCTGTCGGCAGCGATATTGAATATGCAGACGAAATAACCTTGCTAAAAGCAGTCGAAGGGCGTCGAGAAATTTAAAAGAAACATCGTTGGAAAAAGAAGTTGAAATCGAAGTAGGTCGTTTCTGTGAGAAAATGTCGCAGTTCAAGCTTTTCCGTACTTCTTTTTCAGTTTCTTTTTTTCAGCGGATGCATCACTTTAAATAGGACGTAAGGATTTCAATTAGACTGATAGAGCAAGATGAAGTATAATAGATACAAGTAAAAATTGATTGGAGTTTTCGCACGTGCAGGGTATTTTTATCACATTTGAAGGTCCAGATGGCGCTGGCAAAACCAGTGTTTTGAAGGAAGTTTCTGAAAGATTAGCTAAAGAGTCAAAACGAAAAATTGTCACTACAAGAGAACCAGGCGGCATACCGATTGCCGAAAAGATTCGAACAGTTATTTTAGATCCAAGAAATGACAGAATGGATGAGCGAACAGAAGCTTTACTTTACGCAGCTGCTCGTCGTCAACATTTAGTGGAAAAAATCTTGCCAGCTTTGGAAGCGGGTCATTTAGTCCTATGTGATCGTTTTGTTGACAGCTCATTAGCCTACCAAGGCGCTGGGCGTAGAATTGGGATTGCACCCATTGCTTCAATTAATGCGTTTGCGACAGAAGGTGTCTCACCAGATTTTACAATTTATTTAGACGTTGACTCAGATACTGGCTTACGGCGGATTCAAGAAAATCGAACACAGCAAATTGATCGCTTAGATTCAGAAGGATTAGAATTTCATCAACGTGTTCGTCATGAATATTTGAAATTAGCAGAAGAAAATCCACAACGTATCAAAAAGATTGATGCACGGATGAGTTTAGAACTTGTCGTAGAAGCAACGTATCAGGCGATTATTGAACGTTATCCAGAAAACTTTTAATTATAGGAAGGTGTAGACCATGAAGATTATTTTAGCCATTGTACAAGACAAAGATAGTAACCGATTAGCCAACGAATTTATTGATGCCAATATTCGTGCTACAAAATTATCCTCAACAGGTGGATTCTTAAAAGCGGGAAACAGCACATTTATTATTGGGATTGATGATGAACGTGTCGACGAAACATTAGCTTTAATTAAAGAAACATGTCAATCAAGAAAACAATATGTTTCAACACCTGTGACTTTAGATATCACAATGGATGGCCAAATTCCTTATCCTGTGGAAGTTGAAGTAGGCGGCGCTACTTGCTTCGTCTTACCAGTTGAAGGATTCCATCAATATTAAGATGAATGAAGCACAACAGCTACAGCAAATGCAACCTTTGCTGTACAAGCAACTCCAAAAAAGTTTTGAGCATGGTCGTCTTGCCCATGCTTATCTTTTTGAAGGAGATACAGGAACTGGAAAACAAGAATTTGGCTTATGGATGGCGAAACATGTCTTTTGTACGAATTTAGTAAATCAACAGCCTTGTAACGAATGCCATAATTGTGTGCGGATTAATGAAAATGAACATCCAGATGTTTTAAGAATTGCGCCAGATGGGCAAACCATCAAAGTGAACCAAATCCGTGAATTAAAAGCGGAGTTTTCTAAAAGTGGGGTCGAGACTGCTAAAAAAGTTTTCTTAATTCAAGAAGCAGATAAAATGAGTACCGGCGCAGCTAATAGTCTCTTAAAATTTTTAGAAGAACCAGAAGGACAAATTTTAGCTATTTTAGAAACCACTTCGCTCTCTCGAATTTTACCAACGATTCAATCACGATGCCAAACCTTACATTTTCAACCATTAGTCAAAAAAACATTAATTGATCGCTTAATCAAACAGGGGATTGGTGAAAAGACTGCAACCCTTTTAGCTGAGCTGACAAATAGTTTTGAGAAAGCAGTTGAAATCTCTCAAGATGAATGGTTTAATGAAGCTAGGGAAATCATTTTGCAATGGTTTAATTATCTAAAAAGTAATGATTTACAGGCATTTATCTACGTTCAGAAGAAAATGGTCAAAGTATTTAAGGAAAAAGAACAACAAGCGCTTAGCTTTGACTTGCTCATGGTTTATTACCGTCAATTATTGGAAGAAAGTGTTGCGACACAGCAAGCCAAAAAAGTAACGGAAGAGCAGGCGGAACGGTTGGCGCTAATTTTGAAAGCACGCCAAAAATGGACTGCCAATGTTAGTTGGCAAAATGTTTGTGAACAATTAGTTATCCAAATGATTCACCCTAAATCATAAAGGAAAAAAGTGCCAAGTGGCATTCAGTTTCATAATATAGTAGGAACTTAGTTGTTTCAGCAAGTTCCTTAACCGATTGAAGCGACGTTCACTTGAACTAGATTAGGAGGAATAAAATGGTAGAAGTAGTAGGAGTTCGCTTCCGTGAAGCCGGTCATATCTATTATTTTGCTCCTGGAAAATCTGAGTATATTTATAATGAGAAAGTACTCGTTGAATCTCAACAGTCAAAACAATTAGCTACTGTTGCTATTCCTAAAAAAACAGTCGATTCAGACGATTTACCAGAGGACCTAAAACCCATTTTAAATAAAGCAACAGCCAATGATTTAGAAAAAGAACAAAAAAATTTGGCTGATGCAGAAGCTGCCAAAAGCATTGCCAATGAAAAAATTCGAGCTCATGACTTAAAAATGAAATTAGTGCGAGTAGAATATACCTTCGATCGTAGCAAAATGATTTTTTACTTTACGGCAGATGGGCGAATTGATTTTCGTGAATTAGTCAAAGACTTAGCGGCTATTTTCCGGACGCGAATTGAGTTACGTCAAATTGGTGTCCGAGATGAAGCGAAAATATTAGGTGGCATTGGCCCTTGTGGCAGACAACTATGTTGCTCAACATTTCTAGGAGATTTTATGCCAGTTTCAATCAAAATGGCTAAAGATCAAGGGTTATCTTTAAATCCTGTCAAAATTTCGGGATTATGTGGCCGCTTAATGTGTTGTTTGAAATACGAAAACGACGAATATGAAGCCGCTAAAAAAGAATTACCAGATTATGGAAAAGAAGTAATAACACCAGATGGCAAAGGCAAAGTCGTCGGGTTGAATCTATTAAGTCGGATTGTCAAAGTTCGTCTGCATGGTCGTGAAATCGCAGCGGATTATGATTACGAAGAAATCAAAGAAGCTACTGCGAAAGTTGCTGCTGAAAAAGGTGATCAAAATGGATAAACGTTCGCTCTATGATGGATTAAATTCGTTGGAAACTGATTTAGACAGTTCAGTGACACAATTAAGAGAAATTAAAGCAGCACTCCATGAGTTGGTAGAAAAAAATACCACGTTGGAAATCGAAAACCAACGCTTACGGGAGCATCTCCAAGAACTGAATAAGTTAGCAGGAAATACAACTGAAACTGAAAAACAAGAGCTATCAAAATCACGTATGAATTTGGAAAAACTTTATGAAGAGGGCTTCCATGTCTGCAATATTTTATATGGTTCAAGACGTGAAAATGATGAAGAATGTGCCTTTTGTCTTGATGTTATTTATGGGGAACGTACGCGTTAAGTCTAGTGGACACTGCAAATAAAAAGGAAAGGTTTGGTTTGACAGTCAATCGATTGTCAAATCAAACCTTTATCTATTTATAGAACGAAAAAGGAAAATGAGGGATGCGCTATGCAAAAACAGAAAAGTTTTGATAAGCAAACAACAAAAGGAAAATTGTATCTTGTCCCAACACCGATCGGCAATTTAGAAGATATGAGTATTCGTTGTTTAAACATATTGAAAGAAGCAACGGTGATTGCTAGTGAGGACACAAGAAACACACAAAAATTGCTAAATCATTTTGAGATTACAACACCACAAATTAGTTTACACGAACATAATTACAAAGAGCGAATTCCTCAACTGATTACACGATTGCTGAATGGTGAAACGATTGCCCAAGTTAGCGATGCAGGTATGCCTTCAATTAGTGATCCTGGTCATGAATTGGTTACAGCATGTCTTGAAGAAGAACTGGCAGTGATTGCCTTGCCAGGACCTACGGCAGGAATGACCGCTTTGATTGCCTCGGGTCTTTTACCACAGCCATTTACGTTTTATGGTTTTTTACCAAGAAAGAAAAAAGAACAGAAAGACGTGTTATCAGCATTAAAAGAAGAACGGCCGACACAGATTTTTTATGAGTCCCCCTATCGGATTGCTAAAACGGTAGCAACGTTTGCTGAAGTCTATGGTCAAGAACGCCCCGCTGTGATTTGTCGAGAATTAACGAAACTTCATGAAGAGTATTTGCGTGGTACCTTAGGAGAACTAACAGAATATTTAGCAGAAAATACGCTAAAAGGCGAGTGTTGTTTATTAGTTAGCGGGTTTACTGGTGAGAAAGAGACAATAGCAGCAATGCCAGCTATTTCCCTCAAGGAACATGTGCAAGTTTTAATGGAGGAAGAGGGACGGAGTTCAAAAGAGGCAATCAAAGAAGTGGCTAAATTGAGAAATGTAAAAAAACAAGAAGTATATAAAGAATATCATTCCATTTAAAAAAGGAGAGAAACATGAGTAATTTATTGCGAGCAGAAGGCGTGTCTTATCAAGTAAATGGTCGTAGCATTCTTTCTGATATTGATTTGTCATTTGAAACAGGCAGCAATACAACAATTGTTGGTCCTTCAGGTAGCGGGAAAAGTACATTTTTAAAAATTTTATCTTCATTATTAAGTCCTACAGAAGGCGAAATTTTTTATCAAGAAGCGCCAATTACTGCAATGCCAATCGAAACATACCGCCAAAAGGTTTCTTATTGTTTTCAGCAGCCAACTTTATTTGGTGAAACCGTGTATGATAATTTGTTATTTCCATTTACCGTCAGACAAGAAGCGTTTAATCAGGAAAAAGTCGTGGCATTACTCCAACAAGTGAAATTGCCCGCTGCTTATCTTGAAAAGAAAATAGCCGAACTCTCTGGTGGTGAGCGACAACGGGTTGCTTTGCTACGAAACATTATTTTTGTACCAGATGTTTTATTATTAGACGAAGTTACAACGGGATTAGATGAAGAAAGCAAACAGATTGTCAATCAATTGTTAAACCAATTAAACAAAGAGCAAGGAGTCACGCTGGTTCGTGTCACGCATGATACCGAAGAAATTCAGCAAGCACAGCAAGTGATTCGTATTGTAGCAGGAAAGGTGGCGCCGACAGATGGATTTAGCAGTTAATAATTTATCCTTATTTTTTTCAGCCATGCTAGTGGTGGTCGCATTAATTATTAGTACTAAAGAAAAATTAGGTTTTACCAAAGATATTATTATTAGTGTGATTCGAGCAGTCATTCAATTAGTCGCAGTCGGCTATTTATTAAAATATGTTTTTCAAGTCAATAACCTGATTTTAACGCTCATCATGGTTTTGGTGATTGTTTCTAACGCAGCCTTTAATGCAAAAAAACGCAGCCAGCAATTACAAAAGGGCTTTTTGATTTCTTTCATTGCAATTGGTTGTAGTACAGGAATTACCATTGGTATTTTGATTTTTTCTGGTTCTATTAAATTTATTCCTTCTCAAATCATTCCTATCAGTGGGATGATTGCCAGCAATTCGATGGTGGCAATTGGTTTATGCTATCGCAATTTAGATACTCTTTTTCAAAACCAACGGCAAGCGGTAATGGAGAAACTAGCATTAGGTGCAACTATCAAACTCGCCTCTTTACCAATTATCCAACAAAGTGTGAAAACCGGGATGGCGCCGACGATTGATTCTGCCAAAACTGTCGGAATTGTTAGTTTACCTGGGATGATGTCAGGCTTAATTTTTGCGGGCGTTGATCCTGTCCATGCGATAAAATATCAGATTATGGTGACTTTTATGTTGCTATCAGCAACAAGTATTGGTTCAGTGATTGCAACTTATCTTGCCTATAAAGGCTACTATAATCAACAAAAACAATTGGTTGTTTAATTAAAAAGCTGGAAATCTGTGTTTATAACTTCACGGATTTTCAGCTTTTTCTGGTTGAAATAAAGAAGTTTCAATTTGAAAAAGAACGGACGTTCGTATATAATGGAGGGAGGAGGCGAATCAAAATGATGAGCGAATTACGTTTTCCCTTAAAAAAAGATACGTCGAGAAAAATTATACATATAGATATGGACGCGTTTTTTGCTTCAGTTGAAGAACGAGATCATCCAGAGCTAGTAGGACATCCGTTAGTTATTGCGCGCCATCCAAGTGATACTGGGGGCAAAGGAGTGGTGACCACAGCGAATTATATTGCTCGACAGTACGGTATTCACTCGGCTATGAGTGCTCAAAAGGCGTATGAACTATGTCCAAGTGCCATTTTTAAGCCAGGTAATTATCAGAAATATAGTGAAATTTCTCAAGAAATCCGTGAAATTTTTCGCCGCTATACAGATGTGATTGAACCAGTATCTATTGACGAAGCGTATTTAGATGTAACTGAAAATAAGGTCAACAGTAAGTCGGCTATTAAAATTGCGAAAATGATTCAATATGATATTTGGCATGAATTGCAGTTAACTTGCTCGGCAGGTGTTAGTTACAATAAGTTTTTAGCCAAGTTAGCATCAGATTTCCAGAAACCAAAGGGCCTGACGGTTGTCTTACCAGAAGAGGCCGAAGATTTTTTGAAAGCATTACCGATTGAAGATTTCCACGGAATCGGGAAAAAAACAGTGCCCAAAATGCATGAACTAGGGATTTTTACTGGAGCAGATTTATACAAGCAAGATGAGATGACGTTGATTCGGTTATTCGGTAAAATGGGTTATTCATTGTATCGTAAAGTCCGCGGTATCCATGATGCGCCAGTTCAAGTGACTAGAGATCGTAAGTCGGTAGGTAAGGAACATACTTACGGCACCCCTTTAACGACGGAAGAGCAGGTTACGGCTCAATTGAGACAATTAGCAGCAGGGGTTGAGCGTGCATTGCAACGAGTGCAAAAGCATGGAAAAACAGTAGTCCTAAAAGTTCGTTATACTGACTATACGACGATTACGAAACGTGTGACATTACCTGAATATATTTCTAAAAAAGAAGAACTTTTCTATCAAGCGAATTTAATTTGGGAAGATATTTTAGGTTTAGAACAGGGAATCCGTTTATTAGGCATTACTTTAACGAATTTAGATCCACTAGCGTATGAAAACATTGTTTTACCTTTATGGGAAAAAAGTTAGCCCTTTAGACACATCCTCAAGAGATGGCTAAAGGGCTAACTTTTTTAAATTGATTTTTTGATTTGTTCATAAGACGTTTCGGCGTCATGACATTTTTCCCAAATAACAGCTTTGCCAGCAGCAAGTGATTTGGGTACATCAATAATCCGTTGATTACTACTGCCACGAAATTGTAAATTTAAATTACGTTTTGCCAGTTCAAAGCGCCCATCAACTAAAATGTCAATTGAATGGAGTAGTTCAAGCTTATCAGGCGTTTCTAAAAGTAGTTCTTCAAAGGTATACCCAGACCAAGACCAGATATCTTTGGCTGAGCCAAATGTTTCCCGCACACGTTTGACTACACTAAGACAAACATCTGTATTCAGAAAAGGTTCACCACCCAAAAGAGTCAAACCTTGGACATAGTCATGGGACAAATCTTCAATAATTTGATTCATTAAAGATTCTGTAAACGGCGTACCGTAATTGAAATTTTGGACAGCTTTGTTAAAACAACCTTCACAAGCAAAGAGACAGCCGCTCACATATAAACTATTGCGTACACCTTCGCCATCAACAAAGTTGAACGCTTTGTAATCGGCAATCTTTTTTTGGCTGTAGTCTTCGGTTTTCCATTCTTGTGGTTTCGGATTACGCATCAGCAAAACTTCTTTCTATAGAATAATCGAGTTTAATTTTTTAAATGTTTCACACGAGAGGAAATTTCTTTGTGACGACCATGTACCATTGGACGAGCTTGCGGGTTACCTAAATAACCACAAGTCCGTTTAACGACATCACAAGTCTTAGGATCATGATTGCCACATTCTGGACATTCAAAGCCACGTTCAGTTGGATGGAAGTCCCCTTCAAAACCACAGGCATAACAATGATCAATTGGCGTATTGGTTCCTAAATAGCCAACTTTGTCATAAGCGTAATCCCAGACAGCTTCAAGTGCTTTGGGATTTTGCTGTAACATGGGGTATTCACAGTAGTGGATAAAACCACCAGAACAGTATTTTGGATAATCCTTTTCAAAATCAAGTTTTTCAAAAGGCGTTGGATTTTTGCGTACATCATAATGGAAACTATTTGTGTAATATTCTTTATCTGTAATATTTTCGACGATGCCAAATTTTTCAGTATCTAAACGGCAAAAACGGTCAGTCAAGCTTTCGCTCGGTGTAGAGTAGACACTAAAATGATAGCCGTATTCGTTGCCCCAGTTGTCGGCATTTTTTTTCAGTTCTTTTAAAATATCCAGTGTAAAGTTTTTGGCCTCTTGATTGTCCTCCCAAGCACCGCCGTAAAAGGCAGAAGCCACTTCATACAAGCCAATATAGCCAAGTGAAACCGTGGCACGTTTGTTTTTAAACAGTTCATCTACGGCATCCTGTGTAGCTAAACGTTTTCCAAATGCACCATACATGTATAAAATCGGCGCATTCGCTGGTTTAGCTTCTTTAACACGTTCAACCCGATAAACCAAAGCATCTTTAACGATCGCCAAACGTTCATTTAAAATTTGCCAGAACTTTTCTTGGCTTCCTTGCGCTTCTAAAGCGATTCTTGGTAAGTTCAAGGTCACAACGCCTAAATTCATTCGGCCAACATTTACTTCTTCACCTTGTTCGTCTTTCCAGCCTTGTAAAAAGGAACGACAGCCCATTGGTACCTTAAAACTACCTGTTAGTTCAACGATTTTATCATAGTTTAAAACATCAGGATACATGCGTTTCGTTGCGCATTCCAGTGCCAGTTGTTTAATATCGTAGTTTGGATCAGTAGGTTGCGCATTGACGCCGCGCTTAATTGTGAAAATCAGTTTTGGGAAAATAGCTGTTCGTTTTTCAATCCCTAAACCATTAATTCGGATTTGTAAAATCGCCCGTTGAATTTCTCGCTCAAACCAGTTGGTACCTAAACCAAATCCCAGAGAAGTAAAAGGGGTTTGTCCATTGGAAGTAAATAAGGTATTAATTTCATACTCAAGACTTTGCATGGCATCAAAAATATCTTTTTTCGTTTTCTTCCGAGCGAATGCTTTTTGGCGTTCTTCTCCTTCAATCCATTCTTGCGCATCTGCTAAATGTTTTTCATAATTACGTTCCGCAAAAGGCGCTAATAATTCATCAATCCGATCGGCAGAGCAACCACCATATTGACTGGAAGCTACATTGGCAATAATTTGAGAAATTTGTGCAGTGGCCGTTTGAATTGATTTTGGTGATTCGACATCAGCGTTCCCAATTTTAAAGCCATTGTTTAGCATGCCTTTAAAATCAATTAAACAGCAGTTTGTCATGGGAGTATATGGATGATAATCTAAATCGTGGTAATGAATGTCGCCTTTTTGATGGGCATTAGCCACGTGTGAAGGCAACATCTTTAAACCAATTGATTTTCCAACAATCCCAGCGGTTAGATCACGTTGCGTATTAAAAACGTCACTGTCTTTGTTGGCATTTTCATTCACGACAGTCTGATCTTTATTAATTAATTTGCCGATAGATACATTAATATCAGTCGCTTTACTACGCTCAAAATCACGTTGGGTTCTGTAATGAATGTATTCTTCGGCTAAGGCATATTCGTTGTTGGATAGCAGAGTATGTTCCACAATATTTTGAATTTCATAAATTTTTACGTTATTGGTAAAACGTTCGGCAATTTCTCGATTGACATCGGCAACAATCGATTGGACTTTTTGATGTGTCAAAGGAGTGACTTGGTCATGTATTTTTTGTTCAGCTTTGATCAAAGCATCGTATATTTTTTGATCATCGAAAGTCACTAAACGACCATCTCGTTTGACGACTTTAATTGTTGAGAGATTAACATCCTCGGCTTTTTCATCAGTAATCTTCATCATTTTATCCAGCTCCTTATATCTCGTTAGTAACTATCCTAATACAAAGGTCGGCTAAATTCAATCGATATATTGCGTATTTTTAGTAAAATATCACTAGACAAACACTATATATTGTGCTTGTGCTGTTTTGAAAAAATATGAAAACAAATGAAGAAAAGGATTGAGCAAATTTTTTTGCGTGAAAAAAATTCTTTGTCCAAATTAAAAAACAGCAAAGAGTTTTTTGCCAAATTGCTAAAAGCAACACTAAAAAATAACAATTATTAAATAATAATTGTTTGCGGATTTATTCACGAAATGCCAATTATTCTTTGACTACCGAACGATATTGTAAGATAAAACGATGTTCATTCAGATTTTTTCTTGGTAAAATAAGAGTAATAACAAAACGTTGGAGCGAGAAAAATGAAAAAAATTGTAGAAGTAAACCATGTCAGCAAGACATATGGTCGTTTAAATAATAAAACAGAAGTATTAGATAATATTTCGTTTACCGTTGATGAAGGCGAATTTGTGGGGATTATGGGTCCCAGCGGTGCTGGGAAATCGACACTGTTGAATGTCTTATCCTCGATTATTTTGCCGACCGCAGGGATCGTGCGCATCGCCGGACAAGATATTTTAAAAATGCGAGATAATCAATTAAGTGATTTTCGAAGAAACGAAATGGGGTTTATTTTTCAATCGTTTAACCTAATTGATACGTTAAATGTGAAGGACAATATTCTGTTGCCTTTAGCTGTAGAAAAAGTTTCATTAGAAGAAATGGATAAACGTTTGTTACATGTGACTTCGATTTTGGGGATTCAGGAGCTTTTATCTGCTTATCCACCAGAGATATCTGTGGGACAAAAACAACGGGTAGCAGCTGCTCGTGCTTTGATTACGAACCCTAAAATTATTTTTGCAGATGAACCAACTGGCTCACTGGATTCAAAATCAGCAACAGAATTGTTGAAATATTTAGCTGAAATTAATCTGCATGATGATGCCACAATTTTGATGGTGACACATGACCCGTACACGGCCAGTTTTTGCAATCGCATCTTATTCATTAAAGACGGTGCGATTTTCTCAGAAGTTGTTCGTCAAGGATCACGTAAGGAATTTTTTAATCGTGTGATAGATATGCAAGCAACGATTGGTGGAGGCGGGCGCGCAAATGATTTTTAAACTATCATTAAAAAATTTAAAAGCTCATGTACCTAATTATCTGGTTTATTACATTAGTATGACTTTTGCAGCGGTCGTTTATTATTGTTTCCGTGCGATTGCTTACAACCAGCCTCTTGTCGCAGGTGCAGGCCGTGATATCGAAATTAAGCGATCTTTAGGACTCGGTAGTACCTTAGTCACGATTATTATTTTGGGCTTTATGTTGGCAGCAAATCGTTTTTTTATAGGAAAACGTAGCCAAGAAATTGGCTTGTATCGATTAATTGGCTTGAGAAAGAGCCAAGTTTCACTAATTTTTTTAGTGGAAAATTTAGTTTTAGGCTTTGTTTCACTAATTAATGGGATTATTTTAGGAGTGATTTTCACCAAGTTGTTTTCAATGATTTTAGCCAAAGTTATGTTTTTAGAAGTCCCCAGTTTCTTCTATATTTCTTGGCGTTCCGTTATTGAAACCGGTGTAGCTTTTGCATTTATGATTTTGATTGTCTGCTTAAGAAGTATTTGGATGATTTATCGTTATCCATTGTCGCAGCTTATGCACCAAGAAAAAATTGGTCAAATTAATTATAGTCGTTTAACGAAACGGCGGCAGTTTCTAGGTATTTTAGGACCTATTTGTTTACTGGCTGGTTATTTTATTGCGTTTGATTTTCGGAATTTAGCGACAGGTATTGTGTATAAACAATTAAATGATTCATTGGATATCTCGATTCCGATGATTATTACATTGACGCCTTTTATCATTTTGGGTCTATGTGTGGTGGGAACTTATTTATTTTTCCGTTATACCATGTATTTTATCATTCGCTTATTTAATCATAGAAAAAAATGGTATTACCAAGATTTACGCATGATTACTTTAGGCAATGCCAAACGCTACTTATTTAAAAGTAGCAAAACACTCACTGGTTTGACCTTGTTAATTGCGACAGCCTTGAGTGGGATTGGCGTGATGGTTTTTGTGTATACGATTAGTATGCACACGGTCAACAGTGATGGCCCCGTGGACTTTTTAGTTTCACAGGAAAGCTATCCTAAATTGAAGAAAGTTCTCGATGAAGCGAAGGACACCAAAATAAAAAATGAAGTGACACTTTCTTATAAAATTACTGGAATTGAACGCAGTTTGCGAATTGGTCAAGCGCAAGAGGAACAAGAAACGATTGAAGCAGTTAATGTTTTATCTTTCTCCAACTACCGCAACTATCAAAAAATTAATCCTTATTTAAACGATTTACATTTAAAAAATGACCAAAGTGTTATCTATATGGATAGCTTTACCAATATTTTAAGTGGTATGTCTCGTTATGAATCGAAACTGCAATTTGTTGAAGGGGAGAAGGCACAACTACAACAAGTGCTGCCTAACTATCTAGGCAATTTTTTATTGCAATATTCTTTACCAACGATTGTCGTTTCCGATGCCCTTTATCAGAAAGTGACAAAAAATTCCATTCAGTATCAGATTAACGCCGTAAATGTTGACACGAAAAGCCGTGAAAAACTTTATGAAGCCGTAAATAAACAGATTGCCACAGAATGGCAAGCGCCAATTTTGTATAAGTATGAAAAAAATAACCAGCAGTTGAGTGGTTTTGCCAAACAAATGCCTAACGAAGAGGCAAAGAATACGCAAGATGATGTCACCGAAACTTGGCGACTAAATATGAATGATCGCTACGCCTCTTTACGCTATGAACGAAAAATTAACGGCTTGACTTTATATGTCTCCATGTTTGTGGCGATTTTAGCGTTGTTTATTACGGGCAGTATTTTGATGTTACGACAACTGTTTTCAGCTGTAAGTGAGCGTCAAGATTACGTGACTTTAAAACGGATGGGTGTTTCTAGTAAAGAGATAACTAAGCAAATTTATCGACAGAATAGTTTGATTTTCTTTCCGCCGATGGTCATTGGGATTTTGCATACTACCTTTGCCATTTATTTGCTAAGCCAATTTATTAAGAGTCCAGGATATTTGTTAGTATATCTTTCTTGTGGAATCTTAATAATTGTTTATCTAATTTTTTATATTTTAACGTCTGCCATTTATGCGCGGATGATTCGACACATCCATTTTTAAAAAACTGTAAAAGCCGTTGTGAAGCGGTTTTTACAGTTTCTTTATGCGAAAAAATTATGAGAGTTCCGTTTATGAAAATCATGAAAATTTAAGAAGTGACGAAATTGTTAGTTTTTTTATTAAATTGTAAGAAATTTCAATGGACTTTGCTGAAATATAGCATAAAATAATGGATAGCGATTAACCTTAGGAGGTGAATGATAATGAAAACAACTTTTCAGAAAATTCTCAATAACGAAAGTCTTAAATTCATCGGTAAAACGTTATTTTATTCTTTCATTGTCATTGCATTAATTTATCTTTATCATTACAAGAATATCAATGGAGGAACCTTCATTTATAACGAGTTTTAAGGAGGCGGCTATACATGGAAAAAGTAATTAATATGATTCAAACGATTGATGAATGGGCACGTAAAGAACCCCAACGTCCTGTTTATTTAACCGAAGAAAAAGTCTCTACGTATGGAGAGTTAAAAGAAAAGTCAGACAATCTAGCCGCTTATTTAGCTGAGCTGAAAACGGACAAGTCAGCGATTGTCGTATACGGAGAATTAGATTTTGAAATGATTGTGAGTTTTCTAGGCGCATCGAAAGCTGGTTTTAGCTATATCCCCATTGATGCACATACACCAAAAGAACGCATTGAACTAATTCTAAACGTAGCCAAACCAACCGCAGTGATTGCTGTGCATGAATGGCCTGAGTTAGCCACCGAAGTGCCAGTAATTACGGCGGAAGAATTAACGGAAATGATGATGCATGCACCCCGACATGCGCCTGCGTTGACGCCTGTCACAGGAGCAAGTAATTACTATATCATTTTCACTTCAGGGACAACTGGTGTACCAAAGGGTGTGCAAATCAGCCATGATAATTTAGTTAGCTTTACGAATTGGTTGTTGCAAGATTTTGGTTTAGAAGAAGGGGCCCGCTTTTTAGCACAGGCACCTTATTCGTTTGATTTATCGGTGATGTCTATTTATCCCGCATTGGCGTTAGGCGGCTCATTAACTCCGTTACCCAATGAAATCATTAACGATTTTAAACAATTATTTACGCGTTTGCCACAATTAACAATCGACGTCTGGGTTTCAACACCGTCCTTTATTGAATTGTGTCTAATGGAACCAAGCTTCGATGGTGAACATCTACCAGCACTGCGCACGTTTTTATTCTGTGGAGAAGAATTACCAAAACCAACGGCTGAGAAATTAGCCGCTCGTTTCCCAACTGCGCATATTTATAATACGTATGGGCCGACAGAAGCGACTGTAGCGATTAGTGCCATTGAAATCACTCAAGAAGTTTTAAAAAGTGTCCAACGTTTACCAATCGGGTATGTGAAAGAGGATACGCAAATTTATATTATGGAAGGCATGTCAAAATTACCTGCAGGTGAAATTGGTGAAATCGTCATTGCTGGACCAAGTGTTTCCAAAGGCTATCTAAATAATCCTGCGAAAACAGCTGAAGCTTTTTTCCAATTAGATGGCGTACCAGCTTATCGCACAGGCGATGCTGGAAAGTTAGTCGATAACCTATTGCAGTATGAGGGACGCTTAGATTTTCAAATTAAATTGCATGGCTACCGCATTGAGTTAGAAGAAGTAGATCATCACTTAACGAATGTTTCCTACGTGAAACAAGCAGTCGTTGTGCCGAAATATCAAGGAAATAAAGTCCAACAATTAATTGCCTATGTCGTTCCGCAAGCACATGAATTTTCAAGTGATTTTCAATTAACTAAGGCAATTAAACAAGAATTAGCCACGTTGACAATGGACTATATGATTCCGCAAAAATTTGTATATGTTGAACAATTACCTTTGACAAGTAATGGCAAAATTGATCGGAAAGGGTTGATGAATGAGGTGAATGCCACATGATGAATTTTCCTCATATGATTCCCTATAATGCACCGTATTACTTTGTTCTGCTAATTGCGGCCTTGTTGCCGATGATTTTAACTTTAGCCATTAAAGGGACACGTTGGCCTTGGTACCAAACACTCGTGACACTGGTCTTTCTATATATCAGTTTTGGTGGCGAATTTTGGCAACAAGGAGTCGCTCTGATTGTATATGTTATTTATCAAACGTTACTAACGTGGGGCTATGCGGCTTATCGAAAAAATAAAAATGCAGGTTGGGTCTTTTATCTGGCTGTCTTTTTAGCTATATTACCGCTTGTTTGGGTGAAAGTTTCTCCCTTCATGACAGGCAAAACAACTTTACTTGGCTTTTTAGGGATTTCTTATTTAACCTTTAAAGCGGTCCAAGTGGTCATGGATTTACGGGATGGCGTAATGAAAGAATATCATCCGTTTCGTTACATTCAGTTTCTCTTGTTTTTCCCGACTATTTCTTCAGGACCCATCGATCGTTATCGGCGCTTTGAAAAAGATTTGAAAAACCCGCCGAGTGCGGAGAAATATTTAGACTTTTTAGAAAAAGGAATTTTTTATTTATTTCTAGGATTTTTATATAAGTTTATTATCAGTCATTATCTTGGTGGTGTCTTTTTACCACATGTGGAAAAAATGGCCTTGGCACAAGGTGGTTTATCTTGGTGGACAGTCGGCTATATGTATAATTACAGTTTGTATCTATTCTTTGATTTCGCAGGCTATAGTTTACTGGCCGTTGGCACAAGTTATTTAATGGGCTATGATACACCAATGAACTTTAACAAACCGTTCCTAAGTTGGAATATTAAAGAATTCTGGAATCGTTGGCACATGACCTTATCTTTTTGGTTCCGTGATTACATTTACATGCGCTTAATGTTTTTCTTAATGAAAAAGAAAGTCTTTAAAAGTCGGATTGTGACTTCTAATATTGGTTACTTTGCGTTGTTCTTAATTATGGGCATTTGGCATGGATTAACGTGGTTCTACATCGCTTATGGGCTCTACCATGCAACACTAATTTGTGTGACAGATGCTTGGCTACGTTTTAAGAAAAAACATAAAGACAAGATACCATCAAACAAATTTACACATGCATTTGCAGTCTTTTTAACTTTCCAAGCGGTTTGTGTCAGCTTCCTGATTTTCTCAGGATTTTTAGACAAACTATGGTTTAAATAAACAAAAATAAAAATATAAAGGGGCAATTTACAATGAACATTCAAGAAACAGTATTAAACATTTTAGAAGATATTACAGGAACAGACGAAGTTGTGAACAATCAAGACATTCAATTATTTGAAGAAGGATTATTGGACTCTTTAGCAACGGTTCAATTATTAGTAGAAATTGAAGGACAATTAGGAATCCAAGTTCCTGTATCAGACTTTGACCGTGAAGTATGGGGAACACCAAAACAAATCATTCAACAAGTGGAAGCTTTACAATAATGTCTAGAAAAAAACGACTAATCAGAATCTTAGGTCCAGTGCTTTGTTCAGCGGTCTTGGTTGCAGTGTTCTTTTTTGCACCGTTCAGAATCAATTTAACTTCCGAAAAAACGTTGAAGGAAGCATCAACGTCAATGGCACCGAACGTTTTAAAAGGCAATGTGATTAAAAACAAAGCAGTGGCTTCTGGTAAATATGTTCCTTTTTTTGGCTCTTCTGAATTAAGTCGATTTAGTGCTTTCCACCCTAGTGTGCTCTCTGAAAAGTATCAACGGAACTATCGACCGTTTTTACTAGGAGAAGCGGGCACACAGTCATTAACCCAAGCAATGGTCATTCATTCGATGGGCGATGCGATTGCCAATAAGAAAGCGGTCTTTATTTTATCTCCGCAATGGTTTGTCAAAAAGGGTGTACCTAATGATAGTTTTGGTGCACACTATTCACAATTACAAACCTATCAATGGTTAGCTAATTTAACCGAATTAACCAGCGGTGACCAATATCTAGCACAACGTTTGATCAAATTTCCAGTTGTTCAAAAAGACAAAGTCTTAATGGAAACCTTGGCAAATCTGCAGGCAGGGCAACTTCCCCAACGCTCTCAACGAGACTATTTTATAATGAATCTCCGTTTCTTGAATCGTGAAGATGAATTGTTTAGCCAAATTGGCATGGTTAGCAGAGAACCAATTGTTGAAAAAGATATGAAACAATTACCTGCTACTTATAATTTTAATGAATTAGATCAGCTAGCTGGAAAAATTGCGGCAAAAGCCATTAATAATAATAAATTTGAAATAAGTAACGGTTTTTATCGCCAACGGATTAAACCAGTTTTACCGAAATTAGCTCATTCACAAAAGAAATGGGATTATCGTTTTTCTCCAGAATATGGTGATTTCCAAGCTGCGTTAGAACAGTTAGCAGAAAAAAATGTCGATGTTTTATTTGTAATCCCACCTGTTAACAAACGTTGGTCGGACTATACGGGCTTGTCACAAGATATGTTGCAACAAGTAGCACGCAAGCTGAAATATCAACTTCAAGAGCAAGGCTTTACTAACATTGCTGACTTCTCAACATGTAGTAATGAACGTTACTTTATGGCGGACACGATTCATTTAGGTTGGCGTGGTTGGCTCGCTGTTGATCGTCAAGTAGATGAATTTATGAAACAACCTGCGTCTAAAAAGTTAGCGTATCAAATTGATGATCGTTTTTATCAGACAGATTGGCAACAACAAAATCCATTGGTCTTACCTCAATTTTAAGAAGGCAAGATGGATTAAGTACCAATTATTTGAAGCGGACTAGAAGCGCTTCGTAACAATGAAAATAGCCTGTACCTGCCGTTGAATAACGAGCGTGCAGGCTGTTTTTTCGTTTACTTTTAGTGGAGAACGTTGCTCAATTTATTTTTTGTAAGTATTTTTTTAGTTCGTGGTATAATGGATAAAATTGGTTTTTGAGGGGAGTTATTTTTATGGATGCAAAAGAAGAAAAAATGTTAATTGATTTAACAAGTGCTAAAGGGATTGCTGGGAATGAAGACGAAGTACGTTCGTTATTTAAAAAGTATGCAGCACCGTATACGGATAAATTTTTATATGATGGTCTTGGCAGTATTATTGCAAAAAATGTTGGTGATAAAGAAGGACCAAAAGTCTACATTTCTGGGCATATGGATGAAGTCGGTTTCATGGTTACCCAAATCACAGAAAAAGGCTTTTTAAAATTTCAAACCGTTGGCGGTTGGTGGGGGCAAGTGATGTTGGCCCAACAAGTTCAGATTAAAACCACGACTGGTAAGGTTTACCATGGTGTCATTGGATCTAAACCACCGCATGTGTTAACAGCGGAAGTTCGTAACAAACCCTATGAGATTGCAGATATGTTTATTGATATTGGTGCAAGTAGCGATCAACAAGTTGCAGAATGGGGGATTCATCCAGGAGATATGGTGACACCATATATTGACTATCGTCGCATGAATGATACAAAATTTTTATTGGCAAAAGCGTGGGATAACCGAATTGGTACGGCCGTTTCATTAAAAGTTTTAGAAAATTTAGCGACAGAAGGGCACCCCAATATTTTATTTGCAGGCAGTGATGTGCAAGAAGAAGTGGGGTTACGCGGTGCGCAAACAAGTACGCATCTTGTGAATCCAGACATAGCGTTTGCTTTAGACACAGGAACAGCTGGTGACACACCAGGAATGACACCTAAAGAAGCCGACTCTGTTTTAGGTGAAGGGCCACAAATTTTGATTTATGATGCATCAATGATTCCGCATAAAAAATTACGTGATTTTGTTATTCAAGTGGCGGAAGAAAATAACATTCCCTTCCAACATACAGTGATTACAGGGGGAGGTACGGATGCTGGCCGCATGCATTTAACGCGCAACGGGATTCCATCATTAGCCATCACGGTGCCTGTTAGATATCTGCATTCACATACCTCAGTTATTCATGAAGATGATTATTTCAACACAGTCAAATTAGTCACAGAAGTGGTGAAACGTCTAGATAAAGAAACAGTCGCTAAATTGACTAGTTATTAGTTTCAGAAAGGATGGAATGAATGAAAAGTTTAGTAACAAATTCGCAACATCGTGCCAATGCTCGCAGAGCCCTTGATGGGCAATGGGGGATCATGGCTTGGTTAACTTTCTTAGGAGTGGTTTTACAGAGCTTCTTAACATCGATTGTGCAAAATTTATTTTCTGGTGAAAATCAAGTTTTTCAAAGTAGTTTTGCCGCAGTATTACTGCAAATTTTTGTTTTATTCGCGTTAAGTTATGCGCTATATTACGCAGCCTTGAAGGTGTTACGTGGTGAAAAGGTGCGGGTCAATATTTTAATGAGTGTTTTTCAAGGAAAATATTATGGTCCGCTATTTGTGGTCAACCTACTTCAAAAAGTACTTGAACGTGTAATTGGTTTGTTATTTTTGTTACCAATTTTATTTGGGGCAGGGACAACCTTGTATTTCAAATTGATGTTTAATACAGTTACACCAGAGGAAATCCAAGCCTTTTTCTTAAATGATTTTTCCTTTTTCCTAGCGTTTGGTGTTGCCACTATCTTGATCTTTTTAATTGGTTTATTTGTGAGTGGCGTTTTTCAATTTGCTGTGTGGCTACGTTTTGATAATCCAGAACTGCCAATTATGATGGCATTGAAACAGGCGTTATATTTAATGAAAAATCGTTTTTGGCAATATTTATGTTTACAATTTTCTTTTATTGGTTGGTATATTGTGGGCTTTTTAGCTATTGGTATCGGTCTATTATGGGTGATTCCTTATAACTATGTAGCGTTAGCTAGTTTTTATCAAACTGCCTTAGAAGAAAAAGGCTTAGCGGAAGAATAAAATAGAAGCTTGAATCCTTCGTTATCTCGACAAAGGGTTCAGGTTTTTTCTTTGGTCTTTTTGTGAAAATTTAAGCGTTTTAATCTCGTTTTTCCGTTATTTTATGGTAACATGGAAGTATCGTATTGAAGGAGGTTGTCCACACATGAAATTGACTGTCTTAGGCTGTTTAGGTGCTTATCCATACAAAGGAGAAGGAACGAGTTCCTATTTGTTAGAATCTGAAGGCTTTCATTTGCTTATTGATGCAGGCAGTACGACATTAGTGCGTTTAGAAAACTATCTAGATCCATTGAAATTAGATGCTGTCATTCTGTCGCATTACCATCATGACCATATCGCAGATTTAGGTGTTTTACAATATTATCGTCAGCTTTATCCAACGCTGGAACCGACTCCTATTTTGCCAATATATGGCCATACACAAGATCAAATGCATTTCAAAGAACTAACGCTTCCTAACGTTTCCGAAGGGAAAGAGTATTTTGAAGCAGAAGAGTTGGCAGTAGGACCATTTTTAATTACTTTCATGGAAACGATTCATCCTGTCACTTGTTACGCGATGCGGATTGTTGAAAAAGCGACCGGCAAAGTCTTTGTCTTTACAGGAGACTCTGGTTACTTAGCAAGTTTTGAAGACTTTGCAAAAGACGCGGATTTATTCTTAGCGGATACGTACTTATTTGAAGGTAATGAACGACATCATGCACATTTTACGTCAAGAGAAGCAGGTGAAATTGCCAAAGCAGCACAAGTCAAACAATTGATGTTGACCCATTTACCACAACATGGGTCATTGGAACAACTACGTGAAGAAGCGCAAAACTATGCTGGAACGGAAATTCCAGTGACATTAGCCCAACCAGATTTAACAGTTGAGATTTAAAAAAGTAACTATACCAAGGGAGAGAACCGATTGTGATTTTTGTACCGAATGAAAATAATGACCCACGAGTGAACTTAGCAATTGAAACATATTTGTTAACAGAAATGCCTTTAGATGAGCCCATTCTTTTATTTTACATTAACGAGCCGTCAATCATTATTGGCCGTAACCAAAATACAATTGAAGAAATTAACAAAGAATATGTAGATGAGCACGGCATTCATGTTGTTCGTCGCTTAAGTGGCGGCGGCGCCGTTTATCATGATCATGGTAATTTGAATTTTAGTTTTATTATGCCAGATGACGGCAACTCTTTCCGTGATTTTGCGAAAGTTACCCAACCAATTATTCAAGCATTGCACGACTTAGGCGTTGAAGGTGCCGAATTAAAAGGGCGCAATGACCTAGTGATTAATGATATGAAGTTTTCAGGAAATGCGATGTACGCTACCAACGGCCGCATGTTTGCACATGGAACCTTAATGTTTGATAGTGATATTGATGAAGTTGTAAATACATTAAAAGTACGGAAAGATAAAATCGAATCTAAAGGTATCAAGTCTGTTCGTTCACGGGTAACAAACATTAAACCATTTTTATCTGAAGATAAACAAGAGATGACAACGGAAGAATTCCGCCAAGAAATTCTTTTGAAAATTTTCGGCGTAGATTCGATCGACCAAGTTAAAACGTATGAATTAACTGATCAAGACTGGGCGGCTATTAACAAAATTTCAGAGCAATACTATCGCAATTGGGATTGGAATTATGGTAAATCACCAGCATTTAACTTAGAACGTCGCCATCGTTTTCCAATTGGTTCAATTGAAATGAAAATGAATGTGGCGGATGGTGCCATTCAAGAAATTAAAATCTTTGGGGACTTCTTTGGGCTTGGTGAAATTAAAGATGTTGAAGATATTTTAACCGGCGTGAAATATGATAAAGCTTCTTTAGAAGAAGCCATTGATCAAATTGACGTTAAAAAATACTTTGGCAACATCGAAAAAGAAGATTTGCTTGGGTTAATTTATTAAAAAAAAGACAGCCGTTTCATGTAGTGACCCCAAAAAGTTAGACTTTTTATAGAGTGGATTTTTCCACTCTATTTTTATGCAGTTTTTTGATTGAATTGTCGAAATTCTACTGGGCTTTTCCAGTTAAGTTTTTCCTTGATTCGGTGATGATTGTAATAATAAATGTAGTTCTCAATTGCTTCTCTCAATTCATTTTGACTTTGATAGATTTTTCCATAGTACACTTCTTGTTTTAGGATACTGAAGAAATTCTCCATAGGAGAATTATCTAAACAGGTTCCTTTTCGAGACATACTTTGAAAGATATTGTTGTCCTTTAATGCTTGTATATAGACATTCATTTGATAAGCCCAGCCTTGATCAGAGTGAAAGGTGCGCCGATAGGGACAATCATTTGTTTGAGAAATTGCTTCTTTCAGACCTTCCATAACTGTTTTACCATTTGGTTGAGTAGAAAGGCTATAGCTTAGAATTTCACTATTATACATATCCATAAATGGATCTAAGTATAGTTTTTTCTGACGAAAGATGCCTACGTTATCTGCTTCAAAGTACTTAAATTCAGTTGTATCAGTTGTAATTTTTTGATGAGGAACAGAGGTTTTAAATCGGCGACGAATCAAATTTTTAGCGATTTTACCAACGGTTCCTTTATAGGAATTATATTTTCTGGATTTCTTAGTAAAAGCTTTGACTTGTAACTTTAACTTTTGTATTAATCGCTGGACTTTCTTTTTATTCACTTGAAATCCACGTCGTTTCAATTCTTGGGTCATCCTTCTATAGCCATAATGTTGATGTTTTTTACGAATCGCTTGAATTTCTTCTTCAATGATTTGTGTTGAAGCTGTTCTGTCGAGGCGTTTTTGCCAGTACATGTAAGTAGATTTTGGAAACCTTAGGGTTTCCAAAATATCTTTTAATCGAAAGTGTCTTCGGAGACTGTGAATGATTCGTGCGATTCGTTCATTTTTTGTTCGTCCTCTAAACGCAGTCTCCTCAATTCTTTTAAATAGGCATTCTCAATTTTTAACATTCTATTTTCTTTTTCTAGTTTCTCTACTTGAGATCGTTCACTTGGTAATGGTTGGCTTTCCTTTTGTTTCTTCTTAGGCATGGTAGGTGGACGTCCTTTCTGTTTAGAGAGTCCCTCTATACCAAACTTCTGATACGTTCTAAGCCAATTCGCAATCAATGATGGATTGTTCATTTTTAGAAGATTAGCTACTTCTTGATAGGACAACTCTGTTGTTAAATATAACTCTATCGCATCTAGCTTAAATTGAACAGAGTAATTCTTATTTTTTTGACTGCGAAGTAGGCCTTCTTCACCAAGTTCCTTATAGGCATTTATCCATTTGCTTATTTGAGAACTATCTTTAAACCCATACTTCTTTGCGAGAAACCTTAGACCTCCTTGACCAGATAAGTAGTCATGAACAAGTTTAAGTTTAAATTCAAAACTGTATTTTGCCATACAAAAAAACCTCCAAAAGTTAGATTTCTAGGTCTAACTTTTGGGGGTCGGCTCATCAAACGGTTGTCTTTTTTCTAGCTAAAAAATAATATTTAGCTTTTAGAAAGGTAGTGCTATGTGCAAAATCGTCGAAACGATTTTTATCAGGGAACTATCAAATATCTCGCCTGCATATGTACTTGAACCAAGTCAAGTTCGGGAATTTGGTTATGTGCTTCACTATAAATCACTATCTGTAAAGAGTATACAAGATTTCCTTTCTTTTGTGATATCAAATTTTTACAGACAAAGTAGTAAAATTTGACGTTTCTTATTTTGGCAAGGTTATAGGCTTGTTTTGGGGCTTGAAATAGCAAGAATTAATAGTGATTTAAGGGAAAATATTAACATATGTAGAAGTATTTTTATAAGAAATAACGAGAAAAAATCAATAGGTATGTTCTTGAGGGCTACTTTTTGACGTTTTCTAATTAAAACTTAATAAAAAATAGCAGAAACAAAGAAAAAATGTGCTTACAAGAAGTAATCCGCACTTAGCTAGGAAGTTAAGAATGTGCATGTTATTTTCAAACAAATAATAAGAATCCTATTTCAATCCTTTACAGAGGAACAAGGACTTCGTATAATAAAGGGACGAAAAGGAGCGAAAGTGATGAGAAACGAAATGATGCATCGACCAGTCGTTAAACCAGAATTGGTTGAGTATATGCGTACAAAACAAAAGAAACTTCCCGGAGAATTAGGGGCAGTGGAGGCGGAAGCCAATGAAGCAGGGGTGCCGATTATTCCACACGAAACAGTAGTTTTTATACAATTTTTGCTAGGACAACTAAAGCCCAAAAATATTTTAGAAATCGGGGCAGCAATTGGTTTTTCTTCAAGCTTGATGGCCCAATTTGTCGGTGAAGATGGTCACGTGACCACGATTGATCGTTTTGACGTAATGATAAAAAAAGCGAAGAAAACTTACCAACGCCTGGACTTAGAAGAAAAGGTCACTCTTTTAGAAGGACAAGCAGCTGAGATTCTACCAACGTTGGAAGGACCTTATGACTTTATTTTTATGGATAGTGCCAAATCAAAATACATTGAATTTTTACCTGAATGTTTACGGTTGCTACCAGTTGGCGGCGTTTTAATGGTGGATGATGTATTTCAAGCTGGGACAATCTTAGACCCTGCTGAGGAAGTACCGAAAAAAAATCGAGCGATTCATCGTAAATTAAACCAATTTTTAGATGTAGTCATGGCGCATCCTGATTTAACTTCTACTTTAGTTCCTCTTGGTGATGGAGTTATTTTAATTACCAAAGAGAAAGAAACGATTATTTTAGATAGTTAAAGAATGTCTTCACAAAAAGAAAGCGAATCATTAAAAAGCAAGTTCTTTTAATGATTCGCTTTCTTTTTTATGTTATTTAAAAAGTTATCTCGCTATTTCTAATTGAGAATGATAATCATAAAATTCTCAATATGACAGTATTATGTGTTAATAAAACCTCTTTTGTTTATAATTATTCTATTGACGGAATAATTATAAACTGTTATCCTTAAAGAGTAAAAAAACAGAGGAGGAACGACAATGAATTTAATTAATCAAAAACTTTTTGACTTTGAATGTGATGCCTATCACGATGGTGAATTTACACGAGTATCAACAGAAGATATTTTAGGAAAATGGAGTATTTTCTTCTTTTATCCAGCTGATTTTTCTTTCGTGTGTCCTACGGAATTAGGGGATATGCAAGAGCATTATGCGCATTTACAGGAATTAAATTGTGAGGTTTACTCTGTTTCAGAAGATAGTCATTATGTGCATAAAGCATGGGCTGACGCTACAGAAACGATTGGAAAAATTAAATATCCAATGTTAGCCGATCCCAACGGTCAACTTGCTCGTTTCTTTGGCGTTTTAGATGAAGCTTCTGGAATGGCTTACCGTGCTTCATTTATTGTGAGTCCAGAAGGTGAGATCAAATCTTATGAAATCAACGACATGGGTATTGGTCGTAATGCTGAAGAACTTGTTCGTAAATTAGAAGCTTCTCAATTTGTAGCAGAACATGGTGATAAAGTTTGTCCAGCCAATTGGCAACCAGGAGAAGAAACAATTGCGCCAAGCTTAGATTTAGTTGGTAAAATTTAAATTCGCTTTGTAAATAGAGGTCAAAGAGTTGGATAAAACAGAGAAAATGTTTTGTTCAGCTCTTTTTCTGAAACACAGAAGAAAGAGGAGAAGCAAGTGACAGAAGAAATCTACGATTTGATTATTATTGGTGGCGGCTCAGCTGCTTTATCTGCAGGTATCTATGCAGGTCGCGCAATGATGGATACCTTAATTATTGAAAAAGACAAAATTGGCGGACAGGTAACGACGACTTCTGAAATTGTGAACTATCCAGCGATTCGTCACACAACAGGTCCAGAACTAATGGAAGAAATGCGCATTCAAGCACAAGACTTCGGTGTAGCTTTTACAAAAGACGAGATTATTGATGTTGATTTTAGTCAAACGATAAAAACTGTTCAATCAGCGAGTCAAACCTATCAAGCATATGCAGTATTGATTGCGACAGGGGCCTCTGCTCGTAAAATTGGTTTCCCTGGTGAAAGTGAATTTACAGGACGCGGCGTGGCCTATTGTTCTACTTGTGATGGGGAGTTTTTCCAAGGCCTAGATATTTTTGTGATTGGTGGCGGTTATGCAGCAGCGGAAGAGGCCGTTTATTTGACACGTTACGGTAAATCAGTAACGATGATTATCCGAGAACCCGATTTTACATGTGCAAAATTAACTGCGGAGGCGGCCAAAAATCACCCGAAAATTAAGATTGTTTATAACACAGAAGTGAAAGAAATTACGGGAGATGATTTTGTCCGAAAAGCTGTGTTTGTCAATAACCAGACGGGAGAAGAAACGGTTTATGAAGCTCCAAAAGACAGTACATTTGGCCTGTTTGTTTTTGCTGGAAATAAACCAAGTACAGAAATTTTTGAAGGGAAAATTGCCTTAGACCGTGGGTATGTGCTAACAACTGAGAATATGGAAACCAATATTCCCGGAGTTTATGCAGCAGGAGATTTACGAATAAAAGAATTACGTCAAATTGTGACGGCGGTTGCAGACGGTGCAATTGCCGCCACTCATGCGCAACGTTACGTGACAGAACAAAAAACACAGGCGGGCCAACCGATTGTAACGAAGCGAATGACTGAACGATTAGCTAATCAATCTGCCCCTGAAACAAACAGTCAGCAACCAAAAGAAAAACAGCCAGCGAAAGTTACTGGTAAGCATCAGTGGTTCCCAGAAAGTATGCGCCAACAATTAAACGGTATTTTCGCTAAACTAACCAAAAAAGTGACATTACTTCAGTTTTTGGATGCAAGTGATGAAAAATCATTGGAACTTCAGTCATTCTTAACAGAATTTGCAAGTCTGGATCAGAAGATTACTTTAGAAACGATTTTGAAAGATACTGAGCCAGCCAAAGAATTGCTGTATGGGATTGAAAAAATGCCTAGCGTTGTGCTCTTAGATGCGGCAGGAAACTATACAGGAATTAAATTTAGTGGTATTCCTAGTGGCCATGAAGTAAACTCGTTGGTTTTGGCGGTTTATAATGTCGGCAGCGAGGGGCAGCCGTTAGAAGCAAGTCTGCAAAAGAACATACTTGCATTGCCAAAAAGAAAAATAGAAATCTTTGTTTCACTAACATGTCATTTCTGTCCCGATGTCGTGGCGGCTTGCCAACGTATTGCATCAATTAATCCTCATGTGGAAGCAGAAATGGTGGACATTAGTCTATTTCCAGAGTTGAAAAAAGAAAAGAAAATTATGAGCGTTCCAGCAATGCTGATTGATGGAGAACAAATGATTTTTGGTTCAAAAACAATGACCGAAATTATTGAAGCCTTGGCTTAAAAGAGGCGGAAAAAAGTAATTAACCTAAAGAACCTAAGTCATTCAAAAAAGTGAGAAATACGTCATCTCGACGTATTTCTCACTTTTTTCGCATAGTTAGTCAAGTACCTTTTTTGATTAAGCGATTGAGTTTCCTAAAAAGAATTAAAAAGACACAACAGCAAATGAACAATAGGCTTCCTGTTAGTGGTAAAAAGATACCTTGCATGTAGCTATCGATATGCATTAAACCAGGTACCTCGCTGAAAAAATCATGGATAAACTGTTGAATGAGCTTATTGGCTAGAAAAGCAGCTAAAGGCAAAATAAAAATCAAATAATAGATGGGTTGTAAGGCATAGCTAATTAAAATTTGTAATTTTGTCGTACCTAAAAGAGCTAAGATCAGTAAGTCGTTTTTTTGCTCTAAAAAAGTTAGGAAGAAAGCTCGGCAAATATAACTAATCAGGAAGAAAAAGAGGGTTCCAGCGCTGATTCCAGCCAAACCTCTGAAAATTTTCAAGGGAGGAACCACTGCATAATTATCAAGAAGAATCATTTGTGAAAGCCATCGAGAAAACAACAAAGTCAATAATAGAGCAGAAAAAGTCAGAAAACTAATAATAAAGATAAGAATCAACGTACTAAATTGGTTTTTTGAGCGCCACGCATTTTTGAGAGAGTCTGTGAATAAGTAAAGAATCGAATACATCATCGCGTCCTTTCTGAAAAATTTTTGTTTTAGGGGAAAAGTTATGTAAAAGAAAAGACGTTATCTCCTACCAACTAGCCACTGAAAGAGATAACGCCTTCGCTGGAAACAAGAACTGGATTATTTCACCAATACTAATTTTTTTAAAGGTTCAACCCCAAATCGTTGTTCTTGCTGTAAAAGAATTTCGGCACAAGCACGGCTATCTTCTAAAGCATCATGATGATTATTTAAAGTGATATTGAGGTTTTCACAAACGGTATTTAATTTATGATTAGGAAATTCAGGAAACAGTTTGCGACTCGTTTTGACTGTACATAAAGAAAGGTAATTAGGTTGTTCTAAGCCATAGTAATCTAAACAGCCAGCCAAAACACTACAATCAAAACTTACATTGTGAGCGACCACTAACCGATTTGGTTGAAAACAATGCTGAATTTGTTGCCAGACTTCAGGGAATTTGGGCGCATTGACAACATCTGATTCATGAATGCCGTGAATTTGCGTATTCCGCCAGAAAAAAGGTGTTTCTGGTTTGATTAACGTGTAAAATTCATCCACAATCCGACTATTTTCTACTTTAACAATTGCAATGGAACAGGCACTATGTTTATCATAACTAGCTGTTTCAAAGTCAAAAGCGTAAAAGTTCATTAAAAAAACTCCTTTCAACGCGTTGAGTAACACTTAAAAATCAAGTACAACTTCCACTGGACAATGATCACTACCAAGAATATCTGTATGGATTTTAGCACTGACTAAACGTTCATTCAAGGATTCTGACACAACGAAATAGTCAATCCGCCAACCTGCGTTATTTTTTCGTGCGTTAAAGCGATAACTCCACCATGAGTAGATGCCCTCAGCTTCTGGATAAAAATAACGGAATGTATCAGTGAAGCCACTGTCTAATAACTCAGTAAATTTTTGCCGTTCTTCAGGCGTGAATCCCGCATTTTTTTGATTGGTTTTCCAATTTTTTAAATCAATCTTTTGATGAGCTACGTTTAAATCACCGCAAAGAATTACGGGTTTTTCTTGATTTAATTCGTTTAAATAGGCACGAAAAGCATCTTCCCATGTCATTCGATAAGCTAAACGCTTTAGTTCAGCTTGTGAGTTTGGTGTGTAGCAAGTGACCATGAAAAATTCTGGATATTCTAAAGTGATCACGCGGCCTTCTTGATCGTGAGCCTCGATACCTAAGCCATAGCGAACACTTAACGCTTCTTCTTTAGCGAAAATTGCTGTGCCAGAATAGCCTTTTTTTTCGGCATAATTCCAATACTGATGATAGCCAGGAAGTTCTAAATCAATTTGCCCAGCTTGTAATTTTGTTTCTTGTAAACAGAAAAAATCTGCATCTAATTCATTAAAAACATCCATAAAATTCTTTTTAACAACCGCTCGTAAGCCGTTGACATTCCAAGAAATACATTTCATTGTTGAAACTCCTTTCAAATAAGAAACGCTTTTGCTCGTTTCAGTGCAAACCAGAACCAAAGAAAAGGTCGCTTGGTGCTTTCTTCTATTCTAATACTTTTTAAAGAAGTTTTAAATACTTGAAAAGAAAAAGAGAAAATGACTGATTTTTGGAAAGAAGTAGTCTATGATAAAATAGTAAAAAGAGCAGAAATGAGGACAAATGAATGAAAATTGGAGTCATTGGTTTAGGAAACATTGCACAAAAAGCGTATTTGCCAACTTATAGTGAATGCCGCCACTTGGCAGAGTTTGTATTGGCAACTAGAAACCCAGAAACACGACAAGAAATCGCTGATCAGTATGGCTTTACAGAAACTGTTGGGACCATAGAAGAATTGATTGAAGCGAAGATTGATGCTTGTTTTGTCCATGTAGCCACAAAAGTGCATGGTGCAGTCGTTCGCCAATTATTGCAGGCTGGTATTCACGTCTTTGTGGACAAACCTTTAAGTGAAGAGCTTGCTGAAGTCAAAGAATTACAAGCATTGGCAGTAGCAAAAAATCTGCGCCTGATGGTTGGCTTCAATCGTCGTTTTGCCCCTTATACGGAAGTATTGAAAAATATTCCTGAAAAACAAACAATTTTTCTTAAAAAGAACCGCATCAATACAACGAGAGAAACAAGTTTTATGATGTATGATTTATTTTTACATGTCGTTGATACCGCAGTTTATTTAGCGGAAGGACCGCTCCACGTGGTGCAGTCAAAATTAGTGGAAGAAAACGGTCATTTAAAACGAGCAATTTTACAATTAGAAACCGAACAGACAACGATTGTTTGTTCCATGGATTTACACTCTGGGGCCAATACAGAAACTTTTGAAGTCACCAGCCCCACAGGTACTTATCGCTTGGAAAATTTAACGCATTTGACCATCCAAACAGAAGAAGAATACCAAGTAAAAGAGATGGGAGATTGGACGCCAACATTGGAAAAAAGAGGTTTTTACCAAATGGTTACTGCTTTCATTCAGGCCATTCAAAAACCGCAAGAGCAAGAGTTAAAACAAGAAAAAGTCTATGAAAGTCATGCGTTATGTGAAGAAATGCTACGCCAACAACAACGGCATGTTCTTTAAAGAGGACTAGCAACTTTCTTTCTATCATGCTAGAATAAGACAGATATTTTGAAAAGAAAGGACTAACTTTCGTGAACACTAAAGCTATGTTAGAAACATTAAACGAAATTACTTTATTAGTAGATGAACCATTAAAAAACGTAACCTTTACCAAAACAGGCGGCCCAGCTGATGTGTTGGCCTTACCCAAAACAAAAAAAGAAGTTGAAGAGATTGTGGCGTATTGCCGAGAACAAGGACTTTCATGGTTAGTATTAGGCAATGCTAGCAACTTGATTGTTCGTGATGGCGGTATTCGCGATGTCGTGATTATGCTAACAGAAATGAAAGAAATCAAAGTAGCCGGTACCACCATGATTGTGGATGCTGGTGCCAAGCTGATTGATACAACCTACGAAGCCTTAGCAGCTGATTTAACTGGTTTTGAATTTGCTTGTGGCATTCCGGGAAGTGTCGGTGGTGCTGTTTATATGAATGCTGGAGCATACGGCGGGGAAATTAAAGATGTTTTCCAATCTGCAGAAGTGCTATTGGCAGATGGAACTATCCAAACAATGACGAAAGAAGACCTGAATTTCCGTTATCGTCATAGTGAAATTCAAGAATTACATTGTATTGTCTTGCAAGCAACGTTTGCTTTAGAAAAAGGAAACCATGCAGAAATTAAAGCCCAAATGGATGAATTAACGGAACTTCGTGAACTGAAGCAACCGCTAGAGTATCCCTCTTGTGGCAGTGTCTTTAAACGCCCTGTTGGTCATTTTACAGGGAAATTAATCCAAGACGCTGGCTTACAAGGCTTAAAATGGGGCGGTGCTCAAATTTCCGAAAAGCATGCGGGATTTATTGTTAACATCGATCATGCAACCGCAACAGATTATGTGGAATTAATTGCACATATCCAAGAAGTGATTAAAGAAAAATTTGATGTTGAATTGCAAACGGAAGTTCGAATTATTGGTGAAGAAGTCTAAAAAATAAGCTAGGGAGGCAAGTCATTTTGACTTGCCTCCCTAGCTTTAAATCCTAAGATAAAGGTCGTAAATTTTACTCGTCTTCTAAATTTTCCAATTCTACAACTTTAAAGTTTTTCCGCTCTAAATGTTCTACAATGGCTGTACACGTTTCGGCAGTTGTGCCGGCTGGCAAAGTAATAAGTGTGCGACGAACAAATTCTTCACTATCAACATCCAATGTAATACAGCTGGCGATGCTGCTATATTTGGCAATGATTTTTGAAATGGCTGCTAAGTCGCCTTGTTGACCAACTGAAGCAATTGTTAAAACGTAGCTCCCTTGTTTTACATTCCAAGATTGCGCTAAAATATTTAATAAGGTGCTGTGTGTTAAAATGCCGTAAAAATAATTATTTTCATCTAAAACAGCAATGTAAGGTAGTTCTTTAATAGTAAAAAATACCTTGAAAAATGAAGTGTTGACATAAATAAATTTTGTGGCATTTTTTAACAAATAGGTAACAGGTAAACTCATATCACCACCGTTTGCTTTATGGCGGTAAATATGCATTTTATAGATATTTCCTCGGAAAATTTTTCCAGATTCGTCTAAAATTGGGACACAACGGTAACCTGAGTCTTCTAAAATAGAAAGAGCTTCTTCTAGAGTACAAGATTCATTGACGGTTGTTAAATTATCTTTTTTAATAACTACAGATTTTAATAACATAAACAGGCCTCCTAAGGGTTCATTTTTAATAAATTTATCATATCATAACTTAGCAGAAAACAATAGCTGAGACCTCAGAATAAAAGCAATTTTGTTAAAATAAATAGAAAATAAAGAAAAATCAGATATTTTATAAAAGAAATCAAGCACGTATTCGCGATAATGGTAAAAAATTACGTAAGAATCGGCACAGCGCTTCTTTAAAAAGTAAATTAAACTTTGACAACTTTTTCGAATAATGGTACTGTTAAGAAGTAAATTTGTGAATAGAGGAGGTCGAAGAACATGGCAACAAAGAAAGCAGCTCTTGCTTGTTCCGTTTGTGGCTCTCGCAACTATTCTAAATCCGTTAGTGAAGGTAAACGTGGCGAACGCTTAGAAATCAATAAATTCTGTAAATATTGTAATCAATACACGTTACATAAAGAAACGAAATAGATTTAGAGGAGGGTATCAACATGAAATTTTTCCGCAGCGTTGCTGATGAGATGAAGCAAGTAACTTGGCCAACAAAAAAACAATTGCGTAAAGATACATTAGTTGTAATTGAAACATCTATTTTATTTGCAGCATTGTTCTTTATCATGGATACTGTTATCCAAACGGCATTTGGCTGGATTTTAAAATAATTAATTCTAGTATTTCCCGACGAGGGGTGCTATAATAGTATTCGAGAAAAAGCTTCGGGAAACTGAGCTTTTTTTATTTGCTCGAAAAAAATAAACTAAAACATTTAAAGGAGCCGAATCAGTAATGGAAACTTTTGAAAGAAATTGGTACGTATTGCACACCTATTCAGGCTATGAAAATAAAGTAAAAGCAAACATTGAATCACGTGCACAAAGCATGGGGATGGGCGATTATATTTTTCGTGTCGTTGTACCAGAAGAAACAGAAAAAGAAGTCAAAAATGGTAAAGAAAAAGAAATCGTTCATAAAACTTTCCCTGGTTATGTGTTAGTGGAAATGATTATGACCGATGATTCTTGGTATATTGTTCGTAACACGCCAGGCGTAACTGGTTTTGTAGGCTCACATGGTGCCGGTAGTAAACCCGCTCCTTTATTACAAGAAGAAATTAACCACATTTTACGTTCAATTGGCATGAGCACCCGTCAATCAGACTTAGAAGTAGCGCTAGGCGATACAGTGAAAATTATCGAAGGTGCCTTTTCTGGTCTTGAAGGTGTTGTGACAGAAATCGATGAAGAAAAACAAAAATTAAAAGTAAACATCGATATGTTTGGTCGTGAAACAAGTACAGAATTAGACTTTGAACAAGTCGATAACATTGATTAATAAACAAGCTGACAAACTATTGTTCAGCTGATTGATACAGATTGTAGGGTCTGGAAAAGCAGTCAACTGACTTCTTTTCCAAGCCCTTTTTTAGTTCATCGCAGAAAGGAATGAAAAAAATGAAACATGCCCAAAAATATCGTTATTTTTCTTTGCTAATGGGTCTTGTTCTATTATTAAGTGCTTGCCAAATTGGGGCAACCACGAAGAATGACAATCAAGCCGCCACAAAAGAAGCAACTGTTGAGTTAAACCGCACAACAACACCAACACTTTTTTTTCATGGTTACGCAGGAACTAAAAATTCGTTTGGCTCGTTACTGCATCGCTTGGAGAAACAAGGTGCCACAACTCAAGAATTAGTGCTACTCGTTAAACCTGATGGGACCGTGGTTAAAGAGCGAGGAGCTTTAAGTGGCAAAGCGACGAATCCCAGTGTTCAAGTTCTATTTGAAGATAATAAAAACAATGAATGGAATCAAACAGAATGGATAAAAAACACATTACTCTATTTACAAAAAAATTATCAAGTGAACAAAGCCAATATTGTCGGGCACTCTATGGGTGGTGTTAGTGGTTTACGTTATTTAGGAACCTATGGGCAAGACGCATCGTTACCTAAAATTGAAAAATTCGTCAGCATTGGAGCACCTTTCAATGATTTTATTGATACGAGTCAACAGCAAACCATCGAAACGGAACTAGAAAACGGCCCCACAGAAAAAAGTAGCCGCTATTTGGATTATCAAGAGATGATTAATGTTGTTCCAGAAAAACTGCCCATTTTATTAATTGGTGGTCAATTAAGTCCAACAGATTTAAGTGATGGAACGGTGCCGTTATCTAGTGCCTTAGCAGTCAACGCCTTGCTAAGACAGCGAGGAACTCAAGTCACTAGCCAGATTATTAAAGGAGAAAATGCACAACATAGTCAATTACATGAAAATCCTGAAGTAGATCAATTGCTAATCGAATTTCTATGGCCGAGTAAAAAATAGCAAAAAGGCACATGTTCCATAAAAAATGGAACATGTGCCTTTTTCTATACTTTGGCTAGCGAAATAGCTTTTTTCAGCTATAATAAATAAAATTATTTATTTTTATGAGATATTGGAATGGAATCCTCATGATTTAAATAAGCACAAATCAAGGCTTCAAAGGTGATTAATGTTTGGCCAAAAAACATTTGTGGCTGAGCGACACTTGTTGAAAACGGGCTGTAAGAGTCAGTTGAAAAAACGAGATCTGCCAGTCGACCAAGAGTTGAATTTTTGGCGCCAACAAAAGAAATGATAGGATGTTTTTTCTCTTTCGCAAGCAGAGCTGTTTCTTTTAAGTATTTTTCTTCACCAGAATGTGAAAGGATGATAAAAAGAAAATTCTGATTATTTTGACTATTTATCGAATGAGTATGGGCTGTTGTGATGCTGGGGATGCCATGAAAATTGAAAACTTCACTAATGTAAGCCGCCAAATGTCGTGAAAAGTCATGACCTAAAATAACAAATAAATGACTCTTGTGTTTGGCAAGCAGTTGACAAAACTCGTTGGTTGTTTCAAATGAAGGTGCTGTTTCAAAAGGGATTGGGTGTGAAAAATGGGCTTCTTTTAATTTGTAAATAAGTTCATTATAACCTGATAAATTTAATTTTTTGGCTAAACGAATGATGGAACTAGGCGAAGAAAAGCAGTGTTTGGCAACTTCTCGAATACTCAAATCGGCTGCGTTCGTACTTTGTTGATCCAAATAATACAAAATCTGACTTTCTGTTTTTGTTAAATGATACGTTTCTTTTAAGTAATCTAAGTTCATGAGCAAACCTCCTTTATCAGATTATAAATAATTTTGTGGGAAAAAGGTATCAAAAAATAAAAAAAATGAGGTGTTTTTATGAAAAGGGCAACAAAGCAAAGGCTGTCTTTGACAGCAATCATGGTTTTACTTCTCTCGGGCTGTGGAAGTGTTGGGAAAGAAACCAAAAAGCAAGAACAACAGGTATTACGGGTCGGGATTGATTCGGAATTATCAACGGCAGACGTGTCGTTGGCAATGGATAATACAGCAGCAGATGTAATGAGCCAAGTAGGGGAGGGACTTTTCTCCTTTGACGAAAAAGGAGAAGCGAAACCAGCATTGGCAACTGAAAAAGTACAGCCCTCCAATGATGGTTTAAGCTATACTTTTACGATTCGAAAAGATGCAAAATGGAGTAACGGCGAGCCAATCACAGCCAATGATTTTGAATACTCTTGGAAGCGCACAGTGGACCCAAAAACAGCTTCCCCGCAAGCGTATTACTTTGAAGGGCTAAAAAATTATCGTGCTATTGTTGACGGTGGCAAATCTAAAGAAGAGTTAGGAGTAACAGCCATTGATGACCATACCTTGGAAGTAGAGCTAAGCTATCCTATGAGTTATTTTCAACAATTATTGGCGGTACCAGCTTTTTATCCTTTAAATGAAGCATTTGTCGAAAAAACGGGCAAAAACTATGGTACATCAGCTGAGTCAACACTTTACAATGGCGCCTTCACATTAGAAGGTTGGGATGGCACGAATAATACTTGGTCCTATGTGAAGAATAAAAATTATTGGGATCAAGCGAATGTTTCGCTAGATAAGGTGGATGTCCAAGTAGTTAAAGAAGTCAATACTGGGAAAAATCTTTTCGAAGGGAAAGAATTAGATGTTGTAAAAATTTCTGGAGAAATTGTTGCACAAGAACAAGGCAATGCAGCTTTGAAAATTCGTGAAATTCCTGGAACGTATTATATCCAATTAAATACGCAAAAAGATCTTTTGGCAAATAAGAATGCACGTCGAGCAATAGCATTATCATTGAATTCTGAGCGTTTAGCTAAAAATGTTTTAAATGATGGCTCAAAAAAAGCACTTGGCTTCGTGCCAACAGGTTTCACTAATCAAGAAACGCAAAAAGATTTTGCAGAGGAATTAGGAGATTTAAATCCTAGTGAACCAGAAAAAGCGAAAGAGTTATGGCAAACGGCTAAAAAAGAATTAGGAATTGAAAAAGCGGAGCTAACGATTTTAAGTTCGGATACAGAAAATGCAAAAAAAATCAGTGAGTATGTTCAAGGAGCTTTAGCAGATAATTTAGAAAATTTAACAGTCAATGTTTCGCCAGTTCCTTTTAATAATCGTTTAGAAAAAAGTCGCAGCGGAGATTTCGACATTGTGGTTGGTGGCTGGACGCCGGTATATGCTGATCCAATCGATTTCTTAAACTTATTGCAATCAAAAAATTCCAATAATTTTGGTAAATGGTCTAATAAGACCTTTGATCAGTTGCTTCAAGAAGCAAACGTAACTTATGCAAACAAATATGAAGAACGTTGGAAAACATTGCAAAAAGCGGATCAATTGGTTGCGGAAGAAGCACCCCTAGTTCCTCTTTATCAATTAACAGAAGCACGCTTAGTGGACGATTCTGTCCAAAATTTAGTCTATGGTCCATTAGGTTCAGGCTATTACAAATCAGTCTCTATCAGCGACAAGTAAAGGTTGGGAAAAAATGAAAAAAAGTCAAGCTGTTCAATTAATTCAGGAACTTTCAAATGCTAATGGTGTTTCAGGCTTTGAAACAGAAGTCGTTAGAATCCTTCAACACGCAACTGCGGATTTTACTATTCAACGGCTAGATTCCATTAAAAATTTATATCTTGAGAAGAAAAATAATCTAAGTGAAGGTCCAGTTGTGCTTTTTGATGCCCATAGTGACGAAGTGGGTTTTATGATTCAAGCAATTAAAGAAAACGGCTTGTTGCGTTTTCTTCCGTTAGGTGGCTGGGTCCCTAATACGATTTCTGCACAAAAAGTTCGGATTCGTAACCGGGAAGGCACCTATCTGCCAGGCGTAGTTACTAGTCGGCCCCCTCATTTTATGACACCAGAGGAACGTCAGCGGCCATTAACCATTGCTGATTTGACGATCGACATTGGTGCTACCTCAAAAGAAGAAGTAATTGAAACGTACAAAATCGATCTTGGTGCACCGGTCATTCCAGATGTGACGTGTTGTTACAACGAACAGACAGATCTTTTTTTAGGAAAAGCTTTTGATTGTCGCATTGGCTGTGCTTGCTTAGTGGACGTCATGGAGGAGTTGAAAGAAGAGACACTTCCATTCAAGTTAGTTGCGACAGTAACTGCACAAGAAGAAGTTGGCGAAAGAGGAGCACTTATTGCCGCAAAGCAAGTCAATCCTGATTTAGCTATTGTTTTCGAAGGCTGCCCGGCTGATGATACGGCAGAAACGCCAGAGATGATTCAATCAGCAATGGGAAAAGGACCGATGTTACGCTATTTTGATGTTTCTATGATTACGAATCCGGAATTTCA
The DNA here is from genome assembly GCF_051711865.1 of Enterococcus sp. DIV2419. NCBI lineage: Bacteria > Bacillati > Bacillota > Bacilli > Lactobacillales > Enterococcaceae > Enterococcus > Enterococcus sp. DIV2419. The sequence continues at coordinate 748,813 of NZ_JBIONS010000001.1, forward strand.
AGAGTATGCACTAGAGATTGCTAAAATACACAAAATTCCTGTTCAAGTTTCTGTTCGAAGTGGTGGTGGAACCAATGGCATGGCGATTACACAAGTTCAAGGAGCCCCGACGATTGTTGTAGGAATTCCTGTCCGTTACGCTCACACACCCCATTGCTATGTGGACTTTCAAGATTACCAAGCGGCGAAAGAATTAGTCATTCAATTAATCAAAAATTTAGATGCTGACAAAATTCAAGCACTGGTTCAGCCATTGTCAAAGGAGTGGAACAAATGAAGATTTATGTGTCATGCGATATTGAAGGATTAGCAGGTATTGCGACATTTGATATGGAAAAAGAAGACACCGTTTTATTCCGAGAATTATATCACCAACATGTGGCTTGGTTGATTGAAGGGATTCAAAAGAGTGCTAAAAATGAACAAATTACAGAAATTACTATTGCCGATTCGCATAGCCGTGGATTGAATTTAGCTTATGCGCGCTTGGCAGAAATGGATGAACGAATTTCCTTAGTGAGCGGCTTTCCTCGCATGGATTATATGATGAGTGGCTTGGATAGTAGCTATGATGTAGTCTTTTTCTTAGGTTATCATGCCGGTATTGGTAAACAAAAAGGGAATATGGATCATGGGTATAGCGCTAGTGTTGCTTATGATTTAAAAATAAACGACTTAGCGATGAATGAAACGACAATTAATGCAGCTTACGCTAGCGAATTAGGTGTCCCTGTTGGTTTAATTATCGGTGAATCAGGCTTAGAGGAACAACTTTTTCAAGAAAAAATGATGCCCGAAGTTCCCTTTGTTTCCACCAAAGAATCTCTGGGACGTTATGCAATCAAAAATAAACCCATGCAACAAGTTCGGGAAGCTATCGTAGCGACTACAAGTCAGGTGTTAACTTCCTTTGCGTTGTCTGAATTACCCCGATATACCTTGCAAACACCAGCAACTGTAAAATTGCAATGCGTGACGACAGCACAAGCAGATCGTATTGAAATGTTACCAATGATTAAACGCATTGATGGTAGAACCGTTTCATTTGTGGGTGAAACGATGAAAGATGTCATGAATGGAATTGTCGCTGTGGTTGGTTTAGGCGGAACAAGTTATTAAAGTAAGAAGCTTACGGAAAAAAACGAATGGACGTTTTTTTCTGTAAGCTTCTTGCTATAGTTATTTCTATTTTTGTTTCTCTAGAATTTCTTTGCTTAAACGTTGTGCAGTTGGTGTCACCGCAAGACCGCCTTCAGCGGTTTCCTTGAAAATTTGTGGCATTTGGCGACCCACTTGGTACATTGCGTGGATGACTTCATCTGGTGGAATGACACTTCGAATCCCCGCTAAAGCCATGTCAGCTGAGATGAAGGCTTGAGAAGAACCTAATGCATTTCGCTTCACGCAAGGGACTTCAACAAGTCCCGCAACAGGATCACAAATGAGGCCCATCATATTTTTTATCGTAATGGCCACAGCTTGAGCAGATTGATCAGGCGTACCGCCAGAAGCCGCAACTAAAGCGGCACTTGCCATTGCACTAGCAGAACCGACTTCAGCTTGACAACCACCTTCGGCACCACTGATTGAGGCATTATTGGCAATCACTAAGCCAAAAGCCCCAGCTGTAAATAGAAAATCCAATTGTTGCTGATGCGTTAACTTTAAGCGATCAATAACTGCCAACAAGACGCCAGAAACTACTCCGGCACTGCCTGCGGTTGGTGTAGCACAAATCAAGCCCATTTTTGCATTAACCTCATTAACAGCAATCGCATTTCGCACGGCTTGTAAAATGGTCTCACCGCTTAAAAAGTTGCCTGAATGTATGTAATCATTTAAGCGGGTTGCATCGCCACCAGTTAGCCCTGTTACTGAGGTAACACCAGCGATTCCTTCAGCGACGGATTGTTTCATAACGGCTAGATTTTTTTCCATTGTTTCAATAATTCGTTCACGAGAATACCCGCCATGAGCCATTTCTGTTGCAATCATTAATTCGCTCACAGAAGGGTAATCTTTCGCTTGAGCTACCAAATCTTCAATTGAATAAAACATCGTATTACTCCTTTACGTTCATTTAGTCAAAATAGTTAACGCTATATATATGAGGGATTTCAGCTAATTGCATGACAATGTCACCGACTTCGGCTTGATCAACTTCAATAATCATAATCGCTTTTTCCCCTTTAGATTCTCGGGTAACGGTCATTGTACTAATATTGATATCGCTAGCTGAAAGGATGTTGGTCACCTTAGCAATCATGCCAGGAACATCTTGATGAACAACGATAAATGTTGGCGTGCCCATACTTAAAGACAATTTGAAGCCATTTAATTCAGAAATTTGAATGTTTCCACCACCAATTGAAATTCCTGTCACAGATAGTTTTCGGTCGCCAGAAGAAACCACAATTTTAACGGAATTAGGGTGGTCTGCTTTTTCACTTTTAGGAATAAAACAAACTTCCATTCCTTGTTCATAAGCAATTTCCAAAGAATTGGCTAGTTGCTCATCATCTGGTTCCATACCTAAAAGGCCGCCAACTAAGGCGATATCTGTTCCGTGACCACGATAAGTTTTAGCAAAAGACTCATATAAATAAATGTCAACGCTATCAGGTTGCTGTCCAAAAATACTGCGAACCACTTTTCCAATTCTTGCCGCTCCAGCTGTATGAGAACTGCTTGGACCAATCATAACAGGTCCGATAATATCAAAAACACTATTAAAGCGTAACTCTTCCATTTCAGCACCTTCTTCATTAGAATATGTTTTCATTGGAAGTCTAACACAAAAAATGGCGGGGAACTAGGCAATCGCTTGTGTTTTAGCGAATAATTTAAATTTTTATCAGAATGAAAGCAAGGGGCCTTCGTTGACAAATCAGTGAAGAGATGCTAAATTCTAGATAATAAAAGACGAAAAGAGGGATTCGTGCGTTGAAAATTTAAGTTAATTTTTTAGAGAAACTGTATAACTTTGCCTGAATATAACGGGTGGAGTGTGCGGATTTTCGGAAATTAGCTTAAAGAATTCAACCACGGGTCTTTTTGTATACCTTGGATTGATGCCGCTGATTTCCGTAAAGCTGCATCAATTTTGCTTTATGGAGGTATATTTATGTCGAAAATTGAACTAAAACAACTATCTTTTGCCTATGATAATCAAGAAGTATTGCTTTTTGATCAGGCAAATATCACGATGGATACCAATTGGAAATTAGGATTGATTGGCCGCAATGGCCGTGGGAAAACAACCTTATTAAGATTGTTACAAAAGCAGTTGGATTACCAAGGAGAGATTCTTCATCAAGTCGATTTCGTCTATTTTCCACAAACAGTTGCAGAAGAACAACAGCTCACTTATTATGTCTTACAAGAGGTGACTTCTTTTGAACAGTGGAAATTAGAACGAGAATTAACGCTTTTAAACGTTGATCCTGAAGTTTTATGGCGGCCCTTTTCTTCTTTATCAGGCGGCGAAAAGACGAAAGTTTTATTAGGTCTTCTTTTTATTGAAGAAAATGCCTTTCCTTTAATTGACGAGCCAACAAATCACTTAGATCTAGCTGGCAGACAACAAGTGGCTGAATATTTGAAGAAAAAGAAACACGGGTTTATTTTAGTCAGCCACGATCGGGCATTTGTTGATGAAGTGGTTGATCATATTTTGGCGATTGAAAAAAGTCAATTGACGCTGTATCAAGGGAATTTTTCTATTTATGAAGAGCAAAAAAAATTAAGAGATGCTTTTGAACTAGCAGAAAATGAAAAAATCAAAAAAGAAGTCAATCGCTTGAAAGAAACCGCTCGTAAAAAAGCGGAATGGTCGATGAACCGTGAAGGTGATAAGTACGGCAATGCTAAAGAAAAAGGAAGCGGGGCGATTTTTGATACAGGAGCCATTGGTGCCCGGGCAGCGCGCGTAATGAAGCGTTCGAAACACATTCAACAACGTGCCGAAACACAATTAGCAGAAAAAGAAAAACTATTAAAAGATCTTGAGTATATTGATCCTTTGTCAATGGATTATCAGCCAACGCATCACAAAACATTATTGACGGTGGAAGAGCTTCGTCTAGGCTACGAGAAAAATTGGCTATTTGCGCCAATTTCTTTTTCAATAAACGCAGGAGAAATTGTTGGAATAACAGGGAAAAATGGCTCAGGAAAATCGAGCTTGATTCAGTATTTATTGGATAATTTTTCTGGGGATTCAGAAGGCGAAGCCACTTTGGCTCACCAATTAACCATTTCTTATGTGCGCCAAGATTATGAAGACAATCAAGGAACTTTATCCGAATTTGCAGAGAAAAATCAGTTAGATTACACCCAATTTTTAAATAACTTACGAAAACTTGGGATGGAGCGCGCCGTTTTCACTAATCGAATTGAACAAATGAGTATAGGGCAACGGAAAAAAGTCGAAGTAGCCAAATCATTGTCTCAATCAGCTGAGCTTTATATTTGGGATGAACCCCTTAATTACTTGGATGTGTTTAATCATCAACAATTAGAAGCGCTAATCTTATCTGTGAAGCCTGCAATGCTAGTGATTGAGCATGATGCGCATTTCATGAAGAAAATAACGGATAAAAAAATTGCCTTGAAATCATAAAAACATCTTGAAAAAGTAAAGGGAATCCTGTATAGTAATAGGGTATGTTTTAAATGTACGTTGAGTGGGAGGGGAAATCTCAACCCCATTAACCACGCACGAGAACTTAAGGAGGTATTTTCGTGGCTAAAAAAGTAGAAAAAATCGTTAAATTACAAATTCCTGCGGGGAAAGCAACACCAGCTCCACCAGTAGGTCCAGCGTTAGGTCAAGCAGGTATCAACATCATGGGATTCACTAAAGAATTCAATGCTCGTACAGCTGACCAAGCAGGCTTAATTATTCCAGTAGTAATCTCTGTATATGAAGATCGTTCATTTACATTCATTACTAAAACACCACCTGCTGCAGTCTTATTGAAAAAAGCTGCAAAAATCGAAAAAGGTTCAGGTGAACCAAACAAAACTAAAGTTGCAACAGTTTCAAGCGATCAAGTGAAAGAAATCGCTGAACTTAAAATGGCAGACCTAAACGCCGCTGACGTTGAAGCAGCAATGCGCATGGTTGCAGGAACTGCACGAAGCATGGGTATCATCGTAGAATAATTTTTATTCCACACTTACTCAAAGAAGTAGCTTCTCAGTTCGTTTCATATTTAAAGATATGAAAGACGTGGGAGGTACAACCGTTATAACCACAATCAAGGAGGAAACAAAATGGCTAAAAAGAGCAAAAAAATGCAAGAAGCATTGAAAAAAGTTGATGCTACAAAAGCTTACTCAGTTGAAGAAGCAGTAGCTTTAGCAAAAGATACAAACATCGCGAAATTTGACGCAACAGTTGAAGTTGCTTACAAATTGAACGTTGACCCTAAAAAAGCAGACCAACAAATCCGTGGAGCAGTTGTGCTTCCAAACGGAACTGGTAAAACACAAACTGTTTTAGTATTCGCTAAAGGCGAAAAAGCTAAAGAAGCTGAAGCTGCTGGTGCAGATTTCGTAGGCGACGACGACATGGTTGCAAAAATCCAAGGTGGATGGTTCGACTTTGACGTAGTTGTTGCGACTCCTGACATGATGGCTACAGTTGGTAAATTAGGCCGTGTCTTAGGACCAAAAGGTTTAATGCCAAACCCTAAAACTGGTACTGTAACAATGGACGTTACAAAAGCTGTTGAAGAAGTTAAAGCTGGTAAAGTAACTTACCGCGTTGACAAAGCTGGTAACATCCACGTACCAATCGGTAAAGTTTCATTTGATAACGAAAAATTGGTTGAAAACTTCAACACAATTAACGACGTATTATTGAAAGCTAAACCATCAACTGCTAAAGGTCAATACATCAAAAACATTTCAGTAACAACAACATTTGGACCTGGAATCCACGTTGACCAAGCTTCTTTCTAATTTGAAAGAAAATAATTAAAAAATTCTTGACTCACTCACTTACCCTATGGTAAAGTGAGTGAGGTTAATAATTAACTGTACCGAAGACAGTAGGTGACGCAAGTCTTAATTTCCTACCGAGGACAATTGTTGAGTTATATACAATTCGGTCCCTCTATGTCTACGGTGGCATGGAGTTTTGTTGTTTTACACGACTTTTTGAAAAAAAGCCGATGTAAAACAATACTTGACGAACGAAGTGAGCGAAGTTTCATTTGATTCTTCTACTTTACATATCGTAAACCAAGTCCAACTCCACCATCAAAATCAGGAGGTGAAATAAATGAGTGAAGCAGCAATCGCTAAAAAAGAAACCCTAGTTCAAGCAGCCGCTGAGAAATTTGAATCAGCAGCATCAGTTGTAATCGTGGACTACCGTGGTTTAACAGTTGAAGAAGTCACTAACTTACGTAAACAATTACGTGATGCAGGCGTAGAAATGAAAGTCATCAAAAACTCAATCCTTTCTCGTGCAGCTAAAAAAGTTGGTTTAGACGGCTTAGACGAAGTCTTTACAGGCCCAACTGCTGTCGCATTCAGCAACGACGATGTAGTAGCACCAGCTAAAATCATCGACGAATTTGCTAAAGATGCAAAAGCATTAGAAATCAAAGGTGGCGTCATCGAAGGAAAAGTTTCTTCAGTGGAACAAATTACTGCGTTGGCAAAACTACCAAACCGCGAAGGTTTACTATCTATGCTATTATCTGTATTACAAGCGCCAGTCCGCAACGTGGCTTACGCTGTCAAAGCAGTGGCAGAGAAAAACGAAGAAGTTGCTTAATTGCAGTCTAATTCAAACAAATAAAAAACAAACAATTTTAATTTAAATGGAGGAAATTCAAAATGGCATTAAACATTGAAAACATCGTTGCTGAGTTAGAAACAGCAACTATCTTAGAACTAAGCGAATTAGTTAAAGCTATCGAAGAAAAATTTGACGTATCAGCAGCAGCTCCTGTAGCAGTAGCTGGACCAGCAGCAGGTGGAGCAGCAGAAGAACAAACTGAATTCACTGTTGAATTAACAGCAGCTGGCGATCAAAAAGTTAAAGTTATCAAAGCAGTTCGTGAAGCAACTGGCTTAGGCTTGAAAGAAGCTAAAGCTGTAGTTGATGGCGCTCCTGCACCAGTTAAAGAAGCTGTTTCTAAAGAAGAAGCAGAAGCTTTAAAAGCTGCTTTAGAAGAAGTTGGCGCTTCAGTAACAGTAAAATAATTCATTCAACTTTTGAATGTTCGAGAACCCTTGTGTTTCAAGGGTTCTTTTTTTATTAAGCTTTTAAATGGTGGTAAAGTTAGTGAATTGATTGTCAAAATAATCTTTTTGTTTAATAAAGATAAGCATTCCTAGCCAAAGAGAAAATCCAGAGGATCTTAACCTCTGGATTTGATAATTTTCTATAAGTTCTCGTTACCAATATTATTTGATAAAAAGCAAATTATTTAAATAATGACTGAATAGTAGTTCTACTTCTTTTTATTTTTTATAATGAATATACTAACTAAAGATAGTAAGATGATTCCAATGATAGTAAATAAAACTGATTTTTTTTCGCCAGTACTGGGAAATATCCCCTTTTTGTGCTCGGTTGAACTTGATGTAGTAGCTTTCTTAGAACTGCTCGTAGTTGTTTGTAATGTAGATTCTGTATTAGTAGTATCCGAAGAAACACTTTCAGCACTTTGATTAATTGACGTATAATCGTTTGCTTTTATTTTATCTGCCATTGATGCTAAACCATAATCACCACGGACATCAGATGGGTAATTTTGGTTAGCGTAGTCTACCTTGACTTGATTAATTAAATCGACGAGTGTTTGATCGCTTAAATTATTTACAACATCACTATTTAAATCATATACATAAATTAACGAAAGTCGAATTTGAGGTAAATAATTTTTTAAGTCATCAATCGTTAATGTTGAGTAATCTGTAGAGTAGGAGTCCTCCGGGATAGGTTTCTCACCATATAATTTAGTAATCATTCTCGCTGTTCCACTGATGTCTTGGTTTACAAAATGAAACGAAACTTTTTTTGCGTAGTCCAGTTCGTCATCAGATAAACGATTTATCAAGGTTTCTGTTAAACCATACATACCTACGTAATTAAGAAGTGTTTGACGAAGCGATGGAAGTTCCTCGCTTTCAGCTGTAAGTGCTGTTGAATCAGTTGAAGCATTAATTGTTGTTGCTGAAGTTTCTTGCGTTAAAGAAGTAACTGTTGACTTTTCCACAGAAGCTTCATTAGCCGAATCTTCTGCCCATACATTAGAAACTGATAGTGTGGTAATCGAAACAAAACAAAAGAGTCCTAAAAACATTTTTTTCATTTTAATCATTCCTTTCGTTACCTATTGTAACATTTTTGAAATATTTTTGTAACAATTAAATATTAAGAAAAGCTTAAGAATATATACTAGGTGATAAAAAATATAAATTTTAAACTATTAATCTATCAAAAATACGATCCGTAGAGACTATTACATTAGTTTCAAAATATTTCAAAGGTGTTGGTTAAAGAAGTACTGTATTCGCTTAATGGTAGTTTCGAGTAAATTAGTCATTATATAAAAGATTGACAAGTATGCTGCATAGCGAAAACTTCGTCAATCTTTTAAAAGGATAAAAATACAGATTTAAGAATAATGACAATTTATTTTAAGTCAAAAACTGTTGACGATATTGTCGAGGTGTCATCTCTTTTTTCTGGAAGAAAAATTTTGAAAAATAAGAAGGTGAAGAAAAACCTGCTTCAAAACTGATTTCCGTGATGGTTAAGGAACTTTTTCTTAACAGAGAACAGGCTTTTTGCAATTTTAAGTTTTGTACATAAATACTAGGATTTGTTTGTTCATAACGCTGAAATAGCTTAAATAAATAGCTACGATCAATGTTATACTCAGAAGCTAATTGACTAATTGAAAGATTGTTTGAAAAATTTTCGTGAATAGCCATTTTAATTTGGTTAAATAATTGTTGGCTTTGGTTTTCGTGCTGTGTAACGGAATGATGCTCTAGATAATTCAACAATTGAAAGCTTTCACTTAAACTGCCAAAATGATTATGTTTCTTCGCTTCTTGGTAAATATTTTTAAATAAACTTTCTAATTTCTTATCAACAGTTCCTTTTAAAATACAATTTTCGGTAGTCAGGCCTATTTTTTCTAAATACTGAGACGAAAGATCTCCAACAAAACCGACCCAATGATAGGTCCAAGGATTTTGCCGATTAGGATAATAAATATTGCGACAATTGGCTGGAATCATAAACAAATCGCCAGCGGTAATGTGTTGTTTTTCCATAAAGGGTGTTGAAAAATAACCTTCACCATCGCTACAATAATGCAAAACCCAATAATTAATGGGGGCAAACTCAGTTGGTTTTGTCGGGCGGCATTTTTCATAGCCAGCTTCATAAAGATGAAATTCTTGGCTAATAGGTTGATCATTAATCAGGATGCTGACATTATTTGTAAAAACATTTTGCATGCTATCACCTCTTTATAAGAGTATGTAAAGGCTTTCTAAAAGTCAACATCTTTACAAGAAATAGGCAACATTTTTTATTTTTAAAAAACTGTAAGCGTTTTACAATATGTGAGTACTAATTAATTTGATAAAGAGAGGATGTAGTAAAATGGCAACACATTCACGGGAACGATTAGGTTCTGTCGCATTGATGCTCATGACTTTTTCAGCGGTTTTTGCCTTTCCCAGCATTGTTAACAACAGTATTCAGATTGGCCTAGCAACTATTCCAGGCTATTTATTCGGCTCTATTTTTTACTTTTTACCATTTATTCTAATGATTGCAGAATTTGCTTCTGCTAATTCTGAAAATGAATCAGGTGTTCACAGTTGGTTGGAATCTGTGTTAGGACCTAAATGGGCATTTTTAGGTGCTTGGTCGTATTTCTTTGTCAACTTGTTTTTCTTCTGTTCATTACTACCGAATACATTGATTTATGGTTCATACGCTTTTTTAGGTCAAAACGTTTTTCAAGGAAACCATAGTACTAAAATAATTGCAGTGATTTCTATTCTGTTATTTTGGTTAATGACATGGGTTTGTATTAAAGGGGTTTCGTGGATTTCGAAAGTGACTAGCTTAGCGGGTGGTGCTCGTTTATTTATGGGCGTGGCTTTTGTGGTTTTAGCCTTTGTCGTCGTGTTTGGTTTTGGCAATGAACCAGCACAAGAGTTTACCACGACGTCAATTATGCCAACTTTTAATTGGACTTTTTTCATGACGATGGCGTGGATTTTACAAGCTGTTGGCGGTGGTGAAAGTATCGGCGTATACATTAAGGATGTTAAAGGCGGCAATAAAACGTTTGTCCGCACGATGATTGGTGCGACGATTGCGGTCGGCATCATGTATATTCTTGGTGCCGTTGCTGTAGGTTTGGTAGTGCCAACGGACGTCTTAAAAGGAAACTTTTCAAATGGTATTTTTGATATCTTTAAAATTTTAGGTACGTATTTCCATATTCCCGCAGCAATGATGGTGCGCTTAGTAGGAATTATCTTATTTGTCGGAAGTCTTGGTTCTTTGGCTCTGTGGACGGCAGCACCAGTTAAAGTATTTTTCTCAGAAATTCCTGATGGGGTCTTCGGTAAGTGGCTAGTGAAAACGAACGAAGAGGGAAATCCAACCAATGCTTTGTTAGTTCAAGGAATTATTGTGACGATTTTAGTTGCCATTCCAGCACTAGGAATTGGAAATATGGATAGCTTTTTAGAAACGTTAATTAATATGACAGCTTCTACGTCATTAGTGCCTGTCTTGTTCTTGTTAATCGCCTATATTGGGCTTCGTTGGAAAAAAGAAACAATGCCGAGAAGTTTCCGCTTTGGTAATCGAACCTTTGGCTTAATTGCGGGGATTTTCTTATTAGCCATTTTTATCTTTGTATTCTTTATGTCAACTGTGCCAGATCCAAAATTAATCATGGAAGAAATCAATGGCACGTTACCGAAAGGAACCGCTAGTCCACTGGGCATGTTGGCGTATAACATCATTGGGTTAATTGTCTTTATGGGCTTTGCTTGGATTTGTTGGAAACGATATGAAACAAAAGAAAAAAATGAAGTTGGTAAAGGAGAAATGGATTATGAAGACTTGGGAAAATTATAAAGTAGATAGTATTAATCGGTTGCCTGGACGAGCACACTTTTCGAGCTTTCCCTCGAAAGAAACAGCCTTACTAAATGAAAATAAATATACACAAGCATACAAAAATTTAAATGGACGCTGGCATTTTCTTTTTTTAGAAGCGCCAGAATACAGCCCAGAAAACTTTTTTGCGACGGACTTTGATACAAGCCAAATGGATCAAATCACTGTTCCTGGAAATTGGCAAGTCCAAGGATATGGAAAAATGCATTACTCTGATTTATGGTACAATTTTCCCATTAATCCGCCGTATGTACCAACGGAAAACCCAACAGGTATTTACAAACGGACATTTGCTATAGATGAAACATTTCACGATAAAAAAATCATTTTACGTTTTTGTGGCGTAGATTCAGCTTATCATGTTTGGGTGAACGGCCATGAAGTTGGCTACAGTAAAGGTGCACGAAATGAAGCAGAATTTGACATTACGCCTTACGCTAAAATTGGTGAAAAAAATGATTTAACGGTGCGAGTCTATCAATGGTCAGATGGTACGTATTTAGAGGATCAAGATATGTGGTGGTTAAGTGGTATTTTTCGTGATGTTGAATTACTCGGTGTACCAGAAAATGGGCTGGAAGATTTCTTTATTATTTCCGATTTAGATGATTCGTATCAAAATGGCCACTTGGCAATTACGGGTAAATTTTGGCAAGACAAAGGACAACAAGTTCAATTGGAGTTGATGGATCAGCAGGGAAAAACGGTTCTTAAAGAGACTGTCGCAGGAAATCAAGGTAAGGTTGAATTTTCAGCAAGTTTGCCGTCTGTCACTGCTTGGTCAGCGGAGAAACCATACTTGTATCAGCTATTTATCACTGTTTTTTCTGAAGGGGAAGTCGTCGAAGTTATTCCGCAAAAAGTTGGTTTCAGAAATATTCATGTATCTGGTGAGACTTTCTTAGTCAATGGTGTGGCCATTAAACTAAAAGGAATGAATCGTCATGATTATAATCCAAAAAATGGTCGAGTGGTTAGTCGTGAAGAAATTGAAAAAGATATTCGTTTAATGAAACAATTTAATATTAATGCCATTCGAACCAGTCATTATCCAGCATCTGCTTATTTCTATGATTTATGCGATGAATATGGAATGTATGTGATTGATGAAACTGATTTGGAATGTCATGGCTTTGAATTAACCGGAGAATATGATTGGATTAGCAACGATCCAGAATGGGAAACGGCTTATGTTTCTCGGATGGTACGGATGATTCAACGGGATAAAAACCATCCATCAATTCTCTTTTGGTCGTTAGGAAATGAATCTGCGTTTGGTCATAACTTTATTGAAATGGCCCGTATTGCCAAAGAAATGGATCCAACACGTTTGGTCCATTATGAAGGTGATTTTGAGGCAGAGGTCACTGATGTCTATTCTACAATGTATACTTGGTTGGAACACCCAACTAGAGAATTACTGATGAATACGATTATTGAAAATTCAAAAAAACCGCATATTTTATGTGAATATTGTCATGCGATGGGGAATGGCCCTGGGAATTTAAAAGAATACCAAGAGCTATTTTATGCTCATGATAAATTACAAGGTGGCTTTATTTGGGAATGGTTTGACCATGGTATTGAATCGGTAACAGATAACGGTGAAGTTTATTATCGTTATGGCGGCGATTTCGGCGATGATCCAAGTAACAAAGATTTTTGTATTGACGGGATGTTGATGCCTGACCGTACGCCATCTCCTAGCTTGTATGAATACAAAAAAGTCATTGAACCCATTACAACTAGCGCTATTGACGTTCTGTCAGGTGAATTCTCATTATTGAGTCGGTTTGACTTTGAAAACTTGGCTATCTTTAAGCTGGTTTATACAATTACTGAAGATCAAACAGTGATTCAATCAGGGACAGTAGCAGTGCCAGCAATTGCTGCTAGAGCAGAAGGAAGACTGCACTTGCCTTATCATTTAGATTTTCCTAAAAAGGCAGGAGCCGCCTATTATTTAACTCTTTCATATCAATTGAAAGAAACGACCGCCTATGCATCTGCTGGTCATGAATTAGCTACCGCACAGTTTGAATTGCCAATTGCAATACCAGGGATTGAGATCACACCAGTTGGCACGATGATGGCAAAGGAAATTGGCCCTCATTTATACATTGAAGGACCAAACTTTTCAATTAATTTTGATAAAGTGAAGGGCGCCTTAACGAATGTGACACGAGATGGTAAAAAATTATTGCATAAAGGGCCGAAATTTACATTTTGGCGGGCACCGATCAGTAATGATATGGAAATTATTGATGAAATGAAGAAGAAATATTTCTTACATTTAGAGCATGAAATTGTCCGTTCTTTTGAGTGGAAAAAAGTTGATGATTTTATCCAAGTCATCGTAAAAACAATTAACGGAACGACTAACAGTGCTTGGCATTATCAATGTACCTATCAGTATTTAATTGCACCAAATGGCGAAATTTTCTTCGATTTAAAAGGTAGTCCTGCTGGTAAAATTGAAAATGCGCCAGATATGTTACCACGTTTGGGTGTGACTCTCCATTTAGACAAGTCTCTATCAGAAGTAAAATATTTCGGTAAAGGGCCGAGAGAAAACTATGTAGATTCACAAGAAGCTGGTTTACTTGGCGTTTATGATGCTACAGTGGCGGAAATGTTCACTAATTATGTTGTTCCACAAGCCAATGGTAACCACATGGCGACTAAATGGTCCGCATTCACGGATGATCGCGGCCAAGGAGTAGTAGTAACAGCGGCTGATTCATATAATTTTAGTGTTTCTTATTTTGAAGAACAAGCGCTAGATATTGCTAAGCATACCAATGAATTACAAGAAAGTGAGTATGTTGTTTTAAATATCGATTACAAACAAAACGCCCTAGGTAGCTACTCTTGTGGCCAGTGGCAATTAGAAAAATACCGGACTACGTTTGAAGAATTCCAATTGGCATTCCGCTTAACACCTTTTAATAATAAAGAGATTCAAGCAGCGGATGTCGCACATGAACGAGTAAAACGACCAACAATTTCTTAAATAAAAGCTCAGAACAGTGCACTTCGGTCTCCTGTTCTGAGTTTTTTTAATGAAATTATCAGAAATTATTGCTTTTTTTTCATGGAAACAAGCAAACTATTTTGTTATCTAATAAAAGTAGTCCATAATAGTAACATAGCGAATTATTCGCTAGATAAAGCATTTAGGAGGAATTATTTTATGCATACTTTATGGGTTTTAATCGTTGGTGCTGTTATCGGTGCTATCGCTGGCGCACTTACAAGCAAAGGTCAATCAATGGGTTGGATTGCGAATATCGTTGCCGGTTTAGTTGGTTCATTTATCGGAGAAAAAATCTTAGGTAGCTGGGGTCCTCATGTAGCAGGTATGGCAATTGTGCCATCAATTATTGGGGCAGTAATTTTAGTTGCTGTGGTTTCATTCTTCTTCGGACGAAAAAATAGCTAATTAAGTAAATAATTGTTTAATTAGTTAAAGGCACCAAGTCTCACGAATTTCGTGAAACTTGGTGCCTTTTTTTATTTTCTCGTTAATTTTACGACAACTTCACAACGAGCGGTTTGTGGAAACATATCAACAGATTGTAAATAGTCTACTTGATATACTTTGGCTAATTGAACTAAATCACGTGCTAACGTGGATACATTACAAGAAATATACACCATTTTCTTAGGTGGTTGTTTCAAAAGGGCCGTTAATAATTTACGATCCAAACCAGTCCGTGGGGGATCAACTACAATAGCATCAGGTTTAAAGCCTTCTTTGAACCATTTAGGTAATAAGTCTTCAGCTGTTCCAACAGCATAATGTGTGTTCGTAACACCAAGTCGTTTTGCATTGAATCTAGCATCGTCAATTGCGGCGGGAATGGTATCCATACCACGAACTTGATGCGCTTGTTTCGCTAAACTTAAGCCAATGGTCCCGACGCCACAATAAGCATCAACAACAGTTTCGTTTGGTTGTAAATCTAAGGCCTTGATTCCTTCATTATATAAAACTTCCGTTTGTTCTGGATTCAATTGGAAAAATGCTCGCGGCGATAAATCAAAGACAACGTCGTTAATGTGTTCTTCAATGCTTTCTTTGCCCCATAAGTGAAGGGTATCATCACCCATTACTAGAGAGGTTTTTTTATTTTGGACATTTTGCATAATAGAAACAACTTCTGGTAATTGTTCATTAATTGCGCGAACCATTTTTTCTTTTTGTGGAAATTTCTGCGATTGTGTAATGAACACTACTTGGACTTCGCCAGTTTGGATGCCCACTCGAACCATTAATGTTCGAAAGATACCACTATTTTTACGTTCATCATAAATTGGTAATTGAAAGTCATTCAATAAATCAACTAATGTATTCATCACCTTGGTTGTCGCAGGCTGTTGGACCAAACACTTATCAATCGGTACTAATTGATGTGAATCAGCTTGATAGAGACCAGCTTCTACTTGGCCATCGATTTGGCGTAATTGGAATTGGGCTTTATTTCGATAATTCCAAGGATTCTCCATTCCAATTGTTTTTCGTAGTTCATAGTTTTGATAATTGGCTGGTTTAAATTTGTTAAGCGCCTGCTTTAATAAATCTTTTTTAAAGTCTAATTGTGCTTTGTAGGCTAAATGTTGTAGTTGGCAGCCGCCACATGTTTCATAGACAGGACAAGGAGGGACCACGCGATCTTTAGCAGCTTTTTTGACAGATTGAAGGGTTCCTTCAGCAAATTTGGGTGTAACATTTGTGATCGTGGCAGTCACTTCTTCTTTCGGTAGCGCCCCAGGAACGAAAATAATTAATTTTTTATAATAGCCGATACCTTCGCCATTAATTCCTAATCGTTTAATTTTTAAAGAAATTTGTTGGCCTTTTTTTACTAGTTGTTGGGTCATATTCTTTCATCCTTTAGTCATCTCACATTTTTCACTTCCTCCCATTTTAGCACATTTTTATTTATTTGGCTTCCAAGGATTCTATGGTATAGTAGAATATATGTTCTGATTTAGAGGGGCAGGAGAATAAGATGACAACAATCACACGAATTAGTAAAGATAAAGGTGAATTTTATCTACTTTGGCTATCTTCAGGCGAAAAACTGCGTGTCTCGGAAGATATTTTAGTACGGCAGCGTCTGCTAAAAGGCCAAGAGTTATCAGATACTTTAATAGAAGAAATAAAAAAAGCCAGTTCTTATGATGTCGGGTTACAAATGGCGATGAATTATTTAAGCTATCAATTACGTTCAAAGAAAGAGATTTTTACTTATTTAAAAGAGAAAGAAATTGTACCTGAAGATCGAGTAAAAATCGTTCAACGTTTAGAAGAGCTGCGGTTGTTGGATGATGCAATTTTTAGTGAAAGTTACGTACGGACAGCTATGCGAACCAGTGATAAAGGACCACGAAATGTGGCACAACAATTAAAGCAAAAAGGCATTAGTGAAGAAGATATTCAGCATGGCTTGACCTTTTATACGTTAGATGAACAGCTTAATGTTGCCACAGCAACTGCAGAAAAAGCCATGAAACGCTATCGAACTAAAAGTTTTAAAGATGCACTACAGAAAACGCGTCTGCATCTGATGCAAAAGGGCTTTACAAATGAAATCATTGATCTAGCTTTGGAATCTTTAGCTTTTGAAAAGGACGAAGAACAAGAACAACAAGCGTTAAACAAGGAAGGCGAACGTTTATGGCGTGCCAATCAGCGATTTGATTTTTCTAAAAAAGTCCAAAAAGTCAAACAAAGCTTATTCCAAAAAGGGTTTGACTATGATTTGATTCAGCAATTTATTAGCGAAAAGGAAGTAGAACATGACGAATAAAGAGCCTTGGGAGGCGTGGAGTCCCGCAAAAGTTAGTTCATTCCAGGAAGATTTTTTAGCTTGGTATGAACGAGAAAAACGCAATTTACCTTGGCGAGCGAATACAGATGCATATCGTATTTGGATTTCTGAAATTATGCTACAACAAACTCGCGTAGATACAGTCATTGATTATTTTTATCGATTTATGGAATGGTTTCCGACGATTCAAGATTTAGCGGAAGCGCCAGATGATAAGTTGTTGAAAGCTTGGGAAGGGTTAGGTTACTATTCACGAGCGCGTAATTTAAAAGTGGCAGCGCAACAGATTGTTTCAGAATTTGGTGGGAAAATGCCTGACACAATCGAAGATATTCGGAGTTTAAAAGGAATCGGCCCCTATACGGCTGGTGCGATTGGCAGTATTGCCTTTAATTTACCCGAACCAGCAATTGACGGTAACGTCATGCGGGTAGTGAGCCGTTTATTTGAAATTGATGCAGATATTGCAAAAGCGAGTAGTCGTAAAGTATTTGAAGCGGCGATGCTTAAAATCATCGATCGTGAGCGTCCAGGGGATTTTAATCAAGCCTTAATGGATCTAGGCTCAGCCGTCTGCACCCCAACTTCCCCTAAGTGTGAAAGCTGTCCGCTTCAGCAATATTGTGCGGCCTATCAGGCAGATAAAATGACCGCTTATCCAGTCAAATCAAAAAAAGTTAAGCCGAAAGATGTGTATTATGTCGGCACTATTATTGAAAATAAAAAGCAAGAATTTTTATTAGAACAACGCCCTGAAACCGGTTTGTTAGCCAATATGTGGCTGTTTCCGATTGAAGAAATTAGCAAAAAACAATTTCAACAATTGCAAAAAATGGCGCAACCAGCAGAAACGGAAAAACAATTAACTTTAGAGTTAGAGCCTGTAACAGAGCCTTTGGTCGCTGAAGAACCTGTCAGCTTTTTTACGGACTATGAAACAGTTGTCTGGCAAAAACGTGCCTTAGGCGAAGTCGTTCATATTTTCAGTCATTTAAAATGGCATATCTTAGTCTTTTATGGCCGAAATACAGGCGAATTAGCCACACTAGAGTCGCAGCGATGGGTGGCAGCACAACAATTTTCGGACTATGTTTTTCCAAAACCACAGCAAAAAATGGTGGAATTGTTCAAAAAAGAACACGAAAAAAAATAACAAAAAAGAGAGGCTTTTTAACAAACAAGCCCCTCTTTTTTGTTTCCTCTAGGTTATACCCCTATATAAATTCTGCTATGTTTAGTTTTGAAAGGGACTGGTAAGATAGACTTGTCTCTTGTCTGCTTAGAGGAGTAGTAATGATGGTGGAGACTTTTCAAGAGAGAGGAAGTACAGCCAATGAGTAGGAAGCGAAAAATCAGCTTAATTAGTTTAGTCATCATTTTGTTTTTTGTCACAGTCGGCTCAGCATACTTTGCTGTAGCGGGTAGCTATTTAAAGAAAACAATTGATAAAGGCTATGTTCCCATAAAAAATGATTATAATGAAGCGCAAAATAAAGATAGTCAATCGTTTTTGGTCATGGGTCTAGACAATACAATTGAACGGAAATTAGGCACAACTAGGACTGATGCTATGATGGTGATTACCGTGAATAACAAGACGAAGAAAATAACCTATTTAAGTTTGCCACGGGATAGTTTTGTT
Organism: Enterococcus sp. DIV2419; assembly: GCF_051711865.1. Classification (NCBI taxonomy): domain Bacteria; kingdom Bacillati; phylum Bacillota; class Bacilli; order Lactobacillales; family Enterococcaceae; genus Enterococcus; species Enterococcus sp. DIV2419. The sequence goes on from NZ_JBIONS010000001.1 coordinate 767,477, forward strand.
CAAATTGATGCGAAAAATTACCAAGGGATGCAACGAATTGAAGCTGCCTATACCTACGATGGACCAACAGCTTCTGTTAACACAGTTGAGAAATTATTGAATATTCCAATCAATCATTACGTTGTGTTTAACTTTTTATCTTTTATTAAGTTAATTGATGCAGTTGGCGGCATAGATGTCAATGTCAAGCAGGCGTTTGATGGTGTCACCAAAGACGGGCCAGGATCCATTCATTTTGATGCAGGGAAACAGCATTTAGATGGTACGAAAGCTTTATCTTATGCCCGTGAAAGACATAGCGATAACGATATTATGCGTGGATTCCGACAACAAGAAATTATTCAAGCAGTTGAAGACAAGTTGAAATCTGGTCAATCAATCATGAAAATAATGGACATTATTGATTCGTTAAATGGAAACATTCAAACTGATGTGGATTCCAATGAATTGACTCACTTAGTCAAAGAAGGTTTGACTTGGACCAATTATGATAAACAACAGCTTTCTTTTGACTGGCGCACTTTTAGTAATGAAGGGCGCAGTATGGTTGAACTATATCCAGATAGTATTGAAAATGTCCGTCATCAATTACGTGTGTCTTTAAATTTAGAAAAGCCAGATGAACGAGATCAAGACGGCTATGTCTTCCATACGAACGGTGAATTTTTATATCAAAGTGATTATACCGTTCAAGATGAAGCAGCTGAGGAAAACGAAATGACTTCCATCAACGGCAATACGTATATTGGTGTTCCTGGCAATACACAGACTGGCCCGTTACCATCAGTTAAAACGGAAAATGGCTTTATAAAATAATTTATTTTCCAAGTGTAGAAAATCCGAACATAACAGATTAAGTAATCCGCTTACTTATTATTCTTCTAAGGAAAAAACGAAGGATTTTAGCAAGGAAACAGCGTATCATTTGATATAAACCCAACATTCCCTTTATAATGAAAGTAACAAGCAAATTTTTGTTACTTAGAAGGGGAAGGGAGCAAGGAGTTATGTTTAGTTATACAGATACCATTTTGTCAATTATGCAAAGAATTGAAGTATACAACGAAATTTTCAAAGCCATCTCTAAAGAAGTTCAAGAATACGGTTGTAATCAGGCTGCACATCGGAGAGGCCGTGACACTTATATGTTTTGCCGAAATAATGTGAATCGTTTTTTTACAGAAGAAATGATGTTTCGTAAAAATTTAGAGCCGTATTATGATAAAGAAGCAACGAAAATCTTGCTAGAAGGATTAGATACGTATAAAGAAGGAGTATTTTTCTGGTTAGAGGCATTAAGTGAATCTTGCCAAGTGACAGATGAATTGAAATATCAATTAGGAATCCGCCAAAAAGAATCCTCTTATTTATTAATTAATCAAGCTTGTAAAGAAGCCTGTGAGGGCATTCAAAGCGCTCATAGTGTTCATAAGATGTAAAAGAAAAACCCTACGATTTATTTTTTATCGTAGGGTTTTTCTTTTCTTAAAAAAAAAAAGGCTAAAAAAAAATTTGTAATCAAAATAAATTTATGGTATTATTTAGATGTGATTTTAATTTGTTTACGGTTAATTTATTCTAATTATAGAAAGGGAGAGAGTAATGTATCAATATTTTCATTCATTAAATATTGAAGTAAATAAAACAGTATGCAACAGTAAAATAAGTAGTTTTTTTATAAAAAAAGACCATTTAGGAAACACAGACTATGAATGTCATGATGAAGACTTTAATAATAATTATTTTTATTTAAAATTTTTAGATTTAAAGAAAAATTTGAAGGAAATAAAATCTATTTTGGAAACATTTGAGACAGATATACGCTTGTTTATTTTTAGGAAGAGAGAAGTTATTAAAATTAATGAAATAACAGACATTCGTTGGACTGAGTACTTTAGAATGGTTTTTTTACATAATGAAACCTCTACATATGAAGATTATGACATTTCTTTATTATTGAATTTAGAAAGTTTTATTGAGCTTATACAGAGGAAAGAACAAGAGTTTATTAAATTGATAAAATTACCCATACTTAAGGAAAACATTGATATTAATTTATATGATTGGTTATTTATGCCTGCAATTGGAGGATATTTTATACATGAAACGGTAGGTCATCTTTTAGAAATGGATAATAAAGGAACTTATAGACTAGACCAAGTGGTAGCTGGAAAGTTTCTTGATGTGGTAGATACATTTTATGATTACGAAAATTTAATCGGATTAAATAAATATGATGATAACGGTATTAGGTTGGAAGCTATCAAACTAATAACTAAAGGTACAATAAAAAATTTTTTGGGGGATAGAGGAAGTTTAAGAAAAGAAAATTTTTCTTTTGTTAGTTTACCGAGAATGAGAGCAACAGTAGTAGAAAATTCTGATTTTTTTAATGAATCCGATTTATCTAGATTAAAGAAAAATAATGATCATCTGAAAATCCAACAGATTTATGGTGGTGGAGTAGATGTAGGAAGTGGTCACTATCAATTGTTAGTGAGAGGAATTGTAGTGATAAAAAATAAAGATATGTATAGAATAGAAAATCTAATATTAGAAGGGAAATCAACAGAATCTTTAAAAAGAATTATATATGTTGGTAAAGATAAAAATTGCAAACATGCATATTGTTATAAAAAAAATCAAATGGTAGATGTTGTTGTTGGATCCCCAACGTTATATTTGAAAAATGGAGAAAAAAATGAAGAAACTTAAAAAAATATTAGAAGAATTAAAAATAACAAAAGATTATGCGTATTGTACGTTAACATCCATAAAAGAATACAGTGAATTCAATAAAACAATTGACGGTCCTAAAGTATTGTATATTGCTACATTAAAAGGAGAAAATTTAGAATATATATATATGTACTATCACGATTGTTTGTCAATAAAATATATCCTTGATAATTTTAAAAACTTTAAAATAAAAGAAAAAAATCACCATACTTTAAAACAGCTCCCTATTAAAAATTATTATTGCTTTAGTAATAGTGTAAATAAAGATAGTTGGAAAATTGATTTTTTTGATAGTAACAATAATAATTACTGTTGTATAAGAGAAGAGACAAGAAATTTTTTAGAATTTCAAAAAGAAAAAATTATGATTTACTCAAGCAATGAAGAGAGTATCGCTGAATTACAAATTTTTTCAAAAATAGTTCACCATTATAATTTATTAGATTTAAAATTATCAGATTTAAAGGGGAATTTCACGGTTACTAAGACAGCTCTTAAACAATTAATAGATGCGTTGCTAAATTCATTCAATAATGATTCTTGTGATATGGGTACGAACGGTACAGAAGAGTTTGAATCTCTTAACTTTGACATACAGTTTCCTAAAAGTGAATATTTTGATAGTAGAGGATATAGATTGCCTGAAATCGTTTCTTTAGAAAAAGCTTTTCAAAATAGGAACTTTAATAATTTAGGCTGTAGTTTAACCACAATAAACTTAAACAGCTATGAAATTAAACTTAAAAATCGTAGTTTGGATTTTAATATGATTGGTGGAGAGAAAACTAACGTACACATTGATGGAGAAATATTATTTTTCTCTGACAACCTGTCACTAAACTATAATAATTTTGAAAAACAATATTTATATATTTTTCAAAATAAAACGATATTTAAAGTTGATATAAGCAATCAGCTAATGGAAGTTTTAAAAAAAATGTACCTATTTTCAAAAAGCGACAAAAGAATAATCTTGGAGCTGAGTGAAAAATGATTAGATTAGATAATATATCATATGGTTATACTAAAAAAAACAATATACTGAATGAAATTAGTTTTACAATTAAAGACGGGGACTGCCTAGCTGTTTTAGGTCACAATGGTTCTGGAAAAACAACACTTGCTTATTTAATCATTGGATTATTGAAGCAGCAAACAGGTAATATATATAATCAGTTTTCGAAAATAGCGTACTTGCCAGAGCATGGGGGAACATATAAAAATTTATCTGTAATCAATAATCTAAAATTCAAAGCTAAATTAGAAGGCATAGCTCAAGATAGTTATATAATAGAAAATTATCTACAAGATTTTGGACTAGAGTCTAGTAAACATAAATTAGTTTTGCATTTATCCCAAGGCCTAGAAAAAAGGTTAGCATTAGCTATGTTTTTCTTAACAAATTGTCAGTTATTATATTTGGACGAACCAACAAATACACTTGATCCTGAAATGATAATAAAGTTGAAACAACGAGTAAATAGCTTGAGAGAAAGTGGAAAAACACTGATTATTAATAGCCATAATCTAACTTTTGTTCAAGAAGTCTGTACAGATATTTTAATACTACAGAATGGTAATATTTGTTTTTATCAAAAAAATAAAGAAGTAGAAATAGAAGAATTATACATGGATTTAGTAGGTGATAAAAATGAGAAATAATTTATTCAGGACCACTATTTTTATTGGAAAAAAAGAGCTATTAGAGATTAAAGCAACATCTATTAAAACGATTTTAGTAATGATGTTAACCATACCACCATCGATTATGATTAGTTTAGAAGATGGGGGTTCGGGTATTTTATTCAATAATGAATTGAATATATTTATTAGTTTTATTTTCGCTAGTATATTTGGTTCATTATTAATTTCTGATTCAATGTGGAGGGAAAAAGAGCAAAAAACACTATCTATGTTGTTACTCTCCAGTATCAATAATAAGGCAATTGTTATGGGGAAAATATTGACTGCAGTATCCATAAGTTCAATATTTCAAATTATTCAATTAACAATAATGTTCGTATTGTTAGTATATAAGGATAGTTCTTTTTTGTATCTATTTGATATGTTTAACATAGTGATATTACCGTGTATTACGTATTTTTTAGGAAGTATTGTTATATTAGTTTCATGTGTTGTGACAGAAAAAAAACTTTCGGAGTACATTTCAGTAGTTACAACTTTTGGTTTTGGAATATTAATTATGTGGAGTTATATTTTTTTTGGAATTCAAAATAATTCACTGTATTATGTAATGTTTTTGATATGTATCATGGTATTGAATGTTGTTTTTACAAGTATAATATCTTTTGTTATCGGTAAAACAATGTTTTTTATAAAATAAAGGAAAGGAGAATTTCTTATATGGAAAAGCCTCAATATCTAGAACAAAATGTAGGAACATGCATGTTCCATGTATCTTTCGGTGCGTGGGTTCCATTAATGACAATGTGTGGTTGGGCAATGGTTGCTGCATAATCTAAAGAGAGCATTTAGCTCTCTTTTTTATTAAGAAAGGAAGAAAATAAATGTATCCGATATTAGCTATACCAAGAAAAATTATATATTATCCTGATGCTGCAGCAATAATCAGAGAATGTGGGGAATCTCAAATACTAAAACAAATTAACTTTTCTGCTGCGGATATATTTTCACTTTGTGATGGTAAAAATAGTGTTGAAGATATTGTATTTAAGCTTTCTTATAGATATAAGGAAGATGTTGTCTTAGTACAGAAATTTGTTGAAGATTTTTTGAACTATTCTAAAAAAGTAGGAGATGTAACATATATTGATCGAAAAAGTGAAGTAGAGGTTAAGTGTTTAGGATCAAAAAAATATTGGATTCCTATAACTGTTTCTTTAGAATTAACTTATAAGTGTCCTTTGTTTTGTGAACATTGTTACAGAGAATGCTCATTAAAAAGAAAAGAAGTTATTTCATTAGAATTGGTAAAAAAAATCGCTCAAGAAATGAGTAATCTTGGGATTTTATATTTACAAATAACTGGTGGGGATCCCCTATATCATCCGGATTTTGAAAAAATTATAGAAATATTTGTTTCGCAAGGTATTGTAATAACCATTTTGACAAGTGGATACTATAAAAATGATAGTATATTCGATTTCTTTGAGAAGGTTAAGGGCAATATAGCTGGTGTCCAGATTAGCATTGATGGCTTAAAAGAAACTCACAATGAAATAAGAGGAAAAAGTAATTCTTATGATAAATCAATACTATTTATTAAAAAATTAGTTTCTATGGATTATAATATTGATGTAGCCACTACTATAATCGAACAAGAGAAGGCTGAAATTTTTTTATTATCAGAGAAATTAAAAAAATTAGGAGTAAAAAGACATAGACTAAGTATTTTATTTGATGCTGGGCGTAGTGTTCAAAATGGATATTCTTCAAATAAGAATAAAAAACTAATAGTTGAAGAATGGTTACAAGACTTAAATAATAAACTTGGTGACAACAAATTTTTAGTTCAGTTGGAAGAAGATCATCATTCTATGGCAAATAGTCATTGTGGCGCTGGATATAAATTAATCAGAATTGATCCATCCGGACAGATACATCCTTGTTTAATGATTGATAAACCAATGTCATCTTTGAACAATGGGACAATAGAATGCTATTCAAAAGAGCACAGCTTTAAGTTTAAAAGTGTAGAAATGCCTTCAAGTAATAAATGTGCTAATTGTACATTGTTAAATAATTGTAAAGGGTGTATAGCAGAGGGGCTTATACAGCGCAAAAATGTAAAAGAGTGTTATTGGTATGAAAGCGAGAAAAAAAAGTTAACATAGAAAAATTTGTAATCAAATTTAAATTATCAAATATTTAAAAAGTCAGAGGGACTCTATTACTTTTTAAATAATAAAGTCCTTCAGTCTTTTTAGCAAGTAGTTTATCCCTAAATTCAGAAATGCTTTACTCCAAGTTAAGTATAGACTATAGTATATACTTTTTTATTTCAATATCATCTGATAAGCATAACGTTCGCCATCGTTAACATCTAAAATCACGTCACCTTGATAAACAAAGCCAGCTTTTTTAATCAGGTGCTGCATAGCGAGATTTTGTGGATGTGTATCAATTCGAATATCAGTAGCGCCTTGCAAACGAGCGGCTGTAACCAGTGAGCGCAAAAGCACCAAGGCCAGTCCTTGACCTTGAAAGGAACTTTTTAGAGCAACACGATGAATTGCCGTATACGTAGTTTGAGAATGAGGTTGCCAAGAACCATTAAAAATCGCTTCATAAGCAGGATCAATCTCCGAACATAAAACACCAACGCCTGCCAAGGCATCCTCAACCATTAAAATATAGCAAGTTTGCTGGTCGATATCTTTTGCTAAAATTTCTTGATTCGGGCCATCGCCGTTTTGCCATTGGGGAATGCCACTTTTTTGTAAGGTGCGGCGTCCATCTTCAATGATAGAAAGGATGTCAGGCAAATCAGAAGGTTCTGCTTTTCTTAAGTAAACAGTCAAAAAATATTCCCTCCTCTTAGAAACCTGTTGTTGTTTTCAATTGGTAAATTTTTGAAGGGCGGCCAATGCCAACGGGACGTTCACCTAACTCTTCAAAATATTGTGTCATGGCTTTTTTAAAATTTGAATGGTCAATGCTGCGATAATCAACGCCGAGGAACTTCGCAAAAACTTTACGGGCTTCCGTAATGGTGAAATCTTTTCCTAAGACTTGAAGCACTTGCGGTTCATGTTCCATTTTATCAACAACACGATTAAACGCCTTAATTATAATTTCACTATGGTCGAAGGCTAATGTATCTTTACCAAGAGAGGCCGCTGTTTTCAAGTCTAAAGTAATTTCCACATCTTCATGAGATAACGTGATGTGTTGACCATGCCGTTCAAGATTGAACCAATGGACTTCTTTGGCATCGTCGCCAGCAATTAAAGGTTCTTCACCAATAAAAGCTAAATAGCTGACTGTCACGACCCAGCCACGAGGATCTCGATCTGGGCGACTAAAGCTGTGTAATTGTTCAATATTTTCTTGAGAAATCACCACACCAGTTTCCTCTTTTGTTTCTCTTAAAACACTATCTTCAGTAGATTCGTTACGATTAACAAAACCGCCAGGAAGCGCCCATGAGTTTCTAAAGGGGTGACCTTTACGTTGAATCAGTAAGACTTTTAATTGATCAGCTTCCTTGTTGTAACAAAGAAGAACCATATCAACGGTTAAAGAGGGTTTTTCATATTCAGGTAATTCTTGTTGATGATACCAAGTTAAAAACTCTGCTAAGCTAGCTTGGCGTTCATAATAATTTTTTTCTTCGGCTTTAGAAGCAAATTGTGGCACAATTGCTCCTCCTTTCAAAAAGAAACATGGTTTTCTTTTATTGTATCATTAAGTGGCTGAAATACAATATTCAAGCGTAAAAAGAAAAGCAAGCCTGGGACAAAAATCACTTTGGATTTTTGTCCCAGGCTTGTACTATAAGAAGTTTGTTCTAGACGTTATTTATTGTGTTAATTCTAATAATTTATTTTTCAAATCTTCTTCCATATGGCCAAGTTCGATTTCGGCAGCTTGGCGTTTTTCTTTTCCTTCTTGTTGAATACGTAATGTTTCTTGGATAGTTTCAATTAAATCATTTTGTGTTTTTTGTAATGTTTCAATATCGACTAGGCCACGTTCGTTTTCTTTTGCTGTTTCAATTGCAGAAATTTTTAGCATTTCTGAATTTTTCTTCAGTAAGTCATTGGTGGTTTCAGAGACTTGACGTTGAGCAGTCACAGCATCTTTTTGACGGAGTAAGGTCAAGGCGATGACTACTTGGTTTTTCCATAACGGAATCGCTGTATTCACCGATGATTGAATTTTCTCAGCCAAAGCTTGGTTAGTATTTTGAATTAAACGAATTTGTGGGGCTTGTTGAATCGTAATTTGACGAGCCAAGCGTAAATCATGGGTTCTTTTTTCTAAACGGTCTAGGAATTGGTTATAATCATTAACAATTTGGACATCCATTTGATCTCCAGATTCTTCCGCTTTTTTCATGGCTTCAGGAATAATTTGCGTCCGTAGTTCTTCTGCTTTTAATTCCCCAGCGGCAATATAGATGTTTAAGGCATCAAAATAATCTTTATTTTTTTGATACAATTGATCTAACATGGCATTATCTTTTAAAAGACCATCTTTTTCATGGGTTAATTTGACAGCAATTTTGTCAATTTGCGCACCAATTTTTTGATATTTGGCGGTAATTTCGTAAACGGATTGTTTGACTTTACCTAACATTTTTTGAATAAAGTTGCCTTCGCCAGCACGTAATTCATTGGGATTGGCTTCATTTAAACGAAACATTAAATCGGTCAGTGAATCACCAACAGGACCAATGTCTTGTGCTTGAACGTGGTTTAACATCGCTTGCGAAAATTCGCCAAGTTTGATTTGGGCATTTGAACCATAGGTAATTACTGCTTGTGAATCTTGAACGTCAATTTTTGAAGCTAACTCTTTTGCTTGGGCTTGACGTTCTTGTGGTAATTTATCAATTAAACGAGGAGCTGCTTGCTGTTCTTTTAACTCAGATAGTTCATTTTGTTGCGTTGGTGTTAGTTCATCCATTGATGAAAATGGATTACTTAATAAATCGTCCAATGTATTGGTTACAGATGTTGTTTCTTTGGGTTGTTGCTCAGTCATTTTTTTTCCTCCCTAATGATTATTGCTGGTCTTCGTTTACTTGAGGTGATTCCTCAGTTGCAGCTTTTTGCGATAAGCTGCTTTTAGCGATCGACATTTCGACATCTAAATCGTCTAAGTCATCGGAAACGATTTCCTCATAATCATTTTTAACTAATTTTGACAATTGGTCAATGATTTGTGCGCTTTCTTCTAATTTTTCATACGTTTGTTTGTTTTTTACTTCATGTTGTTCGATTTCTAAATGCTTACTTGTTAAGTCAACGATATTTGGTAAATGTGTATAGAGAAAGTGATTGGCTAAGTGTAATTTTTTAGGTTCTTTCACTAACTCTTTAAACAGAGCTTTAGAAACCTTCGTTGTATCATTACGTAAGTCAATCGCCCGTAATTTAGTTGAACGATTCATGTTTTCTTGTAATTGTATGATTTGTTTTTTGGCTGTGCTCATTGTACTTCTGAAAAAATCAATTTCTTGTGGAGATAACCCCAACTCACGATAATGGGCTTCTTTATCTTTCGTTAAGTAAGGCATTTGATCGCTTTTGTCGGCGGCATTTTTCTTTTTTCGATAGAGAACGAATACTAAAAAGCCTACCAGAATCACAAAAGCGAAGAAGCCATATTCTCTAGCGACAGCAATGATTAAGGCTCCTAAAAGAATATAGCCAATCAGTAATTTTGTATTTAATTTGTTCATTTATATAGTTCCTCCTATCTATCTAATCCTCGAAAGAGTCAGCTCTCGTTACAATAGTTATTTTAGCATACTCTGTGAGAGAAAAGACATACAGCGGAAGATGTATTTTATGATTTAGTGAAATCCTAAGAAAAAAAGTATAAAACGCAAAAAAAGACCCGTCCTAATTGGGGGTAGGACGGGAAAGGAGTTAAAAATGAAAAAGTGTTTTGTTAGGGTTGTTTGTTGGTATGCTTAAATAATACAAGGAAGTTGTGAATTTTTTATGTCTATTTTTTTTCGAAAATGTAATTTTTTTCTAAAGCAATAAATTTTTTTCTTTGAAAAGGGTTTAACTAGAGAAGAAGGGGTGCGATTTTTATCATTTTAGGGTATGATAAACAAGAAAGGTTGGTGAAAGATATGTTAAATTATGAGGACTTCGAAGAAAAAACACTTCAACGTCGAGAAATTTTTAAAGGAAAGATTATTGATGTTTTTTTGGATGACGTGGCTTTACCGACAGGCGGCACTGCTAAACGCGAATTGGTTTTTCATTCAGGCGCAGTAGCTATGATTCCGTTAACCGCAGAAGGAAAAATCGTCTTAGTTAAACAATTTAGAAAACCCTTGGAACAAGTGATTTTAGAAATTCCAGCGGGAAAAATTGATCCTGGAGAAGAAAATCAACTGGAAACGACGGCTATGCGGGAATTGGAAGAAGAAACTGGGTATCGTGCAGGTCAGCTCACCTACATAAATTCAATGTATCTGTCACCAGGATTTGCTAATGAAAAATTGGCTCTCTATTTGGCAACGGATTTGCAGAAAGTCGAAAATCCGCGTCCTCAAGATGAAGATGAAATCTTGGAACTTTACGAGCTAACAATAGCTGAAGCCAAAGCAGAGGTGGCAAAAGGCACGATTTGTGATGCCAAAACACTTTTTGCTATACAATACTGGGAATTGTATTTACTGCAGAGACAGTTTAAGGAGGACACGCAATGAGCAAAGGTCCGTTAGTCACTCGGACAGAGCTTCGCAAACGCAGAGAAGCAGAAGAAAAAGAAGCGGAACGTCGTCAGCAAGAAGAGCAGAAGCTGGCGGAAAAAGCGTATAAGCGAAAAGAAAAAGAAATTTCGACGTTTTATCGTAAAGAAAAGAAAAAACAAAAACCGATCAACAAGTCACGAGTAGGAGAATACTCGAAGCGTCGAGAACGGAGTACTTGGTTAAACAAGGCAATTATTATTGTAGCGATTTTATTAGCCGTTGTGGCGTATATCGTTTTGAATTTATAGAAAAGAGGAATCACTATGAAAATTGGAATTATTGGAGCAATGGATCAAGAGGTCAAAATTCTAAAAGAAAAATTGACAGACACGATGTCATGGGAACGAGCAGGCGCTTTATTTGTTTCTGGTTCGTTAGGAAGACATGAGGTGATTGTGGTTCGTTCAGGAATTGGTAAAGTGGCCTCAGCTGTGACCACGACTTTATTGATTCATCAATATGGCGTAAATATGGTGATTAATACAGGTTCTGCTGGTGGTATCGGTGAAGGACTAAAAGTCGGCGATTTAGTCATTGCAGACAAATTAGCTTACTTTGATGTTGATGTCACTGGTTTTGGTTATGCCTATGGACAATTGCCTGGTGGTGTACCTTTGTATTTTGAAACAAGTGAATACTTGCGGATGGAAATTGCGAAAGCTGCTGAAAAAACTGGTTTAGCTATTCGTAAAGGATTGATTGTTACTGGAGATACTTTTGTGGATAGCGCTGAGAAAATCGCCAAAATTAAGAAAGAGTTTCCTGAAGCCTTAGCTTGCGAAATGGAAGGCGCAGCAATTGGCCAAGCGGCTTCACAGTTCAATATTCCATTCTTAGTTGTACGGGCAATGAGTGATACAGCAGATGGCGAAGCAACTCAAAGCTTTGACGAATTCATCGATGAAGCTGGGAAAAAATCAGCCGAAATGGTTATTCATTTTGTCGAGAACTTAGTTTAAAAAGAGAAAGAAACAGCCATCATTTCATCAATGAAATGATGGCTGTTTCTTTTTGCTGATTGTCACTTAATGAAAGGTTTTTAAATACTGTTCTTTTTGTTTACGCGTTAATTTTTTAAAGGCGGCTTCGGCTTTGGTGGCCGCGCTACGTGTTTCAAATTTCTCTGTATGAATCATTTTGACTGGGCGGCGTTTGGCTAATCGAGTATATTTTGCACCAGTTCCGCTATTATGTTCGGTTAATCGACGTTCTGGCTCAGTTGTATAGCCACCGTAAAAGGAACCATCTTGGCAAAGTAAAACATAAAAATAATGGGATTTCTTATTCTCCATACAGCATAGCCTTCATTTCAGCTTCGTATTCGTTCTTTTCATTGTATGTAAAAAGAGGTGGTAACACACGAAAACCGTCTTTTTTGCCTTGTTTAATGCCTTCAATTAGTAAAACATTGGCTTCTTTGCCTGGCTTCGGATAAACAAACCGAGCTTTTTTCGGCGCAATATTGGCGTTTTCCATGGTATGTAAAATATCAAGGAAACGATCAGGTCGATGAACCATTGCGAGGCGACCATTTGTTTTTAATAAATCCGCTGACACAGTGACCACTTCTTGAAGAGACGTGTGAATTTCATGACGGGCAATCGCTAAATGCGGGTTTGGATTTTTTTGGCTAGTTGGTCGTTCTTTAAAGTATGGGGGATTACATAGTACTAAATCGACAGAATCTTTTTTGATGACCTCTGTCGCTTGTTTTAAATCACGTTCATACATCGTTACTTGTTTTTCCAATTTATTTAATAGAATACTTCGTTGACCCATATCTGCCAAACGAGGTTGTAATTCGATTTGGTCAATCGTTGCAGCTGTTTTCCGACTAACGAAGAGGCCGACCGCGCCATTTCCAGCACACAAATCGACAATCTTGCCTTTTTTTGGTAGTTGCGGAAAATTAGCCAATAAGACTGCATCAATGGAAAAAGAAAAGACTTCTTTGCTTTGAATAATTTGAATATCATCCGCATATAATTGATCAATCCGTTCGCCGGATAATAACATAGATTAAGAACCTCCAACTTTTCATCTGATTGTTCATGTATTATACTACTTTTAAACCCGTATGACAAAATCTGTTCACTAGATTAGTAGGAACATGTTATTTCTCTAATTGATAGACGTAAAAAAAGCTTGTCAAAAGGTAGAGCTTTCGGCATACTAGAAAGCGGAGAGAAGAAAGGAAGAAAATTATGTTTTTTACATTTATGCGTGGCGTGGTTCGCGTCATTTTATTTGTGATTAATGGAAATGCACATTATGAAAATAAAGAAAAATTACCAAAAGACCAAAACTATGTCTTAGTTGCGCCGCATCGAACATGGTGGGAACCGCTGTATTTAGCTGTTGCTGGCAGTCCTAAGAAGTTTAGCTTTATGGCAAAAAAAGAGTTGTTTAAAAATCCTGTTTTACGTTTCATTTTAAAACATGCGAATGCGTTTCCGGTGGATCGTGAGAAGCCCGGTCCCAGCGCGATTAAAACACCTGTCAAAATTTTAAAAAATTCTGATTTAAGTTTGATTATGTTCCCCAGTGGCACGCGTCATTCCTCAGAATTAAAAGGTGGGGTAGCCTTGATTGCTAAAATGGGGCGAGTACCTATCGTGCCATCTGTTTATCAAGGTCCGTTAACTTTAAAAGAGTTGTTTAAACGTAAAAAAGTAACGGTTCGTTTTGGGGAGCCAATCGATATTAGCGATATTAAAAAAATGGATAAAGATGGTTTAGCTGAAGTGGAACGTCGGATGCAAGAAGCATTTGATCAGTTAGATAAAGAAATTGATCCAACTTTTAAATATGAATCAACAGAAAAAGAATAAAACAAACCGCTATAGAATAGGAATGTTACTGGCAGGTAGTCTCATCAAAAGATGATGCTCCCTGTCTTTTTTCTTGCGTTAAGAAAAAAGTTTGTTAAAAATCTAATTCTTCTGTCCGATTTTCTTAAAAAATACCAGAAATTTGTTATAATAATAAGAAGGACTTTTTTAGGCGGTGAAAAAATGAAATTTTTACATACAGCAGATTGGCATATTGGCAAAAAATTACATGGTTTTGATTTGTTGGCAGAACAAAGGGAAGCCTTTAAACAAATCTTAGCAATTGCGAAAGAAGAGCAAGTGGATGCTGTTGTAATCGCTGGAGATTTGTATGATCGCTCTGTTCCAGCAGTTGAAGCAGTCGAGATTTTTAATGAAATGATGATTCAAATGAATCTCAAAGAGCATTTCCCCGTGTTAGCTATTTCGGGAAACCATGATAGCAGCACTCGTTTAGAAACAGGAGGCCCTTGGTTTAACCAAACGCAATTTCATTTGAATACGCGTTTAGAACAAGCCTTTCAACCAATTGAAATCGACAATACCCAATTTTATTTGTTGCCTTATTTTGAACCGATTGCGGCTCGCTTATATTTTGAAGATGAAACGATTCGAACGATTCAGGCGGCGATGGAAAAAGTTGTCGCGAAAATGCAGGAATCTTTTCTTCCCAACAAAAAACAGGTGTTAGTTAGTCATTTTTTTGTCGCTGGCAGTGAAAAAACTGATTCTGAAACAAAATTAACAGTGGGTGGTTTGGATGTTGTACCGACGGCTTTGTTAGAGCCTTTTGATTACGTCGCGTTGGGCCACTTACATGGAAAAAATGCGTTGCAGGCACCTAATGCTCGATACAGTGGCTCGCCTGTAAAATTTTCTTTATCAGAAATGACACAAGAAAAGGGTGTGTGGCTTGTTGAAACAGAAACTGAAGTTCATTTTCAATTCCGTGCTTTGAAACCATTGCGAGACATTCAACAATTGACGGGCTCGTTTCAGCAGTTAACGGATCCCGCTTTTTATCAAGAAGTGAATCGGGAAAATTATTTACATGTCCAATTAACCGACCGAGCGATTATTCCCAACATGATGAATCAATTGCGAAAAATTTACCCCAAAATTATTGGGTTGGAACGTTTGAATGGTCGAGAAACAAGCAGCGGAAATCAGAAAAAAGTGGTACAAATAGAACAACGTTCACCAGAAGAACATCTGCATGACTTTTTTAACGATGTGACAGGAGAGGCCTTGACAGAACAACAAGCACAATGGGTCCAAGAAGAACTGAGTACACTTAATCAATTAGAAAGAGGGAAGTAATAGGATGAAACCATTATCTTTAACATTGAAAAACTTCGGACCGTATATTAATGAAACCATTGATTTTACGAAGTTTGAAGATTCTTCACTTTTTCTAATTAGTGGAAAAACAGGGTCTGGGAAAACAACGATTTTTGATGGAATGAGCTATGCTTTGTTTGGTGAAAGTTCTGGGAAATTACGTTTAGGCAAAGAAATGCGTTCCACATTTGCTGACCCCTCAGAAGCCACTGAAGTTACTTTGCTTTTTAAACATAACGAGTATCTCTATGAACTGAACCGCCTTCCCGAACAAGAACTTTTTAAAAAACGTGGCACAGGAGTCCGTAAACAAAGTGCCAAAATTTCTTTAATTGTCAAAGATGCTCAAGGGAAAGAACTACGAGCCTATTCTAAAAGACGCGAAGTGGACGAACTCATTCAAGAATTATTGCATTTGAATGCCAATCAATTTGCTCAAATTGTATTGTTACCACAAGGAGAGTTTCGGACTTTTTTAATTGCTAAAAGTGATGAAAAAGAAAAGGTTTTGCGTAATTTATTCGGAACAGAATTGTATCAGTTGTTCAGCGAAAATTTAAAAGAACGCTTGAAAATTGCCAATCAAGAGATTCAAGAAACCCAGCAAAAAATTGAACTGAAAACAGAACAGTTGCATTGGTCAGAAGAACCTGAACCGACAATGACACTTTTTGAAAAACTTCAATTATTAGAAAGCCAACAACAAGAGGCTCAGCAACAACTATTAGTTGAAAGAGAACAAATTGCAACCTTAAAACAAGCCAAACAAGCAAAAGAGCAAGTTCGTTATGCCATTGAAGAACGGCAAAACTTGCAACAGCAAAAAGAAGAATTACTGGAAAAGAAAGCAAAACAAGCTGAACAGGAAACCGTCATTGAGCGGCTAAAGGAACAGATTCAGCAATTAAAATGGAGCCAAAAACAGCAATCTTTAGCTGAAAAAGTCTTTGAAAAACGAAGCGAAAAACAACAAAAAGAGCAAGAAACAAAGTCCAAACAACAAGCTCTTATGGAAACGCAACAAGCATTGACAGATTGGCAAGCAATCATGAGTGAGTTGGAAGAACAACAACCATTGATTGCTGAAAAACAAGAACGTCTTCAAACGATTCAACGTCAATTACCACAATACCAAGAATATGAACAGTTAGCCCAACAACAAATAGCAGAACAAGCCAATTATCAAGCCATTCAAAAAGAGTATGAATCTTGCCAACAGGAAAAAATAACATTAGCGGATAAAGTGGCGACAGCCAAACAATTTATTGAACAAGAAGGAACACTTGAAAAAGCAAATTTTGAATGTTCTAGTGTAGCAGATCATTGGCAAAATTTTGTAGAACGTTGGCAAAAAAATCAAAAAGCTTGGCAAAAAATTAGTCAAAACCAAGGGGAATTGTACGAGTTGACACAACGGTTTGCTGTTGAACAGCAACAAAAAAGCGCCGAAGAAGCGAAGTTGCAGACAAAGAAAAGTCAATGGGCCTCTTTACAAATCCAACGATTAAGCTTGTTACTTGAAGAGGGGGAACCTTGCCCAGTTTGTGGCTCTTTAGAACATCCAAAACAACAAACTCATCAAGAAGTTTCCTTAGAAGAGATTGATCAAGCGGAACGGGAATTAACGGAAGTTGAAAAAACGGTTCAACGATTTACTGAAACGCTCTCTGCATTAGGGGCGGAAAAGCAACAGAAAGAAAGCCAATTACAAGAACAGGAAGCTGCGTATACTGAGGAACAAGAACAATTAGCAGCGCAGTTTGCTGACTTGCAGTTGCCGTTAACAGGACTAACTTTTTCACAAGTAACACCTGCAGAAATTGCGGAAGTTGAGTCGCAATTAGCTAAAGAAAAACAACAAATAGCACAAAAACTAACGGAAATTTCAGTCGAAAAGGACCATCTAGCGGAACTAGAAGAACAAGTAGCTGAAAATTCCCAACGCTTTGAAGTGCTCCGACAACAAGTAGAAACAATGCAACAAAGTCTGGAAAGAATCACTATCCAGCAGCAAATGATTGCTAGCCAATTATTGGATGCAACCGTCACATACGAAGAAATGACCAAACAACAAACTTTGCTTCAAGAAGAACTCTCTGCATTTGAACGTCAAAAAGAAAACGTGACGACACAAGGAGAAACCTTGAAGAAAGAAGAAATGATCCTTGAAAGTACGTTGACGCATTTGGAGAAAGAACAACAAACACTTCAACAAACAGTCGCACAACTTGAGAGTCAGTTAAACGCAGTTTTAACGGAACAAGGAGTGACAGAGGACCAATTGACGGAGTGGTTGAAAGAGGTACCGACACTAGAAAGTCAGCAAGAACAAATTGCTTTATTTGAACAAGAGCAAACCCAACTGACTATCCAACTCGCTGAAATTGAGAAAAAATTATCTAGTGATACGTTCCCAGAATTATCTTTAATCACCACAGAAATTGAACAAATAACACAACAAATTGAAGAACAAGAAAAAAAATACTATCAACTGCATGAAAAAATGCAAAATAACCAACAGTTGGTTCAAGAAATTAATGCGCAAAGAACAACAATTGAAGACAAGTTTGAGGAAGTTGCTGCACTACAGCAGTTGGCAGATACGGTGAATGGCAATAATCCTAAAAAAATTAGTTTTGAACGGTATATGTTACAAACGTATTTAGAAAGAGTGCTGACAGTCGCTAATCAGCGTTTAGACCGCCTGACCAATAGTCGTTATCAATTTGAATTGAATCACGAAGCAGGCAGTTATCGGAATCAAACGGGGCTAGAAATCAATATTTATGATGACAATTCAGGGACGGTACGCAGCGCTCACACGTTATCAGGCGGGGAAAGTTTTATAGCAGCGTTAGCTTTGGCACTTTCTTTAGCAGAAGTGATTCAAGAACAAGCAGGCGGAGTCTTAATTGATGCGTTGTTTATTGATGAAGGCTTTGGTTCCTTAGATGAAGAAGCATTGGAAATGGCAATGGAGGCGTTAGAAACGATTGAAAATGAAGGCCGCATGATTGGGATTATTAGTCATATTGGCGAATTAAAAGCACGAATTCCACAACAATTACAAATAAAAAGCAATGGGAATGGTCAAAGTACCGTTCACTATCAGCTAGCTTAGTAGAAGAGGAGGTGAGTCGATGAAATGGAGTATTCCAGAGCGAATCGTTGAACAAGGACGCGAATATATGCAAGAAGGCCGGGTCTTATCTATCGTTCAAAATCCAGAAAAAAGGATCTGGTTGTCTGAGGTTTTAGGGGAAGAACTTTATCTTGTTGAATTGGATGGTACCGCCAAAGAACAAGATGTTTGTGAATGTCAATATTGGATGGAACATGGCTATTGCAAGCATACAGTGGCAGTTGAACTGGCACTGAAACAACGAGGCGTGTCAAGAATTATTCAAGCGAATCAAACAGTCAGTTTTGAGAAAACAAATCGATCAACAGCTGAAATGTTTACCAAAGGCTTTGCCAAATTAAGCAAAGCTTCTGCCGAAGTTCCCTTGCAGCCTTTACGTTTAGAATTTCATTTAGATGTGATCGAAACGAATAATTACTATCCAGAATTATCAACGATTGGTCTTTCTTTAAAAATTGGTTTGGAAGGCACCAAACCTAAAACATATATTGTGAAAAATATTGGTGATTTTTTACAAGCATATGAAAAAGAAATGACTTTTATGGTGAATAAACAACACCAATTTACTTTGCTACATGATTCTTTTTCAATGGAGATTCAAGAAATTTTAACAGAACTTGCGGCAATTTATCATACCAGCCAATTATTAGGTGCAAACGGTATTCAAGTTAAAGGGAAAATCGACAAACGTTATCTATTATTACCAATTGATCGCAGTCAATCGTTAGTTGAAAAAATGAATCGAACGGGTCAGTTTATATTGACCAATCAAACTCATAAGTATCGCTATCTAACGTTTAAAGAAACCAGTTTGCCACTTACGTTTACAGTGCAAAAAAACGAGGAACAAAGCTTCAAATTAACTATTCAGAATCCTATTACAACGTTTCTAGCCCACTATCACTGGGCGATTTCGGATCAAACGGTTTATTTACTAACAGAAGAGCAGGAAGCCATCTACACCACGTTACTTCAATTAATGAAACGCTTGGAAGAGCCGTCAATTATTTATGAAAAAGAAACAGTTTCTGATTTATTTAGTGAAGTGTTACCATTATTGGAAAAAATTGGTCGAGTGTCTATTGAAGAATCAGTTGAAGAATTAGTCGTCCATCATCCTTTAAAAGCAGTCTTTATTTTTAAGAAAATTAAAGGTCGGATTAACGCTCGGATTGACTATCACTATGGAGAAGTCATTTTCTCGACAAACCCGAAATATGCTCAATTACCTGAAGTTAATCAAGAAATCGTTCGAGATAAAGCAAAAGAAACAGCAATTAAGCAGCAATTTCAACAGTTTGCCTATCAGCAAACAACCACAGGCTTTGAAAAAGTCTTACCTGCTGGAGAGTCCTTGTATTATTTCTTTAAAGCCGAGGTTCCAGCTTTCCGTCAATTAGGAGAAGTTCGGATGGGACGGAAATTACGGGAATTGTATTTAGATGCCCAGCATCATCAACCAACGATTGAAGTTGCGGAAGGGGATTCTTGGTTAGATATTCGGTTTGATGTCACTGGCATTGATGAAACCGAAATCGATGCAGTATTGACTAGTCTGCTACGTAATGATGCTTTTTATACGTTAAAAAGTGGTGAAATTCTTGCTTTTGACTCAGAGGAATTTTTCCATACAAGTGCAATTTTAACGAAGCTGCGAAAAAATATGCATCAAGAAGATAATGTCATTCATGTGCCCAAAAACCAAGGCCTCATGATCGAAAGTTTATTAGAAGACAACGAGCGGGCACATTTTTCAGATTCCTTTAAAAAAATGGTTACGGATTTAACACATCCGGAAAACTTTGAAGCGCAAGTCCCAAAATCTTTACAAGCAACGTTACGCCATTACCAAGAAACAGGGTATAAATGGCTGAAAATGCTTAGCCATTATCAATTTGGCGGTATTTTAGCTGATGAAATGGGTTTAGGGAAGACACTGCAAACCATTACCTATTTACTTTCGGAAAAAGAAGAAGAGCGCTTGAAAGGGACAGCTTTGATTGTCGCACCTGCAAGTTTAACCTATAACTGGTTAGCCGAAGTCAAACGTTTTGCGCCAACCTTAAATGTTCAAGTGGTTTCTGGCAACCGCCAAGAACGAGCAGCGCTTTTACAAAATAGCACCGAAGATATTCTGATTACTTCTTATGCAAGTATGCGACAAGATGTTCAGCTTTATCAGGAAATGCGTGTCGGCTATTTGATTCTAGATGAGGCCCAAATGGTTAAAAATAGTGGGACCAAAACGGCGCAAGCCTTAAAAAGTTTAAAAGTACCCCAACGTTTTGCATTAAGTGGCACACCAATTGAAAATAATTTAGATGAACTGTGGTCAATTTTCCAAATGATCTTACCGGGATTGTTCCCAGGCAAAAAAGCCTTTCGAGAAATTAAGCCAGAAGAAATTGCCAAAATGATTCAACCATTCATTTTACGACGAGACAAGAAAACGGTGCTCGCAGACTTACCAGAAAAAATTGAAAATAATATGTACAGTGTCTTAACAGAAGAACAAAAAACGGTTTATTTGGCCTATCTAAAACAAATGCAAGCAGATGTTAGTCAAATGGATCAGGCGACCTTCAAGAAAAATCGCATGAGTATTTTAGCAGGCTTGACCCGTTTACGACAAATCTGTTGCGATCCGCGTTTGTTTATTGAGGATTACACGGGAGGTTCTGGCAAAGTGGAACAAGTCAAAGACTTTTTAGTGGCTGCGAAAGAAAACAATCGTCGTGTCCTATTATTTTCTCAGTTCACAAGCATGCTTTCTATCTTAGAAAAAGAATTGAATGAATTAGGCTTAGAGACGTTTTATTTACGAGGAAGTACGAAGCCTCAAGATCGGTTAACGATGGCGAATGCCTTCAATGAAGGAGAAAAAGATGTCTTCTTAATTTCATTGAAAGCAGGGGGAACCGGACTAAATTTAACTGGTGCAGATACAGTTATTTTATACGATTTATGGTGGAATCCCGCAGTCGAAGAACAAGCGGCTGGTCGGGCGCACCGCATGGGACAAAAAAAGGTTGTTGAAGTGTGGCGGATGATTGCAGAAGGAACGGTTGAAGAAAAAATGAATTCCTTACAGCAAGAAAAACGCGAGCTGTTCCAAAAAGTGATTCAAGGAAATGAAGAGCAATTAGCGAAAATGACGGAAGAAGATATTCGCACAATTTTAAGCATTGGGGAATAACCGTTCAACTTAGTTGCTATCTTATTTAAAGAGAAATGGAGTAATTCGTTTGAAACAAAAAGAATATATGGAATATCGGCCGCTAGGTGAAGAAATTGAACGGATTCGTAAAGGGAAAAATATTCCTCTGCGTGTCTTTGATGAAAATGGTGTTTCTAGTCGAAGTTATCAACGCTTTGTCCAAGGAAATAGTGAATTGCGTATTTCGGATTTAGCCATTATTGTCGAAATCTTGTCTATTTCGCCGATGGAAATGACAGAAAAATTAACGCCAATGTCCAAAACAGTTTTAGCTAAGGAGCAGTTTAATCAAGCAATCTTTAGTAAAAATTTTCAAGAAAGTAGTCGAATCGTTGCAGATTATCGGGCGTATTATGAGAAATCGTCTTTTGCTTTAGGAAAGCAAGAGGTAATGTATTCGATGTTGGCGTTGGAATATCTTTTTAACCCTCAAACAGTTGTGACAAAAGAAGAGATTATTGCATTAGAAAATCAGATTCTGGAACGATTAATTAATGCCGATGTGTATACTATTTTTAATTTGAAATTTTTAGCATTACAAAAAAACGTTGGCTTGCAGCCGTTTCCAACTTCGTTACTTTTTCGTGTACTACAATCTGTCAATGAGCGGGAAATTATTGATATTCGCTCGCTAGAAATTATCGAGCAAGTAATTATTGATTTTTTATTTGCGGCGATTGTCAGCCAAAATGTTCCCCATATTCTTCATGTATTAAGCATGTTTAAAGAATATGAAGTGGGTGAAAATAACTGGCGAATGATCCTCTGGAAAAAAATAGCAGAAAAAATAGAAATGATTTTAACCAATGAAGAAATATTCGCAGATTGGGCAATCTTTAAAGAACAAATCCTTTTATCTATCACATTGTTTTTACCAAAAGCCAAACAAGAATTTTTTGCTGGGCAATTGGAAAAAATAGAGGATAGTTTAAAAGAAATAAAAGAAAATTAGGCATAATTGAGAATTTGTCATAATAAATTCTGGTTGTGTTTAGCGACAAAGAGCGCCAAATAGGGGTAGAAAACCCTATTTGGCGCTCTTTGTCTTGTCTATACAAATTAATTTGGACAGTTTGTCGTAATTGAACCCATTTTCAGTTGATATTCACTATAATTAAGAAAATATCAGGAGGTGAAGTTTATGAAAAAAATGTGCATCTCCGCAGTTAGTGCCTTACTTTTGGGTAATAGTTTGCTACTTCCTGTAACAACTTTCGCCGAAACGACCGAAACAATCGCATCCTCCAGTGAAGAAAATGTTTCATCTGTTTCAGAAGAAAAGATTCCAGAAACTTCATCAGCAGAAGAGCAAAATTCAGCAACCAGTAGTTCGGAGATTCCCCAATCAGAAGAGTTAACGACTGTTGAAACAAGTGAAGAGCCGCCAAATGAAGCACTAGCGATAACGGAAGCACAACTGATGATGCCCCAATTATACGCAGGTGCTGTCTTAGATAAAGCGACGCCTATCAGTACACTATTTCCTGATCCAGCCTTTGCGGAAAATATCAGAAAACAGTTAAGCAAATCTCGGACCTCTAATACTGTCACCCAAGCAGAATTGGATAAACTGAATAAAGTTATTTTAGAAAATGTCGTTGTTTCTAATGTGGAAGGAGTTCAATACCTAAGAAACTTAGAAGAATTATCTTTTCAAGATTCACTCAATGTAACAGATTTGAGTCCTTTTGCTAAAGGTGAATTTAAGCTATTACGTTTTTTATATATGAGAAACAATAAAATAGCTGATCTTAGTCCGTTAGGTCAAGCAGGATTAATTAGTTTAGAAGGCTTGTATGTTGAGAACAATCAATTAACGACATTAAATGGACTTGAAGGAATGCCTGCTTTAAAAAATTTAAGTATCCAAAATACGACAGATCATCCGTCAAAAATCACGCCGAATAATCGAGTGACTTCCTTCGACCCGCTTCGTTCTCTTCGTAATTTAGAAACCATTTGGGCTGCCAATAATCAGATTGCTACTTTAGATGGGCTTACGGAAGCAAATAACCTACTCCGTCTTTATGTGGAAAATAATCAATTAAAAACAATTGCGCCCTTGGCGAATAAACAACGTCTAGAAGAGTTGAGTATTATGAATCAAACGATTACTAGTCTGGAAGCTTTAAGCACTGTTCCTAATCTGCGTGTACTGTATGCAAGAAACAATCAAATTTCTTCCTTGGCGCCGTTAGAGAAAACACTCAATCTAACAGTTTTAGATGTGGGAGAAAATCAAATTTCAGATATCAGTCCGTTAAAAGGCTTAACGGCCATTACAGGGTTAGATGTATCTAATCAAATGATTATCTTATCTTCTGTCGATTATATTGCTGGGAAACCCCTGCAATTAAAAAATAAGGTGGTATCTCGTGATGGTCAACTATTTCCACCGCTGACGATTAGCCCTTATGGAAGTTACGATGCTACAAAAGGACTGTTTGAATGGAATTTACCCAAAGCTCATGAAGGCGTTTCTTATATCTGGGAATCAACAGATAAAGCATACTTGGGGAATTTTTCTGGAACGGTCGTCCAACCTGTCAAAGAAGTTTTCTTAAGTGAAACGAAACTATCTTGGTCAAAAGAGCGTATAGAAAAGTCGTTGGAAAAAACAATCGATATTGATGACTTTCAAAAAACAGCCCTGCCTTTTTATTGGCAAGATGTCGATGCTGGGAATAGATTACAATTTATTGTCAAAAAAGAGGGCCAAGAAATCCAGAAATTAGCAGATGAAACAACCACTAATTCTAAAACATTTAAGGAAAAAGCCTTGTTATTACCAGAACTAACTTATGGAAAACAGCAGTTGGTCGTGGAAGTCTATGATAAAGGCTACAAGATTGATGAATTAGCGCTAACAGTCACTGTGGTTGGCTCTGTCAGGTTCAAAACGGTACCAACAGCGATTTCCTTTGGGAATGAGCTGCAAATCGCTAGTAGTACGACCCAATATCCAATTGTTTCCATGGATCAACCATTAGTGATACGAGATACTCGTCAAACGGGGAATAATTGGTCGCTTGCACTAACCGTTACTTCTGATTTCAAATCAGAATCAGGTGCTACATTGCCAAATGTTTTAAAATTTAGAACCAACCATCGCTTACAGGACATTCCAGAAGGCCAATCGATTCTTGTTCACAACCAAGTCAATGGACACCAAGAAACAAATATTTCTGATCAATGGAAAGAAAATGACCAAGAGTTGTTATTATCTGTTCCTGGAGGGACGGCCAAAGCAGAAGAATACGAAGCAAAACTAACTTGGCACTTGATGGACGTACCTGATGGCAGTGCAAAATAGGGGGTGAGTCTTATCAAAAAAATAGTTAGCGGCGTATTGCTATTAGGATTGATTTCATCAGTTGATGTATTTGCTGAAACAAATGCCTATCCGACAAATGCAGAAGTTTCTTTTTATGGCGAGTATGAGCCACCAGCCAACAAAGAAAAACCAGATGGTAAGATACCACAGCGTTTCCCCAAGCAGTCGGAAGCAATACCAGCAGTGAGTGGAGAATCATTGAAGCATTCAACAAGTAAAACGGTTGATCAAAAAGGCTCAGGCTTCTTACCTCGAACTGGTACTAAACAGCAACAAATGTTTAATTATCTCGGAATAATAGTCATCTTTATGGCTAGTTTTATTTTAAAAAAAAGAAAGAAGGAACAATAAAATGAAAAAAATTATCTTATCAACAATCCCCGCTATCACTTTAGGCGTGGCTATTGCACCAGAAGTGAATGCAGAAGAAAAAAACTATGAATCAAATGCCATCGTAGAATTTACACCGGATGCCTCTATCAACAAACCTGTCGATCCAGTGAATCCAGATACCGAAAAACCTGTTGAACCCTTTGATCCAACGACACCAGACACAGGCAATAAGCCAAATGAAGGAACAACTGGTCCACTAAGTATCGATTATGCTTCTAGTTTAGACTTTGGCAAAAATAAAATTTCAAATAAAGATGAAAAATATTATGCAAATCCACAATACTTTTTCTTGGCAGACGGTTCTGGTCCTGATTTGACTAATCCTAAACCAAATTATGTACAAATTTCCGACAAACGCGGAACGAATGCCGGTTGGGCCTTAACAGTTAAACAAGAAACACAATTAACAGCGACAAAAGAAACATTAAATAAAGTTTTAGACGGTTCAGAAATTAAATTAAGTCAAAACAAAGCAGTGTCTAATTCCAAAGCAGTCACACCAACTGCGCATGAAGTAACTTTAGTAGCTGGCGATTCATCAAATGTGATGTCTGCCGCTGAAGGTCAAGGTTCTGGAACTTGGCTTAGTGCGTTCGGTGGGATTGAAAAAGTGGAAGTTGACGGTGAAAGCGTAGATAAAAATACAGCGATCACATTAACTGTACCAGGAGCAACACCAAAAGATGCTGTTCAATACAAAACTGTTTTAACATGGACAATCGCTGATTTACCAAGCGTATAATTATTGAAACTATAACAATAGAAGAGAAGGAGCACTAACATGAAAAAAATGACCATCGCAAGCAGCTTAATTTTAGCAACCATCGCGGTAGGCACACTACCAGTTCAAGCAGAGGAAGTGGCTAATCGCGACACAGATGCTATTGTAAAATTTAAAGCACCAGATGAAAAAGATCCTAACAGCAAAAATCCTGTAGTGGATCCAGAAGACAAAGACGGCAAAGATCCTGTGACACCTATCGACCCAGTAAATCCTGACAAACCAGTTGATGAAGGTTCTACAGGCCCCTTAACCTTGGACTATGCTTCAAGTTTAAACTTTGGTGAAAATATCATCAGCACAAAAGATGAAATCTATTTTGCATCAGCACAAGTTTTAAAAGATAAAAATAATGTTGAAAAAACGGGTCCATTATTTGCTCAAATTACAGATAATCGTGGAACTTTAGAAGGCTGGACTTTATCTGCAAAACAAAATTCTGCATTTACTTCTGCTACAAAAGGTCAGACACTTGAAGGAACTGAAATTGTCTTTCAAAATGCTTCAGCTGTGACAGCAGGACAAAGCGCTGCACCAACAAGTTTAGCGAGCGTAACTTTTGGTACAGTGGGTGAAAGTCATAACGTGATGGTAGCCGCAACAGATCAAGGTGCTGGGAAATGGTCATACTTATACGGCAATGCTAGTTCAATTGCTGAAGTTGACGGCCGTCAAGTAATGAAAGATGTTCAATTAAAAGTGCCAGGTAAATCAGTTAAATTAAACGATGCCTACAAAACAACAATTACTTGGACATTAGCTAATACGCCAGCATAAAAAGAACCTTTTTGGAGAAAGGAAGAGGGGAACTCAGCCTTTCTCCTTTACATAGAAATGGAGTGTAGAGCGAAATGAAAAATAGATATTTTATTCTGATGATCCTAAGTTTTTATTTCTTTGCTTTTGGGATTGAAACCTCAGCAGCAGAATTACGATTTAGTGTTGAAACAGAAATTCCAGAAAACCAAATAGATAAAACAAAAACATATTTTGATTTAATGATGAAACCAGACCAAGAACAAATTTTGAAAGTTCGAGCGGCCAATAGTACAGATGAAAATTTAGTGATTGATGTTAGTGTGAAGTCGGCCACAACAAACAGCAACGGAGTGATTGAATATGGTGAGTCGTTGACAGCTTTAGATAAATCTGCACCAGCAGATTTATCAGAAATCATTCAACTGAAAGACGGCGGTGAGAGTGTTGAATTGCCTGCTAAAAGTGAAAAAGTAGTTGAATTGCGAGTGAAGATGCCGAAAGAAGAGTTTTCAGGGCAACTAGCGGGCGGGATCACGTTTAGTGAAAAAGTCGATGAAACGAAAGACAAGCAAAAAGAAAATACAAACGGCTTAGCAATTGAAAATCGCTATGCCTATACAGTAGCTGTTTTACTTCGAGAAAATGAAACAGTTGTGCAACCTGAATTGTCTTTGGAGAAAGTTGAACCGACGCAAAGAAATGCGCGCAGTGTTATTTCTGCAACACTGCTAAACCATGAAGCAGCCTATCTTCAATCAATGAAAGTAACGGCAAATGTTAAAAATAAGAAAACAAATAACGTTATTTTAGAGAAAGAACAAGAAGATATGCAAATGGCGCCCAATTCAATTTTTAATTTCCCTATTCCTTATGAAGAAAATGAAATGGAAGCTGGGACGTATGTATTGGCAATGACTGTGGAAGGCTCAGGAAAAAAATGGCAATTTACGAAAGAATTTACGATCTCAAAAGAGGAAGCAAAAACATTTAATGAGAAAGATGTAACCGTCAAAAAAACGGAATCTAAACTTATTTATCTCTTAATCGGTTTATTGATCCTTTTATTGATAATCTGTCTGTTCATCATTTTACGTCTGAAAAAACAAAAAAATAAATAAAAAAAAGCCGCTCTTCAAATTGAAGAACGGCTTTTTTTAAAGATTAAATAATTTCTCCACAGTCGGACAAAGTTCGGTGAAACAAGTGACTTCTGCAAGGTGTGATGCAGGTTGGCAACTTGGTAGTTCTCGAGAGCGGTGGTTAAACCAAAGAGAATGCCAGCCACCATTACGTGCGCCTACAATATCATTGTCATAACTATCACCAACATATAAAGTATGTTCAGGTTCCATACAAAATTGATTACAGGCTAAATCAAAAATTTCCTTTTCAGGTTTTTGGAAACCCGTACTTTGAGAAATAATGATATTTTGGCTTGGAACCCATTTTTCAAGATTCAATTGTTTAACTTTTTTAAATTGATGGTCTGTTGGACCATTTGTAATAATCCCCATCGGAATTTCTTTCTCTTGTAAAGTATCAAGAAGCTTAGTAACTTCTGGATGCATCGTAATATTATCCAATTCTTCTTCATAAACTTGTTGGAAAATTTTTCCTTCTTCTTGTGAAATTCCTGGATAGTTTAGATCCTTTAATGTTTCATTCATCCGGAAAAACCGCATGAAATCTAGGGACCATTCATTGGCTAAAACTTTCGGAAACGTTTCATCGCTGTGGTGTCTAAAACGAAGATACAATTCATGCATATCCTCTGTCGCAACGTTTGGGAAAATTTTAGTCATCGCATTTCGAAAGGGTTGTTGCTGATCGTACAGCGTGTCATCAACATCAAAAACAATGGTTCTCATTTAACAAGTGCACCTCTTAACTTTTTTACAAAACTTTTCATATGTTATATTGTAGCTGATATTTTCACAAATAAATAGAGTATTTTTCACTGTATTTCAAGGTTTTTCGCAGAAATCAAAGCCTTGCGGGAAAAGACAATTATAGTTATTTTTACCGAAAAAATGGAAACGATAAATGAAAAAATATTCTGATAATGAAAAGTTTGTGAAAATGATTTTGAGTCAAAGTTACTTAAATAACACGTGTTCTGATAGAAGTTAGAATTTTGCAAGAGACAGTCTTTTTCCGTATAATGAGTGAGAATGAAGGGGGAGAGTTAGGGAGTTATGTTAAAGCGTTTTTTTGGGTATTATCGACCTTATCGTCGATTATTTATTTTGGATTTTGGGTGTGCCGTTTTTGCGGGGCTGTTAGAGTTGGCTTTTCCAGTAGCAGTCAATCAAGTAATTGATAAGATTATGCCAAAAGGAGATTTTCGCCTCATTGCATTAGCTAGTGCGGGCTTATTTGCATTTTATATAATCAATACGTTTTTACAATTTATTGTGGTTTATTTTGGTCATATGTTAGGCGTGAATATTGAAACAGATATGCGTGAAGAATTATATCAGCATCTGCAAACACAACCGTTTGAGTATTATGATAATCAAAAAACAGGGAAATTAATGAGCCGTTTGACCACTGATCTTTTTGAAATTTCGGAAGTGGCGCATCATGGTCCAGAAGACGTCTTTATTACGATTATGACGTTAGCAGGTTCTTTTTTATTAATGTTAACCATTCACGTGAAATTAGCCATCGCTACGTTTATTTTATTGCCATTTATCACGATTGCGCTAGGCTATTTTAATAAAAAAATGACAAAAGCGAATACGGATATTTACGATAATTTAGGTGAATTTAATGCTGGGATTGAAGCGTCAGTAAGTGGGATACGTGTCACGCAATCTTTTGCAAATGAACCATTTGAACGAAAACAGTTTAATTATTTAAATCAAATGTATCGAAAATCGAAATTATATTTTTATAAGGTGATGGGTGTCAGTTCCGCCTATAATTACTTATTAATTCGTCTGATAAATTTATTTTCATTAATTTTTGGTGCGTATTATACAATTAAAGGAGAAATTACAGAAGGTCAGTTTGTAGGATTTATTTTATTAGCCAATATTTTTATTCGGCCGATTGAAAAAGTCAACAATATGATTGAAAGTTATCCCAAAGGATTTGCTGGTTTTAAACGTTTTACGGAAGAAATGGACAAACAACCGTCCATCAAAGATTTGCCAGGAGCTGTTGCTGTTTCGCATTTAGAAGGAACGATTGCCTATAAAGACGTTTCATTTGCTTATGAAAATGGCACAAAAGTTTTAGACCATATCAATTTAAAAATTCAACCTGGTGAAACCGTTGCTTTCGTTGGCCAAAGTGGTTCAGGAAAAACGACCTTGTGCAATCTGTTGCCTCGTTTTTATGAAGTCAGTAGTGGTGAAATTACGATTGACGGTAGAAATATCCAGCAAATGACCTTGGCTTCAATACGTAAGCAGATTGGAATTGTTCAACAAGATGTGTTTTTATTCCCTGGAACATTACGAGAAAATATTGCTTATGGGAATTTAAATGCTACAGAAATAGACATTCAACAAGCGGTGAAATTAGCACATTTAGAACATGTAATTCAGCTAATGCCAGATGGCTTGGACACAATTATTGGCGAACGTGGCGTGAAATTATCGGGCGGTCAAAAGCAGCGAGTGGCAATTGCGCGAATGTTCTTGAAGAACCCGCCGATTTTAATTCTAGATGAAGCGACTTCTGCATTAGATACAGAAACAGAGCAAGTGATTCAAGAGTCATTAAACTCGTTAGCTGACGGGCGAACAACATTAATTATTGCCCACAGACTGGCAACGATTAAACATGCTGATCGAATAATCGTAGTGAGTGACCAAGGAATTTTAGAAGATGGAACACATGAAACTTTGTACGCGCAAAGAGGCCACTATCGTCGGCTGTACGATGCTCAATTTAGAACATAAAAAAACCCGCGAATAAAACTTCGCGGGTTTTTATTATATTTAGTTAGCGCCGAACTTTTCTTCCCAAACCAACAGCATTTTTCATTCGTTGAAGTGTTTTGTTGGCTACCTGGCGAGCGTTTTCTGCACCCTCATCTAAAATCATATCTAATTCTTCTGAAGCTAAAAGTTCTTGGTAGCGCACTTGAATAGGTTCTAATAAGGCAACTACTGCTTCTGCTAAATCTGCTTTGAAGTCTCCATAGCCTTTGCCTTCGTATGCTTGAACAAGTTCCTCAACAGTTTGACCTGTCGCAGCAGAATAAATATTTAGTAAGTTAGTAATGCCAGGCTTTTCTTCTTTATTATATTCAATTACACCAGTTGAATCAGTTACAGCAGAGCGGATTTTTTTGCGAATCACTGCTGGCTCATCAAGCATTGAAATAAAGCCCTTCACATTTGTATCAGACTTACTCATCTTTTTCGTTGGTTCTTGTAAGCTCATAATTCGACTACCTTGCTCAGCGATTTTTACTTCAGGCATCGTTAAAATTTCTTGATTTTTTTGAGCGTAACGTTTGTTGAAGCGTTCCACAAAATCACGTGTTAATTCTAAGTGTTGTTTTTGATCATCTCCGACTGGCACTAAGTCAGCGTTGTACAACACGATATCACCAACCATTAATGGAGGGTATGTTAAAAGACCAGCGCTTACGCCAGCACGACCATTTTTTTGCGATTTATCTTTAAATTGTGTCATTCGCTCTAACTCACCAATAGAAGTATTGCACTGAATGATCCAACCAGCTTCTGCATGCGCACTCACTTCAGACTGTATGAAAATTGTTGCTTTTTGTGGGTCTAAACCAACCGCTAGGTAAAGAGCTGCTAAGCTACGAATTTGTTGGCGTAGCTTTTGCGGTTCTTGGGGAACGGTAATGGCATGTTCATCCACAATACAAAAATAACAATTGTATTCATTTTGTAATTCGATAAATTGTTTCATTGCACCAATGTAATTTCCGATTGTCGGAGTACCACTGGGCTGAATACCAGAAAAAATTGTTTTCATTAAATAACCACCTGACTTTAGACTTAAGATAGTGAATAGTTCTATTATACATTTTATTAGAAAAAAATACATGGGAACTTCTTGAAAAATCACCAAGAGAAGTAAATTATAACAGCAACTATAAAAATAGAAAACTGTATTACTTTTTTACAGAATCATAACGAATATCCATAAAATTTTATAAAAATTAACCCTAATTTTACACGGATGTAATGAAGGAAAAATAAACAAAGTTAATAAAAAATGTTTAAAAACCCCTAGTATTTTTATTAGAAATTAGGTATACTGGTTTTAAATAGAGGAACAGTACAGTTCCCTGTTTCAGAAACGCGATGATTCGCGAAAAGGAGTGATGCACAATGTTGACACTTTATACTTCCCCAAGTTGCACGTCATGTCGTAAGGCTAGAGCCTGGTTGCAAGAGCACGAAATTCCTTTTAAAGAAAGAAATATTTTTTCTGAACCTTTAAATATTGAGGAATTAAAAGCAATTTTAATCATGACAGAAGATGGAACAGAAGAGATTATCTCTACTCGCTCTAAAGTTTTCCAAAAATTAAATATGGATTTGGACGAGCTTCCACTTCAAGATTTATTAGAGTTGGTTCAAGAAAACCCTGGATTGTTGCGTCGGCCAATTATGATTGATGAGAAAAGATTACAAGTCGGTTTTAACGAAGATGAAATTCGTCGATTCTTACCAAGAGATGTTCGACAACTGGAATTGCGCCAAGCACAATTAATGGCAGGTTTATAAAAAATATAAAATTTTGTTCTTTATTTGTTAATTGTAATAAAGAACGACTCATATGAATTTAGGGCCAGGGATTTTTATCTCTGGCTTTTTAATACATATTTAGAACTTGTATTCATTTGATTTGGCAGAACGTGGTCAAGGAAAAATAGTATCTTTTTTGGAGAGACTGCGTTAAGATGAAGAGGTAGAAGGAGCGAAAAACCAATCGTTAAAAAAGTTCAAAGTTTATAAAACGTTCGCTAGTTTTCGAGGATTTACAGACTTTCCACTTTACTTTTGTGTAGTTTTCGCTACAATGAACGTAAGAAGTTTCCTGATTGAAGCAAAGAGAGGTGTAGCGCTATGGAAATGGAACATATTAATGAAAATACGATTCGTGTGTTAATTGGCAACGAAGACCTGGCGGATAGAGGGATTACTTTTCTTGACTTACTAGGAAACCACAAAGATGTTGAAAATTTCTTTTATAGTATTTTAGAAGAAGTTGATGTCGAAGATGAATTCCAAGGCAGTGAAGCAGTCACTTTCCAAGTCTTGCCTAAAAATGATGGTTTAGAACTGTTTATTAGTAAAAATGTCGCTATGGACGACTTGTCTTCCTTAGAAGGTCTGAGCGAAGTCAATGCAGATGTTAGCGAATTAATTCGCAAACAAATTGAAGCAGACAAAGCAGCCGCCGATGAACTTGATGAGATGGAAGCCACAGATGAAACAAACAGAAATGTAATCTTTGAATTAGATAATTTTGAAGCGATGATCCAATTATCCAAAGAAGTCTTCATGCAATCTGTTTTGACTAACTTATACACGTACAACGATCGTTATTACTTACAAGTTTTGTTCTTAACCGATGAATTAGAAAAAACAAATGTTGACAATGAAATTGCACAGATTTTAGAATTTGCTCATAAAACAACTGTCACTCAGGATACTTTAGTCGAATATGGCACTTGTATTATGGAACGCAGTGCGTTGGAATTAACACGTTATTACTTTAATGATTAAGCAAAAAAGCAAAAACTTTCGAGTTTTTGCTTTTTTTTTGATGAAAATTAAGAAACTTTGCGTAGTTTATTTATGAGAGGTGAAAATCATGTTAACAGCTTTAACGGCAGACAACCAAGAGTTATTTTCTTTAATCGATTGCTCGATTGATGAATTAACACAGATACGAAGCGAACAAGCTTTTGTGTGTCCAATGTGTCATCAATCGGTCATTTTGAAGGCAGGCCCCATTAAAATACCCCATTTTGCTCATCGTAAAAAGAATAGTTGTTGGTACGAAGCAGAAGCTGAAACAGAAGAACACCTCCGCTTGAAGCAGCTTTTTGCGGAAAAGTGTTTACGTGAAAAGCTGTCTTTTCAAGTTGAGGCATACTTACCCGCCTTGAAGCAACGCCCAGATTTACTCATTGGGAAGATAGCCATTGAAATTCAATGTAGTCCATTGCCAATTAAACGTTTGGTGGAACGGACGGAGACTTATCAAGCTCATGGCTATCAAGTTGTTTGGATTTTAGGTGAACGATTAGTGCCTAAAGACAAGCTCACGCAATTAACGAAACAATTTCTTTACTTTTCGGAGTCCTTGGGGTTTTATTTATGGACGGCCAATAAGAAGCAAGAACGAATAGAATTACTTTGTCATATTGAAGAGAGTCAATGTCAACAATTTTATAGAAGAAAACAATCATGGGATTTTTACGAAAAAAAATTACTAGAAATCATCCAACTACCGACTGCTAATTTAAATTTACTGCCAGATAGACGGCACACTGGCCAATTGATGCATGATTATTATCAAAAATTGACGCAACAACTTGGTTACAGAAATGCTCAGTTGCTTAGAACACAAAGCTTTTTATACACGAAAGGTTGTCACCTTCTCCAGTTACCTTCTTGGTTTTACTATCCTGGATTGAAGCTATTACCTTCTTCTGAAGAAGATATTCATTTAAAAATGCTTGTTTGGGAAGCACTAAAAACCAAAGAAGAGCGTTTAGTGACCAAACATGAACTATGGCGTATCTTGGAAGTTAGTTTTTTGGAAGAAGGAAACTTTATTTGGCAACCGCTGCCGAATATTGACTTAAAAAAACTTTTTAAAATCGTGGGGAATAGCTTATTGAGCTGGTTACAAGAATGTTATGTGTTAATTAAAGTAAATAATAAGTACCTAATAACTAGTATTTTCCTAAGAGAAGATCCTGAAAAGCTCATTCATTGGCTAAAAAAAGTGAAAAAACAACATTTTTTTAGTCACACGTGTTAAATTATGATAGTATAATGAGTAAAACGTTTCTTAAAGGAGAGTAAACTATGAGCGAAATTAAACAATTACCAACACGTGATGAAGTTCCAACTCCATTAACTTGGGATTTAACCAAAATTTTTAAAGATGATGCTGCTTTTGATGTTGCGTATAATCAGTTGACAGAAGAGCTAAATCAAGCAGAATCATTTAAAGGAACCTTAGGGAATGGTGCAGAAGCTTTTCTAGCTGCGTTAGAATACGTTTTAGATGTCTATCGAAAAGTGGAAACATTATATGTCTATTCTCATTTAAAAAATGATCAAGACACTACAAATACAGCTTACCAAGCTTTATATGCCAGAGCTAGTTCTTTATATGCACAAGTTAGTGAAGCTGTTTCTTGGTTTGACCCAGAGGTTTTAACATTAAGTGATGAACAAATCTGGGGATATTTTGAAGAGCAGCCGAAATTAGCTGTTTATCGTCACTATATTCAAAATATTTTAGATGAACGTCCCCATGTTTTATCGATGGAACAAGAAGCTTTACTGGCGGGGGCTAGTGAAATTTTTGGTGCCTCAAGTAATACATTTTCAATTTTAAATAATGCAGACTTAGAATTTCCAACTGTGCAAAATGTTGAAGGCGAAACGATTCAACTTTCTCATGGCGTTTATGGTCAATTAATGGAAAGTGTCGATCCATCTGTTCGTGAAGCAGCATTTAAAGGGTTGTACAAAGTGTACAAACAATTTAGAAATACATTAGCCTCAACTTTAGGTGCACATGTTAAAACACATAATTATAAAGCAAAAATTAGAAATTATGATTCTGCTCGGGCAGCCTCTTTAGCAAGTAATCATATCCCTGAAAGTGTTCACGAAACATTAGTAGCTGTAGTAAATAAACATTTACCTTTGCTACATCGTTATGTAAAATTAAGAAAAAAATTATTAAACGTAGAAGAATTACACATGTACGACTTGTATGCGCCTTTGCTAGGTGAAGCACCAATTCGTTACAGCTATGAAGAAGCAAAAGAAAAAGCAATTGAGGCTTTAAAACCACTAGGTGAAGACTATTTATCTATTGTTAAAGAAGCTTTTTCAAGTCGTTGGATTGATGTGATTGAAAATCAAGGAAAACGAAGCGGCGCATATTCTTCAGGAGCTTATGATACAGCCCCATACATTTTAATGAATTGGCATGATAGTTTGGATCAACTATTTACATTAGTCCATGAGATGGGCCATAGTGTTCATAGTTACTATACAAGGAATAATCAGCCGTATGTTTATGGCGACTATTCAATTTTCTTAGCTGAGATTGCTTCAACCACAAATGAAAATATTTTAACAGAATATTTATTACAAACAGAAACAGATCCTAAAGTACGTGCGTATGTCTTAAATCACTATTTAGACGGCTTTAAGGGAACCATTTTCCGTCAAACGCAATTTGCGGAATTTGAGCATTTTATTCACACGGAAGATGCTAAAGGCACGCCATTAACGAGTGAATATTTGAGTGAGTATTATGGCGAGCTCAATGCTAAATATTATGGACCAGAAGTAGTTAGAGACGAAGAAATCAGTTACGAATGGGCGAGAATTCCACATTTTTATTACAATTATTATGTTTATCAATATGCAACTGGCTTCTCAGCCGCTTCGGCATTGTCTAAACATATTTTAGCTGGAGAAGAAGGAGCTTTAGAGAACTACCTTAACTACTTGAAAGCAGGAAGTAGTGACTTCCCAATTGAAGTGATGAAAAAAGCGGGCGTGGATATGACACAAGCCGCGTATATCGAAGATGCAATGAAAGTTTTTGAAGAACGTTTAACGGAATTAGAAGCTTTGGTTGAAAAATTATAACAAGGATTAGAAACTAAAGTTTAAGTTAAGAAATGTTAGAAACTTGATAAGTGAATAGAGATTCTATCTTTGTTTTATCAAAATGAAATGCTTCTGTTTCAACTATCAAATAAAGTGTTAAATTCTATTGTCTGTATTTTATGAGAAGATTATTAAATAAAAAGCGTTCTAAAATAATTAATTTTTTATAAGTTTAAATTTACCCATATTAAATTTTTTTGCAAAATAAATATGATATAATTAACAGACAGCTGAGATTTTATATTTTAAGCTGTCTGTTTTTGCTTATGTTAAAATATACAGTAATTTTTTTGGAAGGAAGAAGAGATGAATATTAAGAATTTTCTATACAAGTCTATTAACTTTATTTTTACTTTAGCAATCTTAATTACACTTTTTGGAGTTATACGACATCCGTATTTCAATATAGCAAACTTAAAGGGTGCATCACTTGTTTTAGGATTAGCATTAGTTTGTTTTATTGTCTGTATTATCATATCAAGTAATGTTAGAAATTATTTTTTATTTTTTTTGAAACAAATTAAGGATTATATTAGAAAGAATATAAAAGTTATTACAATTTTAATTGTTACGATTACTATATTATTACAATTCATTCTTGTGAGTACTATATCAGCTCCCATTGGTTGGGATGTCAAAGTGATATTTTTGGGAGTAACAAAAAATCAACCCATGGATGCGTATCTTTCGAGATATCCTAATAATGCATTTTTCTTTTTTGTGATGTTAGGAATAACAAAAATAGCTAATATTTTTGTAGATGGTATAGGTAATACGTGGCTATTTTGGCAATTATGTAGTACGGTGTTTATTGATTTAGGTTTCTTTTTCTTATATACCGCTACCAAACGGCTATTTTCTCATATGATTGCTTATTTAGTATTTTATTTGTCGATTCTTAGTTTAGCGTTATCTCCGTTAATTATTGTTCCGTACACAGATATAGGAGCATTCACAATTGTGTCTTTTAGTATGTTTTTGTATTCGTTTATTAACACAAAAAAACAAAATAGCTTACTTTTTAGTATGATGTTAGGCATTTGTTGTGCAATATTATATCTAATTAAGCCATCTGCAATCATATTTATCATTGCTTGGAGTATTGTTAAATTTATTGATTGTTTACAGAAGAAAATACAACCAATAAATTTAGCGAAGGTATTGAATATTCTTATTGCTTTTATTTTTATGTTTGGTACAATCAGTAGTTTCTCTATTTATAGAAGTACACAAACAACGATTGAATTCAATAAAAATGAACAGTATCCAATGACTCATTGGATGATGATGGGATTAAAAGGCAACGGAGGATATAACTTATCCGATTCTAATGCGACTAGTAGTCAAAAAAAATATCAGGATAAAAAGGACTACAATATTAAAGTCATAAAAAAAAGACTAAAAGATTATGGACCGATAGGATATACAAAGTTTTTATTGAATAAGCAATATTATAATACAGCCGCTGGAGATTTTGATTGGAAAGATTATGGACCACGACCTATGGAACTCGACCGCGATTCTAATAGATCAAGGTTTAAAATATTTTTACAAGACAATTATTTTCAAGTAGGTAAATGGACGTCATTCATGAAACTTTATATGCAGATTATGTGGCTAATAACCATAATAGGTATGTTTATTACTGGATGTTCATTTAATATGAAAAAAATAGATGAAAAAGAATTAATCATAAAGCTTACTATTATTGGAGCTATGATGTTTCTACTATTATTTGAAGGTGGTCGCTCGCGCTATTTAATTCAATTTTTACCATTTTTCTATTTACTTTCAGCAATTGGATGGGAAAGTGTGTTAACAGCAACTAATAGGAGGAAAAAAGAAAATGTCAAAACTTTTTATAGTAGTACCATGTTATAATGAAGAGGAAGTACTACCTATTTCCAGCAAGGTATTGTTGGATTTTTTAAAACGAATGATTGCTAAGAATAAAATAAGTACAGAAAGTTCCATTTTGTTTGTGGATGATGGTAGTAAAGATAAAACATGGGCTATTATTAAAAGACTATCTGAACAAGAAGAACATTTTAAAGGTCTTAAATTTAGTCGCAACTTTGGTCACCAAAATGCACTTTTAGCTGGTATGACGACAGCGGTTCAATTTGCAGATATGATTGTTACGATTGATGCAGATTTACAAGATGATGTCGAGGCAATTGAGGGAATGATTGATGCTTATCATGATGGAAACGATGTTGTTTATGGCGTTCGTAGTAACCGTGATACAGATACCGCGTTCAAAAGAAAAACTGCGGAAATGTTTTATTCATTTATGAATAAACTAGGTGTGAATACCGTACCAAACCATGCAGATTTTCGTTTGATGAGCAATCGGGCGACTAAGGTATTACTAACTTTTAAAGAAGAAAACTTATTTTTAAGAGGGATGGTTCCATTAGTTGGATTTCCTAGTACAAAAGTTTATTATTCAAGAAATATTCGAGTAGCTGGTGAGTCAAAATATCCGCTAAAAAAAATGCTTAATTTTGCTATGGAAGGCATTACTTCCTTTTCAATTGTACCAATAAAAATGGTTAGAAACATAGGGTTTATTACTTTATTAATTGGTATCTTTTATATGATTTATAGTTTAATACAACATTTTACAGGAAATGTTGAAGCTGGTTGGTCTTCTCTTATCATCAGTATCTGGTTTTTAGGGGGAATTCAATTAATCAGTCTGTCTATTGTGGGCGAATATATTGGTAAAATTTATTCCGAAGTTAAGGGGCGACCACGTTTTATTATTGAAGAAGAAGTCTAAATTAAAAAATAGAATTTTTTAGTAAAATACAAAATTGAGCTCGAGTACCGGCTGGAGAAATCTAGTCGGTATTTTTATGAAATGAAACGTTTACTGTATTGAACACTGAACCGAAGTTTCGTTTTGCTTCGCTGATAATTAGAGGAAATCAATTTATTAATTTCTTTTGTCAAGAATTGCTTTTATATTCGAGTGTTTAGCAATATGGAAAGGACAAAACTTTATCATTAAACAAATCAAGAAAAGGATTCAGCTAGAGCATCATTCTTAATTAGGATGTTCCGTTTTGATTATGTTTCGAATGCTTAAATTCAGGTGTATCCGTTGGCAGTTTTTTGATGAAGGACCTTAAAATTAAATTTTTCTACTATTTTGACTCATTCTTGTACAGTGGAATATGAAGAGATATTAAATTGCTTTGTCCAGTGTTTGATAGCATCTATTCTCCATTTTGATAAGCTTTTACTACTTTGTTCTTGAATGTATAATCATATTTTGCTAGTTTAAATACGCCTTCAAAGTTAGATTTTTGTTCTAATTTTGGAGGCGTATTATACAGCTATATGGTCCTTCTTTTTTATAATAAATGTAAATGTCCATTTGGAAAATGATAATTGGAGCGACGTTTAAATTCAAAGGTTGCGTCACCTTGGTTCAGCAACGGTTCGTTATGTGGATGGACACGACAAAGTTGTTTAATTTCATCCATGTTTTCAAAATTTTCGACTAAAATGCCGAAATCGTTCTCGCAAGTATAGTTGTAAACGACTGCGGTAGGATGTTGTTTAATCCCCATTTCTCGAGCAACTTTTTGGTCGGTTTGGAAAGATTCTTTGACAAAATCGGATTGTCGGTCTTTACGATACATATCAATATCCCCGCCGGCCGCTAGAAGTAGTTCTTCTGATAACTCAGGAGAGTAAGCTAGACCGTCTTCAGCTACTGCTTTTTGTAAGCCAATCAACAATTGTCGGCCTTTTTTTCGGCCTTGTAACTGTGCTGCTTTATAGTCAAGAGCGGCTGAGTATAAATCTTCAAAAATTCGATTCCGTCGTTTAATGTCATTAATCGGAATATGTTGACGACTCAAAAATTCATTGATCGTTTTCATGTTTAATAAAGGAATAAAGCGCAATTGTATTTTCTTCTTGTCGTTAACAGACAATTGTATAATTTCTTTTTCAATTTCTAAACAGACGCCGCCTAAAGGATTGACGAACAAATAAATTTCAACCATTCATACTTCCTCCAATGCCATGCTTTTTCAAATACAGGTGCCAGAACGTCAGTGCTTCGAATACTAAGGGGCAGTGGTCCGCATCATGCGTTGAATCTTGTTAGGTGCAAGCGTAATGGGAATGTTCAAATCAGCCATTAATGTTTGAAACGCTTGCTTGCCGCTTTCAGCTTCAGTAACTTCTAACTCTAATTCAAAATCGTGCTGTTGGTTATACCAACTTTCGTCTAACGCAAGTAGTCCTTGAGGAATTTGTTTTTCTGCACGTGCTGTTTTTAATGAACCAATTAAATGGATCGAGGCGATTTCAATACCTAATTCTTGTAATTTCTTCGCCACAGCCCCCTCAGTAGGGAGGTGATTCCTCTTGATAAAGTGGTTCGCCGTCTCAAGCGATAAAGGGTCATTGATTTCTAATAATCCTTCTGGCGCAGGAACTTTTAAGGTTAACTCACCACGATCTGCTAATACGCGAATTCTTAAGCCCATTCGTTGTGCTTTTAATTGAAAATCGTCCGTATCAAAATAATGATTTGTTTGCGTAAAAAAGTCCGTTTTTTGAATAGCAAAATGGTCGATTAATCGTTTGAAATCTTGCGGACTAACTAATGTTTTAAATTCAATTTCTAAGTGCTCACTCATGGGGTTCTCTCTCTTTCTTAAATCACTCCAATTTTCACATATTATATAGGTTTCCGTCAAGAAAAGTGGTCTTCTCTGTGAAAAATTTTTCTAATGAAAGGCGTTTGGAAATCAAATAGCGAATAACACCCTATTTTAGGGAGGACTGTGGTAAAATAATCAGTGAATGAAATTCAAGGAAATTGAGGGATCTACCATGGAACGAGAGTGGGAGCTGTTTTTAGCGCCATATGAACAGGCGGTCAGCGAATTAAAAGTAAAACTACGAGGTATTCGTAAACAATTTCGGGAGCAAGATAAACACATACCAATTGAATTCGTTACAGGACGTGTGAAACCAGTAGATAGTATTTTGACAAAGACGGCTATTCGGCATATTCCTTTAAATCGGATTGAAGAAGAAATGCAAGACATTGCTGGTTTGCGGATTATGTGCCAAT
This sequence comes from Enterococcus sp. DIV2419, assembly GCF_051711865.1. Taxonomy (NCBI): domain Bacteria; kingdom Bacillati; phylum Bacillota; class Bacilli; order Lactobacillales; family Enterococcaceae; genus Enterococcus; species Enterococcus sp. DIV2419. The sequence continues at coordinate 809,415 of NZ_JBIONS010000001.1, forward strand.
TTGTGGAAGACATTTACCAGGTAGTCGCACTTTTAAGAAATCGTAAAGACTTAAAAATTGTGGAAGAACGGGACTACATTGAAAATAAAAAAGAAAGTGGCTATCGTTCGTACCATGTGGTAGTGGAATATCCTGTGCAATTAGTCACCGGGGAAAAGATTATTTTGGCCGAAATCCAAATTCGGACACTCTCCATGAATTTTTGGGCAACGATTGAACATTCTTTGAATTATAAATATCAAGGTGTCTTTCCTGAAGAAATGAAAGAACGCCTTCAGCGAGCGGCAGAGGCAGCCTATTTATTAGATGAAGAAATGTCATCTATTCGTGAAGAAATTCAAGAAGCACAACATTACTTCTCTCATGGCCGTGGATTGCTAGAAAACGAATACTATAAGCAAATTAAAAACGAAACACCAGAAAATCAGTAAAGGAGTCTGCTTATGAAAGTGGCGATTGTTCATAACTCGGAAGAAAAATCGAAACAAGTCACAAAACAACTGACAACACTATTAGAGCAAAACCAAATTCAAATAGACAATCGTCAACCTGAACTTGTGATTTCAGTCGGCGGAGATGGTACGCTTCTTTCCGCTTTTCATCGATTTAATCATCTGTTAAACGAAGTAAGTTTCTTAGGTGTACATACCGGACACTTGGGTTTCTATACAGATTGGCGTGATTATGAATTAAAAGAACTAGTTGAGAGTTTGTGTATTCATCGTGAAAAAAGTACGAGTTATCCATTATTAGATGTGCGGATTCGGTTTAGAGATGGGAAACCAGATAAACATTTTTTAGCATTAAATGAATCAACAATTAAACGAGGAAACCGGACGATGGTGGGCGATGTGTTTATTAAAGATGAACTGTTTGAACGATTTCGTGGTGATGGGTTGTCGATTTCGACCCCAACCGGCTCTACTGCGTATAATAAAAGTATTGGTGGGGCTGTTTTGCATCCTAGCATTAATGCGTTTCAGTTAACCGAAATCGCCTCCTTAAACAATCGTGTCTTTCGAACATTGGGGTCACCGATTGTAATCGCACATACGGAGTGGCTGGAGATTAAATTACAGGAAAGTGATGATTATTTTGTCACGGTGGACCAATTAGATATTTATCAAGAAAATATCGCTTCTGTCTGCTATCGAATTGCAGACGAACGGATTCATTTTGCCTCTTATCGGCACATGCATTTTTGGCATCGAGTGAAAGATGCCTTTATTGGTGAGGATTAATTAAACGATGGAATTTCAATGGACATATGACAAAGAAACAACACAACAAGTGAAATATTTTTTAAAGGAACAAGGTGTTTCAAAAGGGTTATTAGCAAAGGTGAAATTTCAGGGTGGTAAAATTCAAGTGAATGGGACCGTTCAAAATGCCATCTATCCTTTACAAACTGGCGATGTCGTTAAAATGACGATTCCAGATGAAGCGGAACATGAGACATTATTAACAGATGATGAACCGATTGAAATTGTGTTTGAAGATGATCATTTTTTAGTAGTTAATAAGCCTGCTGGCATTGCCTCGATACCTGCTCAGTATCATCCTTCAGGAACGATGGCGAATCGTGTTAAGGGCTATTACAAGCGTCAAAATTACGTGAATCAAGTTATTCATGTCGTGACTCGTTTAGATCGAGATACTTCTGGGCTGATGTTATTTGCGAAACACGGCTTTGCTCATGCTTTAATTGACCAAGAATTACGAGAAAAAAAGGTGACAAAAATTTATTATGCCCTTGTTGGTGGAGCGATTGAGCAGTTAAGCGAGCATCAATTGATTGAAAAGCCAATTGGGCGCGACTTGTCCTCTTTATTAAAACGCCAAGTTATCGAAACAGGTCAATTTGCTAGTACAGAATATTGGCTCGCAAAAAGAGGAGCCCAAGCAGCAGCTGTGCGCATTCAGCTCCATACAGGACGAACACATCAAATTCGGGTACATTTTGAAGCAATTGGCTGTTCATTGTTAGGGGATGAGATGTATCATGGAAAGATGGATCAAGGAATTGAGCGGCAAGCGTTGCATTGCATGGAACTAATTTTTACTCATCCTTTTACCAAAGAAACGGTTCATCTGATTTCCCCACTAGCGGAGGATATGAAAAGTGTAGATGATACGTTATAATAATAAAGAGGCAGGAGGGGAAAGTGTAAGATGAATGAAGGCCAAGAAATGGAAGAGCAATTTGCCCTTCTTTTAGAAACGCTAAAAAATCAACAAATGAACGAATTTCGTGAGCTATTTTTAGCGTTACACATTTATGAACAAGGACAATTTTACCAATCGTTAGATGAAAAAGACCGACAACATTTATACAATTACCTATCTCCGAAAGAACTAGCGGATATGTTTGATGTTATCGAAGAAGATAATGAGAATATGAAAGATTATTTAGCTGAAATGCGCCCAAGTTATGCAGCCGATATGTTAGCTGAGATGTATACCGATAATGCGGTGGATTTACTAAATATGTTAGATAAGAGTCAAAAGGCGAAATATCTTAGTTTGTTAAGTAGTGAAGAAGCAGGCGAAATTAAAGAGTTACTTCATTACGAAGATGAAACTGCTGGGGCGATTATGACCACCGAATTTGTTTCGATTGTGGCGAATCAAACAGTGCGTTCTGCGATGTACGTCTTAAAGAATCAAGCGGACATGGCGGAAACAATCTATTACGTTTACGTAGTCGACCAAGAAAATCATTTAGTCGGCGTTATTTCGTTGCGGGATTTAATTGTTAATGATGATGATACCTTGATTGCTGATATTTTGAATGAACGGGTTATTTCAGTTCATGTTGGCGATGACCAAGAAGATGTCGCGCAAACAATTCGTGACTATGACTTCTTAGCTGTGCCAGTTACAGATTATGATGATCATTTGTTGGGGATTGTAACAGTTGATGATATTATTGATGTTATCGATGATGAGGCCGCTAGCGACTACTCTGGTTTAGCCGGGGTCGACGTTGAAGAAGTTAGTGAGAACCCTTTAAAAGCCGCTTCTAAACGATTACCTTGGTTAATTACGCTGCTGTTTTTAGGGATGTCTACGGCCTCGTTAATCAGTAATTATGAGTCTTTAGTTAGCGAAGCGAGTATTTTAGCCGTTTTTATTTCTTTAATTACCGGAACAGCCGGCAATGCCGGGACACAATCATTGGCGGTCGCGGTACGCCGTTTGGCTATGAAAGATGAAAAGGATAGTAATTTTGGACGCTTAATCTTAAGTGAAGTGCTCACGGGACTAGTGACGGGGGCTGTGACAGGTTTAACCATTATGATTGTGGTTGGCGTGTGGCAACATAATCTTCCACTTGGATTTGTGATTGGGATGGCAATGCTCTGTGCAATTACTGTGGCGAATTTAGCAGGGAGTTTAATCCCAATGTTAATGGATAAATTAGGGTTTGATCCCGCAGTTGCCAGTGGCCCGTTTATTACTACCTTAAGTGATTTAACCAGTGTATTAATTTATTTCAATATTGCCAGCATGTTTATGCGTTATTTTGTTTAAAAAATTGCACTTATTTATCATGAGACTAAGGTAAAAGGTTTCGTTGGTTTGCTTAAAATCAAAAAAGTGAGATAGCCGTTAATACGACGGCTACCTCACTTTTTTAGATACAAGAAATTAAACAATTTTTGTGCCATGGACTTCTGTGACTTTTAAAGTGTCCATCACAGTTTGAACGTTTTCTGTGGAAATACCGCCACCTGGTAAAATAAGAATCCGTTGATCTGCGTAGGCAATTAATTCTTTTAAATGATCAAAGTTGTCTTCGATAGGGGTACCAGCTGGCCCGCCATGAGTTAAAATACGCGTCACACCACGCTCAGCTAACCAGTCGATCGCCTTAAATTGGTTTTCTTTCGACAAGGCATCAAAAGCCATATGGAAAGTGATTTGCAAGCCTTCAGCTGTTTCAATGAATAAGTCCAAAGCTTCTTCATCTAACCAACCGTCCTCAGTTAAACAGCCAATAACAATGCCGTCGGTTCCTAATTTCTTTGCTTCGATTAAATCGGTATGCATAATTTTTAATTCAATATCATTATAGACAAAATTGCCGCCACGAGGACGAATGATTGTCATCACTGGTACTGAATGTTCGCCAGCGTATGCTAAGACTTCTTCAATAACACCAGTACTTGGCGTCGTTCCACCTACGGCTAAGTTATCGCATAATTCGATGCGATTCGCACCTTTTTGAATGGCTTGGGGAATCTTAGTGAAATTTTCGGCACAGAATTCTTTAATCATTTCTTATCGCTCCTTGCTTTTTCTTCACAGGCATTGTACCATAATTCTGCTTACTACCATAGCCCTGAAAAAAAGAGTGCAACTTTTTATAAGAGAAAATGTTCATTTGATGAACGTAAGGAGTTTTAAATGTTAAAGAAAATTGAACGAGCACAACAATTATTGAAAAAAGAAGCAGCCGTATTTCGCTGTCCAACTTGTCATGAACCAATGCATGTAGAAGGGGTTGGTCTGATTTGTCAACAGAGGCATCAATTTGATTTATCCAAGAAAGGCACGCTATACTTTCTAAATCATGGCGTCCAGACAGAATATAATAAAAAAATGTTTACTTCCCGAGGAAAAATGATTCAAAGTGGCATGTACGCGCCTGTTTTAAACAAAATTATGCACTATCTTCCTCAAAATAAAACAGTAGTCGATGTTGGTTGTGGTGAAGGGAGTTTTCTAGCTGAGTTAAGTCAAGCAGGCTTATCTGGACTGAAAATCGGGTTTGATTTATCAAAGGAAGGAATCTATTTAGCAAGTAATCAGCCAATTGATGCGTTTTGGTGTGTGGCGGATTTAACGAATTTGCCATTTGCGGATCAAGGACTTGATACGATTTTAAATATTTTTTCTCCTTCACATTATCAAGAATTTCGGCGAGTACTAAAAGCTGATGGGACTGTGATTAAAATTATTCCTGAAGAGAATTACTTAAAGGAATTACGAGCGGCTTTTTATCCCAATGACGAAAAGAAACAAAGTTATTCCAATCAAAAAGTAGTCCAACGTTTTTCCGAGGAATTAGCTGTGGAAGTAGATGAACGAATAACTTATTGCTTTGACATTCCCGAGGAAAGACGGTTGGATTTATTAGAAATGTCGCCATTAGAGTGGCAAGTTTCTCAAGAAGTTAAAGCCAAACTACAACAGCGACCATTGGAAAAAATCACGATTGACGTCCGCTTGTTAGTAGGTCGTAAAAGATAGACTTTTTTGTGAAGAAAATCCTAAAAAAGTCTTGCAATAAAGTGACATTGGTGTTATATTACTTACAAGTTGTTTTTTCATTGGTTTTTATCAGGGTCCTGTTCTGATAAAAGTTAGTGAAGAGACCTTCACTAACGTAACGACTCGCCGTGCTAGACACCGAGACGGTACGTTTTTTTTTATTGGTTAGAATAGCTGCCGCCTGACATCATCGCGTCATGCGGTTTTTTTGAAAATAAGTATTGTGGGCGCTATTTATTTTGAATTTATGCTAAAATGAACACGATTGATATTTGAGGAGCTGAAGATAGTTGACGAACCATATTGTTTTATTTGAACCACAAATTCCAGCAAATACTGGAAATATTGCACGGACATGTGCAGCGACGAATACACCGTTGCATTTAATTGAACCTTTAGGATTTTCAACAGATGATAAACACCTAAAACGTGCTGGATTAGATTATTGGAATGATGTAAATATTACGTATCATAAAGATTTGGCTGCCTTTTTAGCCCATGTGGCAGGCAAACACTTGCATTTAGTAACCAAATTTGCTCACCAAACATACAGCGAGGTCAATTATAATGATGGCGAGGATCATTATTTTCTTTTTGGAAAAGAAACAACGGGCTTACCAGAAACGTTTATGCGAGAAAACGAAGAAAAGTGTATCCGAATTCCTATGAATGATGAACATGTGCGCTCATTGAATCTTTCTAACACTGCCGCACTAATTGTTTATGAAGCCTTACGTCAGCAAAATTTTCCGAACTTAGAACTGACGCATCATTATGAAAATGATAAATTGGATTAAAAAAAGTTAAGACAGTAGCGCTTTTTTCAAAAATGTCAGAAGAAAGTGGTTTTATTTTTACTGTTGCCCAATTTTCAAGCCTAGAACAAAAAACAATTTAGATTTTTGTTCTAGGCTTATTTTGCTTGGATTACTAGAAACTTCCATGGATATTTTCGCAGGGAAGTGATAAACTAGAAAGACATATGAAGAGATAAAGAAGTTTGGAGAAGTTACATGAAATTATATTTTACACGACATGGAAAAACTGAATGGAATCAACAGAAACGATTTCAAGGAATGACAGGAGATTCGCCGTTATTACCAACTAGTTATGACGAAATTAAACAATTAGGCCAATATTTACAAGATATTCCGTTTGAAAAAATTTATTCTAGTCCGCTATTACGTGCCAAAAATACTGCGCGGGGAATTCAACAAGAATTGAATCGTCCAGTTGAAATTGTTTATACAGATAGCTTAAAAGAATTAGGTTTAGGTCGTTTAGAAGGACAATATATTGAAGAAATGCGTAATTTTTATGGAGAAGAATTAGATCATTTACGGCATCGTTTAGATTTGTATGATCCAACAATTTTTGATGGTGAACCAATCGAGCAAGCGATTCAACGGATTTCAGAAACAGTTGCTGAAGCGGCGAAGCAGCACGAAGGTCCAGTTCTATTTGTCGGACACGGAGCAGCCTTGACAGCGGCAATCCAAGCGATGGCTGGTAAACCATTATCAGAATTACGGACAATGGGCGGGCTGTTAAACAATAGCCTCTCAATCCTTGAAACAAAAGAGGCATCAAGGAACATGCCGTACGACTTAACGTTATGGAATGATACGTCTTTTTTAGCTAAAGAAAAAGCACAATAAGCACACAACAGAAAGGAGGGCTTGTAGTGGTAACACTTTTTGGTGAGGACGAAGAAAAAGCCTTTATTGTTGGGACTGTACAAGCAATCTTTTTTGAAAATCCCAGTAATTTTTATAAAGTCGTTCTTGTAAATGTGACCGATACAAATACAGATTATTTAGAAAAAGAAATTGTAGTAACTGGAAGTTTTGGCCAAGTTCAAGAAGAGGAACCCTATCGTTTCTTTGGTCATTTTGTGGACCATCCTCGTTATGGCAGACAGTTTCAGGTGGATAGTTATCAGCAAGAAAGACCGACTTCGGCTAGTGGGGTGGTTAACTATTTATCAAGTGACAAATTTCCTGGCATTGGTAAACGAACCGCTGAAAAAATTGTTGAAGTATTAGGGGAAAGTGCGATTGACCGAATTATTGATGACCCGAGTGTTTTGGAAGAAGTTACTGTTTTAAATGAAAAAAAACGTCAAGTAATCGTCGAAACAATTCGCTTGAATCACGGGATGGAGCAAGTGATTGTGGGACTAAATCGATACGGCTTCGGTAGTCAGTTAGCTTTTTCAATTTATCAAACCTATCAAGAAGAAACCCTTTCTGTGATTCAAGAAAATCCTTATCAGTTAGTTGAAGATATTGAGGGAGTCGGATTTAAACGAGCGGACAATATTGCTGAACAAATCGGCATTCAGGCGGATTCTGCTGTTCGAATTCGAGCGGCGATTTTACATGAAGTGTTTGAGCACTCCATTCGCTCAGGCAATACGTATGTTCAAGCAGATGTTTTGTTAGAAGAAGCGATTCGGACCTTGGAAGCAAGTCGCCCAGTGGAAATCTCACCTGATCAAGTAGCCAATGAAATTATTACGTTAGTCGAACATGGAAAAATCCAACAAGAAGAGACTAAACTTTTTGAGAACAGTCTCTATTTTTCTGAATGGGGCATTGGTACTTCGATTCAGCGTTTACTTTCTCGTAAAAAAGAAATTCATTACGAGGAAGAAGAAGTCCAAAAAAATATCCGAATGATTGAGAAACGTTTAAATATCCAGTATGGCGACTCGCAACAAGCAGCGATTGAAGAAGCGATTAAATCACCGTTATTTATTTTAACTGGAGGGCCCGGAACAGGGAAAACAACTGTTATTAATGGGATTGTCTCGTTGTTTGCGGAACTAAATGGTCTTTCATTAGATCTCAAAGACTATACGCAGGAGATGTTTCCAATCTTGCTAGCGGCGCCAACTGGGCGAGCAGCGAAACGTATGAACGAAACGACAGGTTTACCTGCAAGTACCATCCATCGTTTGTTAGGCTTGACAGGTCGTGAAAAAAATCCGAGTTTAACCGCCAAAGAATTAGAAGGTGGTTTGCTAATTGTAGATGAAATGTCAATGGTGGATACTTGGTTAGCCAATACGTTATTAAAAGCTATTCCGACAAACATGCAAGTGATTTTTGTTGGTGATAAGGATCAGCTACCGTCTGTCGGTCCAGGTCAAGTCTTACATGACTTATTGCAAATTAACGAAATTCCCAAATGTGAGTTAAACGAAATTTATCGTCAAGGAGACGGTTCAAGTATTATTCCTCTTGCCCATGAAATTAAAGAAGGAAAGTTGCCTACTGATTTTCAAAAAAATCAAAAGGATCGCTCGTTCTTTGCAAGTGATATTGGTCATATTGAAGAATACATTCGACAAATCGTCACAAAGGCAAAAGCAAAAGGGTTTACGCCACAAGATATCCAAGTTTTAGCGCCAATGTATCGTGGCGCAGCTGGCATTGATGCCTTGAATAAGATGATGCAAGAAATCTTCAATCCAAATGATGGTAAGAAAAAAGAAGTCAAATGGAATGACACCGTCTATCGGATTGGGGACAAAGTTTTGCAACTAGTCAATACGCCAGAATTAAATGTGTTCAATGGAGATATGGGAGAAATCGTCGGAATTACTTTAGCCAAAGACTCAGAGGACAAAGTGGACGAGTTGGTTTTACAGTTTGATAATAATGAAGTAACGTATAAAAGAAATGAATGGAATAAAATTACGTTATCCTATTGTTGTTCGATTCATAAAGCGCAAGGTAGTGAATTCCGCATGGTGTTACTGCCAATGGTTCATCAGTATAGCCGAATGCTGCAACGAAATTTGCTGTATACAGCAGTGACACGTAGTAAAGAATTATTAATTCTATTAGGTGAGGTTTCTGCTTTTGAAACATGTGTCAAAAACGAATCGGCTAGTCGCATGACGATGCTAAAAGAACGAATCGTGAATGCAGAACAAATGACCTTAACGACTAGAACCCAGTTAGAAGCCTATGAAGAAGGTTTAACGGCAGACCATCCATTTACTGAAAAGGAAACAAAAGCTGTCTCTTATGAAACTGAACAGCAATCAACGAAAGCCGATCAGATAAAAGAAACAGACGAGCAATTAGTTGACACGACGGTACAAGAAGTTTCACTATTTGCTGATGAAGAGGAAGAGTCAACCCCAGAAACAGCAAAGAAAGCGACAAAAGTTGTCGAAGAACCATTACCAAAAGAACCACGACTAACAGTCGAAATTATTCAAACAAATGCTGTTGATCCAATGATTGGAATGAAGGATACGACGCCTTATCAATTTATGTGAGAAAAGGAAAGAGGTCGGGACAGAAGTGTTTAACTCCGAGAAATAAGAAGGAATTTCCGAAAATTGTTCTTTAATTTTTGGAGAATTTCGGCTTATTTCCGAAGGAGTTGCTTCTGTCCCCGCCGTTTATCAATTTTTAAGCCTGGGCCAAAAATCCAAAGTGATTTTTGGCCCAGGCTCTTTTTCAACCTTAAGGAACTCAGTTAAAACCAAAACAAACGTTTTTGTGTGGTATAAACCATATCAATACTTCGTTTGCCTAAAATCTCGCCATCTGCGTGAATGGTTTGTGGAATCGTCGAAACAATTCGAATTTTGCTTGATTGAAAATGATGAAAATGCTTAGATTTCCCTTGTTTTTGGCGAAGCAATAGGAAAATAAGCCACAAAATTTTAAAAATATTGATTCGTTCCACGACAACTAAGTCCACGACTGCTTTGCGAGGATTGGCCGTCGGCATAATTGATACGCCCCCGCCAAAATAAGGATGATTTGTGACCGTACATAGGAAAGCACGATTAAATGTGTATTGTTTACCATTCATTTCAACTAAAATTGGAAAGCCTTTTTGTTTAAAAAAGACATGAATGATTGAAGAAATATAGGAAAGCGAGCCAAGCTTAAATTTATTTAAGGCTTTTTTTGATGACGATTCGTTGGTTTTTTCCACGATTGCCGCATCTAATCCTAAGCCAACATTATTGGTGGCTAAGCCGATTTCTTCTTGGTTGGCTTCTACATAATGAATTGTTTGAATTTCTTTTGGTCGTCTGGTGCGCAGGATTTGATGCAATGCTTTATCAATATTTCTTGATAATCCCACCCCTCGTGCAAAATCATTTCCAGAGCCGCATGGAATATAGCTTAAAGGAATAGCTGAATCATATGGAAGTAATGAATTAATGACATTATGTAGTGTGCCATCGCCGCCTAGCACGACTAGGATTGGAAAAGTTGAAACGTCTAAGTCTTCAGACCAAGGAAGTAAAGTTGTTTCTGCAAGTTCCTTCGTCAATTCTTTTTCATGTCCAGCGTAATCAGTGTAAAGAGCCGTATATTTAAGTTCTTGTTGCTTGAGTTGTTGAATCACTTTTCTAGCGACTTTTCGGCCATTGCCGCTACTTGCCTGCTCGTTGATAATAAGATAGTAGTGAATGTTCATTGAGCTCCTCCTTTGAATCGCTATTGTCCATTATACCAGAGGGAGGAACTTCTGCGAATAAAGATTGCTTAAAAAAGTAAAAAATGACTAGAAAAAGGCACGAAACAATGCATGAGAGGTGAAAACTGCAAATAAGTGCAAAGTAAAACAGGGCTTTCATTGACTATTTTGACTTTCCATATTAGAATGTGAACTGTTGCAATTGTAACCAAGGTTCATCAACCATCCCTTGTAAAAAAACTCGGAGAAAGAAGGAAAAAGTATGCAAAATTCGTTTCAAGCCAATCGAAAGCTAAGAACAGTCTTAGCCAATGGTATCATTATGGGCTTATATATTGTCCTCTCTTTATTGGTTCGGCCAGTTTCTTCTGGTATGATTCAATTTAGAATTTCAGAAAGTTTGAATCACCTAGTCGTTTTCAATCGCAAATTGATGTGGGGTGTTTTAGGCGGCGTTATCTTTTTTAACTTATTTTTTGGTTTCGGTGTAATGGATGCTCTGTTTGGTGGTGCGCAAACATTATTTGCGTTGAGCTTAACAGCTTTTTTACAAAAAAAGGTAGCAAGTATTCCTGTTAGAATGTGTCTAAATAGTCTATTTTTCACTGTAAGTATGTTTTTTATTGCCTTTATGCTAGTACCAAGTGGCGGTCAAGCATTTTGGACAACTTATGGTTGGTTAGCATTAAGTGAAGCGATTATTATGACGATTTCAGCACCAATCATGTATTTTATCAACAAGTCATTAAAATTTGAAACACGTATTTAATTGAAAAGATGTGGATAGAAATGATTCATCCTTTGAATGGCAGTGAAGAAAAGTGTCGTTGCTATTAGTGAACTAAGTGATAGAATGAACTGTTTCTACCTCGTCTTTTTTACATAAAGAATAAGATCTACATTTTTTCTAAAAATTTTCATGTAAAACTTTACTAGTCTGTTGGAATACACTATGATAGTGTAAGATAAACGGACTATTGGAAAGTCACAGCAGAGGAGTTTGAACATGTACACATTTAAAATCGGTATTCCGGCAGAAGTACACGATACATTTGTTAAAAACCACCCATTATGTAATTTACTACAGTCATCTTCATGGGCAAAAGTCAAGGATAACTGGGGTTCTGAAATTGTTGGGGTTTATGAAAAGGATACATTAGTCGCATCAAGTTTAGTTTTAATCAAACCATTACCAGCCGGTTTTACGATGTTATATACACCAAGAGGTCCAGTAATGGACTATACAAATGAACGTTTGGTCAGCTACTTTATGGCTGAATTGAAAAAATTTGGCAAGAAAAAACGAGCTTTATTTATAAAAATGGATCCAGCGGTTCACTATCAAGATTTTCATTTGGGAGAAGAACATCAACCGCATGCTGAAGCGACAGCTATTATTGAGACCTTGAAAGAAGCAGGGGCCAAATATCAAGGACTGACAATGGATATGGGGGCCACCATCCAGCCCCGCTTCCAAGCGAATATTTATCGTGAAGATTTTAGTGAGGAACAATTGTCAAAAAGCACCAAGAAAATGATTAAAACAGCTGAAAAAAAAGGGGTCGTTGTGCAGCAAGGGCATGTTGACTTTGTTGATGAATTTGAAAAAGTCATTCAATCAACCATGGAACGCCAACATATTTCTTTACGGAATAGTGATTACTTTAAGAAGCTGTTGAACATTTATCCAGAAGACTCCTTTATTATGCTGGCGCAAGTCAATTTAAAGGAACGCTTAGATAGCACGCGACAACGCTATGACAAAAATCAAAAAGACTTGAGTAATTTGAAAGAAAATCAAGTGAAAAAGCGCCATAATTTAGAAGAATTAGATGCTTCCTTGACTCGGGAACTAAAAGAATTAGAAGAAAATATCGCAGAAGCTGGTGAAATCGTCACGGTTGCTGGCGCTTTGGCTGTGACATTTGGTCCAACAAGTGAAATCCTTTATGCTGGCTTAGATGATCGTTATAAACGCTACATGCCAACATATGTGACTTGGCGAGATGCCATTCAAGAATGTTTTAACCGTGGCTGCGAAAGCTGTAATATGGGCGGCTTAGAAGGTAGTTTAAATGATGGCTTAATTAAGTTTAAAGCGAACTTCAACCCAACGATTAATGAATTTATTGGGGAATTCGATTTACCGGTTAATAAATTATTATTTAAAGCCAGTGAATATGCCTATAAATTACGAAAACAAAAAAAATAAATAAAAAACACATGGACTAAAAATCAAACTTGATTTTTAGTCCATGTGTTTTTTTCTATAGTTTTTGTGTTGCATTCCGTTTCATTAAGCGAAGCAAAACGCTAGCAATTGCTGAAGCAGCTACACCAGCAACAAGAGCTTCTGGCACACCAGAACTGAAAATCGTCGCAATAATAGCTAGGTAAACAGCAGTTCCAGCTTTACCAATAATTTCAGCATAAGCTGAATTAAAAAGAAAATAAATCATGTTCATGACTAAAATGGTATTCGTTGCTGAGCCTAAAACACCAGCCACAAATAAGGAGACAGGTTGCGCTTTTTCCTTCGTTAATTTATTTAGCCATTTGTAAGCGAAATAAGGAACGACCCCAATTAAAATCCGCGGAATGAGCACAATTAAAAGTGCCTTCCAACTACCATGATCGGTACCGATCACAGGAATAAATGGAGAAAAAACAAACGACAAAGGTGTTGGTGCTGTCGTATTTTTAATTAAGCTAATGATCCCAAACGTGCCGCCCAACATACTACCGATTTTTGGCCCTAAAACAATGGAACCAATAATTACAGGAATATGCATCGTGGTCGAATTTAAAGGACCTAATGTGATAAATCCTAGTGGGGTTAAAGCCAGTAAAAGTAAGATAGCTAAGAACATTGCTGTTAACGTAAATTTTTTCGTGTTATTCATAAATTACTCCTTGTTATCAGATGCTAAAATTTTCATCACTGTTTGAATGATATCTTCAACAGTGGCAAGTGCGCCACGACCATAATCGCCACAAGCTAATAGAGCTTCACGTGGGATTATTTCTTGATAGCCGACTTCTTTTAAAATGCCAATATTTCGTTGGACAATGGGGTTTTGGTACATATACGTATTCATCGCGGGCGCAATAATTTTTGGTGTTTCAGGATAAAGTGCCAAAGCAACTGTTGATAATAAGTCATCGGCAATCCCATGGGCTAATTTCCCAATTGTATTGGCCGAAGCAGGTGCTACTAAAAATAAATCCGCTTTTTTAGCTAACTCAATGTGATTAATTTTACTGGGATCAATTTCCATCATGACATCCGTATGCACTGGATTCTTAGAAAGTGATTGTAACGTCAGCGGAGTGATGAACGCCGTGCTACTTTTAGTCATTAAAATTTCCACATTGTAGCCAAGCTTAGTTAGTTGACTTGTAATATCTGCTGCTTTATATGCAGAAATGCTGCCAGAGACGCCTAATAAAATAGTTTTCATTGTTGTTCTCTCCATTTCTTTTCAACATTTTTAACGATCATTGAACCAATCCCTTGTTTTGAACAAGCTTCTTGGACAATACCCGTTTCGTTAATTAATAATCCTTCGTGTTCTGTTTCATGAACGTTCATCAAGTCATTGGCTAAGACAAAGTCACACCGATTTTTAACCAAAGCGGCTTGTGCAACCTGGACAAGTTCTGCTTGTGCAACGTCGACAAGTAATTTAAAGCCCACTAAAACAGTTTGGGGTTGCTTGTCACGAATCATTTGGATGACTTTAGGATTTTTCTTTAGAAAAATTAATAATCGGTCCGTATCAGATGAAATTTTTGTTGCTGTTTGAGGAATATCAGCAATCTGATTCAATGTGTTTTGAACGATAGTTACCAAGGCTTCTTTGGTCTTTGGCAATGTTTGTTCGCTTAATTGTTGAGCAAAAGAATCAATAAATTGTTCTTCCGTTTGCGCGGTTTCCGTCGTAAAATCACTGACTGCCATTGCGTGAACAATCGCATCAAATTGCTTTTCAGCAAAGAGTTGTTCTAACGTAGTGGCTAATTCAACCGTTGTTTCTATTTCTTTAATTGATAAGTCCAATTGTTGGGTTGGACGTAATGCATGTTTGGTTGTTACGTAGGTTACGGTGTGTCCAGCAGCTAAAAAACTTTCAGCAATTGCTTTTCCTAGTCCGCCAGAAGAATGATTGGTAATCGAACGAACATTATCAATCGGTTCTGACGTTCCACCAGCAGTAACTAAAACATCCATAATCAAAACGCCTCCTTAAGAAATTCGGACAATGGTCCGTCCAATATGTTGGCCTGCTTGTAATGCTTCAAAAACAGGGGGAAGTTCTTCTAAAGTAATCTCTTGATACACAGCTTTTTCAGTGATGTCTAAATCAGTGGCAAGACGTTGCCAGACTATTTTTCGTTTGTCCATACCAACATTAACCGAATCAATGCCCAATAAATGAACGCCCCGTAAAATAAAGGGTAAAACGGTTGTCTCTAATGTAATTCCAGCAGCGCGGCCACAAATGGCTGAACGGCCATCATAACGAAGTTGTGGTAAAACAGCAGAAGTAATTTCCCCACCAGTGGTATCAATTGCAAAAGCAAAACGCTGTTTCATTAATGCTTTAACAGGAGTTGCTAAGAAATCTTCTACTAATAAGCATTCACTAACACCTAACTCTTTTAAAAGCTCAAAAGAATCTGGCTTTCTAGTTAATGCAGTGATTGAAGTGTAGCCTAATTGATGCAACATCGCAATAGACAATGTCGCAACACCGCCTGTCGCACCAGTTACAATAATGGGGGCTTCTTTGTCGTCGCGTAAGCCATCGTCTTCTAAAGCTGTGACAGATAATCCGGCCGTAAAGCCAGCAGTTCCGAAAATCATTGCTTCTTTGAGACTCATTTTTTCAGGAAGTGGAACTACCCAATCGCCAGGAACACGCACATATTCAGAATAACCACCAGTATGACTAACCCCTAATTGATAGCCTGTTACGATCACTTTATCGCCTTCTTTGAAACGAGGATCTTCCGATGTGACAACAGTGCCACTGACATCAATTCCTGGAATCATTGGATAATTGCGAATCACACCGCCGTCTTTTTTTGAAGCTAAAGAGTCTTTAAAGTTAACTGAGGAGTAGGCTGCTTTGATTACTACAGTGCCTTCTGATAAATCGTCTAAAGTAATGGTTTCTAGTTGACCAATAACAGATGTATCTTGTTCTCTTAACGTAAATGCTTGAAATGAATTCATATAAAAACTCTCCTTCCAATTATGTAAAAAAGCAACTCGTCTTATTTTATCATATTCTGATTTTTTCGTATCATTTTTCTTCTTATAAACAGTAAGTTATACAGAAAAGAAAGATTGTGTGACAATTAGACTAGAAAAATAAAGAAAAATGGTTGAAATTTTTCAAAAAGTTCGTATACTAAAAAAGGTAAAACTAAACTGTAAGTTTAGTATTACAAAACTTTTGTTGAAAAGATTAGCTGAAAATAGAAACGAGGTGTGCCATGGAAATTGGTGAGAAGTTGAGAAATTTACGCATTCAGAAAAATTTAACACAAGAAGAATTAGGCGAAAGAACGGATTTATCCAAAGGCTATATTTCCCAATTGGAGCGGGATTTAAGCTCACCATCAATGGAAACATTTTTCTCAATTTTAGAAGTACTAGGCGTGACGCCAGAGCAGTTTTTTAGTCAGCAACCGCTTGAACAGAAAATTGTCTACAATGAAGAAGAAAGTACCCTCTATTATGATGAAGAACATGGCTATGAACTAAAATGGTTAATTCCAGCCTCAAATGAAAAAGAAATGGAACCTGTCATTATTACTTTTGATAAAAATGGCGAATACAAAACGTTTGAACCTTCTCTATCAGAAACATTTATTTATGTGATTGATGGCTCCATTCGTTTGACATTAGGGGAAGCCACGTATATTGCTAAAAAAGGTCAAACCATGTATTACCAAGCAACAGAACCTCACCAAATTAGCAACAATGGTCGAGGAAAAAGTCGTGCGTTAATTGTGGCGACAGAATCGTATTTATAAAGGACGAAATGGAGGAGTTTATCCAGTGAGAAACCATGTGATTTCATTTGAAAATGTTGTCAAACAATTTGACGATGAACCAGTATTAAAAAATGTCAGCTTTGAAATTGAAGAAGGAAAATTTTATACGTTATTAGGACCTTCAGGATGTGGCAAAACAACGATTTTGCGTATTATTGCGGGATTCAATGACGTGACTTCTGGCGATGTTTATTTTGATGGTAAAAGAATAAATGATGTACCTGCCAATAAACGCCAAGTCAATACCGTGTTTCAGGATTATGCTTTGTTTCCTCACATGAATGTTTTTGATAATGTTGCGTTTGGTTTAAAAATCAAAAAACTATCCAAAGCAGAAATTGAAAAAAAAGTGAAAGAGGCATTACGTTTGGTTCAATTACCCGGCTACGAAACACGTGAAATTAGTGAAATGTCTGGGGGCCAACGTCAGCGGGTCGCAATTGCACGAGCGATTGTCAATGAGCCAAAAGTATTGCTTTTAGATGAGCCGTTATCCGCTTTAGATTTGAAATTACGCACAGCGATGCAATATGAACTACGTGATTTACAACAACGTTTAGGAATTACTTTTATTTTTGTGACCCATGATCAAGAAGAAGCATTAGCGATGAGCGATGAAATTTTTGTCATGAATAAAGGTCATATCGTGCAAAGTGGCACACCAGTCGATATTTATGATGAACCGATTAATCACTTTGTTGCTGACTTTGTAGGGGAAAGTAATATTGTGGATGGCGTGATGCTGGAAGATAATTTAGTTTCATTTGTGGGAAAAAAGTTTGAATGTGTCGATGGCGGCATGCGGAAAAATGAACCTGTAGAAGTCGTTTTACGTCCAGAAGACTTAACGATTACCACGCTTGAAAAAGGTAAGCTAACCGTAACGGTGGACACGCAGTTATTCCGCGGCGTTCATTATGAAATTATTTGTTTTGATGAACAAGGAAACGAATGGATGGTGCATTCCACTCGAAAAGCCAAAGAAGGCGCTCAAGTAGGGCTCTCTTTTGAGCCAGAAGATATTCACGTGATGCGCTTCAATGAATCAGAAGAAGACTTTGATGCCCGTTTAGAAAGTTACGACGAGTAAACGAAAGGGGAAAATAAAATGAAAACAATGCGTCGAATTTATTCGATTCCCTATGTAATGTGGTTACTTTTATTCGTCATTGCGCCAGTGCTAATGATTATTTATCAATCATTTTTCGATATGAATGGCCAGTTTACCTTGGCGAATTACCAAACGTATTTTACATCAGGAACGTATTTAAGTATGACCATTAATTCGGTTTGGTATGCTTTTCTGATTACCATTTTTACGTTATTGGTAAGTTATCCTACGGCTTATTTTTTGACAAAGCTCAAGCATAAACAGTTGTGGTTAATGCTTGTTATTTTACCAACGTGGGTGAATTTATTATTAAAAGCTTATGCCTTTATTGGGATTTTCAGTATTCATGGGAGTATCAATCAGTTTATGAGTTTTATGGGTTTGGGCACGCACCAAATTCTGTTTACAGATTTCAGTTTTTTATTTGTCGCAACGTATATTGAAATTCCATTTATGATTATGCCGATTTTTAATGCCTTAGAAGAGATGAATCCTTCATTGATTAGTGCTAGTCGGGACTTAGGAGCTAGCAGTGCGGAAACGTTCCGCCGTGTCATTTTTCCTCTCTCCCTAAACGGTGTGAAAAGTGGCGTTCAAGCTGTCTTTATTCCTTCGCTCTCGCTCTTTATGTTAACGCGTTTAATTGGCGGCAATCGGGTGATTACGTTGGGAACGGCGATTGAGGAACACTTCTTAGTAACGCAAAACTGGGGCATGGGTTCAACAATAGGTGTGATTTTAATTGTTGCCATGTTTATTGTGATGTTGCTGACGGGTGAGAAGAAGAAAGGGCGTGGCAAATAATGCAAAAGAAAAAGTTTAAATGGTCTTATGTGTATTTATTCGTTGTCTTTGCGCTACTGTACGCACCAATCTTTTATTTGATTTTTTATTCGTTTAACGACACGCAAACGATGAATCAGTTTACTGGTTTTACGTTAGATAATTATCGGAACGTTTTCGAAGACACACGTTTGTTAACCATTGTTCTGAATACGTTTTTGTTAGCTTTCTTATCGGCTTTAATAGCAACCATCATTGGAACATTTGGCGCGATGGGGATTTATTATACAAAACGTCGTAAAAACCGGAACACGTTGCTTAGCTTTAATAACATTTTACTCGTTTCACCAGATGTTATTATTGGAGCCAGTTTCTTAATTTTCTTCACGGCAGTAGGGTTTATCAGTTTAGGTTTTACAAGTGTATTATTGTCGCATATTGCCTTTAGTATTCCAATTGTTGTTTTAATGGTTTTACCAAAACTACAAGAGATGAACGATTCTATGGTAGATGCGGCACGGGATTTAGGGGCCAATAATGTTCAAGTGATTAAAAATATTATTTTGCCTTTTTTAGCGCCTGGAATTATTGCTGGCTACTTTATGGCCTTTACTTATTCGTTGGACGATTTTGCCGTAACATTCTTTGTGACAGGCAATGGTTTTTCAACATTATCTGTTGAAATTTATTCACGAGCACGTCAGGGAATTAGTTTAGAAATCAATGCCTTAAGTGCGTTAGTATTCCTATTCTCAATGATTCTAGTTGTCGGTTATTACTTTATCAGTAAAGACAATACGCCAAAACGTTTAAAGAAAATGCGTCGGGAACAAAGTGAGGTGGCCAAGTTAAAATGAAAAAATTACAGTCACTTTTTATTGGAATTATCGCTATTATTGTCATCTTGTTTTTTGGCGTGCGCCAATTGGAGAAAGCAAGTGGCATGGCAGGAGCAGATACCTTGACCATTTACAATTGGGGGGACTATATAGATCCGGCCTTGATTAAGAAATTTGAAAAAGAAACAGGCTATAAAGTCAATTACGAAACCTTTGATTCTAATGAAGCTATGTATACAAAAATTCAGCAAGGTGGTACAGCCTATGATATTGCCATTCCTTCTGAATATATGATTCAAAAAATGATGAAAGCGAAGATGCTTTTACCACTTGATCGCAGCAAATTAAAAGGCTTAGAAAACATTGATGCACGCTTTTTAGATCAATCCTTTGATCCCAAAAATAAGTTTTCCGTTCCGTACTTCTGGGGCACGTTGGGGATTATTTATAATGATAAATTTATTGACGGCCGTCAAATCCAACATTGGGATGATTTATGGCGCCCGGAATTAAAAAATAATGTCATGCTGATTGATGGCGCTCGCGAAGTGTTAGGATTATCTTTGAATAGTTTAGGCTATTCGTTAAACAGTAAAAACGACCAACAATTACGTCAGGCTACCGATAAGTTAAACCGATTAACGAACAATGTCAAAGCAATTGTTGCCGATGAAATCAAAATGTACATGGCTAATGAAGAAAGTGCAGTTGCTGTAACTTTCTCTGGTGAAGCTGCTGAAATGCTAGAAAACAATGAACATCTACATTATGTGATTCCCAGTGAAGGCTCTAATCTCTGGTTTGATAACATTGTGATGCCTAAGACAGCCAAAAATAAAGAGGGTGCCTATGCATTTATGAACTTTATGTTACGACCAGAAAATGCAGCACAAAACGCAGAATATATTGGTTATTCCACACCAAATAAAGAAGCTAAAAAACTATTACCAAAAGAAGTTGCTGAAGATAAACAATTTTATCCAGATGATGAAACTATCAAACATTTAGAAGTTTACCAAGACTTAGGTCAAGAATACTTAGGAATTTATAACGATCTGTTCTTGGAGTTTAAGATGTATCGGAAATAAAAAAAGTATCTTCGTAACTTTCGAATCGCCCCTAAAAGTTAGATTTTTAGTCTAACTTTTAGGGGCGGCTTTTATTCATACAAGCTTCTAATTGAGGCACGAAGAAACCTGTGCTACACTTTGTATAAAGCATAAAAGGAGCAAAGAAAATGAAGAGGAAAACAATCCGAATACTACTAATCAGTAGCGGGCTTATTTTAATCCTGCTGGTAGGTTACCGTTTGTATCTAGAATATCAAACAGATATTCAATTATTTTTGAATCCTAAAGCCAGTAAGACACAATTATTAGAGCGAATTCGTTCACATGGTTTTTCAGCAGCGCTATTGTTAGTTTTTTTGACCGCGATCATGTGTGCAGTACCAGGGATTCCAACCTCGGTAATTGGTGTGATTGCAGGATTGAGTTTTGGTCCCTTCAGCGGCACACTCATTAACGTTTTAGGGAATAGTATGGGAAATTTGGTTGCAATCTTTTTGATGCATCATATAAAATTTTTAGATAAAAAAACGGAGACCAATCATTGGGTCCAGTCCATTCGACGGATGAAGCATCCAATAATTGGGATTATGGTAGGCTACATGATTCCAATTATTCCTTCTTCTGTGATTAATTTTGCTGCGGATACTATGCAGCTGCCATTAAAAAATTTAATAGCCGCGATAGTCGTTGGTGTGATTCCTTCCTCAATACTTTACGCATGTGGAGGCGAAGCGCTCTTTCATGGATATAATAAAACGGCAGTATTGTTAATTGTGAGTGTTCTTTTGTTCGTTGGCTTGGTGGTCATTATTGAGAAAGATAGAAAAAGATTTCAAAAAACTGTTCTTTAAGAACGGTTTTTTTGTGCATTTGAACAATAAATCCTGTTAAATTTACAATTTTAAAAAGAAAGGACTTTGATAAAATGAAAGCGTAAACAATTTAAGGAGCTGATTTTGAATGCCAGATATTACAATATCTTGGGTTGCTGCAATTTTAGGATTAGTTGTAGCGATAGTATTAATTTTGAAAAAATTTAATCCTGTGTATTCCTTGTTTTTTGGTGCAATTGTTGGTTGTCTTATTGGAGGCGCTTCCCTGTCAGATACAGTCGCTGTTCTATTAAACGGAACACAAAGTATTATGGGAACCGCAATCCGTGTCTTAGCAGCCGGTATGTTGGCGGGTGTGATGATGGAATCTGGTGCGGCAGAATCAATTGCCAACGCCATTGTACAAAAGCTTGGCGAGAAAAAAGCTATTTTATCTTTGGCATTATCCACAATGGTAATTACAGCAGTGGGCGTATTCATTCCTGTTGCAGTGTTGATTGTTGCCCCGATTGCTCTATCTGTTGGGAAAAGTACGGGTATCAGTAAGTTATCATTATTGATTGCCTTATCAGGTGGCGGCAAAGCGGGCAATATTATTTCGCCTAATCCAAATACTATTGCAGCGGCGAACGGCTTTGATTTACCTTTAAGTGACGTTATGATTGCTGGTTTTATTCCAGCCGTATTTGGCTTAATTACAGCTGTTGTTCTTGCAAATATCATGAGAAGCAAAGGATCAATGGTCAAAGAAACGGATCTTGTAGAGGAACAAACAAAAGAATTATTACCTTTGAAAAAGGCGTTAATCGCACCAGTGTTAGCGATTGTCTTATTATTACTTAATCCGATTGGCGCCGTTTTAAATATTTCTTTCATCAAAAGTTTGAATATTGATGCTCTGTATATTTTGCCGTTCGCCTCAGTTGTTGGGACAATTGCGATTGGGCAAACAAAACAACTGGCCTTTTATGCGTCTTCTGGCTTGAAGAGAGTAACCGATACCGTTTTAATTTTAATTGGTGCAGGTGCAATTGCTGGATTAATTTCTGTTTCTGATTTATCAACACAAATTGTCCACTTAATTTCTGTTATGGGAATTTCTGGAACCTTCTTGGCACCGATTTCTGGTATTTTAATGGGCTTAGCAGTTGGTTCAACATCCACAGCGGTTATTTTAGCGACAGGTTCTTTTGGACCAGCGATTTTAGATATGGGCACATCTTCACTTTCAGCAGCAGTCATGGTGCATACTGGGGCAACTGTGATTGATAGTGTTCCTCAAGGCAATTATTTCCATATTACGGCACAAAGTATGAATATGACGATTAAAGAAAGAATTCGAGTGATTCCTTATGAAATGTGTGTCGGTGGGGTAATGACGATTGTTGCAACCATTTTATATGGCTTTATTTTAAACTAGTTGGAAAGTAGGCGCGAAAAGATGACGAAAAAATTTGTTTTGGCTCCAGACTCATTTAAAGAAAGTATGAGTGCAAAAGAAGCCTGTCTGGCAATGGAAAAAGGGATTTTAGCTGTATTTAAAGATGCAGACATTCAACACGTCCCGATGGCAGACGGTGGGGAAGGAACGGTGGATTCCTTAGTGGATGCAACAGGAGGCACAAGAGTACCAGTGCGTGTGGCAGGACCGCTTCCTGATCAAATCGTTGAAACCTATTACGGCTTATTAGGTGACCAAGAAACGGTGGTCAT
Organism: Enterococcus sp. DIV2419; assembly: GCF_051711865.1. Classification (NCBI taxonomy): domain Bacteria; kingdom Bacillati; phylum Bacillota; class Bacilli; order Lactobacillales; family Enterococcaceae; genus Enterococcus; species Enterococcus sp. DIV2419. Next base: position 832,564 of record NZ_JBIONS010000001.1, read on the forward strand.
TGAAATGGCGAAAGCCAACGGAATTGAATTGGTCAAAGCAGCAGAACGTAATCCCTTGATCACTTCTACTTATGGTACAGGAGAAATGATTCAACATGCGCTCAATCATGGGGCAAAAAAAATCATTATCGGCATTGGTGGTAGCGTGACAAATGATGGGGGTGCAGGTATGATTCAGGCACTTGGTGCGCGTTTGTTAGACAAGGAAGGGCAAGAATTGACACGTGGCGGTGGTGCATTAGATAAACTGGCGCAGATCGATTTAACACAGTTTGATCAACGTATTTTTGCTACCGAAGTTCTAGTAGCGAGTGATGTGAATAACCCACTAACAGGGCCAACAGGGGCGTCTCATGTCTTTGGTCCGCAAAAAGGTGCGACAGAAGAAATGGTGGCTCAATTAGATAAAAACTTAGCCCATTATGCAGCGATCATCAAAAAAGAGATCGGCATTGATGTTGAGATGATGCCAGGTGCAGGAGCTGCTGGTGGTTTGGGTGCAGGGTTACTAGCATTCACAAAAGCTCAGTTACGCCCAGGGATTGATATTGTCGTAGAAGTGAATCAATTAGAAGAAAAAATAAAAGCCGCTGATTATGTCTTTACTGGTGAAGGCGGTATGGATTTTCAAACAAAATTCGGCAAAGCCCCTTATGGCGTCTCACGTTTGGCCAAGAAGTATCAAAAACCGGTTTTCGCTTGTGCTGGCTATATCGGCAAAGATGTGGATGTCCTCTATGAAGAAGGGATGACGGCTATTTTTGGAATTTTGGCCAAAGCCGAACCATTGGAAGCAGCATTGAAAAATGGGCCAGTTAACTTAGAAAGAACCGTTGAAAATATTGCTCGTACATTACAGCTGGTGCCTTGTGACTAAGAACTAACCATGGTATCATCAGTAATGAAAGCTGAAATAAAAATGTTCAGTCGTTGATCTGAAGAATTAAGCGTTTGGGACATAAGTCATTGCGGCTTATGTCCCAAACGCTACTCGCTTTTTAGAAAGTTGGCGATAGCAATGTTAAAATTAGACAAAATCCAAGCAAATAAAATTGTTGAAAAGTTGATGGCAGATATTCCTTATAACATCAATATTATGGATGAACGAGGAAAAATTATTGCGAGTGGAGATTCTGCTCGAATTGGGGAGCGCCATCGTGGTGCAGAAAGAGCCATCAATGAACGAAAAAATATTGAAATTTATAAAGATACTTCTTTAGAGAAAAAAGGCACCAATGAACCGATTATTTTGAATGATCACATTTTAGGTGTCGTAGGCATTTCAGGAGAACCAGACGAGGTGCGCAAATTTACCAAGCTTGTGCGCTCGATTGTTCTTTTACTGACAGAAGAATTAAATACACAACAAGAACGCGAAAAAAAGAAAAAACAAAAAAATCAGTTTATCCAGCACTTAATGCATGTTGATTCTGCTTACTCAGAAGCCTTAAAACTTGAAGCGTTGGAACTATATAACCTTCAATTAGATGACCAGAATCATTGTGTACTGACCAAGGACAAGCGCTTATTATCCAGTTATTATCCTAGCCATGAAATATTTGAATGGGAAAATTGTTATCTGGTGATTACTTCTGAACCACCTCAGATAACAAAGCCAGTAACAGAATACCTTGTGATAAGTTCGGAAAAAGCCACGATTCAACAAATGGTCCAAGAGGCACAAAACACGTATTTACTTCTATCGTTTCTCCAATTAGAAAAGGCTAAGTTTTACCAAGCAGAAGATTTTTTCATTCAAGGAATTTTTAATTTTCCTTTTCATATTGAATTGGATTTTTTTGAAACCATCCAGACGATTTATGATGAATACTATGAAACCGTTATTTTTTTCGCCAATCATAACTTAAACATCAATGAAACCTCACAAGTATTACATATCCATCGAAATACATTGAATTACCGTTTGAAACGAATTCATGAATTGACGGGGATGGATCCAAAAGTTTGGCAAGATTTTTGGAAATTGTTCTATTATTTTGCCTATTGCTTTAAAGAACGTTTTGAAAAGTAGTGAGGAGCAGGAATGCTTGTTTGTTAAGCAAGTGTCAGCATATTTTTCGCCAGAATCAAAAATATCTTTTATAATAATTGTAAGGAATCAAACGATTTAGTTATCAATGAGGAGTGGTGCCAGTGAAAAAAGCAGTTTTAATTGTTAACCCCAGTTCTGGTGGTGAAAAAGCCAAAGAATTTGAAACATTAGCAGAAGAAAAATTAAAGCAGTTATTTGATGAAGTTGTAGTGAAACAAACAGAAAAAGGCGGCGATGCAGAACAATTTGCCCGTGAAGCTGCGGAAAGTCACTTCGACAGTGTTTTCGTAATGGGGGGAGATGGAACCGTTAATGAAGGAATTAGCGGGTTGGCAGAACAAGCTTACCGCCCAAAATTTGGCTTTTTTCCTTTAGGAACGGTGAACGATTTAGCGCGAGCCTTGAATTTACCGATGGATCCTGAAGAAGCGATTCAACAATTAGATTTAGAAAAAATCAGTGCTTTAGATGTGGGGAAAATCAATGACGACTACTTTATGAATGTCGTTGCGATTGGGACGATTCCAGAGTCAATTAACGACGTGGACGTTGAACAAAAAACGAAGTTAGGAAAACTCGCATATTTTATTTCAGGTGCCAAACATTTAGCGAATGCTCAAACGTATCCTTTTCATTTAAGCTTGGATCAAAAAGAACAAACCATTGAAAGTAGTACCGTTTTAGTTGGCTTAACGAATTCAATCGGTGGGTTTGAAACATTATTACCAGAGGCCCAAGTGGATGATGGCAAACTTCATTTAGTTTATTTAAAAGATCAATCATTGTGGGATGCAGTAAAAGCAGTCCCAGATTTGTTAAAAGGCGTCGACCAGTCCACTGATAATTTAGTTTACCTAACCTTTAAAGAAGGAACAATCTCCTTAGAAAACCAAGAAGAATTAACCACTAATGTGGATGGTGATGAAGGAGCTGCTTTGCCAATTACGCTGGAAATTTTGCCTAAACACTTGACGGTGTATTGCGGTGAAGAACAAACAAAATAGCTGATTTTTTGAGAAAAGCTAGAACATTTCTATTTGTTTAAAAAACAGATAAGTTCTGGCTTTTCAAATCATCTAAAAGAGAATCAACCAAGGGCTATGCTATACTTTGTTTCTACATATTGATAGATAAGGGAGTTAATGAGATGAGAAGAAAAAAACATAAAAACAAAAAGAAACAAGAACTTTTTGAAGAGATTGAAAAACAAGAATTAGCAGAACAAGAAACTAAGCAATTGAATAAAGAAATCGAAGACCCAGAATTTCGTTCTTTTTTTCAAGATGTCTTGAAAAAATTTCCACAAAAAACGTCTACGGCCATAATGAATGCTTTCGCAACTTCTAAAGGTAAAGCAGAACAATTAGTGACGAACAGTCAAACACAACTCGACAAAGTATTTGATGAATTTTTGGCTGGTGTTTCACCTGACGTGAAAAAGAAAAGTCATCAAACGATTCATTTTGCTGCATTGTCAGCAGCAATTATTGGGTTTTCACCAATTCCGTTTTCGGATGCTTTTTTACTGGTACCTGTTCAATTAACTATGATGTCACGGCTGCATAAAATTTTTGGTCAGTCTTGGTCTGAAAGCTTAGGTAAAAGTTTAACCAAAGAATTAGTAGTGGTTAGTTTAGGTAAGAGCGCAGTTGGGAATATTCTAAAAGTGATTCCTGTTGTCGGAACTGTGACTGGTGGCATGGTCAATGCTTCAGTTGCGGTAGCAATTACGGAAGCGCTTGGCTGGGTTACCGTCAAAATGTTAAACGATGGTGTTGATATCTTTGATGATGTGATGTCTTTCAAAGGACAATTTTCAACATTATTTAAAGCCATCCAAAATGCTAAAAAGAAATAATCGCTGTATTGATTAACTAGGGTGAGACAGATTTAAACTTTTTTAAGTAATTCGTAGCAAATTTCCAAGGTTTTCGTCACAAATTATTCACAGGTTCTCGTTAATATATAAGCATACCAACAAAACACCCAACATAAACACTTTTCATTTTTACTCCTCAAGTAAAAATAACTCCTTTCCACTCAGTCTACCCAACTGAGTGGTTTTTTTTTCGAAAAAAGAGGGCGTTGAACAATTTGTTCAACGTCCTCTTTTAATAGATGGGGAAGTCATTTGTTAAGAATTATTTTTTCCATTCTGCTACTTGGTCTTTATGTGAATCAACCCAATCGCGTGCAGCTTCTTGTGGGTCTTTGCCTTCGTTAATTTCTAACATGACAGATTCCATATCCTTAGTTGTCCAATGGAAATTATCTAACACTTTGTAAGCTTCTGGTTGATCTTCTTTTAGGCCTTGGCGAGCCATTGTGTGAATCGCTTCTTCGCCGCCCATAGTGCCTTTTGGATCAGCTAAATATTTTAAATCATATTTTGCAAACATCCAGTGAGGAGACCAGCCAGTAATAACGATGTCTTCGTTGTTTTTAATTGCTTGTCCTAAGGCGACAGTCATGGCACCTGATGAAGAAGTTTCAACAGACCAATCTTTCAAATTAGGATAAGCTTCTTTAGTTTTCTCTGCTGCTGCAACAACACCAGCCCCAGGTTCAATTCCAGTAATCTTTTTCCCAGCTTGATCAGATAAATCTTCGATAGAATCAACATCCATATAAGAAGGGACGACAATTCCTAGCTTCGCGCCTTTAAGGTTTTCACCAAGGTCGTCTAATTTATCTTTATATTGTTTATATTGCTCTGCGTGAGTTCCTGGCAGCCACGCACCAACCATGGCATCTGTTTCACCTTTAGCTACAGATTCCCACATAATTGCGTTATCTAAAGGAGTCGTTTTAACATCATACCCCATATCTTTTAAGACTTCGGCAACCACATGTGTGGAGGCTACTTCGGTATCCCATTCCACATAAGAAAGAGAAATTTGCTTATCATTTGTTGTTGTAAAAATTGAAGCACCAACTAAGCCAGCAACAATTACAACAACCGCTGCAATAATCCCATATTTTTTCTTTTTAGAGGTGGCACCAGCTGCTTTAGGGGCTGCTTTTTTATTATTTAAATGTTGAGTAAAACGGTCAATGATAATCGCTAAAATAACTAAAGCCACACCATTTACGAAACCGTTCCCGACTTGTGCACGTTGTAAAGCGGAAAGGACGCCACGTCCTAATCCAGGCGCACCAATCATTGAAGCAATAACTACCATTGATAGGGCTAGCATGGTTGTTTGGTTAACACCAGCCATAATCGTGTTTTTGGCTAAAGGTAATTCTAATTTGAATAATTTTTGCCAGCCAGTACTACCGTAAGAATCAGCTGCTTCAACAAGTTCATTTGGCACTTGTCGAATTCCTAAGTTCGTAAAGCGTACGGTTGGTGGTAAAGCGAAGATAACAGAGGCGAAGACCCCAGGAACCATACCAATTCCGAAGAATGCAACGGCTGGAATCAAGTAAACGAAACCAGGCATTGTTTGCATGAAGTCCAAAATCGGTGTAATGATACTTTTGGCTTTTTCGCTTTTCGCCATTAAAATCCCTAGTGGCACACCAATGATAATGGAAATAACACTAGAAAGTAAAACTAACGTAACGGTACTCATTAAATCGTTCCATAAGTTTTGATTATAGATAAACATTAAGCCAATAAACGTGAATAAACTTAAGCCAATTTTTTTATTAGAAATAAAGAAAGCAGCAATCGTTAATAGCACGATCAGCACAAGTGGTGGTACGGCTGTTAGTAAGGCAGTAATGTTGTCCATTACACTTTGACCAATTGTTTGTAAAAAGCTGAATAATCCAGCAAATGTTGAAGTTAACCAATCAGTAAAACTTTCAACCCAAGACGCGACAGGTAATTGATACTTATTCATGTTCGTTCACCTCTGTTTCTGCAAGTGCTTCAAGTACGCTACCACGGATGACCACGCCTAATAGTTTGCCGTTATCAGTCACGGCAAGAGGCGTTTGTGCATCATAAATCAGTGGGAAAATATCATTCACTAACATATCTTTGTCGATTGCTTGAATTTCTGGATCCACACATTCTACAAGAGAAGTCCCGTTTTTACGCGCTTCTAAAGCTTTTTCTGCGCGTACAACGCCTTTTAGTTGGCGTTTTTTATCCACGGCAAGTAACATACTCACTTCTTCTTGACGCATCCGTTTTAAAGCAACAGTTGGGCCATCAATTTCAATGTTAGTAGTTAAAGCAGGTACCATAATATTTTGGGCAGTTAAGACTTTTGAACGATCCACATCTTCCACGAAGGTTCGCACATATTCGTTGGCTGGGTTGGTTAAAATTTCTTCTCCAGTCCCAATTTGCATAATTTGACCATCTTTCATCAAAGCAATCCGGTCGCCGATTCGTAAAGCTTCATTCAAATCATGTGTGATAAAGATAATGGTTTTTTTGACATTTTCTTGTAAATCTAATAGTTCGTCTTGCATTTCACGACGAATTAACGGATCAAGAGCAGAGAACGCTTCGTCCATTAATAAAATTTCTGGATCGTTAGCCAAGGCACGAGCAAGGCCGACACGTTGTTGCATCCCACCAGATAATTGACTTGGTAATTGGTCTTTAAAAGCAATTAAGCTAGAATTTTCTAAGGCTTTTTCAGCTTTTGCTTGGCGTTCTTCTTTAGGAACACCACGAATTTCTAAACCATATTCCGTATTTTCTAAGATAGTTCGATGGGGGAAAAGACCAAAGTTTTGGAAAACCATGCTCATTTTATTTCGACGTACTTCACGTAATCCTTCTTTATCTAAAGAAGAAATATCTTGTCCATCAATATAAATATTTCCTGAAGTTGGTTCAATCAAACGATTTAATAAACGAATTAATGTTGATTTTCCACTTCCTGATAACCCCATAATAACGAAAATTTCGCCTTCTTCAACTTCGAAATTTACATCATAAACACCGACTGTGGCACCCGTTTTTTCTAAAATTTCTGTTTTACTTTTGTTGGCACGAATCATTTCAAGTGCCGGTTTGGTTTTCTTACCAAAGATCTTGGTAAGGTGATTTACTTTTACTTTTGGCAAATCATTGTTCCTCCTCATTAAAAAAGTGACTACATCAGACTACTATAAAGTTGTCACTTTGTCAAATTAGATGAAAATCTTTCTGAAAATGAAGAAAAACAGTATTTTAACTAGGTTTTATAGTGGGTTTTTATGAAAAATAGAAATAATAAATAAAAAAAGTGACTATTTACCGCAAGATAAGTAGTCACTTTTTTGTTTAAGGATAAAAGAAATTTTGGACACGTTGTAAGGTTGATTCGTCATGTCCAACAAAATAAAGTGTGTCGTTCAACGAAATCTTTGCATATGGACCAGGTGAGACCAGAAGCTCTTCTTTGTGTTTGATGGCGATAATCGTTGCCGAAGTGTTTTGCCAAAAATTCATTTCGCTAATCGTCGCCTCAAGATAAGCAGCTTCTTCTGTTAAAACTAATGAATAGGGATTCATTGGATTGAAAGAATCAAAACGCTTTGTTTGTTCAACAAGAGTATCTAGAATGCTAGAAAAATGAGTAAGTTCTTCTTTTTGTTTCGCTACGCTATCTAGCAATTCTTCTTTAATTTCAGCAATCGTTTGAACGTCTTGATATTGTGTCACAAAGTCCTGCGCTTTTTCTTTTGATGCCACATAGAAGCCGCTGCCGTGTTTGGCTTTAACGATTTCTAAATCAACTAAAACGATAATGGCTTTGCGAGCTGTTTCTGGCGACACTTGGTATTGGTTAGCTAGGGTGGAACGGGCATGGATTTTATCTCCAACATGTAATTTGCCTTCTGCAATTTTTTCCGCAACATCAACGGCGATTTGTTGATATTTGGGCTTCGTTAAACTGATTTTTTTGGAAGCCATAGTGAATCCCTCCGTTAATTGTTATTTTCCATTTCTTCTAATTCTAAACTGAAATTTTCCCATTGCTCAAGTAGTTCATCTTGTTGCTGACGAGCGTCATCTAATTGTTGGTTTAAAGCCAGCAACTCAACATGATTTTCTAGAATGTCTGGTTGACTCATTTGTGCTTCTAATTGTGCAATTGTCGTATCTAACTGAGCAAGATTTTCTTCGACTTGTGTTATTTTTCTCTGCAAAGTACGGAGTAATTTTTGTTGCTCCTTGTTTTGATAAAAGGTATTTTTGGCTGTAACTGGTTCGGGTTTTTTCGCCGCTTCTTCATTAGCTAAGAGGGCAGCGATTTCTTCTTCCTCTTGTTTCTTTTCTAAATAATAATCATAGTCGCCTAAATAAAGTTTGCTGCCTTTTTCAGAAAGCTCAACAACTTTTGTTGCAATTCGATTGATAAAGTAACGGTCATGGGAAACGAAGAGGATGGTTCCTTCATAATCAATCAGCGCATTTTCTAAAACTTCTTTATTATCGATATCCAAGTGGTTGGTTGGCTCATCGAGAATCAAGAAATTGTCACGATCCATCGCTAATTTTGCTAATGCCACACGTGCTTTTTCGCCACCGCTTAATAAAGGAATCGTTTTTTCAACATCGTCTCCACTGAAGAGAAAGCCGCCTAAAATACTTCGAATCTCTTTTTCAGGTGTGGTTGGGTGTTCATCCCATAATTCCGCTAAGACCGTTTTATTGCCATGTAAATTGGCTTGCTCTTGGTCATAGTAACCTACAGAAACATTGGTGCCAAAAGTTTTACTTCCTTTAATGAAAGGAATGCGATCAATAATTGATTTCAAGAGAGTAGATTTACCAATTCCGTTCGGTCCGACTAAGGCAATGGCTTCTTTGCGACGAATATCCAAATGAATAGGTTCGGATAAAATATGTTCTTGGTCGTAACCAATGGCGGCATCTTCGACTTGTAAAACAACATTTCCCGAGACTTTTTCACTATCGAAAAGAAAATGCGCCGATTTTTCATCTCCTTGAGGTCGGTCTAAACGGTCCATTTTTTCTAATACTTTTCGGCGACTTTGTGCACGTTTCGTTGTAGATGCACGAACCAGATTTTTGGCAACAAAATCTTCTAACTTATTGATTTCTTCTTGTTGCTTTTCATACGCTTTCCATTCACTGGCTAATTGTTCTGCTTTTAACTCTAAGTATTTGGAATAGTTTCCTTTGTAGTGAGTCATTTTTTTGCGACTCAGTTCATAAACTTCATTAACTACCTTATCTAAAAAATAACGATCGTGGGAAACAATCAATAGGGCGCCGGCATAGCTTGGCAAATAAGATTCCAGCCAAGAAAGCGTCTCGATATCTAAGTGGTTTGTAGGCTCGTCCAGAATTAAAATATCTGGTTTTTGTAAAAGCATTCTCGCTAATGCAAGCCGGGTTTTTTGACCACCAGATAAGGTTTGAATATCTTTCGTGTAAAAGGATTCATCAAAGCCAAAGCCGTGAAGGACTGAGCGAATTTCATTTTCATAGCCGTAGCCATTTTTTTCAGAAAACGTATGTTGCAATTGATCGTACTCTTTTAAAATTCCTTCATAAACGGAAGTGGTTGGCTCCATTTCACTAATTTTGGTTTCTAATTCTCGCATACGCTGTTCCATTTCTAGGATGTCAGCAAAGGCTTTTGTCATTTCTTCCCAAACGGTTTTATCTGATTCTAAGCCGGTATTTTGAGCTAAATAACCTAACGTAGCAGTTTTATTTTTGGCAATGGTTCCGCTATCGGGAGCATCAATGCCTGCAATGATTTTTAAAAAAGTCGATTTTCCAGCACCATTACGACCAACTAAGGCAATCCGACTTTTTGTTGCAATTTCTAAATGTATGTTTTCAAACAATGTTTCCGAGCCAAAATGCCGGGCAACTTGATTTGCTTGTAATAAAATCATCAGTAGTCCTCATTTCTAAATTCATTGCCCTTAGTGTAGCATAAAATCTGCTAAAATAGCACGTATCAAAAAATGCTTTGTGAAGGTTTATACCTTTTATCACAAACTTTTGAAGAAAAATGCTATTTTTGAGCCATAGAATTGCTTTTTATTGTGAAAAACTGCTATTATGTTAATGGATAAGATTTAAGTGAAAGTATTGGAGGTCCAATTGTGAAAGATCAAGTTATTCCAAAAGCAACGGCGCGACGCCTTCCTTTATATTATCGCTACTTAAGAATGTTACATGATACAGGAAAAAATAAAGTCTCATCAACTGAATTAAGTGAAGCGGTACAAGTAGACAGTGCGACTATTCGTCGTGACTTTTCATATTTTGGTGAATTAGGTAAACGTGGGTACGGCTATGATGTTGAAAACTTAATGAACTTTTTTGCAAAAACGTTGAATGAAGATGAGTTAACCAATGTCGCATTAATCGGGGTTGGTAATTTAGGAAGTGCTTTATTAAAGTACAAATTCCATCAAAGCAACAGTATTCGTGTAAGTTGCGCATTTGATGTGAATGAAGATATTGTGGGACGCATTGTTGACGGTATTCCGGTTTATCCAATGGAAGATATGATGGAACAAATTCGTGTTCAACAAATCGAAGTAGCTATTTTAACTATTCCAGCTCGCAAAGCGCAAGAAGTTGTAAACAAACTTGCCGAAGCAGGGGTTAAAGGAATTCTAAACTTTACGGCTGCGCGTTTAGTAGCGCCACCTGAAGTATTAATTCAAAATGTTGACTTAACCAACGAATTACAAACATTGATTTATTTCTTACATCATGACAACGAATTGATTGACGAAGAAGAATAAGCAAAAGAAAAGGGCCTAGTCGTTTAGACGAAGGCCCTTTTCTTATTGAATTGCACCATTATGCAAAAGTAGTTGAACAATAATCACAATCGTATTCATGCCGCAATGGGCAATAATTGAGGTCCAAATTTTTCCAGTTTGCTTGTACAAAAGAGCAAAGAAAAATCCCATAAAGAAATAAACAAAAAAGTGACCATCGGCATGTGCGAGTGAAAAAATCGCCGAACTAACAGTAGCCGCAATCCAGAAATTTGTAAAAGGCTGGATTAAATGGATAAATGCATAACGAAAGACGAATTCTTCCATAATCGGACCACCGATAGTAGTTGCCAAAATAAATAAAGGATTTGCCAAAATCACCGCTACAATAGCTTGTGTATTTTGAGAAGTAGCTTGTTCTCCTGTGATGGCTACTTCAATGGCAAAAGTAACCCCTTGAATCAGCATGGCAATGAAAATCCCACTAACACCTAGTAAAAAAATAAAAATAGGTGATTTCAAGGTTGCTGTTTCCTCTAAAGGAGAAGGTTCTGTTGTTTTTAAAAAGATGCCAATCATTACAAGGGCGCCAATAATGTAGAGAGCAGTTGTCACATTAATCGCTGCATTGGGGGAAATACCCGAAAAAAGTAACGGCCCGAAAAAAGCGATAATGTATGTGACTAAAATAAATAAACTTGATTTTCTTAAGGTCATGGTTAATCCTTTCTATAATTATTTTTTACGATTATTGCGATATCCTAATAAAAGAAAAACGAATAAGAAAAAGAAAAGAGATTCCCAAAGTGTCGAAACAATTCCTTCTGTGACACTGAAAACAAGATTTCCTAAATTCGCTATCACAAAATAAACGAATGTTGCTATTAGTGCTGTAAGTAAACGTTGTTTCATTTTATTCGCCTCCAATCGTAGTCAATTTATTTTACCATGAATTAAAGGATTGGAAAAACATTCCATGAAAAAAGAATACGCAATAAAAAATGCGTATCTTATAATTGACAAGAAAAAGAGAGAAAAGACTTGCATTTTTAGAGTGAAATGAGTATTATAAATAGTGTGAGTTAGCACTCTTGTGTATCGAGTGCTAAAATAAGCGAAAACTTTTTATTTGGAGGGATTTATTGTGTTAAAACCATTAGGCGATCGCGTCGTAATTAGAGTCGCGAAAGAAGAAGAAAAAACTGTTGGAGGAATTGTTCTTGCATCCGTTGCAAAAGAAAAACCACAAACAGGTGAAGTTATCGCAGTAGGTGAAGGTCGTGTGCTTGAAAATGGCACAAAAGTTCCGATGGAAGTAAAAATTGGTGACACAGTAATGTTTGAAAAATATTCAGGAACAGAAGTGAAATACGAAGGCGTAGAATACTTAATTGTATCAGCCAAAGACATTATTGCCACTGTTGAATAATAAACAACTTTTACAGAATAATATAATAGAAGAAAAAAATTATGAGGTGAAGAAATCATGGCAAAAGAGATTAAATTTGCAGAAGATGCACGTGCAGCAATGCTACGCGGAGTAGATGTATTAGCAGATACAGTGAAAGTGACATTAGGCCCTAAAGGTCGTAACGTTGTTTTAGAAAAATCATTTGGTTCACCATTGATTACTAACGATGGAGTAACAATTGCTAAGGAAATTGAATTGGAAGATCATTTTGAAAACATGGGCGCAAAATTAGTTTCAGAAGTTGCTTCTAAAACGAATGATATTGCTGGTGACGGAACAACAACAGCGACTGTTTTGACACAAGCCATTGTTCGTGAAGGCTTAAAAAACGTAACTGCTGGAGCTAACCCATTAGGTATTCGCCGTGGGATTGAATTAGCAACAAAAACAGCAGTAGAAGAATTACACAATATTTCATCTGTAGTTGATTCAAAAGAAGCGATTGCACAAGTCGCTGCTGTTTCATCAGGTTCTGAAAAAGTCGGCCAATTAATTGCCGATGCAATGGAAAAAGTTGGTAACGACGGCGTAATTACCATTGAAGAATCAAAAGGGATTGAAACAGAATTAGATGTGGTTGAAGGAATGCAATTCGACCGCGGTTATTTATCTCAATACATGGTTACTGACAACGATAAAATGGAAGCTGTTTTAGAAAATCCATATATCTTAATTACAGACAAAAAAATCTCAAATATTCAAGATATCTTACCTTTATTAGAACAAATTCTACAACAAAGCCGTCCACTATTGATCATTGCGGATGATGTTGATGGGGAAGCTCTACCAACATTAGTATTGAACAAAATTCGTGGTACATTTAATGTTGTCGCAGTAAAAGCGCCAGGATTTGGTGACCGCCGCAAAGCGATGCTTGAAGATATTGCTATTTTAACAGGTGGTACAGTAATCACTGACGACTTAGGGTTAGAGTTAAAAGACACAACTATTGAAAACTTAGGAAATGCTAGCAAAGTAGTTGTCGACAAAGATAACACAACAATTGTCGAAGGTGCTGGTTCAAAAGAAGCCATTGATGCCCGCGTTCATTTAATTAAAAACCAAATCGGCGAAACAACGTCTGATTTTGATCGTGAAAAATTACAAGAACGTTTAGCTAAATTAGCTGGCGGGGTTGCTGTCGTTAAAGTCGGTGCTGCAACTGAAACAGAATTAAAAGAATTAAAATTACGAATTGAAGATGCGTTAAACGCAACACGTGCCGCTGTAGAAGAAGGCATGGTTTCTGGTGGTGGTACTGCACTTGTCAATGTAATTGGTAAAGTCGCTGCGCTAGAAGCTGAAGGCGATGTGGCAACAGGGATCAAGATTGTCGTTCGTGCATTAGAAGAACCAATCCGTCAAATCGCTGAAAATGCTGGTTATGAAGGATCAGTGATTGTTGACAAACTAAAAAATGTTGACTTAGGTATTGGATTCAATGCAGCTAACGGTGAATGGGTAAACATGGTTGAAGCCGGTATTGTTGACCCAACAAAAGTAACTCGTTCTGCCTTACAAAATGCAGCTTCTGTGTCAGCTTTATTATTAACAACTGAAGCAGTTGTTGCAGACAAACCAGAACCAGCTGCACCAGCTCCTATGATGGATCCATCAATGGGCATGGGCGGTATGATGTAAAAATAAAAAAAGTATTCTAAAAGCTTACGATTGAAAAATCGTAAGCTTTTTTTTACATAAAGAATAAATAATCTAAATAATATCTTTGCTTATAGTATTTTCTCAAATATTTACTCATTTAACAAAAAAGATGATAATTTAAAGGCTTCATTTTAGCTAGACAGCCTTGTTTTTATTCGATAAAATTTAGTAATAGCAATCATTTTTTGAAAACTAGTAGTTGGTAATTTTTATTTATTAATAGAATATAAATAAAAATTATTATATTTTGAAGGGGAATATTAGGAAGATTGAGGTGGAAAAATGGAAAAATATACAATTGGTGTCGTTCCTTTGACAATTGAAACAAAAGAATACTGTCAAAATTGGTTTGTTAGTAATCAAGTAGAATGTCAGATCATCCAAGGAACAAATATACTTCTTCATTTGCACCATATTGATGGATTAGTGATTGAAGTTACTGACCACCAGCAAGTAAATACTTGTTGTGAGTTATTAATGACGATTCGCAAGCAGTCAGATTTACCGATTTGGTTATTTTCTCGGACAGAAGTAATTAGTAAAGTCAATCGAATTATTTATTTACAATTAGGTGCAGATGGCGTTTTTGATCATTCTTATGATCGTCAAGAATGCATGTTAAGCATGAGTAATTTATTGCAACGTGTAAAAAGACTTTTTTATCCTAAATTAGCTATTGCAAACGAGGAACAAACAGTTACTAAGAATCTTTCTGAGAGATTGTATTTAATTGCGCCAAATTTGAGTGTTTGCTTGGGAAGTGGAGAAGAAATTCTTTTAACAAAATTGGAATTTTTCACAATAGAGTATTTATACAAACACGCAGGACAAACAATTACATATGAAGAACTCTACAAAAATGTCTGGAAAGATACTGCGAATGAACGAAAATATCGTGTCGCTAATGTGATTTTCCATTTGCGTAAAAAAATTGAACAAGATGTGAACAAACCACAATATATCAAAACAATTCGCTCAAAAGGCTATATGTTAACGGTGTAAAAGGTACGAAGGAGGAGAAACAAATGTGGCAATTTTTGACTAAAAACAATGAAGATGAGGAGTATGAGAAGATGCCGGATTTTGAAAATGAACAATCGATGAAAGCACAACCAACGGTAACAGAGGAAGCAAGCTTTGATGACGAGGTTGTTTATGCAAAAGAGCAAGCTGCAAAAGTTAAGCAGGTCAAGCAAGAAGTGCCGACTGAACTGTCGGAAGAATCGTTTTCTTTTGCTGAAAAACTAGAAGAAGAAAATCAACTATATCAGCAATCCATAAAAAAACTAACGGAGCAATTATTAATGCAAACCAATGAAGTGGAAGCATTACAAAAACAAGTAGTCGAAAAAGATGTTCAACTTAAAGATGTTAAAGAAACGTTAAGTGATAAAGAAGCAACTATCACTTCTTTACAGAAACAATTGTCTGAAGCAAAGATACAACAGAGACAGACTAGCGAAGAGAACTTAGACACAGCCGTTACGCTTTCTCAAAAAGAAATTGGTGAAGTCTTATTAGAAGCCAAACGTCAAGCAAAAGAAACAATTGCCCAAGCTAACCAACAAGTTGCAACAGTTCATGAAGAGATGGAACAACGTTTAGCAACTTTAACACGCATGAAGCAAGTGGCAAGAGAGTACCAAGCTTATTGTGAACAAATGCTGACCATCAAGAATGAATCAACAGGAATGTACCAACAGATAGAGCAATTATTAGCAGAAATAAAGAGGTAAATGAAGGAGAAATGCGATGAAAAAAAGAAAGGCAAGATATTTGAAGTTGGTATGTATTGGAATTTTAGGGATTTATGCGGGCGCCAGTTACTACAATTCGGAACCATTAATCGCTCAAGAAGAGACCGAAACGAGGGACGAAAGTCGACAGCTATCGCTGGAAGAAAAAAGAGCGGACCAAGCCAATCAAGACCAAGGAACCCTTACTTCTTCAACGCTGAACGAAACAATAATAAGTTCGTCTGAACAACAAGAAAGTTCAACACAAAATGACAGCAGTGACCATCAGGAAAATAATGTGGAACCATTAGAATCTGAAAATAGTTTACCGCCACAAGAAAAGACAATTGCTAGTACTAAACCAACCGAATCGTTACAAAGTGAGCAACCAGCGTCTGAAGAGCGTAAAGCACTCACTGAAAAGCCGCCTCATAATCAGGAACCACAAAATTCTACATTAACTGAAAAGACCAAAGAGCCGTTGGTACATTCAGAGGTAGACAATAGTCAAGAAAAGGAAAAGCAAGCAGGAATTCAACAACAAGCCGAGGCAAATTTTGTTGTCCAAGAGAATGCTTCTACTTCTGAGTTTATTATAAAAATCGGTGAAGAAGCACGAGTTATTGGTCAGCGACATGATCTATACGCTTCTGTCATGATAGCTCAAGCTATTTTAGAAAGTGGCTCGGGCAATAGTGCGTTAGCGGCGCCGCCAAATTATAATTTGTTTGGCATTAAAGGCGCTTATCAAGGTCAAAGTGTCAGCTTTTCCACACAAGAAGATGATGGTAAAGGGAAGATGACCACCATTCATGCCGATTTTCGTCAGTATCCTTCCTATAAAGAGTCATTAACAGACTATAGTAAATTAATCATCAATGGGCTGGCGGGTAATCCAACGTTTTATCACGGCGTTTTGAAAGCAAACACGACGAATTATCAGCAGGCAACAAAATTTTTAACAGGTCGCTATGCAACGGATACATATTACGATAAAAAATTAAATGCGTTGATTGAAACCTATCAATTAACTGAATACGATCAAGAAAAGAAGAAACCAGTAGTGACTAATTTGGCAGAAGAAAAGAAACCTTCGTTTGATAAGGAAGCAGTCAAAGAACAGCTAAAAAAAGAAGCAGTCGTCTATGAAGTAAGCAAAGGAGATTCTCTCGCCACCATTAGCCAGACGTTTGGTGTGTCAGCAACAGCCATTTTAAAACAAAATTCAAAGACTAAAGAAATGTTTTATATTGGCCAAAAGATTACGATTCCTCAGCAAACAGCGGCGACTTCTCTAGAACCGAAAGAACAAGCGTTACTTCAATCACTAATAATCAGTAAATCGGTGACTAATGCTTTGAAGACAGCAGAGCAATCAAATGGTAAAGCGAATGACTCAAAAACAGAGTCTACTGAGTATTATGAAGTAAAAAGAGGAGAGACACTCGCAAAAATTGCTAAAAAAACGGGCTATTCCTTAACCGCCCTCAAGCAGGCAAATGACTTAACGTATTCTGTATTAACCGAAGGACAAACGATAGCACTTCCTAAGCTAAAGGACTAATGCTGATTTAACTTATTGGTTGATGGAGTCATATATTATTAGACGAAGAGAAGAGGAGAAGTTCATCCATGGATGAACTTCTCCTCTTCTCTTACTATGTTTTTCATAAATACCTTAATAAATAGTAAAATTAGTAAGAGAATTGTGTCTTTACACAAAATAGATAGGTTTTCTTGCCGAAGTTTGATAAAATGATTAGTTGAAAGGATGCGTGAAAATTGAAAGAATTATTTCGTAAATACCGAGAAGTACTGGCTTATTTATTTTTTGGTGGTGCAACGACTGTCGTCAACTTAGTTGTGTTTTTTGTTTGTCAAAATGTGTTAGGGTTGGATTACAAGATAAGTAACACAATTAGTTGGTTTTTATCTGTTCTATTTGCCTTTTTCACGAATAAATATTGGGTATTCGCAAGTAAGCATGAAAGCATAGCTGGTTTTTTTAAAGAAATGGGCTTATTTTATTGGTACCGAATTTTATCTTTTGTGGCTGATATGGGTTTAATGATTCTCCTAATTGATGGCATTCATTTTTCATCGTTTTGGGCGAAAATGATTACACAAGTTGTAGTAGTGATTTTAAATTATTTCTTCAGTAAATTTTTCATTTTTAAAGAAAAAGAGGTCTAAGCAGATTTTAGGCTAAAAAAAATTTTTTTGTTATAATATAAACAAGTTTTTAATACAAAGAATAGAGGTAGAAAACGATGGACTATACATATGCAGATGATAGTTTGACATTGCATACAGATATGTATCAAATCAATATGATGCAAACATACTGGGAATTAGGGAGAGCAGATTTACATGCTGTTTTTGAATGTTACTTTAGAGAGATGCCCTTTAATCATGGCTACGCAATTTTTGCAGGTTTAGAACGTTTAGTCAATTATCTCGAAAATTTAACGTTCACAGAATCTGATATTGCATATCTCCGAGAAGTTGAAGAATATCCAGAAGATTTCTTGACGTATTTAGCAAATTTTGAATTTAAATGTACTGTACGCTCTGCTTTAGAAGGGGATTTGGTTTTTAATAACGAACCGTTAATTCAAATTGAAGGTCCTTTGGCACAATGTCAATTGGTAGAAACTGCCTTGCTAAATATGGTGAATTTCCAAACATTAATTGCGACAAAAGCGGCTCGAATTAAATCCGTGATAGGCGATGATCCTTTATTGGAATTTGGAACACGCCGGGCACAAGAATTAGATGCTGCCATTTGGGGCACAAGAGCCGCCTATATTGGTGGGGCGGACGCGACAAGTAATGTTCGTGCTGGTAAAATTTTTGGTATTCCGGTTAGTGGGACCCATGCCCATTCATTGGTTCAGTCGTATGGAAATGATTATGAAGCATTCATGGCGTATGCCAAAACACATCGGGATTGCGTTTTCCTTGTTGATACGTATGATACTTTGAAAGCGGGAGTGCCAAGCGCAATTCGAGTAGCTCGAGAAATGGGGGATAAAATTAATTTCCTAGGTGTGCGGATTGATAGTGGCGATATGGCTTATATTTCTAAACGAGTTCGTGAACAACTGGACGAAGCTGGCTTTACTGAAGCAAAAATTTATGCATCGAATGATTTAGATGAAAATACGATTTTGAATCTAAAAATGCAAAAATCAAAAATTGATGTATGGGGCGTGGGTACCAAGCTGATTACCGCCTAT
The DNA here is from genome assembly GCF_051711865.1 of Enterococcus sp. DIV2419. Lineage (NCBI taxonomy): Bacteria > Bacillati > Bacillota > Bacilli > Lactobacillales > Enterococcaceae > Enterococcus > Enterococcus sp. DIV2419. Next base: position 851,395 of record NZ_JBIONS010000001.1, read on the forward strand.
GATCAACCGGCTTTAGGAGCGGTGTTTAAATTAGTTTCAATTGAAGGTGAAGATGGTCAAATGAAAGATACCATTAAACTATCTAGCAATGCTGAAAAAGTGACAACACCAGGAAAAAAACAAGTCTGGCGCATTACACGTAAATCTGATAAAAAGTCAGAAGGGGACTATGTGACACTTTGGAATGAAGATCCTCGCCAAGAAGAAGAAATTTATATGTTCCATCCCGTTCATACCTTTATTAATAAGTATGTCCGTGATTTTGAAGCACGGCCAGTACTCCAGGATATTTTCGTTGAAGGAAAACGTGTGTACGAATTACCAACTTTAGATGAAATTAAACAATATGCAAAAGAAAATTTAGATTCACTTTGGGAAGAATACAAGCGGGACTTGAATCCGCAGAAATATCCAGTGGACCTTTCAACAGATTGTTGGAACCACAAAATGAATTTATTGGGAAAAGTGCGTAAAGACGTTAAACATTTAACGGAAACGGTGAATAAGGAGGCCTAGAAATGACAACACTTCAAGAAAAAATCATTCAAGAGTTAGGTGTTTTACCGACAATTGATCCAAAAGAAGAAGTTCGTAAAAGTATTGATTTTCTGAAAGCTTATTTAACTAAACATCCTTTTTTAAAAACCTTTGTCTTGGGAATTAGTGGCGGACAAGATTCAACATTAGCTGGTCGCTTAGCACAATTAGCGATGACTGAAATGCGCGAAGAAACAGGAGATATGTCGTATCAATTTATTGCGATTCGCCTTCCATACGGTGAGCAAGCAGATGAAGCTGATGCACAAGCCGCGCTAGCCTTTATCCAGCCAGATGTTTCTTTACGAGTGGATATTAAACCAGCAGTGGATGCAATGGTTGGTTCGCTAGAAAACGCTGGTGTTCAAATTAGCGATTTTAATAAAGGGAACATGAAAGCACGTCAACGTATGATTACACAATATGCAGTAGCTGGCGAAAATGCTGGCGCAGTAATTGGCACAGACCACGCAGCCGAAAATGTGACAGCTTTCTTCACCAAATATGGCGATGGCGGAGCGGATATTTTACCGTTATTTCGTTTAAATAAGCGCCAAGGAAAAGCTTTGCTGAAAGAACTTGGGGCACCAGAAGCCTTGTATCTAAAAATACCAACAGCTGATCTAGAAGATGACAAACCGTTAGTTGCAGATGAAGTTGCCTTAGGTGTCACGTATGATGCCATTGATGACTATTTGGAAGGCAAAAAAGTCTCGGAAACAGATCAACAAACAATTGAAAACTGGTATAAAAAAGGACAACACAAACGGCATTTACCCATTACAATTTTTGATGATTTTTGGAAATAAAAACACAGACCATCGGCGAATGAACGATGGTCTGTGTTTTTTTTACATAACTACTTTTCAGAAAGTAAACGTTGCTACAGCAACTATCCTATGATAATGAAAGTCGTTTTCATTTAGGCGTTTTCACTTTCTTTTTCAAAACAGAAAAGGTACGCTCAATAATGTAAAGTGAATGATGGGAGAGAAAAAGAGATGAAGCATGTAACAAAATTGGGGATTACAATTATAACAGGAGTTTTGGCATTATTATTTGAATTTATTTTACATCAGCCGAATTGGGCGTATGGCATTATTTTAATAACAGGTTCTGTAATGGCGTTAATGATGTTCTGGGAAATGATTCAAACCTTACGTGAAGGAAAATATGGTGTCGATATTTTAGCGATTACCGCTATCGTTGCAACCTTAGCTGTGGGAGAATACTGGGCCAGTTTGATGATTTTAATTATGTTGACTGGTGGTGATTCATTAGAAGACTATGCCGCTGGAAAAGCTAACCAAGAGCTGAAGTCATTATTGGATAACTCGCCACAAAAAGCTCATCGCTTGAATGGCGAAAATTTAGAAGATGTTTCTGTTGAGGAAATCAATGTTGGCGATGAATTAGTAGTAAAACCAGGGGAACTAGTTCCAGTTGATGGCTTGGTAAAAACCGGGACATCAACAGTCGATGAATCTTCATTAACAGGAGAATCAAAACCAATTGAAAAAAATCCTGGGGATGAATTAATGTCGGGTTCCGTGAATGGTGATGGCTCTTTGAAAATGGTTGCTGAAAAAACTGTAGCCGACAGTCAATATCAAACAATTGTGAACTTAGTGAAAGAATCTGCGGCACGACCAGCTCATTTTGTACGTTTAGCAGACCGCTATGCGGTACCTTTTACACTAATTGCCTACCTAATTGCAGGTGTTGCTTGGTTTGTCTCAAAAAGTCCGACACGCTTTGCGGAAGTCTTAGTGGTTGCTTCGCCGTGTCCTTTAATTCTATCTGCCCCAATTGCTTTAGTGGCAGGGATGGGTCGTTCAAGTCGTCATGGGGTCGTTATTAAATCGGGAACGATGGTCGAAAAATTAGCTTCTGCAAAAACGATTGCGTTTGATAAAACAGGCACGATTACGCAAGGACAACTTTCTGTTGATCAAGTCCAACCAATCAATGCTGGAATAACTGCTGCTGAATTAGTGGGATTGGCAGCAAGCGTGGAACAAGAATCAAGTCATATTTTAGCTAGATCAATTGTTGCTTATGCCAGAAAGCAAGATGTCCCATTAAAAAATATTACAGATCTAGCGGAAGTTTCTGGTGCTGGCGTGAAGGCATTTGTGGATGGTGCTGAGATACGGGTAGGTAAAAAGAATTTTGTGACACAAGAGTCTCAAGCAACTGAAAAAATTGATAAAACGACTATTCATATTTCACGTAATGGCACATATTTAGGCCGAATTACTTTTACAGACACTGTACGCCCAGAAGCAAAAGAGACTATGGAAAAATTACACCAATTACATCTTCAACGAATTTTAATGCTGACGGGGGATCAAGAATCCGTCGCAGAAACGATTGCTGCAGAAGTAGGAATTACCGAAGTACATGGGGAATGTTTACCACAAGATAAATTAACTATTCTAAAAGAATTGCCTAAAGAAAATCATCCAGTCATCATGGTAGGAGATGGTGTAAATGATGCACCTTCGCTTGCCGCTGCAGACGTAGGTATTGCTATGGGCGCTCATGGAGCTACTGCGGCTAGTGAAACTGCTGACGTTGTTATTTTAAAAGATGACTTAAGTAAAGTCAGCCAAGCGGTCGAAATTGCCCAAGATACCATGAAAATTGCCAAACAATCTGTATTAATCGGAATTTTTATCTGCGTTTTACTAATGCTAATTGCTAGTACCGGGATCATTCCGGCGCTAATCGGGGCTATGCTACAAGAAGTCGTGGACACTGTGTCAATCTTATCTGCTTTGCGTGCTCGTCGAATTGGCAAGTAAGGTGGAACAATTAATTGCCTGAATGTCCAGCTTAGTGGTAAAATAAAGGTACGTTTTTAATATTAATAAGTTACAGGGGAGAGATTGTGCAATGAAAGGAAACCAAATAGATGGGCAACCAGTCACGGAAGAACAACTATTAAAAGAAGGCTACCGTAAATATACTGGTGAAGGAATTGATATCTTTTATAATAAAGATATTTGTGAACATATTGGTAATTGTGTTCGTGGAAATCCAGAAGTCTTTGAAGTTGGTCGGAAACCATGGATTATTCCAAATAACGGAAGTGTTGAAAATGACATGATTGTGGTAGATTCATGTCCAAGTGGTGCTCTAAAATATATTCGGAAAGCAGGGAACGAATATGCAAATTAAAGAAGAAAACAATCGTTTTGCTCTATATAACGATGAAAACCAAGAAATTGGTGAAATGACTTGGTCAGATGCTGGCGAAAGCATGATGATTATTGACCATACGTTTGTTGATCCAACTTATCGTGGACAAAAATTAGCTGAAAAACTTGTTTTAGCCGGTGTTGAAAAAGCGAGAAAAGAGCATAAAAAAATTATTCCGCTATGTCCATTTGCCAAAAAAGAATTTGATACTAAACCTGAATACGGAGACGTATTGAGAAAATAAAGAAGAAACTAGCAACAGCCGCAAGTAGAAATCTGATTCCTACTTGCGGCTGTTGCTATTAGAGACAAATAGGGAAAGACATTAAATTTCACTGGTGTTTACAGATAAAATATGCTACATTAAAGTAGATGAATTTCGCATATTTGTATAAAAAGGAGAATTAACGCATGTATAATCTAATCTTAACGTTGGTCATCATTTTATCTGTTTTAATCGTCATTACTGTTATGATGCAACCAAGCAAACAAAACAGTGCAGCAAGTGCCTTCACTGGCGGTGCAGATAAATTATTTGGGAAGCAAAAAGCGCGCGGTTTTGAAGCTGTTATGCAACGCTCAACAGCAGTTCTTGGCGCAATTTGGATGATTTTATTATTTGTTTTGGCGTTCTTATCTTCAAAATAAGTACGTAATCTTTTAAAATGACAAGTTTAGAACAGAGAGATGAGTGCGGACACTTATTTTTCTGTTCTTTTTCTTTCTGAAAAAGTCTTTGAAACTTATCATTTCGGAAGGTTTTCTTTTGAGAATATGATAGAATGAAGCTGAGGTGAGCGAAGTGGCAAAAAAAATCAATTTACCGAAGCCGTTATTTTCAGAAAAAGGAAAACGGGCGGTCCTTTTATTACACGCTTATTCTGGCAGCAGTAATGATGTACGGATGTTAAGCAGACGTTTAGAAAAAGAAAATTATACTGTCTATTCGCCTAATTTTTCAGGACATGGCACGCTAGTTCCTGAAGATATTTTAGATCAAACAACGGAGCAATGGTGGCAAGATACACAAGAAGCAGTCGCTTTTTTGAGAGAAAGAGGCTACCAAGAAATTGCCATTTTTGGTTTATCAATGGGCGGGATTTTCAGTATGCATGCATTAACGGAACAATTAACAGGATTAATTGGTGGTGGATTTTTCTGTTCACCGATCTACCCTGTCGAAAATAAAGTCCCAGAAAATTTTGTATTATACGCAGAAAACGTGATGAAAATCGCAGAAGTTCCTGCAGAGGAACAACAAAGCCGGTTGCAATCGATTGAGCAACGAGTCAAACAACAATTAGGAGCGATTGAAACGATTGCTAGTCAGACGGCTGACAAACTAAACAAAATCCACGCACCTCTTTTCTTAGCGCAAGCTGGCAAAGATGAAATGATTGAGCCAATGGGCGTCTATCAAACGGCCCAAGCACTAACACAAGCACGTGTGACCTTACAATGGTACCCAAACAGCGGACATGTCATTACGGTGAGTGGAGAACATAAACAATTAGAGCAAGATGTGGTGCAATTTTTAGCAACACTACCTTGGAATGAGGAGAAATAATGACAAAACAAACAATTAAAGAGCAAATTTTACATTTCATGGAAAGCCAAAAAAAGAAAAGCTTTTCAATGGAAGAAATTGCACAAGGCTTGAATTTAGAAAAAAGTTCAGATTTTAAAATTTTAGTGCAAACCATTGCACAAATGGAACGAGAAAAGTCAGTTAGTTTCAACAAAAAAGGCAAAGTCCTGTTACCAATGAAAGACTTATTAATAGAAGGAACGTTTCGTGCAAATGAACGAGGCTTTGGTTTTGTAACCATCGATCCTGAAGAACCAGATGTTTACATTCCGAAAGAGGCAACGAACTTTGCAATGGATGGAGATACGGTTTTAATTAACGTGATCCAACATGCGGATCCTTTTTCAGATCGCGGCGCAGAAGGTAAAGTCAAAGAAATTAAAGAGCGAGCAGTGAGCCAAGTTGTCGGAGAATTTGTGGCATATAGTGAAGAAGAAATGGCAGAAATGGGACTGTATGGCTACATGATACCCAAAGATAAGAAATTGAATCAGTATACTGTATCAATTGCACCTGAAGGGATTAAGCCAGTAGATGGTAGCATTGTCATTGCTGAAATTACCTATTATCCAGATCAAGAATATCCAACGAGTATGGAAGGACTAGTCAAACAAGTGATTGGTCATAAAAATGATCCAGGAATGGATATTTTATCAATCGTGGTGGCTCATGGAATTCCCACAGCATTTCCTGATGAAGTTTTGGCTGAAGCGGACCAAGTACCAGAAACTATTGCAGAAAGCGATTTAGTCGGTCGTCGGGATTTACGTGATCAGTTGATTGTGACGATTGATGGAGAAGATGCGAAAGATTTAGATGATGCAGTAACGGTACAAAAGTTAGCAAATGGCAATTTCTTTTTAGGGGTGCATATTGCAGATGTTTCTTATTATGTAACTGAAGGAAGCCAATTGGATATGGAAGCGTATGAACGTGGTACAAGTGTCTATTTGACAGACCGAGTTGTGCCAATGATTCCGCAGCGATTATCAAATGGGATTTGTTCGCTAAACCCACATGTTCCACGTTTAACCATGAGTTGTGAGATGGAAATTACACCAGAAGGAGAAGTTATTTCGCATGAAATTTTCCAAAGTGTAATCCAAACAACGGAGCGAATGACCTATACAGCAGTCAATGAAATTTTAGAAGAGCAAAAACCTGAAACGTTAGAACGCTACAAAGAACTAGTTCCCATGTTTAAAGAGATGGGTGAGCTGCACCATATATTAGAAGAGATGCGTATGCGCCGTGGTGCGATTTCTTTTGAAGATCGTGAAGCCAAAGTCCTAGTTGATGAAAATGGTCATCCCAAAGATATTCTTTTACGCACGCGTGGTGTGGGTGAACGATTAATTGAATCCTTTATGTTGGCAGCGAATGAAACTGTGGCGCGTCATTATCATGACTTAAAACTGCCATTTATTTATCGGATTCATGAACAACCAAAAGAAGAAAAAATGCAACGTTTCTTTGACTTTGCTGCAGTACTTGGCATTCTTGTTAAAGGAACAAAAGAAAACATTTCACCGAAAGATTTACAAAAAGTTTTAGAGCAAGTTGAAAATAAGCCGGAAGAAGTGGTTATCAATACGATGTTGCTAAGAAGTATGCAACAAGCGAAATACTCAGAAGACAACTACGGACACTATGGGTTGGCTGCTGAATATTATACGCATTTCACTTCACCAATACGTCGTTATCCAGATTTAATTGTGCATCGTTTGATTCGCAGCTATAGCCAAGATCAATCTGAAAAAAATCAAGAAAAATGGAACGAAGCATTACCAGAAATTGCCAATCATAGTTCAAGTATGGAACGTCGCGCAGTTGATGCAGAGCGTGAAGTGGACGCCATGAAGAAAGCCGAATTTATGGTAGATAAAGTGGGAGAAACGTATGACGGGATCATCAGCTCAGTCACAAAATTTGGTATCTTTGTGGAACTGCCTAATACAATAGAAGGCTTAATTCACGTGAACAACTTAAAACAAGATTATTTCCACTTTATTGAAAATCATATGGCGTTAGTTGGTGAACGGACGGGAATGACTTTGAAAATTGGTCAGAAAGTTCAAATCCGTGTTGAAAAAGCTGATCCAGAAACAAGAGAAGTTGATTTTGAATTGATTTCAGCTGAGGAAGTCGCGCCAGTCGAAGGACCAAAAGGACGTAAAAAAGGTAAAGCCAATTCTTCAACTCGTTCAAATAATCAACGAAGAAATAAAAAAGATGAATCATTTGATGGTAAGAAAAAGAAAAATAAGAAAAAAGGCAAAGGCAAAAAACAACCTTTTTATAAAGAAGCAATGAAACAAAAAAATAAAAAAGGGAAAAAGAAGAAGTAGAGGAGGTCGCTTATGCCAAAAGGGGAAGGAAAATTAATCGCACAAAACCGCAAAGCTAGACATGATTATTCAATTATCGATACGGTTGAAGCTGGGCTTGTTTTACAAGGAACAGAAATCAAATCTATTCGTAATGGTCGTATCAATTTAAAAGATGGTTTTGCACGAATTCGAAACGGAGAAGCCTTTTTGTATAATGTTCATATTAGTCCATATGAACAGGGCAATATTTTTAATCATGACCCATTACGTACCAGAAAATTATTATTACACAAAAAACAAATTAATAAGTTAATCGGCGAAACCAAAAATACAGGTATCACATTAGTACCTTTGAAGGTCTATATTAAAGATGGCTATGCCAAAGTTTTGATTGGTTTAGCTAAAGGGAAAAAGCAGTACGACAAGCGTGAAGACTTGAAACGTAAGGAAGTTGACCGACAAATCAGCCGAACATTAAAAAATAACCGACGTTAAAAATGTAAATTTATTCTTTTTCGCATATTTGCTTGCCTTTCTTCGGATTAGGTGTAAAATCTGGTAAGTGTTGAGTAAATGAATGTAAATGATTCATTTTTTAATCGCTTCGGAAAGCAGTACCACCCCGCATTAGATTGGTTTATGGAAAAGGTTTTCCAACCAATTTTCAACACATGAAATTTTAAAAGTAAACTATTTGTAAATTATCAACAAGTGGTGGTACGATAGCTTTGCCAGGGATTATCACTCAGGAGTAGGATGAAACTTCTGAAAGATTGTTGGAAAAGAGGTGAATTGATTTGGAAGAGAAGAAATTACTCTTCAATATCGGACCAATTTGGTTTGATGGAACCATTGTTTTGATGGTGCTGTTGACGTGTATCATTGTTTTCGCCTTTGTCTATGCTTGTACGAGAAATATGAAGCTACGACCTAAAGGCAAACAAACGGTCATCGAATGGTTAGTGGATTTTATTCGTGGAATCATTACAGACAATTTACCTCGTAAAGAAGTGAGCAATTTTCATTTAATGGCGTTTACCCTTTTCATGTTTGTGCTTGTTTCAAACATCTTGGGTCTCGTTACAAAAATCGTTGTGGGCGACGATCTCAGCGTTTGGAAAAGTCCAACCGCCGATCCAATCGTAACCTTAACGTTAGCGATGATGATGATTGTCTTAACACACTTCTTTGGTATGAAACGCTTTGGTTTTAAAGGCTATCTAGTTAATAGTTATTTAAGACCCGTTGGTTTCTTACTACCGGTAAAATTAATGGAAGAATTCACGAATCTATTAACATTAGGCTTGCGTTTGTACGGAAACATTTTTGCCGGCGAAGTTCTATTGGGCTTGATTGCTGGAACCGTAGCAAGCGTTGGATTATGGGTTATCCCACTAGCAATTCCGCTAGAAATGATTTGGGTAGCATTCTCAATCTTTATTGGATGTATCCAAGCGTTTATCTTTGTGACACTTTCAATGGTTTATATGTCACACAAAATTGAAACAGAAGAATAATCAAGAAATACGAAGGACAAAAATTATCTTTTAGGAGGATTTTACACAATGGAAGGATTAAATTTTATCGCAGCAGCAATTGCAATTTTCGGTTCAGCTATCGGAGCCGCTATCGGTAACGGACAAGTTATTTCAAAAACAATCGAGTCAATGACTCGTCAACCAGAAATGTCTGGTCAATTAAGAACAACAATGTTTATCGGGGTCGCTTTAATCGAAGCTGTGCCAATTTTAGGTGTCGTTGTTTCTTTATTACTTTTATTCAGATAAGCAATAAAATGGAGGCAGGACGCTGATTATTATCGGGACCGTCACTGCTTTCTTCTATCTTTAGCCTTTTCAATAGCTGGTGATAAAGCAGTTGAAGAAGCTAAATCGATTTTTGCAGGAAAGGAAGTTGAGACTTCATGCTACTTACTACATTGGTAGTCGGTGAAACGGCTCCTAGTACCACACTAGGCACGATGATTGTTGTCAGTGGTGCATTTTTAATCTTGATGCTCTTATTAAAGAAATATGCATGGGGAGCAATCGTAGATATTTTGACACAACGTGAAGAAAAAATTGCCAACGATTTAGACTCTGCAGAACAATCTCGCGTAGCAGCAGCGAAAATGGAAAAAGAACGTCAACAACAATTACTTTCTTCCAGATCAGAAGCAGCTGAAATTATTAAAAACGCGAAAGAAAGTGGAGAACAGACTCGCCAAAAAACATTAAAAGAAACAACTGCGGAAGTTACTCGCTTACGCGAAAAAGCTCGGACAGATATTTCTCAAGAACGTGAAGAAGCATTGTCTTCAGTAAAAAATGAAGTGGCAGATCTTTCTCTTCAAATTGCAGCCAAAATTTTAAATAAAGAATTAACACCAGATGCACATGAAGCATTGATTGATTCTTATATTGAAAGTTTAGGTAAAGCAAATGAAACTAGATAAATATACAGTTGGTAAACGCTACGGCAAGGCTTTGTTTGAGTTGGCAGTTGAAAAGAACCAAGCTGAAGCAATTTATCAAGAATTATTGACGCTTCGCGAAGTCTATCACCAAGTACCTGGTATTGGCGATATTTTAAGTGATGATCGCTTAGAGCCTTATGAAAAAGACAGCATCATGGAAAAACTAGTAACAGGTTTTAGTGAAATGATGCAAAACTTTTTGCGAGTGGTTTACGAATATCGTCGCATGTACGATCTGCTCTTGATGATTGATGAATATGAACGACGTTATGATGAGCACCAAGGACTAATTTTGGGTTCAGTGACAACAGCCATTCCTTTATCAAAAGAACAACATCAAGCAATGGAAGAAAAAGCTGCCCAATTATTAGGGTATGAACAAGCGCATTTAGTCAATTTAATTGACCCGTCAATTGTCGGCGGAGTGGTTATTGAAGCAAACCATCAAGTAATCGATGGCAGCATCCGCAAACAATTAGAACATATGCAGCAGAAGTTATTAAAATAATCTTTAGGACTACAAAGAGGTGAATTGAATGGCTATCAAAGCAGAAGAAATCAGTGCCTTGATTAAAGAACAAATCGAAAACTATCAACAACAGCTTGCTGTTGAAGAAGTTGGAACAGTCACTTACGTCGGTGACGGAATTGCCCGCGCCCACGGTTTAGAAAATGCCATGAGTGGAGAACTTGTTGAGTTTTCAAACGGTTCATACGGAATGGCACAAAACTTAGAAACAAATGATGTAGGGATTATTATCCTTGGCGATTTTGAAACCATTCGTGAAGGAGATAAAGTACAACGCACAGGCAAAATCATGGAAGTACCCGTTGGGGAAGCTTTGATTGGCCGTGTTGTTAATCCATTAGGTCAACCGTTAGATGGTTTAGGCGAAATTAAAACAGACAAAACACGTCCTGTGGAAGCAACAGCTCCCGGTGTTATGCAACGTCAATCTGTTGCTGAACCAATGCAAACTGGCTTAAAAGCCATTGATGCCCTCGTACCAATTGGTCGTGGACAACGGGAATTAGTTATTGGAGACCGTAAAACAGGGAAAACATCGATTGCAATTGATACAATTATTAACCAAAAAGGACAAGATGTAATTTGTATTTATGTAGCGATTGGTCAAAAAGAATCTACTGTTCGTAACCAAGTAGAAACACTTCGTAAATTTGGTGCCTTAGATTATACAATCGTTGTGACTGCAGGGGCTTCACAACCAGCACCATTACTTTACATTGCACCGTATGCAGGAACTGCAATGGGTGAAGAATTCATGTATAACGGCAAACATGTCTTAATTATTTTTGATGACTTATCAAAACAAGCCGTGGCTTATCGTGAACTTTCTTTACTATTACGCCGTCCACCAGGTCGTGAAGCTTATCCAGGGGATGTCTTCTATTTACACTCACGTTTGTTAGAACGTGCAGCTAAATTAAGTGATGAATTAGGTGGCGGTTCAATGACAGCCTTACCATTCGTTGAAACACAAGCAGGCGATATTTCTGCTTATATTCCAACAAACGTTATTTCAATCACTGATGGACAAATTTTCTTAGAAAGCGACTTGTTCTATGCAGGCACTCGTCCAGCCGTTGATGCTGGGTTATCTGTTTCTCGTGTCGGAGGATCAGCGCAAATCAAAGCAATGAAAAAAGTTGCCGGAACGCTTCGTTTAGACTTAGCTAGTTACCGTGAGTTAGAAGCCTTTACACAATTTGGCTCTGATTTAGATGCGGCAACACAAGCTAAATTAAACCGTGGTCGTCGTACGGTAGAAATTTTAAAACAAAAACTACATGCGCCACTGCCTGTAGAAAAACAAGTCTTAATTTTATATGCGTTAACACACGGCTTTTTAGATAGCGTGAGCGTAGATAAAATTTTACACTTTGAACAAGATTTATTCGATTATTTTGATGGCAAACATGCAGACTTATTGGAAACCATTCGTACTACGAAAGACTTACCAGATACTGATGCATTAGATGCAGCGATTACAGAGTTTTCTGAAATGTTTGCAGCGGCAAACAATAGCGGAGATTCAGCCAAAGAAGCTTTAGAAAAAATCGATAACGCATAAGAGAGGTGAGCGACATTGGGTGCTTCATTAAACGAAATCAAACAACGCATTGCATCAACAAAAAAGACAAGCCAAATTACCAAAGCGATGCAAATGGTTTCTGCAGCCAAATTGACCAAGTCAGAAGGCGCCTCTAAAAGCTTTCAAGAATATTCTTCAAAAATTCGTAGTGTCGTTACGCATTTAGTAGCTGCTCAGTTAAGTGAATTACGTGAAACAGAACAATCTTCTCTTAGTGAAGGGAACTATCATGTGATGTTAGCACAACGACCTGTCAAAAAAACAGGCTATATCGTTATCACTTCTGACAAAGGGTTAGTTGGTGGCTACAATAGCTCAATCTTAAAACAAACCATGAGTATGATTCAAGAAGACCACGATTCTAATAAAGAATATGCCTTAATCGCCATTGGTGGTACAGGGGCGGATTTCTTTAAAGCACGCGGAATCGATGTTTCCTATGAGCTAAGAGGCTTAACGGATCAACCAACGTTTGAAGAAGTCCGTAAGATTGTGACAACGGCAACGACTATGTACCAAAACGAAGTGTTTGATGAATTGTATGTTTGTTATAATCACCACGTTAACTCACTAACGAGTCAGTTTCGTGTGGAAAAAATGTTGCCAATTACTGATTTAGATCCATCAGAGGCGACCTCTTACGAACAAGAATATCTTTTAGAGCCTTCACCTGAAGCAATTTTGGATCAATTATTACCACAATATGCAGAAAGCTTAATTTATGGGGCGATCATTGATGCGAAAACAGCAGAACATGCTGCTGGGATGACCGCCATGAAAACAGCCACTGACAATGCGCAAAATATTATTAGCGATTTAACAATTTCTTATAACCGTGCTCGTCAAGGGGCGATTACCCAAGAAATTACAGAAATTGTTGCTGGTGCAGCTGCACTAGAATAATCTAGTCTTACGTTTGAACGTTTATAAAAACGTTCAAAGCGTGTGACTTTATGAAGACTGGAGGAAAGAAATTATGAGTTCAGGAAAGATTGTTCAAGTAATCGGTCCCGTTGTTGACGTGGAATTTTCATTAGATCAATCCTTACCCGATATTAACAACGCTTTAGTCGTTTATAAAAATGGCGAAGCAAAACAAAAAGTAGTACTTGAAGTCGCTTTAGAACTAGGTGATGGAGTGATTCGTTCTATCGCCATGGAATCGACAGATGGTTTACAACGTGGAATGGAAGTTATCGATACAGGAAAATCAATTTCAGTTCCTGTTGGTAAAGATACATTGGGTCGTGTGTTTAACGTTTTAGGAGACACAATTGACTTAGAAGCGCCATTCCCTGCAGATGCTGAACGTAGTGGGATTCATAAAAAAGCGCCAGCATTTGATGAATTAAGTACCAGTAATGAAATTTTAGAAACAGGGATTAAAGTTATTGACTTATTAGCACCTTATCTAAAAGGTGGTAAAGTCGGACTTTTCGGTGGTGCCGGTGTTGGTAAAACCGTCTTAATTCAAGAATTAATTCATAATATTGCCCAAGAACATGGAGGGATTTCCGTCTTTACTGGTGTTGGTGAACGGACACGTGAAGGGAACGACCTGTACTATGAAATGAAAGATTCAGGCGTTATTGAAAAAACAGCCATGGTTTTTGGTCAAATGAACGAACCACCAGGTGCACGGATGCGTGTGGCCTTAACTGGGTTAACGATTGCTGAATATTTCCGTGATGTGGAAGGACAAGACGTGCTATTATTTATTGATAACATTTTCCGTTTCACCCAAGCCGGTTCAGAAGTTTCTGCCCTTTTAGGTCGGATGCCGTCAGCCGTTGGTTACCAACCAACCTTAGCGACTGAAATGGGACAATTACAAGAACGGATTACTTCAACGAAAAAAGGATCAATTACCTCTATTCAAGCAATCTATGTTCCAGCCGATGACTATACCGATCCAGCGCCAGCAACAGCGTTTGCCCATTTGGATGCAACAACTAACTTGGAACGTAAATTAACCGAACAAGGGATTTATCCAGCGGTAGATCCGTTAGCTTCATCTTCTAGTGCCTTGGCTCCTGAAATTGTTGGAGAAGAACACTACGAAGTGGCTACCGAAGTGCAACATATTTTACAACGTTACCGTGAATTACAAGATATCATCGCTATTTTAGGGATGGACGAATTATCAGATGACGAAAAAGTACTTGTTGGTCGCGCACGCCGTGTTCAATTCTTCTTATCTCAAAACTTTAACGTTGCTGAACAATTTACAGGTCAACCTGGTTCTTATGTACCAGTTGCGGAAACAGTTCGTGGCTTTAAAGAAATTCTTGAAGGTAAACATGACAATCTGCCAGAAGAAGCCTTCCGTAGTGTCGGTAAAATTGAAGATGCCATCGAAAAAGCGAAACAATTAAACTACTAGAAAGGCGGCAAACACAATGGATAGTCTTACTGTGAATGTAGTAACGCCTAATGGTCTAGTTTATGACCACCATGCAAAAATCGTTGTGGCGAAAACAACAGATGGTGAAATTGGTATTTTACCAAAACATGCGCCAATCATCGTTCCGCTAGCGATTGATGAAGTCCGCATCAAACGGACCGATTCAGATACACATGTTGACTGGGTAGCTGTAAATGGTGGTATCATGGAAGTCCGTGATAATGTCGTTTCTATTATTGCCGATAGTGCCGAACGTGAACGAGATATCGATGTACCTCGTGCTGAACGAGCAAAACAACGAGCAGAGCGTTTAATTGAAGAAGCCAAAGCAAAAGATGACCGCGATCAACTACGTCGTGCGACTGTTGCTTTGCATCGTGCAATCAACCGGATCAACGTATCGAAACATGGGTAAAAAAGGCTGAAGGATTCAGTCACTTTTGTAGAGTTTAAGGCGCTTGCTATTGAGTCAGGTGCTTTAAACTCTATTTCTTCGTATTTTTTAATAAATAGTGTCAAATTTTGGCATTTCAAGTGGATTAATTATCGGTTTTTATTATTTTGTGATAAAATGTTCCTACGTTAGAAAAAAGGAGGCTCCTTATGCAATACTATGGAGTAGATGCTATTGTTCGAATCGTTAGTCATCTTATGTTCATTTACATAAGTTTTTGGGCGTTGCAATCATTGCGTATTGAGCAATTTTTCAAAACCCAATTTACACCGCAAATCAGAATGTTGATGGTATTTTTCGCCATCGCTATCGGATACACAGTTAGCTCGTTTGCTTTAGAATTGATTGCACTTTGTCGAAATCTTTTCATTGTGTATTTTCCTTAAAAATTGAAAAATAAAAAAAGGTACAATTTTTAGTTGAATAATGGTATAATAGTAAAGATTTTGAATAGGAATACCTATTCTCATTTTTTTGGGGGGAACAAAATGGAACAAATTATTGTTCATGGTGGTAATACAAAATTAGAAGGAACTGTAAAAATTGAAGGCGCCAAAAACGCTGTTTTACCAATTTTAGCAGCTACTCTTTTAGCTGAAGAAGGCGTTACTACTTTAAAAAATGTACCAATTTTATCTGATGTATTTACAATGAATCAAGTAATTAAGCATTTGAATGTAGCCATTGATTTTGATGAAGACGCGAATGAAGTAACAATAGACGCAACACAACCTTTAGGGATCGAAGCAAACTATGAGTACGTTAGTAAAATGCGTGCTTCTATCGTTGTAATGGGACCTTTATTGGCTCGTAATGGCCATGCCAAAGTGGCAATGCCAGGTGGCTGTGCCATTGGAAAACGACCAATTGATTTACACTTAAAAGGCTTCCAAGCATTAGGTGCAAAAATCATCCAAAAAAATGGTTATATTGAAGCAATTGCGGATGAACTAATCGGTAACACTATTTACTTAGACTTCCCAAGTGTCGGCGCTACGCAAAACATTATGATGGCTGCTGTTCGTGCGAAAGGAACAACCATCATTGAAAACGTTGCTCGTGAACCTGAAATCGTTGACTTAGCAAACATTTTAAACAAAATGGGTGCCAATGTTATCGGTGCTGGGACAGAAACGATGCGTATCGAAGGCGTCGATAAATTACATGCCGTAGAGCATTCAATCGTTCAAGATCGAATTGAAGCAGGTACGTTCATGGTAGCTGCAGCAATGACTGAGGGCAATGTTTTAATTGAAGAAGCAATTTCTGAACATAATCGTCCGCTGATTTCTAAATTAACTGAAATGGGTGCAATCATTGAAGAAGAAGAAAATGGCATCCGTGTAATTGGACCAAAACATCTAAAACCAACAGATGTTAAGACAATGCCGCATCCTGGTTTCCCAACAGACATGCAAGCGCAAATGACAGCAATCCAAATGTTTGCTGAAGGAACAAGCATCGTGACAGAAACAGTCTTTGAAAATCGTTACCAACACTTAGAGGAAATGCGTCGAATGAACGCTGACTTAAAAATTGACGGCAACATTGCCGTTATTAATGGTGGCAACGAGTTACAAGGAGCAGCAGTGGAAGCCACTGATTTACGGGCAGCTGCCGCATTGATTTTAGTAGGGTTACGTGCAAATGGCATTACACGTGTCTCTAATTTGAAATATTTAGATCGTGGCTATTATGAGTTCCATAAAAAACTTCAAAAATTAGGCGCGAACGTTGAACGTGTCAATGATGAAAAAATTGAAGAAAAACAAGCAACGACAGTAATCTAAAGGAGTCAAACGTATGAGTTCATTTCGTTATATTTTAGTAACATTATTGAAAATTCTAGTGGTCATTTCGTTAGTCATTATCTTATTTGTTGTGGGAACAATGATTGGTTATGGTTTGATTGGAAATGGGAATCCAATGGATGTCTTTGATGAAAAAATTTGGACTCATATTATGAACTTCTTTAAATAAAAACTTATTTTAAGGCGGTGAACAAAAGTCAATTGACGATTGTTCATCGCCTTTTCTTTTTCCTGAATATCTATTTTATTCTATGCTATAATAATAGAAGTAAGATAATGAAGGAGTGGGATGGAAGATGCAAGCAACCGTAACAGAAATAGGCAAACATGCAATCGATGATTCAGAAAAAATGATTATTCTTTTTGGTGAAACTGCTACCGATACCTTGAAGCAACATGCAGTTATTCAATCATTTCCAGAAAAAGACCAAGTTACCCTTGCAGAAGGAGATCATCTGAAAATTGGCGATACAAACTATACAATTACAAAAGTGGGTTCTTTTGCCAATAGTAACTTGCAAAGTATCGCTCACAGCACTTTAATCTTTGCTGATGCACCAACCGATGAGGATGATGTTATCCGAAATGGTGTTTATTTAACGCCCCATCAGTTACCAAAGATAACTATTGGAACAACAATTGATTATTTAGTAAATGGAGCGTGAATCAATGGATAAAAAACAAACGACTGATAAACGCCTGTCTTGGTTTTGGCGTTGGTTTTTAAATAATCAAGTAGTAACAGCCTTACTGATTGTCTTATTGGTGCTGTTAATTATTCTAACTTTTACGAAAGTTTCTTATTTATTTAAGCCCGTCTGGCAGTTTTTCGGCGTTGTCGGCTTACCAGTAATTATGGCGGGGATTTTATATTATTTATTAAATCCGATTGTCGATTATTTAGAGAAAAAACAAATCTCACGTGTCTGGAGTATTATCGGCCTATTTATTTTAATTGTGGCACTACTCATTTGGGGTGGTATTGTAATCGTTCCTAAAATTCGTGAGCAATCTGTCAGCTTTGTGAATCATTTTCCTCAATATATTGATACAATTGATCAAAAATCGCAGGAAATATTAAGTGATCCACTTTTCGCGCAATTTAGAGAACAACTTGAAGCGGCAGGCGATAAAGTTGTCAGTTCGTTAGGTACCATCATTAAAAACGTCTCAACGTTCACAGTACAAGGAATTGGTAATTTCTTTGGGGCGGTGGCTACGATCTTTGTCGCCATCATTACGATGCCGTTTATTCTATTTTATTTACTGAAAGATGGCAAAAACTTAGCGCCATATTTAATGAAGTTTTTACCAGTGAAGATGCGTAAACCAACCTTAAAAGTTCTTGCAGAAGTCAATGATCAAGTCTCTTCTTATATTAGAGGACAGTTAACTGTCGCTTTCGCAGTGGCAATTATGTTTATGATTGGTTTTTCTGTCATTGGCTTAGATTATGCAGTCACTTTAGGTATTGCAGCAGGCTTTTTAAATTTAATCCCTTATTTAGGGTCATTTTTAGCCATGATTCCAGCAGTCTTTTTAGGAATTGTCAGTGGGCCAGCTTTGTTAATTAAAGTCTTGATTGTTTTTGCCATTGAGCAAACGATCGAAGGTCGGTTTATTTCACCACTTGTCCTAGGCAGTCAGTTATCCATTCATCCAGTCACCATTTTGGTTGTTTTATTAACGTCTGGTAAACTATTTGGGATTGTCGGGGTGATTTTAGGAATTCCTGTTTATGCCGCAGCTAAGGTGATAATTACACACATTTTTGAATGGTACCAAATCGTTTCCGGTTTGTATGATGAAGATAAGCCAGATCAACAAGAATCTACGTAACAAAAGAGACAAGCAGTGAACGAACTGCTTGTCTCTTTTTGATGTAAATCACTCGGAAAATTTAGAATGTTTTACCGTATTCAGTTGCTTTGGTCATGGCAGTATTTAAAAGTTCTTCCGCGCGATCAGGGAAATGATCGATTCCTTCGATGAATAATCCGTCAACTTGCTCAACACCAATAAAGTTTAGAATCGCTTTAATGTATTGAGAAGCAAAATCTTTTCCTTCGTAGAAGCCGCCATTTGATTGGATGTGTAAGGCTTTTTTACCACTTGTTAGAGGTTTTGGTCCTTCTGCAGTATATTGGAATGTTTTTCCAGCAACGTTGATTGTATCTACCCAAGCTTTTAAGCGTGTCGGTACGTTTAAGTTCCACATTGGATTAGCAATTACTACTTTGTCTGCAGATAAAAATTGATCAGTTAATTCATTAAAACGAGCCACTTTTTGTTGTTGGTTTTCGCTTAATGTTTCAAATGCTGCGCCAGCGCGAAGTGCACCCCAAGCAGATAATAATTCTTCATCGATTTCCGGCATGTTTGTTTCTGGTGCATAAACATCTAAAATTTCGATTTCGTCTGATGGATTTGTTTCACGGTATGAAGCTAAAAATGTTTCTAACGCACGAACTGAGCGTGATTCTTCTTTTGTTAATGGATGTGCTTTAACAACTAATAATTTTGACATTGTGTAATCTCCTTAAAATAAATAGTTTAAAAATTCAACATCTCTATTTTACTAATAAAAAGTAAGAGAAAGCAAGTCTTTTTTTTACTTTTAGTAAACTTTTTTTTAAAATGGATCAAAAGAGTAAAAAATAAATAAAAATATTTTTTTGAAAAGGCTTGCATATTAAAAAAAAGCATGCTATTATTACTTTGTAAATAAGGATTGTTACTGCTTTGCAGGCAAAACCAGAGTCTTCCATTAACACAATCAGTGGAGGGATTCTGGGCTTTTTTTATAAAAAAGTGAGGTTGCATTCATCATGAGGATTGAAAAAGTTTTAAATAATAATGTCGTGCTTTCAAGAAATGAGCAAGGCGAAGAAATTGTTTATATGGGACGCGGCTTAGCCTTTCAAAAGAAGATTGGAGACACGATCAATCCAGATTATGTTGAAAAGGAATTCGTGTTAAAGGACTCCGCTATGGCAGGGCAATTCCAGCAGCTGTTTGAAGACGTCCCCACCAAAGAAGTAGAAGTCGTCAAACAAATCGTTGATTTAGCAGAAACAACGCTAGCGATTGAGCTTTCATCAAATATTTATTTAACTTTAACGGATCATATTCACTATGCGTTACTTCGAGCCAAAGAAGGAATTGATATTCCGAATCCTCTTGTATTCGAAACACGCAAATTTTATCCTAAAGAATTTGAAATCGCAAAGCAAGCATTAGCGATTATTGCTGAAAAGCTAGGGGTTCAATTTTCAGAAAATGAAGCGGGCTTCATTGCTTTTCATATTGTGAATGCTGAACAAGGAAATGGCAATATGGAAGTTACCATGGAAGCAACCAAGATGGTTCGTGATATTTTAACGATTATTAGTCGCTACTTTGGACAGGTGTTTGATGAAGATTCATTAAACTATCAACGAATTGTTACACATCTTCAATATTTTGCGCAACGTTATTTAAAACAAGAAGCGCATGATGAGGAGGACGAATTTCTTTTTGCATTGGTCCAAGGAAAGTATCCTAAGGCGTTTCAAGCGGTCCAACGTATTAATGAGTATTTATTAAAAAGCTATGATCGACCAATTGATCAAGCGGAAATGATTTATTTAACCATTCATATCCAAAGAGTGGTCAATGATAAAAAAGCATAACAACCAATAATCGCGGATTGTTACTGATAATGCAGGCAAAACCTAGATTGAAAAAACCGATAACGATTTTCGCAGACTGCGCAGCTGTGAAGAGAAGGATCTGGCTCTTTTTCAATGTAGGTTTTTTTGATATTAAAAATTAATGGAAATGAGGATCTAGAGATGAGTAAAAATCAAGAAATTGCAGCACGTGTGTTAAAAGCTGTTGGGGGCGAAGGCAACGTTAATAGTGTTGTTCACTGTGCTACACGCTTACGTTTTAAATTAAAAGATGAAAATAAAGCAGATACAGCTGCATTGAATGCTGACCCAGATGTTATTCAGGTAGTTCAAAGTGCAGGACAATATCAAGTGGTTATTGGCAGTCACGTTAGTGATGTGTATAAGGATTTGATGGCCAACAGTGGACTAGGTAATGATTCTGATAATAGAGAAAAAGAAAGTGGCGGAAATATCTTTAACCGTTTAATTGATATTATTTCTTCTATTTTTACACCGTTTTTAGGTGCAATGGCCGGCGCTGGGGTTCTAAAAGGCTTCTTAACATTAGCTGTAACTATGGGCTGGTTAGCTGACACTTCAGGCGTATATCTTGTTCTCTTTTCGATTGCAGATGGCTTATTTACTTTCTTACCAATTATGTTAGCGTTTACGGCTGCTAAAAAATTCAATACTAATCCCTTTTTAGCGGTTGCTTTGGCGATGGCCTTAGTTCATCCCAGCATTACTGCTTTAGCAGGCAAAACAATTAGCTTTGCTGGTCTTCCAGTGATTATTGGGCCAAGTGGCTATACTTCTTCGGTTTTACCAATTATTTTGGCTGTTTTTGCACAAAGTTATGTGGAACGTTTCTTCAAAAAAGTAATTCCGAGTTTTCTACAAATTATCTGCGTTCCGTTAGCTGTTTTCCTTATTATGGCACCTGTTACCTTCTTAGCTATTGGTCCTATCGGGACGGTCATCGGCGATTGGTTGGGACAAGGATACAACGCAATTTACGCTTTTAGTCCAATTATCGCAGGGTTATTAATGGGTTCGTTGTGGCAAGTCTTGGTAATGTTTGGTATGCATTGGGGCTTTGTACCAATTATGATGTTAAACTTAACACAAGGTGGCGATACGATGGTACCGATGTTATTACCAGCCGTTATTGCACAAGGCGGGGCTGCTTTAGCTGTCTTTTTCCTAACAAAAAATGTGAAACTAAAAGGTTTGGCTTTGTCTTCAAGCATTACAACTATTTTTGGAATTACTGAACCAACTGTATATGGTGTGACTTTACCATTGAAAAAACCATTTATTGCAGCTTGTATTGGTGGCGGTATCGGTGGTGCATTTGTGGCTATGAATCACGTGAAAAACTTTACGTTTGGCTTGGTTAGTATGTTGAGCTTGCCTGGCTTTATTCCTGCAGAGACAAAAGATACTGCACCGATGATTACTGGTGCAATTGGTGCCGGAATTGCCTTTATCATTGCGTTTGTCTTAACGTTTGTCTTACGTTTTGAAGATCAACCTAATCCAGAAACAGCAACTGAAAAAACAGCAACTGATGAGATGGTGGCACCTGTAAAAACGAATCAAGAAGACAAAATTATTTTAGTAAGTCCACTTCAAGGTGAAATTTTACCGCTAGAAAAAGTACAAGACCCTGTTTTTGCTTCAGGTGCTTTAGGAAAAGGTGTTGCAATTGAGCCGACTGAAGGCAAACTGTATGCACCCGCAGATGGTGAAATCACCACATTATTTCCGACAGGACATGCTGTTGGCTTGACGACAACAGAGGGCGTTGAATTATTAATGCATATTGGCATGGATACGGTCGAATTAGATGGTAAAGGCTTTGAATTATCAGTGAAACAAGGTGATTCTGTTAAAAAAGGAGATTTGCTGGTTACTTTTGATATTGCTGCCATTAAAGAAGCTGGTTATCCAGTAGTTACACCGATTGTGGTAACGAATACGAATGATTATTTAGATGTTTTGGATATGAACCAAACAGACGTGTTACATGGTGAAGACTTTTTAGCCATTATTAAATAAAAGACATTTGGAGGAGGAACAAGTATGACAACAACGACAAAATTTCCAAAAGGATTTTTATGGGGCGGTGCGACCGCAGCCAATCAATTAGAAGGGGCTTACTTAGCCGATGGTAAAGGGTTATCTGTGGCAGATGCGATGCCGGGAGGAAAACAACGTTTCGCTATTTTAGGAGATGAAGCGTTTGATTGGACGATTGACGAAACGAAATATCGCTACCCTAATCATACAGGAATTGATCACTATGATCGCTTTAAAGAGGACATTGCGTTGTTTGCTAAAATGGGCTTCAAATGTTATCGATTTTCAATTGCGTGGTCGCGTATTTTTCCACAAGGAGATGAAACACAACCGAATGAAGCCGGCTTGAAATTTTATGATGCGGTTATCGATGAATGTTTAAGCTATAACATTGAACCAGTAATTACGATTTCTCATTATGAAATGCCACTGCATTTAGCGAAAGAATACGGCGGGTGGAAAAATCGTCAATTAGTTGACTTTTATGAACGTTTTGCGGAAACTGTTTTAACACGTTACCACCAAAAAGTTAACTATTGGATGACATTCAATGAAATTAATTCAGCTTTTCATTTCCCAGCGCTTAGTCAAGGATTGGTAAAAAGCAATGGAGCCAATGATTATCAAAACATTTTCCAAGCCTGGCATAATCAATTTGTTGCAAGTAGTAAAGCTGTAAAAATTGGCCATGAATTAAATCCAGAATTACAAATTGGATGTATGATTATTTATGCCACAACGTATGGCATTGATTCGAATCCAGTCAATCAAGTTGCTACAATGATTGAAAACCAAGAGTTTAATTATTATTGTACAGATGTTCAAGTTCGTGGTGAATATCCAGCATACGCAGAACGCATGTATCAAAAATATGCTGTGAAAGACTTAGTTATTGAAGAAGGAGATTTAGAATTATTAAAAGAATACCCAGTGGATTACATTGGCTTTAGTTATTATATGTCGACTGCTGTCGATGTTACTGGTACTACCAACGATACAGCAAATGGGAATCTTTTAGGCGGCGTTAAAAATCCCTTCTTAGAAGCAAGTGAATGGGGTTGGCAAATTGATCCCGAAGGATTACGAATTGCCCTAAATGAATTATATAATCGTTATCAAAAACCTTTATTTATTGTGGAAAACGGCTTAGGTGCAATTGATAAAGTAGACGAAAATTTCTATGTGGCAGACGACTATCGGATTGATTATTTACGTCGTCATATTGAAGCAATGGCAGAAGCAGTTGCAGACGGCGTCGATTTAATGGGCTATACGCCGTGGGGCTGTATCGATTTAGTCAGTGCTTCCACAGGTGAAATGAGTAAACGGTATGGGTTTATTTACGTTGATTTAGACGATGAAGGAAATGGTACTAAAAACCGTTATGAAAAAAAATCGTTTAATTGGTACAAACAAGTTATTGAAACTAATGGACAAAACTTAGACTAGTTATTGTAATTAAACAAAACAAGATAAGCGTAGTAGGTTGTTGCTTCTGTTCCCGCCGTTTATTAATTTTTAAGCTTGGGCCAAAAATCCAAAGTGATTTTTGGCCCAAGCTCTTTTTTGTCAATTTTTCAAAATAGTGCACAATACGTTATAATAGAAACAACTGAGAGGAGCGTTTCTAATGATTAAGCAATTACAACATCCATTTTTTGTTATTATGGGTCCGAGTGGTTCTGGCAAGACCGCAATTACAAGTAAGGTTTTTCCGAAAAACTATAAAGTTATCTCGCATACTACGAGGAAAAAACGATTGGATGAAGTGGATGGTGTGGATTACTATTTTGAAACAAAAGCAAGTTTTCAAACCTTGATTGAAACCAATCAGTTAGTGGAGTATGATTTTTACCATGGAAACTATTACGGTGTCGGTGTAGCTGCCATCGTTGAAACAACGAAAGAGCATCCAGCCTATAATGCGTTAACTTTTCCAGGCTTTCAAGCGGTCTTTGAGCGTTTCGGCGAGTCCGTCATTCCAGTTTTTTTTGACGTTTCAAAAGAAAATATTTATCAACGTTTAAAGCAACGAGAATCTGATCCTAAAATTATTGAAGAACGTTTAAACCTTTATGATCAAGAAATTCTTATCAAAAACCAATTGGAACAATATCCTAATTATCAACGAATAGATGCCAATGGACCTATAAAAGAGGTCGCTGGCTTGTTACAAGAATGCATCAAACACTATTATTAATCAAGCAACTGGTGAGACAGAATCTAACATTAATTTTGTCTTGCTGGGTGCTTGATTTTTTTTGTAAAAAACTTGCATTCTGAATAGAGAGTGCTATAATGACATGGTGTCATATGACAATGTGTCATAAAAGGGAGGAACACAAATATGCCTACGAATACGTTTTTTCATTTGCCAGAAGAAAAGCAACAACGCTTATTAGATGCTGCGCAAATTGAATTTTCACGACATTCTTTACAAGAAGCGTCAATTGCAAATATTGTTAAATTAGCGGAAATTCCTCGCGGTAGCTTTTATCAATATTTTGAGAACAAAGAAGATTTGTATTTTTATTACTTTGCGACATTAAGAAAAAATAGTGAACGAGATTTAGAGAAACAAATTATTGCGGAAAATGGTGATTTAATCGAAGCCATGGATGTCTATTTCTCCAAAATGATTGTCGAAGTACTAACTGGAGAGAATGCTTCTTTCTATCGGAATTTATTTGTCAACATGGACTATCGTGCTTCACGTCGGGTGACGGATAATTTAGCGACTGGAGAAGAGGAAAAAAATAGGAAACAGCACTGTCATAAGCATAGAGGAAGAAAAGGCCATGCTGCCTATGCAGAACATCTTTATCAAATAATTGATCGTTCGAAATTAACCATTGAAACGCCAAAAGAATTCACATGGTTCATGCAGACGGCGATGCATGCCGTTTTCTCAACAATTGTTGACGGGTATCGTCAACAAAGAGAAAATACCGCCTATGATTCAACTGAAGCAGTCAAACAATTAAAAATGAAATTAAATTGGTTGAAAAATGGCGCTTATAAGTAGCAAAAAGGAGGAGAAGTTAGTTGATTAAACTAGTCAAACGGATGTCATTATGGTCAGTCTTTGCAGCGGTTTTATTTATGATCGTGCAAATTATCGCAGATTTATATCTGCCCACATTAACATCTAATATCATTAATGACGGTGTCGCTAAAGGAGATATTAACTATATTTGGAGTACAGGAGTTGTCATGTTAGGCTTTTCTTTGATTAGCATTGTCGCTTCTATTGGAAATACCTTTTTTGCCACCAAAGAATCACAAAGTTTAGGTAAAAAATTACGGACTGATATTTATCGAAAAGTTGAAAATTTTTCTAATAATGAATTTGACAAATTTGGGACAGCTTCGCTAATTACACGAACAACCAATGATGTCAATCAGATTCAAATGGTTATGCAAATGTTTTTACGTTTAATGATTAACGCACCTTTAACGTTAATTGGTGCAAGTTTTATGGCGTATAACAAGGACCCACAATTAACGAAAATTTTTCTATATGTTTTACCAATTATGGCTGTTTTAGTGGGAGGTATCATGTTTTTAGCGGTTCCGTTATTTAAAAGCATGCAAAAGAAAACCGACCGTTTAAATTTAGTTTTTCGTGAAGGCCTGACAGGGGTTCGTGTGATTCGGGCCTTTGGCAAAGCAAACTATGAAGAACAACGTTTTGATGAAGCCAATAAGGATTATACACAAACGGCGATTAAAGTGAATACGATTGTCGCTTTGATGATTCCTTTAATGACACTCATTATGAGTGGTACCAATATTGCAATCACTTGGTTTGGCGGTCATTATATTGCGGAAATGCAACTAGAAGTAGGGAACTTAATTGCCTTTATGACTTATGCCATGCAAATTCTGATGAGTTTCATGATGTTATCCATGATTTTTGTCATGGTACCGCGGGCGCAAGCCTCTGCTGATCGGATTAATGAGGTGCTAAATACTGATTCAGAAATCAAAGATGTACCCAATCCAGAACTGCTCTCTCTAAAAGGCGACGAAGCAACATTGGCGTTTGAACATGTTAATTATCGTTACCAGCATGCTGAAAACTTAGCACTGGAAGATATAGATTTTTCAGCAAAATCTGGGGAGACGGTCGCAATTATTGGTGGGACAGGTTCTGGGAAAACAACGCTGGTTAATCTTTTACCACGTTTTTATGATGTTGAATCTGGCAAAATTTTGCTAAATGGTAAAAACATTAAAGATACGTCACAGCATAATTTACGAGAAATGATTGGCTTTGTACCGCAAAAGGCTGTTTTATTTACAGGAACGATTCGTGAAAATATGCAATACGGCGCCCCAAATGCGACCGATGAAGAAATTTGGCAAGCTTTAGAAATTGCGCAGGCAAAGGCGTTTGTTTCAGAATTGGCAGAAGGTTTGGATAGTCATGTCGAACAAGGCGGCGGTAATTTCTCTGGCGGACAACGCCAGCGGTTGGCTATTGCTCGTGCTTTAGTAAAACCAGCAGATGTCTATGTTTTTGATGATTCCTTTTCTGCATTGGATTTCAAAACAGATGCTAATTTAAGAAAAGCCTTAAAAGAGCAGATGACGGATGCAATTGTCGTTTTAGTAGCCCAACGTGTAAGTACGGTTATGGAAGCATCGACAATTTTAGTATTAGACGAAGGAAAATTAGTTGGTAAAGGAACGCATGAAGAGTTATTAGCGAATAACCAAACGTATCAAGAAATTGTACATTCTCAATTGAGAGAGGAGGACCTTGCATGAGTAGTCGACCAAAAGGCGGACCAATGGGCGGGGGACCAGGACGCAACATTGGCGCAAAAGGGCCAAAACCAAAAAATTTCTGGAAAACAGTGAAACGTTTATTTCGATACATGTCTAAACGAATGCTGTCAATTATTGCTGTCTTAGTATTAGCAATCGCAGCCGTCGTTTTCCAAATTCAAACACCAAAAGTATTAGGACAGGCAACAACTGAAATTTTTAAAGGCGTCATGAAAGGCGCTGCTGAAATGAAACAAGGCTTAAAAATAACATCTTTTCCAATTGATTTTGACAAAATCGGTCAAATTTTATTAATTGTTATTGCCATGTACCTTATTTCTGCTGTCTTTAATTTCTTGCAGCAAGTAATTATGACACGTGTTTCACAGCGAACAGTTTATGAATTACGTCAAGAATTAGAAGCGAAAATGAACAAAGTTCCAATTTCCTATTATGATACTCATAGTAATGGGGACATTATGTCACGGGCAATTAACGACATGGATAATATTGCGAGTACTTTACAACAAAACTTAACCCAATTAATTACCAGTATCGTGACATTTGTGGGTGTACTTTGGATGATGCTGACCATTAGCTGGCAGTTAACACTAATTGCCTTAGCAACAGTGCCATTAAGTTTAATTGTTGTGATGGTTGTGGCGCCTCGCTCGCAAAAACATTTTGCGGCTCAACAAAAAAGCTTAGGATTATTGAATAACCAAGTCGAAGAAACCTACGGTGGTCACGTAGTAGTAAAAAGTTTCAACCACGAAGAAAGTGATCAAGAAGTATTTGAAAAAGAAAATGAAAAATTATACCATGCTGGTCGCAAAGCACAATTTATTTCAGCGATCATTATGCCTTTAATGAACTTTATCAAAAATCTAGGCTATGTGTTTGTTGCAGTCCTTGGTGGCGTAAAAGTAGCGAATGGTATGATGGATTTAGGGGATGTCCAAGCATTTCTTCAATATACCAATCAATTTTCACAACCGATTACTCAAATCGCTAATTTAATGAATACAATCCAAGCTACGGTGGCTTCGGCAGAACGTGTCTTTGAAGTATTAGATGAAGAAGAAATGGTGGATGAACCTTCTGGCGTACCAGTGGAAACAGATAGTCCTTATCGTGTTTCTTTTGAACATGTTGCTTTTGGCTATTCACCAGAGAAATTATTAATGAAAGATTTCAATTTAAATGTTAAACCTGGGGAAATGGTCGCGATCGTGGGCCCAACAGGTGCTGGGAAAACAACCCTAATTAACTTATTGGAACGCTTCTATGATATTAGTAGCGGCAGCATCAAATATGATGGTGTAGATACGCGCGATTTATCTCGAGAAGAGTTGCGAGCACACTTTTCAATGGTTCTTCAAGATACTTGGTTGTTCACTGGAAGTATCTATGACAATATTCATTATGGTAATGACCAAGCGAGCGAAGAAGAAGTGATCCGTGCGGCGAAAGCAGCCCATGTGGATGATTTTGTCAGAAAATTACCAGAAGGCTATCAAACGATTCTAAATGAAGAAGCCAGCAATATTTCTCAAGGTCAACGACAATTAATTACAATTGCTCGAGCATTCTTAGCAAATCCAGACGTTTTAATTTTGGATGAAGCCACCTCAAGTGTGGACACTCGAACAGAAATACTGATTCAAGCAGCAATGAATCGTTTATTGGAAAATCGGACCAGCTTTGTGGTCGCTCATCGCTTGTCGACTATCCGTGACGCCGATACGATTATCGTTATGGCAGAAGGTTCAATTGTAGAAACAGGAACCCACGATGAATTAATGGCGAAAAACGGTTTTTATGCTGACTTATATAACAGTCAGTTTTCAGAAGAAGTAGCCTAAAAGGCGAAGCAAAAAAATAGTAATTCATGATGAGGCTTCAAGAACCATAGTCGTAAAGACTGGTTCCTAAAGCCTTATTTTTTTGACAAAAAGTTAGCGAAATTGAAAAATTTCTATTTTCTTTTGAGAAAAACAGGATATTACTTGATGAAATAGCAAGAGATGTATAAAATGGGAGAGAAGAAAATGGAGGTAACAGAAAAAATGACTGAATTTCAATTAGAAAAAGCTGCGACATTAAAAACAATTGCCATTCGTGCGAAAAAAGTTGGCGAAATGGTCGACTTTTATAAAAAAGTAATGGGTTTTGTTTTAAAGTCAGAAGAAAATAACCTGTCTATCTGGGGTACACGTGAAGCAGGAACGCAATTATTAATTTTAGAAGAAACTAGAAAAGCCGAAGATTTTCATAATGAAGAAAAACAAATGGCTTATTTTTCAATTAAAGTTCCTACGGAAAAAGAATTTTTACAAATTGCTCAACGAGTGCTTGAACAAGACTACCCAATTGATGAAAGTTTCCAAATTGGCACACGTCAAAGCATGTTCATTACTGATCTTGAAGGCAATCAATTTGAGATTTTTCACGATGAAGCAACAGCAAATTCGACTTCTGAAAAGCAACCAATTGTGCTTAAAGATCTTATCAGTGAGGACTTAGAGCCACATCAAGGGTTAGCCGCTGGGTCATATTTAGCGCATGTGCAATTAAAAACAAACAATCAAAAAGAAATAAAAGCATACTATGAGGAAGTTCTGGGTTTAAAACGCAATGAAAAAGATCAATTTGTTTTAGAAGATGGCAAAGCAACTATTGGATTCCAAAAACCTGAAACAAGTGAAGTGGATCAATTACCTGATCCACACTTAGGTTTAGATTTCTTTACCATTAAGCTCTCTGATCAAGAACATATTTTAGCAATGGAGCAACAATTAACGGCAAAAAATCAAGAGTTCTTTATTGACCAGAAAAAAGCGATTGTCACTGTGTTTGATCCAATTGGCTTGGAATGGTGGTTTGTCTTAAAATAAACGCTTAGACAGACAAAATAAGCTTGTTTTAGCAAGTCTGGAATAAAGTCGGAATAAAAGTTTAACGCTACTTTTGTTCGGAACTTATTCTAGACTTTTCCTTTAATATTAAAAATAGAAGGTGAAAAAATGTACGAAAAAACAAAGTGGAAAATTCAAAAAATGATGAAAAAAGGTGTTTTTTCGGGCGCTAGTTTTTGTTTCATTGAAGGTGAAAAAGAGGAGAGCAATTGTTGGGGACTCGCACAAATAAAACCCACCAAAGAACAATTAACCTCGGCCATGCTGTTTGATGTGGCTTCTTTAACCAAAGTAGTCGGCACCACCACCGTTATTTTGCAATTAGTGGAAGAAGGAAAAATTATTCTAGATCAATCATTACAAACTTATTATCCCTCTTTTCAAGATTCTAATATTACAATCCGGCATTTGTTGACACATACGGCAGATTTACAAGGCTATATTCCTAATCGTGATCAGCTGAATGCCCAAGAATTAAAAGACGCCTACAATCATTCATTTCACGCAGGCAAAGCGATAGGTAAAAAAGTTGTTTATACAGATGCAGGGACTATTTTATTAGGCTTTATGTTAGAAGAAATGTTCCAGCAATCAATGATAGAAATTTTATCTGAGCGAGTATTGCTTCCTTTAGGGATGAACGAAAGTACGTTTCTACCAAAGAATCCTTTAAACTGTGTGCCAACAGAATTACATGAACAAAGAGGGTTGATTCGAGGTACAACCCATGATCCTAAGGCATTTGTTTTACGGGAACATGCAGGGAATGCTGGCTTGTTTAGCAATGTCTATGATTTAACAAAATTTGTTCGAATGTATTTAAATCGAGGCAGTTATCACAATCACCAATTCTTGAAAAAAGAGACAATTGATTTGTTACTAGTTAACCAAGTGCCAGCTGCAGATAAACCACGTTCTCTAGGCTGGGATTTTAAATATGATGTAGCTACGCAACGGCCATTATTATTCCATACAGGCTATACAGGCACTTTTTTGCTAATTGATGTGCGACAACAATCAGCGTTTATCTTTTTATCTAATCGAGTCCATCCAGAGGACCACCGGAATACTTATATCGAAGAAAGAGATCAGTTGTTGGCAACCTATTTAAAAGAGAAATCATCAGTTTCAGATGAAATGACTAGTTTTTAGTGATATAATGAGAGCGAATTCAATTTGGGAGGTCACAGTCAATGCAAGAACCATTATTTTTACAACCTGTTTTTCAAGAAAAAATTTGGGGCGGCAATCGTCTACACACGCTATTTGGTTTCGATTTACCGAGCGATAAAATTGGTGAAGATTGGGCAATCAGTGCACATCCACATGGCGTTAGTACTGTTTTAAATGGCGAATTTAAAGGAAAAAAATTAGATGAATTGTGGGCAGACCATCAAGAGTTATTCGGCCATGCAGGTGGCGCTGTCTTTCCATTATTAACGAAAATTTTAGATGCTGAAGATGATTTATCCGTGCAAGTTCATCCTGATGATGCATATGGCCAAAAACATGAAGGCGAGCTAGGCAAAACTGAATGTTGGTACATTATTGATGCAGAACCTGGCGCTGAAATCATTTATGGACATCACGCGAAAACAAAAGAAGAACTTGCAGAAATGATTGAAGAAGGTCGTTGGGACGATCTTTTAAGAAAAGTACCAGTGAAAAAAGGCGATTTTTATTATGTACCAAGCGGCACTATTCATGCCATCGGCTCGGGTATTTTAATTTTAGAAACGCAACAAAGCAGTGATACTACGTATCGGGTTTATGATTATGATCGAACAGATGATCAAGGAAAGACCCGGGAATTGCATATTCAACAATCCATTGATGTGACAACCGTTCCGGCAAAGGATCCTGACCTCTCTATTCAACAAGAAAATCAAGGACAATCAAGCATTGTTACTTATGTAAAAACAGATTTCTTTAATGTCTATGAGTGGCGTGTCAGTGGGATTCTAAAAGTTAAAAAACAAGCACCTTATACATTAGCAACAGTTATTGAAGGTGTGGGTCGATTGATTACAGAAGATGCTGCAAAAGCAGATGTGGCTACTTTTGATTTGAAAAAAGGCGATAGCTTTATCTTTCCGACAGATATTCCGAGCTGGCGTTTTGAAGGTGATCTAACGATTATAGCTTCAGAACCTGGCAGTCGCTAAAAAAAAAGAGGAGATCATCAACAGATGATTTCCTCTTTTTTTGGCATTAAAACAGTTTATTTTGTTATAAAGGAACGTTTAGGTAAGGCAGCGATAACAGCTGTGACGATGATGACTGATAGCAGACGATCCCCGTAATCTGTTATCAATTGAACCAACAGGACGCTTGCTAACTGATTTAAGCCTAAACCATATAAAAATTGGACAATTATGCTGGAGCCAGCAGAAGTTATTCCACCAAATAAACAAACTGTAATCAAGGAAGAAATTACTGTTCCTGGTATCGTTAACCACAACGTTTTAAATGGTAATTTGGTTACTTTTAACTGCTGATGAAGGAGCAAAC
Organism: Enterococcus sp. DIV2419; assembly: GCF_051711865.1. Classification (NCBI taxonomy): domain Bacteria; kingdom Bacillati; phylum Bacillota; class Bacilli; order Lactobacillales; family Enterococcaceae; genus Enterococcus; species Enterococcus sp. DIV2419. The sequence continues at coordinate 884,250 of NZ_JBIONS010000001.1, forward strand.
CTGCTAAAATTCCTGTGCAGAGTTGGACAGGTGAATAATATAGAGAAAAGATATCCGTTGTCAATCCAGTTAGTAGACTTGTTAAAATACCTGTCAGTGCACCAAAGAGTGGGCCTAATAACGCACCTGTAAAAATAGTTCCCACGCTATCAAGATAGATTGGTAAGCGAAGGAGCAATGCAATGGTACTGCCAAGGTAATTTAAAGCAACACTAAAAGCGATAATTGTAATGATTCGTGGTGTTATTTTTTTCATGGTTATCCCATCCTTAAATTTTTGAAATCTCTTTCGATCTCATCTATTTGTACATTTAAAAGAATGGATAGAAACTTCACGAAAAACTGTTGACTATCAACCGTAGTCAAGACATGACAATTAGCTGGTTGCTGCTGGAAATGATATTGATCGATCATTGATTGCCCCATAGCAATGCCGTCAGGAACAATTTGTCCGTAACTGGAAAAGCCTTGGCAGAGCGTAGGATCAATAAAATAAGCAACCGCTAAGGGATCGTTGATAACACACCCTAAAATACGTTCATATTTCCAATGAAAATCAAAATAAAATTGAGTAATCTCAGCGAGGTAATTCCCCATTTTGGGGTTGAGTCGTTGGCAATAATTGAGAATTGTTGGTGTAAAAACAATTTCTCGTGTGACATCTAAGCCGACCATTTCGATTTTTGCACCTAATTTCTCAAAAACCCAAGCTGCTGCATCAGGATCACACCAATAATTAAATTCTGCAACAGGAGAGCAATTGCCGTGGCTTTTAAAGGTACCACCCATTGAGACAAAACGTTGAAGATTTCGCCCCAGAAGAGGTTCTTTTTTTAAAGCCAAAGTAATATTTGTTAAAGGACCAAGGGCAATGATTGAGCAATCGGTAGCTTGTTGAAAGGTTTGTGCTAAATAGTCGGCAGCGGAAAGCGCTTGTGCTTGGATTTTGCTAGTTCTGGGGAAATATGTTTCACCTAAACCATCCATGCCATGTGTATCTTGTGCACTAACAAATGGCCGTTTTAAAGGGCTAGCAGCCCCTTGGTAGACAGGAATATCTAAGCGATTAACTTTTTCCAAACATTTAAAAACATTTTCCACGCCAATCTCAACAGGGACATTTCCGCAAACAACTGTAATCGCTTGGACATCTAGCTCTGGTGAAGCAAGTGCATACAAGAGAGCAAGCGTGTCATCAATTCCAGGATCACAATCAATAATTACTTTTTGCATTTTTTCCAATCCTCCTTTTTCGTTAACTGCAAATGATAACTCTTGTTAAAAAAGCTATGACTTGAGTTAGTATTGAGAGATACTTAGTTTTTTATTCTTGGAAGTTTCCGAACCAGTCCGAGAAATTCTCGATTTTAAATGCACCTCTTTATCTTACTATATTTTGTAAAGATGTAAATAGTTGTCGGAGAAATGAAAAAGAATCTAGTCCTATATGTAGGAACTAGATTCTTCTTTTATTTATAAAGCGTTTCAGGAATAGCGATCGGTTCACCATATTTTTTCTCTAAAGCGGTCCGAATTAACCGAATCCCTAGATTTTTGTTGCGTGCTAAGATTGGACCGTGGAAGTAGGAGCCAAACACATTTTTATAGACAACGCCTTCGCCATTATCTTGACCGTTATTGCCTTTGCCTTGTTTGACTGTTCCTAAAGGTCGTTCACCTTCGCCTAAAAAAGTCATGCCGTTATGATTCTCAAAACCATAATACGTTTCATCAAATTCTTCATTATAAATTTCAATATCACCAATGAAACGATTGTTGTCTTGGCTCAAAGTGTAATGATCTAACGCACCGATTCCTTTAATTTTTTCGCCTTGTGCGCCGACATAGTAATGTCCTAGAAGTTGATAACCACCACAGATAGCTAACAAGACGCCGTCATTTTCAATATAAGAAGTCAAAGCTTCTTTTTTATTCTGAATGTCTTCTGAGATGATCAGTTGCTCGAAGTCTTGACCGCCACCAACAAAGACTAAATCATATTTTTCGGGATCAAACGGTTCGTAGATACTGATAATTTCTGATCGGAAGGTAACGCCCATTTTTTCGGTTAAATATTTAAGCATCAATAAATTTCCGTTATCTCCGTAAGTATTTAATAAGTTGCCATATAAATGACAAACGACTAATTCTTTAGACACCATTCATTCCCCCTTGAATATACCCTTGGGCTGTTAATGATTTTCTTAATTGCAAAACAGCAGTATAGGTTGCCAAAATATAGACATGATCTGTCGGCAACCTTTTAATTTCTGAAATTACTTGCTCTAAATCAGCAATTTCTAGTAATTTTTCTTCAGGAATACCCGCAACTTTTAAACGCAAGGCCATATCTTCATGGCGATCACCGCCAGCAATTACTTTTGGAATGTCCATATCAGCAAAGGCTTCATGATTACCATCCCAAATCCAACTGACATCAATTCCATCTGCATAATTGGCATTTAATAATGAAACCAGCGAGAAAGAGTAAGGGGCTAAGCCCATCATATCAATGACCTGATTTAAACCAACGGGATTTTTTACTAAAACTAACGTACATTCTTTATCGCCAACTTTAATGGTTTCTTGACGCCCAAAAACTTTTTCATCATAAGCTAAGCCCGCTCGGATTTTATCTGGTGCCACCTGATAATATTCTGCTACCGCTGTGGCCGCTAGCGCATTATAAACATTATACATCCCACCAACAGCAATGCCGTATTCTTCGCCATCAATCACAAAATCAGCAGATGTGTTATCCATCCGGACCATTTCCGTTAACTGCACATCCAACTCAGGCCGTTTGAAGCCACAATTTGGGCAATAGTAATCACCTAAATTAGCATACGTAATCATTTTATAATGAAGAATATGATTACATTTTGGACATAAAACCCCATCTGTATTGTAATGAGCCAATTGCTCTTTCGGTGGTAAATGATTAAATCCATAGTATTTGCGAGGATTTACAGTTTCTTTTGAATTAAAAATTGGCGAATCACCGTTGCACAAAATAGTTGCTTCAGGAGCAGCGGCGGCGCCTTCCATAATTAAGCGATACGTCGTATAAATTTCGCCATAGCGATCCATTTGGTCGCGGAAAATATTCGTAAAAACAAATAATTTTGGTTGAATATATTTAGTGACACGGCTTAAACTTGCTTCATCAATTTCTAACACCGCAAATTTCTTTTGTCCTTTTTTCGCCTTGGCATTTAAAAAAGTAGAGACAATTCCTTGCTCCATGTTAGCACCCGTTGGATTTGTTAATACCTCATCAAATTCTTGGCGTAAAATGTTAACAGTTAAAGCAGTTGTCAATGTTTTGCCGTTCGTTCCAGTGACTACGACAATTTCATAGTCTTTTGCCAATGTATCTAAAATTTTAGGATCGATTTTTAGGGCTAATTTCCCTGGGTAGCTACTGCCGCCTTTAAAAAATGTTTGTAAAACCCATTGCGAAGTTTTTCCTGCAGCAATTGCTAAATGACTTCGAATCCCCATTTGTTGTCCCCCAATTTCTATATCTTTAATTTTTCGTTATTTTAAATTAAACTCAATCTATCATACCATAACTAAAATAAAAAATTAATTCCTTTTACTTTTTCTTACTATTATTTAAAAAGTCTTTTAGAAAAAGTAGAATAGTGAAGGAAAAAAGAATAGGGCCTGGGACAAAAATCACTTTGGATTTTTGTCCCAGGCTTAAAAAACTGATAAACGGCGGGAACAGAAGCAACACTCCGCGTTGCTTCGATCTCAACAACTTCTAAGGTGTTTTCTCGACATGCGTCTCGTCACAGTACAGCCTTCAAAAGAGCTACAGCTCTAAGAGTTGCGATGTTTCACTGTGAAGCATGAACAGATGAAATCATCGTACCTACTTGGTGAAGGTCCTTCGGAAATAAGCCGGAATTGTTGATAATCACGAAGAACGTAGTGATTCGATGATGAACAATACCTACTTGGTCTCCAAAAATTAAAGAACACCGGGTAGGTATCATGCAACATCAACTCGTACCTCGTTGTGTTTTATGACAATTTTCGGAAATTCCTTCTTATTGCTGAGAAACACTATTTGCAAAGCAAATAGATGTTGAACAGTACCTACGTGGTTCTTGGAGTTAAACACTTCTGTCCCGACCTCCATCGATTTCCATTTTTATTTCGCATCAATATAACTGTATAGCGTATATTTAGAAATATTGAAGAAGTTAGAGACTTTGTCCCCAGATTTAGTGACTAAGAAGGCGCCTTTATTGTTTAAAAATTGAATACACTTGATTTTATCGTCCTTCGTCATTAATGGGACCGGCTTGCCAACTAATTTGACTGATTCATGAATTAAATCGTCTAACAACTCATTAACATCCTGAGGAATGTAATCAGGGTCTTTATCTTCTTCAGGTTCTGCAGTGGAAATCAAAGATTTTAAGTTTGACTCTGCAGCGATCAATGTAGTGATGTCGTAGTTAATAGCAAAAATACCATCGAGTTGACCATTCTCATCTTTAAAATACATTGTACTAGATTTTAAAATACGACCATCATGGGTACGGGTTAGATAGTTAATATGATCATTCAACTCACTGGGATCTTTTTTTAAGGCTTCTAAAACTACTTGAGAAGGTCCATCGCCCAGATGACGAGAAGAGACATGACCATTTTCGATGGAAACAATAGAATTGTTAATATTGTCTTCATTGATTTGGTGGATAACGACTTCGCAGTTTTCCCCAAATTGACCAGCTAAACCTTTAGCAATTTGTGTTAAAAAAGTAAGTTTTTCGTCGGATAACATAAATAAGCTCCTTTCTAATGTGCCTGGCACAAACAGTTTTTATAAGATTGTGTCAAATTTAACATAATATTTTTAAATGGAATAGGCAGGGCTAAATCCTTTAATGTCGCGTACTACCTGTTCTGAAAAATAATGATAGCATGATAAAAATAATAATACAAGATAACGGCTGTCAAAATTCTAAAAAATATTTTTTAGGTAGCATTGTTTTTTTTAAGGTAAGGTGATATACTTTAATCAAGTTAATGAGTTCGTTAGTAAAAAATGCAAGCGCTTCAAATGCTTTTCGTAGGGGATATAGATTAGCCAAGCCAGTCAAGCTATATTCGTGAATGATTGAGCGATAGATTTGTAAGCGTTTGCCACTTGTGGGGAATAGGTTGAAAAATAGGAGGAGAATACATGTTATTAATTGGAAATGGGCGTTTAATCACTCGGGATGCGCAGAATCATTTTTTTGAAAATGGGTGTGTGGCGATTGATGGTCAAGTTGTGAAACAAGTCGGAACGACAGAAGATTTAAAACAAGCTTATCCAGAAGCGACATTTATTGATGCTAAAGGTGGAGTGATTATGCCAGGCTTTATTAACATGCACAATCATATTTATAGTACCTTTGCACGTGGGTTAAGTTTAACGAATTATCATCCTAAAAATTTCATGGATATTTTGGTAGATCAATGGTGGCGAATTGATCGTGCCTTGACATTAGAAGACACTTATCAAAGTGGTAAGGTTGCTTATTTAGATAGTATTCGCAACGGTGTTACAACTGTCTTTGATCATCATGCTAGTTACGGAGAAATTACAGGGAGTTTAACCCAATTATCTAATGCAGCGGACGAGTTAGGGATTCGGACCTGCCTTTGTTATGAAGTTTCTGATCGCGATGGTGAGCAGAAAATGCGGGAAGCAGTTCAAGAAAATGCCGCCTTTATTAAAGCCAGTTCCTTAAGAAATGATGATATGCAAAAAGCGATGATGGGTATGCATGCAGCATTTACTTTATCAGATGCTTCTTTAGAATTATGTGCAGCCAATACGCCAGATGGGATTGGTTATCATATTCATATTGCAGAGGATTTAGCCGATGTTCATGATTCTTTGAAAAAATATGGGAAGCCGATTGTGAACCGATTATTTGATTTAGGAATTTTAGGAAAACAGACAATGGCAGGCCATTGCATCCATATTGGACCTCATGAGATGGAATTACTAAGAGATACAGACACAATGGTGGTCACGAATCCAGAGTCGAATATGGGGAATGCGGTCGGTTGCCCACCTGCGATGCGCATGTTTAATGAGTATGGTATTTTGATGGGTCTTGGCACAGATGGTTATACGAATGATGTGACGGAATCTTATAAGGTGGGAAATGTTATCCACAAGCATCATTTAGCTGATCCAAATGCTGCTTGGGCAGAAATTCCCGCAATGCTGTTTGATAATAATCCGCAAATGGCTAATCGCTATTTTAAAACAAAGCTAGGCGTTTTAGAACCTGATGCAGCAGCAGACGTCATTATTGTTGATTATCATGGCCCGACACCAATGACAAAAGAGAATTATAACATGCACATTTTATTCGGCATGAATGGTGGGATGGTCACTGACACGGTGATTAATGGAGAAATTCGGATGCGTAATCGTGAAGTTCAAGGAATTGATGAAGAGAAAGTTTGGCATGATGCGCAAACGCAAGCACAATATTTCTGGAAACGAGTAAATCAATAGCTTTCATTATAAATAAAAGGAGTGACGTTAATGAGTGATATTATGCATCCCATCTCAATTGAGGCTTTATTAAATTGGATTTTTAGTGAGTATCAACAAGATGGCACAATTTTTGGCATTCGTAAATTTTATCATGCGGATCCTACAAAAACGATTTCCTTATTTGGAGAAAAAATGGAAACCCCTTGTGGTCCAGCAGCAGGTCCTCATACACAATTAGCACAAAATATTATTGCGGCCTATTTAACAGGTTCTCGTTTTTTTGAAGTTAAGACAGTCCAGATACTGGATGGAGAAGATTTACCGGTGAGTAAACCATGTATCGCAGCAGCGGATGAATGTTACAACGTTGAGTGGTCCACAGAATTGCGTGTTCCCCAAGCTTATGATGAATACGTCAAAGCATGGTTCGTTTTGAAGTTACTGAGTAAAGAGTTCGAGCTAGGTGACCCGAATGGTTTCATTTTTAACATGAGTGTTGGCTATGATTTGGCAGGGATTCAATCACCAAAAATTGATCGTTATATTAACGAAATGCAGAACGCAGAAGGAACGCCGATTTGGGCGGAATGCCAAGCAGCTGCCAAAAAATATCTATCTTATTTTAAAAAAGTAGATGACTTATATATCGAAGCAATTAGTCCTAAAGTCTGTCATTCTATTACGCTGTCGACTTTACACGGCTGTCCATCAGATGAAATTGAACGAATTGCGGCCTATTTATTAAGTGAAAAAGGGCTCCATTCCTTTATTAAATGTAATCCAACCATGTTAGGTTATGAATATGCGCGTCAAACGATGGATGAGCTAGGGTTTGATTATATGGTTTTTGACGATCACCATTTTAAAGAAGATTTACAATTTGAAGAAGCAGTACCGATGTTACAACGTCTGCAATTATTAGCTAATAGTAAAAATCTAAGCTTCGGAGTTAAAATTACGAACACTTTCCCAGTAACGATTGCAGCAAATGAATTACCTGGTGATGAAATGTACATGTCAGGACGTTCGCTATTTCCTCTTAGTATTTCATTGGCACAAAAATTATCAGAAGCATTTGATGGGAAACTACAAATTTCTTATTCTGGCGGTGCAGATATTTTCAATAGTAAAGAAATATTTGATGCTGGGATTTGGCCAATCACTATGGCAACGACGCTGTTGAAACCTGGTGGCTATCAACGAATGAATCAAGTTGCTAATGTATTGGGCGCAGCAGAATATCCTCAGATGGTTCATGTCAACTTGGATAAATTAGCCCAAGTTGTTGAGAAAGCTAAAACACAAGCGCGTTACCAAAAATCAATTAAATTACCAGAAAGTACCAAACTAAGAAAAACAGTTCCGTTAACAGATTGTTATATTGCTCCTTGTCGAAGTGACGGTGGTTGTCCGATCAATCAGGATATTCCTGCTTACCTTCGTTATGTAAGTGAAGGCAATTATTTAAAGGCCTTGCAAGTAATTGTCGATAAAAATCCGTTGCCTTTTATTACTGGAACCATTTGTGCACATCCTTGTATGACTAAATGTACACGTCAATTTTATGAAGAATCTATTCATATTCGGGAAGTGAAGTTAGAAGCAGCTGAACATGCCTATGATGAATTATTGACGACACTAGAAAAGCCACAGCCAAAAGAAAATGCACCTAAAACAGCTGTTGTGGGTGGAGGTCCTGCAGGGATCTCTGCTGGGTATTTATTAGCACGTGAAGGCATGCCTGTTACTGTGTTTGAAAAATCCGAGACAATTGGGGGCGTTTGTAGCCAGATTGTACCAGAATTTCGAATTTCTATGGAATCTGTTCAAAAAGACGTTCAGTTAGCGGAATTTATGGGAGCTGAATTCCGTACAGGACAAGAGGCGCCATCATTGGCAGAATTGAAAAACCAAGGCTATACGAATGTTATTTATGCCATTGGTGCATGGAAACATGGGGTCCTTCGTTTAGAATCTGGGCGAGCATTGAACTCGTTAGAATTTTTAAAAGCAAACCGAGAAAATCCAACAATTAATCCTTATGGAGAACAGATTGTCGTCGTTGGTGGCGGAAATACAGCTATGGACTGTGCTCGTGCAGCCACAACATTACCTGGTGTTAAAAAAGTCTCAGTGGTTTATCGTCGGAATAAACGCAATATGCCAGCAGATGAAGAAGAACTTTATTTAGCCTTAGAAGATGGTGTTGACTTTTTAGAATTACTTTCGCCAATTAAACATGAAAATCAACAATTAACTTGTGAAAAAATGGTCCTAGGTGAACGAGATGCCTCTGGACGCCGTCGTCCAATTGGTACAGGAGAAATGATTGATATTCCTGCTGATACAGTGATTGCCGCTGTTGGTGAAAAAGTAGATACAGAATTTTACCAAGCATTAGGCATTCACACAGACAACTATGGGAAAGTCGTTTCAAATCAAGAAACATTGGAAACAAATATACCAGGCGTCTATGTCATTGGTGACGCTAATTTAGGACCAGCCACAATAGTTGAAGCAATCGCTGATGCAACCAAAGCGGCCAATAATATTTGTCTTGTCCACAGTCATCACTATGAAAAAGATAATTTAAATAGTGATGTTGCATTTGTTAGAAACAAACGGGGTATCCTTGTGACAGACGAGATGTCTTGTAGTCAAGCTAGTCGTTGCTTAGAATGCTCCACAATTTGCGAATCTTGTATGGATGTCTGTCCAAACCGAGCAAATATTGTTGTGTACGTCGAAGGAAAACCACAAATTGTTCATGTTGATCGGATGTGTAACGAATGTGGCAACTGTGAAACATTTTGCCCTTATGCAAGTGCCCCTTACAAAGACAAATTTACCTTATTTAACAGTGAATCTGATTTTTATGACAGTACTAATTCAGGTTTCTATGTTCAAAATCCTGTGGATAAAATTTGTTTACTGCGTTTATGGGGAACGGTGTCAACAATCCAATTAACGGATCAAGGATTAGATGTACCAGAAGATTTAATCGCATTAATGGTAACTATGATTGAAGAATATGCTTATTGTATGCAAGCATAAAAGGAAATTTACGACTGGGGGATAAATAGATGTCTATTCTGCTCAAAGGTGGAACCGTCGTATCTGCATATAATCGTCGTCAATTGGATATTCGAATTGACGGCGAGCAAATTGTAGAGATGGGGGCAAATTTACCAGTAGAAAATTCTCAGATTGAGGATGTTACGGGGTGTTATGTATTACCAGGCTTTATTGATGCGCATACGCATCTGGAATTAAATAATGGCAAAGGTTCGTTAAGTACGGCGGATAACTTTACTACTGGCAGCCAAGCGGCGGTGGCCAAAGGTACGACTACGGTTATTGATATGGCTACACCTAATAAAGGCGGCTCATTGAAAGACTGTTTAGCTACTTGGAATCAATTGGCTGAAGGCAAGAGTTCATGTGATTATACTTACCATATGTCCATGATTGAATGGAAACCAACGATAGCTGCTGAAATTCAGGAAATGATTGCTGCAGGTATTACTTCCTTCAAAATGTATATGGCTTATGATAATTTGCGAACCACAGATGCGGAAATTTTTGAAGCGATGAAGGAAATAAAAAAAGTTAATGGAATGTTAGGCGTTCATTGTGAAAATGGTGATTTAGTAGATGAATTAATCCAATCATATGTTTCTCAAGGAAAGCTAACCCCGCACTATCATCCGTTATCAAGACCGGCGGCTGTTGAAGCAGAAGCGGTAGCAAGATATTTGATGATAGCGGAAATGGCTGATTTGCCGGTTAATATTGTGCATTTAAGCACAAAACGATCATTAGAAGCGGTGGAACGGGCTCGTCAAAGAGGACAATCAGTCTATGTAGAAACTTGCCCTCAATATCTTTTACTAGATGATCACTTGTATGATGCGCCTAATTTTGAAGCAGCAAAATATGTCTGCTCACCGCCACTACGCAAACGAGAGGATCAACGGGCTTTGTGGCAAGGGATTAAAGAGGGGGCAATCAATACAATATCGACAGATCACTGCAGTTTTAATTTTCACGGACAAAAAACAGTTGGCGAAGATGATTTTAGTAAAATTCCAAATGGGATGCCAGGTGTTGAAACGAGACCAGAATTAATTTACACGGAAGGTGTGGCGAAGGGCCGAATCACCTTGGAAAAAATGGTTGCTCTGCTTTCTGAAAATATTGCTAAACAATTCTCGATGTATCCACAAAAAGGTGTGGTGCAAGAAGGCAGTGATGCCGATTTAGTTGTTTGGGATCCCAGAACAACCGGCGTGATTGCTGCGAGAACGCAGTTACAAAATGTCGATTATACGCCATATGAAGGATTTGAAACACAAGGACAGGCTCGAATGGTTTATTTAAGAGGTCAAAAAGTTGCTGAAGCTGGGCAAGTCATCTTGGCAAATCAAGGAAAATTTGTTTTTCGTAAAGCAACTTAAAAATAGAAGGAGGAGAAGTATTTTTGGAAAAAATTAAATGGACAGCAAATGAAATGCCGAAGACGGAGGATAAGTACTTACCTCTGATGTCTAAAGAAAAAATTGAGAAAGCTTTGGCTTTTCACAAAAGTTTTCCACAGTATTCAGAAACACCATTAGCAGAATTGAATCATATGGCCGCGTATCTGGGGTTAAATGATTTCTTTGTTAAAGATGAATCTTATCGCTTTGGTTTAAATGCTTTTAAAGTATTAGGTGGTTCATTTGCCATGGCTAACTATATTGCCGAAAAATTAAAGAAAGATGTTTCGGAACTAACATATGATGAATTAACTTCTGATCAATTACGATCAGCTTTTGGACAAGCTACGTTTTTTACAGCAACTGATGGTAACCATGGACGAGGAGTCGCTTGGGCTGCGAATAAATTAGGCCAAAAATCAGTTGTACTCATGCCGAAGGGTTCAACACAGACGAGAAAAGAAAATATTGAAAAAGAAGGCGCAACCGTCACAATCGAAGAAGTTAATTACGATGAATGTGTGCGAATGGCTAATAAAATGGCCGAAGAAACTGAAAACGGTGTCATGGTTCAAGACACCGCTTGGGACGGATATGAAAAAATTCCGACTTGGATTATGCAAGGATACGGAACGATGGCGTTAGAAGCCTCTCAACAATTAAGAAAATTTGGCTCTGAACGACCTAGTCATGTTTTTGTTCAAGCTGGTGTCGGCAGTTTAGCTGGGGCGGTTATTGGTTATTTTGCTAATGCTTTTCCAGAAAACCCACCGATTATGGTCGTAGTTGAGGCACAGGCGGCTGACTGTTTATATCAATCAGCAATTAAAAAAGACGGAGAAATTCGCTTTGTCGATGGTGATTTACAGACAATTATGGCTGGCTTAGCATGTGGAGAACCTAATACGATTTCTTTTGATATTCTAAAAAATCATACATCCTTCTTTGTTTCAGCACCGGATTGGGTTTCTGAAAAAGGAATGCGTATGTTGGGCGCACCATTAAAAGGGGATCCGCAAGTTGTATCAGGCGAATCTGGGGCAGTAGCAATGGGCTTAGTAGCTACAGTGATGCAAGATCCCGACTATCAAGAATTACGTGAGGCATTGCAACTGGATGAGACGTCAAACGTTTTAATGTTTTCTACCGAAGGGGACACTGATCCAGACAATTATAAAAAAATTTTATGGAGGTAAAAGGAATGGATTTTAATGCAGTAAATGCAGCAGCAGAAGGTTACAGAGAAGATATGGTCAAATTTTTAAGAGACCTTGTCAAAATTCCAGGAGAAAGTGCAGAAGAAGGCAACAAAATTGCGCGAGCAAAAGCCGAAATGGAAAAATTAGGTTTCGATAAAATTGACATTGATCCTCAAGGGAATTTACTTGGTTATATGGGGTCTGGTGAAAAATTAATTGCTTTTGATGGGCACATGGATACTGTCGGAATTGGTGAAATGAGTAACTGGAAATTTGATCCTTACGATGGCTATGAAACAGAAACTGAGATCGGTGGTCGCGGTACGTCTGACCAAGAGGGCGGGATTGTTTCGGCTATTTATGGCGCTAAAATCATGAAAGATTTAGGTCTATTATCAGAAAAATATACTGCTTTAGTAACAGTTACTGTCCAAGAAGAAGACTGTGACGGTTTATGCTGGCAATACATTATCAAAGAAGACGGTATCCGTCCAGAATTTGTTGTTTCAACAGAGCCAACAGATGGTGGGATTTATCGTGGTCAACGAGGCCGAATGGAAATTAAAGTTGATGTCAAAGGCGTTTCGTGTCATGGCTCAGCTCCAGAACGTGGAGATAATGCCATTTACAAAATGGCGGATATCTTACAAGATGTTCGTGCCTTAAACAACAATGGAGATACAGAAAGCACAGCGATTCGTGGTTTAGTTCGTATGTTAGATCCTAAGTACAATCCAGAGTGGCAAGAAGCCCGTTTCTTAGGTCGTGGTACGGTGACTGTTTCGCAAATTTTCCATTCTTCACCAAGTCGGTGTGCTGTTGCGGATGGCTGTACCGTTTCACTAGACCGTCGAATGACTGCTGGAGAAACTTGGGAAAGTTGTTTGGAAGAAATTCGCAATTTACCAGCTGTTAAAAAATATGGAGATGATGTGACGGTTTCAATGTACAACTATGATCGTCCTTCTTATACGGATTTAACTTATGAAATTGAATGTTATTTCCCAACGTGGGTAATTCCAGAAAATCATGATGTAACAAAAGCCTTGATGGAAACGCATAAAAATCTCTATGGAGAAACACGGAAAGGCTCTGTAGAAACAGTGGAAATGCGTGAAGAACGCCCATTGTTAGATAAGTGGACCTTCTCAACAAATGGCGTTTCAATTATGGGACGTAATGGCATTCCTTGTATTGGTTTCGGGCCAGGGGCCGAAGCACAAGCACATGCACCAAATGAAAAAACTTGGAAAGATGATTTGGTTCGTTGTGCAGCCGTTTATGCGGCATTACCAACGGTCTATTGTGGTTAAGTAAAGGATTATTAGACAAGAAAAAAGGAGCAGATGGAATGGAAACGTTTAAAGAATATATTGAGAAATTAGATAAATTAGAATTTGAAAAAATGTACGAAAATGACTTTTTCCTAACTTGGGAAAAAACAAGAGATGAATTAGAAGCTGTTTTCACAGTTGCCGATACATTACGCTATTTAAGAGAAAATAATATTTCAACTAAAATCTTTGATAGTGGCTTGGGGATTTCTTTATTCCGCGACAACTCTACAAGAACACGTTTTAGTTTCGCTTCAGCGTGTAATCTTTTGGGCTTAGAAGTTCAAGATTTAGACGAAGGAAAAAGTCAAATTTCTCACGGAGAAACTGTTCGTGAGACAGCAAACATGATTTCTTTTATGGCTGATATCATTGGTATTCGTGATGACATGTACATTGGTAAAGGCAATGCTTACATGCACGAAGTATCAGAATCTGTCCAAGAAGGATATAAAGATGGGGTATTAGAACAACGTCCAACGTTAGTGAATTTACAATGCGATATTGACCATCCGACACAAGCAATGGCAGATGCGTTGCATTTAATTCATGAATTTGGTGGCATTGAAAACCTGAAAGGGAAAAAAGTTGCCATGACTTGGGCGTATTCACCATCTTATGGAAAACCATTATCTGTTCCTCAAGGAATTGTTGGTCTAATGACCCGTTTAGGAATGGATGTCGTCTTAGCACATCCAGAAGGTTATGAAATTATGCCAGAAGTAGAAGAAGTTGCGAAGAAAAATGCGGCAGAATTTGGAGGAAACTTTACTAAAACGAATAGTATGGCAGAAGCATTCAAAGATGCGGATGTTGTTTATCCGAAAAGCTGGGCACCTTTTGCGGCAATGGAAAAGCGAACTGAATTATATGGCAATGGTGACCAAGCAGGAATTGATCAATTAGAACAAGAATTACTTTCTCAAAATAAAAAGCACAAAGATTGGGAATGTACAGAAGAATTGATGAAAACAACGAAAGACGGCAAAGCTTTGTATATGCATTGTCTACCAGCTGATATTACTGGCGTTAGTTGTGAAGAAGGCGAAGTGGAAGCTTCTGTTTTCGATCGTTATCGGGTCGAACTTTACAAAGAAGCTAGCTACAAACCGTATGTTATTGCGGCTATGATTTTCTTAAGTAAAGTAAAAAATCCGCAAAAAACCTTAACAGAATTAGCGGATAAAGCGACACCAAGAGAAGTAAAATAATGAATTTGGCATGAAGACAGATGCTTTTTCTTTACACAATGAATCATTAGAAGTTGCCTCTTCAACATGAACAAATAAGACCTTCCCAAGTCTATTCATGAATGTGTGATTGTCTCGAGTCAAGAACGCTTAGTCATGTGCGTTGACTTCATGCAACGACAACAGACAGTTAATACGAAAACTCGTTGTGAAAAAGAAAAAGCATCGTCCTTTTTATAAAACAGAAAATGAGGTGAAGCAATGGGCAAACGCGTCGTAGTGGCTTTAGGTGGCAATGCTTTAGGAAATAATTTGACGGAGCAGATGACTGCCGTAAAACAGACCTCCAAAGCGATTGCAGATTTGATTGAAGCAGGATATGAAGTTATTTTATCTCATGGCAATGGTCCTCAAGTGGGGATGATTCAATTAGCTATGGAAGAATTTTCCTTTAATAATCCACAATATCCAGTTGTTCCGTTATCCATGTGCGTAGCCATGAGTCAAAGTTACATTGGCTATGATTTAGAGAATGCGCTACAAGAAGAGTTGCGTCAGCGAAATATAAGTAAAGCAGTCACCACCATAGTCACTCAAGTGGTCGTGGATGAAAATGATCCGGCGTTCAAAAAACCAACGAAACCAATTGGCCGCTTCATGACAAAAGAAGAAGCAGAACAATTAGTCAAAGAAAAAAATATACAAGTGATGGAAGATGCTGGCCGTGGTTATCGCCAAGTCGTCGCTTCTCCTAAACCAAAAAATATTGTCGAACTTCTCACGATTCAAACATTGGTTGATGCTGGCCAAACAGTCATTGCTGGCGGCGGTGGTGGCATCCCGGTCATTCAAGAAGGGAACCGACTGAAAGGTGTAAATGCAGTCATCGACAAAGATTTTTGTAGTGAACGACTGGCTGAACAAGTGGATGCTGATCTGCTCGTGATTTTAACAGCAGTTGAAAAAGTTTGTATTAATTTTGGTAAAGAAAATCAAGAAGCCTTAGGGAATGTTTCAACAGAAAAAATGAAACAATATGCGCAAGAAGGTCAGTTTGCTCCAGGTTCAATGTTACCAAAAGTTGAAGCAGCGATTAAATTTGCTGAATCTAAGCCAGGTCGAAAAACATTGATTACGTTATTAGAAAAAGCCAAAGAAGGATTATCTGGAAAAACAGGGACTTTAATTGAAAATAAAGAATCATAGAATGGAGGAAAACGATGACAAACAAAATGATTAATTCTGCACAGGCACCAGCTGCTGTAGGACCTTATTCACATTCTGTCTTAGCGGGAAATACGTTGTACATTTCTGGACAACTAGGATTAGATCCGCAATCGGGCGAAATGAAGACTACAGTGGAAGAACAAGCAAAACAAGCTTTTATCAATTTAGGTTCGATTTTAAAAGAGGTCGAGATGACCTATGATAATGTTGTGAAAACAACGGTGTTTTTACAACATATGTCTGATTTTAGCAAAATTAACGAAATCTATGGGAATTACTTTTCAGAAGTTTTGCCTGCACGTTCTTGTGTAGAAGTAGCCAAGTTGCCAAAAGATGGTTTATTTGAAATTGAAGCAGTTGCTGTCAAAGGATAATTTTTAAGATGTTTCTGAGGGAAAAAGGATTGCATTCTTTACTGATTAAGGGGAACAATCCTTTTAGAATAAAAAGAAGAAGGAAACGATCCTATGAATGAAAAAAAAGAGCAAGCATTATTTGAATATGATGCGAAACTATCAATTTCTGAAGCAATTCCGATGGGATTGCAACACGTTGTCGCAGCAGTAGTAGGGATTGTCACACCGGGAATCATGATTGCCAAAGTTTGCCAATTAAGTCCTAGTGATACGACTATTTTGATTCAAACATCATTGATTTTTTCAGCAGTTGCAACGTTAATTCAACTTTTCCCTATTTTTGGAAAAGTGGGTTCACGGTTACCAGTTATGATGGGGGCAAGTTTTGCGTATGTACCGATTTTGATGGCCATCGGAGCTGATTTTGGGATTGCAGCAATTTTTGGTTCCCAATTAGTTGGCAGTATTCTTGTTATTATTGTTGGTTTGTTCATTAAAAAAATCCGTGTGTTGTTTCCGCCTTTAGTAACAGGAACGGTTATTTTAAGCATTGGACTATCCTTGTTTCCAGTTGCGATTAAATATATGGCAGGAGGAGCTGGTAGTGCTGATTTTGGTTCAGCCCGGAATTGGTTAGTTGCATTATTAACCTTTGCGATTGTCTTTTACTTCAATTATTTTGCAAAAGGATTTTTGAAGTTATCCGCAATTTTAAACGGAATGGTTATTGGTTATTTGATTTCTTTAGCTTTAGGGATGGTTAGTTTTGAACCAGTTCAAAATGCTAAAATCGTTCAGGTAATTACCCCGTTTCATTTTGGACTGGATTTTCAACTGGTACCTATCTTTACGCTTGTAGTGATGTTTATTGTTGATGCTGTTCAAGCCATCGGTCAATTTACAGCAACAACGGTTGGGGCAATGGATCGGGATGCAAC
Source organism: Enterococcus sp. DIV2419 (assembly GCF_051711865.1). Taxonomy (NCBI): domain Bacteria; kingdom Bacillati; phylum Bacillota; class Bacilli; order Lactobacillales; family Enterococcaceae; genus Enterococcus; species Enterococcus sp. DIV2419. Next base: position 901,492 of record NZ_JBIONS010000001.1, read on the forward strand.
GGATGAAGAATTATCTGGCGGAATTATGGGGAGTGGTTTCACTAACTTTATTGGCAGTTTATTTGGATCAATCCCAGTGGCAACTTTTGGACAAAATGTTGGTCTGGTTACGGTAACAAAAGTGATTAATAAGTATGTTCTGGTTTTCGCTTCAGTTATATTATTAATTGCTGGTTTTGTTCCGAAAGTAGCTGCGTTATTAACTACGATTCCTTACGCGGTAATTGGTGGTGCAACGATTTCAGTTTTTGCTTCTATTTCTATGACAGGTATTCGGATGATTGCTTCGCAGGAAATGACTCCTCGAAATACTGGGGTTGTCGGAACAGCTCTAGCATTTGGAATTGGTGTCACATTGTCTACTGGAAGCTTAGCTGGTTTTCCAACTTGGGTAACAACGATTTTCGGTAATTCGGAAGTTATCTTAACCACTTTGGTAGCAGTCCTTTTAAATGTCATTTTAAAACCAAAAAAGCGCGTAGCACTTGAGTGAAGATTGCTTTTTTTGATACGAAAGTGAGTAAGCTTTCGTATCCTTTTTCCCTTACGTTATCTATAAAAAAATGAACGAATAAAGGAGGAGAAGATGTTTACGTATTCCTTAAACTTAAAATTAAAAACAGATCGGAACTTTTTTGGTCCTGGCGTTGTCGAAGTTTTACAAAAAATTCAGCAAACTGGGTCACTAAACTTAGCGGCAAAAGAGATGAAAATGTCTTATAATAAGGCATGGCGGATTGTGCGGGTAGCTGAAGAAGAGCTATCTTTTCCATTAATTATCAAAAGTGTTGGTGGTTGTAATGGTGGCGGGTCAATTGTTACGGACCAAGGAAAAGAATTGATTGATCAATATCTTTTATTTGAGAAAAAAGTGTATCAACAGGTAGAGGCATGCTTTGAAGAAATCTTTAAAGAACAGGATGTAGTATCGGAGGAACTGAAATGAGAGAAGTATTTCAGCATTTGAAACAGGCAATATTGGAAAAGCAAGACACGATGTTATTAACGATTGGTACAAGTTCAGGATCTACACCACGAAGCCAAGGGGCTAGAATGCTGGTTTCCGCCGAAGGTAGAATAGCCGGAACTGTTGGTGGTGGGGCGGTTGAATTTCAGGCTGAACAAGTGGCAAAAAAGCTACTTATTGAGAAAGAAAATGCACAACGTCAATTTATTTTAGCACCGAATAATATTGCTGATTTAGGCATGGTCTGTGGCGGGAATGTCACGATTTTTTTCCATTATCTTTCATGGGAAACGCCATTTTTAAAAGAGTTGTGTGAGTCCATAGAAACGCATTTTCAAAATAATCAACAAGGTTGGTTAATGACTGAACTAGATCAAAACAATTTAGGAAAAGTATCCTTTTATAGTGAAACAGGCGAATTGATTGGTTCCACTTCTTGGGAGGGGGAATTAAGTTTGCTACCTAAAGGTATCCATTGTGAGCAAAAAGAGGAAATCACTTTTTTAACAGAAGCGATCCTCCAAGTAGGGAAAGTATATATTTTTGGAAGTGGACATGTCGCACGCGCATTGGTACCTATTTTAAACTATTTATCGTTTTATTGCGTTGTAGTGGACGATCGTCCAGAATTTTTGACGGCACAAGCTTTTCCACAAGCTGAGGAACTACGGGTGATTCCTTTAGAAAATTTAGCTGCATTTATTGAAATAACGGCGGACGATTATGGTATAGTAATTACCAGAGGACACAATTTTGATTTCATCGTTGCCAAACAGTTATTGGAAACACCAGCCAAATATATTGGTGTGATGGGGAGCAAACACAAAATTGCTTCACAAGTTCGACGGTTAAAAGAGGTCGGTTATACAATGAATGAAATTGAAAGAATTTTCATGCCAATTGGCTTAGACATTGCAGCCGAAACACCAGAAGAGTTAGCGATTAGCATCGCGGGAGAATTAATTCAACAGCGCTATCAATAATGAGGACCTTTAAGTTAAATAAAAAACTTTTTTTTGCTAAAAAATAATTTTTAGAATGAAGATTTGTGGTATAATCTAGGTGATTGAACACTAAACTATATCAGAAATCGAGGTGCAAGAAATGTATTCAATTATTGTAAATGGTCAAAGTGAAACCTGTGAAACAAACAAAAAATTAATGGACTTTTTGCGGGAGGATCTGGGCCTAACTGGAACAAAAGATGGCTGTAACCAAGGTTCTTGTGGTGCATGTACGGTGTTAGTAAATGGAAAGGCTTCCAAAGCGTGTTTGTTTACTCTAGAAAAATTAGCTGGTAAAGAAGTCACGACAATCGAAGGTTTAAGCCAACGGCAAAAAGATGTCTACGCCTATGCGTTCGCAAAAACGGGTGCAGTTCAGTGCGGGTATTGCATCCCTGGGATGGTTATTTCGGCACAAGGATTATTGAACAAGAAACCCGAACCCACAAAAGAAGACATTCAGAAAGCTATACGAGGAAACATTTGTCGTTGTACAGGATATGTGAAAATAATAGAAGCCATTCAGTTAGCTGCTAAAATGTTTTGTGAAGAAGCGAGCATTCAAGAAGAACATTCAAATGGTAAATTAGGGGAAGACTTCCAACGGGTCGATGCAGTGGAGAAAACCTTAGGGACAGGGATTTATGTAGATGACATTGACATAGAAGGAATGCTTCATGCATCTGCTTTGCGGAGTGCCTATCCTCGCGCAAAAGTTCTATCAATCGATAGTACCCAAGCATTGGCGCATCCTGACTGTGTGGCTGTGTTCACAGCTAAAGACGTTCCAGGAAATAATAAAATTGGTCATTTAGAATTTATTTCCGATTGGGATGTAATGATTCCAGAAGGAGAAATAACACGGTATGTTGGGGATGCAGTGGCACTCGTTGTTTCAAAAAGAAAAGAAACCTTACCAGAGATAAAAAATTTAGTGGAAGTTGATTACGAAGAAATGATACCGCTTACTTCTTGTGAAGCTGCTTTAGCAGAAGGTGCACCAGCTATTCATGAAAAGGGCAATATCTTGTCTCATGAACACTTGGTACGTGGCAATGCAGAGGAAGTATTAGCAAATTCTGCGTTTGTAGTGACAGAACATTATTCCGTACCAATTAACGAACATGCCTTTATGGAACCCGAGTGTGCGATTGCACAGCCTGAAGGTGAGGGCATTTTACTCTTTAGTGCGGGTCAAAGTATCTATGATGAACAACGGGAAGTGGCTCGGATGTTAGGTCTGGACAAGGAAAAAATTCATGTTCAATCAAAACTTGTTGGTGGTGGTTTTGGTGGAAAAGAAGACATGAGTGTTCAGCATCATGCATCCTTAGTCGCTTGGTTATTGAAGAAACCAGTAAAAGTACTGCTAAGCCGTGAAGAAAGTTTGATGGTTCATCCCAAACGCCATGGCATGGAAATGGACTTTACGACCGGCTGTGATGAAGAAGGCAATTTAACTGCAATGAAAGCAGTGATTTATGCGGATACTGGGGCCTATGCTTCTTTAGGAGGACCGGTATTGCAACGGGCTTGTACACATGCGGCAGGTCCTTACAAGTATCAAACGATTGATGTGGAAGGGTTTGCTGTATATACTAATAATCCGCCAGCAGGTGCATTTCGTGGATTTGGTGTTTGCCAAACGGCTTTTGCAATTGAAAGTAATTTAAACTTGTTAGCAGAAAAAGTCGGACTATCACCATGGGAATTACGCTTTAAAAATGCCGTCGCCCCAGGAGATACTTTACCGAATGGACAATTGGTCTCGAAAAATGCGGCGTTAAAAGAAGCCTTGTTAGCGGTTAAAGACGTCTATGAACAAGCGGAAGTTGCTGGAATTTCTAGTTTCTTTAAAAATAGTGGTGTGGGTGTGGGGCTACCTGATACAGGGCGTTGTATTATTTCTGTTGAAGAAGGAAAAATACATGTCCGCACAAGTGCTGCTTGTATCGGTCAAGGGATGGCAACCGTTACGACGCAAATTGCCTGTGAAACATTAAATTTACCACCAGAAATGATTGTTGCGGAAGCACCTGATACGAGAAGAACGCCGAATTCAGGAACGACAACGGCTTCGAGGCAGTCACTCTTCACAGGAGAAGCAACTAGAAGAGCGGCAATGCAATTACGGTATGAGCTTGATATGGGACGTGCTTTAAGTGATTTGGAAGGCGAAGAATTTTATGGGGAATATTCAGCGAAAACGGATCCATTAATTAATGATAAAAAAAGTCCAGTTAGTCATGCTGGTTATGGTTATGCTGCTGAAGTAGCTATTCTAGATGACAAAGGAAAAGTAGCTAAATTTGTGGCTGCGTATGATATGGGGCAAGTGGTGAATCCACGAGCTGCTGAAGGTCAAATTGAAGGTGGGATTGCGATGGGCATGGGGTATGCTTTAACTGAAAAATTTGCCTTAGAAGAAGGCTATGTTAAAGCAAAATATGCAACGCTAGGATTAGTGAACGCCACTCAAGTACCACCAATCGAAACAATTTTGGTTCATGCTGACAATCTTCACGAAGGTTTAGCCTATGGAATTAAAGGCGTAGGTGAGTTAGCAACGATCCCTACCGCACCAGCTTTAGCAGGCGCATATTTTGCCTTGGATGGTCAGCTCCGACCAAGTCTGCCTTTAGAAAATACCCCTTATCAAAAGAAAAAAAGATAAAAGGAGACAACTCATGTCACTCGTTAGTGTCATTATTCTAGCATCGGGCAATTCACAACGGATGGGCCAAAATAAATTGTTCTTAAAATATCAAGGAAAAACATTTTTAGAGCACACGTTAACCTTAGTGAATCAATTAGACGTATTAGAACGGATTTTAGTTGTTTCGCCTGAGAATCAGCCAGCGTTTCCTTTACCTAAGAACATTCAGTTGATTCTCAATCATCAATGGCAAGAAGGGCAAAGTAGCAGTATTCGTTTAGGAACCGAACAAGCTCGGGGAGCTGGCTATTTATACTTACCTAGTGATCAACCATTGTTAACACCTAAAATGCTACAACCCGTGTTAGATAAATGTCAGAGAAATAAAATTGTAGTGCCATTACAAAAAGATGGCTGTCCTAGTAGTCCAGTGTTATTCGGTAATCAATTTCGACAAGAACTATTAACATTGACTGGTGAAAAAGGCGGACGCATGATTTATGAACGCTTTCCAGAAGCAGTTCAGATGCTGAGAATAGCGACTCCTGGCCGTTTAAAAGATATCGATACGCCAGAAGAGTACAGAAAATTAATTCAAGAAACCAATAGTTAGAGAGGAAAAACGTATGAAGGACTTGGTTTATTTAAATTATGCAGCGACTTCCTATAAAAAATTTCCAGCAACCATTGAGGCTTTGACTGCCTATTTAGCAGAAAATCAGTTCATGAATTACGGAAGAAATGCCCCTTTGCTTAGAGAGGGGCTTCCTCTTTTAGAGACACGTCAATTGTTAGCAGACTTTTTTCAGGCACCCAGTGCGGCTCAGATTACGTTTACGAATAACGCAACAACTTCCTTAAATCTTGCATTAGCAGGTCTTTTACAACCTGGCGATCATGTGATTACGACCATGTTAGAACATCATGCAGTAGCTAGACCGCTTCACTTACTTGAGAAAGAACGAGGCATTTCAGTGACGTATGTTGCTTGTCAAAAAACGGGCCTGTTAGATGTAGAAGATATTCAGCGAGCCTGGCGAACGAATACAAAAGCCTTGGTGATGACACACGCATCCAATGTCTTAGGCACCATTTTACCCATTGAAGAATGTTTTCAATGGGCTCAACAGAAAGGATTATTAACCGTTTTGGATGCGGCTCAAACGGCGGGCTTTCTACCAATAAAAATGACTCAGATGGCCATTGATGTGTTAGCCTTTACTGGACATAAAAGCTTATATGGATTAGCAGGTATTGGTGGGTTAGCTTTTAGTGAGCGAGGGGCTGAAGCGGTCAAACCACTGATAACGGGCGGCACTGGTAGCCATTCTAATTCCTTTGATCAACCCTCTTTTTTACCAGATAAATTTGAAGCTGGTACGTTAAACAGTTTAGGTATTCTAAGCTTAAATAGTTCTGTTAAAGAGTTGAATAAAATTGGTTTAGCAGCGATTCAAAAGCACGAACGAACCTTAATGCAGAATTTTTTAAATGGTTTATCAGGGTTACCTGTCACAATTTTAGGAACCAAGGACGTGGCACAAACTGTCCCTGTTGTTTCTATCACACTGTGGAATCAGGAAGAAACAGTGGTGGCACAGCAACTAGCAGAACAATATGGCATTATGACGCGCGCAGGTTTGCATTGTGCACCATTAGCCCATGAAACAGCTGGGACTTTAGCAACTGGCACCTTACGTTTTAGCTTTGGTTGGCAGACAACGCCTGAAGAAATTACTTGGACAATTCACGCTTTACAAGAACTACTAATTTGAGAAGGAGCGGACAGCATGGATTTTTTATCACAATGTACATCAGGTGGCTGCGGGGCAAAAATTGAATCCCGTGTACTGAACCAATTGTTGCAACACTTACCTGAAACACCGGCAAATGAGCGGCTACTCGTCGGATTTGAACATGCCGACGACGCCGCTGTTTACCAAATAACGTCTGAAAAAGCTTTGATTTCAACGGTAGATTTTTTTTCGCCAATGGTCAATGATCCGTTATCATTTGGAAAAATTGCGGTCGCTAATGCTTTAAGTGATGTCTATGCCATGGGCGGTACAGTCCTTTATGCGTTAAATCTTGTTTGTTTTCCACAAAAGATGTCAAAAGAATGGTTGGAACAAATGCTCTTGGGTGGCAGTTTAAAATTAAAGGAAGCGGGTGCTTTACTGGCGGGAGGCCATTCGATTTATGACCATGAACCCAAGTATGGCTTAGCGGTAACTGGAGAAGTTCATCCAGAAAATTTGTGGCATAATAATACGCCACAGGTGGGGGATGTCTTGATTTTAACTAAAGCATTAGGTGTAGGAATTATTCAAGCGGCTGTTCGGGGGCAATTGGCGAAGCAGACGGAACAAAAAATCGCACAAGATTCGATGGAACGTTTAAATAAATATGCCGCTGCGAATGCTCGATCCTACGCAGTACATGCTTGTACTGACGTGACTGGGTTTGGTCTATTAATTCATGCAAAAGAAATGGCTGATAATCAGGTAACATTACTGATTGATACAGAAACATTACCAACCATTACAGGAGCGTTGGCCTACGCCGCAGAATGTTTAGTTACTGCAGCTGGGCAAAGAAACCGCCAAACAATCGGAACGACAATCGATTATTCAAAAATTTCTATGGAAATGCAAGAACTTTTGTTTGATCCACAAACATCTGGCGGACTGTTAATTAGTGTCGCTGCTGATGAAGCGGTAGCCTGTTTAGCAGCTATTCAAAAAGAGGACCCTGTTGCCAAAATTATTGGCGAGGTTCTGCCAAAAGAACAACAAGCAGTAGTACTTTTATAGAGAGAAGGGCCAAATATGAAATTAGTAGATGCGTTGGGAAAACCTTGCCCAATACCTGTGATTGAAACAAAAAAAGCTTTGGCGGAGTTAGGTTTAGCTGGAGGCACTATCGAGGTTTTAGTCGATAACGAAGTAGCCATTGAAAATTTAAAAAAATTAGCTGCTAAAAAACAGGCCACTTTGACTGCGAAGCAGATAGAAGCCACGGTTTTCTCTGTCAAAATTACGGTACCTGAAGAAGCGACTCAACAAACAAGTCAGTCAGCAACAGATTTAGTAATTACGATTGGTTCCGATCAATTAGGTACTGGAGACGAGCAGCTAGGACGACTATTAATGAAAAGTTATCTTCAATCATTATCAGAAGCAGAAACTGTTCCTACACAGCTATTATTCTTTAATCGAGGGGCGTTTTTAACGAATCAAGCAGCGAATACCTTAGCTGATTTGCAACAATTAGCGGAGAAGGGAACCACGATTCAAACGTGTGGGGCCTGTTTAGATTTTTATCATTTAACAGACACCTTAGCTATCGGCTCTATTACTAATATGTACGAAATTGTTGAAACAATGAATCAAGCGGCTAAAGTAATTACGCTTTAACAAAAAAGAAGGTGAAAAGATGGAGTATTTGCTAACCTTTCCGAATACACATTATGCTGTTCAGGCAGAACAAGTACTGTTGACAAGAAAGGTGGCTGTTCGCGTCTTTACTTTGCCACCATCATTGACGGATGGCTGTGGGATCGGTTTACTCATTAATGAAGCAGAAATAACTCACAGTGTATGTTTTTTAGAAGAAGCAAAAGTACGCGTAGCCTCTATTTTTTCTGTGAAAAATGATCTTGGGGAAAGGAGGTACCAACTGTGGAGTCCTTAAAAAAGTGTTTTGATTTACAAGGAAAGGAGATTGTGTCGATTGTTGGTAGCGGTGGGAAAACAAGCTTAATGTGGGCGCTAGCAAAAACATATCGAAAGGAAGCTGTTCTGGTTAGTACAACTACAAAAATTGGGTTTCCCCAACGTCAATTGTATGATTATTTTTATACAAACCATTTTGAAAAAATAACGCCGAATATCTGCGGAATCACTTTAGCAGGAACCGCTATCAACAACCAAACAAAACTAACGATGCCTGCAATGACCTCGTTTCAAACATTGTTTCAGCACTTCACGAAAGTTTTTTTAGAAGCGGATGGGTCCAAACAACGACCTTTGAAAGGCTGGTCCTCTTATGAACCTGTGATATTAAAGGAAACAACCACCACAATTGGTGTGCTTCCGATTTCTGTAATTGGTCAAAAGATAGATGAAACGACCATTCATCGGTTGCCGCTTTTTTTGGAATTAACCGATGCGCAACAACAAGAACCAATCACAGAAACATTGTTAGCTCAACTCATTGCTCATCCAAAAGGATTGTTTAAAGAGAGCCAAGGCAAACGAATTTTGTGTTTAAATCAAACCCATACGCGAAGAGAGTTCGTTCAAGCGATGAATGTCTGCCTTCAATTACCCAAAAGCTGTTTTGAAAAATTAGACAAGATTATTGCTTGCAATATGGAATTAGAGAAAGGACTTATTTTATGGGAGAAATCAGTCAAAACATCCAAGAAAAATTAGTGATTGTTCGCGGAGGGGGCGATCTAGCGACAGGCGTTATCCAAAAATTATGGCACGTTGGCTTTAAAATACTAGTATTAGAAACAGAATGTCCTCTGGCCATTCGGCGGACTGTTTCAGTTTGTGATGCTATTTTCCAGAAAGAACAAAGAGTGGAAGATTTGGTTTCTGTTCGAATTACTTCATTAAAGGATTGTACGAAATGTTGGCAGCAAAATAAGCTGCCTGTTTTTGTCGATCAAACAGCAAGTGCTATTCAACAATTGAAACCACTGATTGTTATCGATGCGATTTTGGCTAAGAAAAATTTAGGTACGCATCGAGGAATGGCACCGATTACGATTGCTTTAGGACCAGGCTTTTCAGCACCGCAAGATGTCGATGTTGTGATTGAGACAATGCGTGGACATAGGTTGGGACGTTTATACTTTGAAGGAACAGCTTTACCTAATACAGGTATTCCAGGTGAAATTGGCGGAAAAAGTGCGGAACGAGTTGTCCATGCCCCTGCTTCAGGACAAGTCACCCACCTTAAAAACATAGGGGATCTCGTGTTGAAAGGGGAAGCATTATTTTTAATCGATCAGGTTCCAGTTTATTCGCCTCTGACAGGGACTTTGAGAGGATTGATTTCAGAAAAGGTAACATGTTATCAAGGGTTGAAGTGTGCAGATGTAGATCCTCGACCAGTTGAGAAAGTCGATTGCTTGACGATCTCCGACAAAGCTCGTGCATTAGGGGGAGCGGTTTTAGAAGCAATTTTTATGATTGGAAGAAGGAAAAACGTTTTATAAAAAAGAACCTAAATAATATTTTTTTTACCTTAAAAATATTGTTAAAAAGGTTTGGAATGTGGTATAGTAAAGACGTAGTAAAAAATACTCTATCTCGAAAGGGGAAGAGTACATACTTAGTTAGATTAGTTTGTGAATAAAATCATTTGTAAAAGTTATTTTTTTAAGAATTAATGTAAGGGGTTACAATTGCATTTGAATGCATTGAAATATTTAGGAAAAAAGAAAGGAAATGAATGAAGATGGCACTAGTAAAAATTGTTTATGCAAGTATGACTGGAAACACAGAAGAAATTTCCGAGATTTTGGAAGAACAGTTTCAAGAAGCTGGAGTTGAAGTAGAACGTGAAGAATGTTCAGAAGTTGATGTAGACTTCTTTGATGATGCAGATGCCTGTATTATCGCAACGTATACTTATGGTGATGGAGAACTGCCTTTTGAATTTGAAGATTTCTTTGATGAATTAACTGAAAAGGATTTAGCAGGTAAGCCATTTGGCGTTGTTGGCTCCGGTGATCGTGAATATGGTGAATTTTTCTGTAAATCAGCGCATGATTTTGTAGGAGCTTTTGAAAAAGCTGGTGCTAAAAAAGTAGCTGAAACAGTTGAAATTGAAAACAATGCAGAAGAAGAAGACATCGAAATGCTAAAAACATTTGTTAAAAGTGTCGCCACAACTTTATCTGATAGCGTTGCCTAAAGGTTTAAGAAAGTAGGAGTCAGAATGAAAAGGAATGATGAAGGTAGGTATTTCAATGTTTAATATTCTTCAGTCGACTCAATTATCTAGTAATACATTTGATTTTTGGCTGGAAGCGCCAAGAATAGCGACACATGCCAAGGCTGGACAGTTTGTTATTTTAAGAATTGACGAAAAGGGAGAACGGATCCCCTTAACGATTGCGGAGACAAATCCACAAGCAGGCAGTATTCGAATTATTTTCCAAGTAATCGGTAAGACAACAGCTGCACTTTCCCAACTTAAAACTTCAGACTCTTTGTTGGATGTCACTGGACCTTTAGGTATGCCCACAGAAGTGAAGCAATATGGAACGGTGATGGTTGTCGGTGGCGGGGTTGGTATCGCGGCTATTTATCCAATTATCAAGGCTTTAAAAGAAGCAGGCAACCGAGTGATTACGATTTTGGGGGCACGAACAGCTGAGTTAGTTCTGTTACAAGAAGAATGCCGTCGTTATTCGGATGAACTAATCATTACAACGGATGATGGTTCATTAGGTAAAAAGGGCTTAGTAACAGAAGCGATGGAAGAAGTTATTGCACGTGAATCTGTAGCGTGCAGTTGGGCGATTGGGCCCAGCATCATGATGAAATTTTGTACCTTGACAGCTGAAAAACATCAATTACCAATTTATGTTTCCTTGAATCCTATTATGATTGACGGAACAGGCATGTGTGGCGGTTGTCGGGTCACTGTTGATGGCACCATGAAATTTGCCTGTGTTGATGGACCTGAGTTTAAAGGCAATGAAGTAAATTGGGATGAATTCATTAATCGAATGAAGCAATATCAGGAAGAAGAAGCAGTTTGCTTTACAGATCGTTTGAAAGAGCAGGTGGAGAAAAATGGCTAGAAAAAGTCGTATAAAAACACCGATTGCGGAACAAGCACCTACTATCAGAAAAAATAATTTTGAAGAGGTTTGCTTAGGCTATACATTAGCAGAAGGGCAAGAAGAAGCGATTCGCTGTTTACAATGTAAAAATGCACCTTGTATTGCTAAATGCCCCGTGATGATTGATATTCCTGGATTTATTTTAGCTATTCGTGAAGGAAACATGGAACAAGCAGCCGATATTTTAAGTAAATATACGAATTTACCTGCTATTTGTGGACGCGTTTGTCCGCAAGAGAAACAATGTGAACAAGTTTGTAAATTAGGGAAAGCCAAAAACTTTGAACCAGTGGCAATTGGCAAATTAGAACGTTTAGTTGCCGATTGGGCATTAGAAAATCACAAGTTTCCTAAGAAAACAGCGGAACCAACAAAAGGGAAAATCGCAGTGGTCGGTTCTGGTCCTTCTGGGTTAACAGTTGCGGGGGATTTGGCAAAGCTCGGCTACGAAGTAATTATTTTTGAAGCGCTTCATGAAGCTGGCGGCGTATTAACCTATGGCATACCTGAATTTCGATTACCGAAAAAAATTGTTAAACAAGAAATTGCGAGTATTGAAGCCTTAGGTGTAACAATAGAAACCAATGTGGTAGTAGGTAAAACGATTACGATGGAAGAAATAATGTCAGAGTTTGATGCCTGTTATCTATCGGTTGGTGCAGGGGCACCAAATTTTATGGGAATCCCAGGGACTAGCTTAAATGGGGTTTATTCTTCTAGTGAATTTTTAACACGAATCAATTTAATGCATAGCTATGAGTTTCCAGAATATGATACACCGATTAAACGTGCTAAAAATGTTGTTGTGATTGGCGGCGGGAATGTTGCAATGGATGCCGCTCGTTCAGCCAAACGATTAGGCGCTGAAAATGTGAACATTGTGTATCGTCGTTCGTTAGAAGAATTGCCAGCAAGAATTGAAGAATATCACCATTCCCTTGAAGAAGGAATTAACTATTATTGGTTAACGAATCCAATTGCTTATTTAGATGACCAACAAGGAAATCTAGCCGGTGTTGAATGTGTCAAAATGGTTTTAGGTGAACCAGATGCGTCTGGAAGACGACGGCCAGAACCGGTTCCAGACAGCACGTTTACCATTCCTGCTGATGCAGTAATCGAGGCAATTGGCCAAGGGGCAAATCGAGTCTTGTTATCAACATATCCAGAAATAGAACTAAACCAATGGGGTTACATTCAAGCTGATCCTAAAACAGGAGCAACCTCAATACCTGGCGTTTTTGCTGGGGGCGATATAGTCACAGGTGCTGCCACCGTTATTTTAGCGATGGGCGCTGGGAAAATCGCAGCTAATGCAATTGATCAGTATGTCAAAACACAAAAAACAACAGTCACAAGCAATGTTTAGGAAAGATAAAAGGTGAAAAAATGAAAAAAACAATGGATGGAAACACCGCAGCGGCTTATATTTCATATGCGTTTACAGAAGTTGCCGCTATTTATCCTATCACACCAAGTTCAACAATGGCTGAGTTGGTAGATGAATGGGCGGAAAGTGGTTTAAAAAATATTTATGGTCAAAAAGTTCAAGTTATTGAAATGCAATCAGAAGCTGGGGCAGCGGGAGTAGTTCATGGTTCGTTAAAAACAGGTGCGTTAACCACTACTTATACTGCTTCGCAAGGTTTACTGTTGATGATTCCCAATATGTATAAAATCGCAGGAGAATTGCTGCCTTCTGTGTTCCACGTGGCGGCTCGGGCAGTAACGACAAGTGCGTTGAGTATTTTTGGTGATCATGGCGATGTGATGGCTACCCGCCAAACAGGTTTTTGTATGTTAGCAGAATCGAGTGTTCAAGAAGTGATGGATTTGTCGGCAGTTGCTCATTTAGCTAGCTTAGAAGGTAGTTTACCTTTTGTAAACTTTTTTGATGGTTTTAGAACGAGCCATGAACTACAAAAAATCGAAGTGATTGATTATGATGACCTGAAAGAAATGGTGAATCAGGAAGCTGTAACTCGTTTTAGAATGGGAGGCATGAATCCTAATCATCCCACTGTTTCAGGGACAGCTCAAAATCCTGACATTCATTTTCAACAAAGAGAAACAGTCAATAAAAATTACGAAGAAATGCCAAAAATTGTTCAAAAATACATGAAAAAAATTAACAATCTTCGTGGAACAACGTATGATTTAACCGATTATTACGGGGTTGAAGATGCAACAGAAGTCATTATTTCAATGGGGTCGGCTTCGCCAGTAATCAAACAAACAGTTGACTATCTCAATCAACAAGGACGCAAAGTTGGTTTTATCAATATTCATTTATATCGTCCATTTCCTACCGAAAACCTTCTTGAAAAATTACCAGCTACAGTAGAAAAGGTTGCGGTTTTAGATCGAACAAAAGAATCAGGAGCCGAAGGGGAACCGTTATTGCTAGATGTTCAAAGCGCTCTCTATCAACATGAAAATCGTCCAATTGTGATTGGTGGACGTTATGGGTTAGGTTCTAAAGACGTAGCGCCTAATCAAATTAAAGCGATCTATGACCATTTGTTATTGCCATTTAAAGAATTAAAACAACGCTTTACGGTAGGGATCGTTGATGATGTAACCTATCAATCATTGCCAGAAGAACCTACTTTAGATTTAACGCCAGATACTACCTTCCAAGCAAAATTTTGGGGCTTTGGTTCTGACGGAACTGTGGGAGCAAACAAGCAAGCGATTAAAATTATCGGAGATCATACCGACCTTTATGCACAAGCTTACTTTAGTTATGATTCTAAAAAATCAGGCGGTTTAACCGTTTCGCATCTGCGTTTTGGTAAAGAGCCAATTACTTCTACGTATTTAATTGAACAAGCAGATTTCATCGCTTGTCACAATGCGTCCTATTTGCATAAATACGACCTGTTAAAAGGTTTAAAAGATGGCGGAACGTTTTTACTGAATACTATTTGGGATCAAGAAAAGGTTCACCGTTTATTACCGGCTAAGTTAAAAAAATATATTGGGGAGCACCAAATCAAATTTTACATTATCAATGCGGTTGAGTTAGCTCGCAAAGTAGGCTTAGGTCGTCGGATCAATACAGTGATGTCTACTGCCTTTTTTGAAGTAACAGATATTTTAACGAAAGAGCAATATTTACCGTTACTTAAAGAAGAAGTGAAAAAGACTTATGGAAAAAAATCAATGGAAATTGTTGAAAAAAATTACCAAGCGATTGATGCTACCTTTGAATCGCTGCAAGAAATTGTAGTTCCAGAAGATTGGGCAACCATTGTTTTAGAGCCAGAAAATCAAGAGTCGGAAGCTCCAGCTTTTGTGACAAATATTTTAGAACCAATCAATCGTCAAGAAGGGGATCAGCTGACCGTTTCAGATTTGATTGAAAACGGAATGAAGGGCGGTGCCATTCCTATGGGCACTGCGGCTTATGAAAAACGTGGCATTGCGTTAGAAGTACCTGAGTGGCAAATGGATAAGTGTACGATGTGTAATGAATGTGCCTTTGTTTGTCCACATGCGGCTATTCGACCGTTTTTAGCGGATGAAGAAGAACTGAAAGAAGCACCTGCAGGTTTTGCCATGCGCGAAATGCGTGGCACAGATGGGTTGATGTATCGTATCCAAGTTTCTTTAGAAGACTGTACAGGTTGTGGTCTTTGTGTTCAGGCTTGCCCTGTGAAAGACAAGGCGATTTTAATGAAACCTTATGAAACTCAGAAAGAGCAAGCAATGAATTGGGCCTTTGCGATGACTCTTAAACAAAAAGCCAACCCAGTCAAAAAACTTTCTGTTAAAGGTTCCCAATTTAACCAGCCATTGATGGAATTTTCAGGTGCTTGTGAAGGCTGTGGCGAAACACCTTATATTAAGTTGTTGACGCAACTATTTGGTGATCGAATGATGATTGCTAACGCAACAGGCTGTTCATCAATTTGGGGTGGTTCGTCACCAGTGACACCTTATACAACGAACGAATGTGGCCAAGGACCAGCTTGGAGTAATTCGCTGTTTGAAGATAATGCGGAATATGGTTATGGTATGTATATTGCCAATCGAACGAAACGTCAACATTTAGCTAGTCTGGTTGAAGAAAGTCTTGCTAAAAACGTCGGATCAGATTCACTTCAAGCCTTGTTAAATGATTGGTTGGAACACATGGCTGAAGGGGAAGGAACACAACAGCGAGCAACCAAACTAGCGGCGGCATTAAGTGAAGAAGCCGATGAAGATCCACTTTTAACAAAAATTTACGAACAAAAAGATTTATTAGTGAAAACGAGTCAATGGATTGTCGGCGGCGATGGTTGGGCCTATGATATCGGGTTTAGCGGCATCGATCATGTTCTTGCTAGTGGGGAAGATGTTAATATTTTTGTTATGGATAACGAAGTGTATGCCAATACAGGCGGACAAACATCTAAAGCTACACCAGCTTCAGCCATTGCCAAATTCTCAGCGGGTGGGAAACATACCTCTAAAAAAGATTTAGGGATGATGGCAATCACTTATGGGAATGTCTATGTTGCACAAGTGGCTTTAGGCGCAAACTCAATGCAAACGATTAAAGCAATTGACGAAGCGGAGCGGTACCCAGGCCCATCAATTATCATTGGTTATACCCCATGTATTAATCACGGGGTCAAAGGCGGAATGGTTCGGACGTTAGATCAAGCCAAAGAAGCCGTTGAATCTGGCTATTGGCCACTTTATCGCTATAATCCAGAGTTAGTTAAGAAAGGCAAAGATCCGATGGTCATTGACTACAAGAAAACAGATTTTGACAAAATGCGTGATTTTCTTGAAAAACAAACACGTTACTCTGCGTTGCATACAATTAAAGAGAATCAAGAAGTAGTCGAACATTTACTTGATAAAACTAAAGAAGATGCAATTGAACGCTCTGAAAGTTATAACAAACTAGCCACACATATGAAAAAATAAAAAAACAAAGCCTCTTCCTTGAGAGGCTTTGTTTTTTTATCCAATAATAATTTTTTCTGAAGGGTATTCGTAGCCTAAGTCACGTGTTTCTTTTGGTACAAAAATCATTAAGGTATAAAGCATACCAATACGTCCAATAAACATTAATAAGGCAATCATTAATTTACCTACTGTTGTTAAATCGTCTGTAATGCCCAAAGAAAGACCGGTTGTCCCAAAGGCAGAAGCGACTTCCACAATGATTGAAATCAAGGGCAGATTTTCAGTCGCTGACAAAAAGACGACAGCGAAAAAGCACATAATCAAAGATAACATGAAGACGACAATCGATTTTTTGACATCATCGTCATCTATTTTACGGCTAAAGACGCTAATATCATCTTCACTTTTTAAAAAGGCTAACAAATACAAACCAATAATCGCAACAGTCGTTGTTCGAACACCACCACCAACAGAGCTAGGACTACAACCAATAAACATTAACACAGAGAAAATAATCAACGTTGTAATTTGGAAGTCCCCTAAATCATTAATTTGGAGGCCAGCGTTTCGTGTAGTCATCGAATAAAACATCGAACTTACCCAACGGCCACTTTCATTCATTGTCAAAAATAGGTGATCTTTTTCTAATAAGTAAATCAAAATAGTCCCACCAATAAACAGAACAATAAACGCTAGCAAAGCAATTTTACTAAACAATGAGAAGCGGAAAGGCAAGCCTCGTTTCTTCTTACGAAAGTTCTTTTTCTTAAAATGTAACCACTCATGAATTTCCAGTAAAACGGGAAATCCAATTCCGCCGATAAAAATTAAGAACATAATTGCCAGTAAAAAGAGATAATCATGAGCAAAAGGAATAATTGAATCACCTGAAATATCAAAGCCTGAATTAGTCACTGCAGAAATAGCTTGATAAAATCCATAAAATATCGCATCTCGCCAGTTCGTATAATAACCACTTATATAAAAATAAAGCGAAAAGAGCGAGCCGAAGATTACTTGGAACCATATTAAAATCAAAAAAGTGGTGCGGATCAGTCGAACAATTCCGCTCAGTCGCGGCTGATTCATGTCAGTCATAATTAACTGACGTTGCTTTAATGTGATTCGCCGTTTTGATAAAATAAAAAAGACCGTTGAAATCATCATAATCCCTAAGCCACCAACTTGGAAAAGAACCTCCAATAAGACGATCCCACGATCATTAAAAACCGAATTAATATCGACTGTGGTGAGTCCAGTAACACTGACTGTACTGATTGCTAAGAAAAATAAATCAATAAAAGGAACATGCGAGTCAGGTTCTCTGAAAATAGGGAGGCAAAACAATAAATAAGAAATAACCGTCATTAATATGTAGTAAGCGACGATGATTTGAATAGATGAAAAATTTTTGCGAATAAATCGATCGCTTTTTCGCTGTGCCAGCCACAGCAAACGTGTATGGTTCACTAGATAACCTCCCAATTCTAATTAAACTAAGTATACCAAAACTTTTCGCCTCAAACGAATAATTCTGCCAGAAAATCCTTGAAATGACAAATAAAAATAAGAAATTCGTTAGAAATAATTGGAAAACATCCACAAACAAGCGAGAACATGATATTTTATGAAAGAATAGAAAAATAGGTTGTTCCCCAAACAACTTATTAATAATTGGTCAGTTTGTCTAACGATACAACTTTAAAAAGTAGTGGTAGCTTTTTTATTTCGGTTGATATGTGAATGTGTTCACTTTATGTAACAAACTGTTATTTTTATTCAAATGAAAAATAAGAAATTGTGTTGGTAGAAATCAATAGTTTATAAGGTGGGAAAACAATGAAAAAAGTGTTAATGGGAGTTCTTTCCCTAGGGTTATTATTAGGTGCAGCAACAGGTTGTACAAGCGATCAAGAAAAAGCCGCTGGTAAAACAAAAGCGTCTTCTGAAAAAACAGAAGCAACATCTGGTGCCTCTGCTAATGGTTATACAGATCCAAGTGAATTAAAAGACAGTTATGATGTTGTTATTGTTGGTTCAGGTGGTGCGGGGATGACCGCTGCATTACAAGCCAAAGAAGCTGGCATGAATCCAGTTATTTTAGAAAAAATGCCTGTTGCAGGTGGGAATACAATTAAATCGTCTTCAGGAATGAATGCTTCACAAACAAAATTCCAAGAAAAAGAAGGCATTAAAGATAGCAACGATAAATTCTTTGAAGAAACACTAAAAGGCGGTAAAGGAACCAACGATCAAGAATTACTACGTTATTTTGTTGATCATTCAGCTGAAGCAATTGATTGGTTAGATACAAAAGGAATTACATTGAGCAATTTAACGATTACAGGTGGAATGAGCGAAAAACGCACACACCGTCCTGCTGACGGATCAGCAATTGGGGGCTATCTAGTTGACGGTTTAGTACGTAACGTTCGCGAAGAAAAAATTCCATTGTTTGTTGATGCTGACGTCACAGACTTAGTTGAAGAAAACGGTCAAATCGATGGCGTAAAAGTGAAAATGAAAGATGATAAAGAAAAAACAGTTAAAGCAAAAGCAGTCGTTGTCACAACAGGTGGTTTCGGTGCCAACGAAAAATTAATTACACAATACAAACCAGAATTGAAAAACTATGTTACAACGAACCAAGAAGGAACAACAGGTGACGGTATCCAAATGATTCAAAAAGTTGGCGGTGCGTTAGTGGATATGAAAGAAATTCAAATTCACCCAACTGTTCAACAAAGCGATGCTTTCTTAATTGGTGAAGCAGTTCGTGGAGAAGGCGCAATCTTGGCTTCTCAAAAAGGAGAACGTTTTGTTAATGAGTTAGATACACGCGACAAAGTTTCCGCAGCAATCAATGCCTTACCAGAAAAATCAGCTTATTTAGTCTTTGACCAAGGCGTACGCGACCGTGCAAAAGCCATTGATTTCTATGATCAAAAAGGCTTCGTGGAAAAAGGTGAAACGATTGAAGAATTAGCTGAAAAAATTGGCATGCCTGCCGATACATTGAAAGCAACGATTGATACTTGGAACCAAGATGTTAATGCCAAAGATGACAAACAATTTGGCCGGACAACTGGAATGGAAGCTGACTTAAGCACAGCGCCTTACTACGCAATTAAAATTGCACCAGGGATTCACCACACAATGGGTGGCGTGAAAATCAACACGAAAACAGAAGTTTTACGTGAAGATGGCACACCAATTAAAGGTCTATATGCTGCTGGTGAATTAACAGGTGGCTTACATGGTCAAAACCGTATCGGAGGCAATGCCATCGCCGATATTATCATTTATGGTCGTCAAGCAGGTACGCAATCAGCAGAATTTGCCTCTGCTCAAAAATAACTAGCATTAAAAAGTCTGAAATTGTAGTCAAATAACTACAATTTCGGGCTTTTTTATTGCATACTAGCAGGATCATTAGTTGGAGTATAAACAGCTCTGCTAAAATGACTTTGGCGTAGATTCTGTTTTTTTCAGAAAAATGCACGACCATTTTAGCTAAAAATACTGCTTTTTTGCTGAAAATATAGTAAAATACGTAAGGAACTAACGGAAAGGTGTAGTGAACATGGCTCAATTATTTTTCAAGTATGGCGCAATGAACAGTGGTAAAACCATTGAAATCTTAAAAGTAGCACACAATTACGAAGAACAAGACAAACCAGTTGTTTTGATGACCAGTGGACTAGATACACGTGATGGTGTCGGGAAAGTATCCAGTCGCATCGGATTACGCAGAGATGCTATTCCAATTTTTGAAGAAACCAATGTCTTTGACTTGATTAATGATTTGTCTTACAAACCTTTTTGCGTATTAGTCGATGAATGTCAATTTTTAAACAAGCATCATGTCATTGAATTTGCACGAATTGTTGACGAATTAGATATTCCAGTAATGGCATTTGGGCTAAAGAATGATTTTAGAAATGAATTATTTGAAGGCTCAAAGTATTTACTTTTATATGCAGACAAATTAGAAGAATTAAAAACGATTTGCTGGTTCTGTCATAAAAAAGCAACTATGAACTTGCACTATATTGATGGCAAACCCGTTTATGAAGGGGATCAAGTCCAAATTGGTGGGAATGAAGCCTACTATCCTGTTTGTCGCAAACATTATTTTCATCCAAAAACAGTGAATGAAGAACAGTAAGGAGAGACACTATGTACGATCAATTACAATCTATTGAAGATCGCTATGAGGAATTGGGCGAATTATTAAGTGACCCAGCAGTCATTAGTGATACAAAACGTTTCATGGAATTATCGAAGGAAGAAGCTAATACACGTGAGACGGTTGAGGTTTATCGCCGATATAAACAAGTTGTTGAAGGGATTAGCGATGCCGAAGAACTTTTAAGTGAAAACTTAGATGCGGAAATGGCCGAAATGGCGAAAGAAGAACTTTCTGATTTGAAAAAAGAAAAAGAAGTGTTAGAAGACCGCATTAAAATTTTATTATTACCAAAAGACCCAAATGATGATAAAAATATCATCATGGAAATCCGTGGTGCAGCCGGTGGCGATGAAGCCGCACTTTTTGCTGGCGACTTATTTAATATGTACCAAAAATATGCAGAAGCACAAGGGTGGAAAGCGGAAGTTTTAGAAGCGAACGTCACTGGAATCGGTGGATATAAAGAAGTAATTATGATGATTTCAGGAGATAACGTCTTTTCAAAATTAAAATACGAAAGTGGCGCTCACCGCGTGCAACGAGTTCCTTCAACAGAATCACAAGGACGGATTCATACATCGACAGCAACCGTTGTAGTTATGCCGGAAGCGGAAGAAGTCGAAATCGAATTAGCTGATAAAGATATCCGTGTCGATATTTATCATGCAAGTGGCGCTGGTGGACAGCACGTCAATAAAACCGCTTCGGCTGTTCGTTTAACCCATTTACCAACAGGAATCGTAGTCGCAATGCAAGATGAACGTTCACAGCTAAAAAACCGCGAAAAAGCAATGAAAGTTTTGCGTGCTCGTGTGTATGACCAAATTCAACAAGAAGCACAAAGTGAATATGATGCTAACCGTAAATCGGCGGTGGGGACCGGAGATCGTTCAGAACGAATCAGAACGTATAACTTCCCACAAAATCGAGTAACGGATCATCGTATTGGTTTAACCATCCAAAAACTAGACCAGATTCTTGCTGGCAAATTAGATGAAATCATTGATGCATTAGTCTTATATGATCAAACATCGAAATTAGAAGAGATGCAAAATGGCTAAACGTTACTTTGAAGTCCTTAACTGGGCTTCTTCTTTTTTAGAGGCGCAAGGCAAAGAAGGCTATGCTATTCACTATGTTTTTTTAGAACGTAAAGGTTGGGATAAAACGCAGTGGCTCCTGCATATGCAAGAAGAAATGCCCAAAGAAGAAGAGGAACAATTAAAAACGGATTTAGCCCAATTATTGACAGATTACCCAGCACAATATTTGCTAGGACAAGCTGAATTTTATGGACATTCCTTTATTGTTAATGAACATACTTTGATTCCTAGGCCAGAAACAGAAGAATTAGTCGAGCGTTGCTTAAAAGCCAATCCAGATACTCCTTTGACGGTCGTGGATGTCGGAACAGGGACAGGTGCCATTGCGATTAGCTTGAAACTGGCACGGCCCAACTGGCGAGTTATTGCCATTGATCTTTCAGAGGAAGCGTTGACTGTCGCTAAACAAAACGCGCAAGCATTAGGTGCTGGCATCGAATTTTATCATGGGAATGGCTTACAGCCAGTTGCTTCTGAAAAAATTGATCTGCTTATTTCTAATCCGCCCTATATTAGTGAACAAGAATGGCATTTAATGGATGCAAGTGTCCGAACGTATGAACCTAAAACCGCTTTATTCGCTGAAAATAACGGTTTGGCTTTATACCAACAATTAATTCATGAAAGTCAAACGATGCTTAAAGCAGACGGTAAAATTTATTTTGAAATAGGGTTTCAACAAGGCGCGGCCCTCCAAGAATTATTGAGCGCCGCTTATCCACAAAAAACAATTAAAATTGAAAAAGATTTATCTGGCAACGATCGCCTCGCGATAGCCGAGTAACTAAGGTTCTTCGTCGCCACTTTTCTAGAAGGAGCGATTTGCAATGGAAACAAAAAAAATAACCAAACAAGAAATAGCCCAAGCAGCAGCAGCCATTCAAGCAGGCGAGCTAGTGGCTTTTCCAACAGAAACTGTTTATGGCTTAGGTGCCGATGCCTTAAATGAAGCGGCAGTAAAAAAAGTTTACCAAGTAAAAGGCCGCCCCAGTGATAATCCATTGATTGTTCATGTGAACAACGTTGAAATGGTCAAAAAATACGTAGCGACCTTACCAGAAGTCGCTACAAAATTGGTGTCTGCCTTTTGGCCGGGACCATTAACTTTAATTTTTAATGTGCCTAGCGATACATTTTCTAAAACAGTAACAGGTGGTTTAGAGACAGTCGCTTTTCGTATGCCAGATAACCAAGCGACCTTAGCTTTGATTGAACAAGCCAATGTTCCGTTGGTTGGACCAAGTGCGAACACTTCTGGCAAGCCTAGTCCAACATCTGCAGAGCATGTTTATCATGATTTGCAGGGGAAAATTGCTGCCATATTAGATGATGGCCCAACGCAGATTGGGGTGGAGTCAACGGTCTTAGATTTAACGGCGGAAGATGGTGTGCCAGTTATTTTACGACCAGGAGCAATTACCAAAGAGCAGTTGGAAAGCATTATTCCTCAAGTGAAAATCGATACACATTTGATTAGTGAAACTGCAGCACCCAAAGCGCCAGGGATGAAATACAAACACTATTCTCCTGATGCGGAAGTTTGGATTATAAGCGGTCAAACAGCAGAATGGCAAGCGGCGATTCAGCAAGCAAAAGAGCAACAGGAAAAAATCGGCTTATTTTTAAGTGATGAACAGGCAGCACAACTAGATACAGAAAATGTATTTGTTTATTCTTATGGTGCAGAAACGGTTGAAAATGCCACAAAAGAACTATTTGCAGGGTTAAGAGCGTTAGATGAGCAAGGAGCTACCACGATTTTTGCACAAGGATTTGCAGAAACTGGTTTAGGCACTGCTTACATGAATCGCTTGAAAAAATCAGCCAATCAAAAATTTTTTGAAAAATAAGAGGTATTTGTAACGAAGCTGACACAGAAGTATGATACAATCAGACAAAAGAAAACAAAATGGAGTGTTGTTTGAATGGATTACAAAACGTATGACCCAGATTTATGGAATGCAATTGCAAGAGAAGAAGAGCGCCAAGAAAATAACTTGGAACTAATCGCATCTGAGAATGTTGTGTCAAAAGCAGTTATGGCTGCTCAAGGAAGTATTTTAACGAATAAATACGCAGAAGGTTACCCTGGCAAACGGTACTATGGTGGTTGTGAATTTATCGATATCGTAGAAAATTTAGCTATTGATCGTGCCAAAGAATTATTTGGTGCAAAATTCGCGAATGTACAAGCCCATTCAGGTTCTCAAGCCAATACAGCGGCATACCTTTCATTGGTTGAACCAGGTGATACCATTTTGGGGATGGATTTATCAGCTGGTGGTCACTTAACACATGGTTCGCCCGTTAACTTTAGTGGAAAAACCTATAATTTTGTCAGTTATGGAGTGGATCCTTCAACAGAAGTAATCGATTACGATGTTGTGCGAATTTTAGCAAGAGAACATCGTCCAAAATTAATTGTTGCTGGCGCAAGTGCGTATTCACGAACGATTGATTTCAAACGTTTCCGTGAAATCGCTGATGAAGTAGATGCCAAGTTAATGGTTGATATGGCGCATATTGCAGGCTTGGTAGCTTCAGGGTTGCACCCAAATCCAGTTCCGTATGCTGATATCGTAACAAGTACGACCCATAAAACATTGCGTGGTCCTCGTGGCGGTTTAATTTTGACAAATAGCGAAGAATTGGCGAAAAAAGTAAATAGTAGTATTTTCCCAGGCATTCAAGGTGGCCCATTGGAACATGTGATTGCCGGAAAAGCCGCAGCTTTTAAAGAAGCATTGGATCCAAGTTTTGCTGAATATAGTCAGCAAGTGATTGCAAATGCGCAAGCGATGACGAAAGTTTTCAATCAAGCGCCAGAAGCTCGTTTAATTAGTGGGGCAACAGACAACCACTTATTACTGATTGAAGTGACAGGTTTTGGTTTAAATGGAAAAGAAGCAGAAGCTATTTTAGATAGTGTAAATATTACTGTCAATAAAAATTCAATTCCGTTTGAACAATTAAGTCCATTTAAAACAAGTGGTATCCGTATTGGAACGCCTGCGATTACTTCACGTGGTTTTAAAGAAGAAGATGCGGTAGAAGTTGCTAAATTAATCGTTCAAGTCTTAAAAGATCCAGAAAATACAGCAGTTCATGATGAAGTCAAAGCAGCTGTAGCAGCGCTAACTAAAAAATATCCATTATATAACTAACATCAGGGATAGCTGAAGCGCGATTCTCTGTACAAATAAGAGTCGGAGCTTAGGATTTAAGGAATTCAACTTGTGTCCTAGGCTCTTTTGTTTTACAATAAGAAAGAATAAAATAATGAAGGAGAATAGATATGGGAAAATTTCAAGTAATTGATCATCCGCTAATTCAACACAAACTAACAATGATTCGCGAAAAGAACTGTGGGACAAAGGTTTTCCGCGAAGTTGTCAACGAAATTGCTATGTTAATGGCTTATGAAGTATCACGGGATATGCCTTTAGAGGATGTTGTCATCGAAACACCGATGGGTAAATCAACACAAAAAACACTTTCAGGGAAAAAAGTAGCAATCATTCCTATTTTACGTGCCGGCATTGGCATGGTTGATGGGATTTTAGAATTAATTCCAGCAGCGAAAGTTGGACACGTTGGACTTTACCGTGATGAAGAAACATTGCAACCACATGAATACTTCGTGAAATTACCTGAAGACATTGCAAGTCGTCAATTATTTGTTGTTGACCCAATGCTAGCAACAGGTGGTTCCGCAATTATGGCCATCGATTCATTAAAAGAACGTGGTGCTAGCAACATTAAATTTGTATGTCTAGTGGCCGTTCCAGAAGGTGTGAAAGCTTTACAAGAAGCGCACCCAGATGTAGATATTTATACAGCAGCTTTAGATGAGCGCTTAAACGAAGACGGCTATATCGTTCCTGGTTTAGGGGATGCTGGTGACCGTTTATTTGGAACAAAATAATAACAAAAAACCGTTAGATAACCGATTATGGTTACTAACGGTTTTCTTTTGCTTAAAGAACTTTTCTAGGTGTATAATAAAAAATAAAAAAACAAAGGAGTAGCTATGAAAAAGAATAAAAAAGTCTTACACGCTATCGCTGTGATTGCTAGTGTGATGTCAGTTTTGATGTATGTTTCATATATTCCACAAATTTATGGAAATTTACATGGGGAAAAAGGCAATCCGACGCAACCATTAGTGGCAATGATTAATTGTATTTTTTGGACGATTCATGGGTTATATGGAGACGATGGAGAGACACGAGATAAGTCCATTATTTTTGCTAATGTTCCTGGAATTATTTTTGGTTTTTTTGCGTTTATTACAGCATTATAGTTTCCGACGAATTGGAAAGTATTCCAATTCTGTACATAAAAAAGAGCGGGGGAAATTTCCCACGCTTGAAGAATTAAATCTTTTTCAATTGTTTGTAATTAATAACAATCACACCATTGCTGTGCACCATTAAGTGATTGTTTTTTTGCGTTTCGTCAATTTCGACGACAGCGGCATTTTTTAATTGTTTCGTAACAACGCCT
This sequence comes from Enterococcus sp. DIV2419, assembly GCF_051711865.1. NCBI lineage: Bacteria > Bacillati > Bacillota > Bacilli > Lactobacillales > Enterococcaceae > Enterococcus > Enterococcus sp. DIV2419. Next base: position 927,693 of record NZ_JBIONS010000001.1, read on the forward strand.
GTTTGTGGCTGTCCGTGAACAAGAAAAGTAACATGGGTGTCAACGGCGAAATCCTTACCAGCATCCGATGGAACAACAGGAGTAACCATACCATTAAAATTTGACATACAAAAAACCATCCTTTCTTGATATCTCTATTATACCACATTTTCAGAAAAAAGTTTGTAAAGTCGCTATTTGGCTTATTTTAAAGAGATTTTGCATAAATAAATAACAAACAGACTTTACAAATAAAGTAGAAAGTCCTATAATAGATTTGTTTCAGGCCAGCTTAGCTCAGTTGGTAGAGCAACGCACTCGTAACGCGTAGGTCACAGGTTCGATCCCTGCAGCTGGCATCTAAAAAAACAGACAGGCACTACCAGATGGTAGTGCCTGTCTGTTTTTTTAGATAAAATATTGGATTAGTGCAAATGAAGCAATGCCTACCAGTACAATAAGCAATAAGTTTTTAGTAAGTATTGCGGCTAAAATGGTAGGAAATGAAGCGAATAAATAAGGAAGATTGAGGCTTGGTAAATGCCCTATTCTTTGTTCAAATAAGCTACTAAACCATAAGGCGGACATAATCACAATGGGAACAAAACTTAGATATTCTAATAATTTCTGTGGCAGACTGATTTTTTTTAAAAGTAAAAATGGCAGTATTCTTGAAAGCCAGGTTGCAACGGTACAGCCTAAAATTGTTAAAAAGAGATACTCAGAAGAAGGCATGTTTTATCATCACTCCTATTCCACAACCGATTAACGTGACAACTAAGACAATTAAATTACTGGGAATAAAAATTAGACCAATAGACATCAACCCAAAAGTAATCAGGACCATGATGAGTTGTAAAGCGATTTTCATGGAACGATCACTAATTATCTGCAGATAGAGTAAACCAATGAACATAGCCACAACCGCAAACTCAAGACCTAATGCTTGAGGGTTTGCAATAAAGCGCCCTAGATAGGCACCGATGATCGTCGAAAAAACCCAAGTCGCATAGGAAATCAAATTGGCAGCATTAAACCACTCAAAACTTAAACGTCCTTTGGTGTGGTTTAATTTATTCATTCCTAGTGCAAAACTTTCATCCGTCAGTAAGGTTCCCAACCAGAGATTTTTACCGAGAGATTCGGCTTTAAAGTAAGGCGCAATGGTCATTCCCATAAGAATCATACGCGCATTTACTAAGAAAGTCGCTAACACAATGGATAAAATAGGGCTGCCACCAGTCAACATACTAACTGTTACAAACTGAGCAGATCCTGCAAAAATAAAAAACGACATCGCACTAACAATAAGAGGGGAAAAACCTGCTGCTTGTCCTACGATACCAAAAGCAATGCCAATACCAATATAGCCAAAAACCGTTGGCAAGGCTTCACGAATGCCAGTGCGTGCATCTAATTGGTGGTTCATTCTCTTTTTTTCCTTCTTTCTGTATAAAATTTAAACACGTGTGTCTGAAAATCTAGACCTTCGATAATGAGACACAACGAGCGAATGAGCGTTTTCATTATTAACCACTCCTTTTGAACAACTAAGATATATATTGTATAATACAATAAAGAATACTTTTGTTCAATATATTAAACTTTTAGATAATAAAAAGAAACAGAAGGAGCAACTATTTTGGAGATTAATACAATTATTGGCAATAATTTAAAAAAAATTAGACAAGAAAAAAAACTTACGTTAGATGAACTAGCTGGGATAACCGGAGTGAGTAAAGGGATGCTTTCGCAGATTGAAAAAGGAACCACTAATCCTACCATAAATACAATTTGGAAAATAAGTAATGGACTCAATGTTCCATATACGTATTTATTAGAAGATGACTATGTTAAAGAAAATCCCGTGGTAAAAAAAACTGAGACGGTAACACAACATTCTGAAGATCACTCCTATCGAGTCTTTAATTACTACTCAGACAACCAGGAAAGAAACTTTGAACTCTTTCAGTTTGAATTAGATCCAGGGAAAAAGTATCAAGCTGTTGGGCATTCAAAACGTTCGACAGAATATGTCATGGTTATTCAAGGAACATTAGCTATTGAAGTGGGCGGTCAGAGATACCTTCTTCCAAAAGACGCCGCTATGTATTTTGATGCTAATCAAGTACACACGTATATAAATGACGGAACAGAGAAAGTCCAAGCAGTCGTCATTAACTATTATACGTAACAGTGGAAAATAGACATTAGGAAATTGCTACATCTGTTATTTTATGGACAAAAAAAGTAAACAATGCTACCCTAAAAATAATAGAAAATGAAAGATAAAAGAAGAGGTCAAAATGAATAAAAAAATTGAAAGTCTTGGTAATACAGCATTAAGTTTACTAAGTAATACGATTATTGTTGTGCCTTATTTACTTTACATTCAATTAAGTGATGGACACAACCTTTTAACAATTTTACCATTTGTCTTATTTTATACATTGCGTATGACAGGCATTTTTCTGGTTCGAGGAATTAATTTGTCTTTAACTAGTCTAGGTCTACTAAAGATTTCTCTATTGTTAGGCTTGGCAGGCTCCTTAATTGGGATTGCCGGCGCTTATTCTTTCCCGCTTTATAGTATTTCAGGAATGTTGTTAGGACTTAGTGGGGCATTGTTGCCACCAAGTAATCAATCAATTCGCTTTTTCTTAAAAGAAGAAGGTCAAAAAATCAGTCATAGCAATCTTTTAACGACAGTCTTATTGACCGCTGTTTTATTTGGCGCTTTATTTTTTAAAGCGACTGAGATTGGACTGGCGTTATTGGTGTACGCGCTCTATTTTCTGGTTGCTTTAGTAGCAATCAAGAGCTATCCTGTTTCATTAAACGAGCTAGAAGAAGAATCAGCAGAAGTTTCACGAAAAGAATTAATTCTGTTTGTTATCTTTTTTGTGTTATTACTTTTATTAAGAAGTGGTCGCTTATTAACGAATGCGGTGGAATTTGATTACGCGATTGTTGGCGCCTGCTGTTTCTTTGTGGTGGCTGTCCTTTTCGTTAGTCATTATGGCAAACGCGGCGCATATAAAGTATCATTAGAAATGAATCTTGCGACCTTGATTAACGGGATTGTCGGGAACTATTTATTTTTATTTGGTTCCATTTATGTTGCAGGGGTTTACGGCAGAGCTCATATGGGCATCTATCTCTATTTACCTTATGTTTTAGGGATGATTTTTGCAATGATTGCAGCTAGTAAAACGAAACAATGGTCAAACAACATACCAATGGTTGGACTGGCGGGAAGTTTGGGAATATTACTTCTTACCTCGTGGACTATTTTAGGCCTGTTTCTCTTGAGTTTTTTCAAAAGCACATTGAACAGCTTTTTAGCTAGGCGATATTATCAAGAGACAGATTTGCCAAAAGATAGCCGCATCCTTATCAAATATACAACACAAACAAAAGGGAGTTTATTCCATCAATTTATTTTGATGGCGCTTATGTTAGTCACTGTAGTAGGCAAAGGTGGCACGACACAATTTTTATTAGAATTGACTGGCGGCAAAGGTATTTCAATGCAAACAAGTCAATTTTTAACTTTCATTAAAAATAGTAACTCGCTCTTAGTGTTATTGTTTATTGCAGTTTATTTCGTGGTCGTTTTTCGTCAAAAGAAACGATAATTTACAAATATTAATAAAAAAATACTTGGAAAAACAGTGATTGTGGCTGATTTTCCAAGTATTTTTTTATGAAAAGCTGTTTTTTTTTTTCGAAGATTCAAAAAAAATTAATCAATTGTTTCATTTTTAACAAGCTATTATTAGGTTATATGAATTTTATTGAAAGGGGATTAGTATGAAGAAAAAAACTTTTTCTTTTGTGATGTTGAGTATACTTCTCGCACAAAATTTCGGGTTTGCCGTAAATGCCTATGCTGTAACAACGACAGAAGCACAAACAGAGACCACTGATACAGCAAAAAAAGAGGCAGAGTTATCGAACTCAACACCATCTTTACCTTTAGAAACAACGAATACTTCAGAAATGAATCAACCAACTGCAATAACTGAATCGCAAACCACAGAGGCGAGCACAACAGCTTCCAGTGATGCTGCTACACCATCTGAACAACAAACAACGGAGGACAAGGACACCTCACTTAATGAAAAAGCCCTACCAGATGTTCAAGCGCCAATTACAGATGAACTACTTGACAGTATGAGTCTTGCGCCGATTGGTGGAACAGAATATAGCCAAACAGAGGTTCACCGCGAATTAAATACAACACCAGTAACCGCTACGTTCCAATTTGCTGTTGGAAACACAGGTTATGCACCTGGATCAGTTTATACAGTTCAATTACCAGAACATTTAGGTTATTCAACTGTCAGCGGAGAAGTGACAGGCATTGGCGCAACTTGGGCAGTCGATGCGGCAACCAAAACATTAAGTATTACGTTTAATCAGCGAGTTTCGGATACCTCCTTTAAAGTAGAACTAAAAAGTTATCTAACAACAGAGGCGGAACCATTAATCAAAATTGAAACTCCAGGAAAAAATAAAAAAACCTACTCGTTTGATTTATATGAACAAGTAGAACCAATTCAATATAACGAACGAACCAGAACGACAGGGTTAGATGGCGAAATTTTTTATAATTTAGACCGGACGTTAACTGGCAATCAAACATTAGAATTATTAACAACAGAGACGCCAGGCGCTTTCTTTGGAAAACAAGATAACTTGGAACCTCAAGTTTTCAGTTACGATGTCGACATTAATGGTCAAATTTTACCAGAAACGCAAACCCTGTTAACACCTGGCAAAGATTATACATTAAGCGATAATTCGCTAGGGCGGATTGCTGTAACCGTTCCAAACATGAATCAACAAAAAGCCTATTCCTTATCGATTAATCGGACAATTTATTTAGAGAGTGCTTCGGACTATAACTACTTATATTCGCAGCAGTATCCAACCACAAAAATTGGGTCAATTTCCTTGAAAAGTACGACAGGAACTAAACAAACAACCGATTTTACTGCTAAGACGAGTCAAACAAGTAAAGTAATTGCTGATCGTGAAATGCGTAGTATGTCCTATATCAGTTTTCAAAGCAAAGGGAAATATTATGTAACAATTTATGGCACGTTAACAGAAACAAAAGTGGGTCAACAAATCGTATTAGAGAGTACAAACGGTCAAGAAATTAAGAATCCTAAATTTACGGCGTATGGTCCTTTATATGAAAATGTAAAATTGGAAGACTATTTTGATATTAAAACTGAAGGTGGCAAGCTCACTTTAACGGCCACAAAAGATAGCTATTTAAGAATAAATATTTCTGATTTAACAATGGATTTTGACAAGAAAGATATCAATCTATCATTAAGTACACCTGTAATTGGTCCCAATAAAGCCATTCAATTAGTATCTGATCAATATATTGAACCAATTAGTGTTGTTAATCCTTTGAATGCTGAAACTGCTTGGGGTAATTATGATCAAAATGGTGCCTATTCATCAAGAACAACTGTCTCAGTTATGGGAAGCAAAGAGACACCGATTCAAAATTTAGAAATTAAAGTAAAGCATCCTAATTATCTTTCATTACGAGCTACAAAAGAAATTTATTTTTATTACAAGTTAGGAACGGATTATACAGTAACGCCAACGTCAGATGGTTCAGTTATTAAGTTCACTACGCCAATAACCAACGAAATCCAAATTCCAATAGGTTTTAATTACGTGCCAGATAGTTTGCCAAAAGATAAAAGTATCCCAGTCGATACGATACCGATAACAATGAGTGCTGAAGGTTTAACTCCAGTTGATACGACAGTAACTACTAATAGTAAGCGTGGTTCTGAACGAACACTTCAAAGTAGTAAAAATCAATTCCTTGTCAATGCACGAAATGATTCTTTTGACTCACTAAGCGTCCGTACAAAAATTCCAGCTGGCGCCGATGTTCTTTTTGACATTTATGATGTTTCAAACGATCAGGTAGATTCAATTTATCCACAATACTGGGATCGTGGCTATTATTTTGATAAACCAATGTCACCAGACAGTCCTGGATACCCAACGATTACTTTTGACGAAAATACCAATAGTTACACGTTTGATTTTGGAAAAACCAACAAACGTTACATTATTGAGTATAAAAACGCCAATGGCTGGATCGACGTGCCAACTCTTTATATAACAGGGACAGCTAAAGAACCACAATCGAATAATAATGAAGGGTCTGCTTCGGTTTCTGTTCAAAATGAAGCGTTAGACATTTTGAGTGCAACACAAGCGGCGAATCCAACATTAAAAAATGTAACAAAAACAACAGTAACAACAAAAAATATTGATAATAAAACACATCGTGTGAAAAATCCAACGATTGAATTAACACCAAAAGGCACAACCAATGCTCAAATCGATTTGAATTCTATTACCGTGAAAGGCGTGCCAGAAGATGCTTATTCATTAGAGAAGACTACAAACGGTGCGAAAATTATTTTTAAAGACTATACATTGACAGAAAACATTACGATTGAATACAATACTGTCTCTGCAAACGCTGGCCAAATCTATACAGAAACAACAATCGACTCTGAAACATTGAACCAGATGTCTGCTAACAAGAAAAAAGTCACCACTGCACCAATCACATTGAAATTCTCAGAAGGCGATGCGGAAGGTATTGTTTATTTAGCAACTGCCACATTCTATACGCATAACATAGAGGATGAAAACCAAGCAATTGCGAAGGTTTCTTTTGAACTAATTGATAATGTCACGCATACAGCAACCGAATTTACAACAGATGAAAAAGGTCAATACTCCTTTGATGCCATCATGACAGGTGATTATACTTTGCGAGTAACGAATGTACCGCAGGAATATTCCGTGGATGAAGAGTATTTGACAGGAAAAGCCATTAAGCTGGTCAAAGGAGACAACCAACTAAAAATTCCATTAACTAAAACAATTGATCACAGTCGTTTACAAGTCAAAGATTCAACGATTTATGTCGGCGATTCATGGAAACCAGAAGAGAACTTTGTTTCAGCAACAGATAAAACAGGTCAAGATGTCCCATTCGAAAAAATCACTGTTTCAGGTCAAGTTGATAACACCAAAGCAGGCGTTTATCCAATCGTATACAGTTACGAAGGTAAAGAAGAAACAGCCCATGTGACCGTCAAACCCGACCAATCTAAGTTAGAGGTCAAAGATACAACGATTTATGTTGGTGATTCGTGGAAACCAGAAGATAATTTCGTTTCAGCGACAGACAAAACAGGTCAAGACGTTCCGTTTGAAAAAATTGATGTTCAGGGAACAGTGAATGTTGATAAAATAGGCGATTATGAAATTGTCTATAAAAATGGCACAAAAGAAGCGAAAGCAATCGTTCATGTCCGTGATGATCGTCGTTTACAAGTCAAGGATACAACGATTTATGTCGGCGATAAATGGAAACCAGAAGAGAACTTTGTTTCAGCAACAGATAAAACAGGCCAAGATGTCCCATTCGAAAAAATCACTGTTTCAGGTCAAGTTGATACTAGCAAAGCAGGCGTTTATCCAATCGTATACAGTTACGAAGGTAAAGAAGAAACAGCTAATGTGACTGTCAAACCCGACCAATCTAAGTTAGAGGTTAAAGATACAACGATTTATGTTGGTGATTCTTGGAAACCAGAAGATAATTTCGTTTCAGCGACAGATCGTGATGGTCATGCTATATCCTTTGATAAGGTTCAAGTAAAAGGGGAAGTTGATACAAAGAAAACAGGAGAGTACCAGATTTCCTATACCACTGAGCCAGTTAATGAAACCAAACCAGCTGTGCAGTCACGACTTTTCTCAATATTTTCAAACGAAACACCTCGTCAATTAACGACAGTAGCAACTGTTCATGTGATTGATCGTAATCCTACACCGCTACCAGATAAAAATGAGAACAACCAGACTAGTTCTTCAACGAATCAAACCACGATAAAAAGTAGTCAGTATGTCACACATATTGTGAAACCTGACAAGCAAGGACGTTATCCAAAAACGGGAGAACAAACTAATGGTCTATATCGTGTGCTAGGACTTGTTGTGTTACTTATTGTGATTATTAGTGGTATAGTCATCAAGAAGAAACGAAAATAATTAAATGAGCGTGGGGCAAAAGTTTAAAGTAACTTTTGTTCCACGCTTAAAAGATGAATAAGTGCATGAATGAGGGTAGCTGTTTCCTTGGAAAATAGGAAGTTTTACAAGTGACTTTTATTTTAAGAACACCTATTAGCAGGTTTTTCTGTTAAGATAGTTATTTTTATGAAATAGTTTGGAGGAATAATAAACGAGATGAACCAGCGAACTATTTATTATGGTAGTATCGGCACAGCCTTATTTCTTTCTTCAGGAATGTTGATTGCTTCAGTGAATAGCTATGCAAACGAAGCGACAACACCAGGCAAATACACCGTGACTTATGAAGTGGATGGCAAAATTGAAACAGCAACCATTACGGTCAAAGAAAATCAAACGGAACTTAAATTAAAAGACACGTTTTTAGGAGTTAATCAAGCATGGTCACCCTTAGACAATGTCGTTTTTCTAAAAGATAAAGAGGGTCGCCCTTTAAATTTAGAAAATGTAATTATAGAAAATAATGTAAATACTCAAAAAGTAGGCCTTTATTTTGTAACCTTCCGTTACGAGTCATACCTTTCTATTGCGAAGGTGTATGTCAACCCTATTAATTTTGCTGCAGAGGGGAATATGCTTGCAGAGCTTCCTTATAGTCAAGCAATGATTGGGCCAGAAAAACCAATTATTGCCTCGAGACAGGACAAGGAGCAACAAACAAAACAGGAGAAAAAGAAAAATAAAATTGAACAGGAACGAGTAAATAAAAAGGTGCTGTTAAATGATGAGTTGTTGAAAAAAATAGATACGATAGCCCCAGTGGAAATTACTGGAGGAGCGGCAAGTGGGTCCTCTCAATTTGGCACCACTTTAAGCTTCCTGTCAGGCTCACTTTTGTATGGAACAAGGAGAGTTTAAATGGAATTCTTGTTATTAGATGATCGGGAAAATTTAAAATTAGCGATTATTAGAAAGTTAGAGCAACAATATTCATTTTCTGAACGAAAAGATCGTTTATGTAAGCAATTAGCTATTTCTCCTTATTTGCTAGAACGGAACATAACAGAAATCAATGCAGATTTGCAACGCTTTGGTCTGATTAATGAGATGGAAATTTGTGAAAAAAATAATGAAATTTTGTTATCTCAAAGCCTTCGTATTTCTTCAAGTATTATTGAAGAATATTATTTAAAAGACTCGTTAGAATTTAATCTATTAAAAACGATTTTCTTTCATCAGTTTACCTCAATCAAAAAATATGGCGAAAAGCACGGGATGAGTCGAACGGTTGTATACAAAATTGTTGACCATATCCGGAAAGAATTAGGTCAATACGGTATTAAGTTATCCAAAAATTTACAACTTAGCGGCAATGAAATGGCGATTAGACAATATTTTACTATGCTCTATTACCGAATTTACAAAGATTCTGAAGAATTATATAATCAAACAGATCTTCGCGCAGTGAACCAATTATTGGCTCAATTGAAAGGCTCTTATGAAAATATCACTAATTTTCATTTATTTAAACATTATGTATTGGTGGCGTTAGAACGAACGCAGAGAAAAGCTAATTATTTTTTATCCCAAGAAGAAAATCCATTCGCTTTTGATGAAGAAAGTTCGATTTATCAAGAAATTCAAAGTTGGATCAACGAAGTGATGAAGGCGACTCATGCAGAGAAAAACGCAGAAATTCAAGGAATTATCGGCAATTTATCGGTCTATCAAAGTGAACTTATTTCGGAACATTTGCTAAGTTCTCACAATGAGGCAATTACGGCTACGAAAACATTATTCTTTTCTTATATGCCGTTTACAATTTCGGACGAAGAATTTTATCAAGAAATTGTTCCGATTATTTATCAACATCGTTTTATTACGCCGTTCATCGATATCACCTTACGAATTATGGATTTAGAATTTTTTCAGGAACGCTACCCAATTGTTTTTAATAGCTGTCGTCAGTTTTTATTTGCGTTGGATTGCTCGGCGTTTGAGTTTAGTAAGCTTTCTTTATTTTTTGATTTGCTATTAGTGTTATCCCGTCTTTATGACCAAAGGAATGAAAAAAGCACGATCAATCTTTATGTGAATTTTACGCAAGGAGAAAAATATACTCAGTTTATCAAAGAACAAATCAAAATATTCGAATCTTTCAGCATTCACTTTCATTCAGCGATTCGACCAGATACTGATTTAGTAGTTTCGGATTATTTACCAAAAACGTTATTTTCAGTAAAATGTTTAATTTGGTTAGCGCCCCCGCGAGCCAGTGACTGGCAAAATTTTGGCAACGAAATTGTCCGAATTAATAAAGAGCTACAACAAACGAAACAAAGAAAAAGCGAATAAAAACAGTCGCAACGTGTTTTAGTTGCGACTGTTTTTTGTTACTGAATGTTTATAGTAAACTTTCTCATTATCACTGATGTAAAAAATTTTAAATAAAAGCCAAATAGGATTGAAGAAAAAGAAAAAATTGCTAGTGAAGGACCAATTCTCTAAAGTTTTTCTCAAATATAGTAGAATTCCTTTCTTTTCTTCTGTGAGAAAGATATAATAAAAAACGTATGAACAAAGGAAAAGGGATGACGAATGAATAGAAAAGAGAAAACAAATTTAGATAGTCGAATTGATTACGGCGTGATATTACCAGTTTTTCTTTTATCACTAATTGGTATGCTATCGCTTTACGTAGCGCTTTACAATGATCCAAGCAAACCTAAAATTGGTAGCTTGTTAATGAAACAAGGACTGTGGTATTTAGTCGGAGGATTAAGTATTGTCATTATTATGCATTTTAGCTCAAAATTACTCTGGCGGTTAACGCCCGTTTTTTATGCACTTGGATTAGTCTTAATGGGATTACTACTGAAATTCTATGACCCCGTACTAGCAGAGCAAACAGGTTCTAAAAACTGGATTCGCTTTGGTGGCACCACATTCCAACCATCGGAATTGATGAAGATTGCGTTTATTTTGATGTTGGCCTATATAGTGACCATGCATAATGTTAAATATGTGGACCGAACACTCAAAAGCGACTTTTGGCTAATCGCTAAAATGCTATTAGTGGCGATTCCGGTAATTGTTTTAGTACTTTTACAAAAAGACTTCGGGACGATGTTAGTTTTCTTAGCCATTTTTGGGGGAGTTTTCTTAATGTCTGGCATTACTTGGAAAATTATTGTGCCCGCCTTTATCATAGCTGCTCTAGTCGGAGCTGGAACCATCTACTTGGTAACAACAGAAACAGGAAGAGACTTATTGTCTAAAATTGGCATTAAAGCTTATCAATTTGATCGGATTGATTTATGGCTAAATCCTTTCCATACAGATCCAGATCGCTCATTCCAACCAGCGCTAGCATTAACAGCAATTGGTTCTGGGGGCCTTTTCGGAAAAGGCTTTAACGTGAGTGATGTGTATGTCCCTGTTCGTGAGTCAGATATGATTTTTACAGTTGTTGGTGAAAACTTTGGCTTTATTGGTGGCTGTTTCATTATTTTGTTGTATTTTATTTTAATCTACCGCATGATTCGCGTTTGTTTTGATACAAATAATGAATTCTATGCCTACATTGCCACAGGAATTATCATGATGATTTTGTTCCATGTTTTTGAAAACATTGGAGCGAATATTGGTTTACTACCATTAACTGGGATTCCATTACCGTTTATTAGTCAAGGTGGTTCTTCCATTTTAGGTAACATGATTGGGGTGGGCTTAATTATGTCCATGCGTTACCAACAAGAAACGGTTCGTACCAGAAGTGGTCGTTAAAGAAAGAAGAAAGAAGGGGTAGAAATGTACACACTTTATGAATATCCTAAATGCTCAACTTGTAAAAAAGCGAAAGCGTGGTTAGACCAACAAGGCGTTAAATACCAAGCAATTGATATTAAAGCAACACCGCCTAGTAGTGAACAATTAGCAAAATGGATGAAAGAGACCGGCTTGCCTGTTCGTCGTTTTTTTAACACAAGCGGGGTTTTATATAGAGAACAAGGCTTAAAAGATCTTGTTGACAGTTTTTCTATTGAAGAAGCAAGTCAGCGTTTAGCTGCGGATGGCATGTTGATTAAGCGTCCAATTCTCTTAAAAGACAATACATTTCTAACGAATGGTTTTAAAGAAGCAGATTACGAAGGAGTGCTTGGAAAATGAGTGAAATGAAACAAATCGATCAATTATGGATCGTACCAACAGAAGCAGGTTATAAAATTGGTTTAACCGCCGAAGCCCAAGAGGATTTAGGAAAGATTACTTTTGCAACGTTTCCAAAAGTCGGACAAACATTAGCTAAAGGTGATTCTTTAATTGAATTAGAAGCAGAAAAAGCAGTCAGTGAATTCAGTAGTCCATTATCTGGTAAGGTAGTCGCGATTAATGAAGCGGCTGATCAAGAGCCAAGTGCGTTAGATGAAGAAAATGCCTGGATTGCTGTTTTAGCAGATGTTGAACCAACAGAATTTGAAAATCTTTAGTCTTACGTTGACAAGGCCAATGTTTATTGCTATAATTTTCTCAATCTAATCAAAAGAAAGCTTTGAAAAGAAGAGTACATGTTAAGGACGTTTGAAGAGAGCCCTGTTTGCTGAGAATGGGTAACAGATTTAAGATGGAAGATGGTCTTTGAGCAGAGTAAGTGAGCGAAGCAGTGAACTTACTACGGGGCGCCCGTTACAGCCAACGGTATGCGAAGAATCAAGTACCGTATGAGGTTATTATTGAGAAATAATAGCGAATTAAGGTGGTATCACGAAATGACAAACTTTCGTCCTTTTTGCTGTAATAGCAAAAGGATGGAAGTTTTTTTGTTTTTATTAAGCAAATTCGTTTCATAAAAAGTGCTAAACCTTCAAAATAAGAAAGTAGAACAGAAAGAAGAGGAGAACAAAATGGCATTAATTGAATTACGTCATGTAAAAAAAGAGTTTTCCGGTAAAGCGGGTAAAGTCACGGCTTTAAAAGATATTGATTTAACGGTTGAATTTGGTGATATTTATGGCATTATTGGCTATTCGGGTGCAGGAAAAAGTACGTTGGTTCGCTTATTGAATGGACTTGAAACACCTACAGAAGGTGAAGTAGAAATTCAAGGACAAGATATTGCATTGTTGCCAAATAAAGAACTACGAAACTTCCGTAAAAAAATTGGGATGATCTTTCAACATTTTAATTTATTATGGTCACGGACGGTCCTAGAAAATATCATGCTCCCATTGGAAATTGCTGGTGTTCCAAAACAAAATCGGAAAAGCCGCGCAGAAGAGTTAATCAAGTTGGTTGGTTTAGAAGGACGGGAAACCGCCTACCCAAGTCAACTCTCTGGTGGGCAAAAGCAACGAGTGGGGATTGCCCGTGCCTTAGCTAACAATCCTGACATTTTGCTTTGTGATGAAGCAACGAGTGCTTTGGATCCGCAGACAACTGATGAGGTGCTAGAATTACTACTAAAAATCAACCAAGAATTAAATTTAACGGTTGTATTAATTACCCATGAAATGCACGTGATTCGTAAAATTTGTAATCGCGTAGCCGTGATGGAATATGGTGAAATTGTTGAAGAAGGTAAAGTGATCGATATTTTCAAAAAGCCTCAAACAGAAATTGCGAAACGCTTTATCCAACAAGAAGCGGATAAAAACATTGAAGAAACGGAACTGGTTGTCGAAGAAATGTTGGAACAATATCCGAATGGAAAAATTGTTCGCCTACTTTTCCACGGCGAACAAGCGAAATTGCCAATTATCTCGCATATTGTCCGAGAATATCAAGTAGAAGTCAGTATTATTCAAGGGAACATTCAGCAAACGAAGCAGGGTGCAGTGGGTTCTCTTTATATTCAATTATTAGGCGAAGAGCAAAATATTCTAGCAGCCATTGAAGGATTACGTAAACTTCGTGTAGAAACAGAGGTGATTGGAAATGAATAATCGTGGCTTAGCAAGTTTCTTTGATTTTTCGCAAATTGATATAAGTAAACTACAAGAAAAAACGATTGAAACACTTTATATGACAGGGATTTCAATCATAGTGGTCGCCATTTTAGGGCTGATTTTAGGACTACTACTTTTTGAAACGTCAGGCAGAAAAGGGATTTTGAGCCGATTACTGTATTGGCTAGTGGCCATTTTTGTAAATATTTTCCGTTCGATTCCGTTTATTATCTTAATCGTTCTGTTAATTCCTTTTACAAAAATTATTTTAGGAAGTATGTCTGGTGTCAAAGGCTCCTTACCAGCATTGATTATTTCCGCAGCACCTTTTTATGCTCGCATGGTCGAAATTGCTTTTCGTGAAGTCGATAAAGGCGTGATTGAAGCAGCCAAAGCAATGGGGGCCAATCGTTTCCAAATAATTTGGAAAGTTCTATTACCAGAAAGTCTGCCAGCGCTTGTTTCTGGCTTAACCGTTACAACCATTTCTTTAGTGGGCTATACTGCAATGGCAGCTGCTATTGGAGCGGGCGGTTTAGGAAGTTTGGCGTATCAAGATGGCTTCCAACGTGGTCAAAATACAGTTACCTTAGTAGCAACGATTTGTATCTTAATTATTGTCTTTGCGATTCAATGGCTTGGGGATACAGTCGCTAAAAAAATAGATAAACGATAAATGGAGGGAATAAGATGAAAAAACGTACATTATGGTCAGTAATTACTTTAGCAGTAGCTGTCTTAGTTTTAGGGGCTTGCGGCAATAAAAAGAGTGATGACTCGGTCTTGAAAGTTGGAGCTTCACCGGTTCCGCATGCAGAGATTTTAGAACATGTAAAACCTTTATTAGAAAAAGAAGGCGTAAAATTAGAAGTGACGACTTATACAGATTACGTGCTACCTAACAAGGCGTTGGAAAGTGGCGATATCGATGCCAACTATTTCCAACATGTGCCGTTCTTTAATGAAGCGGTTAAAGAAAATGATTATGACTTTGTGAATGCAGGTGCGATTCATTTAGAACCAGTTGGGCTTTACTCGAAAAAATACAAATCGTTACAAGAAATTCCTGATGGTTCAACGATTTACGTTAGCTCTTCCGTTTCAGATTGGCCACGTGTTTTAACGATTTTAGAAGATGCTGGTTTAATCACGCTGAAAGAAGGGATAGACCGGACAACTGCTACTTTCGATGATATTGATAAAAATACTAAAAAGTTGAAATTCAATCATGAAAGTGATCCAGCAATCATGACGACTCTTTATGACAATGAAGAAGGGGCTGCGGTTTTAATTAACTCAAACTTTGCCGTGGATCAAGGATTAAATCCGAAAAAAGATGCGATTGCCTTAGAAAAAGAAAGTTCACCTTATGCCAATATTATTGCGGTTCGTAAAGAAGACGAAAACAACGAAAATGTAAAAAAATTAGTCAAAGTGTTACGTAGCAAAGAAGTCCAAGATTGGATTACGAAAAAATGGAACGGTGCCATTGTTCCAGTCAATGAATAAAGAGAAAAAGACAATAGAATAAAAACTTGAGGTCGGGACAGGCGTGTTAAGCTTCAAGAAATAAGAAGAAAGTTCTGAAAGATGCTTTTTGTCTCTCAAGGACGTTCAGCTTATTTCCGAAGAAGCTGCTCCTGTCCCGTTGTTTATTTAAAATTTTAGGGCTAGACAGATACATCATGTTGAGTTACCTGCCAAGTCTAAGTTTTTTTCTTTTAAAAAAGGACTATAAATGATAAAGTTACAAGGAATTTCTTAATTATCAGGAAAATTCAGGGACTATGCATAGGCATTTGCATTAGTTATTGTTATAATAATTAAGATAGATTTTTTGGAATGGAGGGAAAAAGATGTTACGTTTTTTTCCGCAAAAAAATAAATATGTAGAAGAAGCAAGCCAGTACGCCTTTGATAAAGAAGGCCAAATTCCGCAGCACATTGCCATTATTATGGACGGAAATGGCCGGTGGGCACAGAATCGAAGACTGCCGAGAATTGCTGGACATAAAGAAGGCATGGATACGGTTAAAAAAATAACGAAGCATGCTAGTCATTTAGGCGTTAAAGTTTTAACACTTTATGCATTTTCAACGGAAAATTGGAAGAGACCAACAGATGAAGTCAATTTCTTAATGCAATTGCCTGTTGATTTTTTTGATACATTCGTGCCTGAATTAATTAAGGAAAATGTTAAAGTCAATGTAATGGGCTACCAAGAGTTTCTACCAAGCCATACGCAAGATGCTGTTAAGCGCGCCATTGAGCAAACCAAGGACAATACGGGCATGGTTTTGAACTTTGCTTTGAATTATGGGGCGCGTGCGGAGCTACTAACTGCCATGAAACAGATTGCTGCAGAGGTTTCAGAAAAAGCATATACGGCAGATGAGATTACAGAAGAAACGATCGCAGATCACTTAATGACTGGCTTTTTACCCGCGGAACTTCGCGATCCAGAATTGTTGATTCGAACAAGTGGGGAAGAGAGAATTAGTAATTTCTTGCTATGGCAAATTGCTTATAGCGAGTTGTTTTTTACAAAAGCATTATGGCCTGATTTTTCAGGAGACACTTTAGAAACCGCGATTGCTTCTTTCCAAAATCGTAATCGTCGTTTTGGAGGTCTAAAAGAAACTACAGAAACAGAAGGGAGCGATCCGCAGTGAGACAACGTGTCATCACAGCTATCGTCGCATTAATCATCTTTATTCCAATTATCTGGTATGGTGGTTTTGCAATTGAGATTGCCGCTGTTGCTTTGGCAGTAGTCGGCGTGTACGAGTTATTCCGTATGAAAGGATTAACGTTATTAAGTTTTGAAGGTGTTTTATCAGCATTAGGGGCCGTTTTTTTAGTTATCCCAACAATTAAGTGGTTAAACTTTTTGCCGGAAATGCAAACAAATTTCATTTTATTTTATGTCACTGTAATGTTGTTGTTAGGTGCTTCGGTGATTTCTAAAAATACATATACGATTGAAGAAGCTGGCTTTCCAGTTATTGTCAGTTTATATGTAGGGATGGGGTTCCAGAACTTTATTAGTGCCCGTTCCGCAGGTTTTGAAGTCTTGTTATTTGCTTTATTCATTGTCTGGGCAACGGATATTGGTGCATATCTATTTGGACGACGATTTGGTCGTCATAAATTGATGCCAGATGTTTCACCCAACAAGACAATAGAAGGTGCACTTGGTGGTATTTTATCAGCCGTGGTTGTAGCAGCGTTGTTTTTAGTTTTCACAGCTAATAAAGGGCTATTTCCTTATCCAATGCCGGTGATGCTTGTATTGACGGTTCTATTTTCTATAGTAGGGCAATTCGGTGATTTGGTTGAATCTTCTATCAAACGTCATTATGGCGTGAAAGACTCTGGTAACATCTTGCCAGGACATGGTGGTATTTTAGATCGTTTTGATAGTTTATTATTTGTTTTCCCAATTATGCACTTATGTGGATTATTTTAAATTGATTAACAAAATTAAAAAAAAGTATCGTCAAATAAGCAAAAATCCAGAAGAGAGACTCTTCTGGATTTTTGCTGTTTGTTGAGATAATGCGTGAAACACCGACAGGGTATGTTTGAGATAAGTTTAATTTTAAACATGCGGTGGTTTTACTCTTTAATTGACAATAGCCTTCTCTTTAAAGAGAAGGCTATCTAACGAATCAATATTATTATTTTAAAGTTGGATCAGACTATTTCTAGTATTCAAGTATTTTTCATTTAAGCGATGTATTCCCTACCTCTAATACATCCTTGTATCTCTCTAGACACGCCAGTTTTGAATAAAATCATCAAAACAATTGAATGGTTCGTTTAAAAATATTTTTCGTGTTCTAATTATTATAACATAAAACTCGTCAACTGACCACTAGCTGACGAGTTCATAATTTTTCCAGATAAATAGACAGCCGTTTTCCGCCGACTGTCTAAGATTAAGATAGATTTGTAAAGAAGTGAATAAATGCTTCCTACTATCTCTTTATAACATGAGGAAAAGAAAACTGCAAAAGATAGCTGTGTTTTTTGAAAAAAAGATCAGCTGGTTTCCGCCAGCTGATCATCCGTTGAAAAGAGATATAAAGAAGTGAATAAAGCTTGCTTTACCTCTATTTTATACCATGTTTTGATTCAAATAACTATTCAGTATTAGTTATACTTAAATAATAAATATGTATACGGATGTATTGTTTTGAGGTATAGTCATAGAGAAAAGAGGGAACGTTTATGAAAAAATTTTGTTTAAGTTATAGCTCTGGTAAAGATTGTTTATTGGCGATGGATCGATTGATACAAGCAGGAAATCAGCCAGTAGCATTAGTGACAACACTAAGTGATGAAATTAATCGTTCTTGGGTTCACGGGATACCAATCTCCGTCTTAGAAGCAGCGGCTGAAGCGTTAGATTTACCACTTGTTATATCACATAACAATGAAACAAATTACACAGAAAAAGTGGTTGAGGCACTGCATGAAACTAAAAAATTGGGTGCAGAAACGGTTTGTTTTGGCGATATAGATATTGAACAAAATGGTGCTTGGGATCGCCAAGTTGCATTAAGTGCTGGGCTTGAGCCACAATTACCTCTTTGGCAGGAGAATCGCGAAGCACTTGTGAAAGAATTCTTGGCAAAAGGGTACACAGCAATTATCAAAACGGTCAGCAAAGAGGCAGGTATTCCAATAAAATTTTTAGGAGAACCGTTAAATGAAACATTTATCACGTATCTTAAAGAGCATCAATTAGATATTTGCGGAGAAAACGGGGAGTACGATACGTTGGTAATTGACGGCCCGCTATTTAAAAAGAGGCTCCATTATTATGCTTCAGGAATTTATGAAAGTCCTTATGCTTATTCCTTGATTATTGATGCTTAAATGAAAGTAAAAGGACACAAGCTGCCACTTTTTCTAGCGATATGCTATAATTAACTTAAGAAAAGTATAGAAAGTGAGTGGTTAATTATGGAAGAAACTGTCTTTTTTAATTTAGGAAATGCCCTTGCTTCAAAAAGAGATCAAAAAGAATTAATTAAAGAAGCCCAAATTGCGAAAGATACTCGAAAGATTCCAGGAAAACTGATTATCGTTGAAGATGAAGAAAATGGTACCCATATTTTATTTGAATTAGCTGATCAAACAGAACCGTCTACTGAAACAAAAGAATTCAAAGTGAAAAAAGTGATTGATTAATAAAAAAGCAACGAATTTTTCTAAATTCGTTGCTTTTTTATATTTTTTTTACACAAATGATACAAAAAGAATATCAAAATCAAATAAATGATTAGTATACTTGAAGAAACAAATAGGAAGCAAAGCAAACGTTTTGAGGTGTTCTTTCATGGAAAATCGAGGAATTTTATTTGATAAAGATGGTACGTGTATTCGTTTTGACACTCTTTGGCAAGCAGGTTTGCAAGCTTGTTTTGAAACACTAAGTATGTTAGCCCCTCATCATTCAGCAGAAATAAAAAAGATATTAACTATTCAGGAGCAACGTTTTTTGCAAAAACATTTACTTGATGAAGTCCTTTATCAGGAACTTTATCAGGAATTGGCGCAATTTGAGGAATTAGTCGAACAGGGAATCAGCAGTCGATGGCTGGAGCAATTTTTTTATGATTATTTACGAAAAAATCTGAAAAAGATCGAACCAATTGGTGATTTAAAACAGTTATTTCTTGAGCTGAAACGGAAGAACTATAAAATTGGATTAGCAACTTCAGATACTTTGCCAGCGACTATGTTGATTATGGAATATCTTGGTTTAACAGAAATGTTTGATTTTATTGCGACAGGAGATCGTTACTTACCGAAACCAGATGCGGACATGCTCCAAGCCTTTTGTCAGTCATGTCAATTGAAGGCGACAGAAGTAATTATGGTAGGTGATTCGCTCGTGGATGTTTTCATGGGAACTTGTCATGGTAAAGCAGGAATTGGTGTTTTAACCGGCAACTGCCAGTCAACTGATTTTGAAAAGTTTGAAGTAGCTTATTTTCGTGATATCCATGAAATACCTTATCAAGAATTATGGGAAAATACCAAGAAGAAAAAAATCCTGAAAAGATGACGAGTCTTTTCAGGATTTTTTTATTAATCTAATTTAAGCAATTGCCGTTTCTTTTGTTGAAATTCTTCTTCTGTTAGAATTCCTTCATCAACTAACAGTTTTAAATTTCTTAACTCAGCCATTACGTCTTCAATAGCGCTAGGTGAGTTTTTTTGTGAATCAGATAGTTTTGGTTCAATCGGTTGGTTTTTATCACTCTTTATAGGAGTTGGTATTTCTTTTTCTTTTATTCGACGAACAATAGTGTCTAATGATGAAAGGGCTCGTTCGGCGTTGAAACGGGCTCTATCGATCGCTAATTGACGATCAAATTCAGTAGTTTGCTCACTAAGTGTCTTTAAAAAGGAAATAGTGATGGTTGGGCGTTGCAAATCATCTAGATTAATCAAAATATAGACACTACTGACGCGATCATAAGGTACGTTTTCTTCGGTGAAATGGGTATTTTTTTTCTCTAAAATTTTGTAATCAGCGATAATGCTTACTGGTAAAATTTTTGATGAACCAACCAGTCGAAATTTTTTTCAGGTTCATCGAATTCAATCGAGCCAGCAATAGTTGTTGTAGGATTGAATAGCCGGTTGTCTTCTTGGACATTTCTTAAATCCGTCAATGTCCAAGTTTGGGTATATCCTTGTCCCTGGACACCGAGTTGACCTGCACATTTCTTACAGATTTGGTAATTATCTGAAGTTAAATATTTTCCTTTATTATCCTGACAAAGAGCACATAGATTTCCATAAACTTCAGCATTTTTTTCATTTGCTTTTGCGATTTCAGACTGCTTGTTTATTAACTCTTGCATTTGTTGTAAATCAGCTAAACTTTTTTTATCAACGGACCAAGTGGATACTTTAAGTTTTTTTAAACAGCTTTTTCCTACGCGATAAAAATCACTCGTAAAGTACTTGCCAGTTTCCTCTTCGCAAAGATAACATAAATTTCCCTTTGCTTGCATTGCTTGATCCTTTTTTATAATTTCTTCTTGACGTTTTATAATACTTTCCATTGTTCGATCTTTAATTTCTTTTGGTTTTAACTCTAAATGTTCTGCACAATGTTTACAGATACCGTGATTATCAAAGGTGATGATTTTACCAGGATTTAGATCACACAGTTCGCACATACTTTTCATGGGATGACTCCTTTTTGTTAAGATAAATTAATTTTACCATTCAACTCTATGAAGAACAAACCAAAAAAGCAAGTAGAACTAAGTGCCTACTTGCTTACAGACTATTTAATTGTAATTTCTTCAACAGCGATAGGATCTCCCATGCTGAACATACTGTCTCTGAAAGTAAAAGTTACAGGTTTTGTTTCATCAGCAAATTCATAAGGGTATGCTGCTTGGACAGTTGCGCCAGGATTAACTTTTTTATTTAACATGTCAATTCTATCTTTAATCGGAGAATCATTAACAATTCCATAAGTTAAATCTTCTGTTGTATCGCCGGTATTTTGTGATACGCTAACAAAACTAGAGTATAACATTTGTACATCTTGTGCTTCCTTAGTGTTATTAGTCAAATCAAATAGTACATAAAAGATTGGTTTACCATCGAAACTTGTACCTTTTTGGAATTCGGTGATTTTTAATACACCATCAGGAACAGTCAATGTTCGATCTTTATAAGTCCCTTTATCTTCTTTAGCTTTTGTTTCAGTTGTTGCGGTAGCAGTACTTGAGGTTTTTTTAGTTTTATTAGTGTTGTTTGTTCCAGAACCACATGCACCTAAAATCAGAGTACTAATTAAAACTAATCCTAACATAGAAAATTTTTTCATTTTCACTTTCCCTCCCATAGTTTAGTTAATGATTTGTAGCGCTTACTAAATAGTTGAAAACAATCCCCAATTAAATAACTTTGGACTACAAATCACTTAGTTTAAATGAAAATAAGTATACCGTCCTGTGTAAAAATAACACACCACAGTATACTTATTTTATCATTATTTCATAAAAATAACACCATTATTTTTATGAAATAATTAAAAAAGATAAAAAATCTAAAAACTTCGACCGCCGCCACCGAATGTGCCGCCGCCAGTTGAGTGGGTGGTGCTACCACCACCGCCCATTCCGCCACTGCCGCCATTGTTTTTAGGAATACGACGCGTAGTGATGAAAGAGTTGGTTAACTGATCTGTGCGGGAGGTTAAGTTTAAAGTTGTTTTTTCCCTAAAGGGATATTGATAACTTGAAAATTTTAATTGGTATTTAGAAATATTGATGCCTAAGAAGACCAAGCTGAGTATTAGCGCAGCAGCAAAAGCAATTACCATTTCCAGAGGGGTAATGACTTTATAACGGGTGATTTTACCTGTTTCGCTATCCACACGATAGTGCCCCCCAGGAACCCCTTTATCAACAAATGTTTGAGTTTCCTGAACAAAAGTTTGAGCAGCCGCAAAATAATTTCCTTGACTCATCCCATCCATTACTTTATCTAAGGTATCATCAATTCGTGCATCCGTCATATAATCAATCATGTTTCCAGAAGTAGAGATGTAGACTTTCCGTAAGTCCATATCAATGAGAAAAAGAATCGCATTTTGATCCTTGCCAACTTTATTTAAAAGATAATGATCTGCATATTCTTGTTCATCGCCATAGGTATTATTATTTGTGGTCACAATAAAGACAGAGGCTTTTGTTTTTTCTTCTAAAGGTTGTATCTCTTGCTTTAGTTGGTTGATTTGATCAGGTGTCAGTAATTGTGCGCCATCATCAATTGAATTTTCAGCCGCCGAAACGGGTAGGGCAAGGCCAAAGGTAAGAAGTATTAGGAAAAAAATAGGTAAAAGTCGTTTTTTCATAGGAAATAACCTCCTAATAAAAAGAGTGCTAAGAGTCCAGCGAAAATGCCTAACGTTGCTAGTCCTAAACGGGTGTAACTAATTGGAAGCACACCGCTTACTTTACCTGTTTGTCCATTCATGGCATAATAATAAACTTTTTTTGATTGTTCCTGACTGCGATAGGTGACTAACCAAATTGGCAAAAGCATATAGTGATTATTTTCTTGGTTTAGAGAAATATCCGTGCGAACATTTGTCAACGTAGTATAACCAGAAGCAGAGTCCCGTAACAATGATTCCGAATAATCTTGTAATTCTTGTTGGACGTGTTTTTTGATTGCTTCATATTCAATATCGCGTTTTTCTGCTTGGAAACCTGCTAGGTATTGGCTTTTGAAAGGCACCGCTTGATCAATTAAAAATGGTTGAACGCCTTCCACCATTTTTTGTTGGACGTTTTTTGACAAGGCATTTTTAACTAATTCTTTAAACGATAATTTTCCTGAACGTCCCACATTGAAACGTTTTGTTTCGGTGTATTCAATATCACCTACGCGCCAAATGCGAATACTTGTGCCAGTAGCTTGCAGTTGTCCGTCGACTTCTGCATCAACGACCCAATAGGGGAAGTAAACCCCAGTTAATTTATCGATTTGATTTTTGCTGAAAAAATCTCGAGGAATGAACCATTTTTTCTTGGTCCAAGCGAGAAATTTTTCAATCGCTTCGTCTTTTTCAATTGTAAAGGGTAAGACGTTTTCTGGTAAAAATTCGCCACTTAATCGACCAGCCAAGACAACTGGATTATGGCAATAATAACAGTATGTGGCTGCCGTTGTTGCATCGGTGACAATTTGAGCGCCACAGCTGGGACAATTAAAAATTTCCATTGTGCCTGCATCTGCAGCTGCTTCATTCTCAGTGGTCTCTGTTTGTTGCGTAGCGGAGGATTCTTCTTCCGCCGTGAAAGTCAAATTTTCCTCGTCAGTCGTTGTTGTGGGATTCTCTAAATGCGCCTCATGTTGCTGTTGCTCATAACGAGTCACTTCTTCTTCCGTGTAAATATTTAAACAATATTCACAATGAAATTTTTGATCTTTGGGATTAAATAAGAGCGGGCCGCCACAGTTGGGGCATTTATGGGTAAATGTTGTTTCCATTGCAACCGTCCTTTCTAATAGAGTGAGTAAATAACAGGAATCTGATTCAAAGAAAAAGGGTAGACTTGTGCCTGACCCTTTTCTTTAATTGTTCACTACTTGCTTATAAAGGAACCCCTTGGAATGGTTTACCACAATGTGGACAGAACTTAGGAATACCATTACTTAAGTCAACAATTTCGCTACATTCACTACATTTCATTTCTAATTTTGGTTTTTCGTTTGTTGGTTTTGGTGTACCACAGTTTGAACAAAACTTCCCAGTGTTTTCAGTCCCACATTGTGGGCAAGTCCAAGTGTCTGTAGCCCCTTGTGCGTTTTGCTGGTTTTGTTTTTCTTGCATTTGTTGTTGGTTTGTTTGAGACGCTTGCGCAAAGTAGTTGCCATTCGCATTCATGCCCATACCAACGCCCATAAAGCCGCTCATAGCGCCACCTTCATTTTTACCAGCAGCCTCCATACCACGAGCCAAGGAACCTTGAACATAGCCTTCGCGAACACCTGGATCGCTGAGCATAGCACCTTCATTTCGCATGTTGATTAATTTAGTTGAATCATCTGTATAAGAAATGCTTGCAACTGCTACAGAAACAATTTCCATGCCGCGATTGGTGCGCCAATCCTCGTCAAGCGCAGTTTGCATATATTTGCTTAATTCAACACTTTTTGAGGGAACATAAGAAATACGTTGTCCATCAGCAGACATTTGATTGATTGCTGCTTGCAATGCTGTAATGAACTCTGCCAAATATTGTTCATTAATATCATTAATATCTACTTGCGTTTGGTTTTTAGGAATCGCATTAGTATAAAATAGCAAAGGATCTGTAATTTTAATTGAGTAATTTCCGTGTGCACGTAAGAAAAGTTCGGCATTATAAAAATTATCAAAATAGTTTAATGGCGCAGGTGTTCCAAATTTAATGCCTTTAATTTCTTGCAAATTAATATAAAAAACTTGTTGTTTTTGTGGAGTTACGCCACCAAATTTGAAACGACTGAAGGTCTCTGCAATCGCATCTTTTAAAGAACCGTTAAACATTGAAGGCGCAGAATCATTTTTGACTGTATAATAGCCTTCTTCAGCAGTGTAATCGATGATTTTGCCACCATCGACAAGAAGCATCATCATGTTGGGATAGACATGTACAACAGATCCATCTGTTAAAACATCGTCCGTTCCTTTACGATTAGAACCACGTTTATCATCTTTACGCACAAAAACACCTTTTGTCATGACGGTTGTGTCCCCCATATTATCAGGTTCAATAACCTCTAGCCATTGATCGGCCAAGCCACCGCCAACTGAACTTGTTGCTGCTTTAATAAGTCCCATGTTCATTCCTCCTAATAAAAAACTAATTGTTACAGCTAGTATACCACACAATGAATGCAGAGAAATCCAACGAAAGCCTGATGAAATGGAAAAATTTGATCAAACTTTATTAAGAAATTAAAAAAAGTATAGGTGAAACACAAGCATTTTAAAAAAAGTTACGTATAATAGAAGAAAAGACATATTATATAGTTAGGGGATTATTGAATGGAACGAAGCAATCGTAATAAAAAATCTTCAAAAAAACCACTTATTCTTGGTGTTTCTGCCTTGGTTCTAATCGCTGCTGCCGGTGGCGGGTATTATGCTTATAGTCAATGGCAAGCCAAACAAGAATTAGCCGAAGCGAAGAAAACAGCTACTACATTTTTAAACGTATTGTCAAAACAGGAATTTGATAAGTTACCGTCCGTTGTTCAAGAAGCTAGCTTAAAGAAAAATGGCTATGATACTAAATCTGTTGTTGAAAAATACCAAGCAATTTATTCAGGGATTCAAGCTGAAGGAGTCAAAGCTAGTGATGTTCAAGTCAAAAAGGCGAAAGACAATCAATACACATTTACCTATAAATTATCGATGAGCACTCCTTTAGGCGAAATGAAAGATTTGTCTTATCAATCAAGTATCGCCAAGAAAGGCGATACCTACCAAATCGCTTGGAAGCCGTCTTTAATTTTTCCAGATATGTCAGGAAATGATAAAATTTCGATTCAAGTAGATAATGCCAAACGTGGAGAAATTGTCGATCGTAATGGTAGTGGGCTAGCAATTAACAAAGTGTTTGACGAAGTGGGCGTAGTGCCTGGCAAACTCGGTTCTGGCGCAGAAAAAACAGCCAATATCAAAGCTTTTAGTGATAAGTTCGGCGTTTCTGTTGATGAAATCAATCAAAAGTTAAGCCAAGGGTGGGTCCAAGCAGACTCCTTTGTACCAATCACAGTCGCTTCTGAACCAGTGACAGAATTACCAACAGGGGCTGCGACAAAAGATATAGAGTCACGTTATTATCCGCTGGGGGAAGCAGCTGCGCAATTAATCGGGTATACGGGCACCATTACTGCAGAAGATATTGAAAAAAATCCAGAGTTAAGTAGTACGGGCGTAATTGGTAAAACTGGCTTAGAACGAGCGTTTGATAAAGAATTAAGAGGGCAAGATGGTGGCTCACTAGTTATTTTAGATGACAAAGAGAATGTCAAAAAAGCTTTACAAACCAAAGAGAAAAAAGATGGTCAAACGATTAAATTAACGATTGACAGTGGCGTACAACAACAAGCCTTCGCTATATTTGACAAACGTCCTGGTAGTGCGGTCATTACCGATCCTCAAAAAGGCGATTTATTAGCAACGGTTAGTTCACCTTCGTATGATCCTAATAAAATGGCCAATGGTATTTCTCAAAAAGAATATGATGCTTACAATAACAACAAAGATTTACCATTCACAGCACGTTTTGCGACAGGCTATGCACCAGGCTCTACCTTTAAAACAATTACCGGTGCCATTGGTTTAGATGCAGGGACATTGAAGCCAGATGAAGAGCTAGAAATTAATGGCTTGAAATGGCAAAAAGATAAATCTTGGGGTGGCTATTTTGCGACACGTGTAAAAGAAGCAAGTCCAGTCAATCTGCGTACCGCTTTAGTTAATTCAGATAATATTTATTTTGCCCAACAAACATTACGTATGGGGGAAGACAAATTTAGAGCGGGTCTTAATAAATTCATTTTCGGTGAGGAACTAGATTTACCAATTGCCATGACGCCTGCTCAAATTTCAAATGAAGATAAATTTAATTCTGAAATTCTTTTAGCAGATACGGGCTACGGTCAAGGCCAATTGTTAATTTCGCCAATCCAGCAAGCTACCATGTATAGTGTTTTCCAAAATAATGGAACATTGGTCTATCCAAAATTAGTTTTAGACAAAGAAACGAAGAAAAAAGACAATGTAATCAGCGCCAACGCAGCGAATACAATTGCCACAGATCTTTTAGGTAGTGTGGAAGATCCTTCAGGTTATGTTTATAATATGTACAATCCGAACTTCTCATTGGCTGCTAAAACAGGAACAGCTGAAATAAAAGATAAACAAGATACAGATGGCAAAGAAAACAGTTTCCTTCTAACGTTAGATCGTAGTAACAATAAATTCTTAACAATGATTATGGTTGAAAATTCAGGAGAAAATGGTTCTGCAACAGATATCAGTAAACCATTAATTGATTACTTAGAAGCAACCATTAAATAAAAAGAGAAAATGAACGAAACGAGGTTTCTGTAAAAAGAAACCTCGTTTTCCCTTTTTAGAAAAAGGAAAGTGTGCTACAATGAAGCGACTAAATTGTAGAAGGAAAGGGATTCGTGTGCGAATTTTAGCAATAGATACATCTAACCAAACATTGAGTATTGCTGTGTGTGAAAATCAAAAAATTCTGGGAAGTTATACAGCAACGGTTAAAAGAAATCATAGCTTAACATTAATGCCGGCAATTGACTATTTGATGAGTCAATTGAACTTGGCGCCAACGGCAATTGATCGTTTTGTCGTAGCAGAAGGACCTGGATCATACACTGGCTTACGTTTAGGCGTGACGACTGCCAAAACATTGGCCTATACTTTAAAGAAAGAGCTAGTAGGCATTTCCAGTCTACAAACGTTAGCTGCCAATTGTGTTGGACAAACTGGTTTAATTGTGCCTCTTTTTGATGCGCGTCGTAAAAACGTCTATGCTGGTGCTTATCGGTTTGTCAATGGCGTGTGGCAAAATGAGTTACCGGACCAACATATTTCCCTGCGGGAGTTATTAGAACAACTAAAAAATGAACCAAATCTTTTTTTTGTTGGTGAAGATGTTGAAAAATTCACTGAAGAAATAGCTCAAATCATTCCTCATGGGGAAATTTGTGATGTCCCGCAATGGCAAATTCCTAATGCCGCAGTTTTGGCTGCGTTAGGTAGTGTGGCTGAACCTGTTGAAAATGTTCATGGGTTCTTACCTGCGTATTTGAAAAAAGTAGAAGCGGAAGAAAATTGGTTGAAGACACACACGCCTAATGGAGAAAGCTATGTGGAAAAACTTTAATTTTGTGACAAAATACTTTACAAAAAGACGGCAACGGTATATAACTAAAACCATTGCAATGAACCAGCAAGAATTTCAATTGCGTGAAATCACTTACCAAGATATTAAGGATTTACTTGCAATTGAACGCGAAGTTTATGCTGGGGAACTTCCTTGGACGATGTCTGCTTTCATGGCAGAACTTGGCTCAAAAGCGCCGCATCTCTATTTGTTAGCGGCAATTAACGGAAAAACAGTTGGCTTTATTGGCTGTCGGATTCAAGGAACGGATGCACACATTACGAATGTCGCTGTTCACACAGCATACCAAGGCTTAGGTTTAGGTCGTTCTTTAATAGAAGAAACGCGAATTTTTGCCAAGAAAAACCGTTGTGAAACCTTATCGCTAGAAGTACGAATGAGTAATGTTAAAGCCCAACGTTTGTATCGAAAAATTGGCTTTGTCTCACAAACGGTGAAAAAAGGCTATTATGACGAAAATAAAGAAGACGCACTAGAAATGATAATTGATTTAAAAGAAGAGTGAAGAAAAAATGTTAGTAACAAAAAAAGAAATATCTGTAGCAAATATTGGTGAAGAATTATGGCGTTTTAGTAATTCTTCTTATACAACTGGCTCCCCTTGGACAGAAACACAATTCGCAGAAGATTTTGCTCAGGAAAATAGCGAATATCTTTTTTTAGTTGAAAATGGCCAGTGGTTAGGCTATATTGCCTATCATTTTATTTTAGATGAAGCAGAAATTAGTCACGTTGTTGTGAATGGTCAGAAACAACACCAAGGAATTGGTTGTCAATTAATGAAAGCTTTTAAAGAATATGTTAAAAGTCGTGACATTACACAAATTTTCTTAGAGGTCAGAGAATCGAATACATTAGCTCAAAAACTTTATGAGAAAACAGGTTTTCGGAAAGTAGCTGTTCGAAAAAATTATTATAAAGAACCGCAAGAAAATGCCTTTGTAATGTGTGCGAAATTAAGGAAGGAAGCCCAATGACAATTTTTACAAAAGAACGTAAATTATTATTAGCTGTGGAAAGTAGCTGTGATGAAACAAGTGTGGCTGTCATTGAAGATGGCGACAAAATTCTTTCCAATATCGTAGCTTCGCAAATTAAGAGCCATCAACGTTTTGGCGGAGTCGTTCCAGAAGTTGCGAGTCGTCATCATGTCGAACAAGTGACGATCTGTATTGAAGAAGCATTAACAGAAGCAAAAGTCACACCAGAAGAGCTTAGTGGCGTCGCTGTGACCTATGGGCCTGGGTTAGTCGGTGCTTTATTAATAGGACTTTCTGCAGCAAAAGCATTTGCTTGGGCGCACCAATTACCACTTATTCCAGTCAATCATATGGCTGGACACATTTATGCTGCCCGTTTTGTAGCACCGCTCGAATTTCCATTGATGGCCTTACTCGTTAGTGGAGGACATACGGAATTGGTCTACATGAAAGAAGATGGCTCTTTCGAAATTGTTGGTGAAACACGTGATGATGCAGCTGGTGAAGCGTACGATAAAGTCGGACGGGTGTTAGGGTTGCCTTATCCTAGTGGCAAAGAGATTGATGCTTTGGCCCATGAAGGCACAGATACCTACCAATTTCCACGGGCGATGCTAAAAGAGGATAACTATGACTTTAGCTTTAGTGGTTTGAAAAGTGCGTTTATTAACACGGTTCATAATGCAGAGCAACGTGGTGAAGTACTGTCTACAAAGGATTTAGCCGCAAGTTTTCAGGCGAGTGTGGTGGAAGTATTGGTGACTAAAACCATTCGTGCTTGTCAAGAATATCCTGTTAAGCAATTGCTAATTGCTGGGGGAGTTGCTGCGAATCAAGGATTACGAGAAGCAATGAGACATGCAATCAGTGAACAATTACCAGCAGTAACATTACTTATTCCGCCATTAAAACTTTGTGGGGATAACGCGGCGATGATTGGCGCTGCTGCTTTTATCGAAGCTGAAAAGAATCACTTCGCTTCGTATAACTTAAATGCAGAACCTGGCGTTAGTTTTATGACAATTAGTGAAGAAGGCTAGCCAGCTAGACAAAAATTTGCTATAATGAAGCCAGTTTAACAATGACATTCGATGATAAAGAGAGTACTTATTTCAACGTCAGCTTAGCGATCTTGGGAAGGTGGGAGCCAAGAGTGATCGGAATGAGGAAGCGCACTTTTAGAATTCTGCTGAAAGCAGACGGCAATCACCGTTATCGATGAAGCAGGTCTATCCAAGTAGTATAGACAATTAGAGTGGTACCGCGGGTAAATTCTCGTCTCTGACAAAACAAATCATTTTGTTTTGTCAGAGACGTTTTTGTTTTTTATACTTACAAATTAATCAGGAGGGTTCTTATGAACAACAAAGAAATCGTAGCAAAAGCGTTACATGATGTTTTAAATGAAGAATTAACGATGGATCAAATCGAACAATTATTGGAAAATCCTAAATCTGTCGATCATGGAGATGTGGCTTTTCCAGCCTTTTCATTAGCTAAAATTTATCGTAAAGCACCACAACAAATTGCAGCAGAATTAGCAGAAAAATTTGATGGCACAAATTTTGAAAAAATTGAAGTGGTGGGACCTTATTTAAACTTCTTCATGAATAAAGAAGCAGTCAGTCAAGCTGTCATTGGCGCAGTAGTCAAAGAAAAAAACAACTACGGAAACAGTACCTTTGGTAATAATGGCAATGTTCCTATTGATATGTCTTCACCAAACATTGCTAAACCAATTTCTATGGGGCACTTACGTTCTACGGTAATCGGGAATTCAATTGCCTTTATTTTAGAAAAAATTGGGTATCAGCCAATTCGGATTAACCACTTAGGTGACTGGGGTACACAGTTTGGTAAGTTAATTGTAGCTTATAAAAAATGGGGTTCTGAAGAAGCAGTCCGCCAACAACCAATTAATGAATTATTGCGCTTATATGTGCAATTTCATGAAGAAGCAGAAGAAAAACCAGAATTAGAAGACGAAGCACGTGCATGGTTTAAAAAATTAGAAGAAGGAGACCAAGAAGCTAATGAATTATGGAAATGGTTCCGTAGCGAGTCTCTAAAAGAATTTGATAAAATCTATTCCATGTTAGAAGTTGAATTTGATTCTTATAATGGCGAAGCCTTTTATAATGATAAAATGGATGAAATTGTTACTTTATTAGAAGAAAAACATTTATTAACAGAAAATCAAGGTGCAGAAATTGTTGATTTGACAGAATATAATTTAAATCCAGCACTTATTCGTAAATCAGATGGTGCGACGTTATATATCACACGGGATTTAGCTGCTGCGCTTTACCGTAAACGGACGTATGATTTTGCCAAATCACTTTATGTAGTCGGCAACGAACAAAGCAATCACTTCAAACAATTAAAAGCAGTCTTGAAAGAACTAGGATTTGAATGGTCAGATGATATGGAACACATTCCGTTTGGTTTAATTACTCAAGGCGGTAAAAAATTATCCACACGTAAAGGGAAAATTGTTTTATTAGAAGAAGTATTGAATGAAGCTGTTACTTTAGCAGGAAATCAAATTAACGAGAAAAATCCAGACTTAGCAAATCGTGAAGAAGTGGCGAAACAAGTAGGTGTAGGTGCAGTTATTTTCCATGACCTTAAAAATGATCGTCTAAATAATTTCGATTTTGTATTAGATGAAGTTGTTCGTTTTGAAGGAGAAACTGGGCCATATGTTCAATATACACATGCTCGTGCGATGAGTATTTTACGTAAAGCAAACTTTACACCAGACGCCACACAACGTTATGCACTAAATGACAAGGATAGCTGGGAAGTCGTGAAGTTGTTACAAAAATTCCCTGAAACTGTGATGCAAGCTGCTGAAAAATATGAACCATCTGTTATTGCGAAACATAGCATTCATTTAGCACAAGCGTTCAATAAATATTATGCCCATGTTCGGATTTTGGATGAAGATGCTCAAAAAGAGGCACGCTTAGCGTTAGTTTATGCAGTAGCTACTGTTCTAAAAGAAGATTTACGTTTACTAGGGTTACATGCACCAGAAGAAATGTAGAAGTTTTTGTGAAAATTTTACTGCGTTGAACGCTAAACTTATTAAGCAAATATTAAAGTTAAGTTACAGATTGAGAAATTCATAGTAATTAAATAGCTGGGGTGCTATACTCGAGTCAAGTTATAAAAGGATTAGAAAAGGTGGCACCCAATTATATGACAGAAAAATGGCGTGAAGACGAAGAATATCTTTCTTATGTAGAAGATTTATTAGCAACCGAAGAAGTCCAAAAATTAGCAGAATACACACAACATATGCATTCAACTCGTTTAGAACATTCAATTAGTGTTTCCTATCATAGCTATAAATTAGCAAAGCGTTGGAACGGCAATGCTCGTGCAACAGCTCGTGCTGGTTTATTGCATGATTTGTTTTACTATGATTGGCGCACAACAAAGTTTGACGAAGGCTCTCATGCCTATGTTCATCCACGAATTGCAGCCAAAAATGCTGAAAAAATTACAGAGTTGTCTGATTTAGAACGAGACATTATTATTAAACATATGTGGGGCGCAACTATTGCACCACCAAAATACAAAGAAAGTTACATTGTAACCTTTGTTGACAAATATTGTGCTGTAAAAGAAGCAGCGTTGCCGATGACGACAGCCATGAAAACCAAATGGCGTCAGTATTTTGGCCAACAGTCAATCTAATAAAAAGCTTATCCTTACGGATAAGCTTTTTTTGTTTGACGTTGACTAAAAAGTCTAGCATTCATCTATTTAAAATAAATATTAAAAGTAATTTTGTTCTGTTAATTTCTTTTGAGCGTATCGAAAGACTGCTTCTTGATTTTCAGTTGTTAACTGTTTGTAAATGTTCATAATATTGGTTGGGACAACAAATGGCGTTTCTTCCGTTTCAGGAATACCTAAGATTTCAAGAGGTGATACATCTAAAATTTTAGATAAGGCGACAATTTTATCCCTCCCCATATTTTCAATCATTCCAGTTTCCCATTTCCTGACGGTACTTTTTCCAACACCAACAAAATTTCCAACTTGTTCTAATGTAAGATTTTTCTCCATCCTTTTTTGCTTCAAAAAATTTTCTTTCAAAAAAACCACCTCCGTAAAAACATTCTAGCACAAAAAGTGTCGCAAAAGAAACATGTTTTACTCTATACATAGAGTGATAAATAACTATTGAATAGGCATATATTGACGGTTTTTTCACAAAATGATATACTTCCAGTGTCTAATAAGACACTAAAAGGGGTGAAAAGGGGGAGTAAAATGGAATCAAATTTAATTCATTCAAAATTGAAATTAAAAGGGAAAAATGTTGAATGGTTAGCAAGTGAAATGACCGCTGCAGGTCAACCAATCTCAGCTTCAACAATTTATAAGAAATTAAAAGGAGAGGTTGTATTTAAAGCTTCAGATATTAAATTGATTTCTAAGTTGTTAGATTTGGAAAGCGAAGAAATCATGGTTATTTTTTTTAATGAACTAGTGTCTAAAAAGACACGTAAAGGTTGTTAAAGGTAATGAGTTATTCTTCTATTGCACTTTCCAGAGTTGCGTGGTATTATTTTTAATAGTTTAATAGCAACATGGTGATGGTGTTCACCACGAACTATTTATTGGACGAATAAATTAATGACGCCTACCAAACGGGAGAAGTGTACCCTTTGGTAGGCTTTTTCTGTACGCTAGGATCGGCGATAAGAAAATTGTAAAGGAGCATGTAAAGTGAAAAAAGAAACAAAGCAACTACTATCAATTGGCGGTTATATGACAAAATGGTTGCTCATTACCGCAATTATTGGTTTATTTATGGGGGCGTTATCTGCCTTTTTCTTAAAGAGTCTCACCTATGTAACAGATGTTCGTTTAGCAAACCCTTGGTTACTCTTTATCCTCCCCATTAGCGGTGTCGTTTTTACGTATTTCTATACGCGTTTTGGGAAAAATGCTAGCCGAGGAAATAACTTAGTGATTGAACAAGGCAATGGCGGGGAAGAAGATATTCCCTTGCGCTTAATTCCTTTAACATTGTTTGGCACGATTACTACGCACTTATTTGGTGGTTCTGTTGGTCGTGAAGGGACGGCGGTGCAAATGGGGGGCGCAATCGCAAATGCTGTAGGAAAAGTCTTTAAACTGTCCGCTTTGGAACGACAAGTAATTATTATTAGCGGAATTAGTGCAGGTTTTAGTTCTGTTTTTGGCACACCATTAGCGGGAACGGTTTTCGGATTAGAAGTTTTGGCGATTGGAAAAGTTCGTGCAGAGGCACTTTTCCCAAGTTTTTTTGCAGGCTTATTTGCTAATTTTGTGACTGAAAGTTTTGGTGTAACACATACGCATTATCCGATGGGCAAAATTCCGACTTGGTCGGTTGATCTATTCGCAAAATTATTTTTGGCATCGATTTGTTTTGGCTTGGCAGGTTGGGTTTTTAGTCGTTCCATTGTCTTTTTAAAAAAGACCTATGCAAATTGGTTTGCTAATGTCTACCTTCGTGCGTTTCTTGGGGCGTCCATTGTCGTTCTGTTTGTGCTCGTCTTAAACAACCAACGTTATTTAGGCTTGAGTTTACCTTTACTAGAAGATGCTTTTGCAAGCAATGCGCAGCCTTTTGATTTTGTTGGGAAATTATTCTTTACGGTGTTATCCTTGGGTGCCGGATTCCAAGGAGGAGAAGTGACGCCATTGTTTGAAATTGGGGCTACGTTAGGTAGTTCTTTGGCCCCTTTGTTACATCTGTCAATTCCTTTTTTAGCAGGTTTAGGATTTATTGGTGTTTTTTCTGGCGCCACGAATACGCCGATTGCTTGTTTCATTATGGGCATTGAACTATTTGGTAGTGAAGCGGCGGTCTATTTTTTCATGGTCTGCTTAATCAGTTTTATGTGTTCAGGAAATAGCGGTATTTATGCTTCACAACAAAGTTTGTATCGCAAAGGAACAGCAGAATATCCTCTCTTTAACGCATTAAAAAATCGACGTAAATAAGATGTTTTTTTATGAAAATATGCTAAACTAGAGAAGATGAGGTGAAGACATGAAAGACTATCAATATCCATTAGATTTAGATTGGACGACAGAGGAAATGGTGATTGTCACTAATATGTGGACAGCAGTTGAGCAAGCCCACGAAACAGGCTTGCCTGTTGACAAATTTTTAACAACTTATCAACAATTTAAAACGGTCGTTAAAAGTATCGGCGAAGAAAAACGCTTAGGTCGTGAATTTGAAAATGCTTCAGGATATTCGTTATATCGTACGCTTCAACAAGCTAAAAAACAGGGAAGCGGTAAATTAAAGCTGGGGGATGATTAGATGACTGAAACGCAAAAATTTATTCAAACAATTCAAAGTTGGCTTTTTGAAGCAGCCGATGTGATTCGAATGAACTTGGAATCAGAGTTAACCGTTCAACAGAAAAATGGCCGCACTGATTTAGTGACAAATATGGATGAACAAACCCAAGAATTTTTAATGAATAAAATTCAAACAAATTTTCCCGAAGATCAAATTTTAGGGGAAGAAAAAGGCTACAATACCTTAAAAAGTTTTGCTGGACGCGTGTGGATCATCGATCCGATTGATGGCACAATGAATTTCGTGATGGAAAGAGAAAATTTTTGTATTATGTTAGCTGTTTATGAAGAGGGCATTGGTAAATTAGGTTTTATCTATGATGTGATGCGAGAAGAACTTTATTGGGGCGGCAAAGGGATTGGCGTTTATCGGAATAATCAATTATTAAAAGCGCCTACTATGAAAGCCTTGGCAGATGGATTATGGGGCATGAATGCTTACATGCATGGAAAAAATATTCATCACGCAACGGAAATCGGACAAGCAAGCATGGGCGTGCGTATTAGCGGTTGTGCAGGTTTGGAAATTATTGCCATGTTAAAAGGCAACCATCATGGCTATTTATCTAATCTAAGTCCTTGGGATTATGCAGCAGGCTTAGTACTTTTGGAAGAATTTGGGTTTAAATACTCTGGTATTACAGGAAAACCATTAACTTTTACGGGTCGTGAATACTTTATTGCAGCAACTCCTGAAACCTATGATGAAGTATTTACCCGATACTTAAATGAATCGGAATAATCAAAGAAGAGCGTTGCTGAAAGGTAAGGCTCTTCCTCTTTTAAAAGAGAAAAATTTGTAAAAAAATGTCCTTGTTTTCAGAAAAAGCCGAATAATTTCTAAAACTTTCATTATTTTTGCAGGCGAAAGCCTTTTTTTAATGAAAAAAGTTTGCTATAATAAGCAGTCGGCTTTTATGGACTTAAGTAACATAAGCGTATATAGATAAGGAGCAATTAAATTGAAATACAGAGATGATATTCGTAACGTGGCAATTATCGCCCACGTTGACCATGGTAAAACAACCTTAGTAGATGAACTTTTAAAACAATCTGACACTTTAGATGGACACACACAATTACAAGAACGTGCAATGGATTCCAATGCACTTGAAAGTGAACGTGGAATTACTATCTTAGCAAAAAATACAGCCGTAGATTATAACGGTACACGTATCAACATTCTAGATACACCAGGACACGCGGACTTCGGTGGTGAAGTAGAACGTATCATGAAAATGGTAGACGGTGTTGTTTTAGTTGTCGATGCGTATGAAGGAACAATGCCTCAAACACGTTTCGTATTGAAAAAAGCATTAGAACAAAAAGTAACACCAATCGTGGTTGTTAATAAAATTGACAAACCTTCTGCTCGTCCTGAACACGTAGTAGATGAAGTTTTAGAGTTATTCATCGAATTAGGCGCAGACGACGATCAATTAGATTTCCCAGTTGTTTATGCTTCTGCTTTAAACGGAACTTCAAGTGAATCAGATGATCCAGCAGATCAAGAGCCAACAATGGCCCCAATTTTTGATAAAATTATTGAACATGTGCCAGCTCCAGTTGACAATTCAGACGAACCACTTCAATTCCAAGTCTCATTACTAGACTACAACGATTACGTTGGACGTATTGGGATTGGCCGTGTGTTCCGTGGCACAATGAAAGTCGGCGACCAAGTTGCGTTGATGAAATTAGATGGCAGCGTGAAAAATTTCCGTGTAACGAAAATTTTAGGTTTCTTTGGCTTACAACGTGTGGAAATTGATGAAGCAAAAGCGGGCGATTTAATTGCCGTTTCTGGAATGGAAGACATTTTCGTTGGGGAAACAGTTGTAGATGTTCACAATCAAGAAGCATTACCAATTCTACACATTGATGAGCCAACCTTACAAATGACTTTCTTAGTTAACAATTCTCCATTTGCGGGACGTGAAGGAAAATACATCACCGCTCGTAAAATCGAAGAACGTTTAATGGCTGAATTACAAACAGACGTATCTTTACGTGTTGATCCAATTGGCCCAGATTCTTGGACTGTATCAGGCCGTGGCGAATTGCATTTATCAATTTTAATTGAAAACATGCGTCGTGAAGGCTATGAATTACAAGTTTCTCGTCCAGAAGTTATTGAACGTGAAATTGATGGAGTTAAATGTGAACCATTTGAACGTGTTCAAATTGACACACCTGAAGAATACATGGGTAGCGTGATTGAATCCCTAAGTTTACGTAAAGGCGAAATGCAAGATATGATTAATGCCGGTAACGGACAAATGCGTTTAATCTTCTTAGCACCAGCTCGTGGCTTAATTGGTTATTCAACAGAATTCTTATCAATGACTCGTGGTTATGGTATTATGAACCACACCTTCGATCAATACTTACCAATGATTCAAGGAACGATTGGTGGCCGTCATCAAGGTGCATTAGTTTCAATCGATACTGGTAAAGCAACGACTTACTCAATCATGAGTATTGAAGAACGTGGTACAGTTTTCGTTGAACCAACGACAGAAGTTTACGAAGGAATGATTGTTGGGGAAAACAACCGCGACAATGATTTAACTGTGAACATCACAAAAGCCAAACAAATGACTAACGTTCGTTCGGCAACGAAAGACCAAACATCAGTCATTAAAAAACCGAAAAAATTAACGTTAGAAGAATCATTAGAATTCTTGAATGAAGATGAATACTGTGAAGTAACACCAGAAAGCATCCGTTTAAGAAAACAAATTCTTAACAAAAACGAACGCGAAAAAGCAAGCAAGAAAAAGAAAAAAGCTGAATAATTTTTTTGAAAAGTACAAAATGCCAATGGCTATTGTACTTTTTCTTTTAATAAGTAAGGGAGTTGTGTGGATAAGTGAATAAAATCGCAAAATATCTGATAGTAGGGGTATTTCTATTAACTGGTTGTGCTAATAGTTCTGTTGAACGTTTATTACCTAAAAACCAGACACAAATTATAGCTCATCGTGGAGATCATAATAAAGCTCCAGAAAATACTGTTGAAGCAATTAATGAAGCAGCTAACCAGAATTATAATGGTGTAGAAATTGATGTTCGTAGCAATAAAGATGGTCAATTATATTTAATGCATGACAATACATTGGATAGAACAACGAATGGACAGGGAAGATCAGAAAAATTTACCATGAAACAATTAAAAAAATTAAGTATAAAAACGGCTAGTTATCCTAAATATGAAAACACATCAATAAAAATTCCGACGTTTGAAGAAGCAATTGAAGCAGCTGCAAATAATGGATTGATGGTTAATGTTGATGGATCTAAAGGAAACTGGTTGGATGAACATTTTGTTAAAAATGTTATGGACATCTTAAAAAAATATGAAATTTATGATCGAAGTTTTTTTGTGATTAGTGATGAACCAAGTCGAAATTTTGTGATTCAAAAGTATCCAGATGCTACTGTCTCATGGTTATGTGATAAAAAAGAAGATATTCCTAAAGAGATAAAAAAAATTAAATCATATAAAAACGCATTATTATCTGTCGCTAATGATATTGCGGATGAAGCGGTCATTGAGAAACTCAATGTTTCTGGAATTCGTTATCAAGTATACGGTGTTCAAACTTCAGAGCGATATCAAGAATTGAAAAAAATGAAAGTACCTTTAATTGAAACAGATAAAGTTGTACCAGATAAAGCTGAATAATTTTTCGACAAATAAACATTTAAACCAACTATGCTCGTTTTACTACGAAAATAGTTGGTTTTTTTGATGGCAAAAACGAATTAATGCGTATTTTAAGATAAGGTTATTTTTTTATGTGTGGATAACTACTCGTTATCCACAACAAGCAAATGTCGTTATTTTTGAAAGCTTTTGATAGCAAGCTTTCACAATTTTTCATTCTTTTTGATGTTTCACGTTAACTGGTGTTTCACGATTGTGTCTTGGTTTAACACACCTTGTTCCTGTTAGATTAGCGTGTTAAAATGACTTGTAGAACAAAGATTGGAGCGCAATAAATGAGTGCATTACAAGAATTATTAAAAGATACATTTGGCTATGATGATTTTCGGCCAGGACAAGAAACGATTATTCGTCATGTATTGCGACAAGAAAATGTCTTAGGCATTATGCCAACAGGTGGAGGCAAATCAATTTGTTATCAGTTGCCAGCCTTACTTCTGGATAATTTAACATTGGTGATTTCACCATTAATTTCTTTAATGAAAGATCAAGTAGACGCCCTGAATTTAATGGGGATTCCAGCTACATATATCAATAGTACCATTTCCTATCAAGAAATGAATCATCGTATTCAATTAGCGGTTAACAAAGAAGTCAAGCTATTGTATGTTGCGCCAGAGCGATTAGAATCTTATGATTTTCAACAGATGCTGACACATGTACCGATTGATTTATTGGCAGTAGATGAGGCACACTGTATTTCACAATGGGGGCATGATTTTCGTCCAAGCTATTTGCGTTTAGCAGAGATTATCGATCAATTTCAACAGCAACCAACTGTGATTGCACTAACAGCAACAGCAACGCCACAAGTAGCGGAGGATATTGTCAAGCAATTAAGAATTCCATCAGAAAATGAAATCAAAACAGGATTCGCTCGAGAAAATTTATCTTTTCAAGTCGTGAAAGATCAAAATAGAGACGTTTTTCTTTTGGAATATTTAAAGATGAATACTGGACAATCAGGTATTATTTATGCAAGCACGCGGAAGGAAGTTGAACGAATTTATCATTTATTAGAAAGTAAAAAAATTGCAGCTGGGATGTATCATGGGGGCATGAGTGAACAGTTACGTAGTGAAAATCAAGAAGCATTCTTGTATGATCAAGTGCAAGTGATGGTAGCAACAAATGCCTTTGGTATGGGGATTAATAAGAGTAATGTTCGTTTTGTCATTCACGCACAAGTACCAGGGAATATTGAATCTTATTACCAAGAAGCTGGCCGAGCTGGTCGTGACGGTCTGCCTAGTGATGCTGTGTTAATGTTTGCTCCACAAGACTTGCAAATTCAACAATACTTTATTGAACAATCTGAAATGACCATTGATTATAAGCAGAAAGAGTACTTGAAATTACGGGAAATGTCACAATATGCGAATGCACAAATGTGTTTACAAAAATATATTTTACGCTATTTTGGTGAAGAAGGGACGGACTGCGGTCGCTGCTCGAATTGTCTGGATAATCGAGAATTAGTCGATATTACGGTCGATGCCCAAAAAGTCTTGTCTTGTGTAAAACGTATGGGAGAACGTTTCGGTAAGGGCTTAGTTGGTAAAGTCTTGACTGGCTCAAAAGATCAAAAAATTGATCAATGGCATTTTGATCGTTTGCCAACATACGGACTAATGAAAGGTCGCACGCAAAAAGAAGTCACACAGCTGATTGATTATTTGACAGCAGAACGTTATTTAATTCCTTCTGATGGGCAATTCCCGTTGTTATCAGTCTCGACAGAAGGTGTTCAGGTGCTCTTAGGGGAACGGAAGGTCTTCCGAAAAGAAGACCAAAAAGTTCGAAAAGTAGCAGTGGATGATGCCTTGTTTGAACGATTGCGCGAATTACGTATGGACATGGCTCAAGAGGCAGGCGTACCGCCATATGTAGTCTTTTCCGATAGTACACTTAAAGAAATGTGTGAAAAATTACCGCAAACAACGATTCAATTATTGCAAATAAAAGGGGTCGGCCAAAATAAATTAGATAAATATGGCACCGCCTTTTTAGAAGTAATTAAAGAATATCAAGAGACAAAAAAATGATATAGTTTGTTATTTTATTTAAAATTAAAAGCAGAAAATAAGGAAAAAGTCTTTTAATGTATTTGTTGTTGTATTGATAAAATAAGCTTGTTATATAAAGAGATTTCTTACTTAATATATCGCTTGGTTTTAGAAAATTTCTTAAAGGAAATTTTCTGAAATCATCATGTATCTAACTGAGAATTATGTTATAATTATTTAATTAAGATAGGGAGGTTCTGTACAAATGGACGAAGGAATTTCAAAGAAATTTGCCATTCAATTATTAGAAGACGATGCAGAACGCATTAAAATGCTTATTCGTAATCAAAAAAACAGTTTGTGCATTTCTCAATGTAAAGCATTTGAAGAAGTGGTGGATACACAAATGTATGGTTTTTCAAGACAAGTGACCTATGCGACCCGTTTGGGGATTTTAACTAATGATGAAGGACATCGCTTACTAAGTGATTTAGAACGCGAATTGAATCAATTATATACAGATGTTTATGAAGAAACACAAGAAAAAAACGAGATTGGCAAGGAGGGTTAAGCTTTGCCAAACAAAGTAAAGAAACGGCATTTGCTAGACTATAGTATTTTTATTCCATATTTAATTTTAAGTATCGTGGGATTGATTATGGTATATAGTTCCACATCCGCATTACAAGTAATGAAAGGTTTTTCACCTACGTCATTCGTTATTAACCAGGTTGCCTTTTGGGTAGTAGGGTTAGTTGCAATGTTTTTTATTTATAAGATGAAAACATCCGTTTTCCAGAATCGAAGTTTTATCATGTTTGCCATTGCAGTAATTACGGTTATGGTTTTAGCCGTTCGGATTCCTGGTATCGGGAAAGAAATTAACGGCGCACGTGGTTGGATTGAGATTGGTGGATTTTCGATGCAACCAGCTGAGTATTTAAAAATTATGGTTGTCTGGTATCTGTCTTATATTTTAGCACGGCGACAAAAGACAATTAATGGAGGCATGGATCAATTTAAACAAGCTGCCGGGCGCCCGTTGATGCTCGTTTTTGTATTAATTGCTCTAGTTGCAATCCAGCCTGACTTCGGGAATGCGGCCATTCTAACATTAATTACCATCGTGATGGTTTTAGCAAGTGGGATTAATTATATGTATACCTACTTGGTCGGTGGCTTGGGCATTTTAGGTAGTATCACGGCTATTCAGTTATTAATTATGTCTAAAGGGAAAATTTTCCCAGCACGTTATCAATATATTTATAATCGTTTTGCTGTTTTTAAAAATCCATTTTTAGATGAACGGAACTTAGGCCATCAGTTAGCTAATTCTTATTATGCAATCAGTAATGGCGGCTGGTTTGGCAAAGGTCTAGGGAATAGTGTTCAGAAAAAAGGCTTTTTACCAGAAGCACATACGGACTTTATCTTTGCGATTACTTTAGAAGAGTTAGGCATTATCGGCGGTCTAGCGATTTTAGGATTGTTGATGTTTATGATTGCGCGAATTATTTTAGTCGGTGTACGCTCGAAGAAACCTTTTAATTCACTAATGTGTATTGGAATTGGTACAATGTTATTAATTCAAGTCTTTATTAATGTTGGTGGGATTACTGGGATTATTCCATTAACAGGAATTACTTTCCCGTTCTTGAGTCAAGGTGGGAATAGTTTGCTGATTATTTCGATTGCTGTGGCCTTTGTCCTGAATATCAGTGCAGATGAAACACGTCAGAAATTAGAAAATGAGTACTATTTATCTTTAGAACAGAACCAATAAATTTGAAGGAAATTGATGGTAGGAGTGACGTTATGAAAAAGGTATTAGTTGCCAATCGTGGCGAAATTGCGATTCGAATTTTTAGAGCTTGTACAGAATTAGATATCCGTACAGTAGCGATTTATGCTGCAGAAGATGAGTATTCTGTTCATCGTTTCAAAGCAGATGAAGCGTATTTAGTTGGTAAGGGGAAAAAACCAATTGAAGCCTATTTAGACATTGAAAATATTATCCAAATTGCCAAAAAATCGGGAGCAGATGCCATTCATCCTGGTTATGGCTTTTTATCAGAGAACTTACGCTTCGCCGAACGTTGTGAAGAAGAAGGAATCATTTTTGTCGGACCTAAAACACATCATTTAGATATTTTTGGCGATAAAATTAAAGCGAAAGAAGCAGCTGTAGCTGCGGGGATTGCTTCGATCCCAGGCTCAGACGGGCCAGTAGCAACGGTGGAAGAGGTCGTAGCTTTTGGTGAAACGCATGGCTTTCCTATCATGATTAAAGCTGCTTTAGGTGGCGGCGGTCGCGGGATGCGCGTTGCCCACGATGCCAAGGAAGCACGAGAAGGTTACGAAAGAGCAAAAAGCGAAGCGAAAGCAGCCTTTGGTTCTGACGAGGTTTATGTTGAAAAGTATATTTCTAATCCTAAACATATCGAAGTACAAATTTTAGGCGATCATCATGGGAATGTCTTGCATTTATTTGAACGTGATTGTTCCGTTCAACGACGCCACCAAAAAGTGGTAGAAGTCGCACCATGTGTATCAATGAATGAAGAACAACGAGCAGCCATTTGTTCGGCTGCTGTGCAGTTAATGGCGCATGTCGGCTACGTGAATGCGGGAACGGTTGAGTTTTTAGTAGAAGGGGATCAGTTTTATTTTATTGAAGTGAATCCTCGTGTTCAGGTAGAACATACTATCACAGAAATGATTACAGATATTGATATTGTGATCTCTCAATTACAAATTGCACAAGGGCTTGATTTGCATAAAGATATGCATTTGCCAAAACAAAACGAATTGACATTAAAAGGCGCGGCTATTCAATGTCGGATTACGACTGAAGATCCCCTGAACCAGTTTATGCCAGATACAGGGAAAATCGATACGTATCGTTCACCAGGTGGGTTTGGTGTGCGTTTAGATGTAGGAAATGCTTATTCTGGCTACGCTGTGACGCCTTACTTTGATTCTTTATTGGTTAAAGTCT
This sequence comes from Enterococcus sp. DIV2419, assembly GCF_051711865.1. Taxonomy (NCBI): domain Bacteria; kingdom Bacillati; phylum Bacillota; class Bacilli; order Lactobacillales; family Enterococcaceae; genus Enterococcus; species Enterococcus sp. DIV2419. The sequence goes on from NZ_JBIONS010000001.1 coordinate 972,295, forward strand.
GTACGCATGGTTTCTCTTTTGAACAGGCAATCAGTAAAATGCAACGCTGCTTAAAAGAATTTCGGATTCGTGGCGTGAAAACAAATATTCCGTTTTTACAAAATGTTGTGAGCTATCCAGCGTTTCAATCTGGCGAAGCCAAAACAACCTTTATTGATAATACACCTGAATTATTTGAATTTCCTCGTATGCGCGATCGTGGCAATAAAACGATGAAATACATTGGAGAAGTAACGGTCAATGGGTTCCCTGGCATTGAACGAACGGAGAAAAAATATTTTGAAGCCCCGCGCGTGCCGACAGATATTGAAGTTCCAGAAAAAGTGATCACAGCTAAAAATATTCTAGACGCTCAAGGAGCAACCGCCGTCATCGATTGGGTTAAGAATCAAGAAAGTGTATTAATGACAGATACCACGTTCCGTGATGCGCACCAAAGTTTATTAGCTACTCGTGTGAGAACACAAGATTTTAAAGCAATTGCTGGTCTAACTGATGTAGCCCTGCCTGAGCTGTTTTCTAGTGAAATGTGGGGTGGCGCTACGTTCGATGTTGCCTATCGCTTCTTAACCGAAGACCCATGGCAACGTTTAAGAAAAATTCGTCAGTTGATGCCAAATACACTTTTACAAATGCTGTTCAGAGGTTCTAATGCGGTAGGCTATCAAAATTACCCTGATAATGTTATTGAAGAATTCATTAAAGAATCTGCTCGCCAAGGAGTCGATGTTTTCCGAATCTTTGATAGCTTAAACTGGATTCCTCAAATGGAAAAAAGTATTCAAGTCGTTCGGGATACCGGAAAAATTGCGGAAGCAGCAATTTGTTATACTGGGGACATCAATGATCCAGCCCGAGCAAAATATAATGTTCAATATTACCTTGATATGGCTAAAGAATTGGAAAATTTAGGTGCACAAATCATTGCGATTAAAGATATGGCTGGCTTATTGAAACCACAAGCTGCTTATCGTTTAATTAGTGAATTAAAGGCAGCCACGGATTTACCAATTCATCTCCATACCCACGATACTAGTGGCAATGGGATCATCACATATTCAGCAGCTACTAAAGCGGGCGTTGATATTGTTGACGTCGCAATGAGTGCGATGAGTGGCGCAACTAGCCAGCCAAGTATGAACAGTCTATATTATGCTTTAGTCAATGGTGAACGGACGCCAACTATTAACATTGATAATGCACAGAAAATCAATCATTATTGGGAAGATGTGCGCATGTATTATCAACCATTTGAAAATGGCTTAAATGCCCCGCAAACAGAAGTCTATATGCATGAAATGCCTGGTGGTCAATACTCTAATCTACAGCAGCAAGCAAAAGCGGTAGGCTTAGGGCACCGTTGGGATGAAATCAAAAAAATGTATCACACAGTGAATTTGATGTTTGGCGATATTGTAAAAGTGACGCCATCTTCAAAAGTCGTGGGAGACATGGCACTCTTCATGGTTCAAAATCATCTGACAGAACAAGATGTTTATGCGCGTGGTGAAGAACTAAGTTTTCCTGAATCCGTTGTGACTTTTTTCCAAGGTGATTTAGGTCAACCAGTTGGTGGGTTCCCGAAAGAGCTGCAACGAATTATTCTAAAAGGTCGACCAGCCTTCACAGAGCGGCCAGGTGACTTAGCAGCACCTGTTGATTTTGCGAAAGTACAAGAAGAATTAGCCGAAAAAATTGGGTATCAACCTAAATTGGAAGAAGTTTTAAGTTATTTAATGTATCCACAAGTATTTTTAGAGTATCGTCAAAAATACGAAACCTTTGGAGATATAACCTTATTAGATACGCCAACATTCTTTAATGGTATTCGTCAAGGAGAGACATTGGAAGTTCAAATTGAACGAGGAAAAACGTTAATTATTCGTTTAGATGAAATTGGCGAACCTGATATTGACGGAAACCGTGTCTTGTTCTTCAATTTGAATGGGCAACGTCGTGAGGTTTTAGTTAAAGATGCCTCTATTAAGTCAGCTGTTCAAGTTAAACAAAAGGCGGAACCAACTAATAAAGAACAAATCGGGGCAACGATGTCTGGTTCTGTTCTACAAGTATTGGTCAAACGTGGCGATAAAGTAGAAAAAGGTCAGCCGTTGCTGATTACAGAAGCCATGAAAATGGAAACGACTATCGAAGCACGTTTTGCGGGCACGGTAGATCACATTTATGTTGAAGAAGGCGAAGCAATCAGCTCAGGTGATTTGTTATTAGAAGTAAAAGAAAAATAAGATGAGAGGGGAAAAAATGAAGCGATTTTGGGCCTTTACTGCTGTTTTTTTAACAGTTCTACTCATCGGATATTTAGAGCCAGTTTTTTTCCCTGCTGAAAAACCAACCGAAACAGCTCAAAGTGGGCGCTTATCCAGCGCTCACACCGCTGTTCCTCATGAAGAATTGCCAGCTTCTGGCTACGCAGCATACATAGGGAAAGATGTGGAAACCTTTATCCGCCAGTTTGGCAATCCTAAAGAAAAAATTAAAACAGGTCGTACGTATGAATTATGGACGTTCGGTTTGACGATGAATGATTACTTAGAAGTCAACGTTCGAGAAAATAAAGTCATCGCAATTAAGGCCTTTAACAATGACAAAATGATAGAACCGTTTAAGATAGATATGAAGCTTGCTGACTTGTCTGATTTAATGACGATTTATTCGAATTTTGCATTTAATTTTCATCATGAAGCTTACGATGTCGAGCTGATGGAAGAAGATATGAACTATCGACCACTGGTTGCTTTTGATAATGGCAGTTTTGCAGTGTTATTTTTTAATCAGCGGACAGGCGGTTTAATGGCAGTTAATTATGTCAATAAAGAAACGTTGCTCACGGAAATGCCGTATCAATTAAATGAAGGTTCTCCTTTGCCAGTTGATATAACGCAGTCAATGACCTTCGATCCTGTTCAAAGTAACCAAGCGATTTATGTCATGAATCTGGTTAAACAGCAAGAAAATCAAGCTGCTTTTTCAGTCTCTACACAAAGTCAAAAAGATGCCCAAACATTGTATCAAACGATGGCTAACCATACACCAACAATTTTGTCGGCAAATCGACAAGCAGAATTGTTACAAACGAGAGAGGAACATACAGCCATTCATCCCTTTCATTTGACTAAGGACGAATTTTCTTTATTAGTTAAAACGAGCAAACTTTCGTTGAGAGAACCAGCAGGTATTTTCCAAGAACCTGTTTATGATAGTACCTTTACTATTTTGTCATGGTTTTCGGACCCGCAATATGATAGCTATTTTGCTGAGTCAGAAATGACAGAATTGGGCGTTGCCTTTTCCAACGAAGGTGTGTTAGTCTTATTAGAGAAACGACCAGAAAATAGGCAAATCACGGAGAGTAGTGAAAAGTTATGATTGTAACAGAACATTTATTTGCAATTGAAGATCAAACAGAATGCTTAATTTCAGCACTTTTAGAAAGTGATGCTGTTCAAAACTATAAAGAAACAAAAAAAGCTATGTATGCTTCGGCGGAAGTTGCTCAGTTACAAAAAGCATTTTTAGAAGCTAAGTCAGCCTTTGAACGAGTAGAAGCTTATGGAATTCATGCACCCGATTTTCGGGAGAAACAACGAGCCCTACGTAAAGCGAAGCGGGCGCTTGATTTAAATGAAATCGTTGCAAATTATCGTTTTGCTGAGACAAACGTTCAAACGTTGCTAGATACAATTGGTTTAAAGATTGCGCAACTAATTTCTGAAGATATTAAAGTAGATGCTGGAAATCCTTTCTTTGAACGAGGAAAGAAACATTCAGGTTGTGGAGGAAGCTGCCATGCAAGCTAAAGAAGAAAAAGAATTTACGCTTCAAGAGCGTCGTTGCCTAATTGTTTGGGTATACACATTAAAACCGTTAAAACAGTTACGCCGATATGGACTGATTCACTATGTTTCACGAAAAATGAAATATGTGGTGATTTACATGAATGAAGAAAATATTGAAAGTAACATGGAAAAAATTAATCAGTTACATTTTGTTCGTAGTGTCGATAAATCGTATCGACCAGATGTCGAAATGAATTTTGCTGAAAAAATTGGTACCAAAGCGGCTTATCAAGAACAAGAAGACGACGGCTATGTAGTAGAGGAATTATCTACAGAGATTCGCTTAGCAGAGAATGTCTAATGCAAAAGAGTGAGAAATGTTATGAGAAATTTCAAACATTTTTCACTCTTTTTGTTATAATGAATTATAAAAGAATGATTGATAAAGGAGTCGAAACAATGCGTGTTATTTCTGGAGAATATGGTGGCCGGCGCCTGAAAGCGTTAGATGGCGACAATACTAGGCCCACAACAGATAAAGTAAAAGAATCTATTTTTAATATGATTGGTCCATATTTCGAAGGTGGAATGGCGCTGGATTTATATTCAGGAAGTGGCGGGTTAGCGATTGAAGCCGTTTCTCGTGGAATGGACAAAAGTATTTGTATTGAAAAGAATTTTGCTGCACTAAAAGTAATTAAAGAAAATATTGCGATTACAAAAGAACCAGAAAAATTTGAAGTTAGAAAAATGGATGCTAATCGTGCCTTAGAACAGTTTTATGAAGAGAAGCTACAATTTGATTTGGTCTTATTGGATCCGCCCTATGCCAAACAAGAAATTGTTTCACAATTAGAAAAGATGTTAGAACGGCAGTTATTAACAAACGAAGCCGTTATCGTTTGTGAAACAGATAAAACTGTCAAATTACCGGAAACGATTGGTACACTAGAAAAAACAAGAGAAACCGTTTACGGAATCACTCAAGTAACGATTTATCGTCAGGAGGCGTAAGATGCGTAAAATTGCTCTATTTCCCGGAAGTTTTGATCCGATGACAAATGGTCATTTAAATTTGATTGAACGCAGTGCGAAGTTATTTGACGAAGTCATCATTGGCGTTTTTATAAATACAAGTAAGCAAACATTATTTACGCCAGAAGAGAAAAAATATTTAATTGAAGAAGCAACTAAAGAAATGCCAAATGTGCGTGTTATCATGCAAGAAACCCAGTTAACTGTGGAAAGTGCAAAATCATTAGGGGCTAATTTTTTGATTCGTGGCATTAGAAACGTCAAAGACTACGAGTACGAGAAAGACATTGCTAAAATGAATCAACATCTGGCGCCAGAAATTGAAACGGTTTTTCTATTAGCAGAAGAACCATATGCACATGTAAGTTCCAGTTTACTAAAAGAAGTTTTACGTTTTGGGGGCGATGTGTCTGACTATCTTCCTCCCAATATTTATCACGCGTTAAAACAAAAGAAGAATGACTGGAGCTAAAATAATGAATAAAAAAACAGAAAAATTTTCGTTTAAATCACTCATTCCAATGGTATTGGCATTGCTGCTAATTGGTTTGTTTATCGTCCCAATTCCTTATTATATTGAAGGACCAGGAACGACAGAAAATTTAAAAGAGTTTGTAACTGTTGATGGAAAAAAAGATACGCAGTCAGGTGCTTTTTATTTAACAACGGTGGGCATTCGTTCGGCCACTATTTTTTCTGCCATAAAAGCAAACTTTTCGGATTTTCAAGAAGTCATGTCCAAAAAAGAATTAATGGGAGATAGTAGTAATAGCGAATATAATCGAATTCAACAATACTATATGGATTCCTCAAAAAACGCCGCAATTGAGCAAGCCTTAAAATTAGCGAAGGTTCCATATGAGATGAAATTTAAAGGCGTCTATGTGTTAGCGATGGAAGACAACTCAAGTTTTAAAGGAAAAATTGAAGTTGGCGATACCGTGACAGGCGTGGATGGCAAATCTTTTAAAAGCAGTGAAGAATTAATGAATTACATTAAAGCACAAAAAGTGAATCAAAAAGTCACTGTTCAATTTATTCAAGATGGCAAAACAAAAGAAGCGACCGGTAAATTAATTGAATTGCCAACAGATAAAAAAGCGGGGATTGGTATTGGTTTGACTGATCATACAGAAATTGATTCTTCTATCCCAGTATCTATTGAAGCGGGTGATATTGGTGGGCCATCGGCTGGTTTAATGTTTACTTTGCAGACCTATGAACAATTAAGTCATAAAGATTTACGTAAAGGTCATGAAATTGCTGGAACAGGTACGATGAACAGTCAAGGAATCGTTGGTAGAATCGGTGGCATTGACAAAAAAGTTGTAACTGCCAGTGAGAACGGCGCAGAAATTTTCTTTGCACCCGATGATGAAATAACTTCAGAAATGAAAAAAGTTGAGCCAAAAATCAAATCGAATTATCAAGAAGCACAAGAAGCTGCGAAAAAAATTGGGACAAAAATGAAAATTGTCCCAGTAAAAACGGTTCAAGATGCCTTGAACTATCTAGAAAAATTAAAATAAAAGTGTGCCTGGACCAAAAATTACTAGTGATTTTTGGTCCAGGCGCATTTTTTTGTTAAAAAATGCGTAATTATATTTTGAAGGGAGGACAAACGATGGATTGGTTGAAACAGTTACCCAAAAAGTGGCTATTGCTAGGTAGTGGTGCGTCTATAGTTATTTTGATAACTCTATTCGTGGGCATTTATTTGATGGTTAATAAGGAGCCACGAGTAGACACCACAATGTGGGAGGAGACAAGCCTGACCACTACGGCAGAGGTCGCCACAGATGCCACAAAAGAAAGGGCAGAAACAATGATCTATGTTGATATTAAAGGCGCAGTGAAAGTACCAGGAATCTATCAACTAAAAAATCAGCAGCGGATTTGGGATGCTTTAGCTTTAGCTGGAGGTGTGAGCGAGGAAGCTGATACTACCCAGGTCAATTACGCTCAAAAAGTAAAAGATCAAATGATTATTTACGTGCCCAAAAAAGGAGAAGCAGTGGCACAGTCATTAGAAACGCTGCAGGAATCAGCACCTGCTCAGCAAAATCAGGAGGAAAAAATCAACCTTAATACGGCAACAGAAGCAGAGCTGCAAACGATTTCAGGAATCGGTGCGAAAAAAGCACAAGAGATTATTCGCTTTCGTGACGAACAAGGACCGTTTAAAACCGTCGAGGAACTGAAAAATGTTCCAGGTATTGGAGAGAAAACAGTAGAACGTTTAAAAGACATGTTGACAGTGACTGGCTAACTTTTAACAGAAAATTCCTGAGAATTCTTGACTATGGGATGCGGATAACATACTATTTGTAATAAGATTAAATGATTTGGCAAATCGAACACAGGAGTCATTAAAAATAAAGGAGGTTTATTATGGAACGAATTCCATGGGACCAATATTTTATGGGACAAAGCGTCTTATTATCATTAAGAAGTACTTGCACACGGTTAACTGTCGGAGCAACCATTGTTCGCGACAAACGAATTATTGCAGGAGGTTACAATGGTTCAGTCAGTGGCGGAACGCATTGTATTGATGAAGGATGTTATGTTGTTGATAATCATTGCGTTCGAACAATCCACGCAGAAATGAATGCAATTTTACAATGTGCGAAGTTTGGCGTCCCTACAGAAGGGGCAGAAATTTATGTGACACATTTCCCTTGCCTGCAATGTACAAAGATGATTTTACAAGCAGGGATTAAAAAGATTTATTATTTAAAGGATTACCGTAATGATGCGTACGCCCTAAATTTAATTGAACAAGTAGGAGCCACGGTTGAAAAAGTGACTTTAGTACCAAAATATTTTGCCGAATTACAATGGGGAGAAGAATTTGCCACACTTGAGGACAATCCTTCCTCAGCTGAGGAATAATTGGTTCTTCGTAGCTCTACTGACTAGTTGTGGACTGTGGTGTTTTTTCGCACCTAGTTTATTAGGAGCTCTTCTTTTTTCTATCACTGTTATCCGTATTGTCTGTACAAAAAGTTTTCCTGTTATATTGGGAGGTTTTTTGTGCAGTTTTTTAATAGTAGGGGGCATATTGATTTTCCAGTGGTTAAAGCCAGTCTCTTTGTTGCCTAAAGAAGTCCGCTTGTCAGGACAGCTAACGATATTACCAGATGAAATACAAGTAGATGGTGATCAAGTAAAATTTCCTGCCAATTGGATCGTAAAAGGCAAAAGGCAGAAAGTACTGGCATTTTATCAATTAAAAAGTGTGAAAGAAAAACAGCAATGGCAACAACTAACCACAACCATTCAGGCAACCGCTGTAGGTATTTTAGACTCGCCCCAAGGTCAAACCAACAAAAATGGCTTCAATTATCAACTATTTTTAAAGAATCAAGGAATCGAAGCTATTTTATTCATTGAGGAGATAGGACAACCGCGTCCTTTTTTTTCTTGGCGGTTTAAAGAAATCATTAGCGGCTGGCGGAAATGGGCGATGGTACATATTCAGAAAAATTTTGTTGAGACTAGTGCAATGTATATGAATGCGTTGCTCTTAGGTTTTCGTAATGAAGAATTTGCTGAAATAAGCGATAAATTTTCAGCATTAGGCATTTTGCATCTTTTTAGTTTGTCAGGGATGCACGTTTCTTTTTTCCTTCGTTTATTTCGCTTGCTAATGCTAAGAATTGCTCGCCGAACGCAAGAAAGTTATTTTTTGTGGCAATGCGGTTTTTCACTGATATATGCTGGTTTAACAGGATTCTCAGTCAGTGTCATGCGGGCGCTTTTACAAACAAACCTCAATACGTTCAATCGACGGTTTAATTGGCAGGTTCCGGCCCTCGATTGTTGGAGTTTAACTCTCTTAGTGCACTTGATTGTTCAGCCAACCCTCTTTTTTTCAGTCGGCGGTCAATTTAGTTACTTACTTTCTTTTGTTCTGCTGTTTTTAGAGCAAACATTGGTTGGTTATTCTTCGCCTTTCATTAAAAATTGTTTAGGCTCTTTCCTATTGGCTGTGGCTTCCTTACCTATTTTAGTCCAATCATTTTATGAATGGCCCTTGTTAGGAAGTTTCTTAACATTTCTCTTGTTACCAATTTTTGAACGGTTCTTGTTACCGCTTTTGACGTTGAGCTTTTTTCTAGTGATTATTATGCCAGCACGTTATTTAGCAGCCTTGCTCGAACCACTATTTTTAACAATGAATGGCTTATTTGAGTGGGTGCTAGTTCACTTAAATCCGAAGCTGACCATCGGCTATTTAAATTCTTGGATACAAATTAGTTTGTTATTACTAATCGGACTTTCAATGATTTATTTAGCAGACAAGTCTAAAAAAATTTTTTTCTCAATCGGACTACTAATTGTTTTGATAAATAGTAAATACCTTTCGCCAATTGGCATTGTTGCAATGATCGATGTAGGCCAAGGGGATAGTTTGTTTATCCAAGCGCCTTTTCACAGAAAAAATACACTGATCGATACAGGTGGTCGGTTGTCTTTTGACAAAGAAGCTTGGCGGCAACGGAAAAATAGTCGATCAGGAGCGGAATATTCAGTGATTCCTTTTCTCAAAAGTCAAGGAGTCAAACGTTTAGATGAAGTGATCATCACACACGCACATGAAGACCATTTTGGCGATTTATTAGCCATTGCGCAGAAGGTTCCAATTTCTGTTCTTTATTTTCCTAAAGGAGCAGCTGAAGCCAATTTTTCGTTTCGCCAAGTCTTGAAACAACTCCAAAAAAGCGGGACAGACTGTCGGCCAATTTTAGCGCCCAAGCGAATTAATGGGCCCGTTTCTTTTCAAATTTTATCACCAAATAAGAGCAGTATTGGGGGCAATAATGACTCGATAGTGTTTTCCACACAATTAGGCGGACGGCATTTTTTATTTACTGGTGACTTGGAAGCCGAAGGAGAAGAACAAGTGTTGGCTCGCTATCCCCAGTTGAAAATCGACATCTTGAAAGTCGGTCATCATGGTAGTAAAACGTCGTCTACTAAAAGATTTATCAAACAGCTTAATTCGCGAGAAGCATTGATTTCAGCTGGACTGAATAATCGTTTTAAACATCCTCATCAGGAGACATTAGCGACGCTGGAGGAGCAAAAAATAAATTATTATCGGACCGATCTTCAAGGAATGATTTATTATCAATGGTTACCTTGGCAAGGGCTTTCTAAAGCCAAATTTGTTAAAGAACAAGACTAGTATTTCCAGAAGTAACATGATAGGATAAACAAGAGAAACGAGAAAAGGAGCGAGCCAATGGAGTTACAAAAAGCTTTGAAAGAAGTGCGAGAGCAAAAAATCGCTCCAGTGTATTTATTAATAGGAACAGAACTTTATTTAACTGAATTATTTAAAACAACATTGATGAAAGAATTGTTGACGGAAGAGGATGATCAATTTAACTTTTTCTCATTTGATATGGAGGAAACACCTTTAAGTGCAGCGATTGCTGAAGCGGAAACAATTCCGTTTTTTGGTGATTATCGCCTTGTCTTTGTGGAAAATCCTTACTTTTTAACTGCCGAAAGAAAAACAAACGGTGTGGAACATGATGTCAATCTTTTATTGAATTATTTGGAAAGTCCATCACCAACAACTGTTCTTGTTTTTATGGCCTCATATGAAAAATTAGATGAACGCAAAAAAGTTACCAAAGCATTGAAAAAAAATGCCACAGTGGTTGACGTCAATCCAATGGATGAAAAGGCTATTCGTCAGTATATTTCTCAAACGATTGAGAGCGAAGGGTACACTATTCGCTCCGATGCTTTTGATTTATTACTTCAATTGACAGACTTGAACTTATCAAAAATTATGGGAGAATTACAGAAGCTGTATTTATATGCCCTTGAGACGAAGACAATTACACGAGGTGCGGTTCAAGAATTAGTCCCTAAGTCTTTGGAACATAATGTTTTTGACTTAACCAACGAAGTACTTTCTGGAAACAGTGAAAAAGCTGTTCAATTGTATGAAGATTTACTTTTACAAGGAGAAGAAACCATTAAGTTAAATGCAATCTTATTGAATCAGATTCGCCTTTTTCTACAAACAAAAATTTTGGCTAAGATGGGCTATCAACAAGCGAATATTGCTGATACATTAAAGGTTCATCCTTATCGAGTCAAGTTAGCGTTACAACAAGTCCGACGATTTGAATTGTCTCGATTAGAAAGACTTTATGATGAATTAGTTGAAAATGATTACCGCATGAAAACGGGCCAAATGGATAAAGAATTACTATTCCAATTATTTATTTTAAAATTGACTGCGCAAGCAAAATAAGAAAGTGCCAGAGACAATCGTCATACAACGATTGTCTCTGGCACTTTCTTATTATTTAGCTCCTAATAGTTCTTCTTTTCCGTGAACAAGCTGTGTCAACATGGCACAGAAAGGTGTTGCTACGTTGTATTTTTGTCCTTTGCGCCAAACAGCACCATTAATGTAATCAATTTCTGTGAGACGATGATTTTTAATTAAATCTTGATACATAGACGGATAGTGCAAGCCAATACCGTTTGGATCATAAGTTTGAGCAATATGTGTATAGACTTCTGCTTGATCTAAATGAATGGCTTCTTTTTCTGCGACTGCTGCAAATTCACTGATTAATGTTTTAACAAGGGATTCACTAACAGGTAGTGCACCAAATTCGGCAATATTACAATCAAGGATTGTACACAAACCGTTTAGCGTGCCATTGACACAGGCTTTCCGCCAAATAGAGTAGCGAACATTGCTACTATAGCTTGGATTTAAACCAGCTTTTTGGAAGACATCAACGACTTCTAAAGCAAATTCTTTACCAGAAGGATCAATATTTTCTAATTCAATTTCGCCATCACCTAAAAGTTTAACACGTCCCGGTCCTTCTAAACCAGCTGTCCACATGGTAATGCCAACCAAGATGTTTTCTTTTGGTACATATTTTTCTAGTACATCTTCATGACCTAAGCCATTTAATAAACATAGTACATATGTTTTTTCGGTAATCATTGGTTGAATCGCTTTAAACATTGCATCTAATTGTTGTGCTTTGGTTAAAGCGATAATTAAATCTACTTGTTCATTTTGATGGTCAATTTCTTCTGGTGAGAAGATTGGTAGTTTTGCGACAACTTCTTCTCCATTAAAATCAGCGATTAAACCATTTTTACGAATGGCTTCAATGTGCGCGGGCCATTGATCGATTAAAGTTACATCATTTCCGCCTTGATGCAACATAATTCCTAAACGGCTGCCCATAGCGCCGGCACCAGCAATTGCAATTTTCATGTGTATCCATCTCCTTAAAAGTTCTTTAACCGTTATTATTATACAGCAACTTTCTTAAAAATGAATAAATGGGACTTGCAAATTTGTTATTTTTTAAATGTTTCCTAAAAAGTAAGGATTGCATCAAATGGTAAAGTAAGCTAAAGTAAAGCGTGGAAAAGTTTATAAATGAAAGTAGAGGAATCGTTAATGACGAAAGAAAAATTTTGTCGAGAATCACGAGTGATTCAAACACATCGTGTATTTCCCTTTGATTTAAATCCCTTTGGTGCACTATTTGGTGGGAAATTAATGTCTTTAATTGATGACGCCGCATCCATTTCCGTTTCACGACATTGTCGGAGAGGGGCAGTTACAGCATCTTTAGATAACTTGAATTTTTTAAAACCTTTAAAAGAAAATCACTCAGTGTGTGTTGAAACGTTTGTTTCTGGCGTGCATCATAAATCGATGGAAGTATTTGTTAAAGTTGTAGGAGAAGATTTAACAACTGGAGAGCGTTATTTAGCGGCGACTTGTTTTACAACTTTTGTAGCCATTCCGTCTCATATGAATCCTGAAAGTGACTTCCAATTAGCGGCAGTCGTCCCAGAAACTGCAGAAGAAAAGTTGATTTGTTCCAATTATGAAACGAGACGACAACAACGTTTAGCTTTGCGAGAAGAGACTAAATTATTTAGTCAACATCTCACAACAGATTTACCGTGGATTGATTCACCTTTATAAAAAAATGTCCGAGTCTTTGTGAAAACAGACTTGGACATTTTTTGATGAAAAAAGAAGCTAACATGAATGCTAACTTCTATCTCACATTATTTAGCTAATTTGCTTAAACGAATTTTATCGCGGTTAGCTTTGTTTTTATGGATTAAACCTTTAGTTGCAGCCATATCAACAGCTTTAACAGCTTCGTTGTATAAAGCATCGACGTTATCAGCTCCAGCAGCTACAGCTTCTTCAAATTTCTTGATTGCTGTACGCATTGCGTTTGTTTGAGATGAATTTTTCGCATTCGCGTTAGCACTTGTACGTACGCGTTTGATTGCAGATTCGATATTTGGCATTTGTTTCACCTCCGATGATTTAGGTTTTACACTGGTCAGCCAATGTAATTCAACAGTAATCATTATACCTAATCCATTGTTCCATTGCAATAAAAGACGACAAGTTTTTTTCCTTAACAGACAATTTCAAGAAAAAAATAAGAAAATTTGCCAGAGCCTTAAGAAAAAAGCATACATTTTTTTTAAAACATGCTATGATAAAATAGATAAATGAAAAATGGTGGTGTCTTTGTGAGTATTGCATTATTGGTAACGATTACTTTGGTAATGGGTGTAATTTTTGTTAACGGTTGGACGGATGCGCCGAACGCAATTGCAACCGCTGTCTCGACTCGGGTGTTAAAACCGAATGTCGCAATTTGGATGGCTGTTGTGATGAACTTTTTAGGTGCATTAGTCATGACCTTTTTTAATGCCCAAGTAGCTGAAACGATTAGTAACATTGTTAGTTTTGACGCAAATGGAAACGCTTCACAGGTGGCTTTGGCTGCTTCGCTTTTTTCAATTGTGGTTTGGGCAGTTGCTGCGTGGTATTTTGGTATTCCCACAAGTGAAAGCCATGCGTTAATTGCCGGCTTGACTGGTTCGGCAATGGCATTAGGTGGTTTGGGTGCAGTCAATGGCTCGGAATGGATCAAAGTGCTTGTTGGTCTAGTTGTTTCTACCGTTATGGGCTTTGGCGGCGGTTATTTGATTGCCAAACTTGTTGTGAAAGCTTTCTCGGCTGTGCCTAGAAGAAAAGCCAACAAATTTTTTACAGTTGGACAAGCCTTTGGTGCAGGAGCTAATGCTTTTTTACATGGTGCGCAAGATGGGCAAAAATTTATGGGCGTGTTCATGTTAGTGCTTTTTTATAATAATTTAGTCGAAAAAACAGGTGGCGGTTTTGTGATTCCGTTATGGGTTATGGTTCTGTGTTCCATTACAATGGGCATCGGAACTTCTGTGGGCGGCATGAGAATCATTAAATCAGTCGGGATGGATATGGTAAAACTCGAACGCTATCAAGGCTTCACTGCAGATTTAAGCACGGCTATTTGTTTATTTTTAGCATCGGCTTTTGGGATTCCAGTTTCAACTACTCATACAAAAACGACAGCGATTATGGGAGTAGGTGCTTCTAAGCGAATCTCAAGTGTTGACTGGCATATCGTGAAAGAAATGCTGATAGCATGGATTTTAACTTTCCCAGGATGTGGGCTGATCGCTTATGTGATGTCAAAATTATTTATTGCAATTTTTTAAGGAGAGAAAAACATGGCACGTAAAAAACAATTTGATTATTTTGGAGAATTAAACCAGTTAGCAACAAATGCTTATGAAGCGGCAAAGGTTTTGCAAGAAATTGTAGACAATTATTCATTAGAAAACTTAGTAAAAAAATCAGAAGCGATTCATCAATTGGAAAAAGAGAATGATGAAATTGTTCGCAAAATTTTAAATGAACTCTATATTTCCTTTATTACGCCAATTGATCGAGAAGATATTGTCGATATTACGGATCACTTAGATAACATTATCGATAGCATTAATAGTTTGTCTTATTTACTTGATCATTTAGTTGTCGAAGAAATGATTGCGCCCGCGCTAGAATTAACTGCTTATATTGTTAAAGCGACAGAAGGCGTTAAATCAGCAACGAAGGAATTTGCAAAATTTAAGAATTCCAAAACGTTAGTTTCATTGATTGATGAAGTGAATACGATTGAATCTCAAGGCGATAAATTATACAGTAGCGCCATGAAAGATTTGATGACTAACGAAAAAGATTTATTAAAAGTTATCAAGTGGAAAGATGTTTATGATCAGCTTGAGCGCACGATTAATGATTGTGAATCAGCTGTTAATATTATTGTCGGAATTGTCATCAAAAATACGTAAAGAAAAGAGGGGGAGCTGTTGGTTAAAGTAATTGTTGATGCTGATGATTTTGGGATGTCAGAAGCGATTAATCATGGCATTATCAAAAGTTATGTCGATGGTTTAACAACGTCGACACTTTTGATGCCCAATTTACCAACAGCAGAACACGCCGTTGCGTTAGCAAAAAATTATCCAGGATTATTTGTAGGTCAGCATACGAATTTTTTATTAGGGAAACCTTGTGCGGACCCATGTATGATTCCTTCACTGGTAGATGAACAAGGCAATTTTCATCGCTCTTCTTATTATCGTCAACAAAAACAAGTAACCTTCGTATATGAAGAAGTACGACTTGAAACGATTGCGCAATTGACGCGCTTTAAGGAACTAACTGGACATTATCCTGAACATTTTGATTGCCATTCAATTGGTGATGAAGTGGTTGATCAAGTATTTTTAGAATTAGCAGAAGAGTACGGACTTCATACAACCCTGAAATATAGTGGGGAAAAAGAATATCCACCGCAACAAGGTTATTTCCAGGTGACACATTTGTTAGAGTCTGGGGCGTTATCTTATATTCACGAAGGCGTATCAGTGGAGAATTTTTTAAAAGATGACTTTGGTTTATTACGGATGCCGGAATCGGCAATTGCTGAGATGCATTTTGATGTTGGGTATTTGGATCAATTTGTGTTAGACAATTCTTCTTATACCACTTTACGCTGCAAAGAATTAGCAACGATTTGTGATCCTTGTGTTCGTCAGTGGTTTGAAGAACAGGGGATTGAGCGAATAACGTTTGGCGATTTAAAAAAATAAAACCGTTGCTTTCACTGTTGAAAGCAACGGTTTTATTTTTATGAGAATAACCAGTAGCCAATTAAAATCGCACCTAAAATTACACGATACCAACCGAAAACTGTAAAATCGTTTTTCTTCAAGTAATTCAATAAGAATTTAATCGCAATGATGGAAACAACGAAGGCAACAATAGAGCCAGTTAATAAAATAATGATTTCTTCTGATCCAAACGTATTTCCTTTGGCCAAGAATTTAAAGATTTTTAAAAAACTTGCTCCAAACATTACTGGAATTCCTAAGAAAAATGAAAACTCTGTTGCAACAAAACGTGAGGCCCCAATTAAGATTGCCCCTAAAATGGTCGCTCCTGAACGTGAAGTTCCTGGAATTAATGCCAGTACTTGGAAAGCACCAACGATTAAAGCGGCTTTATAAGTGAAGTCTTTTAGATTAGTACACTTCGGTGCAACATTTTTATTTCGTTTTTCAATGATAATAAAAGCAATCCCATAAACAATTAACATAATCGATACTGTTAAAAAGTTATAAAAATGTGCATCTAAATAATCATCAAATTTTAGACCAATAACTGCCGCTGGTAAACAAGCGACTAAGACTTTAGACCAAAGAATCCAAGTATCTTTTTTCTCTTCGCCATTTTTCTTTGGTGAGAAAGGATTCAATTTGTGGAAGTATAAAATAACAACCGCCATAATCGCTCCCAATTGGATAACGACGTTGAACATTTCCATAAAATCTTTACTTAGATCGAGTTTAATAAACTCATCCACTAAAATTAAATGTCCGGTACTACTAATTGGAAGCCACTCGGTAATTCCTTCGATAATACCAAGAATAATTGCTTTCCATAGGTTAGCAAAAAGCATGTCACCATTCCTTTCTGAAATAAATGCAAAACACATCAAGTATAAGTATACCCGCTGACAAAGTAAATGCCAATGCAAATTCTTATTTTAAAATAAATTTTAGAATTATACAAAGGTGCCACTTGTAATTCATGAAACTTTTTTCTATACTAGTGATACTTTAAAAAATGGGGGAAGAGAAATGTTTGGATTTTTGAAGAAAAAGAATGAAGTTGTCGAAAATAATACAATGTATGCCGTTGCCAATGGAACCGTTATCCCAATTAGTGAAGTGAATGATCCTGTTTTTTCACAAAAAATGATGGGAGATGGCTACGCAGTAGTTCCAGAAAATGGTGAAATTTATGCACCTATTGAAGGAGAAGTTTTAAGCGTTTTCCAAACAAAACATGCCATTGGTTTAAAAATGACAAACGGTCTTGAAATTTTATTACACATGGGTATCGATACGGTAGAGTTAAACGGGGCACCGTTCACTATTAAAGTGAAAGAAGGCGACCAAGTGACTGCAGATACGGTGGTCGCAATTGCTGATTTAGAAGCAATTAAAGCAGCTGGTAAAGGAACTGAAATGGTTGTTATTATTACCAACATGGATAAAGTAGCACAATTTTCGTTAGAGAAAACTGGCGTGGTTACAGCTGGTACACCAGTTGGCTCTGCCACAGCCAATTAATGCATTAGACGAGGTCGGGACAGAACCGTTTAGCTCCGAGAAATAAGAAGAAATTTCCGAAAATTGATCTTTGATTTTTGGAGAATTTCGGCTTATTTCCGAAGGAGTTGGTTCTATTCCCGCCGTTTATCAGTTTTTGAGCGTGGAGCAAAAATCCAAAGTGATTTTTGTTCCACGCTCGTTTTTTTTTTGAACAGAAATAAAATTTTATTTTGGAATTAAAAAATATTTAGAAAAATAGTTGAAATTTTATTTCAAACAAGTTATAATGAAAGCGTATTAGAGAGGAGCTAAAAAGATGTATGGTATTTCAGTTTTTCTTGGTGAAGAGATTACAAACGATACAATTATTTATATCAAAAAGATGAAAGCGCTTGGATTTGATGGTATTTTCACTTCTTTACACATTCCAGAAGATGATACTTCTCTTTATCGCCAACGCTTGACTGATTTAGGGGCAATTGCTAAGGCAGAAAAAATGAAAATTATGGTAGATATTTCAGGTGAAGCGTTAAAAAGAGCGGGTTTTTCTTTCGATGAATTAGAGCCTTTAATCGAGTTGGGCGTAACTGGCCTCCGGATGGACTACGGCATTACGATAGAACAAATGGCTCATGCTTCACATAAGATTGATATAGGATTGAATGCTAGTACCATTACACTGGAAGAAGTGGCTGAGTTAAAGGCTCACCAAGCGGACTTTTCTCGCTTAGAAGCTTGGCATAATTATTATCCAAGACCTGAAACCGGCATTGGAACAACATTTTTTAATGAGAAGAACCGCTGGCTTAAAGAGTTAGGCTTGCAAGTTTTTACTTTTGTGCCAGGAGATGGGCAAACAAGAGGCCCAATTTTTGCTGGTTTACCAACATTAGAAAAACATCGTGGGCAAAATCCTTTCGCCGCTGCCGTCGGTTTGATGGCTGATCCTTATGTCGATGCTGTTTATATTGGTGATCCCATAATTAGTGAGCGAACCATGTCTCAATTTGGTTATTATCACCAAACCAATCAATTTCTGTTAGAAGTAGCACCTAGCGAGAGCCGCTATTTGAAGCGAATACTTGGGACTCATACCAATCGTTTAGATGCTGCAAGAGATGTTTTGCGAAGTGAATTATCAAGAACGAGTGAAATGTTCAGAAAAGATGAAATTGCAACGATTGAGTCAGAGCAGACTGAAGCACGTCCAGTGGGAACCGTAACGATTGATAATGAAAAATATGGTCGCTATATGGGAGAAATTCAAGTCACACTTGTGGACTTGCCGAAAGATGAAAAAGTCAATACGATTACACGAATTATTGAAAAAGATCAAACGATATTGCCGTTAATCAAGGCAGGCAATCAATTTACGCTAGTCACGGAAGGAACGATAGAAAATGAATTTAGAAAACTTAACAACTGAACGTAGAAATGAAAATACAATGGGCTTAGATGAGATGAGTGTCAAAGAAGCTTTACAAAAAATGAATCAAGAAGACCAAAAAGTTGCAATGGCAGTGGGTCAAGAATTAGCAGCCATTGAACCAGTGGTAGAAGCCATCATCAAAAGCTTCAATCAAGGCGGCCGCTTGATCTACATGGGCGCTGGTACGAGTGGTCGGTTAGGTGTCTTAGATGCAGCCGAATGCGTACCAACTTTTGGCGTCGAGCCAGAGATGGTTCAAGGCCTCATCGCTGGTGGTCAAAAAGCAATGACTGTCGCAGTAGAAGGTGCTGAAGATTCAAAAGAACTAGGTCGTCAAGATTTAGTTGATCTAAAATTATCAGCAAATGACATTGTTGTTGGGATTGCAGCCAGTGGTCGGACGCCTTATGTAATTGGCGGTTTAGAATATGCTACAACGGTGGGAGCAGCTACCGCAACTGTGGCATGTAATAAAAATGCCGAAATTAGTAAGTATGCACAAATGCCGATTGAAGTAGATGCAGGACCTGAATTTTTAACAGGTTCGACTCGCTTGAAATCTGGGACAGCTCAAAAATTAATTTTAAATATGTTATCAACTATTTCCATGATTGGTATTGGGAAAGTCTACAATAACTTAATGGTTGATGTAAAACCAACCAATGAAAAATTAGTGGAGCGTTCCAAACGAATTATTATGGAAGCAACGGGTTGTAGTTATGAAGTTGCCGAACTAAAATTTGTAGAGGCAGAAGAAAATGTGAAGTTAGCAATTGTAATGATTTTAACTGATAGTACTAAAGAAGAAGCAACACAAAAATTAATTGACGGGAATCAATTTATCAAGAATACATTAAATTAAGGAATTAGGAGGGTGTTTTAACATGGCAGAAGAAAGAATTAAACGCATTGCTGATGGGATTTATAAAGAAGTTGGTGGTCAAGAAAACGTGGACAAAGTCATTCATTGTATGACTCGTGTTCGTATGGATATCCGCGATTATGACAAAGTAGATATTGAAGGATTGAAAAAAATTGATGGCGTTATGGGCGTCGTAGAAGATGATACGTTGCAAGTAGTTGTTGGTCCAGGGACTGTTAACAAGGTTGCACAAGAAATGGTAGATCAAGCAGGTGTCAAATTGGGAGAACCATTTAATCATGACACCGCAACTGATGCTTCAGCAGGCAAATCTGGAAAAGATTTAGTAGAAGAAAAAGCCGCTCAAATGAAAGCACAACAAAAAGCGAAACAAAATAACACTTCACCATTTAAAAAAGTGTTAAAAGCCATTTCTAGTATCTTTGTTCCGATGATTCCTGCCTTTGTTGGGGCTGGTATTATTGGCGGGATTGCAGCTGTTATGTCTAACTTAGTTGTTGCTGGTGATATTTCAGCTTCATGGCAACAATATATTGATGTCTTAAATATCATTAAAAATGGGATTTTTGCTTATTTAGCTCTTTACACTGGGATTAACAGTGCCAGCGTTTTTGGTGCAACGCCAGCGTTGGGTGGTGTTATTGGGGCAGTCACAATGTTGACAGGAATGAATCCAGATGCACCAATCAGTAATATTTTCACTGGGGGAACATTATCTGCAGGACAAGGCGGAATTATCGGTGTTATTTTTGCCGTATGGTTATTATCATTGTTAGAAAAACAATTGCATAAAATTGTCCCAGAATCAATTGATATTATCGTAACGCCAACCATTTCACTTTTAGTGATTGGCTTAGCAACTATTTTCTTAATCATGCCTGTAGCCGGAGCTATTTCTAATGGCTTAGTTGGTATTATCAATGTTGTCTTAGAAAAAGGTGGCATGGTTGCTGGCTTTACTCTTGGTTTAACCTTCTTGCCAATGGTAATGTTTGGTTTACATCAAATTTTGACGCCAATCCACATTGAAATGATTAATCAAACAGGGATGACTTTGTTATTACCAATTCTGGCCATGGCTGGTGCGGGACAAGTCGGTGCAGCTTTAGCATTATGGATTCGTTGTAAATCAGATAAAAAATTAGTTGAAATGATTAAAGGTGCCTTGCCAGTTGGGATTTTAGGTATTGGTGAACCATTAATCTACGGAGTTACTTTACCATTAGGACGTCCATTCATTACTGCTTGTATCGGCGGTGGTATTGGTGGTGCGGTGATTGGGGCCTTCGGTAATGTTGGTGCGATTGCTATTGGACCAAGTGGGGTGGCTTTAATTCCATTAATTGCCAACAACCAATGGCTTGCATATGTATTAGGTTTATTGGCTGCTTACGCAGGTGGTTTTGTAGCAACGTTATTCTTTGGGATTCCTAAAGACATGCAAACAACTAAATAATAAATAGAAAAAAGGAGAACTTGGCTTCTCCCTTTTTCTTTGTTAAAATTTAATTGCGTAGGAAATGGTGTATCAGGAGGGGTGTTTATGCAACAAAATATTGTCTTATCTATCCAAGATCGTCTACAACAATTACCAAAATCAGAACGAAAAATCGCAGAATATATTTTAAAAAATACAGAAACAGTTATTTCAATGAATGCGCAAGAGCTAGCGAAACAAGCAGGATCAAGTCCAGCGGCAATTATTCGCTTTTGTCATTCTATGGATGTGAATGGCTTCACAGAGTTGAAACTTTTATTATCTGCAAATCTTGGCCAAATGAAGCAGCAAATGTATACTGAAGTTACTAAAGGGGAATCAACAGCTGATATTAAACAAAAGTTACAGGCGCGCTTTGTTCATGTGGTTGAGCGAAGCGGTCAGACATTAGAGGATGTCGCAGTGAACGAAGCCGTTGATTTGTTGGAAAAAACAGAAGTAATTTTTGTCTATGGGTTGGGCGCCTCTTCGTTGGTTGCTCAAGATATTTATCAAAAGTTTACGCGATTAGGCCGAACGGTATTTACAACATTGGATCATCATTTATTTGCTTCTATGTTAGGCTCAACAGAAAAGCCTAGTGTTTTTATTGTTATTTCTAATTCTGGAACGAATAAAGAAGCAAGTACTTTAGCTAATTTAGCGAAGCAGCAAGGGATTCCTATTATTAGTATCACACAAGATGAAAAATCAGTGATTGGTGAAAAAAGTGATATCGTCCTTCAAACCTCTAGTGGGGAAGACGTGCCATTGAGAAGTGCGGCTACTGTTTCCTTGGTGGCACAATTGTATGTAGTCGATGTTTTATTTTTTGCTTATGCAGCAAAAAACTATAAGGAAACCTTAGAAAAAATTCAAATCTCAAGAAAAAATGTAGAACGTTTAAAAGAATAAACAAAAAGAGAAGGTTATCTGTCATTTTGACAGATAGCCTTCTCTTTTTTTACAATAAACGGCGTTTTTCAGCGATCTTTTTTCCCTTTTCAATATAAGAAATATCATTAATTCCTTGAATGGTAAATGTTCCTTTTTCGTAAGTTAAGGTCGTCACGCTACCATTCTCCAGTGCCATCTGCATAGGCAAACTTGCATCAATTAAGGAAAGTAAAAAGGAAATTGTTAGTCCATGGGAAACCACCATGACTTTGCCGCCACCATTTTTTTCTCGATGATGAGCGATATCTTCGAAACCAGACCAAACACGATCACGGATAACTTCATAAGGCTCCGCCCAGTCAGCCGTATCGGCTTCAATAATAGCATTTGCTAACTCGCGATAGGTAATCTTCGTGGTCATCATGTCCTCATAACTTTTAAAAGCTAAAATGCGTGGCACCACACCCCAAAGTTCACCATCATAGCCACCATCTAAAGAACCAAAACACCACTCACGAATCCGTTTATCGGTTAGGTAAGGAATCTTTTGGTGGTTTTGATGTTCTTGTAAAATAATCTGAGCGGTTTGCATGGCACGACCACTATCACTACTATAGGCTTCCTTAAAGTCTATGTCTCTAAGACCTAAGCCTAAATGATAAATGCCTTCTTCTCCTTGTTTGGTTAAGGGGGTATCTGACCAGCCTTGGGTTCGGCCAATCGTATTAAACATCGTTTTTCCGTGACGAATAATATAAAGTGTCGTTGCTTCAGTCATTGCTACTCCTCCTAAGTTTCTTTAAATAGTGAATAAATCTCTAATTAAAAAATGGGTTTGTGGCTTTTTCATGTTGAATGGTCGTGGCATCACCATGGCCTGGATAAACAGGAAATTCTTCTGGTAAAGTGAATAGATAGGTCGTAATGCTGTGTAATAATTGTTGCATATCACCAGTGTGTAAATCAGTACGACCAATACTACCTTTAAACAATGCATCCCCAACAACAACAAAATCATCAAAGACAAAGCTGACGCTACCAATTGAATGACCAGGTGTTGGGACTACGGAAAATTTCATGCCGCCAATTTCATAATCGGTTAGTTTAAATTCATGTTCGGCGGGTTGAACAATAATATTTGCTATATCGTCATGTCTGCCTAATCCTGAAAGATTCAAAATAGGATTGGAAAGCCACGCTTGTTCTAATGGACTAACATAAACAGGGATTTGATAATGATGGCGCAATTCTTCTACCGCACCAATATGATCATAGTGAGTATGTGTTAATAAAATAGCGGCTGGTTTCTTCCCTAAACGGGTAATTTCTTGAATTAGTTTTGCTCCTTCTGCACCTGGATCAATAATTAATAATGCTTCTTCATTATAAACAAGATAACAGTTTTCTTGAATAACACCTGTTCTAATTTGTTCGATCTGTATCATCTCAGGACCTCCTAAAGTTCTAACGATTCTCTTCAAGTATACCGAAGAATCTTAAGAATAGAAAGTTTTCTTGTTTATCCAAAGAAAAAATAAATCATTCTTAGAATGTTCGGTTTTTGCTTGTTTTAACACGTGTTTTTTTAAAAAAACTCACATTTTTATAGTTATTAAACGAAAGTTTATGTATAATCTTCATGTGATAGTAAGGAGGAGTATTAAATGTTTCATTTTGTAATAAAAGGAACAGGTTTTTCTAGTAAAAATTTGCAAGAGATTAAAGTTTATGAAGAGACACTTTTTTGTATAGATGAGGCCGGAGTAATTCAGGAAATAATTGAACCAGATACTGAAGCGTATGAAACTGTGCTAGCAGAACAAAAAGAGGCGCAACGTTTTCAAGAATTGCCCCAAGATTCTTATCTTTTACCCGGCTTTGTTGATTTACATGTCCATGCACCTCAGTGGGCACAATCTGGGACCGCCTTGGATATTCCATTGTATGAATGGCTGAATACGTACACGTTTCCTTTGGAGTCCAAATTTGCAGATTTAACATTTGCCCAACAAGTCTATGATGAATTGGTAACCCAATTGTTAGCTAATGGGACAACAACAGCCCTTTATTTTGCAACCATTCATTATGAAGCTAGCCGTCGTTTGGCAGAGATTTGTGCGGAAAAAGGGCAGCGTGGCTTAATTGGTAAAGTTGTAATGGATGATCTTAATGAGAATCCTGAATACTATCGTGATCAAACAACGCAACAAGCATTAGAAGAAACGGAACGGTTTATTCAAGAAATTCAAACATTAGCGCAGCAAACAAAACAAGGCGTGTATCCCGTTGTAACTCCGCGTTTCATTCCTAGTTGTACAGAGGAAGCACTTAAAGGATTAGGAGAATTAGCAGCGAAATATCAAGTCCATGTTCAAAGTCATTGTAGTGAGAGTGATTGGGAACATCAATTTGTTCAAGAACGTTTTGGAAAAAATGATGCCCAAGCATTGAATGATTTTGGTTTATTAACAGAAAAAGCAGTGATGGCACATGCAGGCTTTTTAGAAGAAGCAGATATGAATTTATTCCATGAAACAGGGACGGCTGTGGCGCACTGCCCAATCTCTAATGCTTATTTTGGCAATGCAGTAACACCGATTGCAAAATTAGTACATCAACATCAAGTAGAAGTTGGTTTAGGTAGTGATCTTTCAGGTGGTTTTTCACCAAGTCTTTTTGACAATTTAAAGCAAGCGGTTATTTCTTCTAGAATGTTAGAAGATGGCGTCGATGCTACAAAAAAACCAGAAGTACGAGGTGTTAAAACAGCACGGATTACAGTAAATGAAGCGTTTTATTTAGCTACTGCTGGTGGTGGTCAAGCGCTAAGTTTGCCAATTGGAAAATTAGAAAAAGGGTATGCTTGGGATGTTCAAATTATTAATACAAGCTTGTCACAAGCACGAATCCCTAAAAATCCAGGGGAATCATTGCTTGATATTTTCCAAAAAATCTTATATTTAGCACGACCAGAAAATATTCGAGAAGTCTGGGTACAAGGTGAAAAAGTACATGATAAAAATTTAATGTCAGCAACTAAAGGAGTATAAAAAATGAGTGAAAAGAAACAAAATAATCTTCATTTAACAGTGGGGCCAGAAGATTCAGTATCTTTTGGGCAGGCCACTATGTTAGGGATTCAGCATGTCTTAGCAATGGACGTGTACGTCGTACCTGTGATCATTGCTTCAATTATTGGGATTAGCACAGCACAAACGTCTTCTTTAATCCAAGCAACATTCATAGCAGCAGGACTTGCCACGATTATTCAATCTCATTTTTGTATGAGATTACCAGTTGCGCAAGGCCCTTCATTTATTCCAATCGGGGCAATTGCAGGAATTTATTTTGCCAATAACCAACAAGGAAATGGCTGGGGCGCAGTTTTAGGTGCTAGTTTAGTGGGGGCAATTGTTGTTATTATATTAGGATTTACTGGTATTTTTAATCGTTTAATCACTAAATTTGTTCCACCAATTGTGGGAGGAACAATTATTTTTGTGGTGGGGCTTTCGTTAATGCCAGTCGCTTTATCGGATAATATTTACCACGCAAAAGGGGAATTAGGACAAAATATTTTATTAGCATTTATAGCAGCGGGTACGTTGATTTTCTTTGCACTCTTAGGTTCTGCTTTGAAAAAAGGGCGGATTTTCCGCGTTTCTTCTGTCATTTTGGCATTATTATTTGGGAGCATCGCGGCACAATTGTTAGGGGTACTTGATTTATCGGCCGTTAGTGAAGCGGCTTGGTTTAGTTTGCCTCAGTTACCATTAGTTAACTTTTCTTTCCAATTTGATTGGTCAGCTATTGCCACGATGTTAGTTATTTATCTGGTTTTAATGGCGGAAACAACAGGCACTTGGTTTGCTGTGAGTCATGTTGTCGCTGAACCTTTGACCGAAGAAAAAATTAATCGCGGCGTAATTGGTGAAGGCTTAGGTTGCTTAGTTTCTTCATTCATTGGCGGCACGCCAGTAACTAGTTACTCTACAAATGCTGGGATTATTTCAATCACTGGAGTTGCTAGTCGCAAGGTTTTTGTGGCTGCAGGTGCGTGGTTTGTCTTATTTGGCTTATCTGGAAAACTTTCCACCTTGATTTCGGCCATTCCGGCACCAGTTATCGGCGGTGTTTTTGTGGTTGTTTGTGGCATCATTTCTGTAAGTGGAATGAAAGTCATGAGTGATGTAACAATTCATGAAAAAGAGATGTATGTAATTGCCGTTCCGATTATTATGACGTTAGCGTTGACATTGTTACCAAAAGAGTTTTTGGAAACTCTACCACAATTTTTACAATATTTATTTAGTTCACCCGTGGCAACTGCCTCAATTGTTGCTATTTTATTGCAGGCCATTTTACCAAACGTTCAAGAAGGATAAAAAGATTAATTTTCGTTAAAACGCCTTTGACAAGTGGCGGTAAATAGTGTAAATTAACAATGGTGTTTGTAAACACGAACGTTAAATGACCGAATGTTCGGTTTTTACGTTATTTTTGTAAATAACTAGGAGGCAGTAAGTATGAAAGTTTTTGATTATGAAGATGTCCAATTAATTCCCAATAAATGTATCGTGAATAGTCGTTCTGAATGTGATACTACAGTAACTTTAGGAAAACATTCGTTTAAAATGCCTGTCGTTCCAGCGAACATGCAAACAATTATTGATGAAACGATTGCGGAAACCCTTGCTGAAAATGGTTATTTTTATATCATGCATCGGTTTGATGAAGAGGCGCGAGTGCCATTTATTAAAAAAATGCAACAAAAGGGCTTAATCACGTCAATTAGTGTGGGTGTGAAAGAAGGGGAATACGCTTTTGTTGAAACGTTAGCCCGAGAAGGTTTAGTTCCTGACTACGTGACAATTGATATCGCCCATGGTCATTCAAATGCGGTGATTAATATGATTCAACACTTGAAAAAATTTTTACCAGAAACGTTCGTTATTGCGGGCAATGTTGGAACGCCAGAAGCCGTTCGCGAATTAGAAAACGCTGGAGCCGATGCCACCAAAGTGGGGATTGGACCAGGAAAAGTATGTATTACTAAAATTAAGACTGGCTTTGGGACAGGTGGCTGGCAGTTAGCGGCTTTACGTTGGTGTGCCAAAGCTGCTCGGAAACCAATTATTGCAGATGGTGGGATTCGGACCCATGGAGACATTGCAAAATCTGTGCGTTTTGGGGCAACTATGGTCATGATTGGTTCATTATTTGCTGGACATGAAGAATCACCAGGTGAAACAAAAGTGGAAGATGGCGTTGTTTACAAAGAATACTTTGGTAGCGCCTCTGAATTCCAAAAAGGCGAAAAGAAAAACGTTGAAGGCAAAAAAATCTGGTTACGCCATAAAGGGAAGTTGGCAGATACTTTAGTCGAAATGCAACAAGATTTACAATCTTCCATTTCATACGCGGGAGGTCGCGATTTAGAAGCGATTCGTAAAGTTGATTATGTGATTGTAAAAAATTCTATTTTTAATGGTGATACCATTTAACATTCAACTATAGACTGAAAAGAAGACAGCACGTAGTGCAGAAATTAAAATGATTTCTGCATTACGTGCTTTTTTTACTTTACCTATCGTAGTAATCGTGTTAAGATAATTACAACGACAGACGTAGTACGATAGTTGAAGTACTTGAGGGAGGAATTTATGTGATTGGTAGTGATGCAATTCGAGGATACAACGATACCTTTATTCTCTCAATCTTACAATCCGGCACTTCATATGGTTATGCGATTTCTAAACGCATTCGTGAAATTTCTAAAGAACAATATTCGATTAAAGAAACGACACTTTATTCTGCTTTTACACGTTTAGAGAAAAATGGCTACATTGAATCATTTCCAGGAGAAGTAACGCATGGCAAAAAGCGGACCTATTATCAAATAACCCATGCAGGAGAGCGTTATTTAGAGGAAAAGTTACTAGAATGGGAAGTAACAAAAGACGTCGTCGAAGCATTTGTAAAGGAGATGGGAAAATGAAAATTATAGAAGAATTTATTGATAGCTTATTTTCAGGAGTTGTTGAAACATCTGAAACAAAATAATTAAAGGCGGACTTATTAGCAAATGCTGAGGATCGTTATGAAGACTTGCTCAGCCAAGGAAAATCGGAAAATGAAGCAATTGGTACAATTATTTCTGAATTTGGTACTATTGATGAATTAATGGAAGAATTGAATTTAGAAAATAAACAAGTGGATGAAACAAACGATTCAATGAACGGTTTGCCAGAAATTTCAGTGGAGGAAGGACTTGACTATTTAGCTGTCCAACGTAAAGGTGCTATTCAAATTGGTCTTGGTGTTGTTGCAATCATGGTGGGTGTTGGCTTGCTGGTTGGTATGCGGGGTGTTCTTTCTAACGGTCTTGGTTTAGTTTGTCTTTTCATAGGTGTGGCAATCGGCGTTCCATTATTTATTGTTGCTGGTAATCGGTTTGTTGCAATGGACAAACAGCTGGGGCAACGATTGATTCCGATTAAGTTAAAAAAAGAAGTTGCACAAAGAGAACAAAGTTTTCAACGATCATTTATTTTTTGTATGGCAGCGGGCGTCGTTTTTTGTATTTTGGGTTTAATCCCAGTTGTTGTCTTTAGTAGTGGCCTTCATCTGATGATGCGCCGTTCCATGCATCAAATGATGGGCGGACAATATTATAATGGAACGATGGGGATTAGTTGGCTCTTCTTTTTAGTATCGGTTGGCGTCTTCTTGTTTATATTTGGTGGAGTAATTAAAGGAAGTTTTAATAAATTGTTAAATGAAACTTATTTTTATTCAGAACATGTTGGTCATCCTGATTTTGCCCCTCAACAAACAAAAACAGAGGAAGGACCTGTGGGAAATCCTGTCGGTGCAATTATTGCATCCGTTTATTGGCCCTTAGTTGTTGCACTCTATCTATTTATTAGTTTTGTTTTAGGGGATTGGCGGTTTAGTTGGTTAATCTTTATGTTCGCAGGAATCTTTTATAACACCATCCAAGCATTTTTACACAAACATTGAGACAAACCTGTTAATAGTAAAACAGAAAAGTGGGACATTCGTCAAAACGGCTGTCTCACTTTTCTTGTATTTTCGATTGACAAAAGCATTAAACTGGATTACTTTTAACTCATCCAATTGTTGAGGTGATTGCTATGTGGCAACTTAAAAAAGAACAAAATGTTCCCATTTATCGCAGTATTATGGAAATGATTGTTCAAAAGATTCAAACAGGCGAATTATTACCAGGCGAAAAAATCCCTTCGGAACGTAAACTGGCAGAGTACTTGTCTGTCAATCGTTCAACCGTTGTTCATGCATTAGACGAACTGGTGGACTTAGGCTGGATTGTGCGAAAAAGAGGGAGCGGAACGATTGTCAACGAAGGAAAATGGGGGGTAATGATGACGCCACGAACGGATTGGCATCGTTATTTAGAACAAAATGTGTTCAAACAAGTTCATCCCTTGGTGGCAGAGATTGAGTTACGAGCTAAACAAAATTTGCCGACTGACTTAGATATGTATACAGGCGAGTTGCCGTTAGATTTAATTCCCAGTTT
Organism: Enterococcus sp. DIV2419; assembly: GCF_051711865.1. Lineage (NCBI taxonomy): Bacteria > Bacillati > Bacillota > Bacilli > Lactobacillales > Enterococcaceae > Enterococcus > Enterococcus sp. DIV2419. The sequence continues at coordinate 1,001,926 of NZ_JBIONS010000001.1, forward strand.
CGATTTTCCAGCATTAAATTGGAAACAATTTTTAAAAGAGGAAGCACAAGATGAATTAGGTTATTTGCCGTTAAGAAAAGAAATCCAAGCCATTACAGCAACGGAATATCAGCTTCATTTACCAAGTGAAAGTTTATTGCTTACTTCAGGTGCGCAACAAGCACTTTTTTTAGTTTTGCAAGTTTTATTGAGACAAGGAGATAGTGTTGCCGTAGAAGATCCATCTTTCTTCTATGCCTTACCAATTTTCCAAGCTGCTGGTGTGCGCTTATTTGGTGTGCCCATGACAGAGGAAGGGATTGATCTTGAAGCGCTAGAACAAACAATCCGACAACATCGCATCAAAATGGTTATGGTTAATCCTTCCTTTCAAAATCCCACTGGGACAGTGATGCCTTTGAGAAAAAGAGAACAGCTCGTGAAAGTTTGTCAAACGTATCAAGTTCCTATTTTAGAAGATGATGTTTTTGGGCAGCTAAGTTTTATCCCGAAAACAGAAATTCCTCCTTTAAAAAAATTAGATCCAGATAATGTCTTGTATATCGGTTCGTTGTCAAAAATTTTAGGTTCGACCACGAAAATTGGTTGGTTAAGTGCGCCTGCCTCCGTGACGAAACAAATTGCAGAAGCCAGAAAAATGATGGATGTTTCGTTGAGTATTTTTCCGCAGATGCTCGCTAAAATGGCGATTGAAGATCCTTCTTTTTCTGAAAAAATTACGTTATTAAATAAACAAGTGGAACAACGAGCAACAGCTGTATATCAAGTATTTAAATCGTTGTCAGAATGGGAAGTTTCGCCAGTAAAAGGCGGCTTTTATTTATGGGCACATTGGCGTCAAGGGGCACTTAAGCCAGAAGATTGGCAAGTGTTTTTACGAGAAGGTGTTTTGGTAGCACCAAGTGTCGCTTTTAGTGAAAAACGTGGAAGTATTCGCTTGAACTGTTCCCGAATTTCACCAGAAGAAATGCCTCTTTTTTGTGAGAGAATGGTACGGATTACACGACAGCTTTCTGAAAATAGACAAACAAAAATAGAACAGTAAGTAAGATTTTTCTTATAAAAATCATTTGCTGAGAGAAAACGCTACAACTTCCCTTTTCTAAACGAATATCCAATGCTATACTTAAAAAGTAAAAACAAAAAAACAAATGAGGTGTTTTCCATGTCTTGGGAACAAGTTTACCAACAATGGTTAAATGAAGAAAATATTCCAGAAAATTTAAAAAATGAATTAAAGGACTTAAATACAGACCCTGAAAAATGTGAAGATGCATTTTACGCACCATTAGAATTTGGGACTGCCGGGATGCGCGGGATTTTAGGCGCCGGTATTAATCGGATGAATATCTTTACGGTTCGTCAAGCGACAGAAGGGCTTGCACGTTTTATGGATACGCAAGATCCTGAAACAAAACGTCGCGGTGTAGCTATTGCCTATGATTCACGTCACATGTCTCCAGAATTTGCAATGGAAGCAGCTAAAACATTAGCTAAACATGATATTCCTTCTTTTGTGTTTGAAAGCTTACGACCAACACCAGAATTATCTTTTGCGGTCCGTTACTTTAAAGCTTTTGCGGGAATCATGATTACGGCTTCTCACAATCCAGCTGCTTATAATGGCTACAAAGTCTATGGTGAAGACGGTGGTCAAATGCCGCCAGCTGATGCAGATGCATTAACTAAATATGTTCGTAGTATCGAAAATCCTTTGAAAATTGATGTCTTATCAGATGAAGAAGTTGCCCACAGCGGTTTAATTAACATTGTTGGTGAAGAAGTCGATAATGCGTATTTGAAAGAAATTAAAACAGTTACGATTAATCAAGAATTAATTAACGAAATGGGTAAAGAATTAAAATTAGTTTACACTCCCTTGCATGGAACTGGGAAAATGTTAGGAGAAAAGGCATTAAAACAAGCCGGCTTTGAAAAATTTGTTTTAGTACCTGAGCAAGCTGTTGCTGATCCTGACTTTACTACAGTTAAGTCACCAAACCCTGAAGAACATTCAGCTTTCGAATACGCGATTCGTTTAGGGGAAAAAGAAGGCGCTGATTTATTGATTGCAACAGATCCAGATGCTGATCGTTTAGGTGCCGCTGTGCGGATGCCAAACGGAGACTACCAAGTATTAACAGGAAATCAATTAGGTTCAATTATGATTCATTATATTTTAGAAGCCCATCAACAAGCAGGCACGTTACCTCAAAATGCTGCGGTTCTAAAATCAATCGTTTCTAGTGAACTTGCTACAGCGATTGCTGAGAAATATAATACGAAGATGTTTAATGTTTTAACAGGTTTCAAATTTATTGCTGAAAAAATTCAACAATACGAAGAAGACAACAGTCAAACGTTTATGTTTGGTTTTGAAGAAAGTTATGGTTACTTAGTGAAACCTTTTGTTCGTGATAAAGATGCAATTCAAGCGTTAGTTTTATTAGCAGAAGTAGCGGCTTTCTATAAAAAACAAGGAAAAACATTATACGATGGCTTACAAGATATCTTTGAAGAATTTGGTTACTTTGAAGAAAAAACTATTTCCGTAACAATGAGCGGAATTGAAGGCAGCGGTAAAATCAAAGCTTTAATGGCAAAATGTCGTGAACAAGCGCCAACTGAGTTTGCCGGGATTCAAGTTGCTCAAACGGAAGATTTTAAAGAATTAACACGCACTTTTGCAGATGGTCAAACAGAACAATTACAAACGCCTCCTTCTGATGTGTTGAAATATCATTTAGAAGATGGCAGTTGGATTGCTATCCGACCATCAGGAACAGAACCAAAAATTAAATTCTATCTAGCAACAAAAGCAACAAGTAGTTCAGAAGCTTCTGAAAAAATTGCTGCGTTTGAAGCAGTCGTTAATGAATTAACAAAATAAAATAAACGAAACAGGCTGTACGGAAAAAAGTACGAATGTTAGTGTTTGTGTCAAAAGTCAGTTAGCTTTTGACACAAACACTTTATTTAACTAAGGAGGGAATGCTATGAAAATTGGCTTTATCGGTGCTGGCAGTATGGGCGGTGCCATGATTAAAGGGTTACTGAAAGCTGAGGCAGTCAAGAAGGAACATTTATATGTGAAAGGCGGCTCAAGTGGAACAGCAGAAGCACTTCAAAAAGAGTGGGGCTTTCAACTTGTCACAGATTATGCACTTTTCCAAGAATGTAAGGTTATTTTTATTGCGACAGGAGCAAAGGTCGTGTTACCTGTCCTTCAGGAATTAGCCCCTCATTTTTCCAACGAAAGTCTATTGATTTCTGTTGCAACAGGTCATACCATACAAGAAGCACAAATGGCTCTTGGCAATAAAGAAGCCAAAGTTGTTCATGCCATTCCTAATACACCAGTTAGCGTGAATCAGGGCGTGATTGGCGTAGCCTTGGCACCAACAATTGAAGGCCAAACGAAGGACCTGGTAATGGAACTTCTTGCTACTTTAGGGTTAGTCAAAGAAATTCGTGAAGCACAACTGGAAACTTTTGGTACTGTGGCTGGTTGCAGTCCAGCTTTTGTTGATATCTTTATGGAAGCATTGGGAGATGCAGCAGTCTTAGAAGGGCTACCAAGGGACTTATCTTATGAAATTGTCGCTCAAATGATAAAAGGAACGGCGACCTTAGCCTTAGACACGAAAAAACATCCAGGAGCATTGAAAGATGAAGTGACTTCTCCAGGAGGAAGTACGATTCGCGGTGTCGTAGCTTTAGAAAAAAATGGCTTCCGTTATGCCGTGATGGATGCAGTTCAGCAAGCCAACCACGAATAGATGAAGAAAGTTGGAAAATCGACAAGTTTGTCATTTTTCCAACTTTCTTTGTGCTATATTTTTCGTAGGAAAGAACAATCGCAGTTCTTATTTTAAAAAACTCTGTGTTATAATGAGTGCAAAGTGAGGCGACTATAATGAAACAAATGGAAGAAATCAAACAAGTAAGTCAATTATATAAAGTATTAAGTGATCCAACACGTTTAAGAATTTTGCTACTTTTAAAAGAAGGCGAACATAACGTAACGGCGATTAGTGAACAATTGGGAATGGAACAGTCCGCCGTTTCTCATCAACTAAAATTATTAAGAGATAGCCGGGTTGTCAAGGCACGTCGCGAAGGAAAAACGATTTTTTATACATTGGATGATCATCATGTAATAGATATTTTAAATCAGACCTTTGAGCATATTGAACATCGATAAAAAGTAGGAAAAAATAGCGTAACTAGAATAGCGCTGTTGATGGAGGTAAAAATGAAGGATACCTTAAAGATCGGGTTACTAGGATTAGGGACTGTAGGCACTGGCGTTTTAACTCTCTTGAAAGAACATCAAGAGAAAATTTCACAAGTGACAGGAATGAATGTAGTCATTGAAAAAGCATTTGTCCGAAATCTTGAAACGAAACAAGCGCAAGCGGAGGAATACGGTCTTTCTTTAACAACTTCAATTGATGATATTTTAGAAGATAAAGAGATTCAAATCGTTGTGGAATTAATGGGAACCATTGAACCAGCCAAAACGTATATCATGAAAGCTTTAGAAAAGGGCAAACATATTGTGACTGCCAATAAAGATTTACTGGCGCAACATGGGAGTGAATTAGTAGCGTTAGCCCAAAAACATCATTGTGATTTATATTACGAAGCAAGTGTTGCTGGCGGGATTCCTATTTTAAGAACAATTGCTAATAGCTTAGCGGCAGACAATATTCAACAAGTTTTAGGGATTGTGAACGGTACGACGAATTATATGCTTACGCAAATGGTTTCTGCTGATAAAAGTTATGAAGAAGCTTTAGCAGAAGCGCAAGCGTTGGGCTTTGCTGAAGCGGATCCGACAAATGATGTCGATGGAATTGACGCAGCCTATAAAATGGTTATTTTAAGTCAATTTGCTTTTGGGATGAATGTTTCATTACCACAAGTTGATATTCGTGGAATTCGCGGATTGTCTTTAGATGATGTCGCCATGGCTAAACAACTGGGGTATGAAATCAAATTGATTGGCTCTGCTGAACAAAATGAGAATAGTATCTCGGTGGAAGTGGCGCCTATGCTAGTCAATCAAAAGCATCCTATTGCATCTGTTCGGAATGAGTACAATGCAGTATTTATAAAAAGTGCAGGCGTGGGGGAATCAATGTATTACGGTCCAGGAGCTGGCGCTAAACCGACAGCAACCAGTGTTGTCAGTGATTTAATTACGATTGCTAAAAACATTCGCTTGGCAACGACTGGCCATATGTTCAATTCGTATCAACATAAAACCCAATTGACGAGTTCCGAAAATGTATTTGGGCAGTATTATTTTTCGTTAGATGTTCCAGATACACCAGGACAATTTTTGCAGTTGACGCAATTAATGACTAAAGCAGAAGTCAGCTTTGATCAATTAGTTCAACAGAAATCAGATGGACAGCGAGCAAGAATTGTTGCCATTACACACCAGATATCAAAAGCACAAATGCAACAAGTTGTGATAGCTATTCAAAATACGGAAGCCTTTCAGTTATTAAATGTAATGAAGGTTATAGGAGATGAGTAAACATGTATGAAGGTTTGTTAAAACAGTATCAAGCGTATTTGCCCGTAACAGAAAAAACACCAATGATTTCTTTAGCCGAAGGAAATACGCCACTGATTCCTTTACCTAATTTATCCAAAGAATTAGGTATTCAATTATATGGAAAATACGAAGGCTTAAATCCCACCGGCTCATTCAAAGATCGCGGGATGGTGATGGCTGTAGCAAAAGCGGTAGAAGAAGGTGCCAAAGCGATTGTTTGTGCTTCTACAGGAAATACTAGTGCCGCCGCTGCTGCGTATGCCACAAGAGCAGGCATTAAAGCGTATGTAGTGATTCCAGAAGGAAAAATCGCACTGGGAAAATTGGCGCAAGCTATTATGTATGGGGCGGACATTATTTCGATTCCAGGTAACTTTGATGAAGCATTAAAAGCGGTGCGAGAGATTGCGAAAACTGAGGCAGTTGCGCTAGTTAATTCAGTGAATCCTTATCGCTTAGAAGGGCAAAAGACAGCAGCTTTTGAAGTTTGTGAACAATTAGGTCAAGCGCCCGATGTCTTAGCGATTCCAGTTGGAAATGCCGGCAATATTTCCGCTTACTGGAAAGGCTTTAAAGAATGGCATGAAAAACAAGGAACAACTTTACCAAGAATGCATGGTTTTGAAGCAGAAGGTGCCGCAGCAATCGTGAAAGGCCAAGTGATTGAGCAACCTGAAACCGTGGCAACAGCGATCCGGATTGGGAATCCTGCTAGTTGGCAATTAGCAGAACAGGCACGCGATGAATCGGGTGGTTTCATTGATGCCGTGACAGATCAAGAAATTTTAACGGCTTACCGAAAAATTGCTGCTCAAGATGGGGTTTTCATTGAACCTGGTTCGGCTGCTTCATTAGCTGGAGTTATTCAACATGTTAAAAGCGGTAAAATCAAAGCAGGTGAAACCGTCGTGGCAGTCTTTACTGGTAACGGACTGAAAGATCCTGATACAGCAATGGAGACAGAAGTAGCTATTTCAAAAATGAGTGACGTGGAAGAAATGCGTCTGCACTTACGAAAAGGAGTCGCAACACTATGAAAATAAGAGTACCTGCCACTAGTGCCAACTTAGGACCTGGCTTTGATTCATGTGGCATTGCATTATCCGCTTATTTAACAATCAACGTTTTAGGTGAAAGTGAATTTTGGGAAATTCAACATACTTTGGGAGAAGAGATCCCTACTAATGAAGAGAATTTATTAATTCAAACGGCATTGAAAATTGCACCAGAATTAACACCAAAAGTTATTCGGATGGTTTCTGACATTCCCCTTGCAAGAGGACTAGGCAGTAGCTCAAGTGTGATTGTAGCAGGCATTGAATTAGCTAACCGACTAGCACATTTAAATTTGTCCCCTAAAGAAAAAGTTCGTTTGGCCACAGAGATGGAAGGACATCCGGATAATGTTGCCCCTGCTATTTTAGGAGATTTCGTGGTGGCTAGCCATGTAGAAAACCAAGTCTACCATGTCAAACATCATTTTCCAATGTGTGATGTCATTGCATTTATTCCAGAGGAACCGTTATTTACCGAAAAAAGTCGCGCTGTTTTGCCCGAAAAATTGGCTTATAAAGAAGCGGTCGCGGCCAGCTCAATTGCCAATGTTATGATTGCCGCAATTTTAAACGGGGATTTACCTTTAGCAGGCAAAATGATGGAACAAGATAAATGGCATGAAACGTATCGTCGTTCATTGGTTCCTCACTTAAAAGAAATTCGTCGTTTAACTCAGCAAAGAGGTGCTTATGGCTCTTTCTTAAGCGGTGCTGGTCCAACTGTGCTAATCTTGTCGCCAGAAGAACGAACCAACGAAATTGTTCAAAGTTTGGAGAAATTATCTACCAAAGCGAGCATCCAAATTTTCAATATTGATCAAGAAGGCGTTCAAGTCTTTTAAAAAAAAACGAGAAAAAATCACTAGTGATTTTTTCTCGTTTTTTTTAATCCTCGGCTGTTTCCGTGGAATAATAGCTATGATCTTCTAAGTTCAAAGCATTAAGAATCATTGAGGCAGTTTCTTCAATTGAAAGAGAAGCGACATCAATAACGATACAACCTAATTTTTGATAAAGATCATTTGCAAAAGCCAGTTCTCGCCGAATTTTTTCAATATCTGAATAAGAAGTATTTTCAGGTAATCCATATGCGCGCATTCGTTCTTTACGAATCCCGTTTAAAACATTGGGATCATTGGTTAAGCCAACAATTTTTTTAGGGTCCATTTCGAATAATTGTTTCGGTAAATGTGCTTCAGGAATTAGTGGCAAATTAGCAACTTTTAAGTTCTTGTTGGCTAAAAAGAGACTTAGCGGTGTTTTAGAAGTTCGGGAAACGCCAAGAAGTAACACATCCGCTTCTAAAAAGCCTCGTGGGTCCTTGCCATCGTCATATTTGACAGCAAATTCCATTGCTTCAATTCGTTTAAAATAATTTTCATTCAGATGATGTAAGGCACCTGGTTCCCGCATGGGTGCGACACCTGTTAATCGTTCGATTTCCGCAACTGGTGGTGTCAAAATATCAAAATGGAACAATTGATGCTCATTGAAAAATTGATTAGCAATCGCCACGAGATGATCATTAATAATAGTATGCAGTACCATGGCTTCTGCTTTTTTGGCATCTTCTAACGCTTGCACCAGTTTATCTTCGTCTTTAACGAATGTTCGTCTAATCAAAGTAAAATCAACAGTTGGGTACTGGGCCATTGAAGCAGCCGCCAATTTTGAAGCGGTCTCGCCAGCAGAATCTGAGATGACAAAAATCGTCACACATTTTTTTTCTTCAGAAATAGTCATAGAGGGTAAGTCCTTTCTTGCATTTTTAATAATTTTATTATACCATAAGTCCAGAATCTATTTCGTAATGATTCTGATTTAGGTTGGTGAGGGAGGAAATGGCGATGACACCAGTAAAAACCAATATTGAACAAGCCTTAGAAACCATGAAAGCCAGTGGATTAAAATATACTAAAAAACGAGAATTACTGATGAGCTATTTGATTAAGCGAAATCGGTATGTTTCTGCACGTGAAGTGTATGAATTTATGAATGAAACCTTTAAAGGAGTCAGTTATGATACGGTTTATCGTAACTTGCATGACTTTGAGCGCTTAGAATTGCTAGAAAAAACAGAATTAAATGGCGAACAAAAGTTTCGCTTCCGTTGTTGCCAAGAGGTGGAACATCATCATCACTTTATTTGTACGGTTTGTGGCAAAACGGAAGAAATTCACATGTGTCCGATGAATTTTTTTGAAGAACAGTTAAAAGGTTGTTCAATTGAAGGACATCGCTTTGAAATACTTGGTCGTTGTGCCGATTGTTGTGAAAAATAGCGAATAAGACGAAAAATCAAACAAAAATTTCGTATTTTATCAGTAGAGTGGTTGACGGTTATTTATGCTTTAGCTATAATATAACAAGGACAGTATTTTAATTTGTGGGTTTTTCCCACAAATAAGAAAAACGGTTACTTTTTAAGCTCGGAGGGAGGGAATTACATGTCAAAAACAGTCGTTCGTAAAAACGAATCTCTTGATGATGCTCTTCGTCGCTTCAAACGTTCCGTTTCAAAAGCGGGTACTTTACAAGAATCACGTAAACGTGAATTCTACGAAAAACCAAGTGTAAAGCGTAAGAAAAAATCTGAAGCAGCTAGAAAACGTAAAAAATTCTAGTTTTGAATGAATTGGAGTTGGTGGTATGTCATTGCTAACCACATTGAATGACGACATTAAAACAGCGATGAAAGCTAAAGACAAAGAAACTTTAGCCGTACTTCGTATGTTAAAGACTGCCATTCAAAATGATCAGATTAAAGCGGGCCGTGAATTGAACGGAGAAGAAGAACTCACTGTATTGTCTCGTGAGATGAAACAGAGAAAAGATTCTTTATCAGAGTTTGAAAAGGCGGGACGCGACGATCTTGTTGAAAAAGTAAAAGTTGAAATAGCAATTGTTGAAAAATATATGCCTCAACAACTAACGGAGGAAGAAATTCGTCAACTAGTTCAAGAGGTAATGACGCAAACTGGCGCCACTTCACCAAAAGATTTTGGTAAAGTGATGGGCGCTATGATGCCGAAAGTCAAAGGCAAAGCCGATGGCAACCAAGTTAACGCAATTGTGAAAGAATTATTACAAGAAAACTAAGAGCGTTATCGAAACTAGGACAGGATACTGTCCTAGTTTTTTTATACAAAGAGAAAACCGGTAGCTTTTTACGGTTTTCTCTTTTTTGACTTTCAAAGTCAAATCAGGTACGACTTCTTTTTAAACAGATAAGAATGTGGTATCATTGTAAAGGACTATATAATAAAGGAGATGGACGTTTTTTGACAGATAATCAGTCAAAATCTTTGGAATTAATACTTACTGATTCTGATGATGCACACATGCTTTTAGGAACACATGATAAACATATCAAATTTTTAGAAGAGAATACCCACGTAACGATTAATAGTCGTGGCGAAGTTATTCAGTTAATTGGCGAATCATCAGAGGTAGAGTTAGTCGCTTCCGTGTTAAGAGCGCTACAAACATTAATTCAACGAGGCATCAAAGTGCATACGCCAGATGTCGTTTCTGCTTTAAAAATGGCCAAAGCTGGAAATTTAGAGGCGTTTATTGCCATGTATGAAGAAGAAATTATGAAGGACCATCATGGTCGGGCCATCCGAATTAAGAATGTTGGTCAAAAAAAATATATCGATGCAGTTAAAACTCATGACGTCATTTTCGGGGTGGGGCCTGCGGGGACAGGAAAAACCTTTTTAGCCGTGGTGATGGCAGTAGCAGCCTTGAAAAAAGGCGAAGTACAAAAAATTATTTTAACTCGTCCAGCGGTGGAAGCTGGCGAAAGCTTGGGCTTTTTACCAGGTGACTTAAAAGAAAAAGTCGATCCTTATTTACGTCCAGTTTACGATGCCTTGTATCAAATTTTTGGTATGGATCATACAAATCGTTTAATGGAACGCGGCGTTATTGAAATTGCCCCGCTTGCTTATATGCGTGGTCGTACATTGGATGATGCTTTTGTCATTCTAGATGAAGCACAAAATACCACGGTTGCCCAAATGAAAATGTTTTTAACTCGTTTAGGGTTTAGTTCAAAAATGATTGTTAATGGAGATACTAGTCAGATTGACTTGCCACGTGGTGTAACAAGTGGTTTAGTTAACGCCGAGCGTACGTTAAAAGACATTGAAAAAATTGCCTTTGTAAATTTTGAAGCCAGTGACGTTGTGCGTCATCCGGTTGTAGCACAAATTATTCAAGCCTATGAAAAAGAACAACAAAAGCATTCCTAAGCAGTTAGGGAAGGAGTGAAAGTACCTTTTGAAAAAAGTACTTACAAAGTTAGGGGATCGTTTAGGTAAAGCCTATTTACCTATTTTATTAGCCGTTTTTTCTCTTCTTTTATTTATGATTATGTTTGGCAGTGTCCATCAGAAAAGAGTAGAAATTAAAGAAGGTCAACTGGCCGAGAAAACCATTCGTGCAAATAAAAATATCGAGAATACCTACGAAACAGAACAAAGAAAAAAATTGGCAGCAGAAGCTGTCACACCCGAATATATTTATCAAGAAGATACGGCATCTGTCCAACATAATCGTATTGATAAATTATTTAAATTGATTGATTCTGCGAATGAAAAAGTAGACAAAGAGTACAGCAATAAGCAAGCAAAGGCCAAAAAGGAAGAAACGATTCCTGCGCCGACCGTGGAAGAACGAGTAGCTAGCTTAAAGTCATTGTTTGAATCTTTACCGCAAGATGAAGTTACGTTTTATCAAAGTTTTCCTAATGTTTTTTATCAAACAATCTTTACATTAACCTCTGAGCAATTAGATAAGGTTCGTTCAGAAAGTTTGATGTTGGTGGATGACGCAATGCAAAATCACGTTCGAGAATCTGATTTGGATAAAATTCGCCAAGAAGCTAACGGTAAAATTCAATACTTAGACATTACGAGTACCATGCAACAAGTCATTCGTTACATTGTTAACCAAGGGATTGTGGTAAACGATATTGCCAATGAAAAACGAACAGAAGAGCTACGCCAAAAAGCGATGAATGCTGTTCAACCCGCAATGATTTATCAAGGCGAAATTATTGTTCGTGAAGGTACTCAAATTGATGCAAAAGCGGTCGAAAAACTTGAGTTACTAGGAATGACTAGTCAAAATACGTCTATTTTTCCGATGGTGGCATTAGCATTAGCTATTTTACTTCAAGTTGAAGTGTTGATTTTCTTTACAAAACAAGTGACTGAGCCTTCGCGACAACGCTCGTTTATTATCTTTTACACGGGTGCTATGCTAATCAGTGTTATTTTAATGAAATTCTTCCAGATTTTCCAAACAGAGCAGTTGATGTATATTCCCTTGTTCTATCCAGCAGCCTTTGCGCCGCTGATTCTAAATCATTTTGTGAATCGTCGTTCAGGGATAATCGCTGCCATTTTCCAAGTCGTTTTTGCGTTATTTATCTTTTATAATTCTATTGGCACAAACTCGTTGACGGTTATTCTGATTATGTACTTATTCTCAGGATTTCTAGCAACAGTTGTTAAACGAAAACGGATGAGTGAGCAAGTTTTCCCAGCTTTAATGTGGGTAGTGGTCTTTCCTGTTTTCATGGCGGTTGTCTTAATGATTTATCAAGGGATGAGTTTAACAGATGGTAAAACGTGGACAGCTTTAATTTGTGCAAGTGCAGGAACGGTACTTTCATTTTTAGCAACAATGGGCTTGCATCCGTATATCGAATTATTAGTGACCGATGATAGTATGATTGTCTTGAATGAATTAAGTAATCCGAACCATCCGTTGTTAAAACAACTGTTAGAAGAAGCGCCAGGTACCTATCATCATAGCATGATGGTGGCTAGTTTGAGCGCTAACGCTGTTGCTGAGATTGGCGGGCGGTCGCTATTAACACGAGTTGCTTGTTATTACCATGACATTGGTAAAATTAAACACGCCAATTTCTTTGTGGAAAACTTACCTGCTGGTGCAGAAAATCCACATAACTTTTTATTACCAGAAGATAGTAAACAAATTATTTTTGGCCACGTAATTGATGGCGCCAAAATTTTAGAAGAGTACAATATGCCGCAAATGGTGATTGACATTTGTCGACAACATCATGGCACAACATTGATGAAATTTTTCTATGTGAAAGCAAAAGAACGCAATCCTGAAATTAAAGAATCCGACTTCCGTTATCCTGGGCCACGTCCACAAACACGAGAAGCAGGGATTGTGAGTATTGCTGATACCTGTGAGGCTGCTGTGCGGGCGATGGATCATCCCACCAACGAAAAAATTCAAGCCTTTGTGCATAATGTGATTCAAGATAGAATTTCAGATGGCCAATTAGATGAATGCGGGTTAACGATGAAAGAGATTCGCATCATTGAAAAATCATTAATTAATGGATTGTGCAGTACCTTCCATTCACGGATTAAGTATCCAAAAATGAAAGCTGAAGCAGAAGAAATGAAAGATGAACAAGAAAAGAGAGATGACTAATGGATATTACTTTCATTGATGAAACCGAGAAAGTACCAACAGAAGAAATCAAAGAAATCGAAAACTTGCTGCAATTTGCAGCGGGTTTTCTAGAAATTGCCGAAGATACGGAGATGTCGGTGACTTTTACAGATAACGCAGGTATCCAAGTGATTAATCGTGACTATCGGGGCAAAGATATGCCTACAGATGTCATCAGTTTTGCTTTAGAGGATGAAGGGGAAGACGAATTGCCAATTATTTTTGATGATGAAGAGTTGGCAGAGCTACCACGTAATCTAGGTGATTTAATTATTTCAACAGAGCGAGCAGCAGAACAAGCAGTTGAATATGGGCACACATTGGAACGAGAAATGGGCTTTTTGGCAGTACATGGCTTTTTACATTTGAATGGGTACGATCATATGGAACCTGAAGATGAAAAAGAAATGTTTGGTTTACAGAAAGAGATTTTAGATGCGTATGGCCTTAAAAGATGAGCAAACAGGAAAAAATAAACATTTTATTAATTCATTAGAATTTGCTTGGCAAGGAATCAAAACAGTTTTTCGAGAAGAACGTAATATGCGCAAACATGTGGCGTTTGGTGTCACGGCCATTGTGTTTGGTTTCTTGTTTTCTTTAACACTTGCTGAATGGCTGTGGTTGTTATTGGCCGTTTTTCTTGTCTGGTTGGCAGAAATTATCAACACAATTTTTGAAAATGTCGTAGATATGTTTACGGATTTTCACTTTCATCCAATCGGAAAAAAGGTTAAAGACATGGCCGCAGGAGCTGTTTTATTAACAGCCGGTTTCGCAGTGCTAGTAGGACTAATTCTATTTGTACCAAAAATTTTACAAATCATTCAAATGTGGAAATAAGAGGAGAAATACAATGACAACTGAACATAAATCTGGTTTCGTAGCCATTGTCGGCAGACCAAATGTTGGAAAATCAACATTGTTAAATCGAATTGTCGGCCAAAAAATTGCAATTATGAGTGACAAAGCACAAACAACTCGTAATAAGATTCAAGGAATTTATACAATTCCTGAAGCACAAATTGTTTTTATCGATACTCCAGGGATTCACAAACCTAAACACCGCTTAGGCGATTTCATGGTGGAAAGTGCCTACAATGCGATGCGTGAAGTAGATGCTACTTTATTTATGGTAAGTGCTGATCAAAAACGCGGGAAAGGTGACGACTTTATTATTGAACGATTGAAAAATAATAATAGTCCAGTCTACTTGATTATTAATAAAATTGACAAAGTCCATCCAGATGATTTATTGAGTATTATTGAAGACTATTCGAAACAAATGGACTTTAAAGAAATTATTCCAATTTCTGCCACGGAAGGAAATAATTTTGAGCATTTAATGGATGTTCTCGTTGAGCAAATGCCAGAAGGACCACAATATTTCCCTGATGACCAAATTACGGATCATCCAGAATATTTTATCGTTTCTGAATTAATTCGTGAAAAGGTGTTACTTTTAACAAGAGATGAGATTCCTCATTCTGTCGCTGTCGTTGTGGACTCAATGAAACGGGATGAAAACGATAAAGTCCATGTCCAAGCAACCATTATTGTAGAACGGGACAGTCAAAAAGGCATCATCATTGGCAAAGGCGGAAAAATGCTGAAACAAATTGGTACCAAGGCGCGTCAAGATATTGAATATTTATTAGATGACAAAGTGTATTTGGAGCTGTGGGTAAAAGTCCAAAAAGACTGGCGTGACAAAAAAATCTATTTACAAGATTTTGGTTATCGCAAAGAAGAATATTAAGAAAGTAGTGTTTGAGAAGCGAGTGTATAAACGAACTTCCCAAACACTACACTAATTTACATAAGAAATGGAAGTGAATTGAATGGCATTAGGGGAGACCAAAGGCATTATTTTATTTACGAAGGATTTTAAAGAGAAGGATAAACTCGTCAAAATTTTTACAGAATCCTATGGAAAATTGATGTTTTTTGTGAAAGGCGCGCATCGAAAAAATAATCCTCTTTTGCCAGCGATTCTGCCATTTACAGAAGCCGTCTACATCGGAAATTTTAGAGAAGAAGGCTTATCTTTTCTCAATAGCAGCAAAGAAGTTCAACCTTTTCGAAACATTCAACAAGACATATTTATTAACGCATATGGAACATATATTTTAAACTTAGTCGATGCAGCAATTGAAGATCAGCACTATGATCCGAACTTATTTCAATTTACCCACATGGCATTATCCGCTTTAAATGAGCAAAAAGATCCGGAAATCATTACAAATATTTTTGAAATTCAATTGTTAGAACGGTTTGGTGTACGACCAGAATGGCATCATTGTGTGGCTTGTGGCGAAACACAAGGGAAATTTGACTACTCTTCAAAGTATAGCGGTGTGCTTTGTGAAAAACATTGGCATTTAGATGAACAGCGCTACCATGCAGATCCTAGAGCGATTCATTTTATTCGCTTATTTTCGCAAGTCTCCTATGAAAAAGTCCAAAACATTCAAGTAAAAGAAGAAACTAAGAAAAGTATTCGAGAAACGATTGATATGTTATACGATGAATATGTCGGGTTGCACTTAAAAAGCAAAAAATTTATTGATCAAATGAAAACGTGGGAAAATACGTTAAAAATTCCACCACGAAAGAAGGAAGAAAAAGAAACATAAACAAGCAGACGTTTTTCTAAAAAAAAATTTGACAACTTCCCTCAGACACCGTATTATGATAGAGAAGTTAAATACGTACGAAGAAAAAGAGAAGTAAAAAGAACCCTCTGTTAAGCGAATCTGGGAGAGTGGGAGCCAGAAACACGGAACTTTTGAAAGGCACTTTGGAGTACGACAAACGAAGCTGCCGATGAACACATCGGAAGTAGGGTGGAACCGCGATAATTATTCGTCCCTATGTCTATTAATAGGCATGGGGACTTTTTGCATGTTCCTCACTGCGACTGACACAAAGTGTCAGAGCAGATGTGGAACAGTACAAGGTGACCAAAGGGAACGTTGTCTCCTCTATGTTAAAACAAACTGCTTAGCCAAAAACATGGAGTAGATGTGGAACGTTATAACAGCATAAAAATTATCCCATTCTACAAAATTGTTTTTCTGTAGCCCTTTTTAAATTTACATTCCCGAAGCAAAGTCAATCCCTATGTCTATAAAAAATATTCCAAGGAGGAAAACAATGAAAAACAAGTTAACCGTACAAGAAATGATTTTAACCTTGCAAAAATTTTGGTCATCTAATGGCTGTATGTTAATGCAAGCCTATGATACAGAAAAGG
This sequence comes from Enterococcus sp. DIV2419, assembly GCF_051711865.1. NCBI lineage: Bacteria > Bacillati > Bacillota > Bacilli > Lactobacillales > Enterococcaceae > Enterococcus > Enterococcus sp. DIV2419. The sequence goes on from NZ_JBIONS010000001.1 coordinate 1,018,310, forward strand.
GAGCCGGCACCATGAGTCCTTACACGTTTTTACGTGCCATTGGACCTGAACCATGGAATGCTGCCTACGTAGAACCTTCTCGTCGTCCAGCTGATGGACGCTATGGTGAAAATCCAAACCGTCTATACCAACATCATCAATTCCAAGTTGTAATGAAGCCTTCTCCTGAAAATATCCAAGAACTTTATCTAGAAAGTTTGAAATTATTAGGAATTGATCCATTAGAACATGACATTCGTTTTGTAGAAGATAACTGGGAAAATCCTTCAATGGGCTGTGCTGGTTTAGGTTGGGAAGTTTGGTTAGATGGCATGGAAATTACCCAATTTACGTATTTCCAACAAGTTGGCGGCTTACAATGTCATCCTGTCACTTCTGAAATTACTTACGGGTTAGAACGCTTAGCATCATATATCCAAGAAGTCGAAAGTGTCTATGATTTAGAATGGACACAAGGCGTTAAATATGGTGAAATTTTTGTGCAACCTGAATATGAACATTCAAAATATTCCTTTGAAATTAGTAACCAAGAAATGCTTTTAGAAAACTTTGACAAATTTGAAAAAGAAGCTAAACGCTGTATTGAAGAAAGTTTAGTTCATCCAGCCTATGATTATATTTTAAAATGTAGCCATACATTCAATTTATTAGATGCTCGCGGTGCTGTCTCTGTAACGGAACGTGCAGGATATTTAGCCCGCATTCGGAATATGGCTCGTTCCGTAGCGAAAATTTTTGTGGCTGAACGTGAAAAATTAGGGTTCCCATTATTAAATAAAGATCAAAGTGTATCCAAGGAGGCAGAATAACATGGCAAAAGATTTATTATTAGAAATTGGCTTAGAAGAAATGCCCGCACATGTTGTCACACCAAGCCGTATCCAACTTGAAGAAAAAGTAATCAAATTTTTAGATGAACATCATTTAGACTATGAAACAGTGCAATCCTTTGCCACACCTCGTCGTTTAGCCGTGAAAGTAACTGCGATTCCTGAAAAACAAGCAGATGTTGAAGAAGAAGTAAAGGGTCCAGCGAAAAAGATTGCTTTAGATGCTGAAGGAAATTGGTCAAAAGCTGCACAAGGTTTTGTACGCGGCCAAGGAGTTACAACTGAGGACATTGTTTTCAAAGAATTAAATGGTGTCGAATATGTCTATGTGACGAAGTTTACCAAAGGCCAAAGTGCCAAAGAGGTATTAACAAAATTAAATGACGTGATTACAAGTCTAACTTTCCCGGTAACAATGCACTGGGCAAACTATGATTTCGAATATATTCGTCCAATTCACTGGATTGTGGCACTACTTGATGATGAAGTAATTCCTTTCAACGTGTTAGACGTGACGACAGGGCAAACTTCTCGTGGCCACCGTTTCTTGGGAGACGATGTGACGTTCCAACATGCTAATGAATATGAAGCAAAATTAAAAGAACAATTTGTAGTGGTTCAACCGAATAAACGGAAACAAATGATTGTTGATCAAGCGAACGCACTCGCTGCAGAAAAAAATTGGCAGTTAGCTTTAGATGAAGAGTTATTGGAAGAAGTTACGAATTTAGTGGAATATCCAACTGCATTTGTAGGCAGTTTTGATGAAAAATATTTATCTGTTCCAGATGAAGTATTAGTGACTTCTATGAAAGAACACCAACGTTACTTTGAAGTTCGTAACGACCAAGGCTTATTAATGCCGCATTTTATCGCTGTTCGCAATGGGGATAATGTTCACCTTGAAAACGTGATTAAAGGAAATGAAAAAGTGTTAATTGCTCGTTTAGAAGATGCAGAATTCTTTTACAATGAAGATAAAAAATTAACGATTGAAGCATGTGTTGAAAAACTAAAAAATGTGACTTTCCATGAAAAGATTGGTTCAATTTATGAAAAAATGCAACGGGTTGCTTTAATTGCACAAATCATTGGTCGAAAAGTTGGCTTATCTGAGGAGGAATTGGAAGATTTAAAACGTGCCTCTGAAATTTATAAATTTGACTTAGTAACAAATATGGTTGGTGAATTCCCAGAATTACAAGGAATTATGGGAGAAAAATATGCCTTATTACAAGGCGAAAAACCAGCCGTAGCAACGGCGATTCGAGAACATTATCTACCAACTTCCAGTGAAGGTGAATTGCCAGAAACAGCAATCGGGGCTGTTTTAGCCTTAGCCGATAAGCTTGACAGCGTCTTTTCATTCTTCTCAGTTGGTATGATTCCAACAGGTTCTAACGATCCTTATGCACTTCGTCGTCAAACCTATGGCGTTATCCGAATTATTGAAGATAAAGGCTGGACCTTCCCATTAGTTCAATTACAAACAGAAGTTGATGAAGCAGTGAATCAAGATGTTGAGAAATATGGCGTTTTACTAAACGAAGGACAAGCAGAAGTCGTTGAATTTGTGAAAGCTCGCTTACGTCAATTATTAATGACGAAAAATGTTCGCCATGACATTATCGATGCAGTGGTGTCTGCTGAGCAAGCCGATTTATCGAAATTATTTGCTTCAGCGAATATTTTAAAAAGCCGTTTTGAAGATCAAGATTTTAAACCATCAATGGAAGCCTTAACGCGTGTTATTAATCTAGCGAAAAAAGGTCAAGAACTTTTAGGTGATACTGAAGAAGGGATTGATCCAAGTCTGTTTGAAAATAAGGCAGAAAAAGAACTGTATCAAGCGGTTAACGATTTATCTGAAGCATTTGCGACACGCACGATTGCAGAAAACTATGAAGCACTAGTAAATCTACGTCCGTTAATTGATGCGTACTTCAATGAAACGATGGTTATGGTTGAGGATGAAAAAGTCAAACAAAACCGATTAAAACAATTAATGCAAATTGCTAAAATGGCGTTATCAATTGCTAGCTTAGATTTATTAATTGTAAAATAAAAAGCGCTGCTTTTCGACCGCTAAGGAGGAACCGACAGCATGCTAGAAACAACATTTGAACAAATTTTAACACAATTATCAAAGCCAGCTGTTCGTGCGCTAACGAATGAAAAAATCGACAGTGTGGATGAACTCTACGCACGAGGCCGAAAAGCGTTACTTTCGTTGCATGGCTTTGGTCCAAAGTCTATTCGAACTATTGAAGAGATGACTGGGAAAGAATTGAAGTAAAAAAAGGATCGCCGTTTAGAGGCGATCCTTTTTTTATTTACGTTTTTGTTTTCCAGCATTGCGACCTTTATTGCCGTTTGCTTTTGGTTGGTTCGTTTTTTGCGTTGCTTTGTTTGTTTCTTTTGGTGTCACATCCTTAATAGGAGTAACCACTTGTTTTGGTGGGTTATTTTTCAATTCTTCTTGTACTTGTTTTTTAATTCTTGGACGTAAGAGGATATTTGTGATGGCAGATTGAATACATGTGAAAATACCACCAACTACCCAGTAAAGCGCTACGCCTGCAGGTGAGCTAAAGGACATGAAAACAATCATTAATGGTGAAACAATCAGCATTGATTTCATTGTTTTCTTTTGTTCTTCAGGAATACCAATCATTGAAATATAGCCTTGAGCTAAATAGGCTAAACCAGCTAATGCCACTAAAATCATATTTGGTTGCCCTAAATTCATTCCTAAGAAGCTTGCCGTGGCAATACCTTTTGTATAACGAGCAGCAAAGAACAGAGAAGAGAAAATAGGCATTTGAATTAATAAAGGCAAACAACCAATTCCGCCAACCATACTCACATTGTTTTCTTTATAAATCTTTTGTAGTTCTGCTTGTGCGGCCATTTGTTCTTCACGCGTACTTGCTTGTTTCATTTTTGCTTGTGCAACATCCACTTGGGGTTTGATTGCTTGCATTTTTTCCGTTTGGATAAAGCTTTTTTTCGATTGATGTAAGCCTAACGGTAAAATAATGATCCGTACAATAATGGTGATAAAAATAATCGCCCAACCATAGTTCCAATTAAAGTTATCGACAAGATAAGTAATTGCATTACTCATCGGTAAAACAAGGAAGTTATAGACAAAACCTTCACCAGTTGGTTGTCCATCTGCTCCTGTTTTCACACAGCCTGATAAAAACATTACTAAAAATAGTAAGCCAGAGCCGTAAAGCCATCGGTTTAATTTACGCATGTAATTCGGTCCTTTTCTAAAAAATTTTTACATGGTTAACTATACTTGAAACAGCGCTCTTTTTCAATCAAAATCGAAAAGAAGCTCTTACAAAAATCAATAAAAAGCAGGAACTACTTGCTGTTCAAGGCTTCTTCCCAAAGAAATCAATCGTTAGAAAGTAAGTTTATTGAATCACTTTAAATTGTTCCGTTTCTTCTAACAAAGGGTCTTCTTGAATATCAACATACGTTACACGTCCCGCCGGACTGGGGGAATCTTTGATTTTTTTGATAAATGTTTCCATTATGTCTTCAGGTGCAATTGCTGTAATTGAAACGGACCCGTCGTCTTCGTTCTTCACCGAACCAGTGACACCTAATTGATCTGCCACCATTTTTGTCATGTAGCGGAAGCCAACACCTTGGACACGTCCTTGTACATTCATTCTTAGTTTTTCCATGAGAGACACTTCCTTTGCTTTTTTCTTTATGATAGCGATTTTTCTTGGTTCTAGCAAGTATCCAAGCAAGCTAGAAGCATGCTATAATACAAAGGCGAGGTGACTTATGAAAGAAATTACATCAACGAAAAATAACCAATTAAAAGAATGGAAAAAATTACACAAAAAGAAGTACCGAGAAGAACTGAACCAATATATAATAGAAGGATTTCATTTAGTTGAAGAAGCTGTGAAGGCCAATGCCGATGTCCAGTGGATTTTGTTTAACCAAAGAGGTCAACAAGAATGGGGAACTTGGTTAGCTGAACAAGAAACAGAAAAATTAATTTTTGTAAGTGATGAGGTTTTAAATAGTTTGTCGGAGCTGCCAACTTCACAAGGAATTTTGGCAATTGTCACCTTGGAAACGCAACAAGAGCAGTCGCTTTCTTTTAAAGGTGGTTGGTTACTTTTAGATAATATCCAAGACCCTGGCAATGTTGGTACGATGATTCGCACAGCTGATGCAGCAGGTTTAGCAGGCGTGATTTTAGGTAAAGGCACAGCAGATATTTACAATACAAAAGTGTTGCGCTCAATGCAGGGAAGTCACTATCATTTACCAGTTCTCCAACGAGAGTTGACTGAAGTGGTTCAGGCATTCAAGAAGCAAGGACTACCAGTTTTCGGTACAGAATTAAATGAAGCTGCGATTGCTTATTATGAACAAGAGGCAGTGGAAAATTATGCGTTGATTTTAGGCAATGAAGGTAGTGGAGTTTCGCCAGAATTGTTAGCAGAAACCACGAAAAATCTTTATATTCCAATGAAAGGTCAAGCAGAATCATTGAATGTCGCTATCGCAGCAGGCGTGTTAATGTTTTATTTTGAAAATAATCAATAACAGAAACGAGTGTCAAAAAATGCTGACTATCAAAAAGACAACCCAGTTAACAGAAAAAGAATTAGAAACCATTATGGCTATTTGGCTGCAAACGAATCTAGAAGCTCATCCATTTGTCGCACCAACTTATTGGCAAGAAAATAAGGCATTTGTCCGCGCTGCGTTGCCAAAAGCAACACTGATCTTAGCGGAAGAAGAGGGTCAGATAATTGGGTTTTTAGGCTTAATGGATAACTATATCGCAGGAATTTTTATAAAAAAAGCGTTTCAAGGGAAGGGCATCGGTCAGAAATTACTGCAAGTAGCAAAAGAAGAACAGGACCTCTTATCTTTGGCTGTTTACAGGAAAAATCAAGCAGCTTATGCCTTTTATCAAAAACAAGGCTTTGTCCAACAAAAGCGAACCATCGATGAAACGGGAAACGAAGAATGTCATCTTGTTTGGCAAGCGCAGTAGGAGCGACATTTCTAGTTTTAAGGCTTGCTATTTTTCTGAAAATATCTTATACTGTTAAAGGTGTGATTTTCACACACGAAATCCACATTCTTTTCCATCTGCGAAGTGGTGCTACTACGGTAGTTCTTCAAGGAGTTGACGAAAAGAAGAGGAAAATAAAAACCAAACTGGAGGAAACACAACATGGCAGTAATTTCTATGAAACAATTACTAGAAGCCGGCGTACACTTTGGTCACCAAACTCGTCGCTGGAACCCAAAAATGAAGAAATATATCTTCACAGAAAGAAACGGTATCTACATCATTGACTTACAAAAAACAGTGAAATTAGTAGATGCAGCTTACGATTACATGAAAAACGTTGCAGAAGAAGGCGGCGTTGCTTTATTCGTAGGAACTAAAAAACAAGCACAAGAAGCAATCAAAGATGAAGCAATCCGCGCTGGTCAATACTATGTAAACCATCGTTGGTTAGGTGGTACGTTAACTAACTGGGATACAATCCAAAAACGTATTGCTCGCTTGAAAAAAATCAATGCAATGGAAGAAGACGGCACTTTCGAAGTTTTACCTAAGAAAGAAGTTGCTGGCTTAAACAAAGAACGTGAACGTTTAGAAAAATTCTTAGGTGGTATCGCTGATATGCCAAGAATTCCAGATGTAATGTACATCGTTGACCCACGTAAAGAACGCATTGCTGTTCAAGAAGCACACAAATTAAACATTCCTATCGTTGCAATGGTTGATACAAACTGTGATCCTGATGAGATCGATGTTGTAATCCCTTCAAATGATGATGCAATCCGCGCTGTGAAATTAATCACTGCTAAAATGGCTGACGCTTTCATCGAAGGTAACCAAGGGGAAGACCAAGCAACTGAAGAGTTATTCGTTGAAGAAACACCAGAAGCAACTTCAATCGAAGAAATCGTTGATGTTGTTGAAGGAAACAACGAATCAGCTGAATAATAATGATTACGGAGCTGTCTCAAAGGCTAGGCGACAAAAAGCCTGATTCTCCTTTGAGATAGCTTTTTTAAAAAGAATTGATAATATCCGAGGAGGACACAAATAATGGCAGACGTTACAGCTAAAATGGTAAAAGAATTACGCGATATGACTGGCGTTGGAATGATGGACGCTAAAAAAGCATTAGTAAAAGTAGAAGGCGACATGGAAAAAGCCGTAGACTTTTTACGTGAAAATGGTATGGCTAAAGCAGCGAAGAAAAATGACCGCATTGCGGCTGAAGGTTTAGCAAACGTAGCAACTGTAGGTAACGTTGCAGCAATCGTTGAAGTAAACTCAGAAACTGACTTCGTTTCTAAAAACGAAATGTTCCAAGATTTAGTTAAAGATATTGCGACTAAAGTTGCTGAAAACAAACCAGCTACGATGGAAGAAGCAATGGCTATTAAAACTGAAAAAGGCACAATCGAATCTGATTTAATCGAAGCAACAACTGTTATCGGTGAAAAAATCAGCTTCCGTCGTTTTGAAGTTGTCGAAAAAGCTGACAATGCTGCATTTGGCGCTTACTTACACATGGGTGGCCGTATTGCTGTATTAACAGTTATCGATGGCACAACTGACGAAGAAGTAGCGAAAGATGTTGCTATGCACATCGCGGCAATCAACCCTCGCTATGTCAACGAATCTCAAATTCCTCAAGAAGAATTAGAACACGAAAAAGCTGTGTTAACTGAACAAGCATTAAACGAAGGTAAACCAGCAAATATCGTTGAAAAAATGGTTGTTGGTCGTCTACAAAAATTCAAAGCAGAAATCGCTTTGGTTGACCAACCATTTGTTAAAGATCCAGATATGACTGTCGAAAAATTTGTTGCTTCTAAAGGCGGCGAAGTAAAATCATTCGTACGTTTTGAAGTTGGCGAAGGTATCGAAAAACGTGAAGATAACTTTGCGGATGAAGTAATGAGCCAAATGAAAAACTAAGAGCATCAAACGCTCGGTTGAAAAGCCGTGAATCATAAGTATCTAAACAGACAGCGATCCCCAAAGGAAGCTGCATAAATTGATTACTGCTTGATTCAAGGCAGTCTTTCAGCCATTTGGGAACGCATAACTTTGATATGCGCTCCCTTTTTTTAGGCAAAACCAGTGGATCGCACTGCTTGGTCTAAAAAATCATTTTGGTGAAAAGTCATCTAAATGAGGAATTGAATGATTTTTAGAGAATCTTGGAGGGAATTATGATGGTTAAACCTAAGTATCAACGTGTCGTATTAAAGTTAAGTGGAGAAGCGCTAGCCGGAGAAGACGGTTTTGGCATTAAACCACCAGTCATTAAAGAAATCGTCCAAGAAATTAAAGAGGTCCATGAATTAGGTATCGAAATGGCCATCGTGGTTGGCGGCGGAAACATCTGGCGTGGACAAATTGGTGCTCAAATGGGCATGGAACGTGCACAAGCAGATTATATGGGCATGTTAGCTACTGTGATGAATGCCTTAGCATTGCAAGATACATTAGAAAATCTTGGTGTGCCTACACGTGTTCAAACATCAATTGAAATGCGTCAAATTGCAGAACCATACATTCGTCGTCGTGCAGAACGTCATTTAGAAAAAGGCCGCGTTGTTATTTTTGCCGGAGGAACAGGAAATCCTTACTTCTCGACAGATACAACGGCTGCGTTACGAGCTGCAGAAGTAGATGCGGACGTCATCTTAATGGCGAAGAACAATGTTGATGGTGTTTATTCTGCGGATCCACGTGTGGATGAAACAGCGACAAAATTTGAAGAACTAACACATTTAGATGTTATTTCTAAAGGGCTACAAGTAATGGATTCAACAGCAAGCTCATTAAGTATGGATAACGATATTCCTTTAGTTGTCTTTAACCTAAATGAAGCAGGAAATATCCGTCGTGCCATCCTTGGTGAAAATATCGGAACAACTGTAAGGGGGAAATAAAGAATGTCTAAAGAAGTTTTAGCAACAGCCAAAGAAAAAATGACAAAAGCGGAAGAAAGCTTACGCCGTGAATTAGGTCAAATTCGTGCTGGTCGTGCGAACGCAAGTCTATTAGACCGTATTCAAGTAGAATATTATGGTGCACCAACACCAGTTAACCAATTAGCAAGTATCAATATCCCAGAAGCACGTGTATTAATGATTACACCGTTTGACAAAAATTCTATCGCTGACATTGAAAAAGCTATTCAAATGAGTGATATCGGCATTAGCCCAACCAATGATGGAAATGTCATCCGTTTAGTGATTCCACAATTAACGGAAGAACGTCGGAAAGAATTAGCCAAAGACGTGAAAAAAGAAGCGGAAAACTCAAAAGTTGCTGTCCGTAACGTTCGTCGTGATGCAATGGATGAGTTGAAAAAAGCTCAAAAAAATGGCGACATCACCGAAGATGAATTACGTTCATTTGAAAAAGATGTTCAAAAATTAACAGATGATAGCATCAAAAATATCGATGCGATTACTGCTGAAAAAGAACAAGAACTTTTAGAAGTATAAAACCAATCACTAATAAAAATTATTGAATCCAGAGAAGCAAATGCTCTGGATTTTTTTGTATAGATGATGAAGGCGTATCTCAACGCTCTCTTTGCGAAAGTCATTCTAAAGTAATTATTTAAGAAAACGCTTTCTTTAATAAATTTTTTTATTCTACCAGAATTTTTTTCTTTGTGTAGGGAGGATCACTTAAAAATATAGAGAAACTTTGAAATATCAGCCTTTTAAAATTTTCCTTCACAAATTGAATCCTAAAATTTGATGATAAGAGTTGTTATTTTTAGCAATTGTAATTTGCGATTCATTCTCAATTAGGCTAAAATGAGTGAGAACGGAAAAACGATTAAAACAAGTTGGAGGGAATTGTACATGTCTGTGTTAGAAATCAAAAATTTACACGTATCAATTGAAGATAAAAAGATTCTAAAAGGGGTCGATTTAACAATTAATACTGGAGAAATCCATGCAATTATGGGACCTAATGGGACTGGTAAATCTACTTTATCAGCAGCAATTATGGGAAATCCTAACTATGAAGTCACAGAAGGAGAAATTCTATTTGACGGCGTCAACGTTTTAGATTTAGAAGTAGACGAACGCGCTCGCCTAGGCTTATTCTTAGCAATGCAATACCCAAGTGAAATTCCAGGGATTACCAATGCTGAATTCATGCGTGCAGCAATCAATGCAAAACGTGACGAAGACAACAAAATGTCAGTCATGCAGTTCTTAAAAAAATTAGATAGCAAAATGGAATTATTAAATATGCCTGAAGAAATGGCTGAGCGTTACTTAAACGAAGGGTTTTCTGGCGGCGAAAAAAAACGAAATGAAATTTTACAATTATTGATGTTAGAGCCTACGTTTGCCATTTTAGATGAAATTGATTCAGGCTTAGATATCGATGCGTTAAAAGTAGTTTCTAAAGGGGTTAATGAAATGCGCGGCGAGAACTTTGGTGCGTTAATTATTACCCATTATCAACGCTTATTGAACTATATCACGCCAGATGTTGTTCATATCATGATGGAAGGCCGCGTTGTGAAAACCGGTGGGGCTGATTTGGCAAAACGTTTAGAAACAGAAGGCTATGCTGGTATCAGCCAAGAATTAGGTATTGATTACAAAGAAGAAGCGTAAGGAGGACAAGATAAATGAAAAAAGTAAATCTAATGGATTATCTTGACGAAGTCACCGCTTTTTCACTAGAACATGAAGAACCAGCTTGGATGACTGAATTGCGAACAACGGCTTTAAGAAACGCTGACGAAAGTGAGTTACCACATATTGATCGTGTGAAATTTCATCGTTGGCCTTTATTAAATGTTCACATGGAAAGTTATGTGCCTTCTGAAGGAAATGTCGCAAGTTTTGATCAAATGAAAGACAATCCTTTAATTGTTCAACAAGGATCTTTTCATGCTTTTGAGCAATTGCCAGCCTCATTAGCGGAACAAGGGGTAATTTTTACAGACATTTTTACTGCTTTACAAGAGTACCCAGAATTAGTTAAAGAATACTATATGACTAAAGCCGTATTACCAGAAGAAGATAAGCTGACAGCTGCTCATGCGGCTTTCATGAATAGTGGCGTTTTCTTATACGTTCCTAAAAACGTAGTGATTGAAGAGCCCATTGAATCTTTGTTTATTCAGGATTCAGATAGCAACCAACCTTTCTTTAAACATGTTTTAATCGTTGCAGATAATCATAGTGAATTCAGTTATTTAGAACGTTTTCAATCAACCGGTCATCACGCAAAGAAAGCTTCTGGAAATATTGTTGTGGAAGTAATTGCCAAAGATGGCGCAAAAGTTAAATACTCAGCTGTGGATCAATTAGGGAAAACTGTAACGACTTATATGAATCGTCGTGGCTATATTATGCGGGATGCCTCTGTTGATTGGGCTCTAGGCGTCATGAATGATGGCGATGTTGTGGCTGATTTTGATTCTGATTTAGTTGGCGAAGGTGCTCATTCAGAAGTTAAAGTCGTTGCAATTAGTGCAGGTAAACAAACACAAGGCATCGACACACGAGTGACAAACAAAGCGCCACATTCGATTGGTCATATTTTACAACATGGAGTCATTCGTGAACGTGGTACTTTAACGTTTAACGGAATTGGCCACATTTTAAAAGGCGCAAAAGGAGCCGACGCACAGCAAGAAAGTCGTGTTTTAATGCTGTCTGATAAAGCTCGTGGTGATGCCAATCCAATTCTTTTAATTGATGAAAATGAAGTGACTGCCGGACACGCAGCCAGCGTTGGTCGAGTAGATCCAGAAGAAATGTATTATTTAATGAGCCGCGGCTTGCGTAAAGAAGAAGCGGAACGTTTGGTGATTCGTGGCTTCCTAGGTTCTGTCATTACAGCAATTCCAGTTAAAGAAGTACAAAATGAATTTGTAGAAGTAATTGAAGGGAAGTTAAACGCATGATGGATGCAGCAACCATTCGTCAATCGTTTCCTATTTTATTTCAAGAAGTTAATGATGAACCGCTAGTTTATTTAGACAATGCTGCAACAACCCAAAAACCAACGGCAGTGTTAGATGTTTTACGACATTATTATGAAACCGATAATGCCAATGTTCATCGTGGGGTGCACACGTTAGCCGAACGAGCAACGAAGGACTATGAAGCCTCCCGCGAAAAGGTTCGCCAATTTATCCATGCCAAAGAAACAGCGGAAGTTTTATTTACACGAGGAACAACAACCAGTTTGAATTGGATTGCCAAAAGTTATGGTGACTTGGCAGTTACAGCCGGGGATGAAATCGTCATATCTTACATGGAACATCATTCAAACATTATTCCCTGGCAACAATTAGCTCAACGTACAGGGGCCATTTTGAAGTATATAGACGTCACTGAAGACGGCTTTTTAGACATGGCAAGTGCACGTCAACAAATTACAGAAAAAACGAAAATTGTTTCGATTGCTCATGTTTCAAATGTGTTAGGGGTCATTAATCCAATCGAAGAATTAACACAATTAGCTCATCAAAATGGCGCTGTGATGGTGGTAGACGGCGCGCAAGCAGTTCCTCATATGCCTGTGGACGTTCAAGCCATCGATGCTGATTTTTATGCATTTAGTGGTCACAAAATGTGTGGACCAACTGGAATTGGTGTCCTTTATGGCAAACGTCATTTATTGGAACAAATGGAACCTGTGGAATTTGGTGGCGAAATGATTGACTTTGTTCATCTTCAAGAAAGTACTTGGAAAGAGCTTCCTTGGAAATTTGAAGCTGGCACACCTAATATTGCTGGGGCAATTGCCTTAGGTGCCGCCATTGATTATTTAACTGAAATTGGTTTAGAGGCCATTCATCAACATGAAGCAGCCCTTGTTCACTATGTTTTGCCGAAGTTGCAAGCTATCGAGGGCTTGACGATTTATGGTCCACAGAATCCCAAAGACCACACAGGTGTGATTGCTTTTAATATTGAAGGCTTACATCCACATGATGTGGCTACGGCGTTAGATATGGAAGGGGTCGCTGTCAGAGCGGGTCACCATTGCGCGCAACCGCTATTAAACTATTTGAGCGTGCCAGCAACTGCACGGGCAAGTTTTTATTTATACAATACCAAAGAAGACGCAGATCGCTTAGTTGAAGCGATTAAAGCGACAAAGGAGTTTTTCCAGCATGGCACTTTCTAAATTAGATAACTTATATCGCCAAGTCATTTTGGACCATTCTAGCCACCCACATCACCACGGAACGCTAGATGCGTCTAGCCAAACAATTGAACTGAATAATCCTACTTGTGGAGATGTGATTGAACTGGATGTGGCCATTGAAGACGGTGTGATTAAAGATATCGCCTTTCAAGGAAGTGGCTGTTCCATCAGTACAGCAAGTGCTAGTATGATGACTGATGCAGTCTTAGGAAAAACAATCGCCGAAGCAACGGCCTTAGCAGAGGATTTCTCCCAACTTGTTCAAGGAAATGAAGTGGCCGAAGATGAAAAATTAGGCGATGCAGCAATGTTAAGCGGCGTAGCTAAATTTCCAGCTCGGATTAAATGTGCAACCCTGGCTTGGAAAGCCTTAGAGCAGGCTGTTGCTAATAACGGACAAGGCGAAGCCGGTCATTTACATTGTGAAAAATAAAGAAAGGGTGACGACGAATTGAGTACAGTACCTGAATTAGAAGAATATAAATTTGGCTTTCACGACGATGTGGAACCAGTCTTTAGTACCGGAGACGGCCTAACAGAAGACGTCGTTCGCGAAATTTCTCGCGTGAAAGGCGAACCAGAATGGATGCTTGACTTCCGTTTAAAATCGTTAGAACAATTCAATAAAATGCCCATGCAAGAATGGGGTCCAGACCTGTCAGATATTGACTTTAGTAAAATTAAATATTACCAAAAACCGAGTGACAAACCCGCACGCGATTGGGATGATGTACCTGATAAAATCAAAGAAACCTTTGAAAAAATTGGGATTCCCGAGGCTGAGCGTGCTTATCTAGCTGGGGCTTCTGCTCAATATGAATCAGAAGTTGTTTACCACAACATGAAAGAAGAATTTGAAAAATTAGGCATCATTTTTACAGATACTGACTCTGCTTTAAAAGAATATCCTGACCTATTCAAAGAGTATTTTTCAAAACTTGTGCCGCCGACAGATAATAAACTGGCCGCTTTAAACTCAGCTGTTTGGTCAGGCGGAACCTTTATTTATGTACCAAAAGGCGTTCGAGTTGATGTACCATTACAAACATATTTCCGAATCAACGCTGAAAATACTGGCCAATTTGAACGGACCTTGATTATTGTCGATGAAGGGGCCAGCGTTCACTATGTTGAAGGTTGTACGGCACCCACGTATTCAAGTAACAGCTTGCATGCGGCCATCGTAGAAATTTTCACTAGAAAAGATGCTTATTGTCGTTATACCACTATTCAAAACTGGTCAGATAACGTCTACAACTTAGTAACCAAACGTGCTAAAGCTTACGAAGGTGCCACTGTCGAATGGATTGATGGGAACCTAGGAGCTAAAACAACCATGAAATACCCAAGCGTTTACTTAGATGGCAAAGGTGCCCGTGGCACGATGTTATCGATTGCCTTTGCTGGCGCTAACCAAATCCAAGATACTGGGGCCAAAATGATTCACAATGCGCCGAATACCTCTAGCTCAATTGTTTCAAAATCAATTGCTAAAGACGGCGGCGAAGTTAACTACCGTGGCCAAGTGACTTTTGGAAAAGACAGCGCAGGTTCGATTTCCCACATCGAATGCGACACGATTATCATGGACGAAAAATCAAAATCAGATACAATTCCATTTAACGAAATCCATAACAGCCAAGTGTCCTTAGAACACGAAGCCAAAGTTTCAAAAATTTCTGAAGAACAATTATATTATCTAATGAGTCGCGGCTTGTCTGAAGCCGAAGCGACAGAAATGATTGTTATGGGCTTTGTTGAACCATTTACGAAAGAATTACCGATGGAATATGCGGTTGAGTTGAATCGGTTGATTAGTTATGAGATGGAAGGCAGTGTGGGATAAAACCTGTTATAGGAGCTAGAACCCTTGATATATAAGGATTCTAGCTTTTTTATTTTGCCTTGATAGTAGAAATGACCAGCTTTTGACCAGTTTTCTTAGGTGCGTTGTTTGTAATGTGTGCATAGATGTCTAATGTCACTTTACTATTTTCATGCCCTAATCGTTGTTGAATTACCTTAACAGATTCTCCAGCTTCTAATAGCAAACTAGCATGAGTATGTCTGAACCCATGAGGAGTAATACGAGGCAAGGTATACTTTTTCAAAATATATCTTAACCAATCAGTCACAGTGTTTGGAATGTATAGCGTGTTTTTAAGTGTTGTAAAACATATTGCTCTTCTGAGCTCGTATTATAGCCTAGTTTAAGATATTCAGTTCTTTGTTGCATCTTCCAGTCATTTAAGATTGCTAAAGTCCCTTTATCAAGAGAAATCGTTCTTCTTGAGGCTTTGGTTTTAGGCGTTTGGATTATGATATTCTTATGTTCATCAATCGCAACTGTTTTGTTAACATGCAGTTCTTTATTAAACATATCAATATCTTTTCACTGTAATGCAAGAACTTCGCTTTTTCTCATCCCAGTATATGCTAGTAATCTGAAGAAGGCATATTGCTTAGTGTTTCAAAAGTCCTTGAACGCATCTAGCAAGGTATTCAATTCATCTTTAGTATAGAACTTTCGTTTTCCCTCATACTCTTTATGCTTAGGACGCATTGTTTTTCTCATAGGGTTACTATCAATATATTCCATAGAAACGCCATAGGCTAAAATCTGTCCAGTCTGTTTTCGAATAGAATCCCACATCTTATATTTTGCATGCTATTTGCTTAAGACTTTCTGGTGGTATGGGACAGTTTTTCTAGTGTTATTAAAATGAATAAGGTATAAAAAAGACAAAAAGGGAATAGGTTTTCTACAAGTCTTTATATACAATTTAATTGGTATTAGTTTCATAGCAGATATAAGAAAACATAAAGGAGGACGAGGGGAAATAAAAAGATATAAACTGGATAAAGAAATAGTAAGAATAAAAATGAACCATAGTGAGATAACTAGGGTTCATTTTTGTAGTAGTCTATTTTTTCAGTTTTAAAATTATATCGGGTATTTCTTCAAATGAGTCTACCCAAATAATATTTATACCAAGCTCACGAAAATAGGCTTCTCTTATATTATCATCAATATTTTGATATATTTTTAACAATTTTTCGTGTTTGCTATCAGTAGTTTCAACTCTATTTTTTCGTAATATTGCATAATGTCGGGCACTTTCTTTATTCCTCGTAGAAACATCTAACAATCTTCTTAAATTAGGGTCGGTTAGTGAACAGCCAATAAAGAGGCAGGTGTTATCTCTAAAGGCATTTATTTGAGTTAAGTTAGACCACGAAAAAGAATCTCTATAAACACGATGATAATCTTCTTCAGAGAATATTAAATTAGCATCGTTTTCCTTTTTTGACCAATTAGATGGCAAAAAGCCATGGACATGGTATATATTTAATTTATCTATAGCAATCATGTTTTCTTCTTGGTAAATTGAATTGTGTTCAAATTCTTTTTCTTCGAATTTTTGTTCAATTAAGTCATCAAAATTATAGGTTATGATACTTTTTAGTCCAGCATTTGAGTATTGTGGTGCAGCTAGTTTAATTATTGCATCTAGGATTTTATTATTTTTTGAAAGTGGCTTTGAATACAAAACATCATGCACCAGTTCATAATACTCATCATCTTCAAATGCAGAACGTATATACCTCATTTGAGTAAGTGGAGAATCCTCTTTATTATTGTAAGCAAGGTCACTTAGCATATCAATTTCTTCTGAAGTTAGCTCTTTATTATCAGAACGTTTAATTATCATCTGGATAAGTAATTTCTTAATCAACTCAGACCAAAGAGGGATACCAGAATCAATAGAAACACCGGCACCTAAAAAAAGAACGAGATCATTATTTTTATAAGCTTTTCTTACATTTTCAATATGATTAGATTTGTTCTTGTCTTTTTCTTTTTGAGATTGAGTAGAAGTCAGTGTATCTTCTATAAGAGCTCGTTTTGGTGAGAGTATATATTTTGTATAATTAGATTCAGGATTTGCTTTTTCAAATAAATCAGTATTATCCCATATAATCAAGTTATTTTTTAGCAAAGGTTTTACATCTTCAGAAATAAATTTTTTTTGTTTTTCTGATAATTGGAAATTGATAATTAGGAGTATTGTATAGCCAGTTCCTAATGTATCGGCTCTGTTTATATTTTTTACTATAAGTTGTTGCATGTTTTGATTTTTAGGGCTTGCATATTTTATGATTCCATATGTAAGACCTTTTATATTATCTATTCCATCCGGTAAATTTATGTCAAACTCAGAATCAAAATTATCAGGATTGGAAAAACTGTATCTCTTTTTTTGTGATTTTGCACGTTCTTTTATTACTCCATAAACGAGATTTTCAAATGCTCGGGCAGACTCAATATTAGATAGAAGATAACGATCAGTTGTTTTCTCTCGGACAGCTTTAATTATTGATTCTGAGTCTATACTTTTAATATCCCCATTGAAGGAGTCTGTAAGAGACCATGTGCCTCGAGTGGTATTTTCAATAAGACCATATTTCTTTAAATATGTTCTTGCCCATGCAAGTCTATAGGAAACTTCAGTTCTATTTGAATCATTATTATGTGGAATTTCTGCTATCTCTTTAGGAAGATTCATAATTTCAATTGCTTTTGTGTCTAAAACCTTTAGTTTTGCTGTTCCACCAAGTTCTTGTAGAGCAATTAGAGTCGGTATCATCATTTTATCAAAACTAGGAACATCATTATTTTTAAAATCGAAAAAGAAAAACAAGAGTTAATCACCAACCTTATTATTACTGAAATCATTTAGTTAAGTATATCATGTTTGAGATAGTTTAGAAGAGGTAAATTATCATTGTCAGGCAATAGAAAAAATAAGAAAGGGTAGGAACTCTGAAATACGGGAGTACCGCTCTTTTTTCTGATCAAATTTGATTAATCTATTTTGTAGTCTAACGTAATCATATGCTGTAGTAATAGTAGGATTCTCCTTGTTTATTTTCCGTTGATTCCAGTTGTTAACTCAAAATCATTATGTAGGGGTCTGTTGGCTAATAACAAAATAGAAGTTGGGAATGCCATCATATATGCATCCCTAGCTTTTTTGATATCTGAAAATAAAAGTGGCACTAAGACTAGCATCAATAGGCATTTTTAGAATAAATATTTTTCTATCTTGATGAGTTTGTAAATTGGCCTTGGATGAAGATATGTTTATAAATAGAAAGTTTGGTATAATAGAGATAATTATATGTATTGCAAAAAAGTGTTAGAGTTATTGAAGAAAATCGATAAATAATATTTAGGAATCACACCCAAAGATGCTGATAACTAAATGATTGCAGTAAGATGGGAGATTATTATGAGCAACTATTATACAGAAAATGAATTTAATGAGTTAGTTGATTCATTAGCAGGAGCAGTAAAAAACTTTAATCTAGTTGTTTTTATAGGAGCAGGTATTTCACTTTCGCAAGGTTACCCTAATTGGAATGGGTACATTGAAAAATTAATTCATTTTTGGCAATTCAATATACAACATGTTGCGGGGGAAAAGGTAAAAGTTTCAAGTAAATTACTCTCACAATTTGATGAAATCTTGAAATCGAATAATGGCCCCAAAAGAAAGATTGATTTATTACATACTTTGTTGCATGGTATTTTAGGAGAAGAGTTTGACGATGTAAAACTTAATTTTGAAAAATATTTTTTTAAAGAGGTCGTACCAGATTATTTAGAAAATAGTGTGTTGGTTGAATTGATAAAATTAGATCCAATCTTTATAACATCAAATTATGATTTCGAAATTGAGAAACATTTGAAACGTATCAGGCAAAAAGATGCATTTAAATCTATAAATAATATACATGAATTCACCACTTGGAGCAGCAGACTAACATCAGGCGATGTTTTGCATTTGCATGGAACAACAGAAGGAGAAGGGCATTATTTTGTTAATTCATCCTTGGATTATTCTCGGCAATATTTAAAAGAGACACAAGAATTTCAGAATTTAAGAACATGGTTTGAAACAAAACAACCTATTGTCTTGTTTCTTGGAAGTAGTATGGAAGAAGAAGAGATTTTATCCTTACTACCAGCAACATCTAAAAATTTTGCTATGATGAAAGCAGAGCCGAATGAATCTCAAGAGTTTAGAAATCTTTATAATCAAACCTATCAAAAAAATAATCGTACAACCATTTTTTGGTATGGTGATGATTATGATGATTTGCCAAAAGAAGTAGAGAAAATGGTAAGTACCGTTCAGAAAAAAATAGAAGTGTCTAAGTCTAGTGAGGACTGGGCGATACTTCATAGTATATCAACCGATAATGAAATTTATCAGAAAACACTTGAAAAATATTCAGAAGATGAACGATATTTATCCGATATTTTTAAAACTGATGATATTGATTTACAAAAAAAGATTTTAAAAATTACATTACGTAGTCAGATTATATTGAAGAAAATTAGTAATATCAGCAGTTTTTGGAATATGGTTAGTAAAAATTTTAATGATGTAAACAATGAACAACTCAAAATAATTATTGGAATTTTTAATGATGAAAAACTAAATATTTACTGCCAAGATCTTTTTGAAGTATATAAACAACTTCCGACCTCAGATAATATCTCAAAAGAAGATATGAATGAAGTAAGAAGACATCTGGCACAAAACCAATCGTTAGTTAATACATCTTTTTCTGAAGATTCAGATTTGATGGGATATTGGTTAAGTGAGCAATTTCAACAAGAAAACTCACATCATAGAAATATTTTTTACGGTGAACAAAGTCTTAAAATTAATCTTAGAAGTGAATTGATTATGCCAATTATCGAGTCACTAAAAGAAGAAGGAAGATATCTCTATTGGTCATTTAATGAAATTGTTTCAATGGATGGGTTAATAAAAATTATCTATAATTCCCTTCTAGACGAGAAATTATTGTACGAAGATACGTTTATTTTAGATAATTTCCCCGAACCTTTATTGGAAACTCGTCTATTTCAACGAATGCTAGTTAATATTGATAATGAAAAGGAGTTGCCTAATCCTATTGTTAACAAGTTAATAGCTAAAATTGATTTTACCGATACTATTTTTGGAACTGAGCTAAATGAATTTGCAAGAAAGCATAAAACAAAAATAGGAGAAGATGTACTTGAAGTTTATGAAAATGCGATTGAATCAGAACCCGCTAGCATGGTTTATCCTCGTTCATTTATAGACAGTAGTCAGATTCTTAAAGAAAATGAAGAATCAATCCTGGAGATTTTATTAGGTAGTCAAGATGAGTCATTTTCACAAAGAGAAGACTTTTATTCTGAAAAAACCAATAAAGAAACTTCTAATTATTTGCTAAATCTATTGAAAAAAAATGATGTAGTTTCGCAAAAAATAGAAAAGATAATTATTGATAAGGGGTCATGCTTATACCCAAAATTTGATAGACTTTTTCTCAAAATTTTAACGGATGATTATAACCCTGATTTAAAAGAGAAAGCGTTAAGCATATTTTTAGAAAAATTCAATTTGGATAGCTTTAGTTGGGAAGAAAAATTCTTCTTTCAAGAGTTGATTTCTAAAAAAGAATTTGAAAATATAGCTTTTGAAAAGCTATTTCAAGTTGACGTTAATAAACTTAGTTATAATTATGTGTATGTAGATAAAGAGAGACCTGAATTAATTGAACGTGATGATTTTATGAATACTGAGTTAGGAAGGTATTTGGACATACTGATATTACTAAACAAAAAGGACAAGTCTAAACGTGGTTTAATTAAAGAGATTGTAGCTAATGTTAATTTTAATCAATTTAGAGAATTTACACAGGGGGCTTTGACAACAGTTGACAATTCAGTAGATTTAGAAAAGGTTACGATCAATACGTTCCAAGGGTATTCTTTTTCAATAAGCGGATTCAAGCAAGGGGATTTAGACAAATTTAAACTTATAGGTCAAGAATTACTGAAAAAAGGCTATGTGAATAATGTGAATCAAAATAATCTGTTCTTGATTGCTCTATCTAAGATAAACCCTAGTGATGAAGAAATGGAGATAAATTGGAATAGCATCAATTTTTCTTGGATACTTATTCTTATTCTTCAAAGCGAATTTGAGTTTGAGTATGAAAACGAGTGGCTTCGAGAAATAATGCTGCATGATAAGAAAGGTAATTTTGCAAGAGACATTCTTTATTATTTAGATGAAGATAGCACTGTATTAACTAAAGGAGAAAAGGCTTTACAGGTATTTGAAGAAAATATTTCTGATTATAAAGGGAAGGTAAACATTCATTCACTTTCTGATAGTCTTAAAGAACAAAAAAATAGTGAGAAAAAAGATTTATTGATTAAGCTGTTCTTTTTATTGTTAGAAAATGCAAAAATTGAAAAAAGTTATTTTGGCAGTCGTACTTTATTAAGCATCATGCAACAATTACCTTTGGAATCAAAGAAAAGACTTGCAGGTCATGCAAATCTTTCAACGGTTCTTTCACCATTAGAGATTGATGAGTTGAAAAGAGCTGTTGATTAAAATTGAAATTTGTAAACTGATTCTTGAATCGTTGGATTAAAGCAGTGTTGGAAGGCTCGACATGAAGTGATATGGATAGAACAAAGGATTATCTTGCCTAATTGTGTGAAATGAATAAAATGATATTTTACATGCATTAATGCAATAAACGAAGTCAACAACTATTATGTAGTTTTAGCATAGCTGTTGACTTCGTTTATTAGCTAGATCTGTCAATGCTCGAAGAACTCATAAAATAATAATTGAATCATTGAGAGATTTTCACTTTTTCTTTTTTCATTAATTGGTCAAGTTGTGTTTCTAATCGGTCAATACAGGTTGAAAAATCATCCATAAATTTGAGATAAAGAGTAGTAATCTCTGGCGATTTTTTTCTTGTCTAATGGTAGTTTTCTGTTGGCAAAATGTTTATCTACTACCGTTAAAATATCTGTCCATGATTCAAGTTGTTCCAGAGTATCTTTCATAGCATACATGTCTTGTTAGGAGACTCG
This sequence comes from Enterococcus sp. DIV2419, assembly GCF_051711865.1. Taxonomy (NCBI): domain Bacteria; kingdom Bacillati; phylum Bacillota; class Bacilli; order Lactobacillales; family Enterococcaceae; genus Enterococcus; species Enterococcus sp. DIV2419. The sequence goes on from NZ_JBIONS010000001.1 coordinate 1,040,346, forward strand.
TTTGATGGGTTGCTTGTTATTGGTTGTTAAAACAATTGCTTTATTCTCTATCATAATTTATCAATCCTTTCTATAATTGTTTGTAAATTAATAATATCTTTATTACAGATATTTATAATGGAATTGGGTGATGAAAATGAAATATGTAAATATTAGATCGATAAGAGAAGATAATGATCTAACGCAACAAGAAATGTCAAAATTGTTGAATGTGTCACAAAATACGTATTCTTAATATGAAACTGGAAAAATAGAGTGGACGGCTAGTACTCTAATTAAAATAACCAATTGTTTTGATGTGAGCATTGATTATCTGCTTGATAGGACAAAGAATAAGATTGCATTGAAGTAATGATAAAAAATAGTAAAAAAGTCATTCTTTAAGATATTGAGAATGGCTTATTTACTAAGTTCAGATTGGGATAATGTTGTGTATACAATAGATTCCATCGAGACAGGTAATGATTAACTATAAATACACTGAAAAGTATACTTTTACATTGCTTTCATATATAATTTACTTGACTAGGTATATAAATAATTAAACATATTTTTATAGATAAAGGGGCAACTAAATTTGAATGATAAAGAATTAAAAAAACTGAAAGACGATCTTTGGACGACGGCGATTGATATGCGTGCCAACTCTAATTTAAGTGCCCACGATTATGCTGAACCCATTTTAGGGCTAATTTTTTTGCGTTTTGCTGATGCTAAATATAAAAAATTTGAAAAAGCTATTGAAGAAGAATTTGAAAAAAGACAAAAAAGTACACGTATTTCAGCAAATAAAAGTGAGATTGCTCTTGAATTAGCAGGAATTTATGTGCCAGATGACGCAAGATACGATTATTTATTAAATCTTCCAGAAAAAGAAGATGTTATTGCGCCAGCAATTGTAAATGCAATGACTGAAATGGAAAGATACGCATCGTCTGTAGAAGGAGCATTACCCAAAGAAAAATACAAAGAAATACCAGCAACGAATTTAAAAAATTTGCTGAAGAATTTTAAAGATATTCCAACTGAGGGATCAGTTGATATTTTTGGAGAAATTTATGAGTTCTTTCTTGGAAAATTTGCCATGGCTGAAGGACAAGGTGGCGGTGTCTTTTACACCCCAGCATCAGTTGTTCAATATATGGTAGAAGTTGTCCAACCCAAAAAAGGTAGAATATTAGATCCGGCATGTGGCTCAGGAGGCATGTTTGTTCAATCGGCTCTTTATGCGAAAAAACATGGCTATGGCCCAAATGCTTTAAGAGCCCACGGCGTTGAAAAAGAACCCGCAACTGTAAAATTAGCTCAACTGAATTTATTACTTCATAACATGAACGGAGATATTTTCCAAGCCAATTCATTTTACGAAGATCCCCACATTAGCTATGAGAAGTTTGATTATGTTTTTGCCAATCCTCCGTTTAATGTAAGGGGTGTTGAATACGAGCGTGTATGTAATCAAAAAAGATTTAATGAATATGGTATTCCAAGAAATTCTAGTAAAAATGATGAAATTGAGAAAGTCCCCAATGCCAATTACTTATGGATTAATCAATTTGCCACTGCACTGAAAAAAAATGGAAAAGCAGCATTAGTTATGCCAAATGGAGCTTCCACAGCAGGGGACGGCGGACAAAAAGAAATTCGCAAACGTTTATTAGAAAGTGGTCACCTCTCACAAATTGTTGTGTTACCTTCAAATATGTTTAATACAGTTACTTTGCCAGCAACTCTTTGGTTCTTTGATAAATCAAAGAAACATGAAGAAGTTTTGTTTATTAATGCTGATAAAAAAGAATTATATAGACAGATAGATCGTGCACATCGTAAATTTGATGAGGCGCATATTAAAAATCTTGCCTTGATTACAAGGTTATACGAAGGCAATACTCAAGAATATGAAGAACTCAAAAACTGGTATCAAGAAAATATTGACTTAAATGATGACCAAAAGGAACATTGGCAAAAACAACTAAATTGGGTCAATGAACAATTTCCAGAAGGACTGTATAAAGACATAGCAGGATTATGTAGCGTTGTTCCAGTTCATGGGGAAAACAGCATTGAATCAAAAGACTGGAGTTTATCCCCTGGTCTATACGTTGGTGTAGAAGAGATAGAATCAGATGAAGAACCATTCGAAGAGAAGATGCAAAAGTTAACAAAGCAATTAGCAGAACAGTTTCAACAATCCAATGAGTTGGAAAAAGACATACGTAATGCCCTAGGAGGAATAGGGTATGAAATATAGTATTTCTGAAATTTGTGAAATAAATAAATTTTCCTTAAAGAAAAATGATGTACGTAAAAAAATAAGGTATCTGGATACGGCAAATTTAAATCAAAATATTATATCTAAATTAGTAACTTATAATCTTAATGTTGATAAAATACCGAGTAGAGCTAAGAGAATTGTAAGACCTAATGATATATTAATATCAACTGTTAGACCAAATAAGCTTCATTATGGTTTGATAGATAATCCGGTTGAAAATCTTATAGCTTCAACTGGTTTTGCTGTGTTGTCTCCAAATACAAAAAAAGTAAATCCAACTTATTTGTATATTTTATTAACACTGCCTTCTACGACAAATATTTTACAAAAAACTGCTGAAAATAGTACTTCGACATATCCATCAATTAAACCTACTGTAATATCTGAGTTGATGTTTGACTTTCCAATGCTAGAAATACAAAAGAAAATTGGAGATTTTTATAAATCCTGTTCAAAAAAAATTGAACTCAACAATCAAATTATAAACACTTTAGAAGAAACCGCAACAACTCTTTTCAACCATTGGTTCATTGATTTTGAGTTTCCAGATAAAAAGGGAAATCCATACAAATCAAGTGGTGGTAAAATGATTGAAAGTGAACTGGGTGAAATTCCAGAAGAGTGGACCGTGGGAAAGATTAGTGATTTAGGACAAGTAATAGGTGGAGGGACTCCTTCAAAAAAGAAAGAGGAGTATTACTTAAAAGGTGGTATTCCATGGATTACACCAAAAGATTTGTCTATTCAAAAAAGTGTATTTATATCTAATGGGAAATTGGATATTACTGAATTAGGCTTATCTAAAAGTAGCGCAAAGTTAATGCCAAAAGGAACTATATTGTTTAGTTCCCGAGCGCCGGTAGGATATGTTGCTATTGCAAGTAATGACCTTTCAACAAATCAAGGGTTTAAATCCATCGTTCCAAACAAAAAGATACTGACAGAGTTTTTATATTTATTTCTTAAAAAAAATGTAAGCAAGATTGAAAGTATGGCGAGTGGTTCTACTTTCAAAGAGGTTTCTGGAACAGTTATGAAAAATATTAAACTCATTATTCCAAATGACATGAGTTTGATTAAATTTAAGGAAATTGTCTATCCAATTTTTTGTAAAATTGAACAGTTAGAAAAAGAAATAAAGTTTTTAGAAGATACTCGAGATACTCTACTCCCAAAACTTCTTTCGGGAGAAATTGAACTAGAGTAAGAAAAACGAAACTTGAACTAAAGGAGGTCTAAAAATGGTTGATTTTATCACGGAAGATGATCTGGAATTGCGTATTATGGAGGAATTTGAAAATTTAGGTTATTCACTTTTGAATGCTTACACAAAAACAAATTCTTCTCTTAAGGATGGAACACATCGACAGACAAAAAAACAAGTCGTTTTACCTGATGTTCTTTTAGAATACGCTCGTAAACTGAATCCATCAATTCCAGAAGCACTCATTGTTGAGGAAGTACAAGCAATTATCAAGGATGATTCTTTAAATTCTAGGTTGTTAAAAGATAAAAATTACGAATATTATCAGTCTTTAATCAATGGAATCAATATAAAATTCTCTCTTAATGATGAGGAACAGATTGAAACATTAAAGCTAATTGATTTTGAGCATCCTGAAAATAATTCTTTTATTGCTGCTCGACAAGTTTGGATTGCTGGTGAGATTAGATACCGTCGACCGGATATTATCGTGTATATCAATGGACTTCCTTTAGTTTGGATTGAGTTAAAGAAACCAAGTGAAAATGTCCAAGTAGGGTATTCAAAAAATCTGATGGATCAGAAAAAGGATATCCCACAATTATTTTTCTTCAATCAATTATGTATTATTTCAAATGGACATATCACCAAAGCAGGTAGCTATAATTCGACTTTCTCTCATTATTTTGAATGGCTTAAAATAGAAGATGAAAAAGAAGTAATTGATCGAACGAAAATTCATGATGAAGAGCTCTCCATCCAATATTTACTTAAAGGACTTATGCCAAAAGCGAAACTTTTAGATTATATTGAAAACTTTATTTTGTATCTAAATAAAGATATGAAAATCGTTGCGAAAAATCATCAGTTTTTAGGTGTTAATCATGCGATTGAAGCTTTTGAGAATAGAGAAGTTAGAAACGGAAAATTAGGGGTATTTTGGCATACACAAGGTAGTGGGAAAAGCTTTTCCATGGTTATGTATGTTCGGAAAATAAGACGGAAATTTGCAGGCAACTATACCTTTTTACTTGTGACAGACCGAAATGACTTAGATTCTCAGTTAATCAAAAATTTTGTGCGAACAGGTGTGGTTGAAGATACTAACATGGTTAAACCTAAAAGTGGTTTGCAACTTAGAAAATTACTTAAAAGTAATATTTCAATGATTTTCACTACGATACAAAAATTTAGATACGATAAATATAAAGATTTTCCTCTACTATCTGAACGAAAAGATATTATTGTGATTGTAGATGAAGCTCATCGAACCCAATATAAAAATTTAGCTGAAAATATGCGTAAGGGTATTCCAAATGCACAATATGTTGCTTTTACAGGAACGCCATTATTAGGTAGCAAACAATTAACCTATGATTATTTTGGAAAGCCAGTGAGTGAATATACATTTAATGATTCCATTAATGACGGTGCCACAGTTCCTTTGTTCTATACAAAAAAAGTCCCTACAGTTAATTTAAATAATGATCTGTTAAATGATGAATTTTTGGATATTATTGATAAGGAAGAATTAACAGACGAAGAAAGAAAGAAATTAGAGAATAAATATCGTAGTTCTTTAAACGTAATGAAACGAGACGACCGGTTAGACGAAGTTGCTCAATACATCGTGAAACACTTTCCAAAAAGAGGTTTTTTAGGAAAAGGGATGGTTATTTCAGTCGATAAATATGCGACAGTTATGATGTATAACAAAGTGCAAGAGCATTGGAAAAAAAGAATACGAGCTATTAATTCTGAGTTGCAACAAACACATTCTCAGGAAGAGAAAGAAGCTTTATTAAAAGAGAAAACATTCATGAATAGTGTCGAAATGGCTGTTGTGGTAAGCGAAGAAAGCGGAGAAGAAGAAAAATTTGAACGATTTGGCTTAGATATTACACAACATAGAAAAAGATCTCATCAAGTTGATGATGAAGGTCGGGATATTGAAGAACAATTTAAAGATCCAGATCATCCTTTGCAGTTAGTTTTTGTGACTGCTATGTGGCTGACAGGCTTTGATGCGCCTTCTGTTTCCACGCTTTATTTAGATAAACCAATGAAAAGCCACACATTAATGCAAGCCATAGCTCGTGCGAATCGTGTGTATTCAGATGATAAACGTGGGATTAAGATCAACGGCTTGATTGTAGATCATGTAAACATTTTCCATTATATGAAAAAAGCCCTGAAAGACTACGGCGGTTCTCATCATGAGGCTGAATTAGACTTGCCAGTAAAACAAGTAGATGAGTTGATCGAGATGCTTATCTTAACTCAAGAAGAAATGATTCATTTTTGTGCATCCTTAAAAATTGATTTAATGGAAATAGTAACTGCTGAAGAGGCATTTTCAAAAACTTGTAAGGTGAAAGCAGCAGTTAATGCTGTTGTAGCAAACGATGAGCAAAAAGCACAATTTATTATTTATACGAATTTATTAAAGAATATTTATGATGCTTCTTGTCCTGAAATTTTCCAATATGATTGGGATAATCGTATCTATAAGTTGGTTCAATACATGTCAAAAATGATGGGAAATTTGATTCAAAATGAACGAATTGAAGATGCACAAGTGAAAGTTGAAGCGTTATTGGATGTGAGCGTGGATTCGGAGAATTTATTTTATATCAAAGAAGATTTAGATGCTGATTATAATAAGACAATCTCACTTTCAGAAATAGATGTGGAATCCGTGATTGCAAAAATTCAAAAATCAGAATATGTAAATATTGAATTGGTTGAGTTGAGAAATTTTATTGAACAAAAATTAGAAGCAATGCTAAATAAAAATGAAACAAGAGTTACTTTCGCTCAAAGGTATGAAAAGTTGGTTCAAGGATATAATGCGGGTGCCACCGCAAATGAAAATTATTTTGAAGAGTTAAAGAAATTTGTAAAAGATTTGAAAAAAGAAGATGCGCGTGCATCAACAGAACATCTTTCCGAAGAAGAATTGGTTTTATATGATTTACTCTTGAAAGAAAAACTAACAAAAGAAGAAGAAAAGCAAGTGAAATCAGCAGCCACTCAATTATATCATTCGTTGATGAAAGAAAACGGAAAATTTTTGAGTGTTGACTGGTTTAAAGATGAACAGCCAAAACAACGAGTGAAAAATAAAATAGAAACAGTACTTGATAAAGCCTTGCCAGATTCATATGATAAAGAAGTCTTTCAAAATAAGACAGAAACAATTTTCCAATTTATCTTGAATAGAGCTGTGTCAGGTAGAGGGTATGTAGGGAACTTATAAAATAAGAATAGTATTGGAATGAATGATCAAATTTCAATACTATTTTTGTATAGAAATTTTGATTCAACCTATGAAGGAGGTTTGGAAATGGAGTCCCATATTCGGGATTATTTAGCAGAAAATTTAAACTTTTTATCAGATGAACTAAGTCTGATTGGAAAAGAATACTTATTACCCAATAATGATGGAACAAAAGGATATGTAGATTTACTAGCTAAAGATAAGCAAGGAAACTATGTGATTATTGAAATAAAAAGAAGTAATCAAGCTGCACGACAAGCGCTACACGAAATTTTCAAATATTCAGCTCTATTAAAAAGAAATCTATATATTAAGCAAAGTGAAATTAGAGTTATTTTAATTTCTACAACTTGGGATGAATTATTGGTTCCTTTTTCTAAATTTGTATTAGAAACTGATTTACTCGTTGAAGGTTATGAGATCGAAGTCAATAATCAATTTATACCAATAGCTAAAAGAAAGATAAAATCAGTTCCTAATCCTATCCAAAGAAAAATATCAAGAATTCAACATATTTTCCTCTATGAGGCTAAACATTGTATAGATGATGAACTATCAATAATAAGTTATCTTTTAGAAAAACTAGGTATCAAGGAATATATTTTATTAAATCTAAATTATCAAGGTGATAATAATCAGGTTATCTATCCAAAAGCGATATATCTTGCTTTCCAAACAATACCAATTAGTAACTATATAGAATTTTGTAAAAAGCAGGGTAAAAATGACTTAATAGATTATGGAAATTTATATGAAGAATTATTAGAAATTGAAAAAAATTATGATGGAGAAGATCTACAAGGAGAAATAGAACAAGCAATATTAGGTGAAGTGATTAACCGATCATATTCTGATACATCTGAGATTGGTTATCCAGAGAAATTTTTGAATATGTTGAATTCTAGTTGGAAGATTGAGCATCATATCTGTGGAGGAGCTTTTGCTAAAAATCAATTATACACAGTAAATAAATTAGTACAAGACGTAGCGGGAGTGAACGATACGAATTATGTGTTTTTTTATGATTATACCAATTCTAACCATTTAGCAAAACTAAAAGAAGTGTTTTACAATGCAAAGAACGCTTTTTACGGAAATAAAATTTGGAAGCAACACTTTACTTGTGTTTTGAATGAATTAGAAGAGAAATACGATAACTATACGATTTTTGTTTCTATGACAAATCCTGAAAGTATACTGGAATGTATAGTGTATGGAATAGAACCTACATATGAAATTATCATAGATCATAAAGACTTTGAATCAGTGCAAATATATCGTGGAAATATAGAATACAATTTTAAAGAAACATATTTAAAAGACATTTTATTAAAACATTTTTATAATGACCCTATGATGCTGTTTATTATGCTAAATTATGGAGAGTTATATATGAAAGAAATGGATATAATGAAAGATATCGGGCTAAAATATAGTAGTAAGAGATATGATATTTTCAATGATAAAATAGAATGTTATGATGTACGTATTTCAGAATATGGAGAGATATTTTATACTCCTTGTGAAGAAAAAACACTTTTTCAGGATTATTTGAATTACGATCAATTTTTAGTTTCAGATTTAAAAGAACTCTTTTCAAATTATATTGTAAAATTATGAATAAGTAGGCTGCCTGTCTTTAGATTGTTTCTAGTCTGTAAAAAATGAACAGATAAATACAAGTCCTTAATTTAGACTTAAAAGCTAAATTAGGACTTGCAATCTCTTTGATAGCGTTTATTTTGATGCTAGAATCAGAAATACCTACCAAACGTTCGCCCACGAAAGTCAAATTTTTATACACCGAAATGTACACCAGCGGACTTCAAAATCAATGAAATCTATTGAAAACTTTCAAATTTCCAACTGCCCCAAATCATTGATATGACTGATATTTCAACCTATCTCAATCAAAAATCGGTAGTGGAAGGCTCTGTCAGCTAGTTTTTCACTCTACCAACAAAATAATCAACCAAAATAACAACGGAAAGCCAAACAAGAAACACACTAATCATGCTTCTTCAAAGAAAGTACAAATAAAAAAGCGATGACTCGAGAAGAAAATCTCTATGAAGTCATCGCTTTTTCTTATATTTTAGTTAAAAAATTATTTTACTAAAGGTTGAAGTAACTTGTTCCAAAAACTAATAAGTGGGCCAGCACCAAATGCACAAATAATTGTACCAATCCCAATTGGACCACCAGCAATAAAGCCAATTAATAGGACCAACAAATCTTGTGCTTTTCGAACAGAAGCGTAAGGTTTGTTGATTTGTTGACAGATGGTTGGCGCAATCGCATCATAGGGGGATTCGCCTTGATCTGTAGCCATGTATAAGGCGCAGCCAAATGTAAAAATCAGGACTCCGAAGAATAAAGAAAGTAGTTTGCCAATTGTTGAGCCTCCTAAACTATTGGCGTAAGGTTGAAGCCAAGTAGAAATCTGTTGAATCAAAATCCCTACTAAAAGCATATTTAAAATAGTTCCCAGACCAATGGCTTTTTTGTTTTTTAAATAGACATAGAATAAAATAAACGCATTGACAATAATTTGAAAAATGCCTAATTGCATACCAAACATTGAAGAAAGTCCGATATTCATAGCAGTGAAAGGATCAACTCCTAAACCTGCCACTCTTAAAGTGGATGCGCCAATCCCGATAATAACTAAACCAATTAAAATTAAAAGAACATTTTTGACTAGTTTCATGGTAAGCCTCCTGGATAGATTTTGTGTGTGATAGTACAAAGTCTGCAACAAAAATTCGTAGAGAATTTTGTTGCAGACTACTTTTTAACCAGCTCCGTGTTGGAACGAAGGATATAGAGACATCCCGCCATCTACAAAGAGTGTTGTTCCGGTTACGTATGAGGATTCATCAGAAGCTAACCAAGCGGCCGCAGCAGCTACTTGATTTGGTTTACCAATAATGCCCATAGGAACCATGCTCGTTGTTTGTTTTAACTGTTCGGGATCGGAAAATTTTTCAGCATTAATAGGTGTGTTAATCGCTCCAGGTGCAATACAGTTGGCACGAATACCATATTCCGCATATTCCAAAGCGATTGTTTTCGTGAACATTTCGGTTGCGCCTTTACTTGCCGCATAGTGGGCGAACGTTGGCCAAGGAATTCTTTGGTGAACGGAGGACATATTAATGATTGACCCTTTGATTTTTTGATCTCTAAATATTCGGAGTGCCTCTCTAGAACCCAAAAAGACACCGTTTAAATTGACATCAATGACACGTTGCCATTCTTTTAATGGCATATCAATTGTCGGAAAAGAAGCCTCCACACCGGCGTTATTTACCCAAATGTCAACATGACCAAACTCTTTTAAAGCGGTTTCAGCTAACGCTTTAATATCTTCTTCATTAGAGACATCAGCCTTCACGAATTTTACGCGGTCTGCGTGCTTGGCTTGGACATCTTCAAATTCTTTAGGCAGCTCACCGACATAGTCAGCAACAACATTCATGCCCTCTAAGATATAACGCAGAGTAATAAATAATCCTAAACCCGTAGCTGCACCAGTGACAACGGCTACTTTACCATGTAATTCTCCATACATTGATTCATTCCCCCTAAAATTACTATTAATACTTTCATGGTAGCACATGTCAATCAGCATGTTGATAAAATACGACAAACTGTCGGAAAAGTTTATGGTCTAAAGTTAGCTACTATTGTTGAAGGTCTTTAAAATAAATACTGGTCGTAGTAATCAATTCCTCTCATTTATACAGTTTTCTAAAAAAACACAAAATATCTAGGCGAAGTGGTCAAGTCCAATGGTTATTTATGAGTGAATATGCTAAAATAAAACTTGTCTTACATAAGGAAAGATTTGTTCACTAACAGTGGCGACTGTTCTCAGTAAACAGTTGCACTGGTTTATCGGGAAGGGAACAGAGCAAGTTTTACGAGACTTTCCCATGTAATAATAAAAAGCACTGAACGTCAGTGAATGAAGGAAGAAGGACATCTATGAAAACAATTATCACATTCATTATTGTCTTCGGTATTCTTGTCCTCGTACATGAATTTGGCCACTTTTATTTTGCAAAACGAGCGGGTATTTTAGTTCGTGAGTTTGCAATCGGAATGGGACCAAAGATTTTTGCGCATCGTGGAAAAGATGGCACCACTTATACGATTCGCTTATTGCCAATTGGTGGCTATGTGCGAATGGCTGGGATGGGCGAAGACATGACAGAAATCACACCAGGTATGCCTCTATCTGTTGAGTTAAATGCCGTGGGTAATGTGGTTAAAATTAATACAAGTAAAAAAGTACAATTACCTCATAGTATTCCGATGGAAGTCGTTGATTTTGATCTTGAAAAAGAATTATTCATCAAGGGCTATGTCAATGGAAACGAGGAAGAAGAAACCGTTTATAAAGTTGACCATGATGCAACGATTATTGAAAGTGATGGAACCGAGGTGCGGATTGCGCCACTTGACGTTCAATTTCAATCAGCGAAATTATCGCAACGCATTTTGACGAACTTTGCGGGACCCATGAATAACTTTATCTTAGGGTTTATTCTGTTTACGTTAGCGGTCTTTCTACAAGGAGGCGTCACTGATTTAAACACGAACCAAATTGGACAAGTGATTCCTAATGGCCCAGCCGCAGAAGCTGGGTTGAAAGAAAACGATAAAGTCTTATCGATTAATAATCAAAAAATCAAAAAATACGAAGATTTTACAACCATTGTGCAGAAGAACCCCGAAAAGCCGTTAACGTTCGTAGTTGAGCGTAACGGCAAAGAAGAGCAACTAACAGTGACACCAGAAAAACAAAAAATGGAAAAACAAACGATTGGTAAAGTCGGCGTTTATCCTTATATGAAAACCGATTTACCGTCAAAATTGATGGGCGGTATTCAGGATACTTTGAATAGTACGACACAGATTTTTAAAGCACTCGGCTCACTATTCACAGGCTTTAGCTTAAACAAACTAGGTGGGCCAGTCATGATGTTTAAATTATCGGAAGAAGCATCCAATGCTGGAGTAAGTACAGTTGTATTCTTAATGGCCATGTTGTCAATGAACTTAGGGATTATTAATTTGTTGCCGATCCCAGCTTTAGATGGCGGGAAAATTGTCTTAAACATTATTGAAGGTGTACGTGGAAAACCAATTAGTCCTGAAAAAGAAGGCATCATTACGTTAATTGGCTTTGGGTTTGTCATGGTGTTAATGGTGTTAGTTACTTGGAACGATATTCAACGCTTTTTCTTTTAAGGAGAAAGCTTAAGTAAAAAAGTGTGTAAAGAAATCAAAAATAGTTGATTTTAAAATAGAGGAGAGTTTTAATGAAACAGTCAAAAATGTTAATTCCAACGTTAAGAGAAGTACCAAATGATGCAGAAGTCTTAAGTCATCAAATTCTGTTGCGCGCAGGCTATATTCGTCAAGTCGCTGCAGGGATCTATTCTTATTTACCTTTAGCCAATCGTGTTTTAGAAAAATTAAAAACGATTATGCGAGAAGAATTTGAGAAAATTGATGCAGTTGAAATGTTAATGCCTGCGTTATTACCAGCAGAACTTTGGAAAGAATCAGGCCGTTATGAAACTTATGGACCTAACTTGTATCGCTTAAAAGATCGCAATGACCGTGACTATATCTTAGGCCCAACGCATGAAGAAACCTTCACAGAATTAATTCGTGATGAAATTAATTCTTACAAACGATTACCTTTGAATTTATACCAAATTCAAACAAAATATCGTGATGAAAAACGCCCACGTTCTGGCTTATTAAGAGGCCGTGAATTTATCATGAAAGATGGCTATTCTTTCCATGCCGATGAAGCTAGTTTAGATCAATCATACCGTGATTACGAAAAAGCTTACTCACGCATTTTTGAACGCTGTGGACTAGAATTCCGTGCCATTATTGGGGACGGTGGTGCCATGGGTGGTAAAGATTCTAAAGAATTTATGGCGATTTCTGAAATTGGGGAAGATACTATTTGTTATTCAACAGAAAGTGATTATGCTGCCAATTTAGAAATGGCAACAAGTCTTTATACGCCGAAAAAATCACATGAAACACAATTAGATTTAGAAAAAATTGCAACACCAGAAGTGGGTACAATTGCCGAAGTGGCAAACTTCTTTGAAGTTGAGCCACAACGTATTATTAAATCAGTACTATTTATTGCCGATGAAGAGCCAGTAATGGTCTTGGTTCGTGGCGATCATGATGTCAATGATGTCAAATTGAAAAACTTCTTAGGCGCTGATTTCTTAGATGAAGCAACGGAAGAAGATGCCCGCCGTGTCTTAGGAGCTGGCTTTGGTTCAATTGGTCCAGTCAATGTTTCCGAAGATGTTAAAATTTATGCAGATTTAGCCGTTCAAGATTTAGCCAACGCCATTGTTGGGGCTAACGAAGATGGCTATCATTTGACAAATGTAAATCCAGATCGTGATTTCCAACCAATTAGTTACGAAGATTTACGCTTTGTTCAAGAAGGCGATCCTTCTCCTGATGGCAATGGTGTCTTAGCCTTTACCAAAGGAATCGAAATTGGTCATATCTTCAAATTAGGAACGCGTTACAGTGATGCTATGGGCGCAACAGTTTTAGATGAAAACGGTCGTGAAAAATCAGTGATCATGGGTTGCTATGGCATCGGCGTTAGTCGTTTACTTTCAGCAATCGTTGAACAAAATGCAGACGAGCGCGGTATTAATTGGCCAACAGGAATTGCGCCATTTGATTTACACGTGGTCCAAATGAATGTGAAAGATGAGTATCAAACAAAACTATCACAAGAAGTTGAAGCAATGATGACCGAAGCGGGCTACGAAGTATTAGTTGATGACCGCAACGAGCGCGCAGGTGTAAAATTTGCTGATGCTGATTTAATTGGTTGTCCAATCCGTATCACAGTCGGGAAAAAAGCAGTCGATGGTGTGGTAGAAGTCAAAATCAAACGTACTGGTGAAATGTTGGAAGTACGCAAAGAAGAATTAGAAAGTACACTTTCTATTTTGATGAACACAACATCAGAAGCGGAATAATAATGAAAAGGGCGGACAGAATGATTAGGATAAACTGTTTCCGCCACTTATCAGCGTTTAAGCTTGAAGCAAAAATCTAAAGTGATTTTTGCTTCAAGCTCTTCTTAGCTCTTTTTAGAAAAGAAACAAGATTGTTTTTTTACAAAAAACGAGTATACTTAATAGAGAAGCGAATGCAGAGAAACCGAAAAAAGGCACTTGACAGATTTGTCTGAGGGCCTTTTTTCAATGATAGAAGGAGGTTCATTTTGTGACAGAAAAAGCACGCGATTTATTTGATAAACTGATGACGCAAATTCAGTTAGATGACACAGCGAAAGAACATCCCTTAATTCAAAATGGCCGGATTGACAAGGTCATTGTTCACCAACAAAGTCGCTTATGGGAATTTCATTTAAGTTTTGATGAATTGATGCCAGTGATGCTATATCAAACATTTATGCAACAATTGGAACTAGCTTTTCAACAAATTGCGCAGGTTTCCGTTCAAATAACCACAAATCAGACAACATTTACAGAGGAACAATTAACGGATTATTGGCAGTTGGCCTTGTTAAATAGTCAATGTAATACACCGTTAGTTCAGAAAGTCTTAAAAACACAGACACCACAATTTGAAGATCGGAAAATTATCTTACCTGTTGATAATGAAGCAGTTATTCCTTATTTGAAGCAACAATATTTACCAATTATTGAGGAACTTTATTTCTCTTACGGGTTTCCTAAATTTCATATTGAACCAAAAATGGATCAACAGCAAGCTGCAGAAGTGCTGAAAAAGTTTGAAGAGCAAAAATTAGAACAAGCCGCAGCCTTTCAACAACAAGCTGCTGAATCGCTTGTTAAACATGAACAAATGAAAAAAGAAAAACAACAACAAGCGCCTGCGTTTGATGGTCCAATTCGTTTAGGTCGGAATATTCCCAATGATGAACCCATTATGCCAATGGGAAACATACTGGAAGAAGAACGTCGGATAACGATTGAAGGCTTTATTTTTGATAAAGAAGTGCGTGAATTGCGTTCTAAACGAAAAATTTTAATTTTGAAAATAACTGATTATACTTCCTCTTTCGTGGTGAAGAAATTTTCGAATGGGGAAAAAGATGAACAAGTTTTTGATGCGATTCAACCACAAAGTTGGATTCGTGTTCGTGGTAGTGTACAAGAAGATACCTTCATGCGTGATTTAGTCATGAATGCTCAAGATTTGATGGAAGTCGCCCATGCGCCAAGAAAAGACTACGCGCCAGAAGGTGAAAAACGTGTAGAATTACACATGCATAGTAACATGAGTACAATGGATGCGACCAATAAAGTCGGTGACTTGGTGGCGCAAGCGGGGAAATGGGGGCACAAGGCCATCGCAATTACGGATCATGGCGGCGCCCAAGCGTTTCCTGATGCCCATGCTGCAGGTAAAAAAGCAGGCGTTAAAATTTTATACGGCGTGGAAGCTAATATTGTTGATGATGGTGTACCTATTGCTTACAACGAAGAACATATTGAATTAACAGATGCTACCTATGTGGTCTTTGACGTGGAAACAACGGGGCTTTCCGCTGTTTATGATACAATTATTGAATTGGCCGCTGTCAAAATGCACAAAGGAAATGTCATTGAGACTTTTGAGCAATTTATTGATCCTGGCCATCCATTATCTCAAACAACGATCAATTTAACTGGGATTACAGATGAAATGGTGCGCGGTTCAAAATCCGAAGAAGAAGTTTTACGCATGTTTAAAGAGTTTTCAGAAGGAACTATTTTAGTGGCCCACAACGCTTCTTTTGATATGGGGTTCTTAAATACAAGTTATGGCAAACATGGAATACCTGAAGCGGCTAATCCCGTCATCGATACATTAGAATTATCCAGATTCTTGTATCCACATTTCAAAAGCCATCGTCTAAATACCTTATCGAAAAAATTTGGCGTCAACTTAGAACAACATCACCGCGCCATCTATGACTCGGAATCAACGGGTCATTTGTGCTGGATTTTCTTAAAAGAAGCGAAAGAGAATCATGATATGCATTTCCATGATGATTTGAATCGTCATATTGGCGAAGGAGACTCATACAAACGAGCTCGACCTTTCCATGCAACGATTTTAGCAACAACTCAAGCAGGATTAAAAAATCTTTTTAAATTGATTTCGATGTCCAATGTAGATTATTTTTTCCGAGTACCACGGATTCCTCGTTCGCAATTATCGAAGTTAAGAGAAGGGCTTTTAATTGGTTCCGCATGTTCAAACGGCGAAATTTTTGAAGCAATGATGCAAAAAGGTGTCGAAGAAGCAAAAAATCGTGCCAAATTCTACGATTATATTGAAGTTATGCCCAAACCAGTTTACGCGCCATTAATTGAACAAGAATTGGTGAAAAATGAAGCAGATTTGGAAGAAATTATTAGTAATCTAGTGAAAATCGGTGACGAACTTGGCAAGCTGGTTGTCGCCACTGGAAATGTTCATTATTTAAATGAAGAAGATGCCATCTATCGGAAAATTTTAGTCGGGTCTATGGGCGGCGCTAATCCGTTAAATCGCCATAGTTTACCAAAGGTTCATTTCAGAACCACCGATGAAATGTTAACGGAATTTCAATTTTTAGGACAAGACGTCGCTAAGCGAATTGTAGTAGAAAATCCCAACAAAGTCGCTGATTTATGTGAAGAAGTTATTCCAGTAAAAGACGATTTGTATACGCCAAAAATTCCTGGGTCTGAACAAGAGATCACTGATTTAAGCTACAATCGTGCGCGCGAATTGTATGGCGATCCTTTACCAGAAATTGTCGAAAAACGGTTAGAAAAGGAACTGAATTCGATTAACGGGAATGGTTTCTCGGTCATTTATTTAATTTCTCAAAAACTGGTGCATAAAAGTAATGAAGATGGCTATTTAGTTGGTTCACGGGGCTCTGTCGGTTCGAGTTTTGTTGCGACAATGACAGGGATTACTGAAGTAAATCCTTTAGCGCCACATTATTATTGTCCTGAGTGTCAATATTCTGAGTTCTATGAAGATGGTTCCTATGGTTCAGGGTTTGATATGCCTGAAAAAGCCTGTCCAAAATGTGGCGCTCGATTGTTTAAAGATGGTCACGATATTCCTTTTGAAACGTTCTTAGGGTTCCATGGCGACAAAGTTCCCGATATCGATTTGAACTTTTCTGGCGATTATCAAGCCGAAGCCCATAACTACACGAAAGTTCTTTTTGGTGAAGAATATGTCTACCGGGCAGGAACCATTGGTACAGTTGCCGACAAAACAGCGTATGGCTTTGTTAAAGGATATGAAAGAGATCATAATTTACATTTGCGTGGTGCTGAAATTGATCGCTTAGCCAAAGGTTCAACAGGGGTTAAACGGACGACTGGGCAGCATCCTGGCGGTATTATTGTAATTCCTGATTACATGGATGTTTATGACTTTACGCCAATTCAATACCCTGCTGATGATCAAGAGGCAGAATGGAAAACGACGCACTTTGATTTCCATTCCATTCACGATAATATTTTAAAACTTGATATTCTAGGACATGATGATCCAACCGTGATTCGGATGTTACAAGATTTATCTGGGATTGAGCCAAAAACCATCCCAACAGACGATCCAGAAGTGATGCGTATTTTTGAAGGACCTGATGTTCTAGGTGTGGATGCAGAGCAAATTTATTCTAAAACAGGAACGTTAGGAATTCCTGAATTTGGAACACGTTTCGTTCGAGGCATGTTAGAGCAGACCCATCCATCAACTTTTGCAGAATTACTTCAAATTTCTGGACTGTCTCACGGAACCGATGTGTGGCTAGGGAATGCAGAAGAATTGATTCGTCGTGGCGAAGCCAATCTTGCTGAAGTAATTGGTTGTCGGGATGATATCATGGTATATTTAATTCATGCTGGTTTGGATAGTGGGATGGCCTTTAAGATTATGGAAACGGTTCGTAAAGGACAATGGAATAAGATTCCTGATGAACTACGGGATACGTATTTAAATGCGATGAAAGAAAACAACGTCCCTGACTGGTATATTGATTCTTGTTCTAAAATTAAATATATGTTCCCGAAAGCCCATGCGGCAGCATACGTATTAATGGCGTTGCGGGTCGCTTACTTTAAAGTTTATTTCCCAATCTTATATTATTGTGCGTTTTTCTCCGTTCGGGCGGATGACTTTGACTTAGTGGCAATGTCACAAGGGAAAGAAGCTGTGAAAGCACGAATGAAAGAAATTACGGACAAAGGGATGGACGCCTCCACTAAAGAGAAGAACTTATTAACGGTTTTAGAATTATGTAATGAAATGCTGGAACGAGGCTATAAATTTGGCATGATTGATTTGTACAAATCAGATGCTGAAAATTTTGTGATTGAAGGGGATACCTTGATTGCACCTTTCCGAGCAGTGCCAAGTTTAGGCCTCAACGTAGCGAAAGCCATTGTTGCTGCGCGAGAAGAGCAACCGTTCTTATCGAAAGAAGATTTGGCAACACGAGGCAAAGTTTCTAAAACGTTAATTGAATACATGAATGAAAATGGTGTCTTAAAAGACTTGCCAGATGAAAACCAATTATCATTATTTGATATGTTATAAAAGAAAAATCTCTTAGAAAAAGGCTGGTGAAGCAACTTATTCACCGGCCTTTTTTAGTCATCAAATAAATTAGAAAATCATTGCTAGAAGCGTTTTAATTACTTATTAAAAAGCCATCTTTATTTAATTATGTTGAGCTTGTGCATAAAAAGTAAAATGCTTATGATAAATGAAGAGCTTTATTTTTTTTAATAAGAAAGGAATTGGTTATATGGACAAAAAGCAATTACGATGGTTTACCGTCGGGTTAATTGCCTTTAACATGGTCTGGGGTCTTGGAAATGTTGTGAATAATTATGCACAACAAGGGATTTCAGTGGTCACTTCATGGCTTTTGATTTTAGTTTTATATTTTATTCCCTATGCGTTAATCGTAGGACAATTAGGTTCAACATTTAAAGACAGCAATGGTGGGGTTAGTTCGTGGGTGCAAAACACCAGTACTAAACGTCTAGCCTATTATGCAGCATGGACTTATTGGGTAGTGCACATTCCTTACTTGGCACAAAAACCACAAGCAATTTTAATTGCCTTAGGTTGGGCAGTTCAAGGGAATGGAAACCTAGTCAATACGATGCCAATCGTAACGGTATCATTTATTTCATTAATAATTTTCTTGGTTTTCTTGTTATTATCAACAAAAGGGTTAACCACCTTAAAAGTTATTGGTGGTTTAGCTGGAACCGCCATGTTTGTGATGTCTATTTTATTCATTTTATTAGCGGTAGGCGCACCATTTATTAATTCAACGGTTGAATTTGCGACGCCAAACATGTCACAAGTCAGCACCTACATTCCTAAATTTGATTTTAGTTATTTTACAACCGTATCAATGTTAGTTTTTGCGGTAGGTGGCGCTGAAAAAATTTCTCCTTACGTAAATGCAACTAAAAATCCAGCCAAAGAGTTCCCTAAAGGAATGATTTTCCTA
The DNA here is from genome assembly GCF_051711865.1 of Enterococcus sp. DIV2419. Taxonomy (NCBI): domain Bacteria; kingdom Bacillati; phylum Bacillota; class Bacilli; order Lactobacillales; family Enterococcaceae; genus Enterococcus; species Enterococcus sp. DIV2419. Next base: position 1,059,691 of record NZ_JBIONS010000001.1, read on the forward strand.
GCGGCAATGGTTGGTTTATCGGCTGTTTTAGGTTCATTTGCAATGGGCATGTTATTCTCAAGTGACAATATTCCTAAAGATTTAATGGCAAATGGTGCCTACAGTGCCTTCCAAAAATTAGGCGCATATTATGGTGTCGGTAATCTCTTAATGATTGTTTATGCTTTGACGAATACAGTGGGTCAAGTGGCTGCGTTAGCCTTTTCAATTGATGCTCCACTGAAAATTCTTTTAGCTGAAGCAGATCCAGAATTTGTTCCAAGTTGGTTACGTAAACGTACGAAAAAAGGTACGTTAATTAATGGTTACTTATTAACAGGTATTTTAGTAAGTATTATTATCGCTTTACCGATGTTTGGGTTGAAGGACATGAACGAAGTGGTTAAATGGCTAACTAACTTAAATTCTGTAGTTATGCCAATGCGTTACTTGTGGGTCTTCTTTGCCTATATGCTTCTAAACAAAGCATACAAACAATTTAATTCAGAATATAAATTTGTTAAAAATCCTAAAATTGGTTTTGTGTTTGGTCTTTGGTGTTTCCTATTTACAGCCTTTGCTTGTATCCTAGGAATGGTGCCTAAATTTGAGTATGCCTCAGACCCTCAAGGCTGGTTGTTCCAATTAGCTTCTAACATTGTGACACCAATCGTCTTAATTCTATTAGGAATGATTTTACCAGCAATTGCACGTCGCGAGAAAAAAGACACGATTTTGCCAATTGATTCAGCAGAATAAATGGTTGCATGTTTCAAGGATAAAATAGTCAGTTTAAGTATTTTGCGTGAGATAAATGGTCAATAGGACTGTTTATCTCACGTTTTTTTCTGTCGATTTTTCTCTAAAATTTCTATTGTCTCTTAAAAATATGAGAAAATCAGAAGAATTTCTCCTGTATACTAAAGGTATCTATCATTAAAAAATGGTTATTAACGGAGAAAAAGGAAGTGAACCTCATGACTAAAACACTTGAAACACAACCAGAAGAGAAAACGGTCTTTCTTTGTAAAGAAACGAATCCAGATTTTTTAGGACGAGAAATTTATGCGGATAATGTTGAAACACCGTATAATTTTTACTTAATTCGCAAGCTTTATTTAGCGAAAGAGTACCAAAATTTAGCAGAAGGGGAACAATTTTTTGAGGCTTTATGTGAAAGTTGGGATGAATCAGAACAGTTTGAAGAGTTAATTGTTAAAAAGATTTATGTCTATGTTGAAACGGAGTTAATGTACTACACTGTTTATTTTGGAAGCTTTGAGCCGACCACTCGTGACTTACGATTCGCATTGAAACAATGGATGTATGAAATACCGACAACTAAAAATAAAAAAACAGTCCGTATGAATGAAACCAATGTGCAAGTAGTGCCGCAAGAAAATCAATTAACGGAATTAGCTGGTGAAATTGCTGTCTTACGTGAAATGTTGACACTTTTAAAAGAAAATTTAGCCTCCTTAAATGAAGCCGTTAATCAAACGAGAAATCCCGTCATTTCTAGACAAATAAAAACGATCCATTTGAAAAGAGCTTCTCCTGTGATAGCCGCAGAACAGGCATCGCTGAAAGTATCAGAGGATACTAATCTGGAACAACCAGACGTCAATCTATCGCCTGATAATCTGGAAAATCAAGAAGGTGAAACAACTGTAGCAACAAGTGAAGCAGTGCTTCCCGTTAACAAACTAGTACTTGAAGAACCAGCGAAAGAACCAGTGTTATCTGAACCAGCGCCAATTAAAGAAGCACAGCCAGAAAAAAAACAAGAAAACCAGCAGAGTACCGCGGCAAAACCTTTATTTACTTTTCCACAAGAAACAGAAAAAAGCTCGCTAAATTCAGTAAATAAGTCTGCCGAAAAAGAAGAGGAGCAGAAGCCAGAAAAAGAAGCTGTCTCTATGGAAAGTGAGAAAGAAAATTCATCAAGTCGGACAATTCCTGCAGACTTTCAACGACAATTGGACGAATTAGAAGAGGAAATTTATCGTCGCTTTATGAGTCGCCAGTTAGAGGATACTGATGGAAATCAAGCAGTACCGAAAATAACGATTGAAAAAAGACAGTTAGAAGCACAAATGTTTGAAGCAAAAGCATTCTCACAATCATTTAAACAAGTTCAAAAGAAAAAGGCAGGAGACGTGCGAATTTGCAATCAGTTAAGTTGTATGAAATTAGAAAAAGGATTAGATAAATTTTTAGACGAAGTTACAGAATATGTTGAAAAGCGGACACTATTTAATAAAAAGGTTCGTTGTCCGCTACCAGTAATCAGAGAATTGGAAGGCTATGGGCAATTAAACCAGTATATGCAGAAAATCCTTGACTGTTATTAATCGTTTATTTAGGAGAAGGTAAGACAAAACCGTTCAGTTTATCAGCTTTTAAGCCTGAAACAAAAATCACTTTGGATTTTTGTTTCAGGCTCTTTCTTATTATTTCTGGAAAAGATTTCAAGAGAATTTTTGAAATACTAGTGAAAATCCTATAAATTGTAGTATAATTTTCAAAGATGAATGAAAGGCGTGAAGTCATTGAAAGACAAACAAGTGTATGCAGTAGTTGACCTTGAAACGACTGGAACAGATCCTACAAGTGATCGGATCATTCAGTTTGGATGCGTTCTCGTTCAAGATGGAAAGATTATTGCGAACTTTGCGACAGATGTGAATCCCAATCAAGTAGTACCAAAACAAATTCAAAGTTTAACGGGGATTAGTAATACGCAAGTTCAAAAAGCGCCTTATTTTGAAGATGTAGCACATACAATTTATCATTATCTGGAAGATACTATTTTTGTGGCGCATAACGTCCACTTTGATTATAATTTTTTAGCTCGTGAACTGGTACGGTGTGGCACGCCGCCACTTACCATTCCAGCCATTGATACAGTGGAATTGGCACAGATTTTTTTACCGACAGAAAAAAGTTTCCGTTTAAGTGATTTGTCGGAAAGCTTAGGTTTGTCTCATGAGAATCCCCATCAAGCAGATAGTGATGCGCAGGTTACAGCCGAACTTTTGTTATTAATTCAAGAAAAAATGAAATCTTTACCATTAGTCACTATGGAAAAAATTGCGGAATTAAGTCAACAGACAGCGCGGGAAACCAGTGCCTTTATTCAACAAACGTATGAACAAATGAAAAAACAAGTCACACCATTAAATCCAGCTTATCAAGTGGTCAGTGGCATTGCTTTACGCAAAAAAGAAGTTCCTCTTTTTGAAGAAACGTTCTATCAGACTAGCACGTATCCCAAAACTAAAAAAGCCAAAGAAAAACTGTTTGGCGAACGTTTCGCTTATCGTGCGGAACAGAGTCGGATGATGAATTTAGTCTATGATCATTTTACAGAAGGAACGACAAAAGATTTATTTATTGAAGCAGCGACTGGAACGGGAAAAACATTAGGCTATCTGTTGCCGATGAGCTATTTAGCAACGCCAGAAAAACCAGTCATCATTTCAACAGTTTCGATTGTTTTACAAAATCAATTAGTGGAAAAAGATTTACCATTAGCCAATCAAATCTGCCAAGGGAAATTACGAGGCATTGTTATTAAAAGCCATCGACACTATCTTGATTTACAACGCTTTAAGGCAACGTTGAATCAGCCAACTCCGCAAAAACAATACGCTCTTTATCAAATGGGCGTTCTCGTCTGGTTGCTAGAAACAGAAACGGGCGATTTAGATGAACTACAATTGACGAATTTAAATCATTTATTCTGGAAAGAAGTTACACATCGCGGATTGGATTTTCTTTCAAAAAAAGATGAACTTTATGAAGTTGACTTTTTAAGACATCTGTATAAAAAAGTCGCTCAAAGTAACGTGTTGATTGTTAATCATGCATTTTTGGCGCAAGAGTCGCTAAGAAAACAACCGTTATTACCTGAAAGTCCGTGGCTAATTATTGATGAAGCACATCATTTACCAGACATCGCTAGTCGGATGGCAAGCGAACGAGTAAACAGTGTGATACTAAAAAAACAAGTCACGCATTTTATTGAAAAAGAACAACTTTTTGTTGCTTTACAGCAAATTTTTCAACAGTTTTCTGAAGAGCAGCGGTTTGTAAAAATTTATCAGCAAGGTTTACTGGATTTTGTGGATGAATGGCAAGATTTTCTTTTTGAATTGCATCGTTTATTTAGTAAAACACAGAAGCGAATAGACCATCAGGAGTTGCTTTTAACCAAAGAACGTATTGATTATTTATCTGCTGCGGGAGAAAAACATAGTCAAACGCTCCAGCTTTTACTGCAGGAGCTGTTAACTATTCAAAGTAAGTTACAGCAAACAATTATGAGTCAGTTGGAAACCTTTAGTTTGGCTGATCGCATCGTTTTTGTTCGCTTGTTTCAATTTTTTGATGAAATTGAACGTATTCATCACTGTTTTACCATTTATCTTGATGATTGGCGTCCACGTTGGGTAAAAGAATATTTACCACAAAATGAAGACCATGGCTTGATTGAAATTCATGACTTAGAAGCTAGTTTGCTTCCTGAAACAAAGTGGTATCCGCGGTATGAACGAATTATTTATACAAGCGGCACATTGAAGTTTGGCAACAATAAAAAGTATTTACCGCAACGGTTAGGTTTAACAGAGGTGACGTTCAAAACCCTGCCAACGCCATATAACTATGCAGAAAATGCGCGAGTCTATGTACCGGAAGAAGCAGTAGCCATTCAAAATGCCTCTTCCTATGAAATGGGTCAATACATTTCAGATACCATTGAAAAATTGATGGCGCAAGAGGAACGTTCGATGTTGGTTCTTTTTACTTCGCATGAATTATTGTCCACCGTGTATCATCAAGTCCAGCCAAGATTATTGGAAAAAGGACAAGAGGTCCTCGCCCAAGGGATTAGCGGCAGTCGTGAAAAAATTCTTAAACGGTTCTCTAATGGAAAACCAAATGTTTTGCTAGGAGCCGATAGCTTTTGGGAAGGTGTGGACTTACCAGGAACAGCTTTACAGTTATTGATCGTCACGCGTTTACCTTTTGAAAACCCGAAACGACCACTTGTGCAAGCAAAATATGCGTATTTAGAAGCAGAAGGGATACAACCATTTGCTCAAGAAGCGGTACCGAAAGCAGCCTTACGTTTGCGACAAGCACTGGGCCGTCTAATCCGTTCTGAAGAAGACAGAGGGGCATTGCTAATTCTGGATCGTCGTTTAGTCACTGCAAAATATGGCAAACGATTAATCAAAGCGTTTCCCAAGGGACTCTCAGTAAAAGAAGCGCCCATGCCTGAAATTTTAGAAGAATTAAAGGAATTTTTAAACAAATAATCGATTATTTTTAGGTCATATTTGTGAAAGGCCGCTATTTTTCTGCTATAATAAGACCCAGTAAGTTTAGAGAGGATGGAAGGATTTTTGGAGGAATTAGAAGAAAAGAAAGAGAAGAAACGGATTACTGTCCTTTTAACCCTATTGGCAATCCTTTTAGCAATTCTTGTAACAATAATTATCTTTTTTGTACGAACCAATCAACCAATGGCTCAAGCCAAAAAAGAAGCAACCGCAATTGCCAAAACTTCTGCTAATTTAGAAACAGTTGATAAATTTTACTGGTTTACACGCAAAAATACGTATTTTACTTTAACCGGCAAAAATGATAAAGGCACAGATATTGTCGTGATTGTCCCTAAATCGGGAGAAAAAGTCACGGTCTTAAATCAAAAAGATGGTCAAACTGAACAACAAATAACAGACATTGTTGCTAAAGCCCATCCCGATGAATCGGTGATGAAAGCTACGTTAGGGCTTTATGATAAGCGCCCTGCATGGGAAGTGGTCACCGAAAATGATCAAGGAGTACTAACGTATTATCTTATGAGCTTTGATAAAGGCGAAGAGATTAACGTTGTCAAAGATATTTAATTTAGATAGGTTTTGATGAAAGTGGGAGTGAAAGGTGTATGAACGTATCAAATCGAGCACAGCAATTGACTCCTTCTGTTACATTAGCAGCTGCCGCCAAAGCGAAAGCATTAAAAGCAAAAGGTGTAGATGTTTTAAGCTTAACGGTTGGGGAACCAGATTTTGTAACCCCGAAAAATATTCAAAAAGCAGCAATTGCTTCAATTGAGGATGGAAGAGCAAGTTATTACACACCTTCTGGCGGCATTCCTGAATTAAAGCAAGCAATTGTCTCTTATGTGGAACGAGAATATCAACTTCGTTATCAACCCAAGCAAGTTATTGTGACAGATGGTGCCAAATATGCGCTGTATCTATTATTTCAAGCCATTTTGAACGTTGGGGACGAAGTGATTATCCCTGTCCCTTATTGGGTAAGTTATGGTGAACAAGTCAAGTTAGCAGAAGGCAAGCCAGTATTTGTATCAAGCACGCAAGAGCAATCATTTAAAGTGTCAGTCGCACAATTAGAAGCTGTACGAACGGACAAAACAAAAGCAATCATTTTAAATTCACCATCTAACCCAACTGGTGTTATTTATACGGAAGAAGAATTACGCCAAATTGGTGAATGGGCAGTTGCTCATAATATCCTCATTATTGCAGATGATATTTATGGTCGTTTGGTGTACAATGGACATCGGTTCACACCAATTGCAACCATCTCAGAAGCAATTCGTCAACAGACAATCATTATTAATGGTGTTTCCAAAACATATGCAATGACAGGCTGGCGCATTGGTTTTGCAGTCGGTGATGAAAAAATTATTCAAGCAATGACACAACTCGCTTCACAATCCACCAGTAATCCAGTCGCGGTTAGCCAATATGCGGCAATTGAGGCTTTAACAGGTGAACAGTCGACAGTTGAAGACATGCGTCAGGCCTTTGAAAAACGCCTGAATCATATCTATCCAAAAGTAGCAGCTTTGCCAGGCGTTTCGCTAATAAAACCTGAAGGCGCCTTTTATCTATTCCCGAATGTCAAAAAAACGTTAGAAATTTGTGGGTATGATAACGTGACTAACTGGGTGGAAGATTTATTACAAGAAGCGCATGTTGCTCTGGTAACGGGAGAGGGCTTTGGTGCACCAGAACATGTGCGGATGAGCTATGCGACAGATTTAATGACGTTAGAAAAAGCGATTGAGCGAATGAACGACTTTATAGAAAAGAAACGAATTCAGCACAACGCCTAAAAGAATAAACTAAGAAATGAACGGAGAGACAAACGTGGAACAAATTCAAATTATTGATTCAAACAAACATGTTGGAGAAACAGTAAAAATTGGCGCTTGGATTGCTAACAAACGCTCAAGCGGAAAAATTGCCTTTTTACAATTACGTGACGGGACAGCCTTTTTCCAAGGTGTCGTGTTCAAACCAAACTTCATTGAAGCCTTTGGTGAAGAAGCTGGTACAGAAAAATTCCAAGAAATTAAACATTTATCACAAGAAACAGCAGTCATGGTTACTGGTGTTATCAAAGAGGATAGCCGTTCTAAGTTCGGCTATGAAATGGATATCACTGATTTAGAAGTCGTTGGCGCTTCAGAAGATTACCCAATTACGCCGAAAGAACACGGTACAGATTTCTTAATGGATCATCGTCATTTATGGTTACGTTCAAGCAAACAACATGCAATCATGTTAGTTCGTAACGAAATTATTCGTGCTACTTACGAGTTCTTTAACGAACAAGGATTCATTAAAATTGATAGCCCAATTTTAACAGGATCAGCACCAGAAGGCACAACAGAATTATTTGAAACAGATTACTTCGGACAACCAGCATTCTTATCACAAACAGGTCAATTATATGCAGAAGCTGGTGCGATGGCATTTGGAAAAGTCTTTACTTTTGGACCAACCTTCCGTGCGGAAAAATCCAAAACTCGTCGTCACTTAACGGAATTCTGGATGATTGAACCAGAAATGGCATACACAACTCATGAAGAATCACTAGATATTCAAGAAGCCTACGTAAAGCATTTAATTAAATCGGTATTGAAAAATCAACAATATCCATTGGATGTTTTAGAACGTGATACAGCTTTACTGGAAAAATATGTTTCGGAACCATTCAAACGTATTACTTACGATGATGCGATTGAGTTATTACAAAAAGAAGAAGCAAACAATGATTATGATCACATTGAATGGGGCGAAGACTTTGGTAGCCCACATGAAACCTTTATTTCAAATTACTATGGCGTTCCAACATTCATTTTAAATTATCCAAAAGCAATTAAAGCCTTCTATATGAAACCACATCCAACACGTGAAGATGTTGTAATTTGTGCCGATTTAATTGCACCAGAAGGTTATGGTGAAATTATCGGTGGTTCAGAGCGTGCAACTGATTATGATTATTTGAAAGAAAAAGTAGCTGAGTTTGGCTTATCTGAAGAAGAATACAGCTGGTATTTAGATTTACGTAAATACGGTTCTGTGCCACATTCTGGCTTCGGATTAGGTTTAGAACGTGCTGTTACGTTCATTACTGGTAATGAACATATTCGTGAAGCGATTCCGTTCCCACGTATGTTAAACCGTATTTATCCATAGAGAAAAATGGAAACTGGAAGTTTAAGCGTTTAGCTTGAACTTCCAGTTTTATTTGATGCGATAAAGCTTAAATTGATATTCACCAATTAGTAATGTTAAGGGAGTAAAAAAGATGGTTTTCTTTGGTTTTTTATTTATTTTTCTGCTTTCGGTAATTTTATTTGTCTCTGATCGCTATACAATGAAATACGTTTTATGGATTATTTTAGCTGTAACATGGAAAAATTTATTCATATTTAAACTAATTAGCTATTCTATAAATGATAGTGGATTTTTTTATCTGATATATGACATTTTGGTTGTACCGTTATTTTTTATAATGACAGGTGTGGTTCTTTTAATCGAAAGTTTCTACAAAAAAACACGCTCATTTATTCCAGAGGCACTTTTGGTTTTGACTTTTGCGTTGTTAGGGAGTAGTTATGGAGAAACAGTGTTAAGTGAAGTAACGCCTAGTTGGTTAATGATTCAGTTGATCGTAGTGGTCTATTTTTGTTATTTATTGTTACAAAACTTAACTGAGAAGAAGTAGGAAAGAAAGAGAAAAACTGAATTAAGCTTTTATTATTAAAGGAGGTGAACAGAAGCGATGATCAGTACACATCTATTTGCCTATGAAGATATAATTGGTAGCCTGTTGGCTTTCCTAGGACTGTTATATGCCATCAGGACGGAAAGTATCATTAGATATTTTGTATTGACTATTGTTGCAATTATCTGGATCAATCCAGTCTTATTTAAGAATTACATAGTTGTCTTATCGAACATATTTTTACAATTTATGTTTATTCCGTTATTTTTATTATCACTGTCAATCATTTTTTTGACAGAAAAAGAGAATAGATTATTTTGTATACCAATTATTTTTTTAGTATTTCTTGTCTTTTCACAAGCTACTTGGCTTTATGAGTATAATACAGAGTTAAGAGTTAGTGCAGTATTTATGATACTGTTAGGGATATATCTCAAACTAGTAAAAATAATTAAGCAGTAAAACAAAAAACAGAAGGTTAAACTACCTTCTGTTTTTTGATTTCCTTACGCCTGCCATAATTTTTGCATCTGGTCCAAAATATCAATGACTTCTGTCGTGAAAAATAAGGAGCGGTTGGGTTGTGTACCTTTGATTGCTTCAACCATATTGTAGATTTCGTAATTCATGGCTTCAGCTGAATACCCAGAAACGATGGTCTCAACCGTACCGTCGTTGTAGTGAACAATCGCTTCATCTGCGCGTGGATAATCTGTAATGGTAATATAGGCATCTTCAAAAGCAACAATTCCTTGCTTTGGCATTTTTGCTTGGAATGTTAATGAAATAGTAGCCAACTCATTTTCTTTATTCCGAAGCAATGTCACCGATTGTTCATCAACGCCAGTAGAGAAGGGAACCATGCTAGAAGCTAAAACGTCTGGCTGTGAGCTGAGAAACCAACGAGCAAACGAAACCGCATAAGTACCAATATCTAACAATGCGCCGCCTGCTAAGTCAGGATTAAAAAAGCGATTTTTAGGATCGGGTTCTTTGTAACTTCCAAATGGTGCTTGAATCATTTTTAACTGACCAAATTTGCCAGCATCCATCAAGCGACGTAATTCGTCGTATAGTGGCATGTTAAAAATAGTCATGGCTTCTGCTAAAATAAGGTCATTTTTTTCTGCAACTGCCAAGGCTTGTTTTAATTCTGCCGCGTTCATCGTAATAGCTTTTTCACACAACACATGTTTTCCGGCCTGGAGCGCTTTTAAAATGTGTTCAGCATGTTGTTTATTTGGCACTGCTATATAGACAACATCGATTGTTTCATCTGCTAGCAATTCTTCATAAGAACCATAGGCTTTAGGGATTGAATAATCAGCGGCAAATTGTTCTGCTTTAGACAATGTCCGTGAAGCAACAGCTGCAAGTTGGCTAGTTTCTTGTTTAAACGTTGAAGCAAATTCGTGGGCAATCCCACCTAATCCTACGATGCCCCATTGATATAATTTTTTTGTCAAAAGAAGTCCTCCTAATCTATGCAATTTCTTCAAATCTACTTCATTATTTATTATACTGTAAACAAGAGAAATTAGAAAACAAGGACAATTTTGTAAATATGATAAAATCCAGAGATAAAAAGATGCTTTTTTTAGAGAATTTCAGTAAAATAGAAAATGGAGGCGAATGATTATGCATCAAGTTTATGTAGATATTATTGTTGACGCAATTATTGAACAGTACCAAACAGAAGAAAATTTTTACTCCGCTTATCAAATTCAAGCAGCCGATTGGCAAGCTTGGAAAGAAGGCCAATTTGGTTTGGACAATGAAGTCATGCAAAAAATTAAGAATTTATTTACGGATTATGAGTGGATGCTGACTCAAAAAATACTCCGCCAAACCATCTTATTTCCGGAAAAACGTAACCTAGCTGTTTCGGAATATAAACGGTTAAAAACAACAATTGCCAAAAAATGGTTACAATCTGATTTGGGCGTTGTAGAATTGATTCCTAACAATAAACAGGAACAAGAAATTGCTGCTGGTTATATTGATTTGAAAGTGACGCTGGCCTATGGCGAATGGGGTTTTGATGATATTATTACATTCCGGTTACCAGCTACGATTCAACGACAATTGGAAGGTTCAAAAGTTGAATTATTAGATTGGGTCAATGAAAATCTGATGGATACTTACGTAGGTGAATAACGAATAGGAAGGATGGTCTTTTGAAATACACAATTGCTGGGATTTTATCTGTGATTATTATGTTTGGTGCGGTAATTTTTGTCTTTTTTGGCAAAAAGCCAGTTGAAGAATCTGTTCACACATCAACTGAAACAACAGTGAAATCATCCACTAAAATTTCTGAAAGTAGTACAGTTTCTTCAACTGCTACCACTGAATCAAGTACTGAAATCACGAGCGTAAGCAGTGATGAAAGTTGATAATTTTCTGTGAAAATGATACAATTATTCGGTTATAGTAACAAATGAAATCAATCACGAAAGTGAAAGATAGTGAAACATTTTATCGGAAAATAAAAGATGAAGTGGGGAATTAATGAAGTGAGCAACTATCAGAAAAAAAGAAAAAAGCAGCTGAATTTGCCAAAGTTATTCTTAGGCGTAGTTGTCGTCGGTTTGGCCTTTGTCTTTTCGTTATCTGTCCTTTCGGATTCAGATAAGGGACAAAGCGAGTCAGTCAATCGCCAAAATGAAAACATCTCAAAAGAAGAATTTGTTGCTGAAATCACGCCGTATGCACGTGAATTACAAGAATCTTACGGGGTATTACCAAGTATTATTATGGGGCAAGCAGTTTTAGAATCTAATTTTGGACAAAGTCAATTAGCATCGAAATATAACAATCTTTTTGGGATTAAAGCATATGGGAATCAACCAAAAGTCAATTTAGAAACAAAAGAGTATGTCAATGAGGTCTGGATTACGATTCAGGGTGATTTTCGAGTTTATGACAATTGGGAAGAATCCATGCGAGATCATACCAAGTTATTTGTTGATGGGGTCGATTGGGATCCAAATTTATATGAAAAAGTCTTGTTAGCCAAAAATTATAAAGAGGCTGCACAAGCGCTTCAAGATGCTGGATACGCAACGGATCCTACATACGCTGATAAGATCATTCATGTAATTGAAGAATACAATTTAAATAAATACGACCGTTAAGCATGGAGGAACGATGACAATGAGCGAAAAGTGGATTCCAGAAATTATGACGCCGCTGAAACAAGATATTGTAAAAATGCCAGAGATTATTCGGCAAGCCAGTGGCATTAAAATTTTTGGCCGTAAAATAAAATCAATTATTTTTACGACAGATATTGCGATTATCCGCAATACGGATGCACAGGCAGTGATTGCTGTATACCCTTTTACACCGCATCCAGCGATTACAAAAGGCATTATTGAAGCAGCGGATATTCCTGTCTTTTCAGGAGTCGGCGGCGGTTTAACGCAAGGCATGCGTTCTGCTTATATGAGTTTATTTGCAGAAGCACAAGGCTCAATGGGTGTCGTTTTGAATGGTCCTACACCAATTGAAACAATTAAAATGGTGGATGAAGCAATCGATATTCCTATTATCAGCACAGTAACTTCTATTCATACGCCAATTGATGAAAAACTTGCGGCTGGCGTGGATATGATTAATATCAGTGCAGGAAAAGATACTGCAGCCACCGTACGCTATTTCCGTGGCAAGTATCCAGAATTACCGATTATTGCAACAGGAGGACCAACTGAATCGAGTATTCATGAAACCATTATCGCCGGAGCGAATGCTATTACATATACGCCCCCTAGTAACGGTGAATTATTCAGCAAAAAAATGAAAAAATATCGTGAACAAGAAAAAGCAACCGATGAAGAATAAAAAAACGCTTTGGCAGGATAGACTGCCAAAGCGTTTTTGACTATTTAATGTTCGCTTTTACGGAACAATGGAAGAATGAACCAATTATTTGAAAATTCTAATGAAAAAAAGTTGTTAAACCATTGAAAGTTAGAGATTTTTGTACTATCCTAGAGAAACATAGAAGCTTGTATAAGGTCAAAATACGGTTGACCGTCTCTACCCAGCACCGTAAATGCTGGTCTATAAGTGAAGAAGAGCGGATAGCCCTTTTTTGCTTTGGCAAAATGGGCTTTTTTCTTTTGTTAGAACACGAATATAAATAGCACTTTGTTTTATTTCGTTCGTTTTTAACGAACCGTCCTTTCCTCAGGATGAGAACAAAGCATCTATCGAAAAATAAGTAAAGGAGTTCATATTGTGAAGGAATTAGTCGAACGTATCAAAAATGATGGCCGTGTATTAGGTGAAGGTGTTTTAAAAGTAGATAGTTTTATTACGCACCAAGTGGATCCAGAATTAATGGAGGCTATGGGTAATCGTTTTGCTGAGGTTTTCGCAGAAGCAGGCATTACCAAAGTAATTACAATTGAAGCATCAGGAATCGCTCCTGCCTTATACGCAGCGCAAAAATTAGGCGTGCCAATGATCTTCGCTCGTAAGGCAAAAAGTTTAACCATGGATGAAGAGCTTTTAACAGCTTCAGTTTATTCATTTACAAAACAAGTGACAAGCCAAATTTCAATTTCAAGAAAATTTTTATCTGATGCTGATAAAGTGTTGATTATTGATGACTTTTTAGCTAACGGACAAGCTGCCAAAGGATTGGTAGAATTATGCCAACAGGCTGGTGCAAAGGTTGAAGGAATTGGTATCGTAATTGAAAAATCATTCCAAGATGGTCGTCAGTTATTAGAAGACATGGGATTAAATGTAGTCTCTTTAGCGCGTATTGCTTCATTAAGTGAAGGAACGGTGACGTTTTTAGAGGAGGATGCATAATCTTGGAAACAAAACAATTGAATACACCACAACAGACGGAAACACCAAATGGGAAAGCCGCCGTTTTAGGATTGCAACATTTATTAGCGATGTATGCTGGAGCAGTTGCCGTACCTTTATTAATCGGAACCGGCTTGAATTTTGATTCGCAACAAATGACGTATTTAATTTCAATCGATATTTTTATGTGCGGCGTTGCGACACTTTTACAATTAACGGTGAATAAGTTTTTTGGGATTGGCTTGCCAGTCGTTTTAGGTTGTGCCATTCAAGCAGTTGCGCCTTTAATCATGATTGGTACGAACAAAGGGGTTGGTGCAATTTACGGTTCAATTATTGCTTCGGGCATTTTTGTCGTTCTTATTGCAGGATTTTTCTCAAAAATTAAACGTCTATTTCCGCCTTTAGTCACCGGCACAGTCATTACAGTTATTGGTTTGACCTTAATTCCTGTTGCTGTTGAAAAAATGGGTGGCGGCTTAGCAACGGACAAAAGTTTTGGTGATCCTAAAAACTTGCTCCTCGCATTTGTAACAATTGCCTTAATCATTGTTGTGCAAGTTTGGGGACGTGGCTTTATCAAGTCAATTGCCGTGTTAATCGGCCTAGTCGGTGGCACAATTTTAGCTGCGTTTCTGGGATTAGTGGATTTATCTCCTGTTGGTCAAGCTACGTGGTTTCATTTTCCACAGCCATTTTATTTTGGCAAACCAACGTTTGATCTTTCTTCTATTGTGTTGATGATTATTATTTCAATTGTTAGTATGGTTGAATCAACAGGTGTTTATTTTGCCTTAGGAGACATTACAGGGAAGAAAATTGGCGAAGATGATTTACGTCGTGGGTATCATGCAGAAGGTTTAGCCGTCATTTTAGGGGGGATTTTTAATACGTTTCCTTATACAGGTTTCTCTCAAAATGTCGGGTTAGTTCAATTATCTGGGATCAAAACACGTCGACCAATTTATTTTTCTGCTTTTTTCTTAATTATTTTAGGCTTATTACCAAAAATTGGTGCGATGGCCCAAATTATCCCAGAGCCAGTTTTAGGCGGCGGAATGCTGGTTATGTTTGGAATGGTGGCTGTCCAAGGAATGCGCATGTTGTCAAAAGTTGACTACTCAAATGACAAAAATTTATTAATTATTGCCATCTCGATTGGCTTTGGTTTAGGCTTTAATATTATGCCGACGCTCTTTAATAAAGTACCAGAAACTGTTAGCATGTTTACTGGTAATGGAATTGTCATGAGCAGCATTACCGCAATTATTTTAAATCTTTTATTCAATGGTTTAAAAGAAACCTCAGAAAGTAACGAATAGTTTCAAAAAAGTATGATAGATAAGGTCAGGTGGCTTTTCTTTCATACTTTTTTGACCTAATCATCGTTTAGAAAAATTTAATGTTTTCATCAATCTGAAGAGAAAAAGAGAAAAAAGCTTGGTTACAAAGAGACGAGTAGTAAGTTACCGCTGTTTTATCCTAAAGTATGTTAATAAATTCTGATGAGAAAACCTAATGGAAACACTGCTGGCACTTGAAGTTGAGCCTTTTTCCTTGTATCATGTAAAAAGAGCACTCTTAAAGGCTAGACTGCGACGAGAAACCGCAGAAGGATTTTAAGGATAAAACTGTGATGGAAAGTTGTGATGAACTTGGATAAACCACTATTACCTGGTCAAGTGATTGGTATCATTGGTGGCGGACATTTAGCAAAAATGATGGCCCTTAGTGCAAGAGAAATGGGGTTTCGAGTGGGTGTGCTAGATCCACAAATTGATTGTCCTGCTGCACAAGTTGCCGATTGGCAATTATTAGGAGCATATAATGATCCTGAAGCGTTAGAGAAATTGGCAAAACGTGCCCAAGTGATTACGTATGAATTTGAACATGCAGATGTTGATGCGTTAACAGCGATTCAACATTTGGCGAATATACCGCAAGGAACAGATATTTTAGCGATTACGCAAGATCGCTTAATGGAAAAAAGTTTCTTGGAAGATAATAATATTGTGATTGCCCCTTATGCAACGATTGTTAGTCCGACTGATATTCAAGAAGCAATTGATGGCATTGGCTACCCGTGTATCTTAAAGAACACGCGAGGGGAAGGTCGTTATGTACTACATAGTACTTCGGACTTAGCGCCATCCATGAATCTTCTAAGAGAAGGAACCTGTGTTTTGGAAGCTTGGATTCCTTACGAAAAAGAATTATCTGTTCTGATTTCTGGTAATGGTCGTGGCGAATTTGCGACATTTCCAGTTGTGGAAACAATTAAAAAAGAGCGTAAGCTACATGAAACGATTGCGCCAGCCCGAATTGATGACGAAGTTAGTGGCGAGTTGCAACGAATTGCTAAGGTGATTGCTAAAGCAGTTGGTTTAGTCGGCACCCTTTCAATTGAAATGTTTTATACAGAAACAGGCGGGATTTATGTAAATAAAATTTTACCTCGTCCAGAAGATGCTGGGAATTTTTCTATAGATGCTTGTTCTTTTAGCCAATATGATACGCATATTCGTGGTTTATGTAATTGGCCAATGCCAACGATTCAACTGTTGTCTGAAGCAGTCACGGTCAATGTGCTTGGAAATGAGGCCTATGAAACGATGGACATTATTAATGAACATCCAGATTGGCATTTCCACTATTATGGCCACAGTGAAGCAAAAGCGCAACGAGCGATGGGGCATATTACTATATTAACCAAAGAAATCGATGAAACACTGGAAGAAATTAAAGAAACAAAGATTTGGTCGTAATTATTTTTCAAAAATTGAGGAGTAAAGAGGGGATAAGGTACAATGATTGATCGTTATACAAGACCCGAAATGGGTGCAATTTGGACAGATGAGAACCGCTACAAGGCATGGCTAGAAGTTGAAATTTTGGCGGATGAAGCTTGGGCAGAACTTGGCGAAATTCCTAAAGAAGATGTACAAAAAATCCGAGAAAATGCATCATTTGATGTTGCACGTATTTTAGAAATTGAAGCAGAAACACGTCATGATGTTGTCGCTTTTACTCGTGCCGTTTCAGAAACGCTTGGTGAAGAGCGAAAATGGGTGCACTATGGGTTAACCAGCACAGATGTTGTGGATACTGCCTATGGTTATCTATTGAAACAGGCGAATGATATTTTACGGAAAGATTTACAAACATTTACGGAGATTGTCGGAGCCAAAGCCAAAGAGTATAAACATACGGTCATGATGGGAAGAACGCATGGTGTTCATGCAGAACCTACTACATTTGGTTTGAAATTAGCGTTGTGGTATTCTGAAATGAAACGCAACATTGAACGTTTTGAACATGCAGCCAAAGGTGTCGAAGCGGGTAAAATCAGTGGAGCCGTAGGTACCTTTGCCAATATTTCACCATTTGTTGAAGAATATGTTTGCGAACATTTGGGGATCCGTGCTCAAGAGATTTCGACACAAGTTTTACCACGTGATTTACATGCAGAATATGTTTCTGCCATGGCATTAATTGCGACAAGTATTGAAAAATTTGCAACAGAAATTCGTGGTCTACAGAAATCAGAAACGCGTGAAGTAGAAGAATTTTTTGCAAAAGGACAAAAAGGGTCTTCGGCAATGCCGCATAAACGGAATCCAATTGGTTCTGAAAATATGACTGGCTTGGCACGTGTGATTCGTGGTCATGTCATTACTGCCTTTGAAAATGTGAGTTTATGGCATGAACGAGATATTTCTCACTCGTCTGCTGAACGGATTATTATTCCCGATACGACGATTTTGCTAAATTACATGTTGAATCGTTTTGGTAATATTGTCAAAAACTTAACGGTCTTCCCAGAAAATATGAAACGTAACATGGATGCGACCTATGGACTAATTTATAGCCAACGTGTCTTGTTAAAATTGATTGACCATGGCATGACACGTGAAGAAGCGTATGATCTGGTCCAACCAAAAACAGCTTACGCATGGGATCATCAAACGGCGTTCCGTCCGTTGCTAGATGCGGATGAAAAAATTACATCTGTCTTATCAAAAGAAGAGCTAGATGATGCCTTTGATTACCATTATCATTTAAAAAATGTTGACACGATTTTTGAACGTGTTGGTTTAGGATAAAAAGAAAGCGAGAAGAAGGATGATTCTTCTCGCTTTTCTCTTATAATGTTATAAACTGAAGGATTAAAAAACAAACGTATTGTTAAATACGTTTGTTTTTTTCTATACTTTTTTCGATTTATCCTTTATAATGTAACTTAAATAGTTACATTAACTATTTAATGCAAACAAAGGAGGAGAAGTATGGATAAACAACAGCGAGGCATTCAAGTGATTAGAATTTGGCTAGGGGTGACGATGCTAATTCATGGAGTGATGAAAGTAACGTCATTGGAAGATACTTTAGCGTTTTTTGGTAGTATTGGTTTGCCGAGCCTTTTCGTGTATGGTGTAGCGGCAATTGAATTAATTGGTGGATTATTTATGATTATTGGCTTTTTAATTCCTTTGGTATCAGTAGGATTCATAGCAGTTTTAGTCGGAGCTATTTTTTCTTTTGGTTTGGCAAGTGGTTTTAGTGGTTATGAGTACGAATTATTTTTAGCAATAACCAGTTTGGCTATTTTGGTTAGCTATGCCGATAAAAAGTATCTTACGTTAAAACTTTATTTTTAATAAATCAAAGCAATAAAGAGTTGGTCAAACTAGTTGTTATTGCGAAAAAAGACCTAAAACAGTGATAGTTAGCTGTTTTAGTTTTTTTAAAAAAAAGGTCAAAAAAGGTCAATTTTGTCATTGACCTTTACTGACCAATAGGGTATAATAAATTTATAAGGTTTACAAATACCTTAACTTTTGAAGAAATCCATCAAAAGTCGGATAATAATAATTGTAAAGAATGTTAAAATAAAAAAGGCAAAACAATAAACGGGAGGGATCGTTTATGAATATTGAAAAAATGACAACCACGCTTCAAGAGGCGATTGCTGAAGCTCAAAAAGTTGCGGTGACACGGCAACATCAAGAAATTGATATCGCACATTTATGGAAAATTTTTCTTCAACCAAACCATTTTGGACGTAATTTTTACACAGATGCTGGTTTAGATGTTGACGCATTTGAACGAGAAGTAGATAACGCGTTAGATGAATATCCAAGTGTGGCAGGCGGTAATGTACAATATGGTCAAAATTTAAGTCAAAATTTGTTCCATTTATTGCAAGAAGCTGATTCACTTCGAGAAGAATTCCAAGATGAATTTTTATCAACCGAAATTGTACTTTTAGCTTTAATGAAATTGAAAAATTATCGTTTAACAAAATATTTAATGCAACAAGGCATTACGGAAAAAGAGTTAAGAAAAAATATTGAAGAGATGAGAGGAGGAGATCGTGTGACTTCTCAAAACCAGGAAGAACAATATAAAGCACTAGAAAAATACGGTGTTGACTTAGTACAACAAGTAAAAGCAGGAAAACAAGATCCAATCATTGGTCGTGACGAAGAAATTCGTGACGTTATTCGGATTTTATCAAGAAAAACTAAAAATAATCCAGTCTTAATTGGTGAACCAGGTGTTGGTAAAACAGCGATTGTTGAAGGATTAGCACAACGAATCGTTCGTAAAGATGTTCCCGAAAACTTAAAAGATAAAACCATTTTTTCTTTAGATATGGGTGCCTTAATTGCGGGAGCAAAATTCCGTGGCGAATTTGAAGAACGGTTAAAAGCTGTTTTAAAAGAAGTGAAAAAAAGTGATGGCAAAATCATTTTATTCATTGATGAAATTCATAATATCGTCGGAGCTGGTAAAACAGAAGGCAGTATGGACGCCGGAAATTTATTAAAACCGATGCTAGCACGTGGTGAATTGCATTTAATCGGTGCCACAACGCTTGATGAATATCGCCAATATATGGAAAAAGATAAAGCCTTAGAACGTCGTTTCCAAAAAGTATTAGTCAAAGAACCAACAGTAGAAGATACAATTTCTATTTTGCGTGGCTTAAAAGAACGATTTGAAATTCACCACGGCGTGAATATACATGACAATGCTTTAGTTGCTGCCGCTACTTTATCCGATCGCTATATTACTGATCGTTTCTTACCAGATAAAGCGATTGACTTAGTCGATGAAGCAAGCGCAACGATTCGAGTGGAAATGAATTCGATGCCAACAGAGCTCGATCAAGTAACACGTCGGTTAATGCAACTAGAAATTGAAGAAGCAGCCTTGAAAAAAGAATCAGATGATGCAAGTAAAAAACGGTTAGCCAACTTGCAAGAAGAATTAGCAGATTTGCGTGAAGAAGCCAACTCAATGAAAATGCAATGGGAAACGGAAAAAGAAGAAGTTAATGCGGTTTCCAACAAACGTGCAGAGATTGATAAAGCAAAACACGAATTAGAAGATGCTGAAAATAATTATGATTTAGAACGAGCTGCTGTTTTGCGTCATGGAACAATTCCGCAATTAGAACATGAATTGAAAGAATTGGAAGAAAAGAACGCTAAAGATAACGTCAAAATGGTACAAGAATCGGTTACTGAAAACGAAATTGCGCAAGTGGTCGGTCGTTTAACTGGCATTCCTGTGACAAAATTAGTTGAAGGCGAACGAGAAAAATTAATGAAACTGAATGAAACATTACACAAACGTGTGATTGGTCAAGATGAAGCCGTCGATGCTGTTAGTGATGCGGTGATTCGTTCAAGAGCAGGCTTACAAGATCCAAATCGCCCACTTGGTTCGTTCCTTTTCTTAGGACCAACTGGTGTTGGTAAAACAGAACTTGCTAAAGCTTTAGCTGAAGATTTGTTTGATTCTGAAGATCATATGGTACGGATTGACATGAGTGAATACATGGAAAAACATGCCGTGTCTCGTTTGGTTGGTGCCCCTCCAGGCTATGTTGGTTATGAAGAAGGTGGCCAGTTAACGGAAGCTGTTCGTCGAAACCCTTATACAATTGTCTTATTAGACGAAATTGAAAAAGCGCACCCAGATGTTTTTAATATCTTATTACAAGTTTTAGATGATGGTCGTTTGACAGATTCTAAAGGTCGGGTCGTTGATTTTAAAAATACGGTTTTAATTATGACAAGTAACATCGGCTCTCAGCTTTTATTGGAAGGTGTGACACCTGAAGGAACAATTCCAGAAGAAGTTGAAAATCAAGTCATGAATATTCTAAAAGGACACTTTAAACCAGAGTTCTTAAACAGAATTGATGATACTATTTTATTTACACCATTGAGCTTGGATAATGTGAAAGGAATCATTGGTAAAATGACCGCACAACTTGCTCATCGTTTAGAGCAACAAGAAATTGTGTTGGAAATCACTGATGAAGCTAAAACATGGATTGCTGAAAATGGGTATGAGCCAGCTTATGGAGCTCGTCCGTTAAAACGTTTCATTACTCGTGAAGTCGAAACACCATTAGCAAAAGAAATTGTTTCTGGTCGAGTAATGCCAAAAACAAAAGTCACGATTAGTCTATTAGACAATCAATTAGTTTTTGAAAATGAACCAATAGAAGAAGTATAAAAAAAGAACGAGCGAATTTGCTCGTTCTTTTTTATTATGACAATCGTTGCTTAATTTCTTCCAACAAATCCTCTTCTGAAGAAACAACCCGACCATTCAATTTAATCAAACCAACTGTATAAAGGTTTAAATAATGGAATTGATTTTCAGCGACTTCGTTCAAAGCATCAAGCTTTTGGTGATTATCAGCACCTTGTTGGCGGGTGTCTGTGTAAAGGGCAACCACCGGAATTCCTTTGGCATAAGCAACACCAATTTCGGAAGCTACGCCCGCATCAATGGTTGGACCGTCTAATAAAGCAACCAATAAATCGCTAGCAAGGACATTTTCTGTATCTGCTAAGGCAATCATTTTGCTATCGGCATAAGCAGATTTGTCGTTAATCGCCGCATTTTCTTGTGGTAAATAAAGATCGATTGTTTTATCCAATTGTCGAATTTGTTCGACTAAATAGGCATTATAACGTAAGTCAGCTTGCGAAAATAAAGGTCCTGCAAAATAAATTTTTGTCATTTGTCTGTCTCCAATCCAAGGGTTTAGAAATAATCACTGAAATAAGCTTCTTGGTCAGGAAAAATCCGTTCCAAAGAATTTAAAGTTTCTTTATCTGTATCAATGCGCTCAATTCGATGTAAGTACGAAGGGCGTCGGTAATTCATGACTAAACAAGTTAGTGTTTGAATATCTAAGTGAACGGCGGTGCCTAGAGGTTCATCCGTAATGGTTACTTGATCATTTTCATCCCAAATTAAGCCAAAAATACCATTATTCCACTCAGCAACAGGATCTTTAACGACAAAATGGAAGGGCTTAGCCGTACTTTCAAAAGGAAAGTTTTCTAAAAAGGCTTTGACATCAACAATTCGAGCCATATAATAGGGCTCAATGCTTTCTTTAATTTGGCTGTCTTCTAAAAGAAAGGCTAGTGGTTCGTTTTTATAGATATCGCCCTTGACCCAATAAACCATCGAAAAATGCGCAGTAATAAAATTCCACAAGCCATTTCGGGCTTCTTGGTTCAAGTAAAACATTTCCTTAATATGAAATACCTCATCGGCCACCCAATAGAAAAGTACTCCTAAAGGTTCTTGATTGGCACCATAATAGACAGCAGCAGTCCGTTCTTCCTCGTTTTCGAAACGCCAATATTCTTCCCAGTTGAAGGCACTACGAATGAGCGCGCCGTGATTTTGACGAGCGAATCGCGCATAGACATCAAAGACATCTGGGTGATCGACAGCTAACCGTTCAATCATTCCTGGAACAGGAACGGTTTTTGGTAATTGCGTATCCCGAATTTTAAAAGATAACTTGTCGGACATAATTTCCCAACCTTTACGTCGGTAATAAGGAATGTTGTAAGGGAAAAGATAAGAAATCCACTGTTTATCTTGGCGCATTTCTTCTAATGCTGTTTGAATCAAGTCTTTCATTAAACCGTGGTTGGCATATTCAGGATAGGTACCGACACCAGTAACGCCGCCCATTTTATACAAAGCGCCATGGATATTGACTTCGCATGGATAGATAGCAATTTGTGAAATTAATTGATTTTCGTGAAACCAGCCAAATACTTTTGAAAGTTCTAAAATCGGTTGTTTTGATTTGATAAATGCCCGTTTGTTTTCAAAACCACTTTCTTCAATATCTGCTTCAGTTACTTGAAAAACATAGGAAAGAAGTTCATTAAATTGATCAATGTGTTCTTCCTCAACAGGCTTTAAGGTCAGTTGCTTTCGAAATTCTTGTTCATCCATTTTTCCATCTCCAATAAATTTACTGTTTTTAGTATACCAAATTTTTCGAAACTCTGTTAGCCTTTCGAAACCAAAAGAATAAAAGGGAAGTGCTTTAAATCTTCTTCAAAAATTGGTATAATGAAAAGTGCTGATTATCCTAGACCTTTAAACATGATAATTTGATAAAAAAGGCAACTAAAATATAACAATTGATTGATGAAGCTAGCAGGGAGCTAGCTTTTCTTAAAAGAAATGAGGCAAAAAATGAACAATAAAGAAATGAAAGCAAGACAAGAGAAAATTCGTAATTTCTCGATCATTGCCCACATTGACCATGGGAAGTCAACTTTAGCCGACCGGATTTTGGAAAAAACAAATACAGTTAGCAGTCGAGAAATGCAAGATCAATTACTTGATTCAATGGATTTAGAGAGAGAACGCGGCATTACCATCAAATTAAACGCAATTGAATTAAACTATACAGCCAAAGATGGTGAAACCTATACTTTCCATTTGATTGACACACCAGGGCACGTCGATTTCACCTACGAAGTTTCTCGTAGCTTGGCAGCTTGTGAAGGGGCTGTTCTAGTTGTTGATGCGGCGCAAGGAATTGAAGCGCAAACGCTAGCAAATGTCTATTTGGCATTGGATAATGACTTAGAAATTTTACCTGTTATTAATAAAATTGATTTACCCGCGGCTGATCCAGAGCGTGTTCGGACAGAGATTGAAGACGTAATTGGAATTGATGCATCGGAAGCTGTTTTAGCAAGTGCCAAAGCAGGGATTGGTATTGAAGATATTTTAGAACAAGTGGTGGAGTATGTACCAGCTCCATCAGGCGATATTGAGGCTCCTTTAAAGGCTTTGATTTTTGACTCTATTTACGATAGTTATCGGGGGGTCGTTTTAAACATCCGTGTAATTGACGGTGTCGTTCGTCCTGGGGATAAAATCCAAATGATGAGTAACGGTAAAACGTTTGATGTAACAGAAGTCGGCGTTTTTTCACCGAAACCAATTGCTCGTGATTATTTAATGGTTGGTGATGTGGGTTATATCACCGCTAGCATTAAAACGGTTCAAGATACACGGGTCGGGGATACAGTGACTTTGGCCGACAATCCAGCAGCAGAAGCACTACCAGGCTACCGCAAAATGAATCCAATGGTTTATTGTGGCTTATATCCAATTGATACGTCGCGCTACAATGATTTACGGGAAGCATTAGAAAAATTACAATTAAATGATGCGGCGTTACAATTTGAACCGGAAA
Source organism: Enterococcus sp. DIV2419 (assembly GCF_051711865.1). Taxonomy (NCBI): domain Bacteria; kingdom Bacillati; phylum Bacillota; class Bacilli; order Lactobacillales; family Enterococcaceae; genus Enterococcus; species Enterococcus sp. DIV2419. Next base: position 1,084,103 of record NZ_JBIONS010000001.1, read on the forward strand.
CATCGCAAGCTTTAGGGTTTGGTTTCCGTTGTGGTTTCTTAGGTTTGCTGCACATGGATGTTGTTCAGGAACGTTTGGAACGAGAATTTAATTTAGAGTTAATTACAACAGCACCGTCTGTAATTTATCATGTTAATAAAACAGACGGAACAACCGTTGTTGTTGATAACCCAGCTGAATTTCCAGAACCAGTAACGATTGAATCTGTGGAAGAACCTTATGTTAAAGCGCAAATCATGGTGCCAAACGATTATGTAGGAGCAGTAATGGAATTATCACAACGTAAACGTGGCGAATTCATTACAATGGATTACTTAGACGATTATCGTGTAAACGTAGTTTATGAAATTCCGTTATCTGAAATCGTGTTTGACTTTTTCGATAAATTGAAATCAAGTACAAAAGGCTATGCATCCTTAGATTACGAAATGGCTGGCTATCGTACCAGCCGCCTAGTGAAAATGGATATTCTATTAAATGCTGAAAAAGTGGATGCTTTAAGCTTTATTGTTCACCGAGATTTCGCATTTGAGCGTGGTAAAGCGATTGTTGAGAAACTGAAAAAACTAATTCCACGTCAACAGTTTGAAGTCCCAGTTCAAGCGGCGATAGGTCAAAAAATTGTGGCTCGTTCAGATATTAAAGCCTTACGCAAAAACGTACTGGCTAAATGCTATGGTGGCGATGTTTCTCGTAAACGTAAATTGTTAGAGAAACAAAAAGAAGGGAAGAAACGGATGAAACAAATTGGATCCGTGGAAGTTCCTCAAGAAGCCTTTATGGCGGTTCTGAAAATGGATGAAGATGATCAGAAAAAATCATAAATTTATTCTTTTTTTATTGAAAGTGGGACATTAGTCATTTCGACTTGAGCCGACTCCAAAAGTTAGACCTAGAAATCTAACTTTTGGGGGTCGGCTCAACTTATGTCCCACTTTTTAAATCTTAAAGATAATCAGTTTGAACAAAAGAAGACTTTTAAGAAAATCCTTTTTATTTTTTTAATCTAAACATTTATGCTTTAATTAGTTATTATTTTAGTAAAAAATAGATTAATTTACTAAAATAATATATAATAAAGGTAAAACTAGGAGGGAAGCATATGACGTGTATTTCATTATCGATTTTAAATCAAGAACAAGAAGTTAGAAAAGCTAAGATAGATGATTCAGATTCTTTGAAAGAGTTAACTATTACAGGAAAAGATTTTGTTTGTTTAGCTGCTCGGGATTGTCAATTACAAGACGGCGATGTGATTCAAGTTTGTTTAGATACGCCCAATACTTATTTAATGGTGAAGTTAGATGCTACGCTTGATAGCAGTTTAATTTATGTTCCAGAACAAAAATGGACGTTTCCAATCATAAAAAATGAAAACGCTATCGAAGCGCGAGCAGCGTATCGTTTTGAAACCAAGAAACCTTATATAAGTGTGCGTATTGCCACTAAAGAAGAAATTAAGAGTTATCGTAATTGGGCGTTAAATCCACATGATTTACAACATTTTACTGGTGCGTATCCTCATGCATCTGCCAACGTGGAAACGCGAAATGATGCTACTTTTTTTGCTTGTAATGCGATTGACGGTACCTTCGCTAATCTTTATCATGGGCCGTATCCTTATCAATCATGGGGGATTAATCAGCAGTTAGATGCCGCATTAAAAATTGAATTTGGGCGTGAAGTCTTGTTGGATAAAGTGATCTTAACATTACGAGCGGACTTTCCCCATGATAATTATTGGCAACAAGTGACTTTAAAATTTTCCGACGGTACACATGAGGTCTTTAAAACTGTTAAGACTGAGCAACGCCAGAGCTTTACCTTTGCGAAACGGGCAGCGGAGTGGGTGATACTAACAGAGTTAATTCAAGCAGATGAACCATCACCATTTCCAGCATTAACACAAATTGAATTATTTGGTCAAAACAAATAAAAAATAAGGACGGTTCCTTTATAGGAGCGGTCCTTATTTTTTATTTCTGGCGTGGGCTAGTTGTTGATTGGCGGACAACCAATTCTGTGTTTAACAGGACTCTACGAGGAATGCTAGGCATTTGAATTCGTTTGTGCAATAAATTAATGCCTGTCTCGCCCATTTCTTCAGTAAAGGCATGGACAGAGGATAGCGGTGGTGAGACATATTGAGAAATAGAGATATCATTGATCCCCATGACACTAATTTCTTCAGGAACCTTTATACCGTGTGCGGCTAACGTATGTATCACACCGATTGCAAAGGCGTCATTATAAGCAAGAATCGCAGTAGGTAAATCATTTCCCCATTTCTCTAACGCTTCTTCTGTCAATTGTTCCCCCGTTTTGACATCCAACATGCCATTTTCTTTTAAGATAAAATAATCTTCGTTAAACAAGTGATAATGCTGCATAATGTCAAGATAAGCATTGGTTGTCGGCGTTTTATAGCGACGGAAACCATACATGTTTTCGCTTTCTTCGGCACCAATAAAGGCAATTTTTTCGTGGCCCAATTCCAAAAGATGGGTTAAGGCAATCTCGGTTGCTTGATAAAAATCAGTATTTACAGAATCAAATTCTTCCAATGGGAAATTACTGCCAATTACACAAAGATTGGGATGCAGTTGCTGCAACTCTTGTAACGTCTTTTGAGTGAATTTGCCAATTGCCAAAATGCCATCAATCCCTTGAAGGTTATGTTGTTCCAATTGAGAAACTTTTAGAATATTGTAACCTAACTCTTCGGCCCGTTTTTCAGCGCCTAAACGAATCGACATATAGTAAATATCCGTTAGTTCTTCGTCATCTGAACGCCACTGAACGACGGCAATCGAAGGCTCTTGCGGAGCTGTTTGTACGGAAAGGTTAGGTGTCAGTTGCTCCTGCTGTTTGTTTTTATTTTTAGTTTTATATTTCGTATAATTCAGGGTTTCTGCTGCTTCAAAAATTTTTCGCTTGGTTTCCTCTGTAACGGATAAGTTTGGATCATAGTTCAGAACTCGCGATACAGTTGAAATTGAAACATTCGCGACTTTTGCGATATCTGTGATAGTTGCCATTCTAAATGCCTCCTTCTCAAGTACTATTATAGCATATAGTATATTTCTTTTTAGTAAAAAAAAGCAAGAAAAAGCTTTTTTTACTTTTTTTTAGCAAAAACTATTGATTTTTTGACTAAAAAAATATACTATAAAGTCAAAGAAAGCGCTTTAATTCGATGGAGAAGGTGGTTTAGTGAAAAGATTTTCACTTTTTTTACTAATTTTACTTGCTTTAACAGGTTGTAAATCCGGTGAAAAAGAATTTGATGAAGAATCTCTTCAAAATCTAAAGGAAACGGCACAGTCTTATTCAGAAACAGAATTACAAAATGGTGACGTTCGTTTAAATGAATATATTTCTTTGAAAGGGGAGATTGTTGAGAGCGACAGTCGTTCCAGTTTAATAAAAAAAGGTGATCGTTTTATTTTGAAAAGTGGTTCTAGTAAATATCAAGTTTTTAATGAGCAAAAGAAAAAATTGAAAATTGGTGACGAAGTGACAGTTTACGGAGAATATTACGGCTTTTTGAAAGGGACATTAATTGAAAGTGAGGAGAATCATGATTCAGCCACGAATTAGACAGAATCCTTTTGAAACATACGAAGAAGTTGCAGAAGGATTTGAAGATTTATTAGCGCCACTGGAATTGTTTTTTGATCGAGAGTATCAAGGTCATCTGGATTTAGGGACACACGGAACGGTTTATTCTAAAGGGACACGTGATGCGGAGGCATTTTTACGACCATTATGGGGACTAGGTCCTTATGTAACGCAAAATGAAAGTGAGTATTTGAATGACTTTCTAACGGGAATTATCGAAGGAACCGATCCTGAGAGTTCATCTTATTGGGGAAAAACAAAAGATTATGATCAATTGATTGTTGAGATGGCAGCATTAAGTACATTTCTTTTGTTAAACAAAGAAAAAACGTGGGACCAATTAACAAAAGAACAGCAAAACAATTTACACAGTTGGCTGATACAAGCCAATGAAAACATTATTCCGCCAAATAATTGGCATTTCTTTAGAGTGTTGCTGAATTTAGCGATGAAACATTGTGAAATGCCGTATTCAAAAGAACAGATCGCTGTTGATTTGGCTGTAATTGATCGTTTTTATGTCGGTAATGGTTGGTATTATGACGGAGTCGAGACACAAGTTGATTATTATGTTTCTTTCGCTATTCATTATTATAGTTTATTGTATTGTCGTTTTGCCCCGGAAGATACCGCAAGAGTGGCTATTATGAAGGAACGAGCAACTTTGTTCGCGCAAGAGTTTAAATATTGGTTTACTCAGCCAGGAGAAGCGATTCCCTTTGGACGTAGCTTAACGTATCGTTTTGCTCAAGTGTCATTTTTTAGTGCCTTAGTTTTTGCAGATGTTGAAGCATTGCCGTGGGGTGAGATCAAAGGTCTAATCAGCCGACATCTTCATCAATGGATGAACAAAGATATTTTTACAACAGATGGATTATTGTCGGTAGGTTATGATTATCAAAATATGGTCTTTGCCGAAGGCTATAATGGTCCTGGTTCACCTTATTGGGCCTTTAAAACATTCATTTTGTTAGCGGTTCCAAAAGATCATCCTTATTGGCAAGCAGAAACACAGCCTATTAGTTTTCCAGAAAAACACTTACCTTCACCAGAAAGTCGGAACTACTATCAAGTAAATGATGCAGGGACACATGGTTTAATGTTTCCAGCGGGACAATTTATTAATTATCAAGCTCATGCGCATGATAAATATAGTAAATTTGTTTATTCTTCCCATTTTGGTTTCAGTACTATAAAGAGTGATTATTGGTATTACGAAGGTGCTTATGATAATTGCTTGGCTTTAGCTGAAGACGACCATTATTTCCGCACGAAAGGATTAGATGATCAGTACGAAATTCTTGATGATCGTATCATTCATCAATGGCATCCTTGGTCCGATGTAGCAATCAAAACGACAATTGTACCATTAGAAGGCCAACATTTACGGATCCACGAAATTGAGACACAACGTGCATTAGTGGCTTATGAAGGTGGCTTCTCAATCCCGCTCTTCGATGAAAAGGTCACTTGTGTTTCTGATCAAATGGCTGAGGTAAAAAATGCAAAAGGTGTGTCAAAAGTAGAAAATATCAACGGCTTTTCTGAAGCTGCGATTATTCGAACAGAACCGAATACAAATTTACTTTATCCGTTAACGGAGTTGCCATATTTGAAAGCAAACTTGTCGAAAGGGAAACATCTTTTAATTTCATTGGTGACAGGCGTACTACCGAATGAACAAATTGAGCCAGTTAAAGTTAGGTTAAAAGAAAATCAGCTTTTAGTTGAAGAAAAAGTTGTAATTTTGGGGAATTAGGGGGAGAAATACACAATGACAGAAAATGGACAGATTGAGTGGTTGCCGAAGCAAATCAGTTTTGCTTTAAACAAAGTTCGAGGAAATTTAGAGACATTTAAAGAATTAGTTCCACCCGCGGCAAGTTTAAATCAAATTTATTATCCTGAAGAAAATATTGACTGGACGGCCAGCTTTTGGCCAGGAATGTTATTTTTAGCAAAGGAATTAACAAATTCAACAGAGTTCGATGAAGTGATTACCACACAGATGGCTTCTTTTCAACATCGCTTGGATGAACAAATTGAGCTGGAAACACATGATATAGGCTTTTTGTATATTTTAACAGCCATTGCTGATTATCAAGTCAATGGTCATGAGGCCTCAAAAGAAATGGCCTTGCAAGCTGCGGACTTATTAATGAAACGTTATTCACCAAAAGCCAAGATTATTCAAGCTTGGGGGAATTTAGACGATCCAGAGCAACGAGGTAGAATGATTATTGATTGTTTAATGAACTTACCATTATTATACTTTGCAGCAAAAATGACTGGCAAGCAAGAGTATTATGAAGCTGCCTACAATCATGCGAAACAAACACAAAAATATATTGTGCGAGAAAATCACACTACGTTCCATACGTATTATTTTGATACGGAAACAGGCGAAGCTTTATACGGTAAGACGCAACAAGGATATTCAGACGATTCTTGTTGGGCTCGCGGCCAAGCCTGGGGAATTTACGGCTTTACGTTAAGTTATTTATATACAGGAGATAGTAGTTTTCTGGAAACAGCAAAAAATGTTGCTGATTACTTTATTCAAGAATTACCAGAAGACAAAATCTGTTACTGGGATTTAATTTTCAATGAAGGGAGTGAAGAAGAACGTGATAGCTCATCTGCTGCAATTGCTGCATGTGGCTTACTAGAATTATCTCGTCAGCTTCCATTAAATGATGAAAAACATGGCTATTATGAAAAGGTTGCGCTAGAACTATTACAAGCATTAGCGGAAAAGTATACAACGGTTTTACGACCAGAGTCGAACGGCCTATTGCTTCATGGTGTCTATGATAAAAAAACAAATACAGGAGTCGATGAATGCATGATTTGGGGCGACTACTTTTATTTGGAAGCGTTAACTCGTTTAGCGAAAAGCTGGTATTCTTTTTGGTAATTCATGGAGGAAAACTCCTAAAAAATAATAAATAGCGGAGGTAGTACAAATGAAATTTTGGAAAAAAGGCTTAACAGCGGCAGCGTTGTTAGCGGTGGCGGCAGTAACTTTAACAGCATGTGGTGGTTCAAGTGAAAAGAAAGCAACTGAAAAGAGTGAAGATGGCAAAACAAAATTAACAGTAACTACTTGGAATTATGACACGACCCCAGAATTTGAGAAATTATTCAGAGCTTTTGAAGCGGAAAATCCTGATATCACTATTGAACCGGTGGACATTGCTTCAGATGATTATGACACAAAAGTAACAACGATGCTTTCATCAGGAGATACGACGGATATTTTAACCATGAAAAACTTACTTTCATATTCTAATTACGCGCTACGCAATCAATTGGTGGATTTAACCGATCACGTTAAAGATTTAGATATCGCACCTGCCAAAGCAAGTTACGAGATGTATGAAATCGATGGTAAAACCTATGCTCAGCCTTATCGTACAGATTTCTGGGTATTGTATTACAATAAAAAAATGTTTGATGAAGCCGGAATTGCCTATCCCGATAACTTGACTTGGGACGAATATGAAGCATTAGCGAAAAAATTATCTAAACCAGAAGAACAAGTATATGGTGCCTATCAACATACTTGGCGCTCAACCGTTCAAGCGATTGCTGCTGCTCAAAACAATGCCAATTTGATTGAACCAAAATACAATTATATGGAAACTTATTATGATCGCGCATTGAGAATGCAAAAAGATCAATCACAAATGGATTTTGGAACAGCAAAATCAACAAAAGTAACGTATCAATCACAATTTGAAAATTCAAAAGCGGCGATGATGTACATGGGTAGCTGGTACATGGGGACTTTATTAACCAACATTGATGATGGCAAAACAAATGTTGAATGGGGGATTGCCGAAATACCACAACAAGAAAAAGGTAAAGCAACTACCTTTGGCTCACCGACAAGTTTTGCAATTAATAAAAACAGTAAAAAACAAAAAGCTGCTCAAAAATTCTTAGACTTTGCTTCAGGTAAAGAAGGTGCAAAACTTTTAGCAGAAGTAGGGGTGGTTCCTTCTTATAAAACAGATGAAATTGATAAAATCTACTTTGCAAGAAAAGGAATGCCTTCAGATGAAGTCTCACAAAAAGCCTTTAACCCAGATACAATTAATTTAGAATTCCCATCTGATAAAAACGGTGCCGCAATTGATAAAGTATTACAAGAAGAACATGATTTAATTATGGTCGGCGACGAAAAACCAAAAGATGGTATTGCTAACATGGAAAAACGTGTCAAAGCAGAGATAGACTAATTATTATTTCCTGCAAAAACACAAAAGATTGATGAAAAAAATAAGCTGAAATGAGTAACCTACAATGAATTTCAGCTTATTTTTTTAAATAAAGAATGTAGCTTGAGTTTGGAAGGAGGGCCTGTTAAGTTCACTTAACAGAATACAATTATGGAAATTACTTCAAAAACAAAAACAGCAAATAAATTGAGACGAAAAAATACGTGGACTGCGTTATCTTTTATCGCACCAAACTTTATTGGCTTTTTCCTCTTCACTTTAATCCCGGTTATCTGTTCACTGATTTTAGCTTTTATGAGTTGGGATTCTTTTTCAACCCCTGAATTTGTCGGAATGAAAAATTTCACCAAAATGATTCATGATGATACGTTTTGGATTTCGTTAAAACAAACGTTTATCTATACGATTGGTGTTGTTCCGTTAACATTGATTTGCTCATTAGGACTAGCGATTTTGTTGAATCGTAAAATTAGAGGGATGAAATTTTTTAGAACTGCTTTTTTCTTTCCTTATGTAACGTCATTAGTTGCGATTGCGGTCGTTTGGAATATGCTATTTCATCCAACGATGGGACCAATTAATCAATTTTTGAAATTATTTATTGAAAATCCTCCTGGCTGGACATCTAGTTCTACTTGGGCTTTACCAGCAATTATCATCGTTAGTGTGTGGCGCTTTATGGGGTATTATATGATTTTGTATTTAGCTGGTTTACAAAGTGTGCCAAGAGAATTATATGAAGCAGCGTCAATGGATGGGGCGGGTAAATGGAATCAATTTTTAAATGTTACCTTACCTTCACTACGACCAACGACCTTTTTCGTGACTATCATGCTTGTAATTAACTGTTTCAAAGTGTTTGACTTAGTTCAAGTTATGACTGGTGGTGGACCAGGACGTGCAACGAATGTGTTAGTTTACGAAATTTACAATGAAGCCTTTGTCAAATTTAATTTTGGTTATGCATCAGCCATTGCGATGGTCTTATTCATCATCGTTCTAGCGATTACTGTGGCTCAATTTAAATGGAATCAACATCAAGAGAAAGTTTAGGAGGAGAAAAGATGGAAGCAACTTTTTCAAAAAAAGAAAATACTCGAAAAGCAAAAACGAAAAAAGCAGAAAAAGTCACACCTGGTGGGATCCTTGTAATCATTCTCTTAACTTTACTTGCGTTAATTACTTTGGTGCCTTTCATTTGGATGGTTTCAGCATCATTTAAAACAAACAATGAAGTTTTCACCATTCCAATTCAATGGATTCCTAAAAGTTGGCATCCAGAAAACTATTCCGTTATTTGGGAACGCATTCCATTGTTAACTTTCTTTAAAAATACGTTATTTTTAAGTATTGTGATTACGATTATTCAACTATTTACTTCAAGTTTTGCAGCATATGGCTTTTCAAAAATGAATTTTAGAGGAAGAGATACACTTTTTATTACGTACATCGCAACAATTGCTATTCCTTGGCAATCGTATATGATTCCACAATTTATTATGATGCGTCAATTAGGTTTGACTGACACGTTATGGTCACTTGTTTTATTACAAGCATTTAATGCATTTGGGGTTTTTTTACTGAAACAATATTACAGCAGTATTCCAGATTCACTATGTGAAAGCGCGCGGATTGATGGGTTAAGTGAGTGGGGAATTTATTGGAAAATTATTTTACCATTAACCAAACCAGCTTTAGCCAGTCTCACGATTATTACTTTTGTGAATACATGGAATGACTATATGGGACCTTTCATTTATTTATCTTCTACTGAGAATAAAACGATTCAGTTAGGTTTGAAAATGTTCGTCGGTTTATTTGATGCTGAATATGCCTTAATCATGGCCGCATCAGTGGTTTCTATTTTACCAGTAGGGATTGTCTTTTTAGCAATGCAAAAATACTTTGTTGAAGGTATTGCTACATCTGGAATGAAGAATTAGGAGGAAGTTTGAATGTTTACTAAGCAAACCTTTGATAATAATATCTATATGAAAATTTTTCGCTGGCTTTACATTTTATTTATCGGTAATCTAGGGCTTCTTTTAGTGAACATTCCTTTTTTCATAGCGGTGATTAGCTTAGACATTGATCCACGAAACCTCCCACTTTTTGTAGTAACGTTGCTGCCGATGGGGGCAGGGATGATTGCACTTTTAGGCTTAATCGATACTTTTAAAGAAGAAAAAGAGCTGGATCCGTTTAAAACTTTTTTCCAAAAGTTTCGTCAGTTTGGGTTAAGAGGCTTTCTTATCAGCTTGCTTGGATTAGGAAGTAGCATCATCAGTGTGACAGATATATTCTTTTTTGCCAAAACAACGATTGGTAAATGGTTTATTCCATTGATGGTCCTTCTGCTAATTTTTGGGTTAGCTATTATGCTGAATGCTTGGTATTTTCAAGTACGAAACCCGCAAGCTTCTTTTAAAGATGTGTTTCGGATTTCAATTTACTATGGACTGCGGAAATGGTATGTCAGCTGTCTAAATGTTTTTTTACTATTCTCAATGTTTGCAATGATGTTTTTGAAGCCACAGTTTGGGTTTGTTGTAACCCCTGTCCTGTTCCTAGGGATTATTTATTTAAATACTGGGAAATTGCATGAAAAGCAAAAAAAGAATAAATAATTTTTACATAATAAGTAATCTCGATTTTCAGGAAAATGAATGAAGGTGGGATTGCTTATTTTGTTCTTGCCTTGTTTATTAAAGTGGAGGGAGCGAACGAATGAAGAAAAAAATAATTATTTTAAGTAGCTTTTTGATAGGTGCTATTTTTGTGCTCGTTATTTTTACTACCAGCCAGCAAAGTATGATTAATAACGAAGCAATCCAAGTCGAAGAATTGATTGTTTATGGCGATAAAAATATGAATCGTGTAGCGAAGCAATTCTCTGATCAGAATAATTTAACTTCGTTTGGGAAAAATTTCTGGCGCAAAACGTATAACGGAAAATCACCCACTCAGGAACTACTGAAGGTTGCAATGGAGGATTTAGTACAACATAAAATGATTAGACAACTGGCGACGGAGTTAGAAATAGCCCACTCACAAACATTTGGGCAAGAAAAAAAAGAATGGCAAGACCAAAAGAGCAGTTTAACGCTCTGGCAATTTTTAGATGCAAAAGATCAACAATTACAGGACCAAATAAAAGAGAAATTAATGGAGAAAGAAAAGCCAACGCAAAAAGAATTGCGGCAGGCCTTTGAGCAATTGGATGATAAATATAAAAAGACCGATTACTTTGTTGAAGCAATTGAAATTCCAAATTTTTCAGGTAAGCAAGCAGAATTAGAAAAAATAGCCGAAGCAATCTCTCCGAATCTATCTTATGAGGAGACGTTATTGGAGTGGCAAAATAAATTACCTAATCTTGTTATTGAATCGTATCAATTGAAGAGTGCAGAAATCCAAAAAGAGGATATTTATTCGTTGTCTGTTGGGGAGATTCTTAGTGAAAAAGCTGTTGGTACCGTGGTGAAAGGATACCACGAAAACCAATACTTTTATATTTTTAATAAGGAAGGAGGGCAACTTTTACAGTTTGAAGAAGCACCACAATTTGGCAAAAATGCCTATATCAACACGTGCTACAAAGAGAAATTAGCTACGTATCAACAAGCAACCAAAGTGGACTTGTTGGAGAAAGACAGAGAAAAGTTTTTTCAAAATTATCAAAATAAAAACAGTTAAGGAGCAGAAAATGAGAAAAAAAGCGTATTTTAAAAGTGTAACCATTTTCCTTTCTATTTTGCTTGTTTTTTCCCAGCTTCAATTATTTAGTCTTCCTGCTTATGGGGAAACAGTGAGTGATCAGCCGTTACTTTTTCGTTCAGTAGGTGTCGCTCAAAATGGAACGACCTACTATGTGGATGGGGAAGGAGGAAATAATGCCAATGATGGGCAGTCTCCAGCCAGTGCTTGGCGTGATTTTGAAAAAGTGAATCAGACGGAGTTTCAGCCAGGCGACCATCTTTTGCTGAATGCGCAAAGTACCTGGAATAACCAATTGTTGCATCCAAAAGGGAATGGGACAGCGGCACAAAAGATTGTCATTGATTTTTATGATACGAATGACAAAGGAGAAACCATTTTTGAAACAACACGGCGTCCGATTATTAACGGTGGTGGCACCTACAGCACAGGGACTTTCAAACGTGCAATCTCAGGGGCCGTACAGTTAGTGAACCAAGAATATTGGGATATTTCAAACTTAGAAGTGACAAATACACCAGAGCTAGATAATCTCGAAGGCTATAAGAAACCAGGAGATGCTCAAAGAGCGGGGATATTAGTCCTAGGATATGAACAAAATCGAACGTTCAATAGTGTCACGATAAGGAATAACTATGTTCATGATGTTCAAACAGAATATTATTTGAATCTAAGTGGGAATACTGCAACCAAACGATTAAAAGCGGTAGGTGGAATTATTGTTTTAGGAAGTTGGTTTGATGAGAATGGCAATGTAGTAACGGCAGCCAATGATCATCGAACAACGACTGGATTTAATGATATTTTGATTGAAAATAATGTGATTCAACGAGTGGGACTTGAAGGAATTCGAACAAAAGCTGATTCAGATACCTCAAGAGGCAACACTTTCTACAAAACGTTTTCTAATATTACGATTCGTAATAACTATTTAGAAGATATTGCTGGCGACGGGATTGTCTTGTCAGAAGCCAAAAGTGGCGGTGTCGTCGAAGGAAATGTTGCTGTCCGAATGTGCAATGCCGATTATGGTACACAAAATTACGCGGGCGTTTGGGCAATGTCTGTAGATGACGGACTGTTCCAATATAACGAAGTATACGGAATCAAATATGGATTTAACGATGCCGAAGCTTATGATGTGGACATGCAGTCAAACAATGTTATTTATCAATATAACTATTCACATCATAATACTGGCGGCTTTTTATTGCTTATGTCTGATCAAAAAAATTCGGTTATTCGGTACAATATCTCAGCTAATGACGGCGGTGGTAACCGAGGAACAGGTAAAGACAATCCAGGCGGAGCTGGTGGCTACAATTATAAAGAACAAAGCATTTTCCATTATTGGGTGAAAAATGATGGAGCGGCAATGCCAACTATCCACAATAATACGATTTATGTTGGCGACGGTATTTCAACGTCATTATTTGGTGAAGGAAATAGTTCTGACAACAGTGGTACAGTAGCCAATTTTTACAATAATATTTTATACAAAGAAGGTACCGGACAATTAAAATTCTTATCTAATTATCCAACAAATGGGACACAACCCATTGAACGTAAAATGGTCGATAATCCAGAAAAATATTTCAAAAATAATGTTATTTGGCCAAAAGAAATTGCTACAGAAAAAAGTGGTGCAACTGTTGAAAAATTAGTATCAAGTGGAAACATTTTTGAAAAACCACAATTAGAAATCACAGATAACCCTGAAAAAGTGAAAGAGTTGGCAGAGCAAGAATTTACGACATTGAAACCAACAAAAGATAATGTGGTTGAATTTACTTCTAAAGAACGCTTACGTCAGCGAGCACAAATGTTCCAGTTAAAAGAAACCTCTCCAGCGATTGGTAAAGGCTTGTCGGAAGTGAACAGTGCGGCCGAAGACTTCTTTGGAAATAGCTTGAAAAATAAAGTTTTAGATATTGGTGCGCAACAAGCATCCACAATTGAAAAAAGTATTCGTTATCAAAATCAAGTGTTAGAAATTAGTTCGGCAACAGGTGTGTATCCTAATTTGCCAGAGCAAGTTGAATTAACGTACGAAGAAGTCGTTAATGAAGAAGTGGTTGCGACAGGCAAAAAAGAATTTAAGTTACAATGGGAAGCAATCCCTCAAGAAAAAATTAATACAGCAGGCACAATTGAAGTTGCAGCAACAGTTATCGGCTTACCGATAGATGCTGTCAAAGTAACAGCCAAGATCTCTTTTGAGGGTGAACTTGGTGAAGGAAAAGACACCGTTAAACTAAAAACAGCTCAAAATGCCTATGTTCAAAAGAGTGATGGTAACCGAGCATACTCTGCTATAGCAGGCGGTACTGCTGCCATTAGTTCAGGAGACGCCTATAAATATCCATATGGAGTAAACTATACAGGCAATTACGCATTAAAATTAAAAAATGCTAGTTCTGCGGGGTATAATCGCCGGATTTACGTTGAAATTGATACACAAGAATTGAAGAACTATCAATCACTAAAAAGTGCCAATTTAGAATTAAATGTGATGCGTTATGATGCGTGGAATGGTGCTGGAAATACAAATGATGAACGTTTGAAAAATACGCAGTTCCAAGTAGATGTTTATGGAACAGATACTAATTGGATGAGTAACACCATTACTTGGAACAATGGTCCAAATAATTTAAATGTACCAAATGAAGAATTTATTGCTCGACAATCTTTTACAAATAGCTCAATTATGAATAATCAAAATACAATCTCTATTGATATTAGTAACTATCTACGGAAGCTAATTCAAAGTGGTGAGAAAATTCCAGCCAAGTTAAGTTTCTTATTAGCGATTACAGACAGTCGTTTGCCTGGTTATGATTCTGATAATGCTGGGTTTGATGCTTTTTCAAAAGAAGGCGCACAAAAGGCCTATCAAGACTTTTTAACAGGCAAATTGACCTTGCCAACTGGTCAACAGCTAGCAGAGGATAGTTTAGCTCCTAAAATTGTTTTATCGAATGTTTTCGAAGTCAAACATGAGTCGATTGAGGTCACGACAGAAGCGGGTCAAGCCCCTAATCTACCAGAAAAAACAACTATTTTTTATTCGGATGGTTCACAACGAGAAGTGACTGTCAATTGGTCAGAAGTTCCAGCATCTTCTTATCAAAAAGAAGGAACATTCACTGTTGTAGGACGAGCAGCAGGTGTCTCAATGCCAATTATTGCCAATGTAAAAGTCACCGCTAAACATATTGTTGGATTCAAGGAATTGCCTACGCTGGATCGACTAACAGGCACCTCGCGAGGCGAACTGAATTTGCCAACTGAAGTAATTGCAAAATTAGATGATGGTAGCGAAACGAAATTGAAGGTTATTTCTTGGGATGACGATGTTAGTAATTATTCGCCAAGTAGCCCGCCAGGTACTTACCAGTTCCCTGCTGCAGTAGAAGAAAAAATAGGAATTGCGAATCCCGATGAACGAAAAATCTTCCAAGTCGTGCAAACTCATGCGATTCCTGAAAGAATTCAATTTGCTACAGAAACAGCTACTATAAAATCAGGCGAAAATTATCAAATTCAATCTAAAGTGATTGGTCAAGCGCCGCACACAGAAACGGATGCTTGGAGCTCGCAAGTAACGTATGAGTTGGTTACACCAGATGCTGGCAATACAGTAAGTGTAGATGAAAACGGTCTGATTAGGACAGAAGCAACGACTGCTGCAGGAAATTATCAAATCAAAGTAACAAGCAAAGTTTTACCGGTAGTGACTGCACAATTTTCAATTAAAGTCACAAAATAAACGAACTGTTTGAAGAGACTGGAACAAGAATTGCTGTACCTTGCAATCTTTCTAGTCTCTTCGATTATCTAGAATCAATAAATATTCTATTGCCTACTATTCATTCTTTTTAAAACAAGGTAAAATAATAAATGAAAGTAAACGATAAAGGTGTGTAGACAATGAATACTATCTTAACAGGTGATCGTCCAACTGGTAAATTGCACCTAGGACATTACGTAGGTTCCTTAAAAAAACGAGTAGAAATGCAAGCAGACCCTACAAATCAATTATTTGTCATGATTGCAGATTTACAAGCATTGACAGATAATGCAAAAAATCCCGAAAAAGTTTCAGCCAATGTTTTAGAAGTTGCTTTGGACTATTTAGCAGTTGGTTTAGACCCTACGAAAACAACAATTTTTATCCAATCGCAAATTCCACAGTTAGCTGAATTAACAATGTACTATCTAAATTTAGTGACCACGTCACGTGTTCGTCGGAATCCAACGGTCAAAGCAGAAATTGAGCAAAAAAAATTTGGGGAGGGTGTTCCGACAGGATTCTTTATTTATCCCGTTTCACAAGCTGCTGATATTACTGCCTTTCAAGCGAACTTAGTCCCAGTTGGGGAAGACCAAAAACCAATGTTGGAACAAGCGCAAGAAATTGTGCATAGTTTTAATCAGACGTACGGTGAAGTTTTAGTTAGACCGGAAGCTGTGTTACCACCAAAAGGCATGGGACGCTTGCCAGGAATTGATGGCAACGGAAAAATGAGTAAGTCGTTAGGTAATGGTATTTATCTTTCAGATCCAGCTGAAGTGGTACAGAAAAAAGTAATGAGTATGTATACCGATCCAAATCATATTCGTATAGAGGACCCAGGACAAGTTGAAGGAAATATGGTCTTTACTTACTTGGATGTTTTTGGGAAAAATAAAGAATATATTGAAGAATTAAAAGAACACTATCGCCATGGCGGTTTAGGAGATGTGAAAATTAAACGTTACTTAATTGATGTCCTAGAAGAAGAACTCGCACCGATTCGTCGACGTCGTGAAGAGCTGGCTAAAAATCCAGAAGCGATTATGGAAATGTTGCATAAAGGAAGTCTTGCTGCTGAAAAAGTGGCAGCACAAACCTTAACAGAAGTCAAAAAAGCAATGGGAATTCAATACTTCTAAGCAATAAAAGAACTGGAACAAGTCAAAAGAAGAATGACTTGTTCCAGTTCTTTTTAAGTGGTTTGAAATTGACTATTATATAAGCTGGCGTAAAGAGTCGGAGCTTGTAATAGTTCCTGATGCGTTCCTTTTTCAATAATATCGCCATTTTTCATCACTAAAATTAAATCAGCATTTTCAATCGTGGATAATCGATGAGCGATAACGAAGCTTGTTCGATTTTCTGTGACAGTTTCCATCGCTTTTTGAATATGGGCTTCTGTTCGTGTGTCCACACTCGAAGTTGCTTCATCGAGAATAACAACGGGCGGATTTGCTAAAATGATTCGGGCGATGGTTAATAACTGTTGTTGCCCTTGTGATAATGCACCATTTTCGCTAGAAATAATTGTGTCATATCCTTGAGGAAGGGTCCGAATAAAATGATCACATTGAGCAATTTTAGCTGCTTCAATTATTTCTTCACGAGAAGCATCTTTTTTTCCATAGGCAATATTATCTGCTACGGTTCCTTCAAATAGCCAAGTGTTTTGTAATACCATGCCAAATAAATTTCTTAGATTTTGTCGAGAAAGTTTCGTAATATCAATTCCATCAAAAGTAATGGCACCTTGATTTATTTCATAGAAACGCATTAATAAGTTGACTAATGTTGTTTTACCAGCGCCGGTGGGTCCTACAATGGCCACTGTTTTTTTCGGTTGAACAGAAAAATCAACATTCTTCATTAAAATTTTTTCTGGTGTGTAGCCAAATTGAACATTTTTAAATTCAATGGCTCCTTTAGGAGAAGAAATAGTTTCTAAATGAGTTGCTTCTGGCTGTTCATCAGCTTCATCTAAGATAACAAAAATCCGATCAATGGAAGCCATCGCTGCTTGAATTGAGTTAATGACATAAGAAGCGGTAGAAATCGGCTCAGAAATTTGGTTGATATATTGCAAATACGCTTGCAAGAAACCAATCGTAATACCACCAGATAAAACGAGCATTGCGCCTAAGATAGCACTAATAATAAAAGCCAACTGATTAATAAAACGAATAGCTGGATAAATCGCAAAATTTAGAAACTGTGCTTTTTTAAAGGCACGATAATGTTGTTGATTAACAGCATCAATTGTTTTTTCAGCATTTTGCTGTTGATTAAAGGTTTTTGTGACCAAATTTCCTGCTAAATATTCTTCCATCTTATTATTTAATTGACCTAATTCAGCTTGACTTTGATCAGCAAACACCTTGTTTTTATTCGCGATTTTTGTCGTCATGAAAGTACTGCCGCCAATTAGGAGCAACACTAAAATGGTTAATTTTGCATCAATATAGAACAACATGATTCCTGCAAAAAGGATAGTCACGACGGAAGTGAAAAATTGGTTGATGCCTGTTAAAAGAACTTGTGACAATTGGTTTAAGCCAGTTGTTGAACGACTAATGATATCGCCCACTTGGTGATTGTCAAAGAAGGCCATTGGTAAAGTTTTAAACTTTTTTGTCACTTCTTTTCTAATTCTTAAAGTAACCCGTTCGCTTAAAGAAGCCATTGCTCGTTCCTGAATAAAAGAAGTGATACTACTAATGATTGAAAAGAGAATTAAAAGTAAGACGGGACCTAAGAGCGCTTCTTCAACTAAAGGAAGTGTCATACCTTTGAGCCCGACACGCTTGATCGCTTCTAAGAGGTTATCAATCCCGATTGCCATAATATAGGTCATGGCAACAATTAATAAGTTTCCAATTAAACTGCAGATCATTAGACCATAAAAGATTGGATGCTCAGGTTTAATCATTTTCCAGAAACGTTTAAAGCTTTGAAGATTCATTGTTTTTTTCATTGTATGGCTTGAAAAGAAAACTTTCTTTCAAGCAGTCACATCCTTTCTTTAATTACTTGGGTAAGATACCTTGCGATTTAGCAAAGTCTTGGTAATAGCTATTAGTGGTAAGTAAATCAGCGTGGGTGCCTTGACCAACAATCCTTCCTTCATCTAGGACGATAATATTGTCAGCGTTCATGATTGTACTTAACCGTTGAGCAACAATGAGTAAAGTTTTGTCCGACATTTGTGCATGTAAAGCGGCACGTAGAGCGGCATCAGTTTTGTAATCTAATGCGGAAAAGCTATCATCGAAAATATAAACGTCTGCCGGTTTGATTAAGGCTCGTGCAATACACATTCTTTGTTTTTGACCACCAGAATAGTTGGACCCGCCTTGTGCTACGAAACTTTCAATCCCTTGTGGTAAGGAATCGATAAATTCAGAAGATTGTGAAATTTCTAGTGCCGTTCTTATTTCTTCTGTAGTTGCTTTGGCATTTCCCATTAATAAGTTTGATAAGATTGTCCCACTGAAAAGAAAGGCTTTTTGTGGCACATAACTGATGACTTTACGAATCGTTTGCTGAGATAATGAGCGGATATCTGTGCCAGAATAGCTAATCGTGCCGGCTGTGACCTCATTTATTCGTAAAAGTAACTTAACTAAAGTACTTTTACCAGCGCCAGTTGCCCCAACAATCGCCGTTGTTTTTCCTTTAGGGATGACAAAACTAACATTTTCTAAAACAGGATCAGCTGTTTCTGTGTATTGAAACGTGACGTGATCGAAGCAAATCAAGGCTTTCTCAGGATGATAAGCAATGGTTGCTTCAGTGTGAGGATCGCTAATTTCAATTTCTTCTGACAAAACTTCTTGCAAGCGATTCAAGGAAGCAACGGACCGTGGAATGACAACTAATACCATAGCCGCGATCATTAAGTAGGCCAAAGTTAGAAGGGTATATTCAATCACAGCTGTAACGGTGCCAATTTGTAGGGTGCCTACTGCAACTAAATTACCGCCAAACCACAAAATAGAGGCGTACACAACGCCCATTAATAAAAAGGCAACGGGAGTAATCCAAGCAAAGATTTGATTCACTTTACTCATGCGTTCAGCATAATTTTTAAATGTTTGATTGGTTCGCTGCTCTTCAAAGTCTTGATTATTGAACGCACGAATCATATTAATTCCAGTAAAGAACTCTCGTAAAGTCGTAGTAATTCGATCCATTTTTGGTTGAATTTTTAAAGATAAAGGGGTACCTTTTTTCATTAAAAAATAAACAACGACTAAGTAAAATACGATGGAAGCCAATGTTACCCAAGCGAGTGAAACTGAATAAGAAAATGTCATCACTAAGGCAAATAAACTAATAATAGGCGCTGGAAAGATTAATTGGCAAAATAGCACAATCATTGTTTGAACATTATCTACATCGTTGGTCATTCTAGTTAGCAAAGAATTTGAACCAAACTTATCAACATTTTTCATCGAGAATTGTTGAAATTTTTTAAAGAACAATCCTCTAACTTGAAAACCAAATTTAGCAGCTACTAAAGCAGACAAATAGCTAGAAATAATTGCGGCAATTGTTCCAATGAATGCCACAAGAAACATTTGTATGCCAATCGTTTTAATTACTTGTTGGTCACCGCTAACGATGCCCACATCAATCAACTTGCCAACTAATTTAGGGACGCCAAGGGTTCCTGCGATTTGCAAACAGATGGTTAAAGTTGTCGCAAGAACAATCCATTTATTTTCTTTAATAAACTCTTTCATTAATTTCATGAAATTTCCTCCTTAAACAATACCGTTTTAGCTGTTACAAAGAGTCATTGTACACGTTCAAGTAACTTGAATGTCAACAGTAGAAATGCTAAACTTTTTGATGGAGGGAACAGTATGGAAAAAAATTACACAATAAAAGATGTTTCTGAGTTGTTAAATATCCCTAAGTCCACGATTCGTTATTGGGACGAGCAAGGGTTGATTAGTACAACACGCAATGAAGAAAACGGATATCGAACCTTTGATTTAGAAGATTTGTTCAAAATATATGATATTGATTTTTATCGAAAAATGGGGATTCCTATCAAAGATATGTTGAATTTATATAAAAAGACACCTACCGATCTCTATGCCACCATGGAAGCAACAGAAGAACAACTGGGGCAAGAAATAAAAAGGCTTCAACATAAATACAAAGAAATCAAGAAAAGAAAATTACATTTACATGCGTTAATTGATTTAGAAACATTGGTTTTTTCAGATGAACCAATTCCTTTTGATAAAATTGTTGTTGTTGATATTGAGGATCCAGAAGAGATGAAAGTTTACATGGAACACATTTCAACTTTAGGTATTTACGGGGATTTAAGTGAATCCAATGAACTGACGTATGGGATTTGTTTGGCAAATCATGTGAATAAAAAAAGTTTAGATAAAGTGATTTGGCTCAAAGAATCAAGTAGCCAATACAAAGGTTTTATTTTAAAAGTCAATACACAAGATACCCGTTTGAATAATATCGAAGAAGTAAAAAAGCGTTTAGCAAAACAAGGATTTGAAACAGGCATCGTTGTCGGAGAGCATATCTTGACACAACTAGAAGAGGAAAACCAATATATTGAATATTATTATGGTTGGATTGAAATTTTAGGGGAAAAGTGAAGTAATTGAAACAAAGAAGGAACTAGCAATAGCAAATGTAGCTAAGCTAGTTCCTTTTTTTATTTATAACAAGAAATCCAACATATTGTGTGTGCATAAAGGCAAATAGAAAAATAGTAGTGAAATAGCTAATAATAATAAAGAACCAGCTTGCATTAAAACTGCAAAAAAATATACCACAATTAAACGAATTGCTCTGGTGTTTTTACGGATAAAATTCAAAAATAGTCCTCCTCAAAAATAATTAGATAATATCCTTTGTGAAAATAACAAGTTCTCAGCTTTTATACAACAAATACACACTAGCAAAATCGCTTTATGAGTGAGGCTTAGCCAATTATTTTTAAGGTTCTTAAGAGATTGTAAAAAAATATCAGATAAACGTTTTCACAAAGAAAAGTCAATTCGGTAAATTTTTAGCTTAAAATGATACAAAATCTATAATTTGTTTCTCAAATCCTATAATTTGTTCCTTAAAAAGATATTATGAAAACGCTATTATATTTATGAAAGGAGCGAAACGAA
The DNA here is from genome assembly GCF_051711865.1 of Enterococcus sp. DIV2419. Taxonomy (NCBI): domain Bacteria; kingdom Bacillati; phylum Bacillota; class Bacilli; order Lactobacillales; family Enterococcaceae; genus Enterococcus; species Enterococcus sp. DIV2419. The sequence goes on from NZ_JBIONS010000001.1 coordinate 1,105,639, forward strand.
TGAAGAAGAAAAACGGGTTTTTTCAAAATGTATGGCGTTATAAGGCCTTAATCCTTATGGCGTTACCAGGATTTATCTGGTTTATATTTTTCTTCTATATACCAGTCTTAGCCAATGTGGTCGCATTTAAAGATTTTCATATTTCACCAGATGGTTTCTTAGCTAGTCTAAGAGAAAGTCCTTGGGTTGGTTTTGAAAACTTTAAATTTTTATTTGCGTCAAAAGATGCTTGGTTAATTACTAGAAATACCATTTTGTACAATGTCGTCTTTTTAGCCTTTAACTTATTCTTCGCGATTGCTTTTGCTATTATTATGAGTGAATTAAGAAATCGTCGCTTGGTTAAAGTTTATCACACGATGTCATTGCTACCATATTTCTTATCTTGGATGGTTATTAACTATTTTGTTTATGCCTTTTTAAGTCCAGATAAAGGGATTTTGAATCAATGGATTACTGGTAATGGCGGCACAATGATTAACTGGTATGCAGATCCACGTTGGTGGCCAGTAATTTTTGTCTTCCTAAATGTTTGGAAGAGTCTAGGCTACAACAGTATTATCTACTATGCTTCTGTGATGGGGATTGATCCGACATACTATGAAGCAGCGATGGTAGATGGTGCCAACAAATGGCAACAGATAAAAAATGTTACGATTCCACAAATTTTACCAATGATGTCTGTTTTATTAATTTTAAACATCGGCGGTATCTTCAGAGCAGACTTTGGTTTGTTCTACATCGTACCAAGAAACTCAGGTGCGCTTTACAACGTGACAAGTGTGTTAGATACCTATATTTACAATGGCTTAACGGCTACTGGTGATGTAGGCATGACGGCAGCTGCAGCGTTATATCAATCTGTCGTTGGGGCATGTTTGTTATTAATTGCGAATTTAGTTGTTCGTCGAATTGAACCAGATTCAGCACTATTTTAGGAGGAAGGATTATGAAAAAGAAAAAAGTCACTAGCGTTAACGTTCGATCCTTCAACCCGACAGCGAATTTGATTTTCAATATTGTCATTGCGATTTTTGCTATTTCCTGTGTGGTTCCGTTTTTCTTTGTTATTATGATTTCATTGACAAGTGAAGGATCATTAGCAGCAAACGGCTACCGGTTTTGGCCAAAAGAATTTTCATTGGAGGCCTATCGTTACATTTTCCAAGGGGCAATGAGTCAACGCATTATTCATGCCTTAGGGGTAACGGTCTTCATTACGGTGACAGGGACGATTGTCAATGCAACAATGACGTCATTATATGCCTATGTCATTTCTCGTTCCAACTTTCCATTTAAAAAATTCTTTACATTGTTTGCTTTAATTACAATGTTATTTTCACCAGGGATGGTTGCGAACTATTTAGTAATGACAAACTTATTGCAATTGAAAGATACAATTTGGGCGTTAATTTTGCCTTTAGCTTTAGGACCATTTAATATTTTAGTGATGCGAACGTTTTTCAAGAAAACCGTGCCTGACAGTATTATTGAATCGGCACGTATTGATGGCGCAAGTGAAATGCGCATTTTTGTCAGCATTGTGTTACCACTAGCCGTTCCAGGGATTGCCACAATTAGTTTATTTGCGGCTTTGGGTTATTGGAACGATTGGTTCAATGCGTTACTTTACATTCAAAAAGATACCTTGGTACCATTACAGTATTTATTGATGAAAATTCAAAACAACTTAGAGTTCTTATCAAGAAGTACGGATATGGGTGCAGCAGCACAAGAAGGCTTAGGCGTTCTACCAAGTGAATCGGCTCGAATGGCGATTGTTGTCTTATCTACGTTACCAATTGCGTTAACTTACCCATTCTTCCAAAAATATTTCGTGGGTGGTTTAACAATCGGTGGCGTGAAAGAATAAAATTGTACAGGAGGAAATAAGGAATGAAAAAATGGCAAAAAGGATTAGCCGTAGCTGGCGCAGCAGCTTTAGCTGTAGGACTAAGCGCGTGCGGTAAATCTTCAAAAGATGCAGCGTCAAAAGGTGATGATAGTACACCAACGTTATTAATGTATCGTGTTGGGGACAAACCAGATAATTATGACCAATTAATCGATAATGCGAATAAAATTATCGAGAAAAAAATTGGGGCAAAATTAAAAATGGAATTTGTTGGTTGGGGCGATTGGGACCAAAAAATGTCAACAATCGTTGCTTCTGGTGAAAGCTATGATATTTCATTAGCACAAAATTATGCAACGAATGCACAAAAAGGCGCCTATGCTGATTTAACTGATTTAGCACCTAAATATGCCAAAGAAGCCTATGATCAATTGCCAGATAACTATATTAAAGGAAATACGATCAATGGAAAACTGTATGCGTTCCCAATTTTAGGTAACTCTTACGGTCAACAAGTTTTAACTTTTAATAAAGAATATGTCGATAAATACAATTTAGATATTAGTAAAGTCGATGGTAGTTATGAAAGTGCAACGGAAGTTCTAAAAGAATTCCATAAAAAAGAACCAAATATTGCTGCTTTTGCTATCGGCCAAACATTCTTTGCAACAGGTAATTATGACTTCCCTATTGGTAACCAATATCCATTTGCAGTAAAAACAACTGATACTGGCTCACCAAAAATTATTAACCAATATGCCGACAAAGACATGATTAATAACTTAAAAGTCTTACATCAATGGTATAAAGATGGCTTGATTCCAACAGATGCTGCTACAAGTACAACACCATATGACTTAAATACCAATACTTGGTTCATGCGTCAAGAAACACAAGGACCTATGGATTATGGTGATACAATCTTAACACAAGCTGCTGGCAAACCACTTGTTTCTCGTCCACTAACAGAACCATTAAAAACAACAGCTCAAGCGCAAATGGCTAACTATGTTGTTGCAAATACGTCTAAAAACAAAGAAAAATCTGTTGAATTGCTAGGCTTATTAAACAGCAATCCAGAATTGCTAAACGGACTTGTTTATGGTGAAGAAGGCAAACAATATGAAAAAGTTGGCGATGATCGTGTGAAATTATTGAAAGATTACACACCAACAACTCATTTGAGTGCTTGGAACACAGGAAACAACTTAATCATTTGGCCAGAAGAATCTGTCACTGAAGACATGGTTAAAGAACGTGATAAGAGCATCGAAGAAGCAAAAGATTCACCAATTCTTGGTTTTACTTTTGTAAATGATAAAGTGAAAACTGAAATCACTAACGTTGCTACAGTTATGAATCGTTACGCAGCAAGCTTAAATACAGGAACTGTTGATCCAGAAGAAACACTTCCAAAATTAATGGATGACCTAAAAACAGCTGGCTGGGATAAAGTTCAAAAAGAAATGCAAACACAATTAGACGAATATATCCAATCTCAAAAATAATCACAGGAGGCTGAGGCATTAGCTGAGCGCTTTTGGCTCAGCCTTTTACATAATAGAAAGGAAGAGGAAGATGGAAAGTACAGGGATTCAACGGTTGTTTTACCTTTCCTGGACAGTAATCAAACTAAATTTACTGTTTGTTTTATTTAGTTTAGCTGGAGGGATTATTTTTGGTGTTGGTCCAGCACTCCAAATGATGACTGATTTCATTTTGGAAGAGGGCATGAATTATCAAGCAATCACCGTTAAACGAGCATTTGAATCATGGAAAGCACATTTTAAAAGAAGTAACTGTTATTTTTTACTTTTTCTCTTCACTTTAGGATTTGTTTTTTATAATATTTATTTAGCCGTTCAATTTACCGGAATAATGTGGTTAATTATTACATTTATTTTATTTTTTGTTTCCCTAATACTCGTTATTTTTTACATTTATATGCTACTATATGAAGGAAGCTATTTTATCTCAACTATTGATTTAATGAAGCTTTCATTTATCAGTATCTTTTTAAACCTCGGTGTATTTTTTAAAGTCTTATTCGGTGTAATTAGTATCGTTGCTTTAACTTGGAAAATGAAAGGACTGCTACTATTTGCTTCGTTTGCCTTAATTATGATGTGGTGTGCCTATGTCACGCGTAAAAATCGCCAGTTTATTGATGGAAAGTTGGAACAAAATGAAGCGAATCTTCAAAAAACTGTTTAAAAAAAAATATTTATTAAATCGATTAGTACAAAAATACAGTCTACTGTTAACAAGTATTATTTTGTTAACGGTGGCTGCTTTGTGCGTTTATGTTACTTATACAATTAACTTATCAATTGATTCACAAAAAAATAACGCCGTTTCCCAAATTGACAGCTATGTAACGAATAAAAATAATGCGGCGACAAATATGATTAATGAATTAGCTGGCTCTGCAAGTAAAATTGAAAACATGCGAAAATATATGGAACTTTCTCCTCCTGAGTATTTTGACTATACTTACAGTCAATGGTCGGAAGATCGGGTCAGTACCCACTTTGGAAATAATTTAAGTACATTATTTAGCACCTTTCCTGACTTAGAAGAAGTGATTATTCGCTTAGATGAATTTGATCAGGTTTTGTTCGCCAATCGCACAGCTACAAATGGGAAAAAAATGGATATGTCATCAATTAAAAAACATGGCTTTCAACTAATGCGAATTATCTCCGATCCTTATACAGGACAACCACTGGGAGAATTGTACACTGTGTTTTCAAGTCAAGAATTGCTAGGCAACCAAGCAGACTTATTGAAAAAATCAGGTATTAATGCGTTTATCTATGATAGTGCTGGGAATCAAATTTTTTCTGAAAAAGCACAATTTACCAAAGAAGAAGAGCGGCAACTAGATAAAAGAATGCACACCGATAGTGACATTCAACAGGTTTTTCATAATCGCTACGATATTACGGAAATAGAAAGCAGTGGTCGGAGTACCATTCTCTTATTAACAAGCCGCCGAGTCTTATTTCAGCAATTGTTTATGAATTATGCGGCCATTTTAGGGATTGGGTTACTTTTGATTGTTATTTTATTAGTGGGCTTAAACCGCCTATTTAAACGCTATTCTCAACAAGTCCAATTAATTTTAGAAGCGACACGAGCCATTGGCGATGGCAATTTAAAAGAACGAATTGACACGAATCAAGTTCAGGAAGAGTTGAATGATATTGCTTCCGCGATTAATTTTATGGTAGACAGTTTAGATCAATACATTCACGATATTTATACTTTAGAAATTAAGCAACGCGATGCTCACATGAGAGCGTTACAGTCGCAAATTAATCCTCATTTTCTTTATAATACGTTGGAATATATTCGTATGTATGCCTTGAGTCGGCAACAAGAAGAACTAGCTGATGTTGTCTATGCTTTTTCAACGTTACTTAGGAATAATATTAACCAAGAAAAAACCACGACCTTGGCAGAGGAAATCTCATTTTGCGAAAAATATGTGTATTTGTATCAAATGCGTTATCCCGACCAATTTGCCTATAAGTTCGAAATAGAAGAAACAATTGCTGATGTTGAAATTCCTAAGTTCATCATTCAGCCGCTTGTCGAAAATTATTTTGTGCATGGAATTGACTATCAACGACAAGACAATGCTATCAAGGTCCACGCCTACCGAGAAGGCGAAAAAATTATTGTGGCTGTTGTGGATAATGGAAAAGGAATTACCGCCAATCGGTTAGAGGAAATTCGCGAACGTTTAAATCAAACAGAAATAGAAACGGAACAATCCATTGGATTAAGAAATGTTCATGAACGTTTACAACGCTTTTTTGGGGAGAGTTATGGTTTAACCATTGAAGGGAAAGAAGGAGAAGGGACAACAATTCGTCTTTCGTTTGTAGCATAAGGGGTGAAAAGATGTATCGAGTGATGTTTGTTGATGATGAATATATGATTTTAGAAGGCTTAAAATGGATTATTCCTTGGCAAGAGTTAGGCTTTGAAATTGTTAAAACAGCGCGTAGTGCGCAAGAAGCATTGGCTTTTTTAGAAACAGAATCCATTGATGTTTTATTAACAGATATTACGATGCCGGAAATGAGTGGGATCGAATTAATTGAGCAAGCAAAGAAAAAAGGACATCAATTTATTAGTTTAATTTTATCAGGTTATCAAGAGTTTGATTACGTCAAAAAAGGCATGGCTTTGCAGGTCCAAGATTATCTTTTGAAACCAGTCAATAAGCAAGAACTATTAGCCAATATCCAGAGAATTAAAACAGAATTGGACCAACAAAAAAAATCCCATGCCCGCGTGCGTCTATATCTAGAAAATGGCTTGATGCGTTGGCTTAATGATGAAATCAGCGAAGGGGAATACGAAGAGTTAATGCAGCAATTTACGACTATAAAACCAGGTGATTTTACCGTTTTATTGGTTGAAGCTGAGATGCCATTTTTAGAAACAATCAAGGAACTATTTATGAAAAAAGGCCAACTGTTATTCATTGAAAGTTGGATGAGTACGTACCACCAATTGTTACTTATCTATAAAGGGGCCAGACAAGAAGCGTTCTTATTTATTCGTGAAATTGAAGCGATTCTAGCTGGTCAAGGACAGATTTTTGTAGGGGAATCTGTCAATGAATGGGAAACGGTTTATGAAAGTTATGAGAAAGTAAAACAGTTGCAAGCAATTGAAACGTTTTATCAAGAATTTCTGCCAAATAATCAAAAAGAACAAATGAATCGTTCGGCAGAAGATTTTACTTTTCTAGCGTTTAACCAAGCCTTGATGATTGGGGATATGCAGACCATTCAACGGGAATTAGATGCTATTTTCAATCAGTTAAGTCAACAACACGCTACGCCAGAATATGTACGCTATGTAGTCTTTTTACTTTTTTCAGATATTTCCCGTCAGTATCCAACTGTGTTAGAAGAAAACTATGAAAAAATTGTGGAAGAAATTCGAGCCAGCAACAATCTTAATACACTGTATGCGTTAATGCAGCAAGTCTTGGCAGAAGTGAAAAATAAACCTAAAATAAAAAAATATTCAGAAAGTGTTAGCCAAGCTGTAGAAAGAATTGAACAAGGCTATTTAGAAGAATTAAACTTAAAAACGGTGGCGGATGAGCTTCATTTGAACCCTAGTTATTTAGGCCAAATTTTCAAAAAAGAAACCAAGCGGAGTTTTTCTCAATATTTGAATCAAGTGCGTACCAAGCATGCCCAAAAATTATTATTGTACACGGATGATACAATCAACGAAATTTCAGAAAAAGTAGGATTTAACAATACCAACTATTTTTCAAAAATGTTTAAAAAATTAAATGGAATTACCCCAAAAGAATTTCGAGAGCAATACCAATCAAATTACGCAGGTGTCGAAGAATAAAAAGAAAGATGTTCAATTTTTATGAACATCTTTCTTTTTATTATTTTTCCGTACTTAATGAAAACGGTCGTTCTGCTGTGTTTTGTGGATTCGGGACGATCCCTAATTGATAATCTAAAGTCCCGCCGTTTAATAGTTCTTGATGAGTAAAGTAAGGCGCAGTATGTTTTTCTTGGTTTAACTGAATTTCATGAATAAATTGTTGTTGGACTTTGTTTGGTGATGTCTGAATGGTTAATTGTTTACCATTTGACAGTTTTACTTCCGCCGTCTGGACTAAAGGCATCCCGATTACATATTCACCAGCTCCTGGTGTGACGGGATAAAAGCCTAAGCTATTAAAAATATACCAAGCAGACATGCTGCCATTGTCTTCATCACCTGGATAACCAGTTGGTGAAGCATCAAATGTTTGCATTAGTTGTTTTAAAAGTGGTTGAGCCATCTCTGGTTTGCCGATGTAGCTGAATAGAAACGGATAATGGAAACTTGGTTGATTTGAGATGGCTAATTGACCAAAATCAATTGCCGCCATTTCACTCATTTCATGAATTTCAAAACCATAGCCTTCAACGTTAAAGTTAGGCGCTTGATTGCATAGCTGAATTAATTTTTTTTCGAAAGCTAACTCGCTACCATATAGCTTAATCAAACCTGCAAAATCTTGATAAACCGCAAAACTTGATTGCCAAGCACTTCCTTCGGCGTAATCTTTGCCCCAACGAATATCTAAAAAGTCAGGACGGAAATTGCCTTCAGTATCCTTGGCTTGCATAAAGCCAGTTTCAGGATTAAAAAGTTGTTGATAATTCAAGGCTTGTTGACGATAAAACGTTGCGGTCTCTGAATCATTCAGTGTTTTTGCAACTTGTGAAATGCAGAAATCGCTGTACGCATAATCTAAGGTATGATTTACAGATTCATGATAGGTTGAAGGAACATAGCCATATTTTAGATAATCCAGAGTTCCTTGACGTCCATAATTTTCTCGTTCGCTTTGTTGTGTAGCGCCTTTTTTCATCGCTTCTAGGAACTGAGGCATCAAGTCAGGACGAATCTTTTTCACGGCGGCATCAGCAATGACAGCGTCAATCAAGGTGCCGGGCATTAAACCACGCTCATCTGGAGATAACCATTTTGGCAAGAAACCTGTTTCGTTGTAACTATTTAAAAAGCCTTCTAGCATCTCTTCGTATTTTTCTTGAGCAATTAGTGAGAACAATGGGTAGACCGTTTTATAAGTATCCCAAAAGCCATTATTGGTATATAGTACACCAGGACGAACCGTTTGCGAGAACGTATCATAATGAATCGGCTGCTGATTTTCGTCCAATTCATAAAAGGTTTGCGGAAATAGGAATGTTCGATACAGTGTATGATAAAACGTTTTAGTATGTTCAGGGTTTTCATGCGTTACTTTAAGGCGATCGAAATAATTATGCCAATCTGCGATTCCTTGTTGCAGCATCTCAGTAGAACGCAAAGAGATTTCTCGCGCTAAATTTAACTGCGCTTGTTTTTCAGAAATAAATGAACTACTAAAATGAACAACTTGTTGAGCAATATTTCCAAAAGAAAGAAGGATTTTGCCATCTTCACCTGAAGAAGGGGCAAACCATTTGGTTAAAGGCTGTTCAAAATGAAGCACAAAATAAAAACTAAAATCTGGATCTTCACAACCAGAATAGTTGATGACTTTTACAGCCACTTGATGGTCATCTAATTGTTTTACTTGATAACGTCCAGGCAGAGTTAGTAGTAAGTGATTATCTTTTTGTTGATAATCAATGGTTAAGATACCACCATACATGCTTGGGATTAATTGAGAAGTTATTTGATAGCGTAATTGAGTTAAGTTAATTTCGACAGGAGAAAAAAGGCTTTCTTCTGGACGATAAGAACTTTGGGCATGGAATAAAGAAAGTTCCGACAATGAACCACTGACAGGGGTCATTAATAAATGGCTAAAATCACCCATCCAAGGACTTGGTTGATGCGTTACTCGATAGCCTTGAAATGTTCGATCTTCTGGATGAAACCACCAGCTGCCTTTTTGGTCAGTTGTTTGCGGGGCGTAAAAATTCATCCCAAATGGCACGCCAGTATAGGGTAGACAATTTCCATTTGAAAAACTATGTTGGTTGGCAGTTCCGTGTCGCGTATCAATCGCTTGAATATTCATGAAAGTAGCTCCTTTGTTTTAAATGATATATCATATAGGCTGATTATAGCACAAAAAACAAGAAATGAAAGCGTATTTATTCGCTTTTTTATTTATTTTTAACGAATTGGTATATTCAATTTGAAGAGGGAATTGACAAGCATGTTACAATGGATAAGGAATCGATATTGGAGTGATTGTTATTTATTTTTTTAGTACAAAAAGTCAGCAATTTTTTGCGTATGTTTGGGCCATTTTCCCAGTCATCGCCTTTTTTTTGGTTAGTTTTTATACATTGGATTTTTTATTTTCCCCAAGCTATTTAATTATGGTGCCTGTATTTACTATTATGTTTAAAATTAACTATAAAAAAGATTATTCGTTTGTAGCGCTGCTCAAAATGAGTATCAGGCAATTTGTGATCAGTTTTTTAGCATTTATAGCTAGTAGTTCCTTTAGCTGGTCTATTATTTTAAATAGTAGTGTGACATTTTTAATTGTTTATTTATTTTATTCATCTGCGACACCGATGCGGTACCATAGTTATTTGATGATGTTTACGTTTTGTCAGTTAATCCAGGTTAAAGGAAATACATTTTTGATGCAATCTCAAGTTGTGGCCTTTTTAATTGGTCTTTTTTTATTGGCTTTAACACTAAACGCTTGGTGGCAAACGGGATTAAGTCAGCTTACCAGCTTAAAGAGTAGAGGCCATGTTCGCTTTTTTAAAAGCATTCAATTAAATATGAAGCAACAAAAATTGACGGTTATTAATTTCTGGCACGACTTACAACAGACTTTTTTTGGGATCACAAGTTTCAAACAATTTTTAGAAAGTCCTGACGAAAGGGTGCAACGATTTCGTTTAGCTATTCGTATGAGTTTCACCATTACGCTGAGTTTTATTTTAATGTGGAGTGTAGGAGGCATTAAAATAATTTGGATTCCGATGAATGTTTTTCTACTCTTGCATCCAGTGAAAGCAGAAATGAACACGCGTATTAAGACACGTTTTTGGGGGACTCTTTTAGGATGTTTCCTTAGTCTGTTTGTTGTCAATTGGCTTCAATTGCCACTGACACACCTCGTTGTTTCTAGTTTGATTGGCATTTTTGTTTATGCCCTAAAACCAGGAACCGTGTTACAAGTGACAATGGCAACGATTTTTGGGTTATGTTTGGCAACAATTAGTTTACGAGGGATGTACGCCGCAGAGTTGCGGGTCTCTTTTGTATTATTGGCAATTTTTGTTGTTTGTTTAATTGATTTAGGTTTATTTGTTTATCAGCGTATTTTATGTTTTTAAAAAGTGTGGCACAAAGGGTTATTTACCCGTTGTGCCACACTTTTTAATTTAATGACTTTAGTCAGTTGAAATCTCTAAAGAGATTTCGACAAAAAAACCACGCGTACTGCGCGTGGAGGCCAGAGCTTTAGCGATAAAAACTCCTTTCGATATAATAGATAAAGGCTACCAACCGTTATCAAATCGAAAGGAGTTTTTGAATGTCGAACGACGATAAAAGTTTAGCACATACTCGTTGGAATTGTAAGTATCATCTTGTGTTTACACCAAAATATAGAAGAAAAGTAATCTATGGTAAATTGAGGCGAGATATAGGGAAAATACTAAGGAAATTGTGTGAAATGAAAGAAGTCGAAATCATTGAAGCGCATGCAATGCCCGACCATATCCATATGTTGGTAAGAATTCCGCCGAAGTTGAGTGTATCAGGTTTTATGGGTTTCTTAAAAGGAAGAAGTGCAGTAATCATTCATGAACGTCATGCGAATTTAAAATACAATTATGGAAATCGATCCTTTTGGTCAAAAGGCTATTATGTGAGCACTGTAGGATTGAACCAAAAAACGATAGCTAAGTATATACGAGAACAAGAAGCAGAAGATCGAGTAAGGGATAGTATAAACAAAAGAGAGTATAAAGATCCATTTAGGAAGTAACAACTAGATAAGAATAGAATGGTAGCGGTTGGCGGTCTCTAAAAAAAGCTCCCTTAAAGGGAGCAGCAGGTAGCGAGCCCTTCTAGGGCTATTAAAAAGCCACCCGCTATGCGGGTGGATATTTACTTTCTAAATTCGTTAATTTTTCCAAGTAATGATTTTCTATTTGCGGAAAATCTATTTTTTCTGGTGCTGCATCAGGGGTTTCAACTACTTGCTTCAAGCGGTTGAGAACAATTGACCAACCAGCGATATCTTTATGGCGAGGTGTTGTAAAATTTTCTGGGAGAGATTCTGAGAAGACTAACAGGGTCTGATGAGGTGCTTGTTCTTTTAAGTCAAAATAGATGATACCAGTATCCCAAGTCACGCCCAGATATTTTTCCTCTGCATAATCAGTGAAAGGCATTGTTTCTTCAAAATCGGGCAGAATAAACCGCCAAAACCCGTTAACACCTAATTCACCAATTTCTAATTCTGGAAACCATTTTTTTAGCTTGTCTGTCTCAGTCAGGTAGCGCCAAATCGTTTGAGGGCTGGCTGAAATTGCCCGTTCTGTACCAAAATAAATCGTCTGGTTTTCTAAGCGAAAGGTATCTTTCATGTTGTTTCTCTCCTTTATTTATTATTCGTGAAGTTCTAAAGGTAGTCCATCTGGATCAAAAAAGAAGGTCATTTTTTCACCCGTAAAATCATCTACTCGTAGCGGTTCTGTTTCAATTCCTTGCTCATTTAAAAAAGCAATCACTTCTTCAATATGTTCAACTTTAAAAGCTAAATGACGTAATCCTAAAGCTTCAGGATAAGAGGGGCGAGCGGGAAATTGATCAGAAATGAAAATTTCTAATTCTTGGCTGCCTAATTTTAAATCTAATTTAATATCGTTTTTTTCGGGACGATGATTTTCGCGAAGAACTTCAAAGCCCAGCTTTTCGACATAAAAATTTTTAGTTGCTTGATAATTTGAGGCATTGATTGCCACATGATGAATTTCTTTAAAAAACATTTTTCATACTCCTTTTCGTTTTTTCCCTCTGTAGTATAGCAATAAAGAAGCAGCTAAAAAAGCGTTCTGTTTGACTCTTTAAGAAAAGACAAGGGATTTTCAAAAAAATAAAATTATTTTTTTGAAAGAAAGCGCTTGCCAAAAAAAGAATAATCAAGTATGATGTATATACAACTTAATTGTATATACAAGTTTGAGAGGAGAATGTAAAATGGGTAAGTTTCAAAGCGATGCACAACAGTTGTTGAAAGCAGTAGGAGGCAAAGAAAATATTTCAGCTGTTTCTCATTGTGCAACTCGAATGCGTTTTGTATTAAAAGATCCAAAAAAAGCGGATGTACCTGTGATTGAAGATATTCCTTCTGTAAAAGGAACCTTTACAAATGCTGGACAGTTTCAAGTAATTATTGGGAATGAAGTCCCACAATTTTATAATGATTTTTCTGCAATTTCCGGTTTAGAAGGGGTTTCAAAAGAAGAAGGGAAAGCAGCTGCCAAAAGTAATTTGAGTCCTGTTCAACGAGTTGTTTCTGTTTTAGCTGAGATTTTTACACCATTAATTCCTGCACTTGTTATCGGGGGATTGATTTTAGGATTCCGCAATATTTTGGAAGGGGTTCCATTTGGCTTTCTTGATGGTCAAACAATCGTGGAAGTTTCTCAATTTTGGAATGGAGTCAATTCATTCTTATGGTTAATCGGCGAAGCAATTTTCCACTTCTTGCCAGTTGGGATTACGTGGAGTATTACGAAGAAAATGGGAACCACACAAATTTTGGGGATTGTCCTAGGGATTACATTAGTCTCACCACAACTTCTGAATGCTTATTCAGTTGCGACGACTAAAGCAGCAGAAATTCCTTTCTGGGATTTTGGGTTTGCTCAAGTTAACATGATTGGTTATCAAGCGCAAGTTATCCCAGCTATGTTAGCCGGCTTCTTGCTTGCCTATCTTGAAATTTTCTTTAGAAAAGTGATTCCTCAAGCAATTTCAATGATTTTTGTCCCATTGTTTGCTTTAGTACCAACAGTATTGGCTGCACATGTCATTTTAGGACCAATCGGTTGGACGATTGGTAGTTGGGTTTCTGATATCGTAAATGCAGGATTAACGTCAACATTTAATTGGTTATTTGGCGCCGTCTTTGGCTTTATGTACGCACCATTAGTCATCACTGGGTTGCATCATATGAGTAATGCGATTGATTTACAGTTGATTGCTGACTTTCAGTCAACCAACTTATGGCCAATGATTGCTCTATCAAATATTGCACAAGGTTCAGCGGTTTTAGCAGTTATCTTTATGCATCGTGGAAACAAAAAAGAAGAACAAGTTTCGATTCCAGCAATGATTTCTTGTTACCTAGGTGTGACTGAACCAGCGATGTTTGGGATCAACTTAAAATATGTTTATCCATTTGTTGCGGGCATGATTGGTTCAGCAATGGCCGGAATGTTTGCCACTTTAATGGGCGTTCGTGCGACAAGTATCGGCGTCGGTGGCTTGCCAGGAATTTTATCTATTGTGCCACAGTATTACTTGCCGTTTTTAGGCGCAATGGTGATTGCCATTATTGTACCAATGGGCTTAACTTATATTTTCAGAAAGAAAGGCATCTTTAATAAAGTCGATCCAGTTGATGAAGCAACAGGGATGTTATACAGCGAAGAAGGGTAATCGCTTTTTGAAGTAAAGAAGAATTCGTAGACAAATGTCTACGAATTCTTCTTCTTTTTATAGAAACTATTGGCTTTTTCCTCTCTTTCAGTTAGACTAAAAAGGTTGAGAAAAGGAGAGCGTAAAAATGGATATTTATTTAAAAAAAGCAATTTTACACATTATTGATCGAGAAACTGGGACGCCGGTTTTCTCTGAAAAGGAACTAGATTTAACCACTGAGTATATTCGAACGTATTTAACTGCAAAAATTTCAAAACTTTCGACTGCACAAACAAAGACTGGAACATTGGCGGAAAATAGTTCCTTTGTTGACACGTTACGTGGGATTCCTAGTGATTTTGTGAAGAAAAGCCAAGAAGTTACCCAACATTGGTATGATGTTTATTCAGGAAGCGAAGATGCGCCTAGTGCTGATATTTTGTTCATTTTATATGAATTAGATACGGTGTTACATGTCGCAATGATTAAATTAAACTATAAAGAAAGTTACACGCATTACGTCGACTATGAAGAAGAATCCGTTTATAACAAACTGATTATCAATCGAGCAATTTTGTCTTCAAAATCACAAAAACCAGATGAAGGAATTACAGTTGACTTAGATACATTAGCGTTTGAATTACTAGAGAAAAGATATGAATTTTCAGGAGAAAAAATCTGGTATTTCTCTGAAAAAGTGATTGAGACGCAAGCGGCACCTTCCATGGAAGAAAATATCAAAGAAATTAAAAAGGCAGTCAAACGCATTGGAAAGAAATTTAACGAAGATGAGTTTGAACTAATGGCTTCGGTAAAAGAAGCGGTATATGATAGCATTGAGGAAACGGGAACGATTGACAATGAGCAGATTGCTGAGCAAGTATTTAAAGAAAATGTATCAGCTAAATTAGCTTACCAAGAAGAAGTGAATGAGTCGAAGTTTGTCGACAAAACACCGCCAGTCAGAGAATCTCGCGAAATTTCTGAAAAGAAATTTGGCAAACAGAAGTTAAAAATGGATAACGGTATTGAATTAATTGTTCCGTTAGATGTTTACCGCAATGGCGATTTAATTGAATTTGTTAATAATCCAGATGGCACAGTGTCCATTATGCTAAAAAATATCGAAAAAATTAGTAATCAATTATAAAGAAAAAACCGTTGGTCGCTTGCCAACGGTTTTTTCTTTATTTTAATTTTTCTAAAGCTTTTTCAGGGACTTCTTTTTCTGTTACTTCATTCCAACTGATCACGCCTTTACGGGGATTGACTTTCAATTTTAGATAGGCTTTCATACGCAAAGGTTGATCACGATATTCGTTTAATTCAATGGTCTTTTCTTCACCGTTTTTATTAAACGCAGGTTGTTGATAGTAATACAAAGTCGTCGGTTCACCAGAAGCTGATTTTTCATCTTTCTTTTCACCAGATGTTGTGATTTGTGTATAATAGGCTTCTCCACCGTAATAGTAATTATAAACGCCCCAGCTACCGCCAGCTAAAATGACTATGGGAATTAATATTTTTAGTAATGTTTTCATTTTCCTCACCTCAAGGAATAGTATGCCTTTTTTTTGGGAAATTTGCCATATTTTTTTCCGTTAATTGAGTGACACTTTTGTTAGTTTTGGCACTTTCTTGAAAAATTCATCATTTTTTTAAACAAAAGACAACGTTTGTCGCTCCCTTTTTTTCACTATCATGCTACAATAAAGAAAAAAGATGGAGGTAGAGGACAATGATGCCCTTTTATTTTGGAATCGATCCAACCTATATATTGGTAATTATCGGAATTGCGATTTCTGGTGCGGCCTCCGCATATGTTAACAGTACCTTTCGTAAATATGATCAAGTACGAAGCAGTAAACATGTTACAGGCACGCAGGCAGCACAATATATTTTACAAAAAGAACAAATTAATGATGTTGGAGTTCAGCAAATTGCTGGTGATTTAACTGACAATTATAATTCTGGAAACAAAATGTTGAGCTTATCCGAAGCCACTGCTCAATCGACATCGGTCGCGGCTATTGGCGTGGCGGCTCATGAATGCGGACATGCGGTACAAGATCATACGAACTATGTGCCTTTACGTCTTCGTGCAGCTATTGTTCCAGTTGCCAACATCGGTTCAACCATTTCCTTTCCACTAATTTTGATTGGTGTTTTATTTAGTTGGAATCAAACATTAATCAACATTGGAATTTTGGCTTTTTCATTAGCCTTGATTTTTCAATTGGTGACTTTACCGGTGGAGTTTAATGCGTCTAGACGTGCATTAAGTATTCTTTCTGAAGGTGGGTTATTAACAGAAGAAGAAGTCCCAATGGCCAGAAAAGTTCTTTTTGCAGCTGCACTTACCTACGTAGCAGCGGCGCTTTCGACCTTTTTACAACTTTTACGTTTGGTTATTTTATTTGGTGGCAACAACCGCCGAGACTAAGTGCCAGCAAAGGTCTTTCTATTACGCATAAAAGTAATAATATGTTATGATTAAAATAGAAAATAACAGAGGAGCTGAAGGAAATGAAAGCATCAACAAAAATTGGTATCGGTTTAAGCATTGCTGCAGTTGCAAGTGTCTCTGTTGCAGTCATCGCTTCTGAAAAAATTATTAAGAAGGTATCTCATGTTTCCAATCGTTATAAAGTTAAAAAGTTTGTAGACGATAAATTTGATGGAAACCAAAAATTATTATCGATTGTCGATGATTTATCCGATGATGAATTAGATTCTGTTTTAAATGTTGTTGATCGTGTGAAAGATGGCGGTTCAAAATTAGCTGAATATGGCGAAAAAGTTAAAGACAATACAGATTCTTTAAAAGAACGTTTTTTCACATTTATTGAAGATGCAATGAAGTAAAAAAGATGGCCTAGGCCATCTTTTTTTTATAAAAATAATTCTTTTGTTTCAACATAATAGCCTCTGCCACCAACTAGAACTTGATCAATTGTCTTTTGAGGTGTAGTGTTCAAACACACTAAGACTTCTGAAGGAGCGTTTAAGGTATAACCTTGGGAAAAAGTGTAATTGGTTTTTTGTAAAATTTGGTGATGGTGCAGATAACAAGCTAACGCGCCATTTGATGTACCAGTAGCGGCTTCTTCATCGATGTCATAAAGGGGCGCAAAATTCCTACAAATGATATTTTCTTCAGACAAAGCAAAAAGATGCATCCCAATAACTCCATACTTTTGACTAAGTAACTTAATTTTTTCAAAGTTTGGTTGTAAATCCTGTAATAATTGCGCATTTTTAATGGGAACCAAAATATCTTTTAGACCCGTTGACACAATCTGGATAGGAAAAGCTGTCGCCACTGCGTTTAAATCAAAGCAGCCGCTCAATTCTTCTAAAGTGAGCGTATCATAAAAAGTTGGAACAGTTTGTTCCATAAATAGTTGTTCACCGTTCGCCGTGATTGCGAGCAAACCGCTGTTCGTTTCGATTGTATATGCTGTTTGCAATAATTTATTTAAGTGCTTCATAATGGTGAAAGCGCCAATTGTCGCGTGGCCACATAAGTCGACTTCTTCTTTTGGTGTAAAATATTCAAGGCGGAAATCAGCAATCTTTGAGTATGAAATAAAAGCAGTTTCTGCAAATCCTAGTTCTTTGGCGATGGCCATTTTTTGGGTTCTCGTTAAGGGCTGTGTCATAAAAATAACGCCTGCTTTGTTGCCACCTTCGTAGTTTTTACTAAATGCACTAGCGACATATGCGGTAATTTTCATTGGAACGCCTACTTTCTAATTGGGAATAAAAAACATACGAGTAAAAAATGGACGTGCTACTTTCTTAATAACAAATAACAAAAGATTAAATCATCCATTTTTTTTAAAGATAAGCCAGTTTGTTCAAAAAACTTTTCCAACCGATAGTGTAAAGTATTTCGATGCATAAATAAATCTTTTGCAGTGGAGCTGATATTGCCTTGATTTTTCCACAAAGCGCTGATGATTGGCTGAATATCGGTGTCTTTATTTAATAAACGACGATAATACTCAACAAGTACATTTTGGCTCATGGCTTCCTTGGTAAAATAGTGGAGGGCGACATCGGTTAAACTAAAAACAGTCGTCCGACTAGAGGAATTAAGTTCTTCTGAAAAAATACGTTGTTCTTCATGGAAACAACGCCGGAGAATGTCTTCAGAGGAATAAAAATTGCCAACAAATACAGCACTAGTGCAATCAAAGTCTGTATCTAATGTTAAAAAGATTCCTTGAATTTCTTCTTGTTGAAAGGTATTTTTTGACTGTTCTTCAACTAAAATATACATATTATTACTTGGACTGAAACAATCAACTGTATCTGGAAACATCTTTGTTAAATTAAATTGCCATTCAGCTTGTAATTCTTTTGTGACATTCGTCTGAATTTGCAACATACGAAAGGTCCCTTCGGCAGGTAATTTTGCCTGTTGAAATAAGTAACTGAACCAAGGATGGTTACCAGTAATTGTTGGGTTTTCAGAAATTGGGAAAAGCGCTTCCAACAAATGCTGTTCTTTAATACTTAAGAAAGCTTTATTCACAATGAAAAATTGGTCGTCAACAGGAATTGAATAGGTGGCTTCGGAACCAATTGTTTTTGATAAATAGCCTTTGGGATAAAGCTGAGATAAATTTTCAATAATCATAGACACACCTCACTGATTTATTGTACCATGAAGCAAGACAGAAGTTTAGTGGGAAAAAGCCGAAAGGTGGAAATTAATTGGGAAAAAAAGAAACAACGTTAACACAAGAAGAAAAAGAATTTTTTATGCGAGAAGCCATTGCAGAAGCGAAAAAAGCAGAAGGTTTGGCTGAGGTGCCTATTGGAGCTGTAATTGTTCGGCAAGGGGAAATTATTGGCCGCGGGCATAATCTGAGAGAAGCACGGCAAGAAGCAACGGCGCATGCAGAAATGTATGCAATCCAAGAAGCGTGTCGCGGGATAGAAAATTGGCGTCTAGAAGAAACCCAATTATTTGTAACTTTAGAGCCTTGTCCAATGTGTAGTGGGGCGATGCTTTTAGCACGAATTCCAGAAGTTTATTATGGCGCAACTGATCCTAAAGCAGGCACTGCTGGGACTTTGATGAATTTATTAGAAGATGAACGCTTCAATCATGTGGCCTATGTCGAAGCAGGCGTTTTAGAAGAAGAGTGTCGCTTATTGCTAGTTCAG
Organism: Enterococcus sp. DIV2419; assembly: GCF_051711865.1. Taxonomy (NCBI): domain Bacteria; kingdom Bacillati; phylum Bacillota; class Bacilli; order Lactobacillales; family Enterococcaceae; genus Enterococcus; species Enterococcus sp. DIV2419. The sequence continues at coordinate 1,124,852 of NZ_JBIONS010000001.1, forward strand.
TTCTTTAAAAGGTTACGGGCAAAGAAAAAAGAAGAGAAACTTTTAAAAAATCAAAAGAAAGACTAGTCAAAAGAATAAAAATACGTTATACTAGGTTTTGCCGAAAGGCTAGGACAATGGCGGGCTAGTGAATTGTGTCAGATCCGGAAGGAAGCAGCACTAAGCAAGTGCCGCCATGTGTCTGATTGAATAAGGAACGTATCAAGGCTGAGAAGCCTTTTTTATTTTATCTAAAATTAAAAAGACAGGAAAGTTGGTCGCTTTCCTGTCTTTTTTTGTGGATTCAAGATAATACAGCAGCTGCTAAAGCTTGTTGAATAGCAACAATATCTTTATCTTTTCTAAATTGAAGACTTACTGAAGGTAACTCAGCACTTGAAATCCATATCTTTAGTTCTGCATCTAGGTCGAAATGTCCACTAGTTTCAACAGAAAAGCGTGAAATAGATTTGTAGGGAATCGATTTATAATCAACTTTTTTACCTGTAATTCCTTGTTTATCGACTAAAATTAAGCGTTTATCTGTAAAGACAATTAAATCTCTTACTAAAGTGAAGGCCATATCTACTTTTTCGTTAGGGATTAAAACATCCCGTAATTCTTTTTCAGCTGTTTCATTGTTATTTTGTGTTGCATTCCCTAATAATCCATCAAATAATCCCATGTTAATTCTCCAATTCTACTTTTTTGAAAAAAATTCTTTTATTTAAAAGTAAACTTATATCGTGTAAAAGAATCCGCTTTCAATTTGATTATAACGTTAAAGGTCCTTCGAATGCAATTGATTTTTTAGCATAAGAAAGTGAGGCCTAAATCGCTGCAACTTAGGCCTCACTTTCTAAATTTTAAAAGAACCTACTGAATAAAAGCAGTTTCTTCTTATTTTTTGGAGCTAAAAACTTTGGTTTCAACATTTGGTAGGACTATGCCCAATCGCCATTTCTAAAAACTGGAACAATCGTCCCGTCTTCCTTAATGCCGTCAATATTCATTTTGTCAGATCCTACCATAAAGTCCACATGTGTTTGGCTACGATTTAAACCAGCTTCAGCTAATTCTTCTTCGCTCATCTCCGTGCCGCCTTGTAAGTTGAAGGCATAGGCCGAACCAAAGGCTAAATGATTAGAGGCGTTTTCATCGAACAATGTATTATAAAAAATCAAACCGGATTGTGAAATTGGTGAAGGGTCTGGTACTAAAGCAACTTCTCCTAAGTGTTTGGCACCTTCATCAATAGCTAAGAGATTTTTCAATGCTTCTTCGCCTTGTTCAGCTGAGAAGTCAACAACTTTTCCATCTTTAAATGTAAATTTCATTCCCGAAATGATTGTGCCAGCATAACTTAGTGGTTTTGTACTAGAAACATAACCATCAACGCGGCGACTATCTGGGGCGGTGAAAACTTCTTCTGTTGGCATATTAGCCATGAATTCTTCCCCACGAGCGTTATAACTACCAGCGCCTTCCCATAAATGGTTTTTAGGCAAACCAATCGTTAAATCTGTTCCAGGAGCTGTGTAGTGTAAAGCAGTAAATTGTTGTTCGTTTAATTCAGCCGCTTTTTCTTGTAATTTTTTATCATGGATATCCCAAGCAATGACTGGGTTTTCTTCATAAATTCGTGTTGTTTTGAAAATTTCATTCCAAAGTGCATCAACTTGTTCTTCACTTGTTGCTAATTCTGGAAAGACTTTAGCTGCCCAGCCTTCACTAGCAGCAGCTACAACAGTCCAACTTACTTTGTTGGCTTGCGTTGCTTTTCGTAGGTTGACCAATGCTTTCCCATTAGCCGCTTGGAAAGCTGCTACACGTTGTGCATCCACGCCAGCTAATGCATCAGGATTAGAAGAAACCACGCTAATTCGGCTTGCGCCTTTGGCAATCCAATCATCGGTTTGATCAATTTTATATTGAGGAACATTTTCAATACGATCAGTTGCAGCATGAGCTAAAAATTCACGTTGAATGGTTTCGTCGCTCCATTGAACAATTACTTCGGCCGCGCCTAAGCGATAAGCTTCTTCCGTAATTAAGCGGGCAAGGGGCGCTTGATCGACACTGATTTGTAAAACAACCGTATGATTGTCCTGAACATTGACACCCGTTTCAGCAATTAAACGTGCATATTTCTTTAGATTTTCATTAAAATTCTCTAAGGTCATTCGTGATTCCTCCTTCAATTTGATGGGTAATGACTGCTCATATCATAACACGGAAGAGCGGGGAACTCAACGAAATAAAGCCTTTATCAACTGTTATTTTAAGTTGGGGTAAAAGTTGTCGTGCTCCCGCTCAGTGAACTTTTGTACAAAGAGTTGTTCTAATTTTGCATAATAGAAAAATCGTGTTACAATAACCATAAGCATTTATTTGGAAGCGTTGTATATGAATGAATAAAGGGGATAGGGAATTATGGCAAGAAAAAAAACCATTACGAAAGAGCAGATTTTAACAGCTGCCTATGAAGTAGTCGCCACTGAAGGATTTTCGAAGTTCACTGCACGTAATATTGCTAATAAAATGAAATGTTCCACCCAACCGATTTATTTGGAATTTAAAAACATGGATGATTTACGCGATGCTTTATTCCAAAAAATTCATAAATACTTAGCGAAAGAAGTCTTTCCAGTAAAACATACCGGAAATACAATTGTTGATTTGGCTTTAAACTATATTCATTTTGCGACAAGTGAAAGTAAGTTATACCGTGCGCTTTATTTAGAAGAATATGGTGGCGGCAAAAAAATGCAAGAATTCTCTTATCACTATTTTACTGAAGCGGTAAAAGCTGATCCTGAGTATGCTAATTTAAACGATGTTCAAATTGACTCTTTACACATGGGAACATGGGTGGTCGCTACTGGTGTGGCTGCATTGATGACTTCTGGAATTATCCATCCTTCAGAAGAACAAATCATTCATTTAATGAAAGATAGTATTGAAGCAATTCTTGAACGAGATGAACCAATTGATATTGACCTATAAAAATTAAAAAAAGTGTAACCTCATGCTGATAACTTCTGTGAGGTAACAGCAAAAGACTGTTTCTTAAAAGAACGGTCTTTTTTTGTTAAGTGTATTAATGGTAGATTATTCGCAACCATGCTACAGTAAAGAAGAGAAATAGAAAGGGGCAAAAAACATGAACCGAGTGAAAGATAAGCGTTTATGGCTAAGTATTGTAGGAATTACCGGACTAGGGCTCTTGTCGGGCTTATTTTCAGTAAATGCGAGAGAATATTATCAAGCGTTGAGATTACCAAGTTTTGCTCCGCCAGGCTGGTTATTTGGACCGGTGTGGTTGGTGTTGTATATTTTTATGGGCATTACTTTTTATTTCATCTTAGTTCATCCAAATAAACAACAGAAAAAACGGATGATTACGCTATTTATTTTACAATTTATTGCGAACTTTTTCTGGACATTTTTCTTTTTTTCTTTACAAAACAATTTATTATCTGTGATTGATATCTCATTGTTATGGCTATTATTAATAGTTCAACAGTGGGACTACTTGCGTTATAAATTAATAACGCGTGGCTGGTTGATGATTCCTTATATTCTTTGGGTTACTTTTGCGGCTGCTTTAAATTACAGTATTTTATTTTTAAATTAGGAATATCAAAACACCAGAGAAAAATGGGAACTAGCCATTTTTTTCTGGTGTTTATTTTATTTATTTCAACATAGTTATTCTGCGGCAGTTGCTAATTTTTTCGCAAATTCTTCTAAGCGTTGGATGTCGTCTTCTTCAGCGGCTAGATCAACTTTAACGCTGTCGGCGCCTTTTTTTGCCCCAATTTGAGTAAAGACTGCTTCGAAGTCGTCCACCGATTTACAAAAATCATCATAAAACGTGTCTCCTGAACCACAAACGCCGAAGATTTTTCCTGATAAATCAATCTCTTGTAAGTCTTCATAAAAGTCGACAATTTCATCAGGTAAATCGCCATCGCCATACGTATATGTAGCTACTACACAGATATCGGCCTCTTCAAAATCAGCGGCATCGACTTGCGTACACTCATCAATTTCGACCTCTAATTCTAAATCTTCAAATGCTTCTGCAACAATGTCGGCAATTTCTTCTGTATTCCCAGTCATGCTTGCATACACAATTTTAGCTAACGTCATAAACTTTCTTCCCCCTCATACAATTCTGTCACTTATTATAGCAGATGCGCATTTCTTATAAAAGACTAGCGAGTGCTTTTATTAAGGGACTTTTTGAAAATTGGTGTTTGAACAATCTTTTTTGCAAAAAATGTGATAAAATAATTTGAATGAAACAAGTTTAGGAGAGATAGTATGATTACATTAAAATCACCACGAGAAATTGAAATGATGGATGAATCAGGGGAATTATTAGCGGATGTTCACCGTCATTTACGGACGTTTATTAAACCTGGCATTACAAGCTGGGATATTGAAGTATTTGTGAGAGACTTTATTGAAAGTCATGGTGGCGTGGCGGCTCAAATTGGCTATGAAGGCTACAAATATGCTACTTGTTGTAGTATCAACGAGGAAATCTGCCACGGATTTCCTCGTAAAAAAGTATTAAAAGATGGCGACCTAATCAAAGTAGATATGTGTGTCGACTTAAAGGGCGCAATCTCTGATTCATGCTGGTCTTATGTCGTGGGTGAATCAACACCTGAAATTGATCGCTTGATGGAAGTAACCAAAAAAGCGCTATATCTTGGGATTGAACAAGCACAAGTAGGAAATAGAATTGGCGACATTGGTCATGCAATTCAAACGTATGTAGAAGGAGAAGGCTATGGGGTTGTTCGCGACTTTGTAGGTCACGGCATTGGCCCAACTATCCATGAAAGTCCAATGATTCCTCACTATGGTGAAGCAGGTAAAGGACTACGTTTAAAAGAGGGAATGGTTATTACCATTGAGCCAATGGTTAACACAGGAACTTGGCGCATGAAAATGGACCCAAATGGTTGGACTGCTTATACTGAAGATGGCGGTCTAAGCTGTCAATATGAACATTCATTAGCGATTACGAAAGAAGGTCCAAGAATCTTAACGTCACAAGGCGAAGAATTGACTTATTAATAAGGAGAGTGTGTGATGAAGTTTCTCGACAACATCAAAAAGAATCAATCTTTGATGCGTTTTATTGAGACAACGCAAAGTCACATGGTCACAGCCGAAATAGGCAACAGCTCAGTGGTTGTTGCCTATTATTTATTACTCTCGCTGTTTCCATTACTGATTGCGGTAGGTAATGTCTTACCTTATTTAAGAATCGACCCTAATTCTGTGTTGCCTTATATTGCAGAGGCGATTCCGAAAGATGTTTATAAGAACTTAGAACCAGCGATTCGTTCACTATTGACTCAACGTTCAGGCGGGTTGCTTTCTGTTTCCGCTTTAGCAGCATTTTGGAGTGCCAGTCAAAGTATTAATGCACTACAAAACGCGATGAATAAAGCTTTTGGTGTCGAACAAAGGAAAAATTTTATTCTCGTAAGAGTGGTCTCATTTTTAGTTATTTTGTTATTTATGGTAGCGATTGTTGGTGTAGTAGTAATTTTAGGTCTGGGTCAGTACATTATTGAATTACTGCAACCAATTTTCCATTACTCAACGTCTGTGATCGATACTTTCCAAGCGTTAAAATGGCCGTTAACGACCGTTGTTTTATTGGTGATTATGTGTTTGATTTATGCGGTCGTTCCTAATCGGAAATTATCGTTACGTTCTATTTTGCCAGGGGCTATTTTTTCGACAGTCGGTTGGATGCTATTATCACAAATTTTTGGTTTGTACGTAAAATATTTTAGTTCTAGAATCGCAAGTTATCAAATCATCGGGAGTTTTATCATCTTGATGTTATGGTTGAATTTTGCTGCCACGATTATTATTTTAGGAGCAATTGTCAACGCTGTCGTTGATGAATACTTATCTGGAGATAAAGAAAAAAAACAACCAAGTTTTGAACAACGCTTGTTTAGATGGTTTAAAAAGAAAAATAAATAGATTTCTTTAAAAAAGTCTAAACCGTTGTCAGAACACATGTTTCAGCTTGTAAATGCTTCAGTTTACGGTATAATATACCCTGAACGAGAAGAAAGTGGGTTCGACTATGTCACTATTTATTTATGAAGTTTTGATACGTTTATTTATGACATTTATCTTATCTTTGCTATTAACACCACTTGTTAAGCTTCTAGCGTTTCGGATTGGCGCCTATGATGCACCAGGAGAGCGACGAATCAATACCAAAAATATGCCTACAGCAGGAGGACTTGCAATCTATATTGCTTTTGCTAGTTCATGTTTATTGATTTTTCGTTCGATTATCCCACAAGATTATATTTGGCCGATTATTTTGGCTGGTGGAATGGTTGTTTTGACAGGCCTCATTGATGATATTAAAGAGATTACTCCAATGAAAAAAACAATCGGTATTTTGTTAGCAGCATTAGTTATTTATTTTGTTGCTGGAATTCGGATAGATTTTGTGACGTTGCCAGTTGTTGGAATGATTGATTTGCGCTGGTTTAGTTTACCACTAACTTTATTGTGGATTTTAGCGATTACGAATGCAGTAAATTTAATTGATGGTTTGGATGGTTTAGCATCAGGCGTATCCATTATTGGATTAACCACGATTGGTATTACAGGGTATTTTTTCCTACATGCTAAAACGGTCTATATTCCAATTGTTATTTTTATTTTAGTTGCGAGCATTGCGGGATTTTTCCCATACAATTTTTATCCAGCTAAAATATTTCTAGGAGATACCGGGGCGTTATTCCTCGGGTTTATGATTGCAGTAATGTCGTTACAGGGATTGAAAAATGCTACGTTTATTACGGTAATTACGCCAATGGTGATTTTAGGTGTGCCAATTACGGATACGGTTTATGCAATTATTCGACGGCTATTGAACAAGAAGCCCATTTCCTCAGCAGATAAAATGCATTTGCATCACCGCTTGTTATCTTTAGGTTTTACCCATAAAGGGGCGGTCATGACTATTTATGCATTAGCGTTAGTTTTTTCCTTTGTCTCTTTATTGTTCAGCTATTCAAGTACAGTAGCATCAATTTTATTAATTGTCTTTTGTTTAATTGGCTTAGAACTATTTATTGAACTAATCGGTCTAGTTGGCGAAGGGCATCAACCGTTGATGTATTTGTTACGGATTTTAGGGAATCGTGAATATCGTCAGGAGCAAATGAAAAAGCGACTTGGCAAGCATTCTAAGAGAAAGTAAAGAAATCTTTAGGTTGCTTTGCGAGAGCGTAAACCTATGATATAATTCCATTAAACTTAAAAAAGTATATGTGTGAAACATATGCTTTTTTTTTAAGACGATGTTTCAGTAGTAAGGAGAAATGAGCATGCAAGAAATGGTAACAATCTCGATTGTCACTTATAATAGTCGTTACATTTTTAATGTACTAGACCAATTAAAAGCCGAACTAGGTACTGATAGTATCTATGATATTCATATCTATGACAATCATTCTGAAACAGCGTATCTTGAAAAATTAACAACATATGAACCATTTATTACTATCCATCGCGCTGAAGAAAATCAAGGGTTTGGTCATGGTCATAATCAAGTGTTATTCAATGCTTCGACAAAGTATGCAATTATTTTTAATCCCGATGTTTTGGTTACTAAAGACGTGCTTGATCGTCTATTAGACCGTATCAAAATAGATAAGAACATTGCAGTCGTTAGCCCTAAAGTGCTAAATGAAGATGGCACGACGCAATATTTAGTTCGTCAAAAATTAGATGTTTTCGATTATATGTTACGTTTTATTCCCTTTCAATTTGTAAAGAAAATTTTTGATAAACGTTTGAGTATTTATGAATGTCGCGATTTGTCGGATACAGAAACAACGGATATTAAAATGGGCTCAGGCTGTTTTATGTTGATTGATCGTGAAAAATTCGTTGAAATTGGTGGGTTCGATGAACGTTTCTTCATGTACTTTGAAGACAACGATTTATGTTTACGCTTTGGCAAAGCAGGCTATCGGATTCTCTATACGCCTTTTGAAACGGTTGTTCACATGTATGAAAAGGGCGCCCATAAAAGTCGAAAATTGTTTAAAATCTTTATGCAATCAATGGGAAAATTTTTTAACAAATGGGGCTGGAGGTTCTTTTAATGAGTCAAAGATTAGCGGTAGTCATCGTCTTATATCAAATGAAAATGGCTGATACGCCGAATTATTTGTTATTAAAAGAAGTGGTAGATCACCCCGAATTGCACTTATTTATTTATGACAACAGCCCACTTCCTCAAGAAGATGCATTATTTTTACAACAAAATGTTACTTATCGACATAATCCTGATAATCCAGGCCTAGCGACCGCTTATAATGAAGCGATTGCTTTTAGTCAAACGAATCAATGTGAATTATTGTTGCTCCTTGACCAAGACACAGAAGTGCCAGCTTCTTATTTTGATACGTTGATCATCATGCCGTTAGATCCGACTGTGGCAGTCTATGTTCCAATTGTAGAAGCAAATGGACAACAAATTTCGCCAGTTTATAGTGATCAATATGTTGGACTTAAAGGAGCAAAGCCAACAGCAGGGATAGCCAACCAACCGTTGATGGCTATCAATTCTGGTACAGTCATTACGGCAGAAACACTGCGCTGGTTGGAAGGATTTTCGGAAGAATTTCCTTTGGACTATTTAGATCATTGGTTCTTTTATCAATTGAATCAAGCCAATAAAAAGATTGAAGTCTTACCAGTCCACCTAAAACAAGAATTGTCTGTTTTAGATTATCGTACAATGAGTTCTCAACGTTATCGCTCTATTATTGAAGCAGAAACGTTATTTTATCGTCGATATGATCAAGAAAAGTTTTCCCATCATCGACGCCATTTATTTTTACGCAGTAGTAAGCAATTTTTAACTGTCAAAAATCGCCAAATTTGGCGGCAAACATTGGCAGAATTTCTCAAGTTAATGAAAGGATAATCTATGATCTCAGTTTGTATTGCGACATATAATGGAGAAAAATATCTCGCGGAACAATTAGATAGTATTCTTTTACAAGTCAGTGAAGAAGATGAACTAATTATTTCAGATGATGGTTCTACTGATCATACGTTGGAAATTTTGAGAACGTATGCAGCGAATTATCCCCAAATTCAATTGTTACAAGGTCCAGGGCAAGGAGTGATTGCTAATTTTGCATTTGCGCTTACGCATACGAAAGGCGAAGTAATATTTTTAGCAGATCAAGATGATGTTTGGTTGCCAAATAAAGTAACGACGGTGACAGAATATTTTGAAGCGCACCCTGACATTCAAGTGGTTATTAGTGACTTGAAAATTGTTGATGCGGATTTACAAGTTACCAATCCCTCTTATTTTAAGTTCCGAAAAGTCAAACCAGGGTTTTGGCGAAATGCGATAAAAAGTGGCTATATTGGGGCAGGTATGGCCTTTCGTCAAGAGATGAAAAATGTCATTTTACCCATTCCGCCAGAAGTTCCTATGCATGATATGTGGATTGGCTTATTAGCTGCACGGAAGAAGCAAACGGGTCTCATTAAAGAACCATTAGTGCTTTACCGAAGACATGGAGCGAATGTCAGCCCTATTATTACCAAAACAAGTTTCCAACAAAAATTAAATTGGCGTGTGAATTTATTAAAAGCTTTACATCAGCGTTTAAAGGAACAACGCTAAACTTTTACAGATTTGTAAAATTTACGTAAAAAACATGACAAACCCTATGCTTAATGCGATAATAGGGAAGGATATTTGGTTTTATAGAAACTAAAAATAGAAGTATTTAAGGAGATTGTTCATGAAAGGAATTATTTTAGCAGGCGGAAGCGGGACACGCTTATATCCGCTAACAAAAGCAACATCAAAACAATTAATGCCAATTTACGACAAACCAATGATTTATTACCCAATGTCAACGTTAATGTTGGCGGGAATTAATGAAATTTTGATTATCTCTACACCAGAAGATACACCACGTTTTGAAAGCTTATTCGGCGATGGCCATGATTTAGGCATTCATATCGAATACGCGGTACAAGAAAGCCCAGATGGTTTGGCGCAAGCATTTATTATTGGTGAAGAATTTATTGGTGATGACAGTGTCTGCTTAGTTTTAGGGGACAATATTTATTATGGTGGCGGCTTATCAAAAATGTTGCAACGAGCGGCTTCTAAAGAATCAGGGGCAACAGTCTTTGGTTACCATGTAAATGATCCAGAGCGTTTCGGCGTGGTAGAATTTGATGAAGAGATGCGGGCGCTTTCTATTGAAGAAAAACCAGCACAACCGAAGTCAAATTACGCAGTGACAGGTTTGTATTTTTACGACAATGAAGTGGTTGAAATTGCGAAAGGGATCAAACCGTCAGAACGTGGGGAATTAGAAATAACAGACGTTAATAAAGTCTACCTTGAAAAAAATAAACTTTCTGTTGAGGTAATGGGCCGTGGCTTTGCTTGGTTAGATACAGGCACACACGAATCCTTATTAGAAGCGTCAACATTTATTGAAACAATTGAAAAACGTCAAAATTTAAAAGTCGCTTGTTTGGAAGAAATTGCTTATCGAATGGGCTATATTACAAAAGAACAATTGGTAGAATTGGCACAACCATTGAAGAAAAATGGCTACGGCCAATACTTGCTACGTTTAGCAGCAGAATAGGAGCGAAGAAACGTGAAAGTTATTGATACAAAATTACAAGATGTCAAAATTATCGAAATGGATGTTTTCGGTGATCATCGTGGCTTTTTTACAGAAAGTTATTCCAAAGCTAAATTTGCAGAACATGGATTAGACTTTGACTTTGTCCAAGATAATCATTCATTATCAACAGAAGCAGGTGTCTTGCGTGGATTGCATTTTCAAAAAGGCGAAGCTGCGCAAACAAAACTAATTCGCGTTGTAACAGGTGCGGTATTAGATGTGATTGTTGATATTCGTAAAGGGAGTCCAACCTATGGTCAATGGGAAGGCTACATTTTATCAGAACATAATCACCGTCAGCTTTTAGTACCAAAAGGTTTTGCTCATGGTTTTGTCACCTTGACACCGAACGTGAATTTTATGTACAAGTGTGACAATTACTACAATGCGGCAGCAGACGGCGGTATTGATTTTAACGATCCAGCGTTAGCTATTGATTGGCCAATTGCGCCAGAAAAAGCGATTACGTCAGAAAAGGATCAAAAACATCCAACCTTAAAAGAATTTGAAGCGGAAAATCCGTTTATCTATGGCGAAATTTAAGAAAAAAGTAGGAGAGTTTCAATTATGAAAAAAATCATCGTAACAGGTGGAGCTGGTTTTATCGGCTCAAATTTTGTTCATTATGTTGTAAAGAATCATCCAGAAGTTCATGTAACTGTATTAGATAAATTAACGTATGCAGGAAATGAAAAAAATCTTGAAGGTCTACCGAGTGATCGCGTGGAATTAGTCGTAGGAGATATCGCTGATGCTGAATTAGTTAATCGTTTAGTCGCTGAAACAGATGCGGTTGTTCACTATGCTGCTGAATCGCATAACGACAACTCATTAAACGACCCATTCCCATTTGTACAAACCAATCTGATTGGGACGTACACATTGATCGAAGCTTGTCGTAAAAACAATGTTCGTTACCACCATGTATCGACTGATGAAGTTTATGGCGATTTACCTTTAAGAGAAGATTTACCAGGACATGGAGAAGGCGAAGGGGAAAAATTCACTGCCGAAACGCCTTACAATCCTTCAAGCCCTTATTCTTCAACAAAAGCAGGATCTGACTTGTTAGTCAAAGCGTGGGTCCGTTCTTTTAACTTACAAGCAACAATTTCAAACTGTTCAAATAACTATGGTCCATATCAACATATTGAAAAATTTATTCCTCGTCAAATTACCAATGTCTTAAGTGGCATTACACCAAAACTTTATGGTGCTGGTAAAAATGTTCGTGACTGGATTCATACAAACGACCATTCTTCGGCTGTTTGGGCAATTTTAACAAAAGGGCAAATTGGCGAAACGTATTTAATTGGAGCCGATGGTGAAGAAGACAATAAAACAGTGATGGAATTAATTTTAGAATTAATGGGACAACCCGTTGATGCCTATGAGCATGTCAACGATCGTGCAGGACATGACTTACGTTATGCGATTGATTCAACCAGATTACGCGAAGAATTAGGTTGGGAACCAGAATTCACGAATTTCCGTGAAGGCTTGGCAGAAACAATCAAGTGGTATACAGAAAATGAAGATTGGTGGCGTGCAGATAAAGAAGCTGTTGAAGCAAAATATGCACAAAATGGTCAGTAATTTTTTCTGACATGTGAGATAACAGTCGAAAGGCGATGGCAAAGTACAAAAGCTACTTTGCCCTGCCTTTTTTTCAAGAAGGAGCGAAAAAAATGATTTTAATTACTGGTGGAAATGGCCAATTGGGCACAGAATTACGTCACCTATTAGACGAACAAGGAATTGAGTATGTTTCAACGGATTCCACAGAATTAGATATTACTGATGCGGATAGTACGTTGGCAAAAGTGAAAGAAATTCAACCAAGCGTCATTTATCATTGTGCTGCTTATACAGCTGTTGATAAAGCAGAAGACGAAGGCAAGGAATTAGATGAAAAAGTGAATGTAGATGGCACACGTCATGTTGCAGAAGCTGCTAAAGCAGTGGGGGCGACACTTGTTTACGTAAGTACAGATTATATTTTTGATGGAACTAAAAAAGAAGGCGTCTATGCGATTGATGATCAACCGAATCCTTTAAATGAGTATGGTCGGACGAAGTTATTAGGTGAACAAGCGGTCCAAGAAATCCTGGACGACTATTATATTATTCGAACATCATGGGTATTTGGTCAATACGGTCATAACTTTGTCTTTACCATGCAAAAATTAGCGGAAACAAGAGACCAACTAACGGTAGTGGACGATCAGTTTGGCCGCCCAACTTGGACAAGAACGTTAGCCGAATTTATGGCATTTGTTATTGCAGAAAAAGCGCCATTTGGTGTTTATCATTTGTCTAATGAAAACAGCTGTAGCTGGTATCAGTTTGCTAAAGAAATTTTAAAAGATACTGAAGTGGAAGTACTGCCAGTGGATTCAACTCAATTTCCACAAAAGGCGCAAAGACCACAATATTCTGTCATGGATTTAAGTAAAACAGAAGCGTTAGGCTTTAAAATTCCTACTTGGCAAGAAGCCTTAGCACAAATGTTAGAAAATGTTCAACAATAAATTGTCTTGTGTAAGTGAGGGGTTTTGTTAGAGAAAAAGTGGAAAGGTGTTTCTCTTTATGAAGGTACTTTTAATCATTCCTGCTTACAATGAGGAAGAAAACATTTTGCGGACGATTGCTTCCATTGAAACATTTAAACAGGAAGTTACGCATTTTCAACATGAATTGGATTATGTGGTAATTAATGATGGCTCGACAGATGGAACCAAACAAATTTTAGAAGCCAACCAAATTAATGCCATTCATTTAGTGTTGAATTTAGGTATTGGCGGGGCGGTACAGACCGGCTATAAATATGCCTTAGAAAATGAGTATGATGTTGCGGTTCAGTTTGATGGTGATGGTCAACATGATATCAATAGTTTACCTATTTTACTGGAACCATTAGCAGAGGGTAAATGTGATTTTTCGATTGGCTCTCGTTTCATTCCTGGAAACGAAGCGTCTTTTCAAAGTACGAAAATGCGCCGTTTTGGTATTCGTTTGTTATCTTTTTGCATTCGAATGGCTTCTGGTAAAACAATTTATGATGTGACTTCTGGTTATCGAGCGGGAAATCGGAAAGTGATTGCTTTTTTTGCAAAGCGTTATCCGACAAATTATCCCGAGCCAGAATCGATTGTTCACTTAATTAAAAAACGCTTTGTGATTGTTGAAAGACCTGTCAATATGATGGAACGGCTTGGTGGTGTTTCTTCGATTCGTGCCTTGGCTTCTGTGAAGTATATGCTGGAAGTCGGCTCAGCAATTCTGATTGCTGCCTTTATGAAGGAGGGAGACTAATGCTACCAACCGTGTTATGGCTAGCTTTATTTTTATTTGCAATTGGCTTTTTCTTATACATTATTCGAGGGATTAATAAAAATATTTTTCTCCTAAAAAATGCTTTGATTTGGTTATTAATCTCAATTGTCTTAATTATTTTTGCTATTTTCCCGCATGTGGCAGAATGGTTAGCAATGGCCTTTGGGTTTGAAACAACATCAAACTTCTTATTATCAGCTGCGGTGATTGTCCTTTTAATTATGGAAATTAAAAATTCTGTGTTGATTTCAAAACACGAAAATCGCATTAAAACATTATTGCAAGAATTATCTATCATGAAATCTGAAGAAAAATGGGAGAATAGAGAGGGGAAAAATGACTAAAAACAATGATGTATTGGATGCCTTCAAATTTATTGCTGCATTAAGTGTAGTTGGAATTCATACATTTCCCTCTAAATCTATTTTGGGTAGTGATTTGAAAATATTAGCCCGCTTTTCTGTTCCGTTTTTTTTCATAGTATCTGGATATTTTTTGTTTAAAAAAATTTCTTTTAGAGAAAAAGAAAAAGATAAAAAAATACTATTCAATTATATAAAAAGAATCTTAAAAGTATATCTTTCGTGGTTGATCTTTTACATCCCCTTCTTTATCGTATCTATTATGAATTTTGTTAAAGGGGAAATGGATTTAAGAGGAAAAATATCATTTATACTGAGCATATTATTAGGCTATGTCCCCAGAATAGGTGTTTCTTGGTATTTAATCGCATTAGTAATGAGTGTATTTATTATTTATTACATCCGAAGTTATTTTGGTGAGAAAGTATTATTAACAATTGGAATTGTTAGCTTTCTGATAGGAGTATTTACTTTTACTTATGGTAAGTGGTACTTTGACATTGAATGGATTAAACAAGTGCCTTTTTATGGTTCTATATCTTTTTCGATGATTTCTACGATTTGTTATGTGATTATAGGCTATTTTTTAGCAAACTATGTATTTGAAAAGCCTTTAAATAATTTATTCTTAGTTTTAGGTATTGTTATTTTTTCTTATGTAGGACTAAAGGAAGTGAAATTTGCGCAACAATTAGGTGTTTTTTATGATGCACAAAATTATTTTACGTTACCAATAGTTGCTGTGTTAGTGGTTATTTTAAGTTTTAATTTAGAAAATATACGTATTCCTGGAAGTGACTTTTTAAGAAAATCTAGTATTATTATTTATTTAGCGCAAAATCCGATAAAATATTTACTATTTTATGCAGCTAGTCAATTAGGGATTCAAAAGTTAACGTACGATAATTTTAAAACATATGTTGTACAAGTTTTTTTGTTAATTGTTTTTAGTTATATTATCATTAAATTAAGTGAACTGAGACAGTTTTATTGGCTTAAAAATCTATATTAAATAAAACAACAAAGACCTTAAGTTGGAGTTTAAGGTCTTTGTTGTTTTATTTAAGATTCATAATCACAATGCCGACAATAATAACCACAGCACCAATAAGGGCATTCGTTGTGATTGTCTCTTTTAGAATAAGATTTGAAGCAATTAAAATAGCGATGTTTGTACAGGCAACGCCTAAAGGAACAATGTAAGAAACATCGGAACGACTAATAATTAACATCCATAAAATAAAACTAATTAAATAACAAAATAAACCTAATAAAGATATAAGTGAGATATTCATTGAAAAGATTGTTTGTTGGAGTTGGATGTTCAAACTGCTAGAACCTAGTTTAAATAAGACCAGACCAGCAGAAGACAGAAATACGTAAATAATAAAAAGAACCATAATTTCCCTTCTCTCAAAAATAATTTCCGTGCAAAAAAATGCAAGACCTCCATTATTGTAGCATAATCTCCTAAAAATTGGACAAGATTTTTTAATATAGCGAAATCAGTTAAATTTTTCTTTATAAAAAGGGGTCTACTATTGAAAAGCTAGGCGTTTATCGATAAAATAGAAATGTTGTTTAAAATGGCATTTTTGTATCCAAAAATTTTAGATAAAAATAGTTTATTACGGAAGGAATAAGTATATGTTTAAAGAAACATTTTCAATTTTCAAGAATATTTTTCAGAACAAAAAATTGTTATTACAATTTTCATTCAATGATTTTAAGGCCAAGTATGCTGGTTCAGCACTAGGAATTGTCTGGGCGTTTTTAACGCCATTAGTAACTGTTTTGACGTATTGGTTTGTCTTTTCTGTAGGCCTTCGTTCTAGAGCTGGCGACAATATGCCGTTCATTGTCTATTTAGTAACAGGGATGGTGCCTTGGTTCTTCTTTTCAGATTCGTTATTATCAGCCACGAATGTGTTTCGTGAATATAGTTATTTAGTTAAAAAAGTCGTGTTTAATGTACAAATTTTACCAACATCTAAAATTTTATCGAACTTGTACACCCACTTGTTTTTCATTCTAATTGGTTTTGTAATTACTACAGCTAACGGTTATTACCCAAGT
Source organism: Enterococcus sp. DIV2419 (assembly GCF_051711865.1). NCBI lineage: Bacteria > Bacillati > Bacillota > Bacilli > Lactobacillales > Enterococcaceae > Enterococcus > Enterococcus sp. DIV2419. The sequence continues at coordinate 1,141,353 of NZ_JBIONS010000001.1, forward strand.
CTGTACAGTTTGCAATTAATTTACTACTTAGCTTGTTTATTAGTCTTTTTAACAGCAATTACGTGGATTACTGCTTCAACACAACCATTTTTACCTGATATTATGCAATTTATCAATATCATTATGCAAACAGTTATGTGGACATTGCCAATTTTATGGCAGCCAACTGGAATGATTGCGACAATCTTAAAAATCAATCCATTATATTATATTGTTCAAGGATACCGCGAATCTTATTTAGGCGGTGCATGGTTCTGGGAACATTGGCAATATAGCTTATATTTCTGGGGAGTTACTATTGTTTTACTATTAATTGGCTCAACCGTGTTTAGACGCTTAAAACCACATTTTTCAGATGTACTATAAGGAGAGAACGACATGTCAGAATATGCAATCGATATCCAACATATTACCAAAACATACAACATGTATAAAAAGCCGTCCGATCGGTTTAAAGAAGCGCTTAGTCCAACCAAAAAATCCTACCACGATTTGTTTTATGCGTTAGACGATGTCACGATGCAAATTAAAAAAGGCGAGATGATTGGCTTTGTCGGCGAAAATGGCTCTGGGAAATCAACCATGTTAAAAATTATTACAGGGGTATTAACGCCAACCTCCGGGTCCATGGTGATTAATGGGAAAATTTCAGCGTTGCTTGAATTAGGTTCAGGTTTTAACCCTGAATATTCAGGATATGAAAATATTTTCTTAAATGGAATGGTCCTAGGTTTTTCCCGAGAAGAGATGGAAGAGCGTGTCCAAGATGTCATTGATTTTGCTGACATCGGCGATCATTTGTATCAACCAGTTAAAACGTACTCTAGTGGTATGTTTGTCCGCTTGGCATTTGCGGTAGCTATTAACGTGGATCCCGATATTTTAATTGTCGATGAAGCGTTGGCAGTCGGGGATTTAGAGTTTCAATTAAAATGTATGGAAAAATTTACGGAAATTAAAAATTCTGGTAAAACAATTTTATTTGTTTCTCACGATGTAAACTCCATTCGTCGTTTTTGTGACAGAACTTTTTGGTTGCAACACGGGAAAGTCGTTGAATATGGAGATACGATGGACGTGACGACCAACTACGAAAACTTTTTGAAAAAGAAATCAATTAAAACGGTTGACCGCGAAGCGACCATGAAAGATGAAACCCCAACACCAGATATTATTGAAGTGGATCATGCGGAACTTTTAAATGCGGATTATGAACCATTAGAAATGGTAACGCAAGATGAAAAAGTGATTGTAAAAATTGAATATACTGTCAAAAACGACCAAATTAAGAAGCCTGTTTGTGGGGTCGCTATTCGAACAGTGGACAATCATTATGTCTGTGGCTTAAATACGTTGTTAGATGGCGTGCAAATTCCTTGGAAAAAAGGACGGAATGTTTTTTATTTAGAATATGAAAAAATGTCATTATTAACAGGTGAATATTATTTTGATATTGCTTTCTTTGAGGAACATGCAACAGTCCCATTAGTCTACAAAACAAAATACGTGACGATGTTTATTACCGGTCGTTATGCCGGAGAAGGAATTGTCATCTTAGATCATAAATGGAAGGATACGACAAAAGATGAAGTATGATTTTGAAATGGAAACAGACGAGAGTACCAGTGTTGGGAAAATCGTAGCACAAATCAAAGAAAATAGTGATGTCTTGGAATTTGGTCCAGGTAATGGGCGAATGACTAGCTATTTGATGGAAGAAAAAAAGTGCCAGGTCTCAATTGTTGAATTAGACAAAGAACTTTATGATCATGTCAGTCAATTTTCAACAGATGCCTTTTATGGCAATATTGATGAAAATGATTGGGTCGAATACTTTGCTGGTAAGACGTTTGATTATATCGTTTTTGCGGATGTGTTGGAACATTTAATGAATCCTCAAAGCGCCTTAGCAAAAGTCAAACCATTTTTAAAACCAGGCGGTCAAATTTTAATCACGTTCCCTAATTTGGCGCATAATTCGGTCTTAATTGATTTATTTAATAATCGTTTAACGTGGAATGAAACTGGGCTGTTGGATGCTACGCATAAATCATTCTATTTACAAGAAGGATTTGAAAAAGTTTTTGCAGAAGTTGGTTTATACATTGCCAAAGAAGATTTTACATTTAATCAAGTTGGCTACAACGAAATTCCTACGACATATGAAGCGTTACCTGTAGAAGTGCAAGCAGCTTTTAAAGCGCGTCCCTTTGGTGAAGTGTATCAGTACTTTTTTGCCTTGACTGCTGAACCAGTAGAACAGCCAGAGCGAGTGACACCAGTAAATTCATACAATGAAAAAAACGTTCATATTTTAATTAATTGCGGCGAAGAAAAAGAGACTGAGTTGGATCAACCAGTTGATTTACAAAAACCTGAAACAAAACAGTTCCAACTGAAGATACCAGAAGACGTCCAACTGATAAAATTATTCCCAAGTTTAACGGGGGCAATTGTTAAATTATCCATGACGATAGACGGTGAGACAGTCCCAGTCGCAGCCACGAATGCTTTTCTGGTACAAGAGAATATCTATTATTTCTTAGATACGCAAGTACCTGTAATCGAAGTAACCGATGCACAAATGGCAGGCAAAGACCTGACAGTAGACATTGATTATTTCTTTGAAGGCAACTATTCAGAACGTGAAAATACCTTTATTCATGCACTGTTAGATGAAAGAAATCAATTTTTAGAAGAAATGAATAAACAGACGGAGACTGCCCCTATGCCTACTGGAAAATATAAACGAATCACGTTAACTAAATTTGATAAAATGATTAATTTAACCATCGATGATATTGCTCGCGATGTAGAAAATAACGTTTCTGTTATCAGAGGGTGGGCGTATGACAAACAAACAAATTATCCGCTAAGATTCAGCATTGCAGAAGCTAGTGAATCAGTCACTTATACGGTGGAAACAGAATATCGTCGGGATGTTATTGATATGTTTGAATTAGAAGGCGATCAAGATTATGGTTTTGTCATTACGATTAAAGATCCAGAAGATTTACCAGCCTACACGCTAAACATTGACACCAAATCAGGCCAGAAGGTTCAATACGTGGTGGAGCGTCCAAACATGGTTCAACCAGGCACAAAATTTGATCGAGCATGGCGTTCGATTCAGACACGTGGTTTCATGGGCTCAGTGAAGTGGTACTTTAAACGACAAGAAAAAGCAGAAGCCCCTGTTGACGTGGAGGCAGTTTTAGCGGAAATTAAAACGTTCCAATTTCAGCCTAAAATTTCTGTCGCTGTGCCTGTTTATAATGTCGAAGAAAAATGGCTTGCAGCGTGCGTTTCTTCTTTACAAAATCAGTACTATGAAAATTGGGAGTTATGTTTAGCAGATGATGCATCGCCAAGCGAACATATTAAGCCCATGCTAGAAAAATATAAAGAACTAGATCAACGAATCAAAGTTATTTATCGCGAAGAAAACGGACATATTTCAGAAGCAACTAACTCAGCTTTGTCGATTGCTACTGGCGATTTTGTTGGTTTCATGGATAACGATGATGAATTAGCGCCACAAGCATTATATGAAGTGGTCAAAGCTTTAAACACAGATCCAACGATTGATTTTCTTTATACTGATGAAGATAAAATTACAGAAAATGGTCGTCGCTTCAACGCGTTTTACAAATCGGACTGGAATCCAGAACTGATTTTAAACCATAATTACATTACACACTTTGTTGTTGTGAAACGTGATTTATTAGAAAAAGTAGGCGGACTGAACTCAGCATATAACGGCGCTCAAGACTATGATTTCGTATTACGAGCAACGGAACAAGCAACGAAAATCAAGCACATTCCTGGTATGATGTATCATTGGCGTGCCATTGAATCATCGACTGCTCTAAACCCTGAAAGCAAAGGTTACGCCTATGTAGCTGGTCAAAAAGCGGTCCAAGCGGCAACGGAACGCCGTGGCTTAAAAGCACAAGTAGAGATTGCCGAATTTTATGGTTCCTATAAAATTAACTATCTTTATGATCATGTGCCGATGGTATCATTGATTATTACGAATGATACAGAGAATATGAGTAGTTACTTACGTCAATTATTAGAAAAAACTGCCTATACAAATTATGAAATTCTATTGCCTGCACGCTTCGAGAATCAAATAAATATCCAAAATGACCGTCTTCGTTATGTTTCAACAGAAACTCGTCATGGCATGATTCAAGCTGCTAAGGGAGAATATGTGGCTTTATTAAATGCTGGATTGGTACCAACGAAAAATGATTGGTTAAAAGAGTTAATGAACATTGGTCAACAAGAGACCTCTGGTTTAGTGACTGGCCGCGTAGTTGACGCACGCTATCGCGTGGAAACGGTGGGAGTATCAGTTGATACAGACAAAGGTCGATTACTTTATCCCGAAAAAGGCACCCCTGGTAAAAGCTTAGGTTACTATTACAGAATTGCTTTACCAAGAAATGTTCAAGCAGCAACTGAAGACTGCTTACTATTCAACAAACAACTTTACCTAAATTTAGAAGGAATTAACGAAAACTTAGGAAAAGAGTGGATGGGTGTCGATTTATCGTTACAATTTGCTAGCGCTGGTAAACGAAATGTATATGTGTCCTATGCAATTTTGAAAGCAGACGAAAAAATGCAAAACCATGATAAAAAAGGATCTTATAAAGAACTTGCGGAAAAATGGACTGCGGAAGCTTTAGTTGATCCTTACCGAAATCCGAAACATCTATAAGGAGAATGCACATGAATGAAGACATTAAGGTGATCTTTGATAGTATCTATCGCGACAAAACAACAAATAATTTAACCATTACAGGTTGGGCGTTGGATACAATCACTAAAGAAAGCCCAACTTTCACAATTAATAATGAAAACCAAGTGTCCGCTTATAACATTCAGCGCGTTTTACGTGAAGATGTTAATCAAATTTATCAAACAGAGCCTGCGATTGAAGCTGGCTTTGTTGTTACACTTGAAGGAATTAAACAAAAAAAAGTACTCCCTTTTCATTTTCAATCATCAGCACATGTTGTAACGGTGGATTTTCCCTTGAATAAAAAATATCCAGTGATTCCAGGGACAGAAGATAAAGTGACTCGTCTTTGGATAAAAGCCAAAAAAGGATTTAAGTATATGGCTAAAAATGGTATTTCTCATACCATTCAACGAGCGAAAATTGAGAAACTAAGAAATCAAGCTTCGTATCCTAACTGGTTAGCTAGAAATGAAGTACTAGACATAGAAGCGATGACGCAAGAAATCGCAACATTTCATTATCAACCTAAAATTTCCATTGCGATGCCAGTGTATAATGTTGAAGAAAAATGGCTTCGGTTGTGCATTGATTCTATTTTGAATCAAGTCTATACTAATTGGGAATTATGTATGGCCGATGACGCCTCAACAGATCCTAATGTCAAAAAGATTTTAACTGAGTACCAACAATTGGATGAGCGAATCCGGGTCGTCTTTCGTGAACAAAATGGTCATATTTCCGAAGCGACCAACTCTGCCTTAGCGATTGCTACCGGAGAATTTGTCGCCTTACTAGACAACGATGATGAATTAGCAATCAATGCTTTTTATGAAGTGGTTAAAGTGCTTAATGAAAACCCAGAACTGGACTTAATTTATAGTGATGAAGATAAGATTGACATGGATGGAAATCGTTCTGATCCAGCCTTTAAACCAGATTGGTCACCTGATTTACTTTTAGGAACGAATTACATTTCGCATTTAGGCGTGTATCGTCGGAGTATTCTAGAAGAAATTGGCGGCTTTCGAAAAGGTTACGAAGGTTCTCAAGACTACGATTTAGTCTTAAGATTTACTGAAAAAACGACAAAAGAACGCATCACACATATTCCAAAAGTTCTTTACTATTGGCGGATGCTGCCAACCTCAACAGCAGTGGATCAGGGCTCCAAAGGTTATGCTTTTGAAGCGGGGCTAAGAGCCGTGCAAGATGCGCTCGTTCGTCGAGGTATTAATGGTCATGCAACGCATGGGGCGGCGAATGGCTTATACGATGTTTATTATGACATTGAATCTGAAAAGTTAGTCTCAATTATTATTCCAACTAAAAATGGCTATAAAGACGTACAACGTTGTGTTTCATCGATTATTGAAAAAACAACCTACCAAAATTACGAGATTATTATGGCTGATAATGGAAGTACAGATCCAAAAATGCACGAATTGTATGCAGAATTTGAACAACAATTACCTGGCCGCTTTTTCGTTAAATCAATCGATATTCCATTCAATTTCTCAACTATTAACAATCGTGCAGCGAAAAAAGCGCACGGAGAGTATTTATTATTTTTAAATAATGATACCGAAGTGATTACAGAGAATTGGTTAACCTTGATGGTTTCATTTGCTCAGCAAGAACGGATTGGCTGTGTAGGTGCGAAATTATTGTATCCAAATAATACGGTCCAACACGCAGGCGTTATTTTAGGATTAGGTGGTGTCGCTGGACATGGTCATTATGGTTATCCCCATGGTGACTTAGGCTATTTTGGTCGGTTAGCTATTAATGTTAATTATTCAGCAGTAACTGCCGCATGCTTACTTATGAAAAAAGCAGATTTTGATGCAGTTGGTGGTTTTGAAGAAGCGTTTACCGTAGCTTTCAATGATGTTGATTTATGCCTGAAAGTCCAAGCTTTAGGACGTGACAACGTCTGGCTTCATGAAGCAGAGCTTTATCATTTTGAATCTCAAACTCGTGGATATGATGATAAAGGCAAAAAGAAAAAACGTTTTGAACAAGAAAAAGTGATGATGGAAGAAAAATGGGGACCTTTAATTGAAAATGATCCATTTTATAATCCTAATCTGACAAGGGATATTCCCAACTTTTCATTACGAATTGACTAGATGCAATTGCGGATGACGAAATGGAGCGAAAAGATGGAACAACAACTAACTACAAGAAAAGAAAAACAACCATTACGCAACCAAGCTGAGCAGAGCGCTCGCTTGGTTGATCATTTGTTACGCTGGCGCTATCTGCTAGCGGCAGTCATTTTTATTTTACTGGTCGCCTTTAAAGTCCATGGTAGTTCATTAAACATGTGGGATGCGTATGTTTCTGAATATGCAGATGGTCAAAAAAGTTCATTAATTGCTGGTGAACCAAGAGGTGTTCGCTCGGATGAATGGCTCGTTCAAACCCCATTTAGTCTCTCACAAACACAAACAGGTTTGAAAACACATAATGATGTGATTACGTTAAATGGGCAAGACATGGTGGTAGGCTATAATTCACCAGCGTGGAATTTGGCCACGTTAGCGAAACCTTTTACGTGGGGCTATGTACTATTAGGCAAAGAGTATGGCTTATCATGGTATTGGAATCTTAAATTAATTGGCTTAATTTTATTTTCTTTTGAAATTGGCTTGATCGTCACACGGCGGAATAAATATTTAGCTTTGTTAGCAAGTGTTTGGATTCCGTTTTCTTCGGCCCTTCAATGGTGGTTTGTCTCGCCAGTTGGAGATTTAGTATTTTTTGGCTTAGGTTTTTTAGTGGGAATTTATAATTATTTCTATTATCATAGTAGTGTTCGACGTCGTGTCATTTGTGCGATAACGGCTGTTATTATGGCTTCAGGATTTGTTTTAGTTATTTATCCTGCGTTACAAGTACCACTTGGTTATTTGATTTTATTATTTTTAATTTTATTCTTTTTAGAATTTCGTAAAAAAATTAAGTTGGATAAGTGGGATGGGGTCCTGATAGGTGGGGCACTCTTGATGACGGCGATTATTGTTGGCGGATCGCTATATGGCTCATTGGATTCCTTAAAAGCAGTAATGGATACCGCTTATCCAGGAAAACGGGTAAGTTTAGGTGGAGATATGCCTAAACGCGATATTTTGTTATTTTTAACAAATTGGAAAATGCCGTTTCAAGATGTTCCATATTCAAATAATTCGGAAATCAGTAGTTTTTATCAATTATTTTTTGTTATTTTGCCGCTCTCACCATTTATTTTTTATAAAAAAATCAAAGAAAACATTTACGGTTTTGTCTTATTCGTGTATTGTTTATTTAACTTAGTTTGGATGAGCGTTCAATTTCCAACAATTTTTGCTAAGTTGACATTGTGGTCTTATGTGCCAGAACAACGGGCGATGTTATCCTTTGGGTTTGCCGCTGTGTTGTTAAGTTTATGGTTCATCGATTATTTATGGAATCGCCAAGCAAAAATTCCAATGATGGCCTGGTTAGGGGCGCTAGGACTAAATGTTGTTCTGTATTTCTTTGTTTTATATACGGGCAATTTACGGTTATACGTTACACGAATGGACATCATTGGTGTCTTAGTTGTCGCTACCGTTTTAATTGTTGCTTTATTTAAACGTTGGCGCACGTTATTTGTCCTTGTCTTATTAGGAATCATTATGGTTTCTGGTGCCTTTGTTAATCCAATTTCTCGAGGCGTTTCTGCTGTCTATGGTAAAAAAATAGCGGTAGAAGTGGAAGAAATTAACAAAAAAGACCCCAACCAATTGTGGGTGGGCGAACGCTTGATGTATGGCTATTTGCCAATGTTAGGTGTGCATACATTTAACGGTGTTGCTTTTACACCTGACTTAGAGGCTTGGAAACCATTAGATCCAAAAGGAAAAGACACATTTATTTATAATCGCTATGCGCACATCAATGTTGAAGTAGGAAATCAGACCCCTGTTTTAGAGTTGATGCAAAAAGATGCGATTATTGCTCGTTTATCTCCAGAAAAATTAAAAGAATATGGGATTAAATATGCGGTCGTTTATAAACCATTAGAACCGTTAGACACACCAACGATTCATTTTGAAAAATTATATGGACCTGATCAGAACGGGGCATATATTTATCGAATAAACGACTAGTGATTCATTCATGGAATGAGGTTTGAATATGGGAAAAGTATTGAATAGAATCGGTCGACTTATTTTATTAGTTACAATGATCGGCTCGTATACGATGTGGGTCGTAGGAATTGATGCGCCAGTCACAAAATATATGTATGCCAATAGTTCAATTTTATTATTAATAGCAGTAATACTTGTACTGCTATTAAATTGTACGAAATTAAAATTTATTGACTGGCTGACCGTAGCGTTGGCGCTAGCCACCTGGCTCTTGTTTCACTTTACGGAATCAATCCGTCATAGCACGATGCAAACAGATACAATGATTCCTTTAATTATTTTGTTGGTTCTTTGTTTTAAAGTTTGTGTCTTTGATCGTTTGGATCAAACGCTTTTATTAATTGTCTCTTTAGTTGCTTTGAGTGCGACTTTGTATCGGATGTCCGTGGAGTTGCCTCAGTTGATTCCAGCAGACGAAATTTTTAAAGAATCAAATAAACTAGAAAGTATTTGGATTAATACCAATACGATTGGTGCAACATTGATGTTTTCAACAATGATGGCCAGTAGTTTGATCAAAGCATATAGAAATAAGGTTTTTAACCTGCTGCTTTTACCTGTATACATTGGTGGTGTTTTAGGTACATGGGTCAGTCAATCAAAAACCTCTTTTGCCATTTTAGTTGGTTTTATTCTGGTGGATAATCTTTTACCAAAACGTTTCTTGCAACGTTCGAAAGTTTGGCTGTTTGGTTTTGTCGGAGTAGCTGCATTGGGACCATTGTTATTTTACTTATGTGCGGAATCGGATACTGTTGATTTATTTACAGGAAGAGAACGAATTTGGCATGAGTTTTTTGCTAAATGGTTATCTGATCCTCAACATATTAAAGTCGGTATGGAGCCTTTTGTGGCCTCATGGAAACCGCTGGGGACACATAATGCTTTTCTATTTACGTTAAGTAATTTTGGTGTCATTGGCTATCTGATTTTATTTGGTTTTTTAGTCAGTATGATTTTATTGATTGGTTTCCGCAAAAAAACATTGGATCGTTTGCAAGTTAGTTTACTTTTAGGCTTCCTTTTAATCTGGATTCATTCATTTATGGAAGATATTTTATTAGCGCCTCATTGGATGCCGATTGTTTATAGTTTCCTTGGGCTAGCCTTCTACTTCCGGCCAGAGAAAAAACGAGGAAGACATGAAAGACCAACGACATCTAAAAGAAGAAAACGAGTGAAACAAACAAGTCCTGTTAGCAATGAAGAGCGCCCGATAGCACCTGTTGACGAAGAGGGCTGGGACCAACCTGAAGAATTAAGTCGTGTCCAAAGACATCGCAGATAATTTTCATCCTATAGAACTTTCTTGTCCGCTGACATTATGGTAATATAGGGGTTGCATGTTATTACAAATAATGTAATTACTGGAAGTGAAGAGAGGAAGTTTTTAATGACATCAAAAAGTGAATGGAGTAATGCAAGACGAATTGTAATTATTTTAGCAGACGTTTTGCTCTATAATTTATCAATCATCTTAGGGTTTATGGTGAAATTTGGCCGAGAAATTCCTTCATTTAACTTTGTGGCTTATGAAAAATCTGCAATTTACATTTCAATCTTTTTTATCTTTTTGAATTTGTTGTTAGGTGCGTATATTTTTTATAATCGCAAAATTAGTGACATCATTTTTGTCACGGTGATTGGTCAAATTTTAATGACTTTAACGATTATGATTGTGACATTTGCCGGACGTTGGTTTACGTTCCCGCGTTCTGTTTTAGGATATTCCTTTATAATCGGAATTATTGTTCTAAGTCTTTGGCGAATTCTTGTTTATTATTTATACTTAAAGGTCAGCAATGAGCGAAAAGTTGTTTTACTAGGTAAAGAAAATCAAGTCATGCGTTCAATTCAAAACTTTATGTCTGATAAAAATAACAAGCATAAAGTAACGAGCGTTGTTGTCAGCAATTACTATGAAAACTTAAAAAAAATTATCGATGAAATCGATATTGTTTATATTTCAAGTAATGTTGATGAGAACGAAAAAGTAAAATTGTATCAATTAATTGTCAAACACAAGAAAAAAATCTTTTTAGATACAAGTTTTGAAAATCTAATTATGTTAAAACCAAACATGATGAACTTTGAAGATGAAAGTATTATCGAAGTCTCAAATTTTGAAATTCAACCAGAAGAGAATTTTATTAAACGTTTATTCGATATTTTAGTCTCTGTTTGCCTATTTGTGATTACCTCACCCTTAATGCTTATTGCAGCGATTTTAGTCAAAGCAACCTCACCGGGACCAGTGATTTACAAACAAACTCGGATTACATTAGATCAACGTGAGTTCTCGATTTTAAAATTTAGAACGATGTCGGCAACAGCGGAAGCAAAATCAGGTCCAGTCTTATCTACAAGTAACGACAGTCGCGTCACTACAGTTGGTAAATACTTGCGCGCTTTACGTATTGATGAGTTGCCACAACTAATCAATGTTATTCGCGGGGATATGTCCATTGTCGGACCACGTCCTGAACGACCATTCTTTGTTGATCAATTTAATCAGGAAAACCCGAATTACTATTTACGTCACAATGTACGTGCGGGGATTACTGGCTATGCCCAAGTTTATGGGAAGTATGCTTCTGACTACAATAGTAAATTGAACTTTGATTTACTGTACATCAAGAATTATTCATTACTGTTGGATATGAAAATTCTGCTTCAAACCATCAAAATTCTCTTTGATAAAGTATCATCAAGAGGATTGGATGAGTCTGAAGAACGTGAAGAATTGACGATGGATTATTGTAAAGAGAATGCTATTAGAATTTACCGTTAAGAGGAGCTATGGCTTCTCTTTTTTTTGAAAAAAAGAGAGACTTCTAACAAAGCTTGAAAAATCAGGTATTCTATGTAAAAATATACAAGCGTGGATGAAAAAAGAAATAGGGGTGAAGAAATGGAAAAGGTACCAGTAAGTGTCTTACTTTCCATTTATATAAAGGAGCGTCCTGAATATGTTATTGCATGTTTAGACAGTATTTTTAATCAAACTGTAAAAGTCGATGAAATAGTATTAGTAGAAGATGGTCCTGTAACTGAAGAAATGACAGTCATTGTAGATAAATATAAAGAAACGTATCCAGAAGTGCTTCATGTTTTACCTCTAGAAAAAAATGTTGGTTTAGGTAAAGCGTTGGCAGAAGGGGTTAAAGCTTGTCGTAATGAACTGATTGCACGAATGGATGCAGATGATATTATGAAGACGGATCGGATTGAAAAGCAGTGGCAATTATTTCAAAAAAATCCTAACTTGGTCATTACCGGTTCTAACATTATCGAATTTGAAGGGAACATAGAAAATATTTTGGGGTATCGTAACCTTCCAAGTTCTAATGAGGCTATTCGTGAATTTTCCAAAAGAAGAAACCCGTTTAATCATATGACTGTCATGTATAAGAAGTCAGACATTTTAGAGGTCGGTAACTATCTGCCAATGTCAGGATTTGAAGATTATTATTTATGGGTACGATTATTGAAAAAAGGAAAGGAAGCGCAGAACCTTTCTGAACATTTAGTCTATGCTCGAACAGGCAGTGATATGTACGCACGGCGTGGTGGTTGGCAGTATTTTAAGTCAGGACTAAAAGGACGCAAAGCAATCTATCAAGCAGGACTTGGTAGTTTTAAAGATTTTTTTGTGAGTTCCAGTGCACATGTTGTCGTAAGTTTGATGCCGAATACTTTACGAGGTAAATTTTATGAGAAGTTTTTAAGGAAAGAAAATGATTAAGATTGAGGTAAAATTATGCAAGAGATGTCTCAGACAGATTTAAAAGAAATACAGGCTGTAACATTAACTATGTCCAAATATTTTGTGCAATTTTGTCAAGAAAATAATTTATTATGTTATTTCTGTGGCGGTGGTTGTATTGGTGCTGTACGCAGTCAAGGATTTATTCCGTGGGATGATGATTTGGATTTTTTTATGCCACGACCAGACTATGAAAAATTAAAAAAGCTATGGCCACAGAAAGCAGACATAAATAGATATCCATTATTAGTTGCTTCTAAAACATATAATGATCATAATTCATTTATAACTATTAGGGATACTGCCACTACTTTTATTAAACCCTATCAAGAGGATTTAGATATCCCTCATGGTTTACCAATTGATATTTTTCCGTTAGATGGTGCGCCAGAAGGGAAATTGCGAAGAAAAATCCAAAAGTTTTGGGCACTGATTTATGCGTTATTTTGTTCGCAAGTTGTTCCAGAAAAACATGGTGGTCTGATGGCTACAGGAAGCAAGGTTTTATTAGGGATTTTTTCTTCAAGCAAAATTCGCTATCATATTTGGCGCTTCGCTGAAAAAAGAATGACCAAGTATTCCTTTGGTTCAACTCCTTATGTCACAGAATTGTGTGTCGGACCACGCTACATGGGCAATATTTATCATTTAGAAGATTTTAAATCTGCTATTTTTGTTCCATTTGAAGATACAAAAATGCCAATACCAGTGGGCTACAAGCGCTACTTAACACAGGTTTTTGGGGATTATATGCAATTGCCACCAGAGGAAGATCGTCAACCTCATCATGAAGCGCTAATTGTTGATACTAAAAAATCGTATACAGAATATCTTTAAAAACTTCAATTATTTATACTGAGGCTGAACGTTATCTATAAATAGCGTTCAGCATTTTGTTTTAAAAAAATAAATAACATAATCAATGTAATAAAAAGATAAAGTTTAGAAATAAAATAGTAAAAAAAAGTTAGCAAGATTTTCTTGACGTAAGCTAAAATTTATTAGAAAATTATTTGAAACTAGTGCTCATTCTAATCAGTTTTGAGAAATTTCAATTTGAAAAGTAAAAAATTGTTGGTTTCAAGTAAAATTTACATACTATAATTAAATGAGGATTAATTGTAAACAATACGCAAAAAGAAGGGTTAAATAAATAATGAAGAGAATAAATAAAATATCTGTTATTACAATGCTAATGTTGACAGCATTGGTTCCTAGTTCATCAATAGTGTATGCAATCGATGCATCAAGTAGTGAAAGTGCAGAAGAAGTAATTTCTACGGATACAGCAGAAACACTAAATTCTACGTCATCTAGCGGGGAAACTTCGACAGAAAGTTCTTCTAGCACCTCATCTTCAGTTCCTTCGGAAACAAAAAATAGTTTGGGCACGAGTGATGCTAAAGACACTTGGCAATCAAAAGATGCTGAAGAAACTTCGGAAACGACTAGTTCTTCAGAAGCTAATAAGAAAGATGAAGACGAAATCGTAATAACAGAGGATATGAACAAACCTATGGGATCAGGAATGAAAGGAACGAGAAGAAAAAGAGCCGCATATGCCTATGGTGATCCTATTAGCATAACAGAGGCAAATCGTCCGCCTAAAAACTTTATCGATGTATCTTCTTGGAATGGTAGTTTAAGTGTAGCAAATTATCAAACTATGAAAAGTTATGGGATAGGCGGAGTGGTCGTTAAAATGACCGAAGCGACAACTTATCAAAATCCAGAAAGATTTGCACAAGTTCAAAATGCAAATGCAGTGGGAATAAAAGTATCTGCCTATCACTATAGTCACTTTACAACAAAAGATCAGGCAATAAAAGAAGCAAACTACTTTGCCGATACAGCAATTAATACTGGATTACCAAAAGATACTTTAATGATTAATGATGCAGAAGAAGGTAGCATGAATAATGGACAATTGACAGCTAATTCAATTGCTTTTGCTAATCAATTAAAAGCAAGAGGCTTTACGAATGTATTACATTATTCAATGGCAGCCTGGTTTACAGAAGGAGTTTTATCGCCTACACAACTAGGGACTGAAAATATTTGGATTGCTCAGTATCCTTTTGAACCGACTGCAGATCAGTTATGGCACAAAAATGAAGGTTATGCGGCATGGCAATGGTCTTCTTTATTAACGATTCCAGGTGTTGATATCGGAGTAGGTGTGTTTGATATTAATGCTGATTACACTGGACGATTTACATCTAGTGGTGGAAAACAGTATGATGATTTAATTAGCCAAAAAAACTACGATTATAACGCAAAAGTAAAAGTAGCGAGTGAAGCAAAAAAACATGATGTATACAATGGAATTTACAATGTCGGTCCAGGAGTTTCTAGTATGGGCAAAGGGGACATATACGCAGGGCAAGCCGCCCATATTACAGGGTATGCGAAGACTAGCCGTGCAGAATTTTTGCGATTTGCGATTGGAGGCAAAACAATTGGCTGGATGAATAAGCAGGCGTTTACCCCTACTCTCAATACAGCGACTTACACGAAAATGAACAAACAAGGCATTATCGCAGACGCATCAATTTCTAATGGACATGGGGTCTTCAGTAAAGCGAACAATACTGCCGAAGATGGCGAGAACTTGGGACGTGCTTCTCAATATGCCAACCAAGTCGTAACCATTATCCAGTCTGCAAAATTATCTAATGGTCTGACCGCATACCAATTTCAATTGAATGGCAAAACAATCGGCTGGGTAGATAGTCGGGCATTTGGAACAATCTTTGATGATTTAATTAGCCAAAAAAACTACGATTATAACGCAAAAGTAAAAGTAGCGAGTGAAGCAAAAAAACATGATGTATACAATGGAATTTACAATGTCGGTCCAGGAGTTTCTAGTATGGGCAAAGGGGACATATACGCAGGTCAAGCTGCCCATATTACAGGGTATGCGAAGACTAGCCGTGCAGAATTTTTGCGATTTGCGATTGGAGGCAAAACAATTGGCTGGATGAATAAGCAGGCGTTTACCCCTACTCTCAATACAGCGACTTACACGAAAATGAACAAACAAGGCATTATCGCAGACGCGTCAATTTCTAATGGACATGGGGTCTTTAGTAAAGCGAACAATACTGCCGAAGATGGCGAGAACTTGGGACGTGCTTCTCAATATGCCAACCAAGTCGTAACCATTATCCAGTCTGCAAAATTATCTAATGGTCTGACCGCATACCAATTTCAATTGAATGGCAAAACAATCGGCTGGGTAGATAGTCGGGCATTTGGAACAATCTTTGATGATTTAATTAGCCAAAAAAACTACGATTATAACGCAAAAGTAAAAGTAGCGAGTGAAGCAAAAAAACATGATGTATACAATGGAATTTACAATGTCGGTCCAGGAGTTTCTAGTATGGGCAAAGGGGACATATACGCAGGTCAATCCGCCCATATTACAGGGTATGTGAAGACTAGCCGTGCAGAATTTTTGCGATTTGCGATTGGAGGCAAAACAATTGGCTGGATGAATAAGCAGGCGTTTACCCCTACTCTCAATACAGCGACTTACACGAAAATGAACAAACAAGGCATTATCGCAGACGCATCAATTTCTAATGGACATGGGGTCTTCAGTAAAGCGAACAATACTGCCGAAGATGGCGAGAACTTGGGACGTGCTTCTCAATATGCCAACCAAGTCGTAACCATTATCCAGTCTGCAAAATTATCTAATGGTCTGACCGCATACCAATTTCAATTGAATGGCAAAACAATCGGCTGGGTAGATAGTCGGGCATTTGGAACAATCTTTGATGATTTAATTAGTCAAAAAAACTACGATTATAACGCAAAAGTAAAAGTAGCGAGTGAAGCAAAAAAACATGATGTATACAACGGAATTTACAATGTCGGTCCAGGAGTTTCTAGTATGGGCAAAGGAGACATATACGCAGGTCAAGCCGCCCATATTACAGGGTATGCGAAGACTAGCCGTGCAGAATTTTTGCGATTTGCGATTGGAGGCAAAACAATTGGCTGGATGAATAAGCAGGCGTTTACTCCTACTCTCAATACAGCGACTTACACGAAAATGAACAAACAAGGCATTATCGCAGACGCATCAATTTCTAATGGACATGGGGTCTTTAGTAAAGCGAACAATACTGCCGAAGATGGCGAGAACTTAGGACGTGCTTCTCAATATGCCAACCAAGTCGTAACCATTATCCAGTCTGCAAAATTATCTAATGGTCTGACCGCATACCAATTTCAATTGAATGGCAAAACAATCGGCTGGGTAGATAGTCGGGCATTTGGAACAATCTTTGATGATTTAATTAGCCAAAAAAACTACGATTACAATGCAAAAGTAAAAGTAGCGAGTGAAGCAAAAAAACATGATGTATACAACGGAATTTACAATGTCGGTCCAGGAGTTTCTAGTATGGGCAAAGGAGACATATACGCAGGTCAAGCCGCCCATATTACAGGGTATGCGAAGACTAGCCGTGCAGAGTTTTTGCGATTTGCGATTGGAGGCAAAACAATTGGCTGGATGAATAAGCAGGCGTTTACCCCTACTCTCAATACAGCGACTTACACGAAAATGAACAAACAAGGCATTATCGCAGACGCGTCAATTTCTAATGGACATGGGGTCTTTAGTAAAGCGAACAATACTGCCGAAGATGGCGAGAACTTGGGACGTGCTTCTCAATATGCCAACCAAGTCGTAACCATTATCCAGTCTGCAAAATTATCTAGTGGTCTGACTTCATACCAATTTCAATTGAATGGCAAAACAATCGGCTGGGTAGATAGTCGAGCATTAAAAAAATAATAGTGAAAATACTTATTGAATCACACACAGAAAGAGCCTGGGACAAAAATCACTTCAGATTTTTGTCCCAGGCTTAAAAATTGATAAACGGCGGAAACAGAAGCAACACTACGCGTTGCATTGTTCTCAACAACTTCTATGGTGTTTTCTCGACATACGTCTCGTCACAGTCCGGCCGTCAAAAGAGCTAAAGCGCTAAAAGTTGCAATGTTTCACTGTGAAGCATGAACAGATGAAATCATCGTACACTACACTTCGTTTCGATCTCTTCAATTTCTAAGTCTTAAAGGACTAAGAGATTGAAGAATTCGGTGAAGGTCCTTCTTATTCTTCTAAAGAATTTTGGAAAGGGAAGTACGCCATAGTCGCAAATTTAAGGATTACTCTGTTGAAATTCATGCAAGAGAGTAGGTTTTAATGGCAGATTTCCCTAACAAAGTGAAACTATTAGAGCGAAAATGGGAACATAGATTAAAAAATTTATTTAGCGACTATCTCATACGTTGGTTCCTCATCAAAAAGCAATAATAGGTACTATTGAATTCCTTTATTTTGAAAATATTTCAAAGAAAGTTATTATCTAAAAATTTAATTCATATTAGTTGTGGACTTGCATAACAATTGGAATTATACGACTAGTTTAAAACATAAAGTCAATGAATCAAGGAGTATTCTTATCGTCGTATCTTTTATTTCAACTAAGGTAGGGTTTGTTAAAGAATGTATTATGGACAGGCTCTTAAAGAAAATACTATTTTTGAAAGTTAACAATAATTGAAGAAGATCATTGGGAGCTACATTTATTAGTATAACGATCATCGAAGTAAAGAAACACTTGGTTTGGCAATTCCTATCAATTTTTGTCAAGAACAACAATTAAAAATAAAGTGGAAAATACACTTAATAAAAAGTCAAACTTTCCGAAACCTGTCCAGATTTATATTCATCAATGAGTTTTTTCTTAATCAAATATTTACAGTTCGATTAAGGTCTACGATAAATTATTGAAACTTACTGTTAGTTATGAGAAAATGTAAAAGATTGAATGCAGTTTTGGCTGTGTTGATGAATATATAAGTTAAACAAAATTGAAATAAAACTAGTTGTTGACTAGTTAGAGAAAGGATTTTGTATCAAATGATTACAGCTTTAATTATTGCCGGTGGGGTCGGTAAACGAATGGGGCAGGAGATTCCTAAACAATTTATTATGGTAGAGGAAAAACCGATAATTATCTACACATTGGAATCTTTTCAAAAGCATCCACTCATTGATCGAATCTTAGTTGTGTGTAAAAAAGGTTGGGAACAAACACTAGATGCCTATGCAAAAGAGTACCATATTGACAAATTACAATGGATTATTCCAGGAGGAAATTCTGGTCAAGAATCAATTAACAATGGGGTTAATTTCTTAAAAGAACATTCAACCCCTGAAGATACTATTGTTATCCATGATGGGATTCGTCCATTAGTTGATGAATTAGTTTTATCTGATGTAATTGTTAAGTGTCAAGAATACGGCAATGCAGTGACTTCGTTGCCATATAATGAACAAATTTTTGTAAAAGAAACCGAGGAAACAACTCGACAATATATTAATCGTGAAACATTACGTCGCGTGTCAACGCCACAAGCCTATAAATTTGAAAAATTAACTTGGGCTTACGAAAAAGCATTCCGTGAGAATATTGGTATTTCTGAATCGTCATATACAAATACTATGATGGTGGATTTAGGCGAAACATTGTATTTTGCTTTAGGCTCAGATAAAAACATTAAGTTAACCACACAAGATGACTTACAGTTATTTAAAGGCTTCTTGAAAATGAAAGAAGAGTAGTGGAGGGATACCATGTTATTTACAGACGATAATTATTTATCAGACGTTGAACGAGTTTTAGAGAAGACACCAGATTGGACGAAAGTAACTAATAAATCTGTTTTTATAACTGGTGCTTCAGGCATGATTGGGACCTTTTTAATTGATGTGCTTATGTACCAAAATAAAACGAGAAATGCGAATATTTCGATCTGGGCGATGGGACGAACATTGTCGCGTTTAGAAGAGCGATTTACTAGTTATCTAGAAGATCCGTTATTCCATATAGTTATCGGAGATGTCACAGAAGAAATTCAGATAGCAGAAGCTTGTGACTATGTGTTGCATTGTGCTAGTAATACACATCCTAAATCATATGCCAGTGATCCAATTGGAACGATTATGACCAATATTGCTGGTACGCAGCATATTTTAGATTATGCGGTTAAAGCGAATAGTGAAAAAGTGTTATTTTTATCAACTGTTGAAATCTATGGAGAAAATCGTGGAGATCTTGATAAATTTACAGAAGACTATTGCGGTTATATTGACTGTAACACGCTACGGGCCGGTTATCCTGAAGGAAAACGAGCAAGTGAATCATTATGTCAAGCCTATATTCAAAAATATGGTATTGATGTTGTTATTCCAAGAATTAGTCGTACGTTTGGACCTACGATGTTACTTTCGGATAGTAAAGCTTCTTCTCAATTTATTATGAATGCAGTCCATAAAGAAAACATTGTGCTAAAAAGTGCAGGGACCCAACTATACTCTTATGCATACGTTGCAGATATTGTATCTGCTCTTCTGTTCTTATTAGTTAAAGGGCAAAAAGGGGAAGCTTACAATGTTTCAAACGAACATTGCGATATTACGTTACGCACTTTTGCAGAAACATTAGCCAATGTAGCTGGAACAAAAGTGATTCATGGGGAAGCCACCGCCCAAGAAAAACAAGGGTTTTCTAAAGCAACAAAAGCATTACTAGACAATCAAAAAATTTACGCGTTAGGTTGGCGGCCACTGTACGACAGTATGGAAGAACCATTAAAACATACAATTAAAATTTTAGAAGGTAGCGGAAATTGATATGCCCAAAATTAGTATTATTGTTCCTGTATACAATGTAGAAAAATATTTAGAAAAATGTGTACGCTCTATTTTAGCTCAAACGTTTACTGACTTTGAATTAATTCTGGTGGACGATGGCTCCCCAGACAGTTCTGGAGCAATGTGTGATCAGTTTGCTGAACAAGATCAACGGGTAAAAGTTATCCATAAAGAAAATGGTGGGCTAAGCGATGCTCGCAATGCTGGAATTGAGATAGCGACAGGTGAGTATTTAGGTTTCGTCGATAGTGATGATTACATTGCGGATGATATGTATGAATTATTATATACAAATATCGTAAAAGAAGATGCCGATTTATCAATCTGTGGTATTTATGATGTCTATGAGGGGAAAGAGCCTGTAGAAAAACAACAGCAATATATAGTATTAGATAAAGTAGCGGCAATGAAAATAATTTTAGAAGCTAAAGTTGTATCTGTTCATGCTGTGAATAAGTTATATAAAAAAGAAATTTTTGAAGATATCCGATACCCTGTAGGCATGATTACAGAAGACGGCGCAGTTATTTTATCTATCCTAGAGCATACAGAGAAAATTGTTATTGATACGCAACAAAAATATTATTATTTTCACCGTGCCAATAGTATTTCAAGCAATCTTTTTTCTAAGAAAGATTTAGATACAATCAATGTTTGGAAAGAAAATGAAAAATATATCTTAGACCGGTATCCTGAATTATCTAATGTTGTTCATACACGTGTATGTTGGGCAAATTTTATAGTATTAGATAAAATGATGAATAGTAAGTTAAATAATGAAGAAAAAAAAGTTCAAAAAGAAATTGTTACTTTTTTACGAAAAAATTTTAAATTTATAATGAAAAATCAATATTTTACTATGCCTAGAAAAGTCGGAGCAATCGCACTTCAAATCGGAGTACCATATTATAAGATGATTGCTATATTGGAAGAAAAACATAGGAAAACAAAAAATGAATAAATTAGGAGTAGTATTATGTGGGTAAATAACTTTTTGGAAAAAACGAAATTACCGTTTTTAATAATTTTTGAATTTATGCTTTTATTAAGAACAATTAGTCTTTATAGCTTGTTACCAAGTAAGGTAGATACTCTGGTGTTTGGGTTGATATCAATTTGGGCGATGGTTTATATTCTAAATCAGATGTTTTTTATTCTAAAAAATAAAAGATTTAAACAATTTGATCCGATGTTAGTCATTTTTATAGTCATGCTTTTTTTTGTAACACTCATTCATTACCAAACGTATTTTATAGCTAACCTAAAATTAGTTATATGGCAAGCTATTTTTTTATTAGTTATTTATCAAATTGGTAAAGAACAAGATAAAAAAACATTTAAAGTATTAGAAAAAATTCTTTTAATAGTTTGGGGATTTTTAGTAGTTATTGCTATTTACATGTTTTTTATACAGTATTCATATACAGCGCCTTTGGATAAAATTTATAATGGCCTAAGAATTGGCTTTTTTGAAAATCGTTTATATGGGGTATTTGCCGACCCTAACTTTGCGGCTACCATTTCTGTTGTTTCAATAATTTTATCGGTGTCATTACTTTTTCAAACTACTTTGAAAAAGTGGAAATGGTTATTGATAATGAATATTTTGATACAATGGATATATATAACTTTATCTGGATCAAGGACGGCTTTTGTAGAGCTAATGGTAATTATTTTTGTGGGTTCGTTTTTTGTAGTGTATCAAAAAACGACTGAAAAAAAATTAGGTTTACAACTTTTATATTCTATTATTACAAGTATTGGTATGGTCTTTTTTGCCTATATAGCAACGAAGCTAATTGAAAGAGGTATGTTAGCTATTTTAGATTTGTTGAATAACGTAGAATACAAATCTACAACGAACGTTTCAAAAAAACGACCAGATGTTTCTTTGGATAGACCAGACGTAGAAAACAAGACAGATATTTCTAATAATCGTTTTGGACTTTGGAAAAGTTCGTTTGAGATATTTCAGTCAAATATCTGGTTTGGTACCTCTCCTAGAAATTTGGTAACATATGCCCAACAATATTTACCTAATACTTTGATTGCGGTTAAACAACAAACTTCGCATAATTTTTTCTTTTATACCTTAGCGACAACGGGACTGGCAGGGACTATTCCGTTAATTCTGTTTTTAATTAATAAAATCCTAACAACATTGCAAGTTTTATTTTCAAAAAAAATCAATATTTTTAATGATAATTTTTTGCGAAATGTCTTAATTGTACTGACTATTTTAGTTTCGGCAATGTTTCTAACAGAATTAATTTTAGTTAATAAAATTGGTACCTTTTTATTTTGGCTATATTTAGGTTCTGTCTCTAGTCAATTAGTAAAAAACAATAATAAATTCTTATTTTGGAGATAAAAATGAAACCATTAACGATTAAAGAAATACAAGAAACGAGCACAGAAATATTAGTATATATTGATAATATATGTCGTCAAAATAATATTGAATATTCTATTTACTACGGTAGTTTAATTGGTGTTGAAAGGCACCAAGGATACATCCCTTGGGATGATGACTTGGATATTGTCTTAACGAGACCTAATTATGATCGTCTAATTAATATATTATCTAAAGATAAAAATTATCTATTATTGAGCTTGGAAACAAGAAAGAACTATCGCTATACGTTTGCAAAATTAGTTGATACTAGAACATGTGTTAAATCGAAGCAATTTTATAATAGTGAGGACCCAGAATTAGGTGTGTTTGTCGATATTTTTCCGATTGATGGTTTTCCAACCACATCTTCTGAACGTTTAGATTTTGGTCGTCAATGCGAGTCGTATAGAGAAAATATGTTAGCTACCTTAAATAATTCTTATGCCATTTCTAAATCTCGATGGAAAGCATACTTAAAACGAGTACTTCTATATCCAAGGTACCGAAAATTACTTAAACAGGGAGATTATGATTTTTGGAAACGTAAATTTATGGATAAAGTAACTACTTATCCGATTGAATCAGCTATTGAATGTGGTTATATTGAATTTATCAATGAAGAATGGGGTGTTTTTCCAAAAGAATGGTTTGATCATTATGAAGATGTGTTATTTGCTGGCAATAAAGTTCGAGCAATCAAAGACAGAAAACTATTTTTATCATTACGTTATGGAAATTATATGGAATTACCACCTATGTCTGAACAAGTGACGCATCATCCGTATACTTTTTATTGGAAATAAAGTAAAAAAGGCAGGAAAAATAATGGATTATACTCGCATGATGATTATTACTTTAGATGAAAAATCAGTTCTGTTTTCAACTGATGCGCAAAAATTAGGTGTACATGTAGAAAAATATTTTTCTAAACGTCCTTTTGTTGTTAAATTATTAAATCAATTAGATAAAAGAATAGACACTACATTTGCAAGATTTTTTTATGGAGAGTGGAAAAAGAATCTTTCTGAAATAGACTTTATTTTGTTGAACTCTCATTACTTTTCACGACCGTTAATTAAATATTTAAATCGTAAATATCCGCATATCAGGATTGCTATATGGTATAGTAATCCTGTTGAAAAAGATACACCGATTTCTTATTACGCTGATTTAAACTGTGAGCTTTGGTCCTTTGATATAGGTGATTGTGAAAAATACCAAATGCATTTTAATAACCAATTTATAGACGAGACAAAGGTTGTTGCTAGTCAGGCAGATCCAAAGTATCAATCTGATGTTTGTTTTATTGGTGTAGATAAACAGCGTCTCTCTTATTTATTAGAGTTAGAAGCGTACTTTGTAGAGTGTAATTTGAATCCTTTTATCTATGTAGTAGATTCTTCGAAAAATTCTTATTCAAACTATGATTATAAGAAGCCTATCCCTTATAGTGAACTCATTAAGTATGAAGCAAATACATCGGCTATTCTAGATGTTGTACAGGAAAATCAACATGGAATATCATTAAGACCTTTAGAGGCATTATTTCTTAATAAAAAGTTAATTACGAATAATCGTACAGTTTTAAACATGGATTTCTATGAAAAAGAAAATGTGTTTTTACTAAATGGACAAAATATGTCTGAGATATTAACGTTTTTAAAGGTACCCATGAAACCAGTTTCTGAAACTGTTAAAGAGAAGTATTCATTCAAAGGTTGGTTAAATAACTTTTTTATCTAAAGTACGAAAAATGAAAATCTTTGATGAATATTTTAGATTTAAACTTATAAAAGAATAAGAGGTACACTACATGAATGAGAAAGCTAAATCAGTTGTAAAAAATCTATACTATACAGTCGCTGCTAATTTCGCTACCCTTGGGATATCCGTTTTATTAAACTTATTTGTTCCAAAATTGTTGGGGGTTAGGGAATATAGTTATTGGCAATTATATGTTTTCTATGCTTCCTATGTTGGTTTTTTTCACTTAGGCTGGATTGATGGTATCTATTTAAAAATTGGGGGAGAAGAATACGAAAATTTAGATAAAAGAAATCTCGGTTCTCAATTCTGGTATTTAGCGATTTTTGAATGTTGTATTTCTGCTTTTGTCATTCTTTGGGCTTACTTTTTCATGCCGAAAGAATATCAAGGGATTATTTTGATATTGACGGCCATTGTTTCAGTAATTACAATTGCAAAAACGTTTATTCTGTATGTTTTTCAGTCAACAAATCGTATTAAGGAATATGCTCAATTATCCAGAAATGATCGCTATTTATATGTCCTGTTCATTGCAATTTACTTTGCATTAGGAGGACGAGATTTTTATTGGCTAATCATTATGGATATACTTTCTAAACTGATTATTACGGTTTGGGGAATGTTTAGAGTTAAAGACATGTTGCGTGTGAACATGATGAGTTTGAAGGAAGTTACTCCTGAAATAGTTGATAATATTAACATAGGTAGTAAACTAATGCTCAGTAGTATAGCAAGTATGCTAATAATGGGAACCATTCGCTTTTTTGTTCAACAGCGTTGGACTATCGAAACCTTTGGTAAATTGTCCTTTACTTTAAGTTTATCAAATATGTTTTTAACTTTTATTAATGCTGTTGGAATTGTAATGTTTCCGTTGTTAAGACGGACAAATAAAGAGCGATTGCCGTCTTTATTTGTCACATTAAGAGGCGTTTTTGTTCCGTTGACGTATGCAATTCTACTGTTATATGTACCTGTCAAATTTGTTTTAGGTATGTGGCTACCTGAATATAGCGAAAGTTTGAAATTTATGGGAATTCTATTTCCTATAGTTATTTATGAGGGTAGGATGTCCTTGCTAATTAACACGTATTTAAAAACGTTGAGAAAAGAAAAAACAATTTTATTTGTTAACGTATTGACCCTTGCCTTGTCGTTAATCCTATCGCTGTTTGTGATTTTCGTTGTTGGGAACTTGAATTTAACTGTTGGGTTGATATTAGTAAGTTTAGCATTTCGTTGTAATTTAGCGGAAATTTTTCTATGTAAAGATATGAACGTTAAAATAGGTAATAGCACTGTATTGGAAACGTTGGTTACATTATTGTTTATCTTTAGTAATCTTTGGTTTGGCGGTAGTATTTATAGTTTCATTTCTTATGGAATTGTGTACATTATCTATTTCTTATTCATTCATAAGAGTTTTGTAAATAACGCAAAGAATTTAAAATATTTAGTAAAAGGTTGAGAAAATTATTTTCTCTCCTTTTTTATTAAAAAACAAACTGTAGTCTTTGACATCTAAAAATGGTAAAATTAATGTATTATTTTAATTGGAGTGGGAAACTTGAGTAACTTTTTAATCACAGGCGGTGCCGGCTTTATCGGCTCAACCTTAGCAAATTATTATAGTAAAGACAATCAAGTTGTGGTCATTGATGATTTATCAATGGGCCAAACTGAAAATTTAAACACATCTGAAAATATCACGTTCATTGAAGGTAGCGTGATTGATCAACAATTAATGGAAAAAGTACTGCAAGAGTATCAGTTCGATTACATTTTTCACTTAGCAGCGATTGCTAGTGTAGCAGATTCAGTAGCACGTCCAGTGGAAACACACCAAGTGAATTTTGAGAGTGTGTTACAATTACTGGAATTAATTCGGAAATACCAGAAAGATTTAAAACGTTTGGTGTTTGCTTCTTCTGCAGCGGTTTATGGTGATGAGCCAACTTTACCAAAACAGGAAGAATCAGTAATTCGTCCATTAACGCCTTATGCAGTGGATAAATTTGCTTCTGAAAAATATGTGTTAAACTATTGTCATTTATATGATGTTCCAACAAGCGCTGTTCGCTTCTTTAACGTTTATGGGCCAAACCAAAATCCTAATTCGCCTTATTCTGGCGTTATTTCGATTGTGATGGACTCTTACAAACGCTTATTAGCCAATCAAGAAGTGACATTCAATATCTTTGGCGATGGAAAACAATCCCGTGATTTTGTCTTTGTTGAGGACGTGGTTCAAGCGTTGAATCTTGTCGCTCATTCTGACCAATCACTTGGGGAAGTGTATAATGTCGGAACAGGGAAAGCAACCGATTTAAATGAGTTAATTTCTTCTTTAAATGATATTATGAAAGTCACTTTGCCAGTTGAATACAAAGAAGCACGAGCTGGGGACATCAAAGATTCCTTAGCGGATATATCTAAATTACGTGCCATTGGTTATAAACCGAAATATAGTATTCAATCTGGTTTGGATAAATATGTTAAGTATGAACTAAAAGATTAAGAGAATAAAAAGACGGATTTGAGACTAAATTGTTTATAAGACTTAGAGAGTGGGACATCATCAGTCGCTTTGATTGATGTCTTGCTCTTTCTTTTCTTTTTCCCATATTTGAACCCACCTCACTCCAATGGTACAATAAACAAGATTGGAGTGAGAGCATGACAGATATTATTGCACATCGAGGAAGTAAAGGCACCCATCCTGAAAATACGTGTATTGCTTTCAGAGAGGCTGTTCGTGTTGGTGCTGAAGGAATTGAATTAGACGTTCACCTATCTAAAGATGGTTATTTAATCGTTATGCATGATGAAACGGTAGATCGTACGACAGATGGTCATGGTGAAATCCAACAGTTAACATTAAACGAATTAAAACAACTGGATGCTGGAAGCTGGTTTCAGAAAAATCCTTCTGTTCAATGTGTTCCAACATTGGAAGATGTTTTAAAATGTCTTGAAGAAGAACAATTCAATGGTTTTTTGAATATTGAACTTAAAACGGACATTATCCATTATGAAGGAATTGAGAAAAAAGTCGTCCAACAAATGAAGCAAAAAAACTGGCCGTTTCGTTATTTATATTCCAGTTTTTATTTCCCAAGTTTAGTTAAATTAAAAAAAGCTGATCCTAAGACAGAAATGGCCTTTATTTACGAATCTGCAGAGGATTTAAGTCAAGCGGGACCGGCATTCGCGCTTGTCGATAGTTTACATCCAAAAATGTCTTGGGTGTTGGCTCATGAAAAAGAACTTATCACAATTGGTAAACCGCTGCGGCCGTGGACTGTTAATCGGATGGAAGAAATGGAAAATTGTTTTCAGCTAAAATTGGCGGGTGTTCATACGGATTTTCCTGAAGAAGCAAAATTTGCTCGTCAAAATTGGCAAGAAGAAGGAGAAACATAATTGGAGAAAGTATTAGTTATTGTAGGACCCACCGCGGTGGGGAAAACAGCATTAAGTATTGCTTTAGCAAAAAAATTTAATGGTGAAATTATTAGCGGTGACTCCATGCAAGTTTATCGCTCGTTAGACATTGGCACCGCTAAAGTCACAGAAACAGAAAAAGAAGGGATTCCTCACTATTTAATTGATTGCCGTGAAGTCAGCGAAACATATTCTGCTGCTGATTTTCAGAGAGAGGGTCGTCAAAAAATCAAAGAAATTACTGAAAAAGGGAAACTACCAATTATCGTTGGAGGAACAGGTTTGTATATTCAATCACTCCTTTATGATTTTCAACTAGGAAGTCGTGAGATAGATGACTCGCCTGAAATTAGAGAAACGTACAATTTATTTGCGGAAGAAAAAGGGAACCAAGCTTTATGGCAGTTATTACAACAAAAGGATCCTCTAGCGGCTAACAGCATTCATTTTAATAATCGCAAAAAAGTCATTCGTGCGTTAGAGGTCTTTGATAAAACAGGTTATAGTATTTTGACCCCGAAGGAAAAACCAGCTCGTCTCTATGATTATTATTTGTTAGGTTTGGAAACAGATCGCGCTTTATTATATGAGCGTATTAATCAGCGGGTGGATCAAATGATGACAGAAGGGCTGGTGGAAGAAGCAAAACAGATGTTTCAGCAACCACATGCACAAGCAGCTCAAGGTATTGGCTATAAAGAATTTTTCCCGTATTTTTCCGGTGAACAATCATTAGAGATGGCGGTTGAAACAGTCAAACAGCAATCGCGGCGATATGCCAAACGTCAATTGACTTGGTTTAGAAATCGAATGGCTGCGCATTGGTGGGATTTGGTTCAGCAGCCAACAGATTTGCCCAAGTTGGAAAAAGAAGTAGCGCAATGGCTACAACAGAAGGAGAGTGAGTAGGCGATGACCACTCATGAAAAAGTGATTCTAGTAGGAGTTGAGACGGAAAAAAATTATCAGACATTTTCTGCATCAATGGAAGAACTGGCGAATTTAACGGAAACCGCTAATGGAGAAGTGGTGTTTGTTTTAACGCAAAAACGACCACAAGTTGATCGACAAACCGTAATCGGTAAGGGGAAATTGGAAGAATTAATTCAATTAAAAGATGCCTATGAAGCGGATCTTGTGATTTTTAATCATGAGCTCACACCGCGCCAAAATCAACTGTTATCTGAAGCGTTAGCTGTGCGAGTAATTGATCGTGTACAATTAATTTTGGATATCTTTGCTTTGCGTGCGCGCTCCAAAGAAGGAAAGTTACAAGTTGAATTAGCACAATTGGATTATTTATTGCCTCGCTTGGCTGGTCAAGGAAAACAGTTGTCCCGACTTGGAGGAGGTATTGGGACGCGTGGGCCTGGTGAAACGAAATTAGAGTCGGACCGCCGACACATTCGGAATAAAATCTTAGGCATCCGTCGTGAGTTAAAAGAAGTCACTGCTCATCGTGAACGAAGCCGCCAGAAAAGACAAAATTCAGAACTATTTCAAATTGGCTTGATTGGTTATACCAATGCTGGCAAATCAACCATTCTCAACATGGTAACGACAGCAGGAACTTATTCAGAGGATCAATTGTTTGCAACGTTAGATCCTTTAACCAAAAAATGGCAATTGCCTCAAGGCATGGAAGTTACGCTGACCGATACGGTTGGCTTCATTCAAGATTTACCAACACAGCTGATTGAAGCCTTTCAGTCGACATTGGAAGAAAGTCGGACGATGGATTTACTGCTCCATGTGGTGGATGCAAGTGCGCCAGATCGTTTACAACATGAACGCACAGTTCAAACATTGATGAAAGAATTAGCGTTGGAAAATATTCCGTGCTTGACGGTTTATAATAAAAGAGATCAAGTGGACAGTAAAGAATTTGTCCCAACCTTATTTCCCAATGTATTGATCTCAACTAAAATTTCTGAAGATAAAGAACGACTGGTTCAAGCTATCCGTGCCCAAATGATGGAATTACTCGAGCCTTATCAATTAGAAATTAGTCCAACTGACGGACAACTATTAAGTGAACTTCGCAGGATGACACTAATGGTTTCAGAAGAATATGCTGAAAATGAAAATCGGTATATCGTGAAAGGCTTTGCGAAAAAAGAGTCTAAATGGTTGGCTGAATCCGAAAAAGAATAAAAAATGGTAAGTTGATTAGAAATGATTTGTAAAAACAAATCATTTCTATTTTTTTGGTTAACAGGAGAAAATCAGCCGTGAAAAGATGGAAAAGTCCATATTTATCAGGTTTTTTGTTTTATGTTAGAAAATCTAACATAAGTTCTTGACAATTTGTCATTCTATTGTTATTCTAAGAAATAACTAAGAGAGGAGGATGGAGATGAGAGAAAAAGAGTTACGCCGTTCCATGTCAGTTTTTCCAATTGGTACAGTTATGAAACTAACGGATTTGACCGCTCGACAAATTCGCTACTATGAAGAACAGGGATTGATTCATCCAGAACGTAGTGAGGGCAACCGACGCATGTATTCTTTAAATGATATTGATGTTTTGTTAGAAATTAAAGATTATTTATCTGATGGATTGAACATGGCAGGGATTAAGCGTGTGTATGAAATGAAATTAGAGGAACAAAAAAACACCGCCGAGGCGACTCGTCCGTTAACCGATGCAGATGTTCGTCAGATTTTATACGACGAAATCCTTTCGCAAGGAGGACTTACTCAGCAAAATCCGTTCCAATCGAATGTACCAAGGCTTTAACGTTTCAGCAGCCAATAAAAATGAAGGATGGGGATCAGACCGATGACAAGAAAAGCCAAAACGGCAGAAGAGATTAAACATATTGCAGAAGAAGAAAACGTACGTTTTTTACGACTAATGTTTACCGACATTATGGGAACAATTAAAAATGTTGAAGTTCCTGTGAGTCAGCTAGATAAAGTATTAGATAATAAAATGATGTTTGATGGGTCATCCATTGAAGGATTCGTTCGTATCGAAGAAAGTGACATGTATTTATACCCTGATCTATCTACATGGATGATTTTTCCGTGGGAAAGCGACCATGGGAAAGTTGCGCGCTTAATTTGTGATATTTACAATCCTGATGGTACCCCTTTTGCCGGAGATCCCCGCGGTAATTTAAAACGCGCCTTAGCGGATATGAAAGAATTAGGCTTTACTTCTTTTAACTTAGGACCAGAACCAGAATTTTTCCTATTTAAATTAGATGAGAATGGTGAAATTACCACTGACTTGAATGATAAAGGTGGCTATTTTGATTTTGCGCCAACCGATTTAGGTGAAAATTGTCGCCGTGATATTGTTTTAGAGTTAGAAAGTTTAGGCTTTGAAGTGGAAGCTTCGCATCATGAAGTAGCACCTGGTCAACATGAAATTGACTTTAAATATGCTGATGTAGTTGATGCTTGTGACAATATTCAAACGTTTAAGTTAGTTGTGAAAACTATTGCGCGCAAACATGGCTTGCATGCAACATTTATGCCAAAACCTTTGTTTGGAATTAATGGTTCTGGCATGCACTGCAATATGTCATTATTTAATGAAGAAGGTAATGTTTTTTATGACGAGTCAGGAGAGATGGGCTTAAGCCAAACTGCTTATCATTTCTTAGGTGGTTTATTAAAACATGCCCGTGCCTATACTGCGGTATGTAACCCAACAGTGAACTCTTATAAACGCTTGGTACCAGGTTATGAAGCACCTGTTTATGTAGCTTGGAGCGGCAGAAATCGTTCACCACTCATTCGAGTTCCTGAGTCTCGTGGCTTATCGACTCGTTTAGAGTTACGTTCTGTCGATCCTTCAGCGAATCCGTATTTAACAATGGCTGTCTTATTACAAGCAGGTTTGGATGGTATTCGTAATGAACTTACACCACCGCCAGCAGTTGATCGTAACATTTATGTGATGAATGAGGAAGAACGTCAACATGCACAAATTGAAGATTTGCCATCAACCTTACACAATGCCATCAAAGAATTACGTAAAGATCAAGTAATGATTGATGCATTAGGTCGTCATATTTTTGCCAATTTTGTAGAAGCGAAACGAATGGAATGGGCAGCCTTCCGTCAAACCGTTTCTGAATGGGAAAGAGAACAATATTTGGAGTTGTACTAAAAGCCGTTACTTTTAATAATCTTAATGTTTAGAAAGAGGAAGATAAGTCGAAACGCTTATCTTCCTCTTTCGTTCTTTAGTTTGTGAATGAATAGATAATTTCTGTTTCACAAAATAAAGTAATTTTAATTCAGTGAAATAGTTTGTTTATAGGGGATAAAGTGGTTTTTCTCTCAATTTCTCTTTTATTTTTAAGCAAAAAAATTGACAAAATCTTTCATAATTTGTGAAATTCCGCTATAATAAACAAGAATATGCGTGCAACTATTCTATTTTTTAGATATAAAGGATGAGAAAAACATGCGAAAAATGAAAACAATGGACGGGAATGCTGCAGCAGCTTATATTTCCTATGCTTTTACAGAATTAGCAGCCATTTATCCAATAACACCAAGTTCAACAATGGCTGAGCTTATTGATCAGTGGTCGGCCGAAGGTAAGAAAAATATCTTTGGTCAACCTGTGAAAGTAGTCGAAATGCAATCGGAAGCTGGTGCTGCTGGCGTGGTCCATGGCTCTTTAAAAACAGGCGCGCTTACCACGACCTATACGGCTTCACAAGGGTTACTTTTAATGATTCCTAATATGTACAAAATAGCTGGAGAACTATTACCATCTGTTTTTCATGTGGCGAGCCGAGCTTTAACCACGAATGCTTTAAATATTTTTGGTGATCAAGGAGACGTAATGGCCGCGCGCCAAACAGGCTTTGCTATGTTGTCAGAAAGCAGTGTGCAAGAAGTGATGGATTTGGCACCAGTGGCTCACTTGGCTTCGATTGAAGCGAGTGTTCCATTTATGAACTTTTTTGATGGCTTTAGAACAAGTCATGAAATTCAAAAAGTGGCAGTTCTTGACTATGAAGAATTAGCACCCTTAGTAAATCAAGAGAAATTAGCCGAATTCCGTCGTCGGAGCATGAATCCGAATCACCCTTCCGTTAGTGGAATGAACCAAAATCCAGATATTCACTTTCAACAACGAGAAACAATAAATCCTTATTATGAAAAATTACCTGGTATTGTTCAAAAATATATGACAGAAATTAATCGGTTACGGGGAACCAATTATGATTTAGTGACGTATTATGGCGCAGAAGATGCAGAAGAAGTGATTGTTACAATGGGTTCAGTTGCGCAAACAATTGAACAGACGGTTGATTATTTACAAGAACAAGGAAGAAAAGTTGGCTTCCTTAATGTCCATCTTTATCGACCATTTCCAGTTGAAACATTTCTCGAAAAAATACCACAATCAGTTAAAGCAATTGCTGTCTTGGATCGGACGAAAGAGCCCGGTGCTGGTGGCGAACCGTTATTATTGGATGTCCAAAGTGCGATGTATGAAGCGGACATTCGCCCAACAATTATTGGTGGGCGCTATGGTTTAGGTTCTAAAGATGTGCTGCCAAATCAAATTGTTGCGGTTTTTGATGAATTAATGAAAGAACGTTCTGCCATGAAGAAGCGTTTTACAATTGGGATTGATGATGATTTAACTTATACTTCATTAGAAGTTGGCAAACCACTTGATTTGACGAATCCGAAAACCTATCAAGCTAAATTTTGGGGCTTTGGTTCTGATGGGACAGTAGGGGCGAACAAGTCAGCAATTAAGATTATCGGTGATCATACAGACAAGTATGCACAAGGATTTTTCTATTATGATTCAAAAAAATCAGGCGGGTTGACCGTTTCTCATTTACGTTTTGGCGAGACGCCTATTCGTTCAACGTACCTCATTGAACATTCTGATTTTGTGGCTTGTCATACAGCCGCTTATTTGCATACTTATGATTTAGTAAAAGGGTTAAAAAAAGGCGGTACTTTCCTCTTAAATACCATTTGGAATGATGAACAACTAGCACGATTTTTACCCAATCAATTAAAACGGTATCTAGCTGAAAATGAGATTCAGTTTTATACAATCAATGCAGTGAAATTAGCTAGTGAAGTCGGACTAGGCGGGCGAATTAATACCGCGATGGAAACAGCTTTCTTCAAATTAGCGGAAATTATGCCTTTTGAGCAAGTGTTGCCAATTTTAAAAGAAGAAGCACTGAAAAGTTATGGTCATAAGTCCATGAAAGTTGTCGAAAAAAATATTCAAGCAATCGATAAGACCGTTGAATTGTTGCATCAGGTACCTGTTCCAGCAGAGTGGAGAACGCTTGAAGTTCAACCGCGAAAACGTTCAGAAAATGTTAGTGATTTTGTTCATGAAATTGTTGAACCGATTAATCGTCAAGAAGGGAATGCGTTATCTGTTGCGACACTAGCGAAAAATGGGATGACAGATGGGCGGATGCCTTTGGGAACTGCGGCAGTTGAAAAACGTGGAGTTGCATTAGAAGTACCTGAGTGGATTAGCGATCGATGTACTATGTGTAATGAGTGTGCCTTTGTATGTCCTCATGCGGCGATACGACCATTCTTAGCAGATGAAGAAGAAATGACTGAAGCGCCAGAAGGATTCATTGTGCGTGATCTACGTGGTGCCGACGGCTTGAAGTATCGTATCCAAGTCTCAGTCAAAGATTGTACTGGCTGTGGTCTTTGTGTTGAAGCCTGTCCAGCTAAAGGGAAAGCTTTAGTAATGAAACCTTATGAAGAAGAAAAAGAGCAGGCTATGAACTGGGCGTTTGCTATGACGTTACGTCAAAAGGAAAACCCAGCAAAACCGAATACTGTTTTAGGTTCGCAATTTAATAAACCTTTATTAGAGTTTTCTGGTGCTTGTTCTGGTTGCGGCGAAACGCCTTATGTTAAATTATTGACGCAAATGTTTGGTGACCGAATGCTGATTGCTAATGCCACAGGTTGCTCATCGATTTGGGGTGCTGCAGCGGGTGTGACACCTTACACTACGAATGAACAAGGACAAGGTCCAGCTTGGTCAAATTCTCTTTTAGAGGATAATGCCGAGTTTGGTTACGGCATGTTGTTAGCAACGCAAGCGCGTCGCGAACGTTTAGCTAGTAAAATGACCAAAGCTTTTTCTGTAGCCAGTGATTCTTTACGTTTATTGATGGAAGATTGGATAGCACATCTGTCCGAAAGTGAAGGTACGCAACAACGTGCAGCTAAATTACGTGCAGCTTTGCTTGAAGAAAAAACGAATCAACCTTTATTGGAAGCAATTTATGACGATCAAGATCTTTTTGTTAAACCAAGTCAGTGGATGATTGGTGGAGACGGCTGGGCTTACGATATTGGCTACGGCGGGATTGACCACGTGTTAGCTAGTGGCGCGGATGTAAATATGTTAGTTCTAGATAATGAAGTCTATTCCAATACAGGTGGCCAAACTTCCAAAGCTACTCCTGCATCAGCGATTGCGAAATTTGCTGCCAGTGGGAAATATGCCTCTAAAAAAGATTTAGGGATGATGGCAATGACTTATGAAAATGTCTATGTCGCTCAAATTGCCTCAGGTGCAAACCAAATGCAGACGATTAAAGCTTTTGAAGAAGCAGAAAAATTCCCTGGACCATCGATTATTATTGCTTATACACCATGTATTACACATGGTTTAGCAGGTGGGATGAGTCAAACGTTGAAAGAAGCGAAAGACGCGGTTCATTCAGGTTACTGGTCTTTATATCGCTATAATCCATTATTGCGAGAAAAAGGCAAAGAACCAATGATATTGGATTTCAAAAAACCAGATTTTTCATTAATGAAAGAGTTTATGCGCCAACAAGTTCGCTTTGCGTCCTTAGAATCCAGTCAACCAGATACAGCGGAATTGTTATTTAATAAAACAATTAATGATGCTAAGAGACGGTTCTATAATTATGCTCGTTTAGCTGGTCAAGAAGAAAAAATTCGAGCAAAACTTGAAAAACAAAGTGAACCAGAAATAAATACGCCAGAGAACGAGAAGCCACGAGTGAAAAAAGAACGCGTAGTTGATCCGGAAGCGGAAGCAAGAAGGGCTGCCCGCCGCGCAGAACGAGCAGCCAAGAGAAAACAACGTGAGCAAGATTAAATAGAAGTCAAAAAAACGTGTCTGAGCTTTTTGCTTAGACACGTTTTTTAGTTAGAAATGCGATTTTTTGATGAAAAATTTCAAGTTATTTGAAAAAGTTCCTAAATTTTTTTGATGTTTCCGCTTGCGTTCTGTGATGAAAGAAAATAATGTGGTATACTTGTTAGGAAATCTTGAGAGAGAAGTGAGGGGTATGATGTCGTTTCAATTGAATCAATTATTAGATTTGAATTATTGGCAGCAAGTCATCTCAACGGATTTCTTATCTAAGGATTTTGTTATCAATATCATAGATATCCTAGTCGTATGGTACCTCGTTTACAAATTAATCATGCTTGTTCGTGGAACAAAAGCAGTCCAACTATTAAAAGGTGTCGCTGTTTTTATCATTATCCGCATTCTAAGTGAGATAATTGGTCTACATACATTATCTTGGTTAATGAATCAAGTCATCATGTATGGTGTAATCGCCGCGGTTGTTATTTTTCAACCAGAAGTGCGAAGAGGGCTGGAACATCTAGGGAGAAGTTCGTTTTTCCGCCCGAATAAAGGTGCGCAACAAGAAGATGAGCGTATTATTCAGGCCTTTGACAAAGCCATTCAGTACATGTCAAAACGGAAAATTGGTGCTTTGATAACCATTGAACGCAATACTGGTTTAGATGAATACATTGAGACAGGTATTGATTTGGATGCTGATATTACTGGTGAATTACTGATTAATATTTTCATTCCAAATACACCACTACATGATGGTGCGGTGATTATCAAAAATGAAAAAATTGCTGTTGCTAGTGCGTATTTACCGCTATCAGAAAGCAATTTAATTCCAAAAGAATTTGGAACGCGCCATAGAGCCGCAGTCGGTATCAGTGAAGTCAGTGACGCCATTACGATTGTTGTTTCTGAAGAAACTGGTGACGTTAGTTTGACGTTGAACAATGAATTAATTCCTGGACTAACGCAAGAAGAGTATTTAACAATTTTGCGTAAGGAGTTAATTTCGGAATCATCGGAAGATAAAAAAAGTGCTTTGCAGCATTTTATCGATGATGTAACAAAGGGGGTTAAACGCAAATGAGAAAAGCCTCCCAAAAAAGCTGGTTTAATGGTTTGCTTTCATTGCTGTTTGCATTGTTGTTATTTTTTAATGCCAATGCAACAGGCAATAATCCCTCCAATTCAGGTTCAAGCCAAACGTATAGTGAAACACTGAATAATATTCCTGTCCAAGTCCAATACGATAAAGACAAATATTATGTCTCTGGATTTGAAGAGAGTGTAAATGTTCATTTACGTAGTGCGAACCGCATTCAATTAAACATGGAATCAAATGCTGACACACGAAATTTCCAAGTGGTCGCAGACTTAACCAAATTGCCATTAGGGACTTCGGAAGTACCCTTGACAGTGCGGGGACTAAGTTCAGCTGTTACAGCTGAAATTGAACCGAAAACAGTGACTGTAACGATTGAAAAGAGAGTAACAAAAAAATTCGATGTAGAAGCACAACTTTCTGATAACATTGAAAAAGAAGGCTACAAAGTAAAAAATATTTCTGTAGATCCAAAAACCGTAGAAGTAACAACTGGAGAAGAAACAGCGAAAGCAATTGACAAAGTGATTGCGCCAGTCTCAAGTGCCAAACAAACAATTGATACGATTAAACAAACGGTAAATGTCCAAGCGCTAGATGCCAAAGGTCAAGTCCTAAGTATCGAAAATCCAGCACCACAAGTCAAAGTAACAGTAGGCTTAACTGCGCCAACAAAAGATGTACCACTGAATGTTAGTATGACAGGTACGCCACCAGCTGGGATCGCTCATTACAATTATAGTTTATCAACGTACCAAGTTAGGGTCAGTGGTCCGCAATCAATTTTAGATACGCTAGAATCAATTGAGGTACCGGTAGACATTTCTGATATTCGCAAAGAAACAAAACAATCAGTGACTATTCCCGTTGATGGAGAATACGTAGTTACACCAGATGAGGTTGACGTTTCTTTGAGCCCCGTGTACAATCAACAACAGTCATCAAATACAAATGAAACTTCAGGGGAACCTGCAAGTTCAACAACGGTTGGCTCAGGTAGCCAAGCAGTACAACCAAGTACATCCAGTCAAGTAGAATCAAATACTTCTGAAACAACAAGTGAGGGATCAACAGTAGAAAGTACAACTGCTGGTTCAACTGAAAATACAGAGAATCAAGTGACTAAGGAGAATCAAAATGGGTAAATATTTTGGAACAGATGGTGTAAGAGGAATTGCAAATAAGGAGTTAACACCTGAATTAGCTTTTAAATTAGGACGTTACGGTGGTTATGTGTTGAGTCAACATGAAGATAGTTCAAGAAAACCTCGTGTTCTCGTAGGCCGCGATACACGTATTTCAGGTGAGATGTTGGAACAAGCATTGATTGCTGGATTATTATCAGTCGGAATTGAAGTTTTCCAATTAGGGGTGATTTCAACACCTGGTGTAGCATATCTTACTCGTTTACAAAAAGCATCCGCTGGCGTAATGATTTCAGCTTCACATAATCCTGCGGAAGACAATGGGATTAAGTTTTTTGGGGCAGATGGCTTCAAATTAGTAGACGATCAGGAAGCAGAAATTGAAGCATTGTTAGACGCAGAAGAAGACACCTTACCAAGACCTTCTGCAGAAGGCTTAGGCTCGTTAGATGAATTTCCAGAAGGCTTACTAAAATATTCGCAATTTTTAGTTCAAAGTATTCCTGGCGATTTAGCGGATATGACTGTTTGTTTAGATGCTGCCAACGGAGCAACCGCAACAGCAGTCAATCGTGTCTTCGCAGATTTAGAGACAGATTTCTATACAATGGGAACAAGTCCTAATGGCTTGAATATCAATGATGGTGTGGGTTCCACTCATCCTGAAGCTTTAGCAGAAATGGTTGTTGAAAAAGGCGCCGATGCTGGTTTGGCTTTCGATGGAGACGGCGATAGAATTATTGCAGTCGATGAATTAGGACGAATTATCGATGGTGATAAAATCATGTATATTTGTGCCAAATATTTAGCTGAGAAAAAACGTTTGAAAA
Source organism: Enterococcus sp. DIV2419 (assembly GCF_051711865.1). NCBI lineage: Bacteria > Bacillati > Bacillota > Bacilli > Lactobacillales > Enterococcaceae > Enterococcus > Enterococcus sp. DIV2419. The sequence goes on from NZ_JBIONS010000001.1 coordinate 1,180,587, forward strand.
AAGATACAATCGTTACAACAGTGATGAGTAATCTAGGTTTCCATAAAGCTGTAGAAGAAATTGGCTTAAAAGATGTGGTAACGCAAGTGGGTGATCGCTATGTTGTAGAAGAAATGCGTAAAAATGATTACAATTTTGGTGGCGAACAATCTGGTCACATGATCTTTTTAGATTACAACACAACAGGTGATGGTATGCTTTCAGGGATTCAATTGTTGAATGTTATGAAGCAAACGGGCAAAAAATTATCTGAATTAGCGGATGAAGTGACGATTTATCCACAAAAATTAGTCAATATTCGTGTCACAGATAAAAATGGTGCAATGGAAGTTCCGGCAATCAAAGCAGTTGTCGAACAAGCAGAAGCAGAAATGAATGGCGAAGGTCGTATTTTAGTTCGTCCTTCTGGAACAGAACCATTGTTACGTGTGATGGCCGAAGCGCCAACACAAGAAAAAGTTGATTATTACGTTGATAAAATTGCCGAAGTAGTACGTGCAGAAATCGGCGTTGAATAAGAACCAATTAGAAACCAGACACTTAATGCTAGCTTGCGTTAAGTGTCTGGTTTCTTTGTTGGAAATCAAAAAAAGAAAATAGCTAATAAGCTCCGTCTATCATTGACATAGAGCGGTTAAAAGGGTACTATTTTAGAAGTAAGATGCACCGCGTATCTTCTTTTTTTATTCGATAAAATCAAGAAGGGAGCGGCTGTAAATCAATGGAGTTATAGAATGGAGGAGCGAAATGAAAGAAAAAATGTCTGTCAAGACAATTGTAGCAATTGGAATTGGCTCTGCAGTTTTTGTTATTTTAGGTCGATTCGTTGTAATTCCAACTGGGATTCCTAATACGAACTTAGAAACGTCGTATCCATTTCTTGCTTTAATGTCAGTTGTTTTTGGACCAGTAGCTGGAGGGCTAATTGGTTTGATTGGTCACACATTAAAAGATTTTACCACGTATGGTAGCGCTTGGTGGAGCTGGATTATTTGTTCAGGAATTATTGGTATTATTTTTGGCTTCGCTGGTCGTAAAATGGATCTTCAACATGGTGAATTTACAACAAATGACATGGTGCGTTTCAATATTTTCCAAGCCTTTGGCAATATCGTCGTTTGGGGCTTAATCGCGCCTAGTTTGGATATTTTGATTTATAGTGAACCCGCAAGTAAAGTATTTACACAAGGCGTATTCGCGACTGTTTCAAATATTGTCGCTGTGGGGATTATTGGAACATTGTTGATGAAAGCTTATGCATCAACAAGAACAAAGAAAGGCAGTTTATCAAAAGATTAAGAAACTGTCGAAATAATTTAAATGGTTAAGGGTCTGCCCTAGTAATTACTTTGCTAATGCTCAGACCCTTTCTTTTATGGAGAAACTGAGGTGAGGCCGAATGAAAAAACCAATCATTACTTTTAATAATTTTTCCTTTCAATATCATAGCCAATCTGAACCAACATTAAAGGGGATTCAATTAACCATCTATGAAGGAGAAAAGGTTTTAATCGTTGGGCCTAGTGGTAGTGGTAAATCAACATTGGCGCAATGTATCAATGGGTTAATTCCCAATATTTATGAAGGTGAAATTCAAGGAACAGCTACGGTTGCTGGTAAAAATATCCAAGAAACAATTCTATTTGATTTGTCTTTTGATGTAGGAACTGTTTTGCAAGATACCGATGGGCAGTTTATCGGCTTAACGGTTGCTGAGGATATTGCTTTTGCTTTAGAAAACGATGCAGTTGAACAAGCAGAAATGAAAAAAGCGGTCCACAAATGGTCCGAGATTGTTGAGCTGAATCAGTTATTGCAACACCGTCCACAAGATTTGTCAGGTGGTCAAAAACAACGTGTATCTATGGCGGGCGTTCTAATTAACCAATCAAAAATTTTACTTTTTGATGAACCTTTGGCTAATCTTGACCCTCGAGCGGGACAAGAAACAATGACTTTGATTGACACCATTCAACAAGAAACAAAAGCGACTGTTTTAATAATAGAACATCGCTTAGAGGACGTTCTTTGCGAATCAGTTGATCGAATTATTGTCATGAATGAGGGCGCAATTATTTCTGACACAACACCAGATGAATTGTTACGTCAAGATACGTTGACCCAACAAGGGATTCGTGAACCTTTGTACGTTACAGCCATGAAATATGCTGGGATTGATTTAACACAAGTTAGTCATTTAGACAAATTAGCCGAAGTATCAGGCGAAACGGTTTTGCCTAAAATGACACAGTGGTCTGTCCAACCTAGTTCAGTTAGTGCAGTCAAAGGAGCTGAACTATTACGTTTGGAACAAGTGTCCTATCAATATGATCGTCACGGTGAAAAAGTGTTAGATGACTTCTCAGTAACTATTCATCATGGAGAAATGATCAGCATTGTAGGAAAAAATGGTGCCGGGAAGTCTACACTTTCTAAAATAATTTGCGGGTTCATCACGCCTCAATCGGGTAAGATTTTATGGGAAGGACAGGATTTTTCCAATTATTCAATCAAAGAACGTGCAGATAAAATTGGTTATGTGATGCAAAACCCGAATCAAATGATTTCTAAAAAAATGATTTTTGAAGAAGTAGCTTTAGGATTAGTTTTACGAGATGTGCCACAAGCAGAAATTGAGGAACGTGTGACGAATATTTTACATATTTGTGGGCTGTATCCCTTCCGGAACTGGCCGATTTCTGCGTTGAGTTTTGGGCAGAAAAAACGGGTAACTATTGCATCGATCTTAGTTTTAGAACCTGAATTATTAATTTTAGATGAACCAACAGCTGGGCAAGATTTTAAACATTATACAGAAATGATGACATTTTTAGAAGAATTGAACCGCTTAGGTGTAACTATTTTAATGATCACTCACGATATGCACTTAATGTTGGAATATACAACACGTGCGTTAGTAGTTTGTGATGGACGTTTACTAGCAGATGCGACTCCAGTTGCTGTTTTAACAGATGAAAAATTAATTCAAGCAGCTTCTTTAAAAGAAACGAGCTTGTTTACCTTTGCTAAAGCGTTAGGCTTGGAAAATCCCTTGCTATTTACGGAAAAATTTGTTGCTTACGATCGTGAGGTGCGTTTTGGATGAGTGAACGACAAATGTTAGGCTATCATCCTGATTCAACCTGGATTCATCGCTTAAACGGCACAAGCAAATTAGTCTTTTTAATCGTTGTCTCTGTGGCTTGTATGACCACGTATGATACTCGTTATCTGTTAGGAATGTCTGTGGTTTCGCTTGTTTTGTTAAAATTATCAAATATTAAATGGCATCAAATATCTTTTGTTATTAAATTTATTGCTATTTTTTCTTTGTTAAATATCTTAACGGTTTACCTTTTTGCGCCTGAATATGGGGTTGATTTATATCAATCACGTACCGTGATTTGGGAAGGAATCGGACGGTTTACTTTGACACAAGAAGAATTATTTTATGAATTTAATTTAGTTTTAAAATATTTCTGTACGATTCCGTTGGCATTAATCTTTTTATTAACAACAAATCCTAGTGAATTTGCCTCCAGCTTGAATCGAATTGGTGTGAGTTATCGGATTAGTTATGCAGTAGCGCTGGCTATTCGTTATATTCCCGATATCCAAGAAGATTTTTTTAATATTTCTTTAGCACAACAAGCGCGAGGTTATGAGATGTCTAAAAAGGGACGGCTAGGCCAACGAATCAAAGGCGTAGCACAAATCGTTTTACCCTTAATCCTATCTAGTTTAGATCGAATTGAAACTGTGAGTACCGCTATGGAATTAAGGCGTTTTGGTCAAAAGAAAAATCGAACGTGGTATGCGCAACAACCTTTTCATCTGCGTGATTTTTCGGTAATGTTACTTGCCTTATGCTTATTAGGAATCAGTTTCTGGTTGTTCCATGTGAATGGTGGACGCTTCTATAATCCATTCCAATAAATAACAAATTGATAAGATTCTATAAATGGAGCGGATATTTTTTTATTATTAAGAATCTAGTACTTTCTCTTACTATGAGTGTACTAGATTCTTTTTTTACAACTTTAAAGAACTAGACCAATTTTCAGTTTTTAGATTTTTGTTGACAAGCACCTACTTTTAATTGTATGATTGTTTATGTTTCTACGGAATATATTTACAAAGGAGGTATATAGACCAATATCGGATAGCGCCAGACCTGAACGTTCAGGTGACGAGGAGAGAGCTTATCGAAGATTCGGCGGGTAGCTCTAGGGACTGCACTCTACAGATAACAAAGAAAAACTAATTGTGAAGTTAGAACAAAGCGGTTATCACGCAGGTAGAAACATATAATGGGATTTGCTAGTTAAACAGGACCTAGTAAATACAGAATTTCAATTGGAAAGTAGGAATTAGCATTATGTGTGGAATTGTCGGAATGATTGGAAAAGAAAATGTCACGGAAAGTTTGATTCAAGGATTAACAAAATTGGAATATAGAGGTTATGATTCTGCTGGGATTTGTGTGAATGATCAAAGCCAACAGCCCCATGTAGTTAAGGCAGTTGTGGGCATTGCCGATTTAGCAGCAAAATTAACGCCAGAAATCGATGGAACAGTTGGTATTGGTCATACTCGTTGGGCCACTCATGGCGAACCAACTGTCGCCAATGCACATCCCCATGTTTCAAGCGATCAACGCTTTGCATTAGTGCATAATGGTGTCATTGAAAACTTTGAAGAATTAAAAGAACAATTTTTAAGTGGTGCTCACTTAATTGGTGATACAGATACTGAAATCGTCGTTCAATTAATTGCTCATTTTGCTGAAAATGGTTTTTCAACAAAAGATGCTTTTAAAGCGGCTTTAGCCGAAATTAAAGGTTCATACGCTTTTGCATTAATGGATAAAATGGACCCCAATACTATCTACGTAGCGAAAAATAAAAGCCCGTTACTTATCGGTCTAGGTGAAGGCTTTAATGTTATTTGTAGTGACGCGATGGCGATGATTAAAGAAACCAATCAATTTGTTGAGATTGTTGATGGTGAAATTGTAACTGTTACAGCGGACAAAGTAGTAATCGAAACGCCAGAAGGACAAGTAATCAACCGAGAACCTTTTGAAGCGCAATTAGATTTAAATGACATTGAAAAAGGAACATATCCGTTTTATATGCTCAAAGAAATTGATGAACAACCTGCAGTGATGCGCAAAATTGTTCAAGCGTATACTCAAGGTGAAAAAATGACTTTAGATGAGGCGTTACTTGAAAAAATTAATCAATGTGACCGAATTTACATTATTGCTTGTGGGACAAGTTATAATGCAGGTTGGGTCGGAAAATCTTTAATTGAAACGATTGCCAGTATTCCTGTGGAAGTTCATTTATCAAGCGAATTTGGCTACAACATGCCTATTTTATCTGAAAAACCGTTCTTCATTTTCTTAAGTCAAAGTGGTGAAACGGCAGATAGCCGCCAAGTACTGGTACAGGTTAATGAATTAGGGCATCCATCACTTACATTAACAAATGTTGCTGGCTCAACATTATCACGTGAAGCGGACGATACCTTGTTATTACACGCAGGACCAGAAATTGCTGTCGCTTCCACCAAAGCTTATACTGCTCAAATCGCTGTCTTAGCTATTTTAGCAAAAGCAATTGGCGAAGAACGTCAAACATTAGCAGCCGTCTCATTTGATGTGGCTCACGAATTGAGCGTGGTAGCGGCTGTCATGGAAACCTTGATTGATGAAAAACAACAAATGAAAGCCTTAGTGGAAGATTATCTGACGTATACTCGAAATGCCTTCTATATCGGGCGAGGAGTCGACTATTATGTGTCGATGGAAGCGGCCTTGAAGTTGAAAGAAATTTCCTACATTCAAGCAGAAGGCTTTGCGGCAGGTGAATTGAAGCATGGAACGATTGCCTTAATTGAAGAAGGAACACCTGTGATTGGGATTGTGACAGATGCCAAAGTCGCAGCCCATACAAGAGGCAATTTAAAGGAAGTCGAAAGTCGTGGAGCAAGAAATATTGTGATTGCCTTGGAATCCTTGGCAAAACCACAGGATCAACTGATTATTCCAGATGTTCATCCGTTACTTTCTGCCTTAGTTAGCATTGTTCCAGGTCAATTATTAGCGTACTATGCAACCTTACAAAGAGGCTACGATGTTGATAAACCAAGGAACTTAGCCAAAAGTGTAACTGTTGAGTAAATCAAGAACCTGAGAGAAAGATGTTCAACGGGTTTTCATGAGTTTTAATATCTGAGACAAAAATCACTTTAGATTTTTGTCTCAGATATTTTTTATAAAAGAAAGATATTTAGTCAAAAATGAAAGATTCCAAAGAAATTCTTTTTTTCCGTTGAAAACTGTTTGCATTTTAGCAAAATTAGATATAATTAATAAGAACCGAAAAATAAGAATTAGCCAGTTAGGTAACTTTGTTTGAAAGAAAGCAAAAAGTAGGTTAAGCTGAAAAGTGCTAATTTATTTAACAAAAAAAGATTGTGAGTTGTTTGATATGGATCAGTTTAGTACATTAACTGAACAAGAATTTACTACCTTTGCAATGACACATCCTGCAGGTAACTTTTTAGAAACACCCGAAATGAAACATTTATTGGAACGACGTGGCTGGCATTGTGAATACGTTGGCGTCAAACGAGAAGGCCAACTAATTGCTGCGTGTATCCTAAGCAAGAAAAAAGTCAAAATTGGTTATGCTTTCGACATTGACGGCGGAATTTTGATGGATTATACAGATAAAAAATGTGTAGAAGCCTTTTTCACAGGCTTAAAAAAATATGTGAAAAAAAATGATGGCCTTTATTTAACCTTTACTCCCAATAAACAAATTTGTTTACGTGATTTTAATGGCGGTGAAGTTGAAAAGGTCAATCAAGAAACATTTGACTATTTCACATCAATTGGTTTTGAACACCAAGGGTTTGATGTGCACAATTTTGATGGCGCGCCACGTTGGCTGTTTGTCAAAGATATGGCTGGATTAACAGAAGAAGAGCTCTGGAAATCTTATGGAAAAGATGCTAAATATGACATCAAGAAAACATGGGAATATGGAGTAACAACCCGAGAACTTCGTTACGAAGAGCTACCTCTCTTTAAGAAATTAACGGAAGAAACAAGTGCACGACGTAATTTTGAAGATAAGGATTTAGCTTATTACCAAGCTGTTTATGAAGAGTTTGGCGAACGAGCGAAATTTATGGTGGCGGAACTAAACTTTGCTACTTATTTAGAAAATCTTCATGAGAAATTACGCAAATTACAAGAGACGCTCAACGAAGTCAATGAAGCGTTAATTGCCAATCCTAAAAGCCGTAAAAAAAATAACCAGAAACGTGAATTTGAAGATGAAGTTCGTACCGTGCGCAAACGGATTGACGAAGCTAAAGAAATGAAAACATCAGATGAACCTGAAATTTTAGCGGGCGCCTTATTCATTGTTCATCCACAAGAAGTTGTTTACTTGTTTAGTGGTACGTATGAAAAATATAAACAATACTATGCACCGTATTTAATTCAACATAAAATGTTAACTTACACAGTAGAAAATAACATTCCCAAATATAATTTTTATGGCGTTGACGGTGTCTTTGATGGAAGTGATGGGGTTCTTAAATTCAAACAATCCTTTGGCGGTCATGTCGAAGAATTAATGGGCAATTTCCAATGGAAAGCCAAACCAATGAAATATGCCTTATACCACGCATTAAAAACAATTAAAGAAAAAGTCTAAAATTAAAACCTAATCCTTAAAAAGGAATGGACAAAGTGAGGCGTTTAAATGGAAAATCAAGTCGAGGTTATGACGTATGCACAGTTAAAAGAAATTATGCAGGAGTTAGAAGCAAACGAAGCGATTACAGAAGATACAAAAGTCTTTATTGATACAGGCTGGGATAGCGTGCAAGAAGTAGCCCCAGATGCGGTCAGTATTGAAAAAGTTGCTAAATTTACAGTAGCAGATGTTTTAACAAACGAAAGTTTTGCTGGGTATAGTTTAGAAGAAAAGGCGGAGAAGATGAACGCTGAGGGCGACCTAGAAACGGCAATTATTATTCGTAATCTTTACTAAAAAAGTCCGTTTGAATAGTTAAAATCGAGGTCGGGACAGAACCGTTTAGCTCCGAGCAACGCGTAGTGTTGGTTCTGTTCCCGCCGGTTATCAGGTTTTGAGCCTGGAGCAAAAATCCAAAGTGATTTTTGTCCCAGGCTCATCTGCTTTAAATAAGAAATAAAGGAGGTTAGATATGAGTACCATTCATGAATTTCCAAAAAACTATGAACGTTTTATTGCACAAGGAGAAGAAGCACTTGTAGAACATAATCAGATCGCCGCTTTAGAAAATTTTCAACAAGCCTATCAGCTACAACAAACGCCGCCAGTAAACCAAAAAATTGTCCAATTATTGTTGGAAATGGGTGAAGCTGACGAAGCACTAGCATTGGCAGAAGCGTTCCAAGAGACTTATTTTGAGAACCTTGAAACAGCGGCAATTTATATGCAAATTTATAGTCAAAGTCGTCGCTTTATTGAAGGGTATATTTTATTGAAGCAATTACTTCAAACTAAAAAAATAACGCTAGCACAACAAAAAACGTTAGAACAGCAATTAATGCAAGTGGAAGAGGCGTATCAACAATTAGAAACGCAGCAAATTCAAGCAATTAAAAGGAACTTGTTAGTAAGCGATCAATTGCCCGTTTATCAACAATTAGCGAACATTAAAACCAGTTTATATTTGCCTAAACCAGTATTTGTGGAAGTCGCAAAAGATTTAGTTATGAACCAAGCACTTAGTTATTTTGCTCGGGAATGGTTCATTGAAGAATTAGCACTGTTGCAATTTTCAGAACCACTGACCTTTCTTTGGTATGACAATCAGCCTCAGACAGTCTTACTAGAAGGAAAAACTGGACCGTTAAATACGCCAATCTATTCCGAAATTTATACTGAACTTAGGAATCGCTTAGAAAATGATGATCCAATTATGCTGCAGCATTTGGAAGAAGAAATTCGATTGCATCTTACCTATTTGTATCCATTAGCAGAGACGGTTATTTCAGATCCAACTATCTGGGTCTTGGGTTATTTGGCAACCTACTATCCTGAATATATTGAAAAAGAATTGACTGAAGCAAAAGGCCATCAAATCGCTGCTGTTCAAAAAGTTCAACAGGCGATACGAACGGCTTTTACACAAATAATGCTTTAAAAAATGGCACGTCCTAAAAGCGAGGACGTGCCATTTTTTCGGTTTCAGAAATTTGCTGAATCTGCTCTAATTGCTTTTCTTGACTGATTATTGCGGATAATAGAAAAAAGCAAGACAGAAATAAGTAAAAAGGATTCCTTGAATCAAGCAAATCACAACGAACAATGGCGTTGCTCCTGGAAAAGAATCAGAAATCCGTGTAATTAAAAATTCAACCAACCACAAAATCATTGAAAATAAAAATAATTTTTTCTGACGAGTTCTCATAGTCCGCAACAACCTTTCTGGTGATTTTCACTTCTCTATCATAACATAGAAAACGAGCTGTTTTTTCTCAAAAATTTTGTTACTTCATAAGAAAAATGGGAAATAAACAAGTTTCAGGAAGTACTAGCTTTATCCGAAAAGAATACTTAATCCATCTTAATCAAACCATACAGTCACGTTTATTGCAAAAGAAGTGTTTTTGGATGGAACAAATTATTTCATAAACACAAATATTTCTTTGTTGTTTGTATAAATGTCATAAAAGTGATTACTTACTACTTTTTGATTTTTAGACATATCCGTATCGGTCAGTGGTGCCATCTCTACTCCTAAATTCGATGAAGTATTGAACCAAACGTAATTAGGGAAATATAGACCGTCATTTGGTGGCACAATTTTTGAAAGAATTGGGTAGTTTCGACTTGTATTAGCATAAACAGTTGAATTTTTGAAAAACGTATTTAAATAAACTTTTTTTCGTTCGTTTGTTACAACATTTTTTAAATCATCTGTTAAAACAGCTGCTTGGCGATTGAATGCTTCTTTTTGATAGTTTAATGTGGAAGAATACACCAAAACAAACGATAAAATATAATAAGATAACAAGCTGGCCACAAGTAACGAAGTTAGATAAATTGCTTTCACTTGTCGATTGTTAAATAAACTTAACATGCTGATTGTAACAAAAACAGCAAATCCGTAAATATAGCGAGGCGCATCACCTGCGATATTTCTTGAATAGACAATAAAAATACCAAAACTTAAGAGAGAAGCAAGTCCTAAATACAAGATACAATAAAGGAAACTTAGGCCTAAGTTGATTTTGCTATTTGATAGATGACTAATAAAAAATAAAACAAGCAGTAGGAGCAGTAATAAGAGCCATAAACGATTACTCTGGTTCAATAGCTCTGAAAAATAATGGTAACTATTTTGATAAGCCACACTGGGAATATCATGCAAACTTGGTAAGGCCTGACTGCCCCCAATGTTGTTTGTTGCGGAAGGTACAAATTTTAACTCGATAAGGTAGCTCACTATAGAAAGTAGATAAGCGATAGCAGCAAGTGCGACTTTTTTACAAAGAGCAATGAAATTTTCTCCAGCAAGCAACTGCTTGAAAGTAAGGAATAAGACGATAACTATATAAATTCCTGACGAGGCTTGGTAAGTATTAAACATAACAAACAGTGAAAAGACAGAAACCAAGGAAAACGTAAAAGAATTACGCTGCCACCAATAAAAAGGAAGAAACGAACAAAAAATACTCAATGCCATATAGGGACTATCAAACCTGAAACTAAGACATTGGAGGAACCAAGGATTGAGGCCAATTAAAGTAGCTACTAAAGAGGAACCCCAGCTAATTTTTTGGTCATTGATGATATAAATTGCCAGTATGCTTGTGAGAGATAAGATAAGACCTGTTAGAATCGGTGTGGTCAAGCCCAGATCTGTCAAATGACGACTTCCTTGAACAAACCATGAGAGAAATTCACTGCCCCAACGTGCGTAAGTCGTACCAAAATCTGTCATTCCAGCGACTTGGCGAGCATTATCATCTAAGTAAGGGAAATTGATAATGCCGATGGATAAAACTGCCACTTGATAAATTAAAATGATCAATAGAAGATAGGCTTTATTTTCAATACACCAATTCTTTAAATCAAATTTTTTTGATTCTGTAGGTAATTGTTTCATCATTGTACTCCACTCCAATAATTATTTAACAATTAAAATATACCATAACGAGTGGAATGAAGAAATTGCTTTTGTTATTTTCTCATCTTGACAGAACACTAAGTGTAGGCAAAACAAAAAATCCCAACTCTTTATTAAAGAGTTGGGATTTTACCAAAAAGCCACCTGCCGGGCTTGAACCGGCGACCCCCACCTTACCATGGTGGTGCTCTACCAACTGAGCTAAGGCGGCACTTTCAAAGGCTAAACTAACTCGAGGATTGCAACGAAGTGAAACCCATAGAGTTCATTTTCAAAGGCTACACTGCGACGAGTAATCGTCAAAGTTCCTTTTGAAAAATCGTACAAATCTCGTGCACAAGAAATAGAATAACGTATAGACGAAAGTTTGTCAATTGCTCTTTCGTAAAAAAAGAAAAATGATTTTTTTCTAAGAAAAACTGTTGACAATCTCTTTTTTCTCTAGTAAAGTGTAAATCAACATCACAGATAACTATTCATTCGTTGAAGAGAAGAGTAAATTTTGATGACCTTCAAAAGAGAGTCCTGATTGGTGAAAAGGGACAAGGTTCAGAAAAGTTGAAGATGGCCTCTGAGAATAAATTGCTGATAAGTAAGCAATTTCGGCTAAGCACCCGTTACCATGTGCACCAAGTTAATAAAGACTTGGATAAGAGATGAGATATAAAGAATCAGTTATATTTCGAAAAAAGGTGGTACCGCGAATCATTCGCCCTTTACTAGCAAAACGCTAGTGAAGGGCTTTTTGCTGTGAATCACTACGACTGGCGCGAAGCGACAGAGTAGATGATGAACAGTACAAGGTGACCGAAGGGCAAGTTGTGTCATTTGCACGAAAGTGTTCCTACGATTCTCGCCAAAGCTGCGATTCTCGTCACAGTTAAATCCTGTTGAGCACTACGACTGATGCAAAGAGAGAGAGCAGCTATTATCTGCGATTACTCGATGCTTGAAGGGATAGGAACTCTAGTCTGTTTGATTTTGAAAATAAACGAAAATCAGTTTAAAATGAATAGAAATAAAAAAGCAGTGATATAGTAAGTACAAGACTTGATTTGTTTAACAGAGAGCCTAGGTAGCTGAGAATAGGTGACAAAGACGTTTTGGAAAATGGCTATTGAGCAAGCGCTCCGAGTGTTAAACACAAGGCGGCGACGGGTGCTCCCGTTATCGAGCTAGGGTATCGAACATATTGTTCCGTACTTGAAAAGGGAATTTGTGTGAGCAAATTCTGAACATGAGGTGGTAACACGCAAAAAAGCGTCCTCAACGATACAACTCGAGTTGTGTCGTTGAGGATGCTTTTTTCTTTTTTATGAAAAAATGCAGGTTGGTAAGAATGAAGGGGGATAAAGAATGATTGAACTAAAAAATATCAGTGTGACATTTCAACAAAAAAAACAAGAAATTCAGGCTGTCCAAGATGTTTCTTTGACAATTGATAAAGGGGATATCTACGGAATTGTTGGTTATTCCGGTGCTGGAAAAAGTACGCTAGTACGGGTAATTAATTTATTGCAACGACCAACAGCGGGCACCGTTATTATTAACAAAGAAAATATTTTAACTTTTTCTAAAAAGGAATTACGACAACAACGAAAAAAGATTGGAATGATTTTTCAACATTTTAATTTGATGAAAGAGCGGACCATATTTAGTAATATCGATTTTTCATTAAAATATTCTGGGCTAAGTAAAACTGAGCGGCGTCAAAAAATCAGCCATTTATTAGAGCTAGTTGGACTAAGTGAAAAACGGGACGCGTACCCTAGTCAACTATCAGGAGGGCAAAAACAGCGAGTTGCGATTGCCCGCGCTTTAGCAAATGATCCTGAAATTTTACTTTGTGATGAAGCGACGAGTGCGTTAGATCCAAAAACAACGGGACAGATTTTAGCCTTGTTAAAAAAGTTAAATCAAGAACTGAACTTGACGATTGTCTTAATCACCCATGAAATGCAAGTGGTTAAAGAAATTTGTAATAAAGTCGCGGTGATGGAAAATGGCTGCGTTGTCGAATCAAACGATATTGTTTCGATTTTTAGTCAACCCCAACAACCTTTAACAAAAGATTTTATCCGGACAGCAACTCATATTGACCAAGCATTAACCACGATTCTTGAACATCCTAAATTAGCTGATTTAGATAAAAATCAAGAATTAATTGAATTTTCTTATGTGGGAGATCAAACGAACGAGCCATTAATTGCACAATTGTATAGCCAATATCAGGTATATACAAATATCCTTTATGGCAATGTCGAAATTGTTCAAAACGTTCCTATTGGCCATTTAATTGTGGTGCTTTCTGGTGATGAGGCCCAGCGTCAACAAGCCCTTACTTATTTAGCGAAACAAGGCGTGCGAACCAATGTTTTGAAAACCTATCAGCAAACGAAGAAAAAGCAGAACTTACAGGTGATTTAAAAAAGGAGTGAACTGAGAATGTATCAATTATTTGAGAAATATTTTCCGAATGTTGTCCAATTAAAACAAGAGTTTCTTCAAAGTACATGGGAAACATTATACATGGTTTTTTGGACAGCATTGATAGCTGGTGTGTTAGGAGTCTTGTTGGGTGTCGTGCTTGTTAGTACTGGCCCCAGTGGTGTTTTGAAAAATCCACCCCTGTACAGTGTCTTAGAAAAAATTATTAATGTTTGCCGTTCTATTCCTTTCATTATTATGCTCGCACTGATTCAACCATTAACACGAATTTTGGCAGGAACGACAATTGGTACAACCGCAGCGTTAGTCCCATTAGTTATTGGCGTAATTCCGTTCTTCGCGCGCCAAATTGAAAATGCGTTATTAGAAGTGGATTCTGGCGTTATCGAAGCGGCAGAAGCTATGGGGACGAGTCCCTTAGGGATTATTTTTCGGGTTTATCTAATTGAAGGGTTACCAAGTATTATTCGTGTTTCAGCGGTGACAATTATTAATTTGATTGGATTAACAGCCATGGCAGGAGCGATTGGAGCCGGTGGTCTGGGCAACTTAGCGATTACTCGAGGATACAATCGGTTTCAAACCGATGTGACATTTATGGCCACGTTAATTATTTTAATTATGGTATTTATCAGTCAAGCCATTAGTAATCAATTAATCAAAAAAACATCACATTAGAAAAAAGGAGAAATGACAAATGAAAAAATTTAGTAAATTAATTGGACTTATTGGGGTATTAGCTTTTACGATTGCAGGTTGTGCATCGGGGTCTGCGAAGGATACTAAGACAGAAACCGTTAAACTAGGGGTTGTAGGAACAAAAAATGATGAATGGGAATCGGTCAAAGACCGTTTGAAAAAGAAAAATATTGATCTACAATTGGTAGAATTTACAGACTATACGCAACCCAATGCAGCATTAGCAGAAAAAGAAATTGATTTAAATGCCTTTCAGCATCAAATCTTTTTAGACAATTACAATAAAGAACATGGGACGAAATTAGTATCAATTGGCAATACAGTCAATGCACCATTGGGAATTTACGCCAATAAATTGAAAGATATCACGAAAATTAAAGACGGCGGAGAAATTGCTATTCCTAATGACCCAACGAATGGTGGGCGGGCGTTAATTTTATTACAAACTGCAGGACTGATAAAAGTTGATCCTGCGAAACAGCAACTACCGACTGTCAGTGATATTACTGAAAATAAACGCCAATTGAAAATAACTGAATTAGATGCTACGCAAACAGCGCGCGCTTTACAAGATGTCGATGCTTCAGTGATTAATAGCGGCATGGCTGTCGATGCTGGGTATACACCAGATAAAGATGCTATTTTCTTAGAACCTGTAAACGAAAAAGCGAAACCTTATGTGAACATTGTCGTGGCCCGAGAAGAAGATCAAGAGAATAAACTTTATCAAAAAGTTGTAGAAGAATATCAACAAGAAGAAACGAAAAAGGTCATTGCAGAAACATCAAAAGGCGCCAATGTTCCAGCCTGGGAAACATTTGGTAAAAAATAAAGGAGGCATTTATAATGAGTACAACAACGATTCAAACAATCCAAGAAGCTATTGCTACAGAAAAGGAATGGATAATCCATTTAAGACGCCATTTTCATCAATACCCTGAAGCAAGTTTAAAAGAATATGAAACGATTAAGCGAATTAAAGAAGAACTACTAGCCTTAGCTATTCCTTTTGTAGAAGTAGGGGAAACGGGTGTTTTAGCAACCATTGAAGGAAGTCTTGGCGCTGGCAAAACGATTTTGTTACGTGCAGATATTGATGCGTTGGAATTGCCAGATGCAACAGGTGCTGCCTATGCTTCTAAAAATCCAGGACTCAATCATGCTTGTGGACACGATGGTCATGCGGCAGCATTGCTAGGTGCAGCTAAAGTGCTCAAAAAACATCAGGATACCTTTTCAGGAACGATTAAACTGGCCTTCCAGCCAGCTGAAGAAATTGGTGCAGGCGCTCGACAATTTGTGGAAGGAAATTATTTAGAAGCAATCGACCAAGTGTTTGGGATTCATTTAGATTCTAGTGTGCCGGTCGGGAAATTAGTCGCTACCAAAGGCGCCACCAACGCCTCTTGTGATATTTTTAAAATTGAAGTCAGTGGTCAAAGTAGTCACGTCGCCCAACCACAGAATGGCCGAGATGCTGTTTTAGCAGCGGCCAGTATCGTTGTGGAATTACAAAAAATTGTAGCTCGCGAGATTGATCCTTTAGATTCTGTCGTAGTAGGAATTGGCGTTTTACAAGCAGGAACACGCTATAATATTGTAGCAAACCAGGCAACCATTGAAGGTACTGTTCGAACATTTAGTCAGGAAACGCGCCAATTTGTTTTACAACGAGTCGAAGAAATTGCCCATGAAATTGCCCAGTCTCATCGCACAGAAATTGCTGATTTTTCTGTTTATGCGGCAGCGAATCCATTAATTAATGAAGAACAAGCAACCAACCGTGCACAGCAGGTAGCCAGTGAAATTGTTGGTTTTGAAAATGTTGTGACCGATCATCCTAAAAGTTTAGGGGCGGATGATTTTGCTGATTACTTAGCGGTAATTCCTGGTATCTATGGACGGGTCGGTTCACGAAACCCTGAAAATCCTGCTACTCATTTTGGACACCATCATGAACAATTTGATATTGATGAACGTGCCTTACTTTTAGCAGCAGAGTACCACGTACGCTATGCATTAAACTATTTATCAGAATAATAGGGATAGGGAGCCGACAAAATGATTGTTTGTGGGCTCCTTTCGTTATAAACCAACGTGGTTTGCTTTCTTGTCATACTATGGTAGAATACAAGCATAAGAAAGGTGATTCACATGTTTTTTGTTTTAACTGATAAATTAACAAGAAAAGTAGCTCCCGATAGTTTAAGAACAGATGAAGCACTGTTGTGGAGCCGAGCAATTAATTTCTTCATCGCTTGATAGCACATTTTTTGACTAGAAAAGCTAGTCTTATTTGAGTGTACGTACAAGCGGTTGTCGGGATTTCTGTCAGGATGGACGACGTGCAGACGTGGTTCTTTTTTTGTTGTCCCAAAATAATCAGTTAACAAGAAAGAAGTGACGAAAATGAGTATTTTAACTATTGAACATTTAACGCATCGATTTGGCGAAAAGGTCTTGTATGAAGAGGCTTCATTGCAAGTGAATAAAGGGGATCATTTAGGCTTAACTGGCCAAAATGGTGTCGGCAAATCCACCTTAATTAAAATTTTAACGGGGGAAGTATTGCCAGACGAAGGAACGATTCAGTGGCAAAAAAATTGCAAGATTGGGTACTTGGATCAGCACGTTTCTGTAGAACAATCACTAACGATGGTTGATTTTTTGAAACAAGCCTTTCAAGAACTTTTTGATAAAGAAGCGAAACTGACAAAACTTTATGAAGAATACAGTCAAACGGCTTCGGAAAAACTTTTAGAACAAGCAGGCAAATTACAAACAGATTTAGATGAAAGTAATTTTTACCAAATCGACACGATTATTCAGGATTTAGCCAACGGGTTAGGACTACAAGCAATTGGTTTGGATAAAAAGTTAGGGGAGCTAAGCGGTGGTCAACGTTCAAAAGTGATTTTAGCAAAATTATTGTTAGAGACCCCTGATGTGTTACTTTTAGATGAACCCACCAACTATTTAGATGATACACATATTCAATGGCTTGTTCGCTATCTGAATAATTTTGAAGGAAGCTTTCTATTAGTCTCTCATGATTATCAATTTTTAAATGAAGTGACGAATTGCATCGCAGATATTGAGTTTGGCAAATTAACCAAATATACTGGAAATGTAGAAAAATCTTTTGCACAAAAAGAGCAGAATAAACAAACCTATTTGAAACAGTATCAGGCCCAACAAGAAAAAATTGAAAAAATGGAAGCCTATATTCGTAAATACAAAGCTGGAAATCGAGCAACGATGGCTAAAAGTCGTCAAAAACAATTGGACCGGTTGGAACGATTGACTCCGCCTGGTTCCTTGACTAAGCCAGCGATTGAATTTCCTTATCAAGGGTTAGTTGCAACGCAAGCACTAACGACCCAGAAGTTAGTTGTCGGCTATCGGGAACCTTTGTTAGAACCGTTAGATTTAATGGTTCATGTCGGTGAAAAAGTCGCATTGAAAGGCTTTAATGGGATTGGCAAATCAACATTAATTAAAACGTTAACGAAAGTGATTCCTTCATTAGATGGAGAATTTCATTATCCGCTGAATACAAAAATTGCTTATTTTACCCAAGACTTAGCGTGGCCTAATGAGCAGTTAACGCCACTAGACTATTTATCAGATCGTTTTCCAGATACAACGATTAAAGAGCGAAGAAGTCATTTGGCTAGGGCAGGTTTACCAGATAAGTTAGCAATGCAGTCGTTAGCCCTGTTAAGTGGTGGTGAGCAAACAAAAGTAAAACTAGCGGAACTAATGATGCAAACTAGTAATTTGTTATTTTTAGATGAGCCAACCAATCATATTGATGAAGCGGCCAAAAAAAGTTTACAAGAAGCAATTCACGTTTACCCAGGAACGGTTTTTCTGGTTTCCCATGAAGCAGATTTTTATGAAGAAATTGTGGATCGAGTAATTGATATTGAGGAATTAGTTAAATAAAGAAGAAAGAACCAAGTTGAGGGGGAGTCAACTTGGTTCTTTCTTCTTTATTATTTATTTACTCATTAAGCCATCATGGATTTTTGTTAAATTCCAGTTCATCATGCTGTAGTACGTATCGCCTTCTGTTCCTTCTTTGGCAAGAGAGTCTGTGAAAAGTGTATCGTAAATTGGTCGTTTCACTTCTTTTGAGACCCGTTCCATACTACGTTTATCGACACTGGTTTCAACAAATAACACAGGTGCTTTTGATTTCTTAATGGTATCAATAATCGTGGTCATTTGTTCAGGTGTTCCTTGACTTTCTGTGTTAATTTCCCAAATATAAGCGGCATTTAAATCATAAGCTTTGGAGAAATATTTAAAGGCACCTTCACTTGTAACTAATAATTTTTTATCATCAGGAATATCAGCAAATTTAGCTTTGGCTTCCTCATGTAGTTTGCTAAGTTTTTCGGTATAATTTTTCGCGTTTTCTGTATAGAAATCTTTATTTTTTGGATCTTTTTCTACTAACACGTCACGAATGTTTTCTACATATTTAATGCCATTTTCAATGTCTAACCAAGCATGCGGATCTTCTGTTTGTTCTTGACCGGCACTTGTTAAATATTGTGGCGTAACATTTTTGCTTGTAGAAAAGTAATCTTTATTCTCAACTTTTTTGGCCGTTTTCATTAATTTGTTAAACCAGCCATTTCCGCCTGTTTCTAAGTTCAAGCCGTTAAAGAATAAAATGTCCGCTTCAGAAGCTTTCGCAATGTCTTCTGGTAACGGTTCATATTCGTGAGGGTCTGTCCCAATTGGCACAATACTATGCAGCTCAATTTTGTCTTGTCCAACATTTTTCACTAAATCAGATAGGATCGAGTTCGTTGTCACAATTGCTAATTTTTCTTTCTTTTCAGCGGCTTGATTCCCGCAAGCAGCTAACGTTAACCCTGCTAAAAGTGTTAAAAAAAATAAACTAAATTTTTTCATTCGTTGATTCCTCCATTTCTTTCTGACGGTTTACAAATACTAGGCCTTTCTTTGGTGAGAAAAAGAAAGCCAATAAAAAGAATAAGGCGGCGGTTAAAACAATCGTCGCACCAGAAGCTAAGTTATAAGAATAACTAAAGAATAGGCCAATCACTGAACTTAAAATCCCAAAAGTAGAGGCTAAGCCAATCATTGTCGGTAAGTGATTTGTTAATAGATAAGCTGTTGCCGCTGGTGTAATCAGCATGGCAATGACTAAAATAGTTCCGACGGTTTGCAAAGAAGAAACAGCGACTAATGTTAGTAAAAACATCAATGCATAGTGGAAAAATTGAATATTTAAACCATAGGCCTGAGCCATTGTGGGATCAAAAGAAGTGAGTTGCAACTCTTTATAAAACAATGCCACAAAAATCAAAACAATCACACCGACGACACAAGTAATTAAAATATCGGTATCTGCGACCGCTAATACATTTCCAAACAGAATATGATATAAATCGGTGGAACTTTTTGCAAAAGAGATAAAAATAATCCCTAAAGCAAAAAAAGAACTAAAGACAACACCAATGGCAGTATCATTTTTTAGTGGACTTTTTTGGGTAATAAAGCCGATCGATAATGCAGCTAATAAGCCAAAAATAGAAGCGCCAAAAATATAATTGAAACCAAACATATAAGAAACAGCGACCCCTGGTAAAACAGCATGGGAAATCGCATCACCCATCAAAGACATCCCACGTAAAATAATGAATGAACCAATTACCCCTGAAATGAGTCCGACAATTACAGACGTCAAAAGGGCATTTTGTAAAAATTGATAACGGAATAAACCATCAATAAATGCAGCAATCATTTTGCAACCCCCTGTATTAATAAATCACCTAACAAATCACCTAACAAATCACCGTATGCTTCTTGTAGCGTTTCTGCAGTAAACGTTTGTTCAACAGGACCCGCAGCAATTAGCCGGTTTTTCAAAACGATTAATTCATCAAAATAGTGGGACACTTTGTGCAAATCATGGTGAACAATGATAATCATTTTACCTTGATTTTTTAATGATTTGAGAATATCCATAATCACTTTTTCACTAGACATATCAATGCCGACGAAAGGTTCATCTAAAAAAATCACCTCAGCACCTTGGGCCAAAACACGGGCAATAAACACACGTTGTAATTGGCCACCAGAAAGTTCGCCAATCTGGCGTTGCGCATAGTCTTCTAATTGCACCATTTTTAATGCAGCCATGGCTGCTTGCTTTTCTTTCTTTCCTGGGCGTTTTAATAGTCCCAAGTTTGGATAGGTTCCTAGCAAGACCGTTTCAAAAACGCTAATTGGGAAACTAAGATCCAAGGCGCTACGTTGTTCTACATAGGCAATGGTTGTTTTTTGTTGGTCAATCGCTTGATTATTTAACAAAACATCACGTTCCTTTGTTTTAATCAAGCCTAATAACCCTTTAATAAATGTTGACTTTCCAGCACCATTTGGTCCGATAATTCCAGTAATTTTACCGGAGGGAATAGTAACGTGGATATTATTTAAAGCGGTCCGTCCTTGATATTGAACGGTTAACGCTTGAACAGCTAAGTTAAAGCTTTTTCTCATGAAATTCCTCCTTTTTAGGTTTGCCTTAAAATCAGTATAAGGGATAGTTTAAGAAAATGCAAATAATTTTTAGGTGCACCTAAATACAAGCGCTTTTTTCACAAAGAAAACCGTTTCTTTCAATAAATTAAGGAGGATCCCATGATTTTTATGACAAAAAATGGTAGAATATGAATGAAAACGACTATTATTTTATATTGACGGAGGATATCATGACCGAAAACTATCAAGATGACACCTTACGCATCTTCAGTTTAAATGCAAATCGACCACTTGCTGAAAAAATCGCAGCATCAGTAGGAACAGAATTAGGAAAAAGCACCGTGCGCCAATTTAGTGATGGCGAAATTCAAATTAATATTGAAGAAAGTATTCGTGGCGATCATGTCTACATCATCCAAGCAACGAATGCCCCTGTAAATGATCATTTGATGGAATTGCTTATTTTAATTGATGCATTAAAACGTGCTAGCGCAAAAACAATTAATGTTATTTTGCCTTACTATGGTTATGCTCGCCAAGACCGCACAGCGAAACCAAGAGAACCCATTACTGCGAAATTAGTTGCTAATATGTTGGTAGAGGCAGGCGCAACACGTTTGTTAACATTAGACTTGCATACTGTTCAAGTCCAAGGATTTTTTGATATCCCAGTAGATAATTTATTTACAATGCCTTTGTTTGCTCATTATTATCGTCAACAAGCATTAGTAGGGGAAGAAATTGTGATTGTTTCGCCTAAAAACAGTGGCGTTCAACGCGCACGTAGTTTATCGGAGTACTTAGATGCGACCTTAGCAATTGTAGACCATGAAGAGATTGATGGGGTGCGTCAAGAAGGTTACGTTATTGGGAATGTCGCTGGGAAAAAATGTATTCTTGTTGATGACATTTTGAATACTGGTCAAACGTTAGCCACAGCGGCGGAAGTTTTAATGAAAAATGGTGCGCAAGAAGTGTATGCTTGCGCCTCGCATGGTTTGTTATCAGAAGGCGCAAAAGCAACCTTAGAAAATGCGCCAATTAAGGAAATTAGTATTACTGACTCTGTTTATACGACAGCAGACCGCCAACCAGCAACCTTGAATATTATTTCTTGCGCTGAGTTAATGGGGGAAGCGTTACTTCGTATCCATGAAAATAAACCAATGAGTCCATTATTCCGTTTAGAACCAAAAGGAGAATAAGTGATTCCTTAAACTAGAAATAGGTCTAACAACTTTAATAGTGTTGGGCCTATTTTTCTTATCTCTTTTATAAATAGAAGAGAAAGTATTCTGATTTTGTGTTTTAAGCTTTTTATGCTAGAATAACGCCAGAACATAAGGAAAGGGACGAGTCATTTGGAACCCATTTATTTAGATCATGCGGCAACAACACCGCTTCATCCAACGGTCATTCAAGCGATGACTGAAAATATGCAAACGACTTTTGGCAATCCATCAAGTATTCATCAGTTTGGACGAAAGGCACACGGTCTTCTGGAAGAAGTGCGTCAAACGATTGCCGAGAGCTTACAAGCCAAACCCCACGAAATTATTTTTAATAGTGGTGGCACAGAAGGGGATAACACAGCCATCTTGGCAGTTGCTTTTTCTCGTCAAAAGGAAGGAAAACATATTATTACTACGGCAATTGAACATCCCGCTGTGTTACGAACGATGGAATACTTAGAAACGTTAGGCTTTGAAGTGACTTACTTGCCTGTGAATGAAAATGGTCAGATTTCAATGGATCAATTCAAAAAGTCTTTACGCGAAGAAACGATCTTGGTTTCAATGATGTATGGCAATAATGAAATTGGAAATCGATTACCGATTGCTGAAGTTGGTGCAATTCTTAAAAATCATTCGGCGATTTTTCATACAGATGCCGTCCAAGCTTATGGAAGTGAAGTCATTTTACCTCATGAATTAGGGATCGACTTATTAAGTATTTCCGCTCATAAAATCAATGGTCCAAAAGGCGTAGGTTTTTTATTTAAAAGCGATGCAATCCAATTACCACCTCTTTTACATGGTGGGGAACAAGAAGAAAAACGACGTGCGGGCACGGAAAACTTAGCTGGAATTATTGGCATGGGTACTGCCGTTTCATTACTAACTTCTGCAGAAAAGCAAGCAAGAAAAACAGCCTATCAAAGTTTTCAAACGATTATTTTAAAAGCGTTAGAAGAAGCCAATATTGATTTTTCAATTAATGGTGAACCAACCAATCGTTTAGCGCATGTCTTAAATCTTCATTTAAAAGGAATTCCTAGTGATTTGCTCTTAATGCATTTGGACTTAAGAGGTATTGCGATTTCAACTGGCTCGGCTTGTACAGCGGGAACTGTGGATCCTTCGCACGTGTTGACAGCGATGTATGGAGAAAATTCCTCAGCTATTAAAGAATCAATCAGGATTAGTTTTGGCTACGGGAACACACCAGAAGAAATTGCGACTTTTTCTGAAGTACTAGTTGCAGTGATTCAACAATTGAAAAAATAATCTGATTGCGGCAGCTACAGGTTTTCGCTATAATGAAGATAACAATGAAAATAACGAGGTGGAACCCATGGCATTTACAACAATGGCTGCTGTTGAAGGCTCAACAGTTTTTTACAAAGTACATCCTAGTGCAAAACGCTATACATTAAAAGATAACGGCTTTACTGAAACAAAATCAGGGAACTTTCAATTGATTCGTTCCTTAGATCCAACGCCTCAGAGAAATGAAGGCTTCAAATTGAAAATTACGATCACTGCTGATCTAAAAGAGTTGAAAATGTCCATTACAACGGCAAATGGTTTAAAACCAATGAATATTTTCAAGAATGAACAACATGAAATGAGTAAAGAAAAATACTTTTTCTTAATGGATGGCTTAATTAGCCGTGGTGTATTAGAGAAAGTAGAATAATTTAGAGAAACCTGAAGAAACAAGTGAAAGTAGCTTGTTCCTTCAGGTTTTCTGTTTCTTTGAAAGCAACAGCTTGTTGGCTGTGTCTTTGTTCCAAGTATTTTCTCATTATACGCCCGGCTTGCTTTACTTATTTCAAAAAAATAGTATAATGAAAAGCACTGAAAAGTTACGACCTTCAAATCGTGGATGATTTCAGAATCTAATTGAAATGATGGTGATAAAATGGCAGATAACAGCAAAACGCGTGTCGTGGTAGGCATGAGTGGCGGTGTCGATTCATCTGTCACAGCGTTGCTTTTAAAAGAGCAAGGCTATGATGTAATTGGGATCTTTATGAAAAATTGGGACGATACAGACGAAAATGGTGTCTGTACCGCAACTGAGGACTATAAAGATGTCGCAAAAGTAGCGGATCAAATTGGGATTCCGTATTATTCGGTCAATTTTGAAAAAGAATATTGGGACCGTGTGTTTGAATATTTTTTAGCAGAATATCGGTTAGGACGGACACCAAATCCAGATGTCATGTGTAATAAAGAAATTAAATTTAAAGCATTCCTAGATTATGCTATGCAACTAGGCGCTGACTATGTTGCAACTGGCCACTATGCACAAGTAGAAACGGATGAAAATGGCGTAGTGCATATGTTACGTGGAATTGACAATAATAAAGACCAAACTTATTTTTTAAGCCAATTATCACAAGCACAATTGGCAAAAACAATGTTTCCATTGGGTGGCATGGAAAAGTCAGAAGTTCGTGCAATTGCTGAACGTGCTGGATTAGCCACAGCCAAGAAAAAAGACTCAACGGGCGTTTGTTTTATTGGTGAAAAGAATTTCAAAGAATTTTTGAGTAATTATTTACCAGCTAAAAAAGGCAACATGGTGACAGAAGATGGCGAAATCAAAGGACAACATGATGGTCTGATGTATTATACTATCGGTCAACGTCAAGGCTTAGGAATTGGTGGCGGCGGTAAAACACAAGAACCATGGTTTGTGATTGGGAAAGATTTAACTACCAATACATTATATGTGGGACAAGGATTTCACCATGAAAAACTATATGCAACACATTTAGAAGCTAGTGAGGTTCATTTTACTGTTGATACGCCAATGCCAAAAGAGTTTGACTGTACGGCTAAATTCCGTTATCGTCAAGCAGATATCCCAGTGCATGTTTCCTTATCTGAAGATGGCACAAAAGCAACCGTTACGTTTAAGGAACCAGCGCGCGCAGTCACTCCAGGTCAAGCTGTTGTTTTTTATGATGGGATGGAATGCTTAGGGGGCGGCTTAATTGATCGCGCCTACCAAGATGAAAAAGAACTACAATACGTCTAAAAAGTTTCACGAGTTGTGAAACAAAAAGCGCAGAGTTAACCAAAAGAAAAGCGGATATGCTGGTCATAAAACCAGTAAATATCCGCTTTTCTTTTTTGTTTTATATGCCTATTTTTTTAAAAATAAGAAAAAGAGAAAAATTAAAAATTCAAATTGTGGATAACTTTTCTGTGTATAACTTAGTCATCATTTTTCTCTTTTTTTAATTCGGCGGTGCTTCGACGAACCCATAGAAGGTTAAGGAGAACCAGACAAGAAGTGGAAATAAAGACCCCACGATAACCGAAAGCGGCAGATACGCTTGAACCAATCATAGGACCAATCACATTTCCTGTCGCTTGGAAAGATTGATTGTAACTGAAAATACGACCTGCAGCGTCACTTGGGGAATAACGAGTGATCAATGTTTGAACAGCTGGTAGTAAACAGGCATCGGAAATCCCAACTAAGAAACGAAGCATAGCAAGCTGCCAGACATTTTGAACAAAGGCCATTGGTAGGTAAACGAAAATGGCTAAAATTAAGCCAATTGTCAAGATGCGTTCACTGCCAATACGATCGCCTAACCGGCCGAAACGAGGGGCGGCTATTAACGTTGCAATCCCTGGAATAGAAGCAATGACTCCGCTAATTAAGGTGACATTTCCGTGACCACCCAACAATTGTTGAATATATAAACTGATGATGGGACTAATTGAATTATTGGAAGCTTGAATGATTAATGTCGTAATAAACATTCCAAGAATCACGTGGGGATGTTCTAGTTTTTTTAAAATTTGTTTCCCAGATGCGGCTTGATTTTTTTCAATTGGCACAAACTCTTCATGGACAAAGACGAGACTCAAAACAAAAACGAGTAATAAAATCGTACCAGTAATGAAAAAGGTTGGCCGATAACCGAAAATAGACGCAGTGACACCCCCCAAAAGAGGACCAAGCAACGTGCCGGTAACAGAACCAGTTGCTAAAGTACCAAGCACTTGACCGCTTTTTTCCTTAGGTGTGCCTGTAGCAACTAACGCAGTCGCATTACTGATATAACCAGAAAAAACACCTTGTAATAAGCGTAAGCCAATTAATTGATAAACACTTGTGACTGCGCCCATTAAACTAATGACGATAGCCATCCCTAATGAAGCGCGTAATAACATTAACTTGCGTCCTTTTCGGTCGGCTAAACGGCCCCACCAAGGTGAAACAATGGTTGTGACTAAAAAAGTGGAGGAGAACGTGATTCCGCTCCAAAAATTCAATTGTTGGTGGGTAAAAGTACCTAATGTGTTGATATAAAGAGGCATGAATGGCATCACTAAGCTAAAGCCAATACCAGCCATAAATGTGCCAAACCATAAAACAAGCAGATTTTTTTCCCAAGGTTGTCTTAGACGGAAAATTTTACTTTTAATTAATTCATACATTCTATTTCCTCACTTTCTAGTAAAGGAATTCAAATTTGGCTTTGGCGAGTCGTTGATCATTCAATGCTTGATGCAATTCATTCGCAAAAAAGCCTTCTTTTAAATTTAGTGGATTTTTTGTAGCGTACACATATAACGTATAGGTGTGCACACCAGAGCGAGGGCTTAACCCCAGATAACGTTCGGTTAACTCAGGTAACGTTTCAGTGGCAAGCGCAGGAATCATCTGTTTCCCCAAAGGAGAAGCAAGACTATTTTTTCCTTGAATGGTAGGCTTGAGTGCTGTTCGACTAAAGTCTTCAGGAATCTCATTGGTTACAGGAACATTGGCCGCTAACCAATGAATAAAAGGGAAACCAATTAGAGGAATCGTGTCATAATCAATTAATTCCCAGGATAAATAGCGGGCTTCTTTAGGAATGGCCGCTAATGAAATAGGAAAAGATAAGATAGGACGTTCGTGTAATAAAAATTCTGCACTGGTTCGTTTGCCATAACGATCGGCCAAATGAGAACGGTTGGTAATATGCATGCCAAACAGCCTTCTTTCAAAAATAATGTTTACAAATTATTATTATAAACTATAATTTATAGTTTAAAAAGAGTCAATAGATATGATAAACTAATACTTGTCCAAAATTTAAGAATTGGAGGCGTTAGAAAGATGGCAAAAAAACGGAATTTAACGAAAGCCAAAATCCTTGAAAGTGCCCGCAACCTAGCGGAAGAATTGGGCGTTCAACAATTAACCTTTCAAAATTTAGCCGTTGATTTAGGCATCAAGTATCCTTCACTCTATAATCACTTTAAAAATATTGCTGAAGTAAAAAATGCTCTAGTGGACTTGTTAATTCAAGAATTAAATGATGCATTGCGAAGAGCCTTAG
This sequence comes from Enterococcus sp. DIV2419, assembly GCF_051711865.1. Taxonomy (NCBI): domain Bacteria; kingdom Bacillati; phylum Bacillota; class Bacilli; order Lactobacillales; family Enterococcaceae; genus Enterococcus; species Enterococcus sp. DIV2419. The sequence continues at coordinate 1,208,038 of NZ_JBIONS010000001.1, forward strand.
TGGGTAAGAGTGGCGCAGAAGCAATTCGGATATATGCTGAAACGTACCAACAATTTGCTTTTGAAAATTCTGCAGTCTATGAATTACTTATCAGTGTGCCGAAAACGCAAAACCAACAATTAATTGAAGGCATCCATGAAACCAATCAAATTATCTTACAACTTTTAGCTTTTTATCCATTTAATAATGAAGAACGACTGCATAAAAGTCGAGAATTACGTAGCTTAATCCATGGTTATATTACCTTACGTTTTTTAGGTTATTTTCAACGCGAAGAAGCCACGCCGGAAGAAAGTTATCGTCGCATGATTGAAGATTTTATTGCTTCTTTAGAAGTGGCAGGATAAAATAAATTTCAAAAATTTCTCAGTCCGAAACCAAATCCTTGCAACTTTTTCAGAAAGTGACTATGATACCTACAGTAGCAAAAAAAGGAGCGGTTCAATGTATCAAGTAATTACAATGTATGGCGACAATGAACCTTGGTGGTTTTTTGATGATTGGCAAGAGGACATTGTTCAAGAAAAAACCTTCGATAACTTGACCGATGCAGAGACATATTATGTGGAAGTTTGGCAAAAACTTTCTCAGAATTATACATACGTCAACACAAAGCCTAATTATTTAACGGCTTTCTGGAATGATGGGGAAGAACGCTGGTGTGAAGAATGCGATGAAGATTTACAACAATACTTCGGTTTAGCATTACTAGAAAATCATCATGCGGTTACTTTTGAAAATAAAGCTGAGTTTACCACAATATCCAATCATTTTGGCAAAACAAAATTCTGCAAACGGAAAGTTATTTGAAACGCATGAGTTTAAAGAAAAACCTCAGGGAATTTTCTTTAAACTCTTTTTCTATTCTCGGAATTTAGAGAAAATCGAGCTAATATTTGGTATAATACGAAAAGATAGCACTCAAAAAGGAGCGAAACTAGTGGTTGCAAAACAATTAATTATTGCTGAAAAACCTAGCGTAGCAAAAGATTTAAGCCGCGTTTTAGGAGCAAATCAAAAAAATAAGAATTATTATGAAGGACCCAACGTGATTGTTACCTGGGCTTTAGGCCATCTCTTAGGACTAAAAATGCCAGAAGATTTAAACAAAGAATGGCAAACGTGGCAAATGGAAACTTTACCGATGATTCCTAAGAATTTAGGGATTAAACCGTTACCGAAAACGGGACATCAATTAAAAGCGATTAAACAATTAGCCAATCGTAAAGATGTTTCTGAAGCCGTGATTGCCACCGATGCTGGTCGTGAAGGTGAATTAGTAGCCCGCTGGATTTTAGAATATGTCCGTTTTAACAAACCAGTCAAACGCTTATGGATTTCATCTCAAACAGACAAAGCCATTAAAGACGGGTTTAAGAAAATTCGCCCAGCGAAAGACTACGATAATTTGTATTACTCTGCCTTGGCGCGCGCAAAAGCTGACTGGTTAGTTGGGCTAAACGTCACACGGGCCTTGACAGTTAAATATCAAGATAACTTATCCGCAGGTCGTGTTCAAACACCAACTTTAGCAATGGTGCGCCAACAAGAAAAAACGATTGAACAATTTAAGCCTCAAACTTATTTTACTATCTCGTTAACTGTTGAATCAGAAAAAGCAAAGATGACCCAAAAAAATCCATACGCTTTAAAAGAACGGCAGGAAGCAGAACAATTAGTCAAAGAACTCTCAAAACAAAAGGGCTTAGTTACCGATATTCAAGAAAAAGTTAAAACAGAAAATGCGCCGTTACCATATGATTTAACCGAAATCCAGCGTGAAGCCAACCAGCGATTCCAATTTTCTGCAAAGAAAACGTTGTCTCTTGTACAAAGTTTATACGAAACCCATAAAATTGTTTCCTATCCTCGAACTGACAGCAAATATCTAACGACGGATATGAAAGGAACGATGAAAGAACGACTTCAAGCCATTGCTGATTTTTCACCAGAAGTGAAAGGCTACCTTAAAAATGGGGCCGTTGTTAAACAACAAAAAGTTTTCCAAAATGCAAAAGTCACGGATCACCATGGGTTGATTCCAACTGAACAACGTCCTCGTTATGAAAAACTGAGCAATGATGAACAAAAAATCTATCAAATGATTGTTCAACGATTCTTAGGTTTGTTTGCTGAGCCAAATCAAACCAAACAAACAAAAGTTACAGTCGCTTTTGGAAAAGAAACATTTGTCTTTCATCAAAATAAAGTAGTTGTTGCTGGCTGGAAAACAACAGCCGAACAGCCGCTATCCACTGTCCAATGGCAAAAAGGCATGACCGTTGCGCCAAACTTTACCATTAACAAAGAATTAACGTCGCCGCCAAAACCATTAACCGAAGGAACGTTGTTGGGAAAAATGGAGAAACACAGTTTAGGCACACCGGCAACGCGAGCTGAAATTATTGAAAAACTGATTAAATCAGAATTGATGGAACGAACCAATAGCGGTTTAAGTGTCTCTGCCAAAGGAAAGCAACTATTAGACTTGGTGAATCCATCACTTGTGACACCTGAACTAACGGAAAAATGGGAAAAGTCGCTCGAAGCAATCGCTTCGGGTCAACAAAAGAGTCAACTTTTCTTAAAGGATATTGAAGAGGATACGAAAAAATTAGTCCGTGAAATTAAACAAAGCGAGAAAAAATATCAAGATTTTTCCATTACGCAAAAAAAATGTCCAGATTGTGGCTCAAACTTACGGGAAAAAAATACGAAAGATGGGAAGATTTACGTTTGTACAAAGCAAGAATGTTCTTATCGTCGGCGAAAAGATCCTAAAGTATCCAATCACCGTTGCCCACAATGTCATAAAAAAATGGTCATTATAGAAGGAAAAAATGGTCGTTCTTTCAAATGTAAATTCTGTTCGATTACTGAAAAAATTCCCGATAAAAAAGAACGAAAACAAAAAATGACTAAACATGAAGAACGTCGTTTGATGAAAAAATATTCACAACCAGACGAACCTGAAGAAAGTGCTTTAGCACAGGCTTTAAAAGCCGCTATGAACCAAGAGTAGCGACTTGACGAATGTTGGCTCTAAATAATCAAGTCATCTTTGTTGGTCTTTAGTAAACTTTCAAATAGAAAGAGAGGGACACGGATGCTCGCAAATTTAAATCAAGCAATGGATTATATTGAAGAACATTTAACGGAAGAAGTATCCTTCGATGAATTGGCGAAAAAGACAGGGATTTCTGTTTACCATTTTAAACGAACTTTTTCGTTTATTGCGGGGATGAGTCTGGCTGAGTATATTAAAAAGAGACGTTTGGCGGAAGCAAATTTAGCATTACTTGCTGGTGAAAAAGTGACAGATGTAGCTTTTAAATATGGTTATCAAAGTATTGAAGGATTCTCAAGAGCTTTTCGCGATTGGTCAGGACAAGCCCCTTCTGAAGTAATGAAAACACAAATCCAAAAAACGTTCCCTAAATTCTCTTTCTATATTGATATTAAAGGAGGACAATCAATGGATGTTAAATTGATTGAAAAACCAGCGTTTCAAATAGTCGGAGTTAGTCAGAAGGTTCCCTTGCAGTATCAAGGGGAAAATCAAGCAATCATGGAATTAGCACAGCGCATTACACCACAACAACGAGCGGAAATGCATACATTTGATGATGTATATCCTCATCAAGTAGTAAATACTTCTTTTGACTTTCAAGAGGGACGAACAATAGAGGGTGGAGAAATGACACACATGATTGGCTTTGCCACTTTGCAAGAAAATACCTATGAAGATTTGGAGCAACTAAGCGTACCTGCTCATACATGGGCGGTTTTTCCAAATGAAGGTCCTTTCCCACAAACTTTACAAGAAACCTGGGCAAGGATATTCTCTGAATGGTTGCCTTCATCTGGTTACCAAGTCGTTGCAGCACCAGAAATTTCGTTTACGCAATATCAAGGACCAGCAGAAGCTAAGTATAGTGAAATCTGGCTCGCTGTTACAGCTACTAAATAAAGAAAACCCACCATTGAAAAATGGTGGGTTTTTCCGCCAAGAAGGAGAAAGTTTGGTATAATAAACGTGAAGAAAAAAATCAGACCTTCTAAACTGAAAACTAGCTATGGATAAGTGATGCGACTACGGAATCATGGAGAAAAAATAATTCTCCGAGGTTTTAGAGTCATGTTGTTTAGAATGGTACCAAAACGTTTCGGCAAGGCGAACCCTGGTATTTGGTGTTTTAGAGCCATGTTGTTAAAAAACAAACTATCACCTCAAGCAATCCGTAATTTTCATCACAAGATTAGAATTTTTATCATCAAAGCCGAGCTACTTCAATTTTCGGAAACTAATCAAGTGATAAGTCAAAATGTTGATAGATTGAGATTAGTTCTTCCTTTTTTTAGGAAGGGCTTTTTTTATTGATAGAAGAAAGGGAAGAAATCTTGGTAGCACCTAAAAAAATTGTGAGAAATGCTTCTGTATTGTTTGGTTTCTGCCTCAGAAAGTTGTATACTTAGATTGGAATTATTCTATATTACATGCATTTTCACACTTTTTGGAAAAGTTCACTTGAATTTTCTTTTAGTTTTGTAGATAAAAGGAGTCATCGCTAATGGAAATGAACAATTCAGGTAAGCTTGTTTCTTTGTGTGGAGGCAAATCAGGGAGGAAATAATATGTTTGATATTGTAACATTGGCGAGAATCCAATTTGCGATGACAACAGTTTTCCACTTTTTCTTCGTACCGTTTTCAATAGGATTAGCACTTGTTGTAGCAATTATGGAAACAATGTACGTTGTGAAAAAAGAGGAACGTTATCGTAAAATGGCCAAGTTTTGGGGAAATATATTCCTATTAAGCTTCGCTGTTGGGGTTGTAACCGGGATTATTCAAGAATTTCAGTTTGGGATGAACTGGTCTGATTATTCTCGATTCGTCGGAGATATTTTTGGGGCACCGTTGGCGGTAGAAGCGCTCTTAGCTTTCTTCTTAGAGTCAACATTCTTAGGTTTATGGATCTTTACTTGGGATAAAATGAATCCAAAAGTTCACGTAACCTTTATCTGGTTAGTCGTATTCGGTTCAATGATGTCTGCTTTCTGGATTTTAGTTGCCAATAGTTTTATGCAACATCCAGTAGGTTATGTCATCAATAATGGCCGTGCTGAAATGGTGGACTTTGTAGCTGTCATCAGCAATCCAAAAGTTTGGTATGAATTTTCACACGTTATCATGGGCGCCTTTACATTGGGCGGCATGGCAGTAGCTGGTATGGCTGCTTTCCAATTGTTGAAAAAACGGGATATTTCATTCCACAAAGCATCTATGCGCATTGGTTTATGGGTTACTTTGTTCGGTTCAATCGGCGTTTTATTAGCTGGCGACTTGCAAATGAAAGCTCTAATTGAAGGACAACCAATGAAATTTGCGGCGATGGAGGGGGCCTATGAAGACTCTGATGATCCTGCTGCTTGGACATTGATTGCTTGGGCAGATGAACGGGAACATAAACAAGTTTTTGGTATCGATATTCCGTATATGCTAAGTATTTTATCGTATAACAAATTATCAGGTTCGGTTGATGGAATGGATACAGTCAACAAGCGCTTGGTAGAAAAATATGGGGATGATAAAAATTATTATCCACCAGTTAACACTTTATTCTGGAGCTTCCGTATCATGGCTGGTTTTGGTGCCTTAATGTTATTGGTTGCTGCCTTAGGACTATTCTTTACAAGGAAGAAAAAACCATCTCTGTACGAGAAGAAATGGATGCTGTGGATTGTTGCTTTATGTACGTTCGCACCATTCCTTGCGAATACAACAGGTTGGTTAGTCACTGAATTAGGTCGTTATCCCTGGACTGTCTATGGATTATTTACGATTGAACAAAGTGTTTCACCAAATGTATCGGTTGCTTCATTAATTACGTCAAATGTCATTTATTTCTTATTATTTGCTGGTTTAGGTAGTGTCATGGTTTACTTGGTCATTTTAGAATTACGTAAAGGACCAGACTATGAAGCGAAAAAATTAGCGAAAGAAAATGAACCAGCGTTGGATCCATTTGATAAGGGGGTATTTGGCGAATGAGTACACTACAATTATTATGGTTTGTCCTTATCGGCGTCTTGTTCTCAGGTTTCTTCTTCTTAGAAGGATTTGACTTTGGTGTTGGAATGGCCGTTCAAACGTTGGCACACAATGACGACGAAAAAGATCAAGTCGTTGCAACAATTGGACCTGTTTGGGACGGAAACGAAGTTTGGCTATTAACAGCGGGCGGCGCAATGTTTGCCTCTTTCCCATATTGGTATGCTTCATTATTTAGTGGCTACTATTTAATTCTATTTACGATTTTATTTGGCTTAATTATTCGCGGAGTTTCCTTTGAATTCCGCCACAACATGCCGGAAGGTAAACGTCGTCGGATGTGGAACTGGACGCTATCAATTGGTAGTTTCCTTGTACCGTTCTTCTTTGGTATTTTGTTTATCAGCTTAGTCCAAGGGATGCCTTTAGATGCAAACGGCAATATGCATGCGCAATTTACGGATTATTTTAATCTGTTTTCAATTGTTGGTGGTGTAGCCTTAACATTACTTTGCTACTTACACGGTATGAACTATATTGCTTTAAAAACAGAAGGCCCAATTCGCGAACGTGCTCGAAATTATGCAGAAATCTTATACGGCGTTTTATATGTCGGTTTAGTAGTTTTTGCAGTGTTGATGTACTTCAAAACGGACTTTTATGAAAAGAACTTTGCGGTCACTTTAATTTTAACGTTAGCAATTGTGGTCTTAACGGTCATTGCTAATGTTGGGGTGTTTAAACGCAAAGAGATGTTAGCTTTTCTAGCGAGTGGTTTAACATTAGTTGTACTAGTTGCTCTCTTGTTCAGTGGCTTGTTCCCACGTGTTATGATTGGTAGTGAAGGTTTTGATTTGTTGATTAAAGATGCAACAAGCACACCATATACACTAAAAATTATGACGTGGATTTCTTTAAGCATTTTACCATTCGTGTTAGCTTATACTGCTTGGTCCTATTATATTTTCAGAAAACGTATTTCACAGACAGCCGTACCAGAGGGGTATTAAATCTATGATTGATAAAGACATCTTACAGATGCCTAAAATCAAAAAAATTCTTGTCTTGCTTGCAGGTTTTTCTTTCCTGCAAGCAGTCTTTATAATTGGGCAAGCTTTTTTTCTTTCAAAAGCCATTGTCGGCCTTTGGAGTGGCGGGCATCTTAACCAACAACTACAGAGTATTTTACTCTTTTTTATTTTTTATCTTGGTCGACATGTTATTACGTATTTTCGTGAGAGAATGCTCGATACATTTAGTTATGAACGCTCGAAAGAATTACGCGAACAATTATTAACTAAAATTTTCCGTTTGGGGCCAAATGTTGTTCAAAAAAATGGGACTGGAAATATGGTTACCATGGCTTTGGAAGGCATCAGTCAAACCGAAAATTATTTACAATTGATTTTGACAAAAATGATGAATATGATGATTATTCCTTGGATTATTTTGGCCTTTGTTTTTACACAAGATATTCGTTCAGGCGTAACATTGCTGATTGTTTTTCCGATTATTATTATTTTTATGATTGTGTTAGGTTATGCAGCACAAAGTAAAGCGGACAAGCAATATGCGGCGTTTCAAATGCTTTCCAATCATTTTATTGATTCCTTACGAGGAATTGACACGCTGAAACTGTTTGGGTTGAGTAAAAAATATGCTGGGAGTATTTACCATACAAGTGAACGATTCAGAAAAGCGACCATGAGTACGTTGAAAATTGCTATTTTATCAACCTTTGCGTTAGACTTTTTTACGACATTATCGGTAGCTGTTGTGGCAGTTTTCCTTGGATTAAGTTTATTAAACGGCACGATTTTATTATTTCCTGCCTTGGTTACTTTAATTTTAGCACCTGAGTTCTTTTTACCGATTCGTGATTTTTCAAGTGATTATCACGCAACCTTAGATGGAAAAAACTCTTTTCAAGCGATCCAAGCGGTATTAGCATTGCCAGAAGCAGAACAGACCGATGTGCTCACGTTAGATGATTGGCATCAAGAAAGTCAGTTGTCAGTCACAGCGTTAAATTTTTCCTATGAAGATGCAACGCAAGAAGCGATTCAATCGTTGCAATTCTCTGTTGATGGTCGTAAAAAGATTGGAATTATTGGGGCGAGTGGTTCTGGTAAGTCAACGTTAATTAATTTATTAAGTGGCTTTTTATTACCAACAGAAGAAACGAGTCAATTGGCGATAAATGGCCAAACGATTCCACATTTTTTACAAAAAGACTGGCAAAAACAAATCCTTTATATTCCGCAAGCACCATATATTTTCCAAGATACTTTGGCAAACAATATTCGCTTTTATACACCTGAAGCGACAGATGAGGCAATTCAGCAAGCGATTCAGTTAGTTGGCTTAGACGAGCTGGTTAAAGACCTTCCCGAAGGAATTCATACCTTAATTGGGGAAAGTGGTCGAATGTTAAGTGGGGGACAAGCACAACGAGTAGCGTTGGCCCGCGCCTTTGTTGATCAAAAACGCCACGTCTTGCTGTTTGATGAGCCGACAGCGCATTTGGATATTGAAACAGAAGTTGAAATGAAAGAGCGCATGTTGCCATTAATGAACGATCATCTCGTCTTCTTTGCGACACATCGTCTTCATTGGATGGAAGAAATGGATTACATTTTAGTGATGGAAAAAGGTCAATTAGTGGAACAAGGAACGCTAGCAGAGTTGATTGAAAAAGATGGCTACTATGTTCAATTAATGAAGCAAATGAGAGGAGGACGCCAATGATGGAAAAACAGCCGACAACGAAAGACGTTTGGAAAAACGATCAATGGGTTCGTCCTTTCTTAAAACGCTATAAAAAAACCTTGTATTTTGCCTTACTTTTAGGCTTCTTGACGTTCTTTAGCGCAGGGGCATTAATGTTTACGTCTGGTTACTTAATCAGTCGTGCGGCTTCCTTACCAGAGAATATTTTATTAATTTATATTCCCATTGTTTTAACAAGAGCATTTGGGATTGGCCGTCCTGTTTTTCGTTATGTGGAGCGTCTAACGAGTCATAACTGGGTGTTAAAAATGACCTCTGATCTGCGCTTGAAACTTTATAATGTGCTAGAAAAAGATGCGATTTTCTTTAAGACAAAATATCGCACTGGGGATATCTTAGGTTTGCTTTCAGAGGATATTAATCATATCCAAAACTTGTATTTACGAACGATTTTCCCAACTGTTATTGCTTGGATTTTGTATATCTTTTTAGTGATTGCATTAGGTTTCTTTTCTTGGTGGTTTGCTTTATGCATGTTACTGATGTTAGGAGTGGTTGTTTTTCTATTACCACTTGTTTCAGTTCTAGTGAATGGTGCGCGTCAAGAAAAACATAAATATGCCAAAAATGAGTTATATCAAACACTAACCGACAATATTCTAGGTGTGTCTGATTGGGTATTTAGTCAACGAGGCTCTGAATTCGTTGCTCGTTATGAAACAGATGAAGCAAACGTTCGTGTATTAGATGAAAAAATGAAGCAATTTAACCGTGGCCGAGACTTTGTTTTACAACTTCTGTTCGGTGTGATTGCGATTGCTGTCTTAGCTTGGACTAGTGTGCGGTTTCCAGGTAATCATGGGGGCGCAGCCAATTGGATTGGTGCCTTTGTTTTAACCGTTTTTCCGTTAATTGATGCTTTTGCTCCGCTACCTGCTGCAGCACAGGAAACAACGATTTATAAGGATTCCATTCGTCGTTTTAATGAGCTTCCTGAAGGGGAAGATGACTCAACAGAAGCGCCTGTTCAGCCAAATGGCACCAGTTTATCGATAGAACATTTGTCTTTTGCATATGAAAATCAAGCGAAAAAGGTATTAAATGACTTATCGTTAACAATTCCTGAAAAACAAAAATTAGCGATTTTAGGGCGCAGTGGTTCCGGAAAGAGTACGTTGGCTTCGCTCATTCGTGGTGATTTACGGCCTACTTCGGGAGAAATCCTTTTAGGAAACATCCCAACTGAGGCATTTGGTGAGACGATGACTGAATATATTGGGGTTATGCATCAAGCACCGTACCTATTTCGAACAACCATTTTAAATAATATTCGGATTGGTAGAGAAGAAGCAAGTGAAGCAGAAGTTTGGGCAGTTTTAGAAAAAGTTGGCTTAAAAGAAATGGTTACCCAATTACCAGAAGGTTTACAAACAATGGTGGATGAAGCAGGTTTACGTTTTTCTGGTGGCGAACGACATCGCTTGGCGCTAGCGCGGATTCTTTTGCAAGATACACCGATTGTGTTATTAGACGAACCAACTACTGGTTTAGATCCAATTACAGAACAGCAATTGCTGGAAACCTTTTTTGAGGCATTAAAAGATAAAACCGTCATCTGGATTACCCACCATTTGCAAGGCGTAACTTTAATGGATCAAGTGATCTTTATTGAAGATGGTCAATTAGAGATGAGTGGTACGCCAGAGGAATTACTTGCAACCAATGCGCATTATCAGAAACTTTACCGAATTGATCGTGGCATTAGTTCTTTCGAGGAATAAAAAAACGACTGGTTGTTGATTAAAGCAAACAATCAGTCGTTTTTCTATTTCAATTAATGGCAATTCTTCTATAAAACGTTTAAAATGAACGATGTAATAAGAGCTCAGTTAAGGAAAGTAAGGTTTCTTTTGCTGTGCCATCAGGCAATTGTTGAATATCAGTGATTGCTTTGTTGGTTACTTTTTTAGCAAAAGCTTGTGCTTCTGTAACGCCATGATAGTCATTGACTAGCGCCGCAACTTCAGCTGCCTCTTCTAAGGTAATGGCGCGTCCTTTATCCAAATAAGGGCTGAATACGTCAGGTGCTGCTTGATAAGCGAAGAGAAGGGGTAACGTATAAACACCTTGTGACAAGTCTTCTAAAGCGGGCTTTTTCAAGGTTTCCGTGTCGGCAGTATAATCTAAAATATCGTCATAGACTTGAAAAGCAATGCCAATATGACGGCCAATTCGTTTAGCTAAACGTTGGACTTCTTTTGAACTATGACCGAAATAGGCCCCTTCAAGACAGCTTAGTGAAAAAAGTTCGGCTGTTTTGCCGTTGACACTTCTTAAATAAGCAGGAATCGACATGCGGCGGTCAAATCGATGACTCATTTGATCGAGTTCACCAAGTAATAACCGTTTCATTCCTTGTGCATTGATTTTCATAAATTCAGAGCCATTCATGGCATCTGCAATCAAAGTAAAGAATTCAGTGAATAGTAAATCACCTGTGTAAACAGCCACGTCTTTACCATATTGTGATTGAATAGTCACAGCGCCTCGGCGCAATGGAGAATCGTCAATAATGTCATCGTGAATCAACGTAGCCATATGTAGGATTTCCAAAGATGCAGCTATTTTTAATAGTTGTTGTTTCTCTTGTTTTTCTTCATCACCCAGTTGAGCAAAAAGAAAGAAAAAAGCGGGGCGTAATAATTTGCCGCCAGAACGAGCCAAAGTTACTAAGGCTTCTTCAATGTCTTCGTTGCGTGTATGCAACGTTTGTTCAATTAATTCACATGTTTCCGTTAAAGAACGTTCAACGTCAGGAAACGACTTCCAAAATGTGTTCATAAATATACTACGATCCTTTCAGTGGTTCAATACTATTTGATTGTATACGAATTGGCGACAGAAATACAGTAATTAAGTTTTAAAAGTAACAAAGTTTGTAAAAAAGTAGCGGAGGGATAGTTTGAATCGAGAAATATTTTTTGAATTAGTAGAATTAAAAGCAAAAACAGCTAGTGTTTTGCCATTTTTGTTAGGAATTTGTTTTAGTTGGTACCAATATGGGCGGCTCCATGTTGGTTATGTTTTAATTTTTTTCATTGCGATGTTTATTTTTAATATGGCGGTCGATATTTTAGATAATTATAATGATTACCATCATGCCACAGAAGTTCATGATTATAAGGAAAAAACGAATATTATCGGTCGAGAAAATTTATCTTTGCCATTAATACGCAAAATGATTTTTTTGATGATTCTCGTTTCTGCTTTAATGGGGATTGGGTTGTCATTCATTGTCGGCTGGCCGTTATTAATTATGGGTCTTTATTGTTACTTAATTGGTATTTTTTATTCATCAGGACCGAAACCTTTGTCCAGTCTACCATTAGGGGAAGTTTTCTCAGGATTTACAATGGGGTTCATGATTACCCTTATTTGTGTCTACATTAATACGTTTGAAGTTTTCAATTGGTCAGCAGCTAATTTATGGGGGATTTTCTTAGTCGCCTTACCTAACACTTGTTACATCGCTAACTTAATGTTAGCAAATAATATCTGTGACTTAGAGGAAGATGAAAATAACAAGAGATATACATTAGTTCATTACCTTGGCAAAGCAAGTTCTTTGAAATTATTCGTCGGATTAAATACAATAGCAATGTTAGCCATTTTGTTAGCTGTCGGTTTAGGATTAACCCCGCCAACAATGTTACTCATGCTTTTAACTTTACCTTTTGTACGGAAACAAACCCAAGCCTTATTGAAGGAACAAGTGAAGAGTAAAACATTTGTTTGTGCTGTGAAGATCTTAGCTGTGGGAGCAACTGCACAAGTGCTATTTTTTGCCATAGGTTTGTGGTGGCTGTAAATTTTTTATAGAGTGGAAGGGAATCAAAATGAATAAGAAACATGTTGTTATTTTAGGTGCTGGTTACGCAGGCTTAAAAACATTACGCGAATTACAAAAAGGCGCCAAAGACGTCGAAATTACTTTAGTGGATCGTAATAACTATCACTACGAAGCAACGGACTTGCATGAAGTTGCTGCTGGAACACAACCAGCTGAAAAAATCACATACAATATTATGGATGTTGTCGATGAAAAAATGACAACCTTTATCCAAGGAACAGTTAAAACAATTGATGCTGCAACACAAACAGTTGCTTTAGAAGATGGCCAAACAATCAATTATGATTACTTAGTTGTTTCTCTTGGGTTTGAATCAGAATCATTTGGTATCCCTGGTGTGCAAGAACATGCTCTACAAATGGTAGATGTGAAAACGGCTTTAAACGTGTATGAACATATCCAAGAACAAATGCGTCAATACAAAGCAACTCAAAACGAAGAATTCTTAAAAATTGTTGTCTGCGGAGCAGGCTTTACAGGGATTGAATTATTAGGTTCTCTTGTTGAAAACAAACCAAAATTTGCTGAAATCGCAGGTGTCTCAGCAGATCAAATCCAAATTTATTGTGTCGAAGCAGTTACTCGCCTATTGCCGATGTTTAACGAAAAACTTGCGAACTATGGTGTGCAATTATTAAAAGATTCAGCTATTCATTTATTATTAGGTAAACCGATTAAAGAAATCAAACCAGGCGCAGTTGTTTATCAAGATAACGAAGCAGGCGACTTGGCAGAACTTTCTGCCAAAACAATTATTTGGACAACGGGTGTTAGTGGAAGCCACGTTGTAGGCGATTCTGGATTTGAAGCTCGTCGTGGTCGTGTCATGGTTCAACCAGATTTAACAGATGCGAACCATAGCAACGTCTATATTATTGGTGACTGCTCAGCAGTGATGGATACAGAAACCAATCGACCTTACCCAACGACAGCACAAATCGCCTTGAAGATGGGCGCTCATGCTGCTAAAAATATTCAAGCACAATTGAAAGGGGAAGCAACTAAACCTTTCAGCTTTAAATCACAAGGTTCTGTTTGTTCTGTCGGAAATACACGTGCTTTAGGAATTGTTGGTAAAACAGACATTAAAGGATACCCAGCTTCATTCATGAAAAAAATTATCATGAACAAAGCGCTCTTTGAAACAGGTGGTACCAAAGAAATGATGGCTAAAGGTCGTTTCGACTTATACCATTAAGAATCAGCAAAATAAGAAATAATGAGGTCGGGACAGAACCGTTTAGCTCCGAGAAATAAGAAGAAATTTCCGAAAATTGCTCTTTAATTTTTGGAGAATTTCGGCTTATTTCCGAAGGAGTTGGTTCTGTTCCCGCCGTTTATCAGTTTTTGAGCGTGGAGCAAAAATTCAAAGTGATTTTTGTCCCACGCTCATTTTTCTTAAATGAAAGTTTTTAAAAAATTTCCATGATTTTTCAAGTAAAATGAGGTGGGCACTTTTGTTCGATTCCATTTTTATGTATAATGAGAAGTGATGGAAAGAGGGAAGTTAAATGGCACAAAAAAGAGCAACAAATAAGAAAAAAAGTACGACAAAGAAAAAGACCAAAAAACAACAGCAACAACAAGAACGTTTAAATTATATGTTTCTTGGCCTGATTTTTATTTTATTCGGTGTCTTTGGACTCTTTCGCTTAGGGTTTTTAGGCACGTTATTAGCAAATTGTTTACGCTTAGTTGTAGGTAATACCTTTCCATTTGCAGCGATTTTACTAATCCTGTATGGCTTATTAGTCATGATTTATGGGAAAGATTTTCCGTTAAAAAGAGGTCGCCCTATTTTTGGGGCTGTTCTGATTTATATTAGTGTTTTGTTATTTTTCCATGCCTTTATGTTTCGAAATGTTAGTGGCAGTCAACCAGATATTTTAGGTAACACTTGGGAATTTTTGCAAAGCGATTTAAAAGCCAACCAAGTGACGCAAAACGTAGGTGGCGGTATGATTGGCGCGCTGCTTTATCAAGGAACGTACTTTTTGGTGGCACAATTTGGCAGCTATTTAATTGCCACCTTGCTACTGTTAGCGGGTATTTTCTTGATGAGTATGTGGGATTTTCAGCAAATTGTTGATCATTTCCAAAGTATTCAAGATCGCCTAAGTCATGTTTCGGCAAAATCACAGGCGCGACAAGAAGAAAAAGAGGCGAAGCGAGCAGCGAAGAAAGAAGCTAAGGCTGCAGAACGCCAAGCAAAAATTGAAGCCGCTGCCCAACAAAAATTACAAGAGCGGGAACGTATGGAACAAGCGGCAGCCGAGCGCTTAACAAAAACACCAGTTGAAACCCACCAACCAATGGTGGAAGAACCGGCCGCACCAACGCCTGTTCAAATTGATTCGTTTCAACAGCAAAATCAGGCGATGCCTGTACCACCAATTGCAGCAACAAAACCGCAACGAGAGCAGGAAGAAGAGGCGGCAGATGAAGCTGGTGTTCTCGAATTTGAAATTTCTGAAGAAGCGGAAGATCGTGATTATCAACTACCACCAACTGATTTGTTAGATACAATTCAAGCAACGGATCAAAGTGGTGAATATGAAAAAATCGAAAAAAACATTGGCGTCTTAGAACAAACCTTCAAGAGTTTTGGTGTTGATGCTAAAGTAGTCAAAGCTAGTTTAGGACCATCTGTCACAAAGTTTGAAGTTCAACCCGCTGTTGGGGTAAAAGTTAGCAAAATTGTTAACTTGACGGATGACATTGCTTTAGCACTTGCGGCCAAAGACGTTCGTATGGAGGCTCCGATTCCTGGGAAATCACTAATCGGGATTGAAGTTCCTAATAGTGCAATTAGTACAGTATCCTTTAGAGATATTGTTGAGGCACAACCAAGTCATCCAGATAAACTATTAGAAGTACCTTTAGGTCGAGATATTTCAGGGATGGTTCAAACTGCAGATCTATCAAAAATGCCGCATTTATTAATTGCGGGATCGACAGGGAGTGGGAAATCGGTTGCTATCAATGGCATCATCACAGGTATTTTGATGCAAGCGAAACCTCATGAAGTAAAATTAATGATGATTGACCCGAAAATGGTGGAATTGAATGTGTATAACGGGATTCCTCATTTATTAACGCCAGTGGTTACTAATCCGAGAAAAGCGGCACAAGCCCTGCAAAAAGTAGTTCAAGAAATGGAATTTCGTTATGAAAAATTTGCAGCAACAGGCGTCCGAAATATCACTGGTTACAATCAACTAATTCAACAGAAAAATGCGGAAGATGGCGAAAATCGTCCGATTCTGCCATTTATTGTTGTCATTGTTGATGAGTTAGCTGATTTAATGATGGTGGCAAGTAACGAAGTAGAAGATGCGATTATCCGCTTAGCCCAAATGGCACGGGCAGCAGGCATTCATATGATTTTAGCGACACAACGGCCAAGTGTGGATGTCATTACAGGAATCATCAAAGCAAATGTCCCTTCTCGAATGGCTTTTGCGGTCTCAAGTGGGACAGACTCGCGTACCATTATTGATACCAACGGGGCGGAGAAACTATTAGGTCGAGGCGATATGCTCTTCTTACCAATGGGAGAAAATAAACCAATTCGTATCCAAGGGGCCTTTATCTCTGATCAAGAAGTCGAACGAGTGGTTGCGTTTGTAACGGACCAACAAGAAGCTGAATATCAAGAAAGCATGATGCCAACAGATGAACCGACCACTTCAGGCGGTGGCGAAGCTCCTCAAGATGAGTTGTTTGAAGAAGCGAAAAACTTGGTGGTTGAAATGCAAACAGCTAGTATTTCATTGCTACAAAGACGTTTTAGAATTGGCTATAATCGTGCGGCTCGCTTAGTAGATGAATTGGAAGCACACGGAGTTATTGGACCATCAGAAGGTAGCAAACCAAGAAAAGTCTTTCTACAAGCGGAATCAGAAGAGGCAGCAACCGAGACGCCAGAACAATAAACAAAAAGAACAAAAATAGATAAATTTATCTATTTTTGTTCTTTTTTTATAATTTCAGCAAAGCATCATGTTATAATCATCATTTTCTGGTAAAATAGAAAGGAATAGTGCGGTTGGGAGGGAGCGTATCATGAGAAGAAAGAGCGTGCTTTATTTAGAAGTAGCAGATCAGATTAAAGAAGATATTTTGAGTGGCAAGTATCCAGTAGGAACGTTTTTACCAACAGAAACAGAATTGGAAGAGATGTTTAACGTTAGTAAAATTACGATTCGGCGGGCAATCGAAATGTTAGCAACGGAAGAATTTGTTGAGAAAAAAAGTGGCCGAGGCACAACTGTGTTAAGCAATCGTCCCTATAATAAACTATCAAAAGCAGGGACATTCACTGAATTTTTGAATGAATCAGGTCAGAAAGTAACCAAAAAAGTTTTACAGGTTGAAAACTTGACGTTGTCAAAAGAGATGCCGGCTTATCAATTTTTAGGAGAAGAAGTGGTTCACCTTTCACGGTTATATCTAATCGATGAACAACCCTATATTTATTTTAATTACTATTTGCCAGCTGCCATGAAAGACGTATCATTGACTGAATACAAAGAAGAATCCTTGTATCGTTTGATGGATCGACATGCCATTGAAATTTATAAATTTGAAGACCGTTTTGAAGTTGCAACTTTGACAGAAGCAGAGCAAAAGATGTTGCAAACAACTGAAACAACGGGCTTAAAAAGAATTCGGCGTTCGTTAAGCCCAACAGGTCGTTGCGTAGAATATTCAGAAGCTATTTATAATACGAAGATTCATCCTTATGTGATTGAATATGAAGCATAACTTTTAAAAGAATAACAGTGCACTTACAGTAATGTAAGTTCATTGTTATTCTTTTCTATTGTCGTTTTTTTTCGTTTTCGATACACTAAATGAGTGAGAAGAATAGGAGTGGAAAATATGTTAGAAGTACAAAATTTGAAAAAAGTTTACGGAAACGAAATTAAATATGAAGCTTTAAAAGGGATTAATTTAACTGTCCAAGATGGTGAATTTATTGGTATTATGGGGCCTTCTGGAAGTGGGAAAAGTACACTTTTAAATTTATTGGCAACAATCGATAGTCCAACAGAAGGTGAAATACTTTTAAATGGAAAAAATCCAAACAATTTGAATCAAGAACAAATTGCTAAATTCCGTCGTACAGAATTAGGATTTGTTTTTCAAAGCTTTAATTTAATGCCAACATTAACTGTTGAAGAAAATATTATTTTGCCATTGACGCTTGATGGAGAAAAAGTCTCTGTAATGAAACGACAATTAGCAGAATTAAGTGAGCGTTTAGGTATCAATCATCTGTTGAAAAAACGAATTGCAGAAATTTCTGGTGGACAAGCACAACGGGTCGCCGTTGCTCGGGCAATGATTCATCATCCACAATTATTATTGGCTGATGAACCAACAGGAAACTTAGATACGAAATCATCTAAGGATGTGATGGGCTTGTTACAACAATTAAACGAAGAAGAAGCGGCGACTATTTTAATGGTGACCCATGATCCGCTAGCCGCAAGTTATTGCAAGCGCATCGTCTTTATTAAAGATGGTGAATTAATCGATGAAATTGTCCAAAACGGCAATCAAAAAGAGTTCTACGATTTAATCATGGTGAAACTGGCTGAGATTGAAGGTGTCGATAATGAATTTTAATCAGTTTGTTATAAGAAACACGATTCGAAATAAGCATTTATACTTGGCTTATTTCCTAAGTACAATGTTTTCTGTGATGATCTTTTTTACGTTCACTGGTTTTGTCTTTCACCCAGCCTTAGCTAATGGTTTAAATCCTAAAGCACAAATGGGAATGACGGCTGCGGCAATTATAATCTATGGTTTCTCTTTCTTATTCGTTTTATACTCGATGGATGTCTTTATCCAATCTCGGAAAAAAGAGTTTGGAACCTTGATGATTCAAGGGATGAGTCCAAAACAGTTAAAGAAAATGATTTTTATTGAAAACTTAGTGATTGGTTTCTTTGCTACAATTTTTGGTAGCATTTTAGGTGTTGGATTTTCACAGTTTATTTTATGGATTAGCAATTTATTGATGCATCTAGGTTTAGGTTTTTATTTGCCAGTGATGCCGTTTATCATTACTGTCATTTCATTTGCGGTCTTGTTCTTAGTAATTTCTTTCTTTATTCAATTCCGCTTGCCAAAAGCGACACTTCAAGAGCTATTAAAAGCAGGAGAAATGGGTAAAGGTGAAATCAAAAGCTCTAAAGTTAAATCTTTCTTAGCCGTGTTACTTTTAATTGTCGGTTACGGAATTGCTTTAGTTGCTAAGGGACAGTTAGTTTTAATGGTGATGTTCCCAGTAATTTTCTTAGTTATTTTAGGGACAAAATTCTTATTTGACCAATTGAGTGTTTCTGTCATTGAACGTTTAAAACGGAAACCAAAAATCTTTTGGAAAAAAACCAATATGGTCGTTTTATCAGATTTAGCATTCCGCATGAAAGATAATGCACGTTCGTTCTTCTTGGTTTCGGTGATATCAACGGTTGCTTTTGCTGCCATTGGAACGTTATACGGCGTGAACGAGATGATTTTTAAAGGAATAAGTTCTGTACCGTACGAACTGACATTATCTGATTCGACCAACCCAGAAAATCAAGAAATGAAACAATTTGCGACAAAAACATTCCAAGAAAAAAATATTCAGTTTGATCAGATTGATTACACAATGTACAAAACAAGTGCCGGTATCCAATTAATCAAAACATCTGAATATAATAAACTCGCAAAATTTATAGATGAACCAACTTTAACAGGTGAGAAAGTAGTTAATTTATCACAAAAAGATGCTCCTTCTGCTGCATCAGTAGATGTCAAATCTGTTCAATTGGGAAATGATCAAGTTTTAAACATTGATAAAACAGAAGAAACCAATGTATTACCGACTTTTGGCGGTGTGGTTGTTATCCCAGATAGTACCTCAACAGATGGAATCAAAGCGGAAACAGAAACAATTTGGCAGCCCAAAGCAGGAACCAATCGTGAAGAATTGATAAAAGCAGAAAATATTATTGGTGACAAGTATCCCATGTTAGTAGGAACAGCTGCAATGTCGGCAGCCATTACGCAATATTATACGCCAGTTCTATTTGTCGGACTATTTATCGGTATCGTGTTCTTTGTTTCGGCGGGTAGTTTCTTATACTTCCGTTTATACAGTGATATGAATACGGACGTTGAAAAATTCAAGATGATTTACAAACTTGGCTTGACGAAAAAAGAATTGAAGAAAATGATTTACCAACAAGTAGGTATTTTATTCTTTACCCCAATTGTTGTTTCATTTATTCATGGAGCTGTTGCTTTGAAAGCAATGTATGCTGTCTTAGATCAGCCAATGCAATTAGCTGGCTGGGAAGTTTTAGGCGTTTTCTTATTTATTCAGGTCGTTTACTATTTAATTGCCAGAACGTTCTACTTCAAAAAAGTTTATCACTTAGTGAAAGATTAATTATAAAAAATCGTTAAGCATGCACGCTTAACGATTTTTTTTTGATGTTCTTCGTGATATTGCATTCAAAGTGAGAATACGTTATAGTTATGAAGCGAATGTAATAGCAGAAATGAGGAAAAGAAATGCAGAAAGAATCCATTTATGGACTGACGAGAGAACAGCTTGTGGACTGGTTTTTAGCCCATGGCGAGAAGAAATTTCGCGCAACACAAGTGTGGGAATGGTTGTATACAAAACGTGTTGCTTCATTTAGTGAAATGTCGAACATTTCTAAATCGTTGATGACTTTATTAGAAGAAAATTTTTCATTAAATCCATTAAAACAAGTCATTGTGCAAGAAGCGCAAGATGGTACCGTGAAATATTTATTTGAATTACCAGATAAAAATATGATTGAAACAGTCTTAATGCGTCAAGAATATGGATTATCTGTTTGTGTGACCACTCAAGTTGGTTGCAATATTGGGTGTACATTTTGTGCTAGTGGGCTATTAAAAAAACAAAGAGATTTAACTGCTGGCGAGATTGTTGCCCAAATTATGTGGGTGCAACATTATTTCGATGAACGTGGGTTGGATGAACGTGTTAGCCATGTCGTTGTGATGGGAATTGGTGAACCATTTGATAATTATGACAATGTCATGAACTTTTTACGAACGATTAATGATGATAAAGGCTTGGCTATTGGTGCCCGCCATATTACAGTTTCAACAAGTGGTTTAGTGCCAAAAATTCGTGAATTTGCAGACAGTGGACTACAAGTAAACTTAGCAATCTCATTACATGCTCCTAACAACGAAGTTCGTACATCAATTATGCGGATTAATCGTAGTTTTCCAATTGAAAAATTAATGGCAGCAATTGATGAATACATTGAAAAAACCAACCGACGTGTTACATTTGAATATATTATGTTGAGTCAAGTGAACGACCGACCAGAACATGCTCAACAATTAGCAGATTTACTACGGAATAAGAAAAAACTTTCTTATGTTAATCTGATTCCGTATAACCCGGTGAGTGAACACGATCAATATAGCCGAAGCTCTAAAGAAGCGGTTTTAAAATTTTATGATGTACTCAAAAAGAATGGCATCAATTGTGTTATTCGTAAAGAGCACGGAACAGATATTGATGCGGCTTGCGGACAATTACGCAGCAAACAAATGAAAAAAGAAAAAGTCAAAAACCAATAACGTAGTTAAAATCGGATCAAAAAGGTTTCTTTTTGATCCGATTTTTTATTTAATGAAAAATCGTAAATTTCTCAATTCTTGTTTATAAACAAAAGATGAATGCTCTAAAACTTTTATGACAAATTTTCTTTTTGTGGTTTTCAAACTTGAAATTCTAAAAGAAATAGCTATACTGAAAAGAGATCGTTACAGAATTTTTCATGAAAACAGCTATTATTTTCGTTATCTTTTCAAAAAAGTGGAAATTTTGTTACGCTTGTTTAGTTTAAATGAAATGAGGGAGTCTATGGAGAAAAAGCAATTAAAAAGAGAGATAACAACGTTTGGTGCGTTATCCACGGTAATGGGTACGGTGATTGGCGCTGGCGTTTTCTTTAAAGCTGCGAGTGTCGTTGGACACGCACAGTCAGCTAGTTTAGCTATTTTTGCTTGGGTGTTAGGTGGTGCCTTAACCATTTGTGCAGGATTAACCAGCGCCGAACTTGCTACAGCAATCCCTGAAACAGGTGGCGCAGTGAAGTATATTGAATATACATATGGTAAATTAGCTGGTTTTCTTTTAGGGTGGGCACAAAGTATCATTTATTATCCTGCCAACATTTCGGCGTTATCCATTATTTTTAGTACACAACTAATCAATTTGTTTCATCTATCGGCAAATTTATTGATTCCAATTGCCATTCTTGCGGGAACCAGTATCACGATAATTAATTTATTAGGAACAAAAATTGCTTCTTTGGTCCAATCAACGACATTGGTAGTAAAACTGATTCCAATTGCCTTGATTTCTTTAGTAGGATTATTTACTCCCGGACAGGTAGCTGTTTCACTTTTTCCTGTTGAAACAACAGCGAATACTGGCTTTTTAGTTGCTTTTAGTGGCGCCTTAGTCGCCACCATGTTTGCTTATGATGGCTGGCTAGGTGTGGGTAACGTGGCTGGTGAAATGAAGCGACCAGAAAGAGACTTGCCTAAAGCCATTATTTTTGGTTTGTTATTGATTACTTTAATTTATGCTTTAATTAATTTTGTGTTTCTAAAAACATTACCAATTGAGCAAATCGCTGGGAATTTGAATGCAGCTTCGGATGCTTCTGTGGCTATTTTTGGACCAATTGGTGGCAAAATCGTAACTATTGGGATTTTAATCTCTGTATATGGTGCGTTAAACGGCTACACAATGACAGGGATTCGGATTCCTTATGCCTTAGCCTTAGATAATCTGATGCCTTTTAGTCGTCAGTTTCAAAAGTTGTCTAAACGCTTTGTTGTTCCTTACGTTGCTGGAATTTTCCAGTTAGCTGTAGCCATTATCATGATGTTTTTCGGGACCTTCGATTTATTGACGGATATGTTAGTTTTTGTTATGTGGCTGTTTAATCTATTAATTTTCTTAGCCGTTTTTATTTTAAGAAAACGAGAACCTGAATTAAAACGACCGTATAAAGTTCCTGGCTATCCAATTATTCCAATTATCGCAAGTCTAGGTGGTATCTTTATCTTGGTTACAACGAGTATTACACAGCCTATTCTAGCATTGATTGGTATAGGAATTACGCTTCTAGGAATTCCAGTTTATTTAGTTAATAAACAAAAAATGAAGCCAAAAACGTAAACGATCCAATCGGATTATCATAGTTTTTCTCAAAAATTTTGTGATTCAGAGAAATTTTTGAAAACTAAACGCAAGATTTTTTTAGTATAATACTAAGTGTCTAGGAGTTCCACTATTTTGGGGAAGATAGATGGACAGCGCAAACTTCAAAAAAAGAACCTTCATCTTATTGGTGAAGGTTCTTTTTTTTTTGCTGAAATCATAAAATAAATGCGTAGTTTATTAGTGAGAGGAGGAAATGAATGACTAAAAATGTAAAAAAATTAGCCCATCAATTAATTGAATGGGGCGTCCTTCATGGGGCGCAAGACGTTTATTTTTTACCCAATGATACCGAAATAGCTATCTCTTTTCGGACAGGGATGCAACGGACACCTTACACACAAGTTTCCGCAGAAATAGGCGAAAAGTTAATTTTCCACTTTAAATTTATAGGCGGCATGGATGTCGGGGAAAGACGAAAAGCACAATTAGGTGCGACAACTTATCTAATTGGCGAGACGAAGCAACGCTTGCGTTTATCATCTGTGGGAGATTTTCAGAATCGAGAGAGCTTGGTAATTCGTTTTTTGCACCGATTTGGTGAACAAGCTGAACATTTTTTCTTTCCCCACCAGCTAAATGAAATTGAAGCATCTTGTCAGAAACGAGGACTTTATTTATTCAGTGGGCCAGTTGGTTCCGGGAAAACAACAACCATGTATCGTGTGGCTAAACAAAGAAGTGGCGAACAACAAGTGATAGCAATTGAGGATCCTGTTGAAATTGAGGAAAAGCAGTTTTTACAGTTGCAAACAAATGAAAAAATTCAGTTAACTTATGAAGCCCTAATCAAAGTTTGCTTGCGCCATCATCCTGATATTTTGATTATTGGTGAAATTCGTGATGGCGAGACGGCTCAAGCAGTTATTCGAGCCGCCTTAACGGGTCATACTATTTTTGCGACAATTCACGCCCGTAACTTATTGGGGGTGCAACGGCGTTTGATAGAATTAGGTGGCCCAGAGCATGAATTGGCCGAATGCTTGCAAGGTATCATTTATCAACAGATTTTGACAACCACGATTAATAAGGAACAAGTAGCGGGAATTCTTTATGATTATTTCTTCTTTAAGGAAGCCGTTATAAAGAGTAGTTGGCAAAAGAATCTAAGAAAGGCGTGGGCGTATGGGTTTATTACAGAAAAAACGTATTTTCAAGCCATCGAATAAATTAACGAAAAAACAACAGCAGCTTTTTCTGAAACTATTAGCGGATTTACTTGCAAATGGTTTTAATATACAAGAAAGTTTTTCCTTCATGAAAAAATCAAACGCCTTACCTCAGCACAGTATAACTTTTTTAGTTGAAGGCTTTTCCTCATGCGTTGCCTTACAAGCTTTAGTCGAAGAATTAGGATTTTCAACAATGGTCTCGGCACAATTGTCGTTTGCTACTGCACACGGGGATTTGGTAGGGACACTACAAGCGATTTCCGAACATTTTTTTCAAACGGAAAAATATCGGCAACAGTTCTATAAAATAATTAGTTATCCGCTGCTCCTGATTGTTTTTTTGATTCTCGTCATTGTTGGTATTCGGCAATTTTTATTGCCCCAATTAATGGAAAATGATGCCAATAGTTATTCTAAAAATATTGGGATTCTTCTGATTGTTTACAGTCCATACATTCTGGTTACCTTAGTTTTTGTCCTCTCATTTAGTTTCTTCATTTTAAACCGTTATTTGAAGCATCAGTCTGCTATTCAGCGGGCCTTCGTATATCTAAAACTGCCAATTATCCGTGGCCTCTATCGGGAATACGTCAGTGCTTTTTTTGCACTAGAATGGGGGAAGTTGCTTGCACAAGGATTAGAAATGAAAGAGGTCATCGATTTGATGCGCCATACAACCAATTACCCCTTAATGAAAGAATTAGCTGGAGCAATTAGTGAAGGACTGCTAGTTGGTGAAACTTTACATAGACAATTAGCTGCTTATCCTTTTTTTACGAAAGCATTGGGTTTAATGATTCGACAAGGGGAAGTAAAAGGAAAATTAGGCAAGGAGTTGATGGTTTATAGTAATGTCTGTTTCCAAGGTTTTTTCAAAAAAATTGAACGAGTCATTACCCTTGTTCAACCATTTATTTTTATCATAATTGCTTGTCTAATTATCGGTGTCTATGGGGCAATGTTGCTGCCTATTTATGGCAATATGGAAGGAGTTTTATAATGAAAAAGAAACAAAAATACGCAGGGTTTACATTATTAGAAATGTTGATTGTCTTATTGATTATTTCCGTATTGATTTTACTTTTTGTTCCTAACTTAGCAAAACATAAAGAAACAGTTGATAAAAAAGGCAATGAAGCAATCGTAAAAATTGTAGAATCACAAATCGAGCTCTACACACTAGAAAAAAATAAGACGCCTTCTTTAAATGAATTAGTCAACGAAGGCTACATTACTAAAGAGCAGTTAGATAAATATACAGCAGAAAAGCAATGAACAAGTCAGCAGGATTCACATTAATGGAAACACTTGCTAGTTTGACGATTGTTTGCTTTATGACTATGCTCCCAACACTCGCTATTCACCGCTGGCAAGAAACATTAAAAATTGAACAGTTTCTTGCTACGGTAGAAAAACAACTTCGTTTTGCGCAACAGCAAGCAATTGTTTTAGAGGAAACACAAGAAGTTTGGTTTTTTGAAGAACAACAAAGCTTTTCATTTCCTGATAAATTGAACCAATCAGCTCGAAGGACTTCGCTAGCTGTACCTGAAAAAATGACAGTGAGTGGCCCAAGCAAACTCAGTTTTCTTCATTCGTCAGGGAACAATGGCCGTTTAGTGAAATATATTTTTACTTGGACTGAAAAGAAACAGCAACTTATTTTACAATTTCAGATGGGGAGTGGCAAATATACGAAGAAAATTAACTATTTATAGTGGTTTTATTTTATTAGAGAGTCTCGTTAGTTTTAGTGTTGTATGTGTGGTAGCAGGGATATTCTCCCTGACTATTACACAATTAATTCAGCAAAATTATCAACGGGAGCAACAATTAACGCGTACTCGTCTAGGATACGAAGCAATTTTATTTTTAGAGCAGACGGGTGATTTACGTTTCAAAGAGCGGATATATCAAGGAGAAACTTACCGATTTTCTTTGATGGAGAACGATGGAAGAAGGATACTAAAAGTCACAGATTCAAGAGGAGCGATTTTGATTGGTCAATAAAAAATATGCGGGTTTTACAATGTTAGAGTGTTTAGTGGCACTAGTCGTTTTAAGTTGTATGTGTCAATTGTTTCAGTTGATGATTCAACAAAGTTTTATCGGAAATCAATATTTGAAAAACAATGATTCGAAATCCTGGCATATTTTTTTAATTCAATTAGAAAAAGAATGTCAAAAGCTCGTTTTCCAAACAGGTTCTGCTCAAGAGATTTCTTTCCTCGACTCAGAAACAAACAAGACTATTTCAATTCAAATCAAAGAAGATAAAATTATTAAGCGAGTCAATGGTAAAGGCTATCAACCGCTGTTAATTGGTATCAAAAATGGACAGTTTAAAAATGAAGGACAATCGTTTACTTTGGAAGTTACTTTTACTTCTGAAAAAACATTTGATAGTTTTTTTCCGATAAAGGGAGAATTTTAATGAGGCAAAAATATTCAGGAAACTTATTGTTCACGGCCATGGCCTTTGTTTATTTGATGAGTTTTCTCGCCCTTCAGTTACTAGAAGAACGTCAGTTAACACAAAAATTTACGCAAGCTACCCAGGAATACTATGCAGGGAAAAGTATCCTTCATTTATTTCTTGCAGATGTTAAACAAAATAGACGAAAGTTAAAAACAGAAGAAAGGCTCGTATACGCGCAAGTGACCCTCGATTATACATACAAAAATGAACAATTAAGAATAACTGTTTTATTAAACAAATCTGGTCGAAAATACCAATATCAAGAGAGAGTTTCTCATCAAAAAAAAGCGGAAACAATACTGGAATAGCGTTGTTTTTCTACAAATTATTAGATTTTAGAAGAAAGACAGTAAAGGCATTGATTATTCTTTCTTTTTTCGTTAAAATAAAACAGGTATGGAAGTTGTTACATTTTGAATAGAATAGAGGTGCTAATTTGTTCCCAGAAAAAATTGAAGAGGCTTTCGAGCCAATGGAACAAGCAATCCAGTTATTGCAACAGTCATTGGATACTTCTTTTTTAGATGCGTATATTGAAAATGGTGAAAATATTTTAGATGATTTTCAAGTACGAGTACTTGACGGAGTACCTAATCCAGAGACAGTGAAACAATTAGAAACGCTGTATCATACGATTAAAAAAATTGATTTAGCTCCTGAAGATGTGCGACGCTTGTCCCAATTACTTTTGTTAAAAGGAACGAGAAAAGAGCAGCTTCAAGCAAATCATCAATTGACGCCAGACGGTATTGGCTTTTTGTTTGTTTATTTAGTAGAACAATTAACAAATAAATTAGAGCCATTAAAAATTTTAGATCCTGCTTCAGGAATGGGAAATTTACTGTTAACGGTTCTGCTGAACCTTGAAACAGCTGGTTACAAAGTTTCTGGTTATGGTGTGGATATCGATGAAACACTTTTGGCAGTATCTTCTGTGAACAATGCTTGGTCACAAGCCAATATTCAGTTGTTCCATCAAGACGGATTGCAAGATTTGTTATTGGATCCAGTTGATTTAGCATTAAGTGACTTGCCGATTGGCTATTATCCAAATGATGAGCGAGCGAAGGGATTTGCTGCTGCTGCTGAGGAAGGCCATAGTTATGCGCATCATTTATTAATGGAACAAGCCATGAAATACGTGAAGCCAGCAGGGTTTGGCTTATTCTTAATCCCGACCAATATTTTAGAGACTGAGCAAAGTGAATTCTTTAAAAATTGGTTGACAAAAAACGTCTATTTACAAGGAATGATACAGTTACCTGATGAATTGTTTAAGTCAGAACAATCACGTAAAAGTATCTTGCTTGTTCAAAACAAGGGTGCAGATGCTGAGCAAGTGAAGGAAGTTTTGTTAGCAAAACTTGCCTCTTTGAAAGATATCAATAAAGTAACGGAGTTCTTTAAACAATTTGAAGCTTGGAAAGCTTCAAATTTAAAATAAAATAGTAACGAAGAGGAGAAAATTATGTCTAAAACAATTGCAATTAATGCAGGTAGTTCAAGTTTAAAATGGCAATTATACCAAATGCCAAATGAAGAAGTGATCGCTAAAGGAATCGTTGAACGTATTGGCTTAAAAGATTCTATCTTCACAATTAAATATGGTGAAGGACAAAAATATGAAGTGATTGTTGATATTGATAACCATGAAGTGGCAGTAAAAATGTTACTAGACCAATTAATCGACTTAAACATTTTAGGTTCTTATGATGAAATTACTGGTGTTGGTCACCGTGTAGTTGCTGGTGGAGAAGAATTTAAAGATTCTGTTGTTATTACAGACGAAGTATTAGAAAAAATTGAAGCTTTATCTGAATTAGCACCTTTACACAACCCAGCGAATGCGATGGGGATTAAAGCATTTAAACATATCTTACCAGAAATCATTAGCGTGGCAGTCTTTGATACGTCGTTCCACACAACAATGCCAGAACACAACTATTTATATAGTGTACCGCGTGAATACTATGAAAAATTTGCTGCACGTAAATATGGGGCACATGGAACAAGTCATCGTTATGTCTCTCAACGTGCTGCAGAAATGTTAGGTCGTCCAATTGAAGACTTGAAAATTATCACTTGTCACTTAGGAAATGGTGCTTCAATCACTGCAGTTGATGGTGGTAAATCAGTCGATACATCAATGGGCTTCACTCCTCTTGCTGGTGTTACAATGGGGACTCGTTCAGGGGATGTTGATGCGTCACTATTGCCTTATTTAATGACAAAACTTGGCTTGACTGATGTACAAGACATGGTTGATATTTTAAACAAAAAATCTGGTTTATTAGGTTTAACAAATGGTTTATCAAGCGACATGCGCGATATTCAATCAAACTTAGATAAACCTGAAGTTCAAACAGCATACAACATTTTTATCGATCGTATTCGTAAATACATTGGTAGCTATGTCACTGTTATGAATGGCGTTGATGCGATTGTCTTTACTGCTGGAATCGGTGAAAATGCTGTTGGTGTTCGTAAAGATATTATTGATGGCATGACTTGGTTTGGTTGTGAAATCGATGATGACAAAAATAATGTACACGGTGAAGAAGCAGTTATCTCAACTGATGATTCAAAAATCAAGCTTCTATTAGTACCAACTGACGAAGAGTTAATGATTGCCCGTGACGTAGAACGTCTAAAATAATTAAACGAACACACCTTGTGAGACGCTCTCACAAGGTGTGCTTAATAGGTCAATAAAGAGAAACTGAGCCAACTATCAAAAGTGATAGTTGGCTCAGTTTCTTTTTATTAATGACTTTAGTCAGTTGAAATCTCTAAAGAGATTTCGACAAAAAAACCACGCGTACTGCGCGTGGAGGCCAGAGCTTTAGCGATAAAAACTCCTTTCGATATAATAGATAAAGGCTACCAACCGTTATCAAATCGAAAGGAGTTTTTGAATGTCGAACGACGATAAAAGTTTAGCACATACTCGTTGGAATTGTAAGTATCATCTTGTGTTTACACCAAAATATAGAAGAAAAGTAATCTATGGTAAATTGAGGCGAGATATAGGGAAAATACTAAGGAAATTGTGTGAAATGAAAGAAGTCGAAATCATTGAAGCGCATGCAATGCCCGACCATATCCATATGTTGGTAAGAATTCCGCCGAAGTTGAGTGTATCAGGTTTTATGGGTTTCTTAAAAGGAAGAAGTGCAGTAATCATTCATGAACGTCATGCGAATTTAAAATACAATTATGGAAATCGATCCTTTTGGTCAAAAGGCTATTATGTGAGCACTGTAGGATTGAACCAAAAAACGATAGCTAAGTATATACGAGAACAAGAAGCAGAAGATCGAGTAAGGGATAGTATAAACAAAAGAGAGTATAAAGATCCATTTAGGAAGTAACAACTAGATAAGAATAGAATGGTAGCGGTTGGCGGTCTCTAAAAAAAGCTCCCTTAAAGGGAGCAGCAGGTAGCGAGCCCTTCTAGGGCTATTAAAAAGCCACCCGCTATGCGGGTGGATATTTACTCTTTATTTTTCTTCATTTTTTGGTAATTTGTTGTCTAAATCCGTCCGTACAACGAGAACATCGCAGCTAGCGTTACGGATAACTGATTCAGAGACAGAGCCAATAAATAAACGCTCAACGGCATTTAATCCAGTTGCTCCTAACATAATTAAATCAATGTTGTATTCTTTTGGTAATTCTTTGGCAATAATGTTCTTAGGAGAACCATAGGCTAGAACGCTAGAGACTTTTGTTTGTCCCATATCCACCGCTTGTTGTTGGTAGGTGTCTAAGGTTTCTTTTGCCATTGACATTGCTTCTTCTGCTAGCGCACCATCAAAAGAGGACACTGATTGGAAAGAGCGCGTATCAACAACATGTGCTAATAGTAATTCAGCATCGTTTCGTTTAGCGACGTTGACCGCTTTTTTAAAGGCTAAGTCTGCTTCGTCAGAACCATCGATTGCTATCATAATTTTTTGATATTGTTGTAACATAATAACCGCTCCTTTCAGCGTAAAAAAAATCATTAATTGTTTCTATAATAATTGTAAAACAAACAAAGAAAAAAAGAAACTGAAACCGCTTCTTTTTTTCTGAATATTGGCATTTTTTTGTAAAAAAAACTTCGTTCAAAAAAATCTTTTTGAACGAAGTTTTAAATTCATCGTCT
Organism: Enterococcus sp. DIV2419; assembly: GCF_051711865.1. Classification (NCBI taxonomy): domain Bacteria; kingdom Bacillati; phylum Bacillota; class Bacilli; order Lactobacillales; family Enterococcaceae; genus Enterococcus; species Enterococcus sp. DIV2419. Next base: position 1,238,842 of record NZ_JBIONS010000001.1, read on the forward strand.
TTTATGACATTTTTTTTGCAAAAGTTAAACTAAACAACGTTGAAAGTAATAAAACAAAAAAGATAAAACCAATTGACAATAACGGGCGATTAAAAATAGCCGCTAGAACACCTAGAATGGCGATAATCAAGTAATAACGCCCAAAACGTTCGATAAACTGTTGACTTTCTGTTGCAGTTTCTTTTTTTAAGAGTGGTAAAAAAGCTGTACTTTTCTTCATCAAATAATAACTGGCTACGCCTGTGACAATGGCGAGTAATAGTACGAGTATACGAATCATCTTGTCCTCCAAAAAAAAACAACTTGCCAGAGCAAATTGTTTAGAAATCTTCATAAAAATGGTAAAATCCGTCGATGCCGGTAATCGTCCTAGAGTATTGAACCCGCAAGATAAGCAGGTGGGTTCCTCGATCGCAGTATTGAACTACCAAAAGAAAAGGCATGTTACCAACTTTGATACAAGCAGGATCCCTAGATATCAATAAAAATGTTCGGTCAACACAGTGAAAGGACAACGCGTACATCACAGATTTACCATCTTTATAATAGCATACTCTCTCAAAATCGGCAACGAGATTGTTTCTTTTTTTGAAAGCGTATTATTTTGTTATTTTTTCTGTTTCCATTCTTGGATACGCTTGAGTTGCTGATGTAAGGCTTGTTCATATTTACCAATATCAATCGGTTCGTAATAACGTGCCTCTTTTAATTTGTCAGGTAAGTATTGCTGATTGACCCAACCGTTTTCAAAATTATGTGGGTATTGATAACCAATACCACGGTTTAATTCTTTGGCTCCAGCATAGTGGGCATCACGCAAATGATCAGGAACGTCTCCCACAGAGCCTTGTCGAATATCTGCCAAAGCAGCATCAATCGCTGTGACTGCAGAATTTGATTTTGGCAATAAACATAAATCAATGACGACACTAGCTAGAGGAATCCTAGCTTCTGGAAACCCTAGCTTTTCGGCGGCTTGAACAGCGGTGACTGTCCGAGCGGCGGCCGCAGGATTCCCAAGACCGATATCCTCGTAAGCAATGACCATTAAACGACGACAAATAATCGGTAAATCACCTGCTTCAACTAAGCGGCCCAAATAATGAAGTGCAGCATCTACATCGCTTCCTCGAATCGACTTTTGGAAAGCGGAAATTACATCATAATGGGCATCGCCATCTTTATCATGGGTTAAGGCTTTTCGTTGCACGCACTCTTCAATAATCGGTAAGGTGATCTTAATTTCGCCTTGTTCATTTTTTGGTGTTGATTTAACAGCTAATTCTAGTCCATTTAGCGCACTACGTAAGTCACCGTTCGTTGCGCGTGTCAAATGTTGTAATGCTTTTTCTTCTAAGTGGACAGGATAATCGCCTAAGCCACGTGTGCTATCGGTTAAGGCTTCTTGAATCGCTTGCTGAATGTCTGTTTCTGTTAAGGGCTTTACTTCAAAAATTTGCGTGCGACTACGAATCGCAGGGTTAATTGTAATATATGGATTTTCGGTAGTGGCTCCAATCATAATAATTCGTCCGTTTTCTAAATGAGGGAGCAAAAAATCTTGTTTTGTTTTATCTAATCGGTGAATTTCATCAAGCAGTAAAATCACTGTGCCACTCATTTTGGCTTCTTCAGCAACGATTTGTAAATCTTTTTTAGTGTCTGTGGCCGCGTTCAACATGCGAAAGGCATAATTTGTTGAACCAGCGATTGCGCTGGCAATACTGGTTTTTCCAGTGCCAGGCGGCCCGTAAAGAATCATCGATGAAAGCATTTTGGCTTCGACCATCCGACGAATAATTTTACCAGGGCCGACTAAATGTTGTTGACCAACTACTTCGTCTAAGTGACGAGGTCGCATTCGATAGGCTAAAGGTTGTTGCATAAAAGGACCTCCTTTTTCATAATCATCTTATTATAACATAAAGAACGTACATTCGCTTTTTGGTGGTTTTTGGGGTTTTAGATGGATATAGCGGAAGGTTTCGTGTATGATAGGGAGTGGTGAAAGAAATGAAAGAAACGATAAATATCTTTAACACAAAAACAACTGAAGAAGTGGCACAATACTTGTTAGGGATGTACTTAGAGCACGAAACAGCAACAGGCGTTTTAGGTGGGTACATTGTGGATGCAGAAGCTTATTTAGGTCCTGATGATGAGGCGGCCCATAGCTTTGGCTTGAGAAAAACGCCACGCTTACAAGCCATGTATGACAAACCAGGCACGATTTATTTATATACTATGCACACGCATTTAATTTTAAATATGGTGACACAAGAACAAGGCAAACCACAAGGGGTGATGATCCGCGCGATTGAACCTGTTGAAGGTGTCGACAAAATGATTGAAAATCGCCAAGGACGTCAAGGCGTGGAATTGACCAATGGACCAGGTAAATTAGTTGCAGCCTTAGGAATTGATAAGCAATTATATGGGCAGTCGATTTTTTCTAGTTCGTTACGGCTCGTGCCAGAAAAACGAAAATTTCCGAAAAAAATTGAGGCACTACCACGAATTGGAATTCCCAATAAAGGTCGTTGGACAGAGTTGCCTTTAAGATACGTCGTGGCTGGCAATCCATATATTTCTAAACAAAAAAGAACAGCAGTAGACCAAATAGATTTTGGCTGGAAGGATGAAGAAAATGAAAAAAGCAACAATGCTCACATACTTAGAGGAACGACTTGAAAAACACTTAGGAGATTACGAAGTAGGCCTTGATTGGGATCGCAAAAACCATACCATCGAAGTCATTGTTCGTTTATATGCAGAAAACAATGAGCAAGTGGCGATTGATGATGTTGATGGTACGCTTTCAGAAGAAGAATTCATTGAATTTGAAGATGGCTTGTTATTTTATAATCCGCAAAAGTCAGTCGTTGATGATGAAGAGTATTTAGTCACAATTCCTTATGAAGGAAAAAAAGGGCTACGCAAAGCAGTTTTAGACGGATTCATTCACTATTTAAAAGTGGTTTTAGATGAAGGGCAAAGTGATTTGTTAGACTTTTTATCAGATGAAACAGCGGAAGTTTTTGAATTGCATTGGGAGCCAGCAGATTTTGAAGCGATGATTAAAAAAATGGCAGAAACAGAAAAAGAACAATGGATTGCGTATCCAAGTTATTAATTTAGAGGTGAGAACATGAAGTGGACAGAAGTAAAAGTAGAAACGGCTAGCGAAGCAGTTGAAGCAATTTCAAACATTATGATGGAAGCTGGCGCAAGTGGCGTGGCCATTGAAGATGCGTTGGACATTGAAAATTTTGAAAGTGATCTGTATGGGGAAATTTTAGATAAAGAGCAATTCACCCACATTAAAGAAGGGGCGATTGTGATGGCTTATTTTCCTGAAACAACCTTCTTACCAGAAATTTTACCATTTATGAAAGAAAATATTTTACGCTTGCCTGAGTACGGCTTATCCATTGGTAAAAACGAAATGACAATTAGTGAAGTAGCAGAAAGCGACTGGGCAACTGCTTGGAAAAAATATTATCATCCTGTCCGTGTCACACGATTCTTAACGATTGTGCCAAGTTGGGAAGCCTATCACGCACAAGATGAAGCAGAAAAAATTATCACATTGGATCCGGGCATGGCTTTCGGTACAGGCACGCATCCAACGACTCGTTTAACCTTGCAAGCTTTAGAAACTGTTTTACGTGGTGGCGAAACAGTTCTAGATGTAGGAACGGGTTCTGGTGTTTTGAGTATTGCAAGTCGCTATTTAGGGGCTAAAGACGTCTACGCATATGATTTAGATGAAGTAGCAGTTGCAGCGGCAAAAGAAAATATGGATTTAAATCCCATTGCGGCCGATGTTCATGTGTCAGCCAATGATTTACTAAAAGGGATTGACCATTCTGCTGATGTAATCGTCGCAAATATTTTGGCAGATATTATTGTGTTAATGATTGAAGATGCTTGGCGTTTGCTAAAACAAGACGGTACTTTCATTATTTCTGGAATTATTGAAGATAAAAAAGCAATGGTTTTAGAAGCACTAACGAAAGTCGGTTTTGTGGTGGACCAACTCTTTAATCAAGGCGATTGGTATGCGATTATCTTGAAGAAACCAGAGGAAGAGTAAAATGCAACGGTATTTCATGAAAGAAGATTATCAAGAAAAAGATTTGTATAAAGTCGCAGATGAAAACTATCATCATATTGTGCGAGTTATGCGAATGACGCCGAATGATCGTTGTTATTTAGTATTTCAAAATAAAACTGCCATTTTAGCTGAGATTGTGGAAATAGATTCAACGTCTGTTTACTTTAAAGAAATTAGTAAAGAAGAAATGGACAAAGAATTGCCAATTGAAGTGACGATTGCGTGTGGGTTACCAAAAGGGGACAAGTTAGAATGGATTGTTCAAAAAGGCACGGAGCTAGGTGGCAATCAGTTTATCGGCTTTCCTGCGAAAACTTCCGTTGTCAAATGGGACCACAAAAAAAGAGCAGCCAAAGAAAAAAGATTACAAAAAATTGCCACAGAAGCGGCGGAGCAATCGCATCGGCAGCAGACACCAAGTGTTTCTTTGGTGGAAAAAACACAAGAAATCATTGCACAATTTGACTCATATGACACAGTCTTGGTTGCGTATGAAGAATCAGCAAAACAAGGAGAAAAAAGTCAATTAGCACAAGTATTATCCACTTGCCAGCCAGGCGCACGTTTGTGTGTGCTCTTTGGACCTGAAGGTGGCTTTGCACCGCAAGAAATTGAACAATTTCTGCAGGCTGGGGCGAAACTTTGCGGGTTGGGTCCGAGAATTTTACGAGCAGAAACAGCACCGTTGTATCTTTTAAGTGCGGTTAGCTACCAAATGGAACTTTTAAATTAAACGAAAGCCCGCCTGTAAAATTCTTGTAGGCATTCTCTTTGAATAAACAGAGAGTAAAAAAGCGACAGTGATTGAAATTTAAGGGAAATTTAGTATAATAGAGTTGTTGAAAGTGCTACTGTTTCAAGTGGTACTTTTCTTTTTTATTAAAATAGATAAAACGTGAACGAAGTGTTCTTTATCCAAAGGTCACCTTCATAGAGGAGTGAATACCATGCCAAAAGAAGAAATACTGACAGGCCCAGCGGTCATCAAAATTGTAAGTACCTATATGGGACCAGAACATGTTGAGTTGGTTCAAAAAGCATTAACTTATGCTGAAAAAGCACACGAAGGTCAAGTCCGACAATCAGGTGAACCTTACATCATCCATCCGATTCAAGTGGCAGGCATTCTGGCTGAATTACATATGGATCCCCATACTGTAGCAACAGGATTTTTACATGATGTTGTCGAAGATACGGACGTAACACTGGACGATTTAAAAGAAGAATTTGGCGAAGACATCGCAATGTTAGTCGATGGCGTGACGAAACTAGGAAAAATTAAATATAAATCTCATGAAGAACAATTAGCCGAAAATCATCGAAAAATGTTATTGGCAATGGCGCAAGATTTACGGGTTATTATGGTGAAACTAGCCGATCGTTTGCACAATATGCGCACATTAAAACATTTACGTGAAGATAAGCAACGACGGATTGCGCAAGAAACTTTAGAAATTTATGCGCCTTTAGCACATCGCTTAGGGATTAGTCGAATTAAATGGGAATTAGAAGATACGGCCTTACGTTATATTAACCCCAACCAATACTATCGAATTGTTAATTTGATGCAAAGCAAACGCGATGAACGTGAAGCTTATGTGGCAGAAGCAGTCGAAGATATTCGTTTAGCTACGGAAGATTTAGAAATTTACGCAGAAATATATGGTCGACCAAAACATATTTATTCAATCTATCGTAAAATGAAGGACCAAAAGAAACAGTTTAATGAAATCTATGACTTATTAGCGATTCGTGTTATTGTCGATTCCATTAAAGATTGCTATGCCGTGTTAGGGGCGATTCATACACGTTGGACACCAATGCCAGGTCGCTTTAAAGATTATATTGCTATGCCAAAAGCGAATATGTATCAATCTATTCATACGACAGTTATTGGGCCAAAAGGGAATCCAGTAGAGGTCCAAATTCGGACCCATGAGATGCACCAAATCGCCGAATTTGGGGTGGCGGCTCACTGGGCCTATAAAGAAGGCAAAGCGGAAAAAATTGAAACAGATGAACTGACGAAGCAAGTCGATTGGTTCCATGAAATTATTGAATTACAAGATGAAAGCTATGATGCTTCTGAATTTATGCAAGGTGTGAAAGAAGACATTTTTAGCGACAAAGTCTATGTTTTTACGCCAAGTGGAGATGTAACCGAACTGCCAAAAGGCTCCGGACCACTAGATTTTGCCTACAGCATTCATACTGAAATTGGGAATAAAACAACCGGTGCGAAGGTCAACGGCAAAATGGTACAGTTAGACTATGTCCTAAAAAATGGGGATATTATTGAAGTCCTAACATCACCGAATTCTTTCGGACCTAGCCGCGACTGGCTGAAAATGGTTAAAACAAGTAAAGCCAAAAATAAAATCAAACGTTTCTTTAAAGAACAAGACCGTGAAGATAACATTATTAAAGGGCATGATGCTGTCATTAAATACATGACAGAAATCGGCTTTACACCGAAAGAATTTTTAACGAAGAATAAAATGGCGGAAGTGCTAGATAAATTTAAATTTCAAACGGAAGATGATTTATTTGCGGCAGTAGGTTATGGCGAAGTAAGTGCGCAAGTAGTGTGCAATCGTTTAACAGAAAAAGAACGCCGCGAACAAGAGTTGGAACGCCAACGTCAAGAAGCAGAAGAGTTGTTAAATCAGCCAGCTAAAAAAGAATCAGAAAAAATGAAAGTTCGTCATGAAGGCGGCATCGTGATTCAAGGGGTGGACAACCTATTGATTCGTTTAAGCCGCTGTTGTAATCCAGTGCCTGGTGATGAAATTGTTGGTTACATTACCAAAGGACGTGGCGTTTCAATTCATCGTGCGGACTGTCCTAACGTACAACATCAAGAAGAACTAGCACAACGTCTAATTGAAGTTGAGTGGGAAGATACCGAGCACAGTCGCAAAGAATACGCTGCCGATTTGGAGATTTACGGCTATGATCGTAGTGGCTTACTAAGTGATGTTTTACAAGTCATTAGTTCAATGACAAAAAATTTAGTCGGTGTTGAAGCTCGTCCATCCAAAGATAAGATGGCCCAGATTCATGTCACTGTGAAAATTCAAAACCTTTCTCATTTAAAAACCATCGTTGACAAAATTAAAAGTGTACCAGATGTTTATAGTGTTCGTCGAACCAATGGGTAAGTGTTAAAAGTGAGGCAAAAAAGATGAAAGTAGTTATTCAAAGAGTTAGTCAAGCACAAGTTGCTATAGAAGAGCAGATAGTGGGACAAATCAAACAAGGCTTCATGGTGCTGGTGGGCATCCATCAAGAAGACACGCCAGAAGATGTGGCTTATGTTGTTGGCAAAATCAGTAAATTACGTGTTTTTGAAGATGACGAAGGAAAAATGAATCGCAGCATTCAAGAGATTGAAGGATCAATTCTAAGTATCTCTCAATTTACCCTCTATGCAAAAACTAAAAAAGGCAATCGTCCCAGTTTTATTGAAGCGGCTCGTCCAGATGTGGCGATTCCTTTGTATGAATTATTTAATCAACAATTAGAAGCAGAAGGAATAGCAGTAGCCACAGGAGAATTTGGCGCGGATATGCAAGTGTCGTTGACCAATGATGGTCCAGTAACCATTGTGATCGATACACGAGAAAAATAATTGATTTTCCTGTCGGAACCCCTTGACTTTCTAAGAGAACTTTAGTAGTTTATAGATAATATTAAAAATCTACGAAGGAACGAGTAAGTTTCATCTGTCTGCGAAGAGAGAGTTGCCGTGGCTGAGAGCAACTTCAACAGTGAAAGTGAAAGACATTCTGGAGATGGACGGAAGAAAAGCCGTCCCGTTACGAGCGTTAATCGTTGAGGAAAGAGTAAAATCTTTCAAAACTAGGTGGTACCGTGTAAAAGAGACTTTTACGCCCTTGTATGTTCAACATACAAGGGCTTTTTTCATTTTTAGAAAAAAGAAAATGGCGCACACATTTTTGTGGAATGATAGAAGGAGAGAAAGACAATGAGTTATCAAAAACCAAAAGGAACAAACGATATTTTGCCAGGAACTTCTGAAAAATGGCAATTTGTGGAAGAAACAGCTCGTTTGATTTTTAAAGATTATCAATACCAAGAAATCAGAACCCCGATTTTTGAACATTATGAAGTAATATCTCGCAGTGTTGGCGATACCACAGATATTGTTTCAAAAGAAATGTATGATTTTTATGATAAAGGAGACCGTCACGTGACGCTACGTCCTGAGGGGACAGCGCCAATTGTTCGGGCCTTCGTTGAAAATAAATTATATGGTCCGGAATATACGAAACCATATAAAACCTATTACATGGGGCCGATGTTCCGCTATGAACGCCCACAAGCTGGTCGTTTGCGTCAATTCCATCAAATTGGTGTGGAAGCATTTGGTAGTGAAAACCCAGCATTGGATGTTGAAATCATGGTTATGGCTTTGGACTTCTTCAAACAATTAGGCATCCAACAAATCAAATTAGTTATTAATTCCTTGGGGGATAAAGAAACACGTGCTACGTACCGTCAAGCATTAATCGATTATTTAGAGCCCCATATGGCAGAATTAAGCGAGGATTCACAACGTCGCTTACACGAAAACCCATTGCGGGTGTTAGACAGCAAAGATAAAAAAGACAAGGTGATTGTCGCAGAAGCGCCCTCCATTTTAGATTATTTAAATGAACCATCTAAAGCACATTTTGAAGCAGTAACTGATATGTTAGATTTACTAGAAATTCCTTATGAAATTGATAGTAATATGGTTCGCGGCCTGGATTATTACACACACACAATTTTTGAAATTATGAGTGAAGCGCCTAAAATGGGTGCGCAATCAACTATTTGTGCAGGAGGCCGATACAATGGTTTAGTTGAAGAATTAGGCGGCCCAGACACACCAGGTTTTGGTTTTGGTATGGGCATTGAGCGAGTGTTGTTAACAATGGAAGCTGAAGAAGTTGTGATTCCAGCGTTATCTGAATTAGACGCATATGTGGTTGGCATTGGTTCAGAAACCAACGTCGCAGCTTTGCAACTTGTTCAAAGCATTCGTAACTTTGGTTTCTCAGCTGATCGTGATTACATGAATCGCAAACCAAAAGCGCAATTTAAAACGGCCGATAAATTACAAGCAAAATTAGTTTTAACAATCGGTGAAAATGAATTGAATGAAGGCATTGTCAACGTAAAATCAATGGCAACACGCGAAGAAAAAGCCTTCCCGTTAAGTGCTATTCATGATTCATTTGATGAAGTGTATGACGAAATGATGACAAAAATGATTGAAGAATAAAAAGGAGAGATTGAGAAATGGCAAAACGCACAACCTATTGCGGCAATGTATCTGCCGAATTTATTGAAAAAGAAGTTGTATTAAAAGGATGGGTTCAAAAACGTCGTGACTTAGGAGGCGTTATCTTTATTGATTTACGTGACCGTGAAGGAATCGTCCAAGTGGTCTTTAACCCAGAAAAGTCAAAAGAAGCATGGGAAATTGCTGATAAATGTCGTAGTGAATACGTCATCGAAGTTAAAGGTCAAGTCGTTTATCGTGATAAAGAAGCGATTAATCCCAAAATGAAAACTGGAGAGTTTGAAGTGATGGCGACTGACATTACGATTTTAAATACTGCGAAAACAACGCCATTTACCATTGAAGATGACAATAACGTTAATGACGAATTGCGCATGAAATATCGTTATTTAGATTTACGTCGTCCATTAATGACAAACAACATTAAATTACGTCACCAAGTAACGAAAACAATCCGTCACTATTTAGATAATCATGACTTTTTAGACATTGAAACTCCTTATTTAGGCAAATCAACACCAGAAGGCGCTCGCGATTATTTGGTTCCTTCTCGTGTCCATGCCGGTCATTTTTATGCTTTACCACAATCACCACAACTCTTTAAACAATTATTAATGGGGGCAGGCTTCGATCGCTATTACCAAATCGTTCGCTGTTTCCGTGATGAAGATTTACGAGGCGACCGTCAGCCAGAATTTACACAAATCGATATTGAAACGACCTTTTTAACACCAGAAGAAATTCAAACATATACAGAAAATATGTTGGCTGAAGTGATGAAAGAGACAAAAGGAATTGAGATTTCTGTTCCGTTTCCACGAATGAGCTATGACGAAGCAATGGCACGCTATGGTAGCGATAAACCCGACACTCGTTTTGCTATGGAATTAATTGATGTTGCAGATGTAGTGAAAGACGTAGACTTCAAAGTTTTCCAAGCAGCGTTGGAAAATGGTGGACATGTGAAGGCTTTGAATGCAAAAGGAGCCGCAGATAAGTATTCTCGTAAAGATATGGATAACTTAGGTAAGTATGTGAGTCAATTTGGCGCAAAAGGCTTAGCTTGGTTAAAAGTTGAAGAAGATGGCTTAAAAGGACCAATTGCTAAATTCTTAACAGAAGTTAGTGATGAATTAATTGCTGCTACCAATGCAGAAGTCGGTGATATTTTAATGTTTGGTGCCGATAAACCTGAAATCGTAGCCGCTGCTTTAGGTGCGGTACGTACACGTTTAGGTAAAGAATTAGGTTTAATTGATGAATCGAAATTCAATTTCTTATGGATTGTGGATTGGCCGTTGTTTGAATATGATGAAGAAGCTGGCCGCTATGTTTCTGCTCATCATCCATTTACACAACCAAAAGCAGAGGACGTGGCCCGCTTAGCAACAGACCCAGCCTCTGTGTATGCGGAAGCTTACGATGTTGTCTTAAACGGCTACGAATTAGGCGGTGGCTCATTACGGATCCATACACGAGAATTACAAGAAAAAATGTTTGAAACGTTAGGTTTTACAAAAGAAGAAGCACAAGACCAATTTGGTTTCTTGCTAGACGCATTAGATTACGGCTTCCCGCCACATGGAGGGATTGCTTTAGGGCTAGACCGCTTAGCAATGCTATTGGCTGGGGAAGAAAATATTCGTGAAGTGATTGCCTTCCCTAAAAACGGGAAAGCAATTGACCCAATGAACAACGCACCAAGTTTAGTTTCTCCATTACAATTGTTTGAATTAAACATTGATGTAACAGCCATTGACGAATAAGTGTTAAATCCAAAGAAAGAGTGACTTCATTGACGGATGAGGTCACTCTTTTTTTGGAAAGGAAAAAGATAACGAAAGACTTAAAAAGTGGCTGAGCTAAAAATCTGCCAATTGGCTGTTTTTTCTTTTTAGAAAACTTTGTATGATAACTGAGTGTATAAAGGAGCGAAACAAATGACAAAAATAATTTTAACAATTGGCGGTTCCGATCCTTTTTCAGGTGGCGGGATTCAAACAGATTTAAAAACGTTTGAAAATCATCAAGTCTTTGGCTTATCAACTTTAACTTGCCTTGCTACAGCCCCCAAGAATCATTTTCAGATTCATGACCTTGAGACTTCTTTGGTGAAAGAGCAACTCGCTTCCATACCTGCCGGGAGTTTAGACGGCATCAAGATTGGCTTGATTCACAGTGAAGAAAGTATGTTACAAATTGCAACCTTTTTGAAAAAGCACGCAGGTCTGCCGGTGGTGTTGGATCCTGTCTTGGCTTTTAAAGAAACGACTTCAGTTTATGAAAAAAGATACATGCAGTTATTGATTGAAAAACTTTTTCCATTCGCAACGATTATAACGCCTAATTTAAAAGAAGCAGAATTACTCATTGGCAGAAAATTAACAACCGTCGAAGAAGTCCAACAAGCGGCGGAAGAGTTAAACTCTTTAGGAGCGGCAACGGTGGTGATTAAAGGTGGTAATCGTTGGCTTGGCCAAGAAGCACGTGACTTTTTTTATGATGGACAACAACATATTCAATTGGTCAAAGAAAAAGTAATGGCCCACACCATTGATGGCGCTGGTTGTTCCTTTGCCTCTGCAATTGGTGCGAATTTAGTTAAAGGATATCCGTTAATTGAAGCAGTTGATTTAGCAAAAACATACGTTCATGAAGCCATTGTTTCTGGAGTCCAGCTAAATGCAGCTTTTGGAAGTGTGTGGCATGAAGGATTACTAGCAGGAGGTGTGGCGGATAATGACAAGAAAAATTAGTCTATATGCAGTAATTACCGCTTTAACAGTGGCTGTGTCAATGGTCTTTATTATCCCCGTCCCAGCAACAAATGGCTTTGTTACATTGGCGGATGCAGGGATTTACATTGCTAGTTTACTTTTTGGTCCGATTGGTGGCTTGACAGTCGGAGCTTTAAGCGGTGGTTTAATTGATTTATTGTCAGGCTATCCACAATGGTTCGTTTTTTCGTTATTGATTCATGGCGGACAAGGTTGGTTAGCAGGACACTTCTTTAATAAAAGTAAAAAGATGCAAACGCTAGGATTACTTTTAGCCAGTCTCCTTATGATTAGCGGGTATGCTTTAGCGACTAGCTGGCTTTACGGCGTGGGTGCGGGGATTGCCTCTTTACCAGGGAATATCATTCAATCCTTATTTGGGGTGATTGTAGCATTGCCTCTTAGTCAAACATTAAAACGTGTGTTACCAAAAAATGGTCGTTTAGAAGAAAGAAGGATGAACAAATGACTATCGATGAAAAAATGTTAAAAGAACAGTTAGTGACAATTACAGAAGAAGTCATTACAGCAGGAAATTTACAAAAAGGGGACCTATTTGTTTTAGGTTGTACCACCAGCGAGGTAGTAGGTGGCGTTATTGGTAAAAATTCCAGCGCCGAAGTAGGACAATGGATTGTCTCAACCTTAATTGAACAATTAGACAAAAAAGGCATCTCTTTGGCTGTGCAAGGATGCGAACATATTAATCGTGCTTTAGCGATGGAACGTCGTGTGGCTGAAGAAAAAGGCTTTGAAATTGTCTCGGTAGTACCACAATTACATGCTGGCGGTTCTTGTTCAGTGGCTGCCTTTGAAAAATTTGATGAACCTGTGGAAGTTGAACATATTGTTGCTCAAGCAGGGATTGACATTGGCGATACATCTATCGGTATGCATGTAAAACATGTGCAAGTTCCTCTTCGCTTGAGCATTCGAACGTTAGGTGCGGCCCATGTTACAGCATTATATTCTCGTCCTAAATATATTGGTGGACCAAGAGCCCATTATGAAACCACCCAAGAACGAAATCGTTAAGATTTCGTTCTTTTTTCATTTCTATAAACATTTGATGAATCTTCCGTAATTATTATAGGAATCTCTTTTTTTCTCTCGGTAAACCACGTATAATATGAAAAGAAATGTAATTTATTGAAAACCTGAAACGAGGCTATTATTTATGAAAAAAATTTATGACGGACTGCCAGTTCATGACTATACAACAAAATTTTCTGTGTCGATTGTCTATGCTATTCTTGCATCAATTGCCATGAACTTTTTCTATCAACCAGGAAATATTTATTCCAGTGGCTTAACAGGCTTGGCACAAATTTTAACAACCCTCTCAACAAAAATTGTCGGTTTTAATGTGCCTGTCTCTATTACATTGTATCTGTTAAATGTGCCGTTATTCTTTATTGCGTGGAAGAAAATAGGTAAGAAGTTTACAATTTTTACTTTCATTACCGTGACTTTAACTTCATTATTTATGCATATTGTTCCGCAAACGGTGATGACCCAAGATCCAATTATCTGTGCTATTTTTGGTGGGGCGATTTCTGGATCAGGAATTGGTTTTGTCTTAAAAAACGGGGTTTCTTCTGGGGGCTTAGATATTCTAAGTATTACCATTCGAAAAAAAACGGGGCGTTCAGTTGGCTCGATTTCAATTTATTTTAACGCACTAATTGTCTTCGTTGCAGGCTATTTATTTGGCTGGCAGTACATGTTCTACAGTGCGTTATCAATTTTTGTAAGTGGGAAGGTCACAGATGCCGTTTATACTAAGCAAAAGAAAATGCAAGTTATGATTGTCACCAAAAACCCAGATCGAGTCGTGGATGAGATTCAAAAGAAAATGCGCCGTGGTATTACAATTATTCATGAAGCGGAAGGGGCATATCGCCACGACCGCCAAACTGTTTTGCTAACTATTGTGACACGCTTTGAGTTGCCAAGTTTAGAAGCAGCCATGAAAGAAAGCGATCCGAATGCCTTTGTCAGCATCTCAGATAATGTTAAAATTTTAGGACGTTTTTACGAAGAAGATTACAAATAAAAGGATATGAAGCAACGAGAGAATGGCTGTGTCTATTCTTTCGTTGCTTTTTTTGAAAAATAAGTAAAAAAATGCTTTGTGTGAGGACCTGAAATTCCCATTTAAACAAGAAGTTAATTGAAAGACGTTCGTGAATTCCTTTTCTTTTGGTTTAATTAAATCTAATTATTCGGAAATAAGTCGCTATTGTTTCTCGCAAACGAATGCTTTGTTTGGATTTGAAAGAAAACGATGAAAAAAGAATCATTTTTATTGAAAAGACCCAAAAAAACTGGTACACTAAGTGTGTAATTGATAAGTACTTTTAATACTGTTATGAATAAATAGTAGGAAAAACGAACATCAATTCTATTTTTTTAAAGTTCATAGGTCGTTTTCAGTCTTACTTGGACATATTTCGACCCACAAAAGGAGCGCATCATGTTAAAAGAATTTAAAATGATTGAAGCAGTTGCTCCAGATATGCTCGATGTATTACAAGAAAGATTCCAAATTCTTCGCAATATTTATTGGATGCAACCTATTGGACGTAGAAGTTTATCAGAAACGATGGGAATTACAGAGCGAGTCTTGCGTACAGAAACAGATGTTTTAAAGCAACTCAACCTGATTGAACCTTCAAAAAGCGGAATGACATTAACAGAACGCGGTTTGGAAGTCTACCAAGGCTTAGAATTAGTCATGAATCAATTGCTTGGCATGCACCAAATCGAAAAAGAAATGACACAGTACTTTGGCATTCAACGTTGTATCGTTGTTGCAGGAGATAGTGATATCCAAAAGAAAGTTCTTTCGGACTTTGGAGATGTCTTAACCAATACGCTGAATTTACTCTTACCAAATGGTGAGAATACAATTGCGGTTATGGGTGGGACAACAATGGCCATGGTGGCCGAAAATATGGGATCACTAGAAACTGAAAAACGTCATAATTTGTTTGTTCCAGCCAGAGGAGGGATTGGTGAAGCAGTTTCTGTCCAAGCCAATTCAATTAGTGCTGTAATGGCCAACAAAACGGGTGGTAACTACCGGGCGTTATATGTCCCAGAACAATTGAGTCGTGAAACGTATAATAGTTTATTACAAGAACCCTCGATTCAAGAAGTTCTTACGTTAATTAGTCATGCCAATTGTGTGGTGCACAGTATTGGTCGAGCGTTGCACATGGCGGCACGCCGAAAAATGTCTGATGACGAAATGGTTATGCTCAAACAAAAAAATGCCGTGGCAGAATCGTTTGGTTATTTCTTTGATGAAGAAGGAAAAGTGGTCTATAAAATCCCACGAATTGGTCTTCAATTAAAAAACTTACAAGAAATTCCCTATGTCGTCGCAATTGCGGGCGGCAAAACGAAAGCCAAAGCCATTCGCGCATATATGAAAAATGCACCAAAACAAACGTGGCTCATCACAGATGAAGCTGCTGCAAACGAGATTTTAAAAGGGGTAACCCTTTAAAATAAAAAATTTTTGATTTTCATAAGGAGGAAATCTTTAATGACAGTTAAAGTAGGTATTAATGGATTTGGACGTATCGGACGCTTAGCTTTCCGTCGTATCCAAGATGTAGAAGGAATCGAAGTAGTTGCAATCAACGACTTAACAGATGCTAAAATGTTAGCACACTTGTTAAAATATGACACAACTCAAGGCCGTTTCAACGGTACAGTTGAAGTTCACGAAGGTTCATTCAACGTTAACGGCAAAGAAATCAAAGTTTTAGCTAACCGTAACCCTGAAGAATTACCATGGGGCGAATTAGGCGTAGACATCGTTTTAGAATGTACTGGTTTCTTTACTTCTAAAGAAGCTGCTGAAAAACATTTAACTGCTGGTGCAAAACGTGTAGTTATTTCAGCTCCTGGTGGTAACGATGTACCAACAATCGTTTACAACACAAACCATGAAACATTAACTGGAGAAGAAACTGTAATTTCAGGCGCTTCTTGTACTACAAACTGCTTAGCTCCAATGGCTAAAGCTTTACATGACAACTTTGGTGTTGTTGAAGGTTTAATGACAACTATCCACGCTTACACAGGTGACCAAATGACATTAGACGGACCACATCCTAAAGGCGACTTCCGTCGTGCGCGCGCTGCTGCTGCAAACATCGTACCTAACTCAACTGGTGCTGCTAAAGCAATCGGCTTAGTAATCCCAGAATTGAACGGTAAATTAGATGGCGCTGCTCAACGTGTTCCTGTAGCTACTGGTTCATTAACTGAATTAGTTACTGTATTAGACAAAGAAGTTACTGTTGATGAAGTGAATGCAGTAATGGAAAAAGCTGCTAACGAATCTTATGGTTATAACACAGACGAAATCGTTTCTTCTGATATCGTAGGTATGACTTACGGTTCATTATTCGATGCAACTCAAACAAAAGTTATGACAGTTGGCGACAAACAATTAGTTAAAACTGTTGCTTGGTATGACAACGAAATGTCATACACTGCTCAATTAGTTCGTACTTTAGAATACTTCGCTAACTTATAAGATTCATTCTTATCATTAGTGAAATTTGAACAATTGTGAAATAATAAGCGGGGAAGCAACGCGCTTCTCCGCTTTCTTTTTTTAAAAAAGAAAAATCCTAAAATTGACAATACAGGAGGTCTACTCATGGCTAAAAAGACAATTAAAGATGTAGATTTAAAAGACAAAAAAGTCCTTGTCCGTGTTGACTTTAACGTTCCGTTAAAAGATGGCGTGATCACAAACGATAATCGTATCGTAGCGGCTTTACCAACAATCAAATACGTGATTGAAAATGGCGGAAAAGCAATTCTTTTCTCTCATTTAGGTCGTGTAAAAACAGAAGAAGACAAAGCTGGCAAATCATTAAAACCAGTGGCTGAACGTTTAAGCGAATTACTAGGTCAACCAGTTGCTTTTGTTCCAGAAACACGTGGTAAAGAATTAGAAGACGCTGTTAACAATATGAAAGACGGCGACGTTTTAGTATTTGAAAACACTCGTTTTGAAGATGTTGACGGCAAAAAAGAAAGCGGCAATGACGCTGAATTGGGTAAATACTGGGCTTCTTTAGGCGATGTATTTGTCAATGATGCTTTTGGTACTGCACACCGTGCACATGCCTCAAACGTTGGAATTGCTTCAACTGGTATCCCAACAGTTGCTGGTTTCTTAATGGAAAAAGAAATTAAATTCATCGGCGAAGCTGTTGAAAATCCAAAACGTCCATTCGTAGCAATCTTGGGTGGCGCAAAAGTTTCTGACAAAATCGCTGTCATTGAAAACCTAATTGAAAAAGCCGACAAAATTTTAATCGGTGGCGGTATGGCTTACACATTCATGAAAGCACAAGGCTATAGTGTTGGTTTATCTTTACTTGAAGAAGATAAAGTGGACTTAGCGAAAAGCTTAATGGAAAAAGCTGGCGACAAATTAGTTTTACCGGTTGATACAGTTGTCTCTAAAGAGTTCAGCAATGACGCTCCTTTCCACACGGTTCCTTCAACTGAAATCCCAGATGATGAAGAAGGCTTGGATATTGGTGAAAAAACAATTGAATTATTTGCTAACGAATTACAAGGTGCGAAAACAGTTGTTTGGAATGGACCAATGGGCGTATTTGAAATGAGTAACTTTGCCAAAGGAACAATTGGTGTTTGTGAAGCGATTGCTAATTTAGAAGACGCAACAACAATCATCGGTGGCGGGGACTCTGCTGCTGCAGCAATTCAATTAGGCTACGAAAACAAATTCTCTCACATCTCAACAGGTGGCGGAGCAAGTTTAGAATTATTAGAAGGCAAAACTTTACCAGGTTTAGCTTCTATTAACGATAAATAATCAGTTTAAAAGACAATATTTTTAAAAAAAGAAAAGGATGTGCTTTTCATGCGCAAACCAATTATCGCTGGTAACTGGAAAATGAACAAAACTTTAAGCGAAGCACAAAGCTTTGCAGAAGCAGTAAAAAATGCTGTTCCATCAAACGACGTTGTTGACGCTGTGATTGGATCTCCAGCATTATTCTTAGCTCCTTTAGCTTGGAACCTAAAAGATTCTGAAGTGAAATTAGCTGCACAAAACTGCTACTGGGAAAACGCTGGTGCCTTCACTGGTGAAAACTCACCAGCTGCAATTGCAGATTTAGGTGTAAACTATGTGATTATCGGACACTCTGAACGTCGCGAATATTTCCACGAAACAGATGAAGATATCAATAAAAAAGCCAAAGCAATCTTTGCAAATGGTATGACACCAATCTTCTGTTGTGGTGAAACTTTAGAAACGTATGAAGCTGGTAAAACAGCGGAATGGATCGAAGGTCAAATCACTAACGGCTTAGTTGGTTTATCAAACGAACAAGTTGCTTCAATGGTTATCGCTTACGAACCAATCTGGGCAATCGGAACTGGTAAATCTGCAGATGCTAATATTGCAGATGAAATCTGTGGTGTTGTTCGTTCAACAGTTGAAAAATTATACGGCAAAGAAGTTTCTGAAGCTGTTCGTATTCAATACGGTGGTTCTGTTAAACCAGAAAACATCGCTGAATATATGGCAAAAGAAAACGTTGACGGTGCTTTAGTCGGCGGCGCAAGCTTAGAAGCAGATTCATTCTTAGCTTTATTAGATGCTGTAAAATAAGAAATCACTAACGGTAACGTTTTCTCAATGACTTTTGCAAAAAAATGTTTGCATAGTTTGCGAGAATTAACTACAATCATACATGAGGGAATCCCCTTAGTATAAATACAAACTCAAAGGAGAGACAAAACATGTCAATTATTACTGATATTTACGCACGCGAAGTCTTAGACTCACGCGGTAACCCAACAATCGAAGTAGAAGTTTACACTGAAAGCGGAGCTTTCGGCCGTGGAATGGTTCCTTCAGGAGCTTCAACTGGTGAATACGAAGCAGTTGAATTACGTGATGGCGACAAAGCTCGTTACTTAGGTAAAGGTGTTACTAAAGCTGTAGATAACGTAAACAACATCATTGCTGAAGCAATCATCGGTTACGATGTACGCGATCAAATGGCTATCGATAAAGCAATGATCGATTTAGATGGAACTCCTAACAAAGGTAAATTAGGTGCTAACGCTATTCTTGGTGTGTCTATCGCCGTAGCTCGTGCTGCTGCTGATTACCTAGAAGTGCCTTTATATCACTACTTAGGCGGATTCAATACAAAAGTATTACCAACTCCAATGATGAACATCATCAACGGTGGATCACATGCTGACAACAGTATTGACTTCCAAGAATTCATGATCATGCCTGTAGGTGCGCCTACATTCAAAGAAGCTTTACGTATGGGTGCAGAAGTATTCCACGCATTAGCTTCAATCTTAAAAGGTCGCGGCTTAGCTACTTCAGTAGGTGACGAAGGTGGTTTCGCTCCTAACTTAGGTTCAAACGAAGAAGGTTTCGAAGTAATCATCGAAGCTATCGAAAAAGCTGGCTATGTTCCTGGTAAAGACGTTGTTCTTGCTATGGATGCTGCTTCTTCAGAATTCTACGACAAAGAAAAAGGCGTTTACGTTTTAGCTGACTCAGGCGAAGGCGAAAAAACAACTGAAGAAATGATCGCGTTCTACGAAGAATTAGTTTCTAAATACCCAATCATTTCAATCGAAGACGGCTTAGACGAAAACGACTGGGACGGATTCAAAAAATTAACTGAAGTATTAGGCGACAAAGTTCAATTAGTTGGTGACGATTTATTCGTAACAAACACAACTAAATTAGCTGAAGGTATCGAAAAAGGTATCGCTAACTCAATCCTAATCAAAGTTAACCAAATCGGTACTTTAACTGAAACATTTGAAGCAATCGAAATGGCTAAAGAAGCTGGCTACACTGCAGTTGTATCTCACCGTTCTGGTGAAACAGAAGATTCAACAATCTCTGATATCGCTGTTGCAACAAACGCTGGCCAAATCAAAACTGGTTCATTAAGCCGTACTGACCGTATTGCTAAATACAACCAATTATTACGTATTGAAGATCAATTAGGCGATGTAGCTGAATACAAAGGCTTAAAATCTTTCTACAACTTAAAAAACAAATAATTCATTTAATGAATAACGCTTAAAGGGACAATTGGTTAATGAACCAATTCTCCTTATACTCGGACGTAAAAACACGCCTTTCTGCAAAGAAAGGCGTGTTTTTTTATATTTATAAAAATATTGAAAAAATAGATTAGAAATAACTTCAACCGTACATCGCTCTATAATCACTTGTTTAAAAATAACAAAACATTAACAAAACAACATTATATAAAAATTTAATAAAACAAAATAATTGTTATTTTATAATTTTAGTATTGACTGGTTTCAGATAACGCTGTACGCTTAAAGAAATAGTATAGAATTTCACAAAAAAATGAAAACACAAATTTAACTTGGAGGATGTTGAGTAGTGAGCAACGGGAAAAAGATTTTTATTAGTCATAGTTCAAAGGATCAAGAATATGTGGATGCGTTTATCCAATTGTTGAAAAAAATGGATAAATGTAAAGCTACTTGTGCATTTTATTTAGAATCCTGAAATAATTTTAAAGGAGGTCTTAAAAATGAAAGTAAATTTATATAAAATTTTAACTGAAAAAGAGGAAGAATTTTTTGAGCAAATTAATTTAGAATATAGAATGGAAAGTGATGAGGTTCGTCAATATAGACAAAAAAGTGTACATATTCAGTTATATATTGATCGAAATAACTTAGAGGGAACTCCAAAATGGCAATGGATAATTGATGAATTGACAGAAGGAATACATCTAAAAACTTATGGGGCACCCAAAGGAATTTTAACAGTTTCTTTGGATGATGAGTTGTATGCGTTTTCTTTTAGTCATGCGCATCATTGTGTTCATAAGTTTGCAGATAAAGAATTTGCCTTTCGTTTTGCGAGAAAGTTAGACTACAAAGAAATAAAGCGTACAGCTAAAGCAGCGCCGCATAGTTCTAAGGTAAAGATGATTGATGCTTTTAAAGATAATAAATACTTTGATTTTGATAGTGGTGAAGCTTATTTAAAAGTTAAAGCTACCCAAAAATTACCAAGATATTTTGGAATATATAAAGAAAATATCGAAATTGGGGATGCTTTATCTGTTGAGTTGAAAAATGACTGTCTAACACACATGTTAGCGCTTGTATTTTATGCAAAAAGAATCATTATATCTGATAAAGAAGAAATAAAAATTCCATTATTGAAGAAATTGGACAAGAATGATGATAATCTTATTAAGACATTAGACGGGAAATTAATAAAAAAAATAATTGATGGAGAAACACCTATTTATTTTTCAGATTTTGACATTATAGGAAACATAGAGAGCTTTAATGATTATAGTACGGAATATACAGTACATTATTTAAATAGAAAACCGGTTTTTTTAGATGGATTTGACATCAATGATTTACGCATGTTCATTGAAAAAAACAAATTAATAGGCGAAGATATTTTTAAAATCTTTATAGGTAAAGAAATTGAAGGCAAAAGAAAAAAATATGAGATAAAGAAAATCTTAGATTACACAGATGAAGAAGAGCGTTATACACTACTAAATGGTGAGTGGTATTCTTATAATAATGACTATCTAGATTATTTAAATGATTCACTTAGTGAAATTCCAGTAATCTATAATCCTGAGTATGATTTTTCTAAAAAAAGGCATGAAACTTTTTGTGCTAAGAAATATGAAGAAGAAAAAAATAGATCTGATTTTACTGGCAAAACAAAGAAAGAGATTAAAGAGTCAATAAAAAGAAAATACTATAAAGAAAGAGTTTATAATCTCTTGCTAGCAGAAGAAAATGAACATTTGGAGAATCATGATCGTCAGTTGACCAAACTATCTAATAATGAAGACATTGAGATTGCAGATATATACTGTAAAGAAACGCAAACATTATTTGCAGTTAAAATCGGTGATGCATCATCCAAGCTAAGTTATGTAGTTACTCAGTCACTTGCTTCTTTAGACATTATTCGCTCAGGATTAGTAAAAGATATACCGTCTGTAGAAAAAATAGGTTTGTGGCTTGTATTAGACAAGAAGACTAAGTTGATTGAGCGAGAAAAAGGAATACCAGACTTAACATATTTGAAAATGTTTTTATTCAAAAATTATTTAGACAATTGGAAAAAACATGTATTATATTCTTCTAAAAAGCCAGTTATCTATATAAACTATATGATAGAGTAGAGCAACTTAAAATTTGAGAAAAAGCTTCTCAGCGGTTGCCGCCGCTGAAGAAAACTAGTTCATTGCACAGGCTGATCGTTTCAGTAAAAATTTTAAAGATGCTAGTAATTTCACTGAAAATCGGGTACACTAAAATTAGCTAGTGTAACTAGCAAAAAAGGCAACTGGAATAGATAGGTTGTGCTGTCTATGAAGGGCTTTGTTTGTCAGGTGATGCTGACATGCAAAGTGCCTTTTTTCTTTTTCTCAACATTTTAAGGACAAAAAACGATTGCAACATGTCACAATCGCTAACCTCGGAGAAAAAGGAATTTTTCTCCAATGGCCATTTCGATAACCTGTTGTGTGTTTCGAAACATTCAGAACGGTGGTGCGTTCTTTCAGTGCCTAATTATCCAATTCGTTTCTTGTTCCTCTATTTACAGTATACTGAATGAAAGCCTATTCTGCAATGATAGAATCAGGTTCCTGTGATTAAATAACATAAAAAATGGGCCCCCTATATAAAGAAAAATAACAAAAGAAATTTTTACTAGAAGAGTCAATTTTACTGCTTTTTAAATTTTTTACGGCACTTATTCTTTTAACATGGTATTAAAGTTTAAATTTAAGAGAAGTATAGTATAATGAGAAGGAGTTATTTTTTCAGAAAGTAGGAAAACCAATGACAAAACCGAAAATCTATACAATGACCTTTGCCAGTGTTTACCCGCTATACATCCAAAAAGCAGAACGTAAAAATCGAACGCAAGCGGAGGTTGACGAAATTATTTACTGGTTAACTGGTTACGATGAAAAAGGCTTGCAACAACAATTGGCTCAAAAAGTAACGATGGAAACATTTTTTGAAGAAGCACCCAAATTTAATGAAAACGCCCAATTGATCAAAGGCGTAATTTGTGGCTATCGCGTGGAAGAAATTGAAGATCCTTTAATGCAAAAAATCCGTTACCTAGATAAGTTAATCGACGAGTTGGCCAAGGGAAAAGCGATGGAAAAAATTTTAAGAACATGAAAACAGGGTCTCAATGAGACCCTGTTTTCATGTTCTCTTGTACACGGAATTTAACTATTTCCTGTATTAATGAAAGAGGTAACTCTTGCGTGTAGGGAAATTGAATGGCACCTTTCGAGGTTTTAAAAGGGCGTAATTCTTTGCTGAAACGTTGGATGGCTGATGGCGTAGGATAGAAACCTAAATGTTGCTTGGCCGCCGCAAAATGCACTAAATTGCCATTTAAGTAAAAGGTCGGCATTCCATAAGCGATTTTTTCAGTAGTCTCCTGAGGAACAACCGCTAAAATTGCTTGGTAGATTTCTGTTAACTGTGTTTGATGTTGGGGTTGCTGGCGAATATAGTTTGCAATGATGGTCATATAAAAACACCTCCGTTTGTTTCAGTATACTATGTAAAAAATAAAAGGCGAAGAAGATACAAAAAAACCGTCTAGTATTTTTTCTTTACTAAACGGCTTTTAGCTTAAATAACTACCTAAAGGGTCTTGCATGGAAATGTTTGTCACTCCTTAGTTTAATTGTTTTAAGTGTGCAATTGCTTCTTCAATTGTGTGACCAGTTGCTGTTTTACTTTCATTTTTTGCATCAAAAACAATGAAAATATTTTTGTCTGTGTCTAATTGAATACGGTATTGAATGTTTTTTACTTTGTAAGTCATAGTTATTCTCCTTTCATAAAGTACTCTAAAAAGGCGACGATAACTGATAACGAAATTCCATTGTTACTATACCACTGGAAAATTATTTTTGCAACAAATAACATTTTTTCTTTACCATTCCTTAGACTTCTTTGCTAGCTACTTCTTTACATTCTTTTTCAAGAAGCATAAAATAAATACATTACTAGTTTTTGAATAGGAGATCGATGTGAAAAAGAGAGTTGAGAAATTTAGACGATGGCCTTACCGCTACCTTTTGTATGGAATCGGGTTCATCTTATTAATTATTTTTAGTAATTTATATTTGCAATGGTGTCAGAATAACTTGTCTGTTGATTTAGCCTTCAAGTTTGCTTTTTCGTGGCATACGGAAAAGTTTTTCTTAGGTTGTTTTGTGCTAAGCGTTTTTTTACTTTTTTTATGTAGTTTGGCAGGCTCATTAGGAGTTGGCGCTCTTTTATATAGTGTCATAATAGGTGTTTTAGGATTTGCGGACTATCAAAAGATGTTTTATCGTGTCGAACCTATTTACCCAGACGACTTAAAAATGATCACAGAAGTTAGTTTATTAAAAGAAATGGTTGGTTTATGGCCGTTTGTTTTTGTGGTAGCGTTAGGTTGTGTAGCACTTTTTTTCTTAGGAAAAGCCTTTTATAAAAGTTTCTTTTTATCGAAGAAAAAACAAACGATTCGTGTGTTAAGTCTTGTTCTTTCGATTGGTCTATTTTCATATATTGGTGATTTTAACAATCCGCAAAATTTGTTACGTAAAGCCTATAATAAAACCGCGTTATGGATTCCTTACAGCCAAAAAATGAATTACTACAATACAGGATTTATTGGTGGTTTTCTATATAATTTAAAAGTAGAGGCTATGGACCAACCAAAGGGTTATTCAAAAGAAGCTATTTCAGAAATTACTCAGAAATATCAAAAGTTGGCCGAGGCGAAAACAGTGCCGAGTAATGAGCAACCAAATATTGTGTTTGTCATGAGTGAAAGTTTTTCAAATCCAGATCATCTGAAAGGTTTGTCCATTATTGGCAATCCTTTAGCTGATTATCAGCAAATCGCTGATAAAACTTACAGTGGCCAGATGCTTTCACAAAACTACGGGGGCGGAACTGCGAATATTGAATTTGAAGCCTTAACAAGTTTTTCGATGGAATTAATGAATGCCCAAATGACTACACCTTATACGATGATGATTCCTAAGATGACGGAATTGCCTTCCATTGTTTCATTACTTAAGGAACAAAAGTACCAAACAACGGCTATTCATCCGTACAATACATCTATGTATAAACGAAAAGATGTGTATAAAATTTTAGGTTTTGATCAATTTATCAATGAAAAAACAATGAACTATACGGATAAACTAGAAAATAATCCTTACATTTCAGATCAAGCAGCGTATCAGGAAGTGACGACACTGCTTAAAGAAAAAGAGCAACCGCAATTCATTCATTTAGTTACTATGCAAACACATATGCCCTATGAAAATAAATACACAACGTCCAATTATTTTTCTCAAGGAAACGGCAATCAAGTCGCGCTCAATAATTATTTGCAAGATATTGCCTACAGTAGCGAAGCTTTGAAAAAATTCCTACAAGAAATCGAAAAAATGCCCAAACGCACATTAGTCGTTTTTTGGGGAGATCACTTACCAAGTATTTATGATGAAAACATTCAAGCGTTGAATGAAGGGGCAGCCCTTCACCAGACAGAATTTCTAATGTATGATACGGCGAACCAGTTAACAGAAAAAAATCAGCATCAAGCAATCATTAGTCCATTTTATTTTGCTCCCTCACTTTTCCAACAAAGTGGCTTACCGCAATCGGGATTTTACGCTATGCTAAATGAGGTACAAGAACAATTGCCTGCTTTTGAAAAGGGGAATTACTATCTCGGTGGGGAATGGAAAAAAACAGTAGAAATGAATAAAAAGCAAGAACAACTATATGAGGAATACCGACTGATTCAATATGACATTGTTTCAGGGAAGCAATATAGTTTAGAAAATCAATTTTTTAGCTAAAAAAAACACACGAAATATGTAGTGACCCCAAAAAGTTAGACTTTTTATAGAGTGGATTTTTCCACTCTATTTTTATGCAGTTTTTTGATTGAATTGTCGAAATTCTACTGGGCTTTTCCAGTTAAGTTTTTCCTTGATTCGGTGATGATTGTAATAATAAATGTAGTTCTCAATTGCTTCTCTCAATTCATTTTGACTTTGATAGATTTTTCCATAGTACACTTCTTGTTTTAGGATACTGAAGAAATTCTCCATAGGAGAATTATCTAAACAGGTTCCTTTTCGAGACATACTTTGAAAGATATTGTTGTCCTTTAATGCTTGTATATAGACATTCATTTGATAAGCCCAGCCTTGATCAGAGTGAAAGGTGCGCCGATAGGGACAATCATTTGTTTGAGAAATTGCTTCTTTCAGACCTCCCATAACTGTTTTACCATTTGGTTGAGTAGAAAGGCTATAGCTTAGAATTTCACTATTATACATATCCATAAATGGATCTAAGTATAGTTTTTTCTGACGAAAGATGCCTGCGTTATCTGCTTCAAAGTACTTAAATTCAGTTGTATCAGTTGTAATTTTTTGATGAGGAACAGAGGTTTTAAATCGGCGACGAATCAAATTTTTAGCGATTTTACCAACGGTTCCTTTATAGGAATTATATTTTCTTGATTTCTTAGTAAAAGCTTTGACTTGTAACTTTAACTTTTGTATTAATCGCTGGACTTTCTTTTTATTCACTTGAAATCCACGTCGTTTCAATTCTTGGGTCATCCTTCTATAGCCATAATGTTGATGCTTTTTACGAATCGCTTGAATTTCTTCTTCAATGATTTGTGTTGAAGCTGTTCTGTCGAGGCGTTTTTGCCAGTACATGTAAGTAGATTTTGGAAACCTTAGGGTTTCCAAAATATCTTTTAATCGAAAGTGTCTTCGGAGACTGTGAATGATTCGTGCGATTCGTTCATTTTTTGTTCGTCCTCTAAACGCAGTCTCCTCAATTCTTTTAAATAGGCATTCTCAATTTTTAACATTCTATTTTCTTTTTCTAGTTTCTCTACTTGAGATCGTTCACTTGGTAATGGTTGGGTTTCCTTTTGTTTCTTCTTAGGCATGGTAGGTGGACGTCCTTTCTGTTTAGAGAGTCCCTCTATACCAAACTTCTGATACGTTCTAAGCCAATTCGCAATCAATGATGGATTGTTCATTTTTAGAAGATTAGCTACTTCTTGATAGGACAACTCTGTTGTTAAATATAACTCTATCGCATCTAGCTTAAATTGAACAGAGTAATTCTTATTTTTTCGACTGCGAAGTAGGCCTTCTTCACCAAGTTCTTTATAGGCATTTATCCATTTGCTTATTTGAGAACTATCTTTAAACCCATACTTCTTTGCGAGAAACCTTAGACCTCCTTGACCAGATAAGTAGTCATGAACAAGTTTAAGTTTAAATTCAAAACTGTATTTTGCCATACAAAAAAACCTCCAAAAGTTAGATTTCTAGGTCTAACTTTTGGAGGTCGGCTCAATATTCGTGTGTTTTTTGATTTTTATTTTAAAGTTTTACGATAAACAATGACATAATAGCTGAAAGCTAACAGACAAGCAAAACTTAAAAAGTAAAGCGGCAAGACCCAAATGGTACCATTGTGAAAGTAACTAATCAAATAGGTAAAGAAACTAACAAACAAGTAATAGACAAAACTAAAAATCCCACTGGCAGTACCAATTACAGATTCATAGCCTTTTAAGGCCATACTTAAGGCATTGGGCAAAGTAATATTAATCCCTAAGAAAAAGAGAAAAATAAACAAAATAAGACCAATGATTGTTTCAAATTGTGTCATTATTAATAAACAGCAAGCCGCAAAGATACTTAGCAGCAAACCAGCAAAGGCAATTTTTTCCGCTGACCAATATCCTAGCAACCAATTGATAAGAACCGCAGCAAGAATACTAGACACAGCTAAAACTAAACCAAGAAAGCCATATTGGACACTGCTAAAGCCAAAGTGATTGATGAAAATAAACGGAGCTTCTGCATAGTAGCTAAACAATAAACCATTAATGCCCCCAATCAATAAGCCGTAGCACCAAACTTTCGAGTCGAAGGAAAGGCGTTTCGCCACGGACCAAAAAGGAGCTTTCGTTAAGGTATTTCCTAAGTGAAAGGTTTCTGGTAAACGATAAAAACTATAGAAAAGTAATAGAACAGCCATGACAATTAAGGTGCTAAAGACATGCTGATAGCCAAAATAGGTTTGAACAAGTCCGCCGACTAAGGGTCCGATGGCAGGAGATAGCGATAGGGCAGCGCTTGTTTGAGCAAAAATTTTCCCTCTTTGAAGATCGTTAAAGCTTTCCCGCATCATCGATTGGGTAATAACAGAACCAACACTTGCACCAAATGCTTGAATTAAACGGAAGAATAACAGCCAAGGAAATGTCGGACTCAAAAAAAGGCCAATATTTCCAATTAAATAGCATAAAATTCCTAATAACATAGCTGGGCGACGTCCAATCGTATCGGATAGAATTCCCCAGAATAAAACGCCAACGGCAAAGGCAACAAAATAAATACTCATGGTTAATTGTGCCACGCTATCGTGAATGTTAAAAGCAGAACTAAGCGCTGGTAAAATAGGTGTGAAAATCGACTCGCTGATTTGTGGAAATCCCACAAGCAAAATAATAATTAGTAATGATGGGACGGTGTTTCGGGTGTTTTTCATGATTTTTCTCCTTAAAAGTTTAATCTAATCAAAAACACCCATTGTCTTTTACAACCGCCAAATTTAAAATAAGTAAAATAATGTCACCAACTTTCCTTGAAATTTTTTATTATACAAAGTCTAAATGAAGAAGCGCTTCTTCTTGACTAAATTCATAAGTGTAGCGACCGGATAAACCGGCAAGCTCATCTGATGCTTGAAATAGTTCACCTGGGCAGTCTAAAAGACCCTGTGTAAACGTCCCTTTTTCGCAAGCAGTAAAGGTGCCTTTTTTTCCTAAATAAGTTCCTTCGAAATGTAGGAAACCGACCACTTGAGCCACAGCTTCAAGCCCATCTGCCATTGAAGAGCCTTGATAAGTCATTAAGTATTCCACAGAAGCTGTCCCAGATAAGGCGCCTGACAATTGATAAGTAGCGCTCGCTTGATTCACTGGGAAATTTTCATTAAGATTGTCAATCGGTTGTTCTTGCCAACTAGATACAGTAAATGATGCTTGCTCCATTGCTGTCCCTTCTTTCTTATTAATAAGAATAGGGTAGCGGGAAGCGCACTATTTGTCAACAATCCACCACTTTAACTCTTCATTTTTTGCACAAAAGAATGTAACGCTAAGCGGTTGATGTGATAAGCAGTTCCTTGTTTTTGAATAAAGCCGCGCTCTCGAAATTGTTTGAAGGTATAAATAAGATGGCGATAACTAACCCCTAAGTATTCGGCAATCTCAGTATGTTTTTCTTTATAAACATCTTCGTGATTAGCGGCAACCAATAGCAATTCCGCTAGCCGATAACTTAGTTCATAGGTCTGATTCGTTGTAAAGTGGTCCACCCGTTGGAGCATTTTTTTCCCTAGATAATGGCTGAGTTGCTGCATAAAAAGTACCTTGTTTTTTAAAACAGTTTCTGCGTAAGCTAAAGGTACAGCCAAACAACAGGTTTCACCTAAGGCGATAACGTCCTTGGTTATCGTTTCCGCTTGAACTAATGTTAAATCGCCAATTAAATCACCTGTCGTTAAAAACTGAACAATGGATTGGCGGCCATTGCGTTCTGTTTTTAAAATTTTCGCTTTTCCTTTGATTAAATAAAAAAGATAATTTAATGGCTCTGCTTGGTGATGAATGAATTCTTGATTTTCAAAATCGATAATAAAACTGTGTTTTAAATCAGTTTCATTAAAAAAAGGCGTATTTTTAGCTAATTCTTGTTTCGGTGATCGTTGGTAGGCTGTTTTAAGCATTTTTTCTCCTTATAATAGGAGATATCTCCTATTTGTTTCTTCTATTGTAGCACATAATAGACGTATCAAGAGTAGAGGAGTTTTTATAATGTGGAAGAAAAAAATTGTACTATCGTTTCTTTTTTATTTAATTAGTGCATTGGGCATCAGTTTGACAATTCAAGCAGGCATCGGGGTTAGCAGTTTTAATGCGTTTAATGTGACCTTTGCAACACTTACTCATTTAAAAGTCGGGACGGTTACCACAGCTATCAATTTCGCTTTTTTAGGCACGTGTTGGTTGTTAGATCAGCAGCGTAAAATTCAGGACTATTTGATTATTTTGGTGGCGTTAATTGGCTTTGGTTTTGTCATTAATTTTTTCTTATATCAATTATTTGGTTCGCTTGTTTTTCAAAATTATTTGGTTAAAATTGTTCTATTTATTTTAGGGACAATCATAGCAGGAATCGGGACAGGACAGGTAGTTGCGCTAGGTGTTTTGCAATTTCCTATTGAAAAATTTTGTACACTTATTTCTGAAAGAACGCGCTATAATTTTCAGTTTTATCGTTATTTAGTTGATATTTTTTGTGTCAGTTTGGCACTAGGATTGTCCATTAGTTATCATTTGCCGATTTTTGTTCGTGAAGGAACCGTGATTAGTCTTTTCTTACTTTCTTGGGTTATTAGTTGGTCGCGAAAGCGGGGGCAACAGCGTATTTTACGAATACAAATCAAGAAACTGGAATCCGAATGAAAGGATTTCAGTTTTTTTCAAATGAGCAGAACTTTTATTTGAAAAAAAGAGTGGAAAACGGTATACTAATTAAGTAATTATTCATAACATTGGTTCTCCAATCAATGTTAAATAGTTTTTTCATGAGGGAGTAACTGACAGTATTTATGCTGTGACAACATCACCAACTCCGAAAGCAATTTCTGGTGTTGTCTTAAACGGTGAGACTTATGTATGTTCGACGAAGTAGCATACACAAGTCTATTTTTTTTCATTTATTTTTGATGAAATGTAAAATAGTACTTGGAGGATGCTGCAAAAAATAGAGGAGGAAGAACATGTCAGAAGAAAAGAAAACACAATTGTCTGAAGCGTTTTACGCACAAGACGACACAGTTGTTTTGGAGAAAATGAACACAACAACTGATGGATTAAGTGCACAGGAGGCTCAAAAGCGTTTAGAAACGTATGGGGAAAATGTGCTAGATGAAGGGAAGAAAAAATCACTTGCCGTGAAATTCTTTGAGCAATTCAAAGATTTTATGATTATTGTTTTATTAGCGGCAGCGGTCATTTCAGCCGTCTTTTCCCATGATGTGGTAGACTCGATTATCATCTTAGTGGTTGTTATCTTGAACGCCATCTTTGGGGTCATTCAAGAAGCCAAAGCGGAACAAGCCATTGAAGCATTAAAAGAAATGTCTTCACCAAATGCTAATGTTCGCCGTGATGGACACGTCATTACTGTTAAAAGTGATGAATTAGTGCCAGGTGACATTGTTTTATTAGAAGCAGGGGATGTCGTTCCAGCCGATTTACGTTTATTGGAAGCGAATAGCTTAAAAATTGAAGAAGCAGCGTTAACCGGTGAATCTGTTCCAGTTGAAAAAGAAGTAACCATCTTAGAGGGAACCGATATTGGTATCGGTGACCGAATCAATATGGCTTATTCCAATAGTAATGTGACGTATGGACGTGGTCTTGGCGTTGTGGTTGGCACAGGGATGAATACAGAAGTCGGTAAAATTGCTGGCATGCTAGCAAGCGAACAAGAAACGGAAACGCCTTTAAAACAAAACTTAAACCAATTGGGTAAAATGTTAACAATTGCCATTTTAGTCATTGCAGCGGTGATGTTTGTGGTAGGAATGATGAATGGTCGTTCATGGATTGACATGTTATTAACGTCAATTTCGTTAGCTGTAGCGGCAATTCCAGAAGGATTACCAGCGATTGTCACGATTATTTTGGCTTTAGGTACCCAAAAAATGGCCAAGAAAAATGCGATTGTCCGTAAGTTACCAGCCGTTGAAACATTAGGAAGTACAGATATTATCTGTTCAGATAAAACAGGTACGTTAACCTTAAATCAAATGACCGTTGAAGCGTTGTATACAGATGGTCAAGTTTTATCTGCTTCCACAGAAATCCCTGCCGATAATATGGCTCTAAAAATCATGAACTTTACGAATGATACAAAAATCGCTCAAGATGGTTCATTAATTGGTGACCCAACAGAAACTGCCTTAGTACAATTTGGTTTAGATCATGCGTTTAACGTAACCGAAAAAGTAGCAGCTGAACCTCGTGTGGCAGAGATTCCTTTTGACTCTGATCGTAAATTAATGACTACTGTTCATGAATTAAAAACAGGTGGCTTCCTAGTTTCTGTCAAAGGTGCACCAGATGAATTATTGAAACGTTGTACGGAAATCTTATCAAATGGAGAAACAAGTCCATTAGATGAAACAAAACGTCAAGAAATTTTGAAAACCAACACCTCATTAGCGAAACAAGCCTTACGTGTTTTAGGAATGGCTTATAAATATGTTGAGACGATTCCAGCCGAAATGAGTTCTGAACTTGTGGAAAAAGATTTAACATTTGCTGGTTTAGTCGGTATGATTGACCCAGAAAGAAAAGAAGCTGCAGATGCTGTAAAAGTCGCGAAAGAAGCGGGTATTCGTCCAATTATGATTACGGGTGACCACCGTGATACAGCAGAAGCAATTGCGGCACGTTTAGGCATCATCAAAGAAGGTGACGACGATGCCGTCATTACAGGCGCTGAATTAAATGAATTGTCAGATGAAAAATTCGCACAAGTCGTGGGACACTACTCTGTCTATGCTCGTGTTTCACCAGAACACAAGGTTCGGATTGTTAAAGCGTGGCAACAAGAAGGAAAAGTGGTTGCGATGACTGGTGATGGCGTAAATGATGCCCCAGCCTTAAAAGCTGCTGACATCGGGATTGGTATGGGAATTACCGGAACAGAAGTATCAAAAGGTGCTTCAGATATGGTCCTTGCCGATGATAACTTTTCAACAATTATTGTAGCAGTAGAAGAAGGACGTAAAGTCTTCTCAAATATCCAAAAAACGATTCAATATTTACTTTCAGCTAACTTAGGGGAAGTATTAACCTTGTTTATTGCAACAATGCTCAATTGGGATACCTTGTTACCTGTTCACTTATTGTGGATTAACTTAGTAACGGATACTTTCCCAGCGATTGCGTTAGGTGTGGAACCCGCAGAACGTGATGTGATGAGCCATGAACCTCGTGGTAAAAAATCGAACTTCTTCTCTGGCG
Source organism: Enterococcus sp. DIV2419 (assembly GCF_051711865.1). Classification (NCBI taxonomy): domain Bacteria; kingdom Bacillati; phylum Bacillota; class Bacilli; order Lactobacillales; family Enterococcaceae; genus Enterococcus; species Enterococcus sp. DIV2419. The sequence goes on from NZ_JBIONS010000001.1 coordinate 1,272,309, forward strand.
GCGTTTTAAGCAGTGTTGTTTATCAAGGGATTACGCAAGGGGCATTGACTTTGATTGTGTATAAAATGTCAATTATGTTCCCAGCACATACCGCAGCTAACACAAACTTATCGGCGCAAGCGTTGTATGATTTACAACACGGCGATGCTTTAACCATGGCCTTCGCTACTTTGGGATTAATTCAATTGTTCCATGCCTTTAATGTGAAGTCGATTTATCAATCAATTTTCAAAGTTGGCTTATTCCGCAACAAATCATTTAACTATGGGATTCTTGTTTCGTTCTTGCTATTAGCTGCAACGATTGTTATTCCAGGATTTAATGATTTATTCAGCGTCACACATTTAGATGCATATCAATGGGCAATTGTAGCAGGTACATCTTTTGCTATCATCCCAATTGTGGAAATTGTGAAGTTCTTCCAACGTAAAGCAGGTAAAGGTGCTTAATAAATAAGAAAAGAAAATTGGCTGGTACTTAAACCAGTCAATTTTTCTTTATGTAAGGAGTGAAAGGGCTTGAAACGGAAAATTATTTTCGAAACACAACGACTTATTGTCAGAGAATGGCAGTTGGAAGATGAAGTGGAATTGAAAAAATTTTTGCAAGATGAAAATGTGATGTATGCCTATGAACACGCTTTTTCTGATGAAGAGGTTGCAAACTGGCTAAAGTGGAACTTACAGTCCTATCAAGAATACGGCTACGGCTTATGGGCGTTAGAGAAGAAACGAACAGGCGAAGTTATCGGCGAGTGTGGTCTCACCAATCAATTAGTAAAAGGTAAGAGCTATCCAGAAATTGGTTATCATTTATGTGGGAAAGAATGGCACAAAGGGTATGCGATTGAAGCTGCCGCAGCGACAAAACAGTACGCATTCGATGTATTAAATTTTCCAGAAGTTATTTCAACGATTCGTGATACGAACTTAGCCTCTATGAATGTCGCTATTCGAAACCAGATGCTTGTTAGGGATCGATACATTAAAACATACCGTGGCAAAACGATGCCTCACTATGTTTTCTCTGTTAAAAATCAAAAGAATAAAGACTGAAAAAGTGCCACTTGTCAGATGGAATAGAAAAAGTGTAAAATGGAGTGAAAGAGAAAAGGGAAAAGAGGGATGGTTATGAGACCAAATTTAGGATTTTACGTTCAAACAATTAATGATATCGTTAAAACAACAGAAGATATTGGCGAAGTCATGAATCCATATTACGAAGAAGTTCGTCAAGCGATCGATAAGAATAAAGTGAATGATTTAACAGCCGAACGAATTGCAGAAATTCAAGCAAAATTTAAAGAAGGTACTGAAAAATATGAATTAATGCTCAAAAAAGTCGGAACATTAAAACCAACACCACAAGTACTTGGCATTCACAAAAAATTTCAACATGCTTATACAGAATATGTAGCAGGATGCAATGAAATGATTTTAGCAACAGATCCAGAAACAGGCATTGATGCAGATTTATTTAATGCTTCAGAGGAAAAGCAGGATCAAGCAACGGATGAATTAACCTTTGCCATTACGCGAATGAGCAACATTCTTTTGAAAAAATAAAAAACTAATAAAAATAACTAACGAATTTAATATTTTTTTCATGTCTTTTTTATGGACAAAAGAGAAAGTGTATTGTATTATTAATTCATACCAACAACAACCTTTTTATTTTTCATTTTACTCTTATTGAGTAAATACTCCTTTTCCATCGGCAAAACTGCCGGTGGTTTTTTTTGTTATTTTTTTTATTTAATAATAAAACAACCTTTGATTTTATTAAAATCAAAGGTTGTTTTAGCTTGTTAATGACTTTAGTCAGTTGAAATCTCTAAAGAGATTTCGACAAAAAAACCACGCGTACTGCGCGTGGAGGCCAGAGCTTTAGCGATAAAAACTCCTTTCGATATAATAGATAAAGGCTAGCAACCGTTATCAAATCGAAAGGAGTTTTTGAATGTCGAACGACGATAAAAGTTTAGCACATACTCGTTGGAATTGTAAGTATCATCTTGTGTTTACACCAAAATATAGAAGAAAAGTAATCTATGGTAAATTGAGGCGAGATATAGGGAAAATACTAAGGAAATTGTGTGAAATGAAAGAAGTCGAAATCATTGAAGCGCATGCAATGCCCGACCATATCCATATGTTGGTAAGAATTCCGCCGAAGTTGAGTGTATCAGGTTTTATGGGTTTCTTAAAAGGAAGAAGTGCAGTAATCATTCATGAACGTCATGCGAATTTAAAATACAATTATGGAAATCGATCCTTTTGGTCAAAAGGCTATTATGTGAGCACTGTAGGATTGAACCAAAAAACGATAGCTAAGTATATACGAGAACAAGAAGCAGAAGATCGAGTAAGGGATAGTATAAACAAAAGAGAGTATAAAGATCCATTTAGGAAGTAACAACTAGATAAGAATAGAATGGTAGCGGTTGGCGGTCTCTAAAAAAAGCTCCCTTAAAGGGAGCAGCAGGTAGCGAGCCCTTCTAGGGCTATTAAAAAGCCACCCGCTATGCGGGTGGATATTTACTAATTTTCAACATTTCGCACATAATCATCAAAGTATTGAATTAACTCTTTCTTGATTTGTTGATAATCTGCTTCAGAATAGTTCTTTTCTTCTAACGTACCATTAAAAAATGGCAAATTTAGTTCTTCTTTTAAACGTTCAATCACTTCTTCTTGCTTCATAAGGACCCCTTCTCAACGAATTGTTCTCTTCTATTATAGAACATTGTAGTCATCCGTCAATTGTTCAAAGGCAATTTTCATTTCCTCTAGACGTTCATTCAATTGATTGGTTTCATCTTCTTCATTGAAAAAATGTTGTTTTAATTCAAAATAAAAATTTTCGAAGGCTTGGAAAAAAGGCTCAGACTTGTTGTTTTCAAGAGCAGGAACACTTGTGTAGAGAACACGAGCGCTATGATAGTAAGTGAAAACCTCGTTAATATTTAATAAAATACGCGCTTCCTCTGGGCGTGGTCGACTTGTAACTAAGTCATGTAAAGATAAACTTTTTGTATGGGTTTCAGATAAATAAAATAAAAATAGTTCCAATTGCTCTTTTGTTGCAGACATGAAAACTCCTCCTCAAACAGTAGTAACATTTATTATAAATGAAAATGAAAGTGCTTGAAAAGCAATGCGCTCAGCAAAAATAATTATTTTAAGGGAAAACTATAGTTGTTGCTTTAGCATTCTTTTTAATCATGATAAACTGAGAGAAGTATAATAGGTCCTGACAGAGGAGGAAACAAATGAAAATTGTGATTATTGGTGCATCATTCGCAGGTATTTCCGCAGCAATTGCTTCAAGGAAAAAATATCCCCAAGCAGAAATTTCTTTAATTGACAAGCAAGCAACAGTGGGGTATTTATCTGGTGGCTTAAGTGCGTATTTTAATCATACCATCAATGAATTACACGAAGCACGTTACATAACGGAAGAGGAATTACGTCGTCAAAAGATTCAGTTGCTTTTAAATAGAGAAGTCGTGGCAATGGATGTTGAGAACCAATTGATTGCTTGGGCACAAAAGGAAGAGCAACAGTGGTATTCTTATGATAAATTGATTTTAGCGACAGGCGCGAGCCAGTTTTCCACGCAAATTCGTGGTAGTCAAACAGAAAAATTACTCAAATATAAATTTTTATCAGGTGCTTTAGCGGCTGTTCCATTACTGGAAAAGAGCCAGACAGTAGCCGTCATTGGTGCAGGACCCATTGGAATGGAAGCTATTGATTTTCTTGTGAAAATGAAGAAAACGGTCCATGTCTTTGAAAGCTTGGAAAATCTATTGCCTAAATATTTTGATAAAGAAATGGTCGCAGAAGTTCAAAAATCTTTGGAAAAACAAGCAGTAATTTTCCATTTTGAAGAAACGGTCCTAGGAATTGAAGAAAAAGCAAATGGTATTGTTCTTGAAACAAGCGAGCAGGAAATTTCTTGTGACAGTGGGATTTTTGCTTTAAACTTACATCCTCAATTAGCCTATTTGGATAAAAAAATTCAACGGAATCTGGATCAGACAATCGCGGTGGATCCTTATTTACAAACTTCAGTGCCGAATGTTTTTGCCATCGGTGATTGCATTTCAGTTATGAATGAACCAGTCGCGGAAACTTTTTATGCTCCGTTAGTGAACAATGCGGTACGAACTGGCTTAGTAGTCGCCAACAATTTAGAAGAAAAAACACACCGATTCATTGGCTCTTTGCGAACAATGGGAACAAAAGTGGGGGACTATTACCTTGCTAGTACAGGTCTAACCGAAACGGAAGGTTTATTTTTTCCGCAAACACTTGCTTCCATAATTGTTAGACAGCCAGCGCCGCCTCTACAACATGGGACAGAAATTTTAGGCAAATTAATCTATGATAAAGTGACGCAACGGGTCCTTGGTGCACAGCTTTGTTCAAAAAATAACTGTTTAGAAAAAATAAATACGTTAGCATTAAGTATCCAAACAGGTCAGACACTGACAGACCTATTACAAAAAGATTATTTTTATCAACCTGCCTTAACCAATATTTATGATATTACAAATTTGATGGGTGCTTCGGCTTATTGGAGAGAGAACGATGAAAGTTGAGACGTTATTGGAAAAGAAAGCGATGCGACAATTATTAACGGTACAACAAACCATCTTAGCAGGCGGCACCTGCTCAGTCTCTGATTTAACAGCATTTTTAGCGGTCACAAAAGCCTCCTTTGAAAAAGACTTAGAGGATTTACATTATTTTTTGAAACCTTTTGGAGAGGATTGTCAGCTTACTTATGATGGCCAACAGCTATCAATCACCTTATCGGATTTTTTTTCGTTGAATCATTTAATTGAAGCATTTGTAAAAGAGTCTCTTAAATTTCAACTTTTAGATTATTTATATCGTAATAAAGAGTTTTCTATTGTTCAATTAACGACTAAATTTATGATTAGTGAGTCTTCTTTATTTCGAAAGATTAAGGAACTCAATCAATTGTTAGCCGCCTTTGATTTGCAAATAAAAAATGGACAACTACAGGGAGAAGAATTGCAGATTCGTTACTTTTACTTTCAGTTGTATTGGTATATTACTCCCTATGAAATACACCAGAAAAAAACGATGTCGCCGTTAAATAAACGGATAATTGAAGGGATTGAGACTGGCTTAGGTTTTACTTTTAATGAACATAATGCGTTAAAAGTTAGCCTTTGGTTGAGTATTACGAAAAAGCGCCTAGCGGTCACTTCAAAAAAATATCAACAATTGAGAAAGAAAATGAGTGATTTTAAAGAAGATCCGTTATTTAAGCAAGTTCGACAATTGTTTTTCCGTTTTTCTAGTCGCTATTCATTAGAATTAGACGAAGGAGAAAGCATGATTCATTTTGTTTTTCTAATCACAATGTCGGTCTTACCAGAATCAGCTTTTGATGAATATTCCTTAATTCGGGGACGTCGTTCCGCTGTTTCTTTAGCTGATACGTTTATCTTGGAAAATGTGGTCTTGTATTATCGGCCCCATAAATTTGAACCTACTCTTGAGAAAACCATGGCTTACTATTTTTCACAAATTCATGGAAAACTGTATTTTTTTAAAGGAGAATTGGAAGTTTTTGATCGGGCCCATATCTGGGAAAAAGAACAGCAATTATCTAGTCGGGAATTAGCTTCTTTTTCAACAACGTTATTAGAAAAAGCTTTAGCTTGTTTTGATGAAACGTATCAACCAGGAGATAGTTTGCATGAACTTTCTCTGGTCAAATATTTAAGCGTGTTGGCATTAATTGAATTTAAAATGATTGGTGAAATAAAAATTGGAATTCACTTAGCAATGGATGCTCTTTATCAAGCGGCGTTAACACAAGTATTAATGCTTAGTCTTAAAAATATGAATGGCACGCTGGTGGAGAGGTATCAGCCTGAACAAACATATGATTTAATTGTGACCAATTATCAGCAAACGAGCTATCAAGGAACACCGGAAGTCTATGTTTTGTCAGAATTAAGTTCGACCTATGATGTGCAACAATTAAAAAAGAAAATACGCACCTTGCGGGAGAAATAAACAAAAGGTTGGTGTGACGGAAATTTTCTGATCCTCGCACCAGCCTTTTTACAACTAAAAGTCGAAAATTAGGCTTTTTTAAACAAAAATGTTTCTTTTTATTGAAAAATTAGAGATAATAAAAGCATTATTGAAAGCGTTGTCTTTGTTGGTTTTAGTAGAAATCCTTTCAATTTTTTTAAAATAAAAAAAGTTTTTGACATGTTTAGTTATTCTTTTGTTTGTAAGATAGGGACATAAAGAAAACGATTTCAAAAACGTTTAGGAGGAATTATCATGGCAGAAGAAAAATACATTATGGCGATTGATCAAGGAACGACTAGTTCTCGTGCAATTATTTTTGATAAAAAAGGAAACAAAATTGGTAGTTCACAAAAGGAATTTACTCAATATTTTCCTAATGCAGGTTGGGTGGAACATAATGCCAATGAAATTTGGAATTCTGTTCAATCCGTTATTGCAGGTTCTTTAATTGAGTCAGGAGTGAAACCAACGGATATTGCCGGAATTGGGATTACAAACCAACGGGAAACAACCGTTGTTTGGGACAAAGCAACTGGGTTACCCATTTATAACGCAATTGTTTGGCAATCACGCCAAACGACACCTATTGCTGATCAACTAAAAGAAGATGGCTACAGCGAAATGATTCATGAAAAAACTGGGTTAATCATTGATGCTTATTTCTCAGCAACGAAGGTTCGTTGGATCTTAGATCACGTAGAAGGTGCGCAAGAACGTGCAGAAAATGGAGAATTGATGTTTGGAACAATTGACACTTGGCTCGTTTGGAAATTAACGGGAGATACTCATGTCACTGATTATTCAAATGCAAGTCGGACGATGTTGTTTAATATCCATGATTTAGATTGGGATCAAGAAATTTTGGATCTTTTAAATATCCCACGAGTGATGTTACCGAAAGTCGTTTCGAACTCTGAAGTGTATGGATTAACAAAAAATTACCATTTTTACGGAAGTGAAGTTCCTATCGCTGGGATGGCTGGTGACCAACAAGCCGCTTTATTTGGTCAAATGGCCTTTGAACCTGGGATGGTTAAAAATACCTATGGAACAGGCTCATTTATTGTCATGAACACTGGCGAAGAACCTCAACTTTCTAAAAATAATCTGCTTACCACTATTGGCTATGGCATTAACGGCAAAGTATATTATGCCTTGGAAGGAAGTATCTTCGTGGCTGGTTCAGCGATTCAATGGTTACGAGATGGCTTAAAAATGTTGCAAACGGCTGCGGAATCTGAAGCAGTAGCCAAAGCGTCAACAGGGCACAATGAAGTTTATGTGGTTCCTGCATTCACTGGTTTGGGTGCACCATATTGGGATTCACAAGCGCGTGGGGCTGTCTTTGGATTGACGCGCGGTACCACGAGAGAAGATTTTGTCAAAGCGACACTTCAAGCAGTTGCGTATCAAGTTCGTGACATTATTGACACGATGAAAGAAGATACAGGAATAGACATTCCTGTCTTAAAAGTAGACGGTGGAGCAGCAAACAATGATTTCTTGATGCAATTCCAAGCAGATATTTTAAACACTGCTGTTCAAAGAGCCCATAACTTAGAAACAACGGCCTTAGGCGCAGCTTTCTTGGCGGGCTTAGCGGTTGGCTTCTGGAAAGACTTAGAAGAAATCAAAGCATTCCAAGAAGAAGGACAACAATTTGAACCAATTATGGCGGAAGAAGAACGAGAAGATTTATATGAAGGTTGGCAACAAGCAGTAGCAGCTACCCAACAATTCAAACGTAAAAATAAGTAAATGGAAAAGGGGAATTTTCTATGACTTTCTCAATAGAAACACGCCGACAATCAATCGACGCTTTAAAAACACAACACTTAGATGTCTTAATTATTGGTGGTGGCATTACTGGCGCAGGCGTTGCCCTGCAAGCCAGTGCCGCTAAAATGAAGACAGGGTTAATTGAAATGCAGGATTTCGCAGAGGGCACCTCTTCACGATCAACCAAATTAGTTCATGGTGGTATCCGCTATTTGAAAACGTTTGACGTGGAGGTGGTAGCAGATACAGTGAAAGAACGAGCCGTCGTTCAATCCATTGCGCCACACATCCCTAAAGCGGATCCCATGTTATTGCCAATTTATGATGAGCCAAATGCAACATTTAATCTATTTTCTGTCAAAATAGCAATGGATTTATATGATCAGTTAGCTGATGTAACAGGTACCAAGTACGCCAACTATTTGTTAACAAAAGACGAGGTTTTGGCACGTGAGCCACAACTAAAAAGTGAAGGTTTACAAGGTGGCGGTGTTTATTTAGATTACCGAAATAATGATGCTCGTTTAGTTATTGAAAATATTAAACAAGCAGTAGCTGACGGGGCACATGCTGTGAGTCGGGTTCAAGCGGTGGGCTTTTTATACAATGATGAAGGAAAAATTACTGGCATTCAAGCAAAGGACCTACTAACTGACGAACAGTTTGAGATTCACGCAGATGTTGTGATTAATACTACTGGTCCTTGGTCAGATAAATTAAGAGGCATAAACAAAAATGATTCATTTACACCACAAATGCGTCCAACCAAAGGGGTTCATTTAGTTGTCGACAAAAGCCGTTTAAATGTTCCTCAACCAACGTATTTTGATACAGGTAAACAAGATGGCCGCATGGTCTTCGTTGTTCCAAGAGAAGAAAAAACATATTTTGGGACGACGGATACAGATTACCATGGAGACTTTCAACATCCAACAGTAGAACAAAGTGATGTGGATTACCTATTGGAAGTAGTCAATAATCGTTATCCAGAGGTACAATTGACAATTGATGATATTGAAGCCAGCTGGGCTGGCTTACGACCTTTAATTTCTGCTAACGGTGGCTCAGATTATAACGGGGGAAACAATGGCAAACTTTCAGATAAAAGTATTGATGAAGTCATTGATGTAGTTGACAGATACCAAAAAAATCAAACAGATAAACGAGAAATTGAAGAAGTCCTAAACCATCTAGAAGACAGTTTGGTGGAAAATAAAGTCAATCCTTCAGCTGTCTCTCGAGGCAGCTCATTGGAAAGATCAGCGGATGGCTTGCTCACTTTGGCTGGTGGGAAATTAACAGATTATCGTAAAATGGCAGAAGGTGCGATGAAAATGATTCAAACCATCTTAGCAGAAGAATACCAGAAAGAATTCACCTTAATTGATTCTAAAAACTATCCAGTTTCAGGCGGGAAATTGAACCCTGCAACGGTAGACGAAGAATTAGAAGCGTTGGCAAAACATGGCGTATCTAAAGGGTTAAGTGAAAAGGATGCACTATACTTAGCTCATTTATATGGCTCCAACGTACCAACTGTTTTTGAAATGATTGATGATGCCAAAGTAATTCCTGGTTTAACCTTAACAGAAACTGTCTCTTTAAACTATGCGATGGAAGAAGAAATGGCTTTAACACCCGTCGACTTTTTATTGCGACGGACCAACCACTTATTATTTATGCGTGATCGTTTGGACCAAGTGAAAGCGGGAGTCATTGAAGAAATGGCACAGCATTATCAATGGACAGCGGAAGAAAGAGCACGACACATTGAAACATTAGAAAAAGTAATTGAAGAATCAGATTTAAAAAATTTGAAAGTAGGGTGAAGAAAAAATGGGAACTTCGATGATGACACAATTATTCGGTGAATTTTTCGGAACGATGATTTTAGTTTTACTAGGGGATGGCGTCTGTGCCGCAGTTAACTTGAAGAAAAGCAAAGCCTTTGCTTCTGGTTGGGTCGTTATTGCTTTAGGTTGGGGCGCTGCTGTTACATTAGCTGTTTACATGTCTGGGTATATGAGTCCAGCGCATTTAAATCCTGCTGTAACAGTTGCGATGGCAATTACTGGAAACTTTGAATGGGGCATGGTTTTACCTTATATCGTAGCTCAAGTCCTAGGCGGTTTTATTGGTGGTTTAGTTGTCTGGTTAGCTTATTTACCCCATTGGAACATTACAGAAGACAAAGGTGCTATTTTAGGAACCTTCGCCACTGGTCCAGCTGTCCGTAACTATCCAGCCAATGTTTTAACAGAAATTATCGGCACATTTGTCTTGGTTTTTGGCTTACTAGCCTTTTCTCAAAACGACTTAGCGGCTGGCATTAACCCAATGCTTGTTGGGATTTTGGTCTTAGGACTAGGTCTATCATTAGGCGGACCTACAGGTTATGCAATTAACCCTGCACGTGATTTAGGACCTCGTTTAGCGCACCAAATTATTCCTGTGAAAACAAAAGGTGATTCTGATTGGGCTTATTCTTGGGTGCCAATTGTGGGACCTATCTTAGGTGCTTCATTAGCTGCAGTAATTTATTTATTCACTATTTAATAAAATGAAATGTAAATAGTTGTTTTAGACAATAAAAAACGCTTGTGAGAAGTAATCAATTCTTGCAAGTGTTTTTTGCTACATATTAAACAAAAAAAGATTTCCTTAGACATTTAGACAATTTGTCCAAATACGTAACAGAACAATTTTCCTATATGATACAATAAAAGTGCACAAGTAATTGGGGGAGTAACATTTCATACTTATTTGTCAATTTTAAGCTGGACAATGTGTTCAGTAATATATACTAATTTAAAAAGGAGTACATGATTTGAATGGGATAATGGTTTTGTTAGTGGGCGCTGGGTACATTGGTTGGGTTATTTATAGAAATGGTCGTACGTATTTCCGTTATAAAAAAAATCTAAAAAAATATCAAACGACGCACCATCTAACGGACAGTGACCTAGAGATGTACCAAAGAATTATGGACGAATTAAAAAAACAAATTATTTATTTAAACGAACTAACGAATAAGTCACGAAATTTAAAAAAAATTGAACAAGTAGAACTGGGTGTTGCTTCCGCTAAGGGCATCTTTAAACACTTAGTGAAGTATCCTGAAGCAATTACTCATTTTAGTGATTTTTTATATCATAAGGTACCAGAGATTTTACGAGCATCAGAACGGTTTTTAAGCATTAAAGAAGATAAATTGTCAACAGAAGAAATAACACTTGCAACCAATGGTATCTTAAGTACCATACGAGTATTGTCGGAAAGTATCACAGATGATTATGAAAGATTAGTCTCCGAAGCATCTGAGGAAATTGCCTTATCAAAAAAATTAGTGGAGAGAAAAAATGGCTAAACAAAAGAATTTTTATGATACATATGATGCGCTTTTTCAAAAGCCAAAATGGTCGTTTTTTCCTGTCACAAGAACAGACACAGTAAAGCAACTTCCTAACCCAAATAAAAAAGTGGTAAAACCACAGACGAAAAAAAAGAAAAAACAAAAAAAGAACAAAAAAATTATTTGGATAGGCATTGCTGTAGCAATTGGCTTTATAGTATATATTGATCTTGCGGAGAAAGATGATTATTGGGATTACTCCGCTTCATCAGAAGATGTTTATCCTTTAAAAGAAGCTGGACTTACCACAACTGGACCTGTTGATTTAGAAAAACCACTAAAAGTCACAATAGAAGAAAATAAACTTTTATTTAATCAAGGCTACCAAATAGAAATTATCGGCGATGCCGATATTGAAACCAGTGGCGGAAAGAACTTTTTAATTTTACCTTCTACAGAGGAGTATCCAGATACAAAATATCTAGGCAATATCAGTTTTTATGAAAAAAGAGACTATTATACATCGGCAGGTATGTACCTTTCTGGCAATCTTGTCAACAGTCTTTCTGATTATTTGGATACAAGTAAAGAGTTTATCAAAGCATATCCAATTGATAAAATTGCTGATGTACAAACCGGCTATATTTTAAAACGGAATCAAGGATATACAGACATCTCAAAATATTATCTCTTTAAAGATGGGACGGGATTTGAATTAGAATTCTCTTTTGACCAATCGGAAAAGGTCAAAGATCCCAAAGACTATTCTTCTTTTGTAAAAACATACGCAAAAGAAGTCGCTTTTATAGAAAAAAGTTTTAAATTTGAGTCTACTGATGAGGAATCTCGATAGAGAAAATAGTTTTCAGCTTCAAGTAGCGCCTAGCAATACCTTTGTTGAAAAAATGTAAGAGCCTGAGACAAAAAACACTTTGGATTTTTGTCTCAGGCTTAAAAACTGATCGGCAGTGGAAGCGTAGCACTTTAAGGACTGAAGTACGCTACTAGATTGTCTTTGAAGGTAACATAGAAAAGAACAGTAATATACAAGCGACCTACAAACTATTTTCTGTCAGACTAAAACTGGCAGAAGTGGTTTGTAGGTCGCTTGTTTTCATTATGGCTGGTGAGACAGGTTGGCGCTTGATGTTTGTTTTAATATTGCAAATCAAAAATGGCGATACTTATTTTACTGAAAATTAGTTCCCAATCTTCTCGGGTTAATTCTTCTTCTAAAATGTAAATTCGGTCAATTTCTTTTGGTAAATCAAATAAGGGATAGTCAGTAATCACAATATCACAACTAGAAAAATCGGTTCGTTCAAAAATAATATCCTCACTAAATGCTTGCTTGATTTTCATCATAATAAAGCTAGCAATGTAAAAATCGCGAGAATATGCAACACCAATTTTAATTTTTTTGCGGGGACTATAGTGCTTATAAATTCGTAACAACAATTCACATGTCCAAATTGGGTTCTCCTGATCCTTAAATCTTAACTGATAAGGGGAATGCGCTGAAAAGTTTTGATAAAAAGCATAGATTTCTTTCTGTAAATCTTTTTGATAAGTACTATTTTTATTGACTAAAAAATCTAGAATTGCGGTATTTGGTTGCTGTGAAATAAATAATTGGTTATAGATAATATTTTTAAATAAAATAAGTAAGAAGTAATGACGATCAAATTCACGTATTTTTGGAATTTGAAAAACTTCGCAAAAATTGGTTAATAAAGAATCAACGTAGAAATATTCTGGGCAAGAAATTTCATTTAGAGCAGCCAGTAAATCTTTGGCTCGTTTTGCTGAATCAAAATTATCAATGGCAATGGGTGCAATGATATCTACAACCCGCTGTTGATCTTCTGAAAAATTTGATTGGGAACAAAAAATAGTTTGTTTTGAGTCTGAGAAAAGCCTTAAATAAGGATGTTCTTCAAATTCTTTTTGGAGATCATCTTCACAAGTATATGGAAAGCGATATTTTGCGATGTGTAAAAGTAAATTTAATTTTAGTAGAGAAGCGTGTTCCAAGCGTTCAAGAATTTCTGGTTTAATATGTTGCGTCAGTATATCTTCAAAATAAGTAGAGGTATAACGTGGTAAGGCTAAGGTATTTAAAAAGATGGTCCAGTAGACATCAAGAAAAGCATATAGGACTTGAAATTCAGAACCTGTAATCACTTTACTCGCGGAGGGGGAAAAATGGACGGAAATTCCATACAAACCAAATAGTTTATTAATGTTATTTAACCGTTTGTAAATGTAAGATGAGCTAAAATTAGTTTCTTGACTCACTTTCCAGACAGAATTGTTTTCTTTTTTGATAATTGCTTGAAAAAGAATGAAGTCAGTAGAATGGACACAGTAATAATTAAATAATAAAAAATAGTGGGAAAGAAAATCATTGGAAGTCGTATGTAATGAAATTTTTCCGTGATGAATCTGAATCTCTAAGGTATTTTCAGGAAGGGTTGCTAAGTCTTCTTGAATTTCACGAAGATAAATTGATAAATTTTTAGTAGAAAGATCGAATTTTCGGGCAACACTAGATAAATCAAGGTTTGTTTGTTTTGCTAAGTATAAAAAGACAGCCAATTTTTTTTGTGTTTTCTTTGAAAGTAAAAATGTTTTTATGGCATCTTGTGTTTTGATGAGACTCACTCCTTAGTTATAACTTCTCTTTTATTATAATAGTTCACCTAATAAATTGTAATAAAAAAGAACAATTCTCATTGGTTTATGAGAAAATAACAAGATATTCAGCAGGAAAACACCTGTGTCAGTCGACACAGGTGTTACGATGAGCAAAAAGAGCGGGTTCTTTTTTTATCAAATAATTTTCCAAAGTGACATGATCAACTAAAGAATCAATCACCCCTTCTTTAGAAACTGAAAATCCTGCAGCCTGAATTGCTATTTGAATGGCTGCTTCAGTCGGATAACCTTTCGAAAGATAGGAGGCGAGCGCGCTGATAAAGCTGTCACTGGCACCAGTGCTATCCACAGCTATATTTTCTGTTGCAGGGAAATAGTGGCACACTTGGGGTGTTTTTAATAACACGCCTTTTTTTCCTAAAGTAACAATGACATTTTTTACGCCCATTTCTAAGAAGTACGCCGCTTTCTCTTCTAATGTACCAGTATCTGGTTGAAGTTCCAATAATTCATCTTCATTGGGAATGAAAAAATCAACCTTTTCTAGTATATTCACTGGAATATGATGAATAGCAGCTGGTTTTAAAATAATCGGTACCCCTGAATGTTGGGCAATTTCACAAGCTTTCTCTACAGCAGACAAAGGAATTTCTGTTTGAATGAGACAAAAACTGGCATCCATAAATAGGTGTTTTTGCTGTGCGATTTTTTTAGGTGTAAGCGCTGTGTTTGCACCAGGTAAGATTGAAATCATGGAGTCGCCGCTTGTCTCAACATAAATATAAGCTTGACCAGTCTCAGTATCTTGAATACGTGTGATACCATCTGTCGTAACGTGGTATTTTTCTAATTCTTTATATAAGTAATTCGCATCTGTGTCTGAGCCTAAACAACCAATTAAGGTGGCCTGATGGCCCAGTTTGGTTAAGCCAACAGCTTGATTTAATCCTTTTCCGCCGGGGAATTTAGCATAGCTAGACAAAAAATTTGTTTTGCCGTTATGTGGTAAATTTGTTGAATACAGATAATTATCAACGTTTAAACTACCTACTACAATCATTTTGCTATGTGGATTAACACTAGACATGCCTAATGTATTTTTGTGATCTAGCACCAATTTTTCAGCGTCATTAATCAAGGCTGTTTTTTCTTTGCGTTTGTTAAGCAATAATAAGGCTAACTGGCTGCCAAACGTCTCTGTATCTAATAAGACGGAAGAAATATGATCAGGTAAAAATGAACGATCAATTTTTCGCTTAATTGCGAGTAAAGAGTAATTATCGGGGGTTCGCAAACCGCTCTGCTTTAAAAGCTGTTCCAAAAAAACAGCTTGGGTATAGTCATCGGTAAGGATACCCGTAATCCCATCTGTGATAAGCTGATTACTGAAATCAGCAGGGATAGTAGTTAAAATATTTTCTTTACTAAAGGGTAAATTGACATCAAATAAGGCTTTTTTATAGCCTGCAATAATTGCTTCTTTATATTTTTGGTTAGTGACGAAATAACTAATTTTTTTATGGTTATTCTGTAATAATTCTCGGGTTAAAACATAACTAGCTTCTTCATAAAGCCTCGCTAGAGAAGGCAATTCGTTAGTTGAGTGATTGACGAAATAGTAAGGAATCGTTAATTCTTCTATAAATTTCGCGTATTGTTTACTGTTTTCATTGATTGGGTCCCAAATAATGCCACTGGCTTGTTTTAAAGTTGGCGAGGTAATATTTTTCAGTTCTTGTTCTAAACTACCGTGACTATTTAAAATCAAGCAGTTATAGCCATTTTCTTGAGCTTTATCAATAAAGCTCGTAACCCAAGCCTCAAAAGTTTCATGGCTATTTAATAATAACACGAAGGTTTTTGTAGTACTATTTGTGACGAGATTTGCTGAGTAAGGTGTGTAGTTGTAATCTCGAACGATTTTTAAGACACGCTCACGGGTTTCTTTACTAATAGTTTGATCTTTATTATTTATAATTTTGGATACAGTTGAAGCGGAAACGCCAGCTAATTTTGCAATATCTTTAATATTCATCATTTTCGTCCTTTCACTGAACTCTTTTTTATAGTAAGCATTCTAAAAGCAGAAAGTCAAGAAAAAGCCTAATTATTTATTATTTAGAAATTCTGCTTGACTTTTAATGAAAGCGCTGTTAATCTCAAATTAAGAAAACGTTTCCGGAAATGTTTTTCCTAAATGTGAATGGAGGAAGAAAAATGGATACAAAGAAAAGACCAATCATTATTGATACGGACCCAGGAATTGATGATGCTGTAGCTTTAGCGATTGCACTGAATCATCCTAACCTAGAAGTTCGCTTAATAACGACGGTTGCAGGGAATGTAGATGTAGAAAAAACAACAAATAATGCCTTGAAACTTGTCGATTTTTTTGGGAAAAAGGTTCCTGTAGCCAAGGGGTGTAATTGTCCGTTACTTATTCAATTGGAAGATTCTGCTGAGATTCATGGGGAGACTGGCATGGATGGCTTTGAGTTTCCGCAACCTATCTCTACGTGTTTAGATATTCATGCAGTGGAAGCTATGCGAAAAGAAATTCTGTCTAGTGATGTTCCTTTGACCATTGTTCCAATTGCTGCATTAACGAATATTGCTTTGTTACTGACCCTCTATCCAGAAGTCAAAGAAAATATTGCAGAAATCGTCATGATGGGTGGCTCATTAGCAAGGGGAAATACAAATACAAGTGCCGAATTTAATACGTATGTCGATCCACACGCTGCACAAATTGTTTTCCAATCAGGTGTCCCGCTAACAATGGTAGGATTAGATGTTACAAGTCAAGCTGTGTTAACGAATCATGAAGTAACAGCCATCAGAGCGCTTGGTAGAGTGGGGGAAATGTTTTATGGTCTTTTCCGTCATTATAGAGGCGGCAGTTTAACTACAGGTTTGAAAATGCATGATGTCTGTGCGATTGCCTATTTAACTTCACCAGAATTATTTGAGACAACTGAAACGTTCATTGAAGTTGCTTTGGAAGGTCCAGCTGCGGGAGCTACTGTTGCGGATTTAAAAATGAAGTATCATAAAAACACGAATGCCGTTGCCTGTATAGATGTAAACGTTGAAGCTTTTCAAAAATGGGTTGTCGAAAAAATGAAAGCGGTTAATTAACTGAAGGAGGATAAGTATGATTGAAAGTTTATTGGTATTGGTCGTTTTAGTTGTTGTAGCCTATTTGATTGTAAAAAATTATCATCCCGCACTCAGCTTAATTATTGGTGCGCTTGTTCTACTTGCATGTGCATGGATGTTAGGACATCCCATTTATCCTGCAGGGGAAGGAACCGGTTTTGGATTATTTGATATTTTCTTGAAGTTTAAAGATACAATTATTGCACAAGTGAGTTCAGCAGGAATTGTAATTATGATTCTTTTTGGTTATTCAGGCTATATGAATGCAATCGGGGCCAATCAGATGGCTGTCAACTTTTTGGTGAAACCATTAATGAAGATTAAACGTAAATCGTTATTTGTCCCTGTGGTCTTTTTAATTGGAAATTTAATGTCACTGGTAGTTCCTAGTGCATCAAGCTTAGCGATTATTTTAATGTCTATATTATATCCGATGCTAGCCAGCATGGGGATTTCATCATTAACTGCTGCAGGTGTGATTGCAATGACGGCAACTATCATGCCAACACCTTTAGGCGCGGATAACGTAATCGCCGCAAATACCCTTGGTTATGATGTGTTAAATTATGTTGTATGGAATGCCAAAATTTCGCTGCCATCGTTATTAATCATTGCGGTTGCACAGTACTTCTGGCAAAAATACTGCGATAAAAAAGAAGGTGAGGCTGCCTATGTCTCATTAAATGAAGAAGGCTTAAGCAAACAAAAAGAATTTGATGTTCCTAAATTTTATGCAATATTGCCAATATTACCGCTATTATTAATTGTTGGAGTGGGAATCGCAGGAATGTTTATTAAAGGAATAACGATGGATATTTTTGTTCTTACATTTATTTCTTTCTTCATTGCTGTATTGGTTGAGACGCTTCGCTTGAAATCTTTTAAAAAGGTTCAAGATACGGCTGTCGAGATGTTTAAAGGAATGGGGCAAGGGTTTAGTCAAGTTGTGATGCTTGTCGTAGGCGGTTCATTGTTCACGTCTGCGATTCAAACGTTAGGAATTATTGATAGTATTATGGCATCTGTCGAAGCATCAAGTTCAGCAGGAATCGTTACGACCTTAATTTTCAGCGGTGCAACGACCCTTTTTGGAATTTTAAGCGGTGGTGGACTGGCAATGTTTTATGCGGTTATCGAACTAATCCCTGGGATTGCCGAAAAAGCTGGGATTGATGGTATTTTAATTTCCTTGCCAATGCAGATGATCGCGAATTTAACTAGAACGATTTCTCCTGTAGCAGCAGTTGTCATGATTGTCGCATCAACAGTAGGAGTTAGTCCCATCAGAATTTTAAAACGGACGAGTGTACCGACCATCATTGGCATTATTAGTGTGATTGTCTTGTCGATTCTATTGTTACCTTATTAAGAGAATAAACAATGAAAATTAGAGTGGCTGATGAGAAAGAGTTACCGATGATTTTTCCATTTTTAACAGAAGTAAAGGCATATATGGATGTTGTGGGCATTACACAGTGGACAAAGGACTATCCTTCTCAAGGAGATATTCAAGAAGACATTACAAAAAAACGATTGTATTTGCTAGTGCACGAAGAAATGATTTTTTCAATGGCAACGTTATGTATGGAGCAGGAACAAGACTTTGTTTGGTTAAAGCGCTTTGCAACTTCGCCTAATTATATTGCCAAGGGTTACGGCAGTTTGTTGTTCCATGAATTGGAGAAACGAGCAGTCTGGGAAGGAAGACGTAAAATGTATGCTCAAACTAATCATACAAACCATAGAATGATTCGATTTTTCGAAAGTAAAGGGTTCACAAAAATTCATGAATCTTTACAAATGAATCGCTTAGACTTTGGCTCTTTTTATCTATACGTTAAAGAATTAGAGAAGCAATACATCGTTTAAAATAAGAAAACAGGAGTCAGATGCAAACATTAATTAGCATCTGACTCCTGTTATTTTCCAAGGAAATAGTCAACTTAATTATACAAATAAAACACAAACACATTCGGGAACGGCAACATCTTTTTGAATCATTTCTAATAAGCCTGTTTCTTGGTTCCGACGATAAAGTGTTAAGTTATCAGAGTCTTGATTAGCGACAACAACGAAATCTTCAGACGGATCTAAATCAAAATCTCTCGGAATATCACCTTCTGTTGAAATTAATTGAATTCGTTCAATCGCTTCGCCATTTTCTGAAACAGCATAGACAGCAATCGAGTTATGGCCACGGTTTGAAGCATAAAGGAAACGGCCATCAGAAGAAATACGAATTGCAGCACCACCATTAAACGCATCATAATCAGCAGGTAAAGTAGAAACTTTTTGTAATTCAGTGAAAGAACCATCTGTTTCATCATATGAAAGAACTGAAACAGTGCTATCTAATTCACCAAATAAATAAGCCAATGATTTTGTTGGGTGGAACACTAAATGACGTGGACCAGTCCCTGGCTCAGTCACGAATTGAGCGATTTCAGAAAGCTTTCCATCTAAGCTAACATTATACGTATACACACGATCGGTTCCTAGATCACAGACGACTAAGCGTTGATCAGGCGTCAAATCTGTGTAATGAACATGGGCATTGTTTTGGTTTTCATGAGGACCAGTTGGCTCTGTATGAATCACTTTGTCAGCATCTTCCAAAGAACCATCTTCTAAGATACGATACACGTGAACGATACCTTGGTGATAATTTGCTGCATAGACAAGTTGTCGGTTTTCGTCAACAGCTACATAACATGGCGGCGCACCTTCCTCAGTTACTTTATTCAATAAGTTAAAATGGTCCATTTCTGGTTGATAAGCGGCAGTGCCACCTTCACCGTCAACACTAGTGACGCTAAAAAGTTCGCCCTTTTGACTCAGAGCAAGATAGGTAGGACTCGTTTCTTCTAACAAAAGTGTCGCTTCTGTTAAACGACCTTGTGTCGTATCTAATGCAATTTTATAAATGCCTTGGCTGGCTCTTCGAGTATAGGTACCTAGTAAAATTTGTTCTAACATCACAATTCCTCCAATTTGTTTCAACACCATCACTTTTTATGAAAGTGCTTTTATATAATGTAGTATACCATAAGAAGTCTAAGAACAATAAAACTTTCTATCTGAGATGTTCGCATTTTAAAGTGGTTTGTGCTATTATGATGAGAGACTGTGATGACAGTCATTTTTTGATTTTTAGAGGGGTGACGAACATGTACGACAATACGGATAATAACGGGACCGTTCGTTGTTCATTTTGTGGGAAAACACAAGAAGAAGTAAAAAAAATTGTTGCTGGTCCGGGTGTCTATATTTGTAATGAATGTATTGATCTATGTAAAGAGATTATTGATGAAGAATTTTATGATGAAGCAGTCCGAGAATTAACGGATGTGCCAAAACCCCAAGAAATTTTAAATGTTTTAAATGAATATGTTATTGGACAAGAACGTGCAAAACGCACACTTTCTGTTGCTGTTTACAATCACTATAAACGTGTGAATCAATCAGAAACAGCTGCAACTCAAGATGACGTTGAATTGCAAAAAAGTAACATTTGTTTAATTGGACCAACAGGTTCAGGTAAAACTTTCTTGGCTCAAACGTTAGCAAAAACATTAAATGTACCTTTTGCAATCGCTGATGCGACCAGTTTAACAGAAGCAGGTTATGTAGGGGAAGATGTTGAAAACATCCTTTTAAAATTACTACAATCTGCTGACTATAATGTTGAACGTGCGGAAAAGGGCATTATCTATATTGATGAGATTGATAAAATTGCCCGTAAGAGTGAAAATGTTTCGATTACTCGAGATGTTTCAGGTGAGGGTGTTCAACAAGCCTTACTAAAAATTCTTGAAGGAACAGTTGCAAGTGTACCACCACAAGGGGGCCGCAAACATCCACATCAAGAATTTATCCAAATTGACACAACGAATGTTCTCTTCATCGTTGGTGGAGCATTTGATGGAATTGAAACCATTGTTAAAAACCGCTTAGGCGAAAAAACTATTGGTTTTGGTAAAACTAATTCTGCTTTAAATGAAGAAGAAAGCATCATGCAACATATTATTCCAGAAGATTTATTGAAATTTGGTTTAATTCCAGAATTTATTGGACGCTTACCTGTAATGGCTGCGCTTGATAAATTAACGAATGATGATTTAGTTCGAATTTTAACAGAACCGAAGAATGCCTTGGTGAAACAATATCAAAAATTATTGTCTCTTGATGACACTAAATTAGAATTTGAACCAGAAGCATTAAAAGCGATCGCAGCCAAAGCCATTGAACGTAATACTGGCGCACGCGGACTTCGTTCAATCATTGAAGAAATTATGATGGACGTAATGTTTGATGTTCCTTCAGATGAAAGCATTGAAAAAGTTATCATTACTAAAATGGCCGCTGAAGGTACCGGTAAACCAACAATTATTTATAACAAAAAAGATAAAGAAGCTGTATAAGATTGAAGCTGAAAACAGCTCTTTCGGCGGATCTCCGAAAGAGCTGTTTTTGTTAAGCTTTTGAATGAAAGACTGAATAGAAGAACGGAGGAAAACAATGAACGTACATAATGCAGAAATCGTGATTAGTGCGGTATCCCCTAAACAATATCCTGAATCTCAATTACCGGAGATTGCTTTAGCTGGACGTTCGAACGTTGGGAAATCATCTTTTATTAATACCTTGATTAATCGTAAAAATTTAGCAAGAACTTCAGGCAAACCTGGTAAAACGCAAACGCTAAACTTTTATTTAATTGAGGACGCCTTACACTTTGTGGATGTTCCTGGCTATGGTTATGCCAAAGTTTCTAAAACAGAACGTGCGAAGTGGGGAAAAATGATTGAAACGTATATCACGCAACGTGAGCAATTACGTGCAGTCGTTTCTTTAATTGATTTACGTCATCCGCCGACCCAAGATGATATCCAAATGTATGAATTTTTGAAATACTATGATTTGCCAGTTATTATTGTGGCAACTAAGGCAGACAAAATTCCGCGGGGCAAATGGAACAAACACGAGAGTGTCATCAAAAAAGCCTTGAATTTTGATAAACAAGATGACTTTATTATTTTCTCTTCTGAAACAAAAGAAGGAAAAGAAGCAGCTTGGACAGCAATTGAAAAATTTCTATAGAAAAAAACAAGCAAAATTACTCTTTTGCTTGTTTTTTTGCTTCTTCTTTTTTTGCTTCTTGTCGTTGTTTTGCCAGTTCTTCAAGAGGTACTTCTTTCTTTAATGGATCAACGGCGAAAGAATCGAAGAGTTTATCTAAGTCATTGGAACGTTCAAATTTTAATCCCATTTACTAAGCCTCCATTCCTTTTTTTATAGTGTAGCACGTTTTTTTTCATTTGGATAGCAACAGAAATGTAAGAATTCGTCATAGTTGGGTCTAGTGTAATTTCTCGTAACTAGGACTTGCCAAACATGAAAAAACAAGCTATTCTTTAGTAAGAATTAGTTAGAAAGAAGGCACTTTATGAAAAATCCGTTAATCGGCGGTGTTCGTTTTTATCAACGATTTATTTCTCCAGGATTGCCTGCACGTTGTCGCTATTACCCAACGTGTTCACAATATATGATTGATGCAATTCATACACATGGAAGTGTCAAAGGAACAACGATGGGGGTAGCACGGATTTTACGATGTCATCCTTTTGTTAAAGGCGGCATTGACTATGTTCCGTTGAAATTTCGCTTGACGAAAAATCCTGATGAGACCTATCATGGACCGTATACGTATCGAAGAAATAAGAAAACAGAAGTAGAAAAGGATGGATAAATATGGCAATTTTAGCATTTGATCTTGGCGGTTCTTCCGTGAAATACGGCGTTTGGACAGGCAAAGAATTAACAAATCAAGGGAGCTTTCCAACACCTGGCTCTTGGGAAGAAATGAAAGCGTATTTATATTCGGTTTATGCAGACAAAAGAAATGAGTCGATTAGTGGTGTTGCTTTTAGTTCACCTGGAGTAGTTGACGAAAAAAGTCAACAGATTTTAGGGATTTCCGCCATTCCATATATTCATCATTTTAACATTTATGAAGAATTAGAAGCGTTGTTTGGGTTACCAGTGACTATCGAAAATGATGCGAATTGTGCTGGTTTAGCTGAGATATATGAAGGCGCGGCGAAAGGGAAAAAAGAAGTGCTTTTTGTCGTTATTGGGACAGGAATTGGCGGAGCGATTTTTCGCAATGGCGAATTGTACAAAGGCGCTCATTTATATGGAGGCGAGTTTGGACTGAACTTTTTAAGTAATGGCCAAACATTCAGTGAAATTGGCACAGCTGTCAAAATGGCTCAGCGCTATTGTGAACGAATTGGAGTCGAAAAACAGGCGGTGACAGGAGAAGAAGTTTTTGAACTGGCACAACGAGGGGATGAGATTGCTCGCGAAGAAGTCAATAATTTTTATGATTATTTAACACAAGGATTATTCGGCTTACAGTTTTCTTATGATCCTGAAATGATTGTACTCGGAGGCGGTGTTTCTGCTAAAGAAGGCTTATTAGCAGAGATTAATCGCCGGATGCTAACGCATTTACAAACCTTTGAATTAAAAGATTTTGTTCCAGAAATCGTGACCTGCCATTATCAAAATGATGCCAACTTGATTGGTGCAGCCGCCAACTTTCAAGCAAAAACGAATTGGGAACTATAAAGAAACAGCCGATTGTTATTCTCTTCAATCGGCTGTTTCTTTATTTATTTGCCTTGTCGTCAGTGTTTTCTTCTGCAGCAATCCGCGCTTGAACTTGTTGGCGTAAAGCTTCTAGTTCTTTTTCTTTCTTTTCTAATTCAGCTAAATCTTCAGAAATTTCATGGGCTTCTTCTGCTGGCTTAGGTTGTAAAAAGACGTTTAAACCAATCGCTATAAAGGTCCCAATGAATGTATCCAACACACGTTCCATTGCATATTGAAAGGAATCGCTTTGCGGAATACTTAAAGAAATCATTAAAAGTGTCGCAGTTGCAGAAATGATTCCAGCATTGTTATTAATCCCATCAGAAACAACGATGACGATAATGACTAAAAGTGGTAGCAGCAGTAATTCTACTAAGTGTTGATTAGGAAAATAATCTTGTGCTAATACATAAAGCAAAGCTAAAAAGCCACCCAATGTGTTTCCAATAATGCGCGATTTTCCAAAAGACAAACTAGTATTTAAATCTTGTCTTAATGAAAAAACAGCTGCTAAACAGGCAATCATAGGTGAGCCACGATGGAAAAATTGAAATAAAAGAATACACAGCATGACAGCAATTGCTGTTTTTAACGTTCGCATGCCTAAACGAAATCGACCCACTATCATAAATATTCGCTCCTAAATAACTTTTCTCTTTAATGATAACCGAAATAGAGGTAAAATTACTAGAGAAAAGTGAAGAATTATTATTTTTTAAGGGGAGTATGCATGAAAATTGGTTTACGAACAGTCAAGACAGCCATTAGCGCTGCATTAGCAATGATTATTGCGGAAAAACTGGGATTACTTTATGCCCCTTCGGCAGGGATTATTTCAGTTTTAAGTGTTACTAGCACGAAAAAAACATCTGTCATGACAGGAATTTATCGTTTGTTATCCTTAGCTTTAGCAACTATTTTAGCGTATATTTGTTTTACTTTTTTAGGTTTTACAGCGATTGCTTTTGGTATTTTTTTGTTATTATTTATTCCAGCAGCTGTGTATTTTCAATTATCTGATGGGATTGTTGTGAGTTCCGTTTTGGTAACTCATTATTTAGTCGAAAAAAATCTTTCTTGGGCGATTATTGGAAATGAGTTTTTATTAATGAGTATTGGTGTGGGACTAGCGTTATTAGCTAATTCCTATATGCCTGATACAGAAAAACGTTTAAGAGAAGACCAAGAAGTCATTGAAACAATGTTTCGTAAAATTTTAAGGGAAATGGCGCTACATTTAAACAACGCTGCAGGAGAGCGAAATTTGGTCATGCATTGTGCAGATTTAAAAACCTTTATTCGCACAGGCGAGACGTGGGCCAAAAATCATGCCGAGAATCAATTGCTGTCTACCAATACGTATTATTTAGAGTACTTTGCGATGAGAAAAATGCAAAGTAATATTCTAAAAAACATGTTGGAATTATTAGAAGATATTACTGTTGATGCGCAACAAGTTCGCTATATTCAACAATTATTGGAATATACGGCAGAAACATTTGCAGAGAATAATGATGGACAAGAAATTATGAATCGAATTAAGACCGTTTATGAAACCTATCGCACAAAACCATTGCCGCAAACAAGAAGTGAATTTGAAAATCGGGCGCGACTCTTTCAGTTTTTACAATTGTTTCAGTCATTCATTCAAGTCAAAGCGGACTTTGCCAAATTACAACTAGATAAATAAACAAAAAAGAAACCTTTTTAAACGGAGGTTTCTTTTTTTGTTCTCTTAAAAATTCAGGCAAGTTCTTTAGTATTCATTGAGAATGTGTTAAACTAATGAGAAAGAAAAATAAAAGGAATGACCGCAATGGATAATGCTCAAGTGAAGAGAAAACATTTCCGTTTTCCAGCGTATGATGATGAACAGGGCGTAAAATTACCAACAGATAATGAACGTAACTTATTTCAAGATGATCTGATTGGTAAAGCAATGTCTGGTAGCCGAAGAACTGCAACATCTGCCGAAGATACTAGACAAAGCACACCATCCGTCCAACAACCAACAACGAATCAATCAACTACAAATAAACAAACACAACAATTAACGGCAGCACAACAAGAGCAATTAGCACGTCATCGTTCTAATTTGCCAGACTACACAAAACATGCTAGTAAAGCAACGAAAAAAAATAATAGCCTTTTTGGGACGCCAAAAGGAAATGGCTGGACACAAACGTATAAAAAAAAAGAAGTCGTAGCGAAACCAAGTAGACCTGCCGCATCACCATTAGTGCAGAAAACGACACCTTCTTATTTTGTTCCTAAATATATCCCGGCTTCTGTGATTCCTGAGGAACAGGAACCTAGTTTTACTGAAGAAGAGTTGCTAAAAGCAATGAAAAAAGATCGGCGTTCATATGTCATTCTTGATGATGAACCAACGGCTTTTCAAGTGAAAGATAAGGAAGAAGATCCAACGGTGCGGAAGTTTAATATTCCAACCTCAGAACCTGAGATTCCTTTAACTAGACGACAATATCAACAAATCAAACCAGACTTAGAACGTTTTGGCGAAGATGCGTTGGATTTACGTTCGCGTTCCCGTTTGAATGCCGCAAAGAAAAATGCTAAAAGTCAAACTGCTTATGGGAAAAAATTAGCAAAAGCGAATGCTCAAGTAGAGCCTGAAGCACCTGTGACAGAAGAGAAGAAAAAGGGCATCTTGGATAAACCATTAAGCGGGATGCTAGAAGATTCAAGTTCTGTATTAGAAAACAGTAAATATTTTAGTTAAGAGATGAAACTTGCATGTGGAATTGAAACATGTAAGTTTTTTATTCTGTTTTAATAGTTGATTATTTTTTTGTTTTATACGATAATGAATCTCGTATGATTGAAATTTTTTTAAAAAAGGTATGTTTTATATAGTGACAGAGAAGAGGATTATAATGGGAAATCAAGAGAACAAATTATACCATTTTGTCGGAATTAAAGGTTCTGGCATGAGCTCATTAGCGTTGGTCTTACACCAAAAAGGCTACAACGTTCAAGGATCAGACGTAGAAGAGTATTTCTTTACACAACGGGATCTTGAAAAATCAGGTGTCCCTATTTTACCATTTAATGCAGATAATATTGATAAAGACATGATTGTTATTGCTGGAAATGCTTTTCCAGATACCCATGAGGAAATCGCCCGCGCCATCGAATTAGGCGCAGAAGTAATTCGTTACCACGATTTCATTGCTCGTTTTATCGAACCGTACACAAGCATTGCTGTAACAGGGTCACACGGGAAAACAAGTACGACTGGTTTGCTAGCACATGTATTAAGTGGTATCAATCCAACTAGTTATTTAATAGGGGATGGCACTGGCCACGGCGAACCAGATGCTGATTTCTTTGCATTTGAAGCGTGTGAATATCGCCGTCATTTCTTGGCTTATTCACCAGATTATGCGATTATGACGAATATCGATTTTGATCATCCAGATTACTACAAGAGCATTGAGGACGTTTTTTCAGCGTTCCAAACAATGGCTCATCAAGTCAAAAAAGGAATTTTTGCTTATGGTGATGATAAGTATCTTCGTCAGTTAGAATCAGAAGTGCCAGTTTATTATTATGGCGTCAGCGAAGAGGATGATATCCAAGCCCGAAATATTCAACGAACAACGGAAGGCTCATCTTTTGATGTTTATCACAAGGATGATTTTGTAGGTCATTTTGTCTTACCAGCATTTGGCCATCACAATATCATGAATGCGCTAGGTGTGATTGCTGTGGCTTATTTTGAAAAACTCGATATGCAAAAAGTCGCAGAAGAAATGCTAAGTTTTAAAGGTGTAAAACGTCGTTTTAGCGAGAAAAAAGTCAGTGACATGATTATTGTTGATGATTATGCGCACCATCCAGCTGAAATTAAAGCAACGATTGATGGCGCTCGTCAAAAATATCCTGATAAAGAAATTATTGCTGTCTTCCAGCCACATACATTTACACGAACAATTGCCTTAATGGATGAATTTGCTGAAGCACTGGATTTAGCAGATGAAGTATTCTTATGTAATATTTTTGGCTCTGCGCGTGAAACACAAGGCGAGGTACGCATTGAAGATTTAGGTGAAAAAATTCAAAAAGGTGGACAAGTAATTACCGAAGATAATGTGTCGCCTTTACTAGATTTTGAAAATGCAGTGGTTGTCTTTATGGGCGCTGGCGACGTTCAGAAATTTGAACAAGCCTACGAAACATTACTAAGTAACACAACTAGAAACGTTTTATAAGAGAACATAAAAAAAATCGGGACAGGGGTATCTGGCTTCAAAAAATAAGAAGCTGCTCCTGTTCCGTTGTTTGTTTTTAAAATCTAGCATGGCAGATAAGTTGGTTTTGTTTAAACATCCTTTAAAGACTACTTTTTAGCTTGCCTTTTAAGTACATTTTGGTACAATTATCTTATCAATAACGGAGGTGTACTAATTTGAATATCGGAAAACCGAGAAAATTAGGCAAAACCATCGAAGATATCGAAGAGGGAGATTCGTTGTCCTTGACAGAGTCAATTGAAGACAAGGACTTATTACTTTACTTGGGCTTGACCAATGATGCGAATCCTTTATATATCCAACATGATTATGCCCAAAAAACAGAATATGAAAAACCAATCGTACCATCAATTATGCTGATGGGAATTATCACTAGTGCGATTTCAAAACATTTACCAGGACCAGGTTCACATGTTGTGAATTTCTCTGTGAACTTTGTGGAACCCGTTTTTCATTACGAAACATTGACTTTCCAATTAGAAGTAATCAAAGTCGACAAAATGAAAGATGTGATTACCATTTCAGTTGAGGCTGTTAATGAGCAAGAAAATCGCGTGTTAGATGCAGTGGTGATGGTTCAACCACCCCAAGTGACGATTGATGAACTAACAGAGAAAGAAGGGACTTTAACTTATGAATAATCAAGAGTATATCCAAACTGGCACAGGTTTGAATAAATTTTATGCCAAAATTTACGGATTTTTAGCGTTAGGAATTGGTATTAGCGCAATCATGGCTTATGCAATGACGACTGTCTTTTTACCTGTTCTAGCTACCTTATTCCAATCAAGCTTAGCTTTTTGGATGATTTGGCTTGTTGAAATTGGCTTAGTTTTATATCTAGGCGCAAAAGCACAGAAGAATCCAACCATTGCGATTGCAGGATTTGTTGCGTATGCATTATTAAATGGTGTCACTTTATCCGTGACGTTATTAATGTATACTGGTGGAACAGTGGCCGGCGCATTTTTAAGTGCAGCAGCTACCTTTGGCGCGATGTCATTAGTAGGTGTCTTTACGAAGAAAGACCTATCAGCAGTTGGTCATGCCGCTTATAGTGCCTTAATCGGAATTATCATTGCGATGTTGCTAAATATGTTCCTTTTACACAGTAATGCTGTAGAATTCTTTATTTCCATTTTAATGGTCCTAATTTTCTCAGGGATTACTGCTTATGATAACCAACGTATACGCCAAGTCTATGCGCAAACAGGTGATCAAGCAGGTACTGGGATGGCCGTTTTCTTCGCATTACAATTATACCTTGACTTCATCAACTTATTCTTAGCTTTCTTAAGAATTTTTGGTAAAAACAACTAACATGAACGTAAAAGAGCCAATCTGCTCAGCAGATTGGCTCTTTTTTAACCCATTCCAATAGCGAAATTCAACAGTTTATCGGAGTATGTTGGGTTTTCTAAATCGGTTTTCATTGTTTCGTTCAGTAGACTGAGCTGATCGGTAATGATACCATCGACGCCATAAAAAATCATTCGTGTCATAACATCTTCATCATTTGCTGTCCAAGCATAAACCTTTTTCCCATCATGATGAGCGGCATTTACAAAGTTACGATTCATTGTACTGTATTCCATAGTAAAAAAGTCAACTGGCATTTTAGGCGGTCCCACAATGTTGAAAGGAATAACGTAGCCTACATAAAAGCGTGGTTCTTCTTTCTTTAAGGCCATCGCCGTATCATAGGTTAAGGTATGAAGGATATGGCCGTTTTCTAAAATATTTTCACGGTATTGTTTGACAAAGCGCTGTACTAAATCAGGGCTATCTTGAGGCGTGGTTTTGATTTCAATTAATAAACGTTGTTTTAATTGATTGGCTTTGGCTAAATAATCATCGAAAGAAACCATTTTAGCAGTTTGACCATTTTCTGTGACATTCATATTCGTTAATTCTTTAAGTGTTAATTGATTCGGTCGTTTATTAACGCCCGTTAACGCCCGTAAATTAAAATCGTGCATGACAATAAATTGATGGTCTTTGGTTTCTTGAATATCCATTTCAACATAATCAGGTTTTGCCTTATTGGTCTCGATTAAAGAGTCCAAGGTGTTTTGAACGCCATTGTTACCATTAACACCACGATGGGAGATGGTAACCGGTTTTCGGTCAGGTGTATGACTTAGGTAATTCGTATTATAGGTGCCTACACCAATTCCGAAGATGATTGCAATCAAACAAAAAAGAACGACTCTGAAGGTGGTCCATTCTACCCGAACCTCTGATTTCGGGGTGAACCATTCTGGCGTGTCAGGCAAAATCCCTTCATCTTCCATATCATCAACAATAATGTAAAAAATAGCAACACTAGACAACACCAAGTTTAAGAGCATCATAACCTGAAGGAGCGTCATAGCGATGACAGCGCTAGGTAAAGACCACTCAGGTTTAAACGTTTCAACGGCGGTTTGACCTAAAAATATCAAGAAATAGCCAGCCGTAAAAATCCCTAAAACAGTTCCTCCAATGATAATAAATTGTCCTAAAATCTGGAAAAAGCGCCGCTTTGTAATTTGCCAACTACGTTTTAAAGACTCACGAAAACCAACATCACGTAAAATCAACTCTGGAAGGGCAAAAGCAAGTCGAATCGCTAAATATAAGATAATCAGTTCTAACAATACGAAACCAATAATAATAATGACGCGATTTGCAAAAATAAAATCTAAGATAAAGGCTGGAATCTTAACTCTTGTTAATAAATAAGAGCGGAAGGTTAACCCACTTAATGGTAAAATCAAAAAGAAATACGCCAGGAAAAACAGAAAGGTAATTCCTCGAACTTTTTTGATCTGAAGCAAGGTGCCGTGCAATAATTGCGTTAGAGTAATTGGTTGCTTTTTCTTAATAAAATAAACACTAAGCAATAAAAAGGTAAATTCAAAAAAGAGCGCCAGTAAAATTAACAGCCCAATTAGTAGAAAAGTCAAAAGGACATAGGGATGTTGCGTAGCAATTGCCCCTAAGTTATCGTAGGAAATATAATCAATCCCACCTTCTTTGAGTACCAATTTGGACAAACTTGTCAATAAAGGCAATAGAACGAATAACATAAATCCGTGCATCAAGAGCACGTCGCGAAAATACGCCGTTGTCCCTTTAAGAAAATCTAGCGTATTCACAATACTATTTTTAAAATAACTAAACATCAAAAGTCCCCCAGTTTCTACCAAAATTCCATAATAAAAGGACTAAATCAAACTGACACAGGCAGAGTTTTGATTTAGTCCGTTCGCTTTTTTATTTATTTTACATTCCCAGTAAGCTAGTTAAAAATGTACCGCCATAAATTAACGCAAGACTATATAAATAGATAGAAGCAGGTTTTGCTAATAAAATAATCAGAGTAAATTTTTTCACAGACATTTTTGTTAAACCGGCCATTAAACAAAGCGCATCATCCGGTGCAATCGGGAAGAAAATTGCTAAAGCAAACAATCGTTCAAAACGTTTTTCATTGTCTAACCAACCGATATACTTGTTATATGTTTTATCACTGACAAGGCTCATAATGAATGGTTTCCCATAATTACGACCTAATAAGAAAATGATAATAGAGCCAAGTGCAATACCAACGTAATTATAGACGAAGCCCATTGTTGGCCCGAAAATCAAGACCCCTGCAGCACAGCTAACACCACCAGGAATAATCGGAATAACCACTTGAATAATCTGAATTAACATGAAAATAATCGGACCGAGAATGACAGATTGCCCTACTAGTCCTCTTAGTGCATTGATGTCCTTGAAGACACCTAATCGGATAAAATAGATGGTTGCAATTATGGTTGCAACAATGCCCAAAATGGAAATAATATTAACAATTTTTCTAGATAGGGTAACACTCACATTTCTCATCTCCTTTAGTTATACTCATCGTACTTTTAGTATATAACTTTTTATCAATAAAAAACATCGTTTGTTCTTTCTGCAAACGAACAAAGTTGTAAGATACACATCATTTGATAAGTTTATTATACAAAAAAAGAGACAGAAAAGACATCCTACTTAAGACCCATTCTGCACTGATCTTTCGAAAGAGAGTTAAAAAAACGAAAGTGGCGCATCTTTTAGGAATATTATAGAGGGGCAAAGAGTGAAATTAAATTTGCATCCACGTCTTTAATGATTGCGTATCGTTGGCCCCAAGGTGCATTCCAAGGTTCTTTAAAAACAATGTAACCAGCTTGGCTCATTTTTTTTACGGTGCTATCAACTTCTGCGGCCGTTTCACAAAGAAAAGCAAGTTCAATTTTATCGCCTTGTTGGCTAGGCGCAAACCCATAGACACCAGTAATCATTTGTAGTGAATTTAAAGAAATCCTGACGCCATTGTTTTGTAATTCTGTGTAATCAGGCGAAGCTTCTCCCAGCACGTTAAAACCTAGCGTTTGGTAAAAAGAGAGTGCTTGTGTCATATCGTTGACGATAATACCGACCATATCTAACTTCATCCTCATAACCTCCGATCTATGATAAAATAAGTGTAAGGGATTTTTTGGTAAAAACCAAACGATTTATAGCGAAAGTGCTTAAAAAAATTAGAATGTAACAGTTTACAACGAAGAATAAGAAGACTATAATTATGTTAACTAGTTTTAGGTGTACCTAAAAGTGAAATGTGTGAACAAGATAGATTGAGGGATGTTGGATGAAAGAAAAGAAAACGGAAAAAATGCTTAATTATGCAAATGGACCTAGTTTAGAAGAGATAAATAATACCGTCGAGGTACCTAAAAATGCTAGCTTTTGGCGAACTTTGTTAGCCTATAGCGGACCTGGCGCTTTAGTGGCTGTTGGTTATATGGATCCAGGAAATTGGATTACGTCAATTGCTGGCGGAGCGGAATATAAGTACACGTTACTTAGTGTGATTTTGCTTTCTAGTTTAGTTGCCATGTTACTACAAAGTATGGCTGCGCGCTTAGGAATCGTGACAGGAATGGATTTAGCCCAAGCGACTAGAGAGCATACAAGTAAACGAACGGGCGTTGCCTTGTGGGTGGTGACGGAGTTAGCCATAATGGCAACAGATATCGCTGAGGTAATTGGTGGTGCCGTGGCTTTGCAATTATTATTTGGTTTTCCATTATTAATTGGTGTGTTGATAACAACGTTTGATGTTTTATTACTTTTGCTACTGACAAAGTTAGGCTTTCGCAAAATCGAAGCAATTGTTTCTTGTTTAATTGCAGTCATCTTTTTTGTTTTTGCTTATGAAGTGGCATTAGCAGATCCAAATATTGGTGAAGTGTTACGAGGTTTTATTCCAGACACAAAAATAGCGACAGATAAATCCATGTTATTTTTAGCCTTGGGAATCGTTGGAGCGACAGTCATGCCTCATAACTTATATTTGCATTCTTCCATTGCGCAAGCTCGGAAATTTGATCGTAACGATGATGCTGAGAAAGCCAAAGCAATTCGTTTCACTACTTGGGATTCAAATATTCAATTAACTGTCGCTTTTGTCGTAAATTGTTTGTTGTTAATTTTAGGAGGAGCATTATTTTATGGAACCAACAGTGAATTAGGTAAATTTGTTGATTTATTTGATGCTCTGAAAAATCCAGATATTGTTGGTAATATTGCTAGCCCAGTGTTAAGTATTCTTTTTGCAATTGCTTTACTGGCTTCGGGTCAAAATTCAACGATTACAGGTACGCTGTCAGGACAAATTGTAATGGAAGGCTTTATCCATTTAAAAATGCCGTTGTGGGCACGACGAGTGTTAACTCGTTTGTTAGCAATTGTGCCAGTCATTATCTGTGTCATTATTTATGGCGGTAGCGAAACGGCTGTTGAAGACTTGTTACTTTATACGCAAGTTTTCCTAAGTATTGCTTTGCCAGTGTCGATTATTCCTTTAACGATGTATACAAGTGATAAAAAATTAATGGGCCAATTTGCGAATCCAGCGTGGGTGAAATTTTTAGCTTGGATTATTGCTATTGCCTTGACGTTATTAAATTTATTTTTAATTTATGGCACATTAACTGGTTTAACGAATTAATAAAAACAAAGGCTGACTAGAAAAGTTGGCCTTTGTTTTTTCATAGAATTTGCGCGTAAGAAATGGTAGAATAGGAAAGATGAAATACAAGGAAGAGAGGCTTTCACGTGACAGATTATTTAAATGTAGGAAAAATTGTGAACACACAAGGAATCAAAGGGGAAGTTCGGGTCATTTCGAAAACGGATTTTCCAGAAGAACGTTATCAAAAAGGGGCAACGTTACTGCTATTTCAAGAGAAAAAAGCACCAATTGAATTGGTCGTGGAGTCCCACCGCAAGCATAAGAATTTTGACATTTTAAGCTTTGAAGGACATCCAAATATCAATGATGTTGAAAAATATCGTGACGGTATTTTAAAAGTTGCAAAAGACAATCTCGCTGAATTGGGAGAGGACGAATTTTATTATCACCAAATCATTGGTGCCACTGTTTATGATGAAACCGGTAGTGAACTGGGAAAAATTAAAGAAATTTTATCTCCTGGTGCGAATGATGTGTGGGTCGTCCAACGACCAAAGAAAAAAGATTTACTTTTACCGTATATTGAAGGCGTTGTTACAAAAGTCGACGTCGAAAATCAACGGATTGATGTGGACATTCCAGAAGGATTGATTGACGATGAGAATTGATGTATTAACTCTTTTTCCTAGAATGTTTGAAGGACCAATGGGGGAATCAATTATTGGGAAAGCTCGGGAAAAGCAGTTATTAGAATTGAATGTCTCTAATTTTCGCGATTTTTCAGATAACAAACACCAAACGGTCGATGATTATCCGTATGGCGGTGGCGCGGGGATGCTTTTAAAAGTACAACCGATCTATGATAACCTAAAAGCAATTGAAGAAGAGACAAACCAGCAGCCAAAACGGGTCATCTTATTAGATCCAGCCGGAAAACCGTTTAATCAGAAAATGGCCGAGGAATTTTCACAAGAAGAACATTTAGTTTTTATTTGTGGACATTATGAAGGCTATGATGAGCGAATTCGCACGATGGTTACAGATGAAGTTTCATTGGGGGATTACGTTTTAACAGGGGGCGAATTAGGCGCAATGGTCATGATTGATGCGACAGTCCGTTTATTACCTGATGTCTTAGGTAACAATCTTTCTGCACAAACGGATTCACATTCCACTGGCCTATTAGAGCATCCACAATATACCAGACCTGCTATTTTCAACGATATGGAAGTCCCTGCCGTGCTAACGAATGGTAACCATAAATTAATTGCAGAATGGCAACTAAAAGAATCATTACGACGGACCTTTTTGCGTCGACCTGACATGTTGGAATCAGTAGAAATGACGCCTGAAATGTTGAAGTTATTAGAGGAAATTAAACAAGAAGAGCAAAAATAAGGGAACTTTCAAGAAAATTCTCTTTACAGCTTATTTTGTCTGTGGTAAACTAATTTGGTGAGTGCAATGCGCTCTAACTATTACAATATTCCGCTGTGGCAGAAGTGACCATAAGAATATTTGGGAATAAGGAGAAGGATAAAATGAATCCATTAATTCAAGAATTAACACAAGAACAATTACGTACGGATATTCCTGCGTTCCGCCCTGGTGACACTGTTCGCGTTCATGCGAAAGTAGTCGAAGGTACTCGTGAACGTATCCAGTTATTCGAAGGTGTTGTAATTAAACGCCGTGGTGCTGGAATCAGCGAAACTTACACAGTACGTAAAGTTTCAAATGGTGTTGGTGTGGAACGTACATTTCCATTACACACACCACGTGTTGCTCAAATTGAAGTGGTTCGCTACGGTAAAGTACGTCGTGCAAAACTTTACTACTTACGCGCATTACACGGAAAAGCAGCTCGTATCAAAGAAATCCGTCGTTAATCTTTACTATTCGACAAACGAACACCCTCTTGCTCAGCAAGAGGGTGTTTTTGTGTGTAATTAAGTAGAAAATCAACATTGACTAAGACCAGAAATGCTTCCTTTAGTGTTCCGAGTTGCTTTAATATAACACGCCAAATTGATAACCATTTGCTTGATAAAACTCTATTAATTGTGGCAATGCTTGTTTTGTTAATTCCTTATCTACTGAATCATGCATTAAGACTACTCTAATATTATAATCCGGATAAACCTCAAGTGAATGTTGATGGAAAGCGAGCATTTCTGCGACTGTAGTAGGCTGTCTGTCTAACGGCTCCGCATCTCCAACCATCGCATTCCAGTCAATCCAATGGATGCCAAGTTGTTTGAATAATTCATCAGATTTTTCTGTACCTCCCCATGACATATGACCTCCTGGGTATCGCCAGAGAGTTGTTTGAAATGTTTCGCCCAATATTTTTTTAAGAGAGTTCTCCATGGTTGCTATTTCCGCTTGTATTTCTTCAGTGTTGACAATCCCGTTTGGATATAACGTTGCATAATCATGAGTTGAACTATGAAAGCCTATTGAATGCCCTTCTGCGACTTCGCGTTTCACTATGTTTTGATTTTCGGAAGTTAGGGTATTTCCTACAAGAAAAAAAGTTGCGTGGACGTTATACTTTTTTAATGTATCTAGGACTTGTGGGGTTATTTGATTATTAACGCCATCATCAAAGGTTAAGAATACTAATTTTTCACCTTTGTAAGGTTCTTCTCCAGTTATATATTTTCTGATTTTGTCTGCTGAGTAAGCATATTTTTTTGATGAAATAGTCATGTGTGTTGATTCCTTTTCTAACTTGGTCGGGGAATCTTTTTTTGCAGTTGAATTTTTAGTCGATGTCTGCGTAGTATCATCATTTTTACTTGTTATCTTGGGTTGAGTTAATAGGAACGTTTGAATGAAAACAAGAACAATGAGGATTAACGCACTAAATAATACATACCCGTTTATTTTGAATTTTCTTTTCTTATGTCGCATACTTTCACTCCTCTTTGGTTAATGAAAAAGTTAAAAAATACACCTCCACGTTATACAAAATTGAACGTCCTATTAGTTATAGACGAATTTGAGGACCAAAAAGTTTCAATTTTTTCAATTTAGTTAGTTGTTTATTTAATAAAAAATAAAAGGTTGCTAGAGGATGAAAGGAGTATAATTTATTTATCTAGAAGAGTAATCGGAATGAGAAAGGGCTGTGGAAATGGATCATCAACAGGTGTTGAAAAATGAAATTAAACAATATTTAGTGAGTAAAAACTGTGAGAAGACGTATTATCATTGTATGGAAGTTGGAGAGTATGCCTATCAACTTGGTGAAAAATATTTAACTAGTCCAGAAAAAGTAAGTATTGCAGGATATTTACACGATATCTCTGCGATTTATCCAAATAATCAGAGAATTAGTGTCGCACAAAAATATGGGATTGAATTAAACGAAGCAGAAATGGCCTTTCCAATGATAATTCATCAAAAAATTTCTAAGTCTATTGCGAAAATGGATTTTGGTATTGAAGACAATGAAATTTTATCAGCTATTGAATGCCATACAACATTGAAGAAAAACTATTCGGACATAGATTTAGTTTTGTTTGTCGCTGATAAAATAAAGTGGGATCAAGAAGGTAAACCACCATACTTAGATGGTTTATTACAAGCTTTAAATTGTTCTTTAGAAAATGCCGCATATTTCTATATTGATTATATTTTGAAACACGATATTAAAGTTGTGCATCCTTGGTTATGGGATGCTTACAATCAACTTAATTTGATAATTAAATAACAAATAAACATAGTCGTTTTTAGTCGAGTTTTGCTGGTGAGAAAAGTGGAAAAGTAGTACAGTATTCTTGTCAGAAAGAAGGGATTCCCAATGAAAAAAATAATCTTGATAGGTCTTTTATTGAGTATTTTATCAGGATGTTCTTCCAACAAAAGTGGTGATAGCACTGCAAGCAAATCAAGCAAGCCGACAGCAACTTGAATAAGACAAAAGCTAGTTGTGTATTATTCAACTAAAAATAAAGGGGTCAAAAACTTAAACGTTTTGACCTCTTTGGTTTGTATTGATGTACTTGTTGAATTCAATAGTTTTGAAAA
Source organism: Enterococcus sp. DIV2419 (assembly GCF_051711865.1). NCBI lineage: Bacteria > Bacillati > Bacillota > Bacilli > Lactobacillales > Enterococcaceae > Enterococcus > Enterococcus sp. DIV2419. The sequence goes on from NZ_JBIONS010000001.1 coordinate 1,310,307, forward strand.
ATTTGTGTTCAGAATAAATATTTTCCTATGTAATTGCAACTTATGATGTACCAGTAGGATGAAAAAAATAGTGGTTGATGTCCATCAATAAAAAGGGAAGGAAAAGGTTTGTATGCAAATTTATGCTCATGAAAGAGGAAATTCTTATAGATGTACCTATTTTATAAGTTTTCATGAAGAAGAATTAGTAATAGCGTTGGTATGGGAAGATATTTTTTTTTACTTATAACAAGGAAGAGATAGAAAGTAGAATAAACAAGGTGATGGATTTGGGAACTTCAGTAAAACTAGCTCTTTATCAATTCATAGAAAAAACAAATTATTTGCTGTATCTATCTTACAAGGAATTACACTAAAATTATGCACAAAAAAAGCAATCGACCACTGATTGTTTTTATTTTATTTACCAGATAAATAGCCAGCCGTTTTCAGACGACTGGCCAAAGAGATAAATTTGTAAAGAAATGATTTTTGCTTCATATAACCATTCTATACCATTTAATGATTTAACAAATAATTATTTTATTAAAAGAGATTAAAAAAAATAGAAAACACAGGATACTTCGTTGACGGTCAAAATTTTAGAGACCAGAATACTTTTAAAATAACTATTTGTTTTGTTTGTATTTTATGTATTCATAGAATGTTAAAAATAAACAGACACTGAAGAATAATGTTAAAACTAACTTAGAAACTACACTATTAACTTGATATATTTGTAACAAGAACACAAAAGATACTATCAAATTACTCAACGATTTTGATTTAGAATACTTTTTCTTTTTAATTTCGTACAAAATTGAAAACAAAAGCCAACCTATAAGTACTAAAATTAGGATAGGTTGTTCCCAGGCTCTGGAATAACCAAATTTGATGAAGAAAAATAATAATGTGAAAATTAGAATAACCGTATAAATTAAATAGTTTTTGTATGATATCAGATTCATGATTATCCTCCTAATATTTGTTGTTTACACAATTCTAATACAGGTGTACAATAATGTAAAGGCTTACAAAAAATATTTTATAGAGGAGAGTTAATATGAAAAAGTTTTTTTTGTGTTCTATTGTTGCAATTAGTTTAATGGGTGGGATTGGTGTGCCAAGTGTGGCTATGGCAGCAAGTAATGAAGAAATGAATATGGTTGAGCAAAGCAAAGAGGAAGAAGTAGCTACAAGAGAATTTTTAGCAATGCAAGATCAGATTACTTCGGTTTTACAGATTGAAGATGGTCATTATGTTTACAACAAAGATGATGTAAGAAACATTGTTTATAGTTTTGATTTTGATAAACTTAATCAGCAATTAGATTTAAATTACACTAAAGAAACATTTTACAATATTGCTATAGAGTCAATCGATCAGACTAAGTTTAAAGAGAATAAGTTCACTACTTACAATACAAACCCTTATAATAAAAATGATTTTCAAGAAGGATGGAATTACTATCGTAGTTGGCAAGATCATAACACTGCAAAAACCTCTATAAAAAATATGTATGATGCTGCTGATGTATTAACAGCAGGAGCTGGTATAGGGGGAATAGTAGGAATATTTTCTTCAGGACCATTAGCGCCTTTTGTTGGTATTATGGCTGGTGTTTCTGGTTTAACAGCATTGTATTTCCAAAATATGGCTAGAAACACTGAATATAAAAATAATTATTCAGGGATTGTTCTTGAAGTGAATAAATTTACGGCTGTATATGATGTATGGTCTCAAAGTGAATATAAAGGTTAACCAGAATTTTAAAAGATTTTTTCCTGCAATATTTTAAGAGAGTATTCTTAATATTGCAGGTATTTTTGCAAAAATATTGGTAAGTAACAAATCAATGAAGATGAGGAGTGTTAATCTTTGAAAAAGAAAAAAGTTTCTTTCTTTAAATTATATATGTTAATTGTTTCACTAACTTTATTTTTGGGCTGTGGAAGCCAAGTTTTTGCTGCTTCAGCACCTCAAATGAAGAGCTTAGAAGGATTCAATTCTCTTGAAAAATATGACGATTTGCAAGGAACTGAGCATGCTTTTGCGAAGGTTCTTAATTACAAAACGAAGCGAACAGATATTACTGCTAAATCTATTTTAAAATATGTCTATCCTACAAGAAGGGATAAAGAACTAGAAAATTCTTCAGCGTCTATAAAAGATTGCATGAGATATGCAGAATCTTTGGGAGTTACTATGCAATGGAATGATGAGACTACAATTAAATATGACAATATTAAACAACAAATTGACAGTTTAAATCCCGTTCTTTTGTGCTTTAAACCAGATAAATTCGATTGGATGGAGCCTTATTTACTTACAGTTGCATATGGATATGTATACGTTGAAGGAGATGGTCAAGTGAACAAAAACTTTATGATGGCTAGTATTTGGAATTCCAAATATATAACGCCAACCACAATTAATGTGAATAGTAATGTGAATAATTTACGTGTAACTGATTTTTCAACAAATGGGAATCCCCAAAAAGATTATTCATACATTGGATCTATTACACTAAATTAAACATTTCAAGGAGTGAATTTAATTGAGAGCAAAAAAAATTTTTGGTGGTATGATTTTATTTGTATTGAGTATGTTAGTAGGAATTCCAGCATTTGCAGCAGAATCTAATACTTCTTCTTTGTACATTCAAACAGAGGCAGTGAATCAAGAACTGACAGCGCAAGCACAAAAAAATTGGAAATTTTATTTCGAAAATTTGTCAATAATGGAAAACACAGATTCTTTGAATGTAGATGAATTCTATTTAGGACAGCCATTTTTGCTTACAAATGAAGTAATCTATGAAGATGCGTTCTTTCCTATTATTAACAAACAAACAGGAACTATTGCAAATCTTTTAGAGATTTCAATGATAAATAGCAAACCGTCAATAACAATATCAAGTCAATTTGTAGAGCAATTAAATAATTTGACAACTACATCAGAAGGTTCATGTTTTTCATTGAAAGTAGATAATGACACACAACAACTAGTTATTGAAAAACAAGCTTACAATGACCAGTCAGTAAATATTATGCAAACAGCAAAAGAATCTACTAGACAGAAGCGCTCTGTACCAGATGATATTGTACCAGAGTACACTAGAAAAGTTATACCAAACTGGATGATTACTGAAACTCAAACATATGCTCCCTGGTGTACACGGTATGCTCTGACAGCAATGATGAACACTGTGGAAGGAAATGAAATTTCTAATGCAAAAGATTTATTAAAAAAAGAATATCCTAATGCTACAGAAGAGCAACTACTGAATACTGATTATGTCACTGGAGGAACTATGTCAGAAGTCATTAAGGTGATGCAAAGAGAATATGGTTATACATTAGACATGGCTATAAAACCTTTAGATAGAAATGGTGTGAAGGAACAAATCGATAAAAATGCACCAATTTATGTTTCTTTAAAACCCACATACGAAGGCTCGGATTATAAAGGGCATGCAATTGTGTTGATGGGGTACATCGTTCCAAGTAACCCTTCAGCTGAATCATATTATTATTTTTGGAATCCTTGGTGGAATAAAGTAATGTTAACGAATCAACAAGATATTAGTCATTGGAATTTAAATTCGTACGTATATAATTGGGCATTCTCGGGAATTAATTTACGTAAAGAACCCTTAAAAGTTTCTGAAAATCCAGTGACGGTTACTGAGGTAAGTAAAACAATGATGGTTAATAACCAGTCTGGAACAATTAAAACTTTACCAACAGGACGTATTGGATCAGAATACATTAATTCTTCTGGAAAATTTGCTGGATGGGTCGTAACGGCTACTCAAGAAACTGGAACAAATTTGTATTGTAATGAATTAAAAGGATGGGTTGAAAAAAGTGCATTGACAGAAGTAATTTCAATGAGTATTCCTACAAAAATCGTTAATTCAGGCTTTTCTATTGATTATATTCCATGGCAATCAGGTATTCAGCACATAGGATACACAAAAGACCATATAAATCAGTCTGTAACCATAATTGCTCGTAATGGTTCATATTACTTCGTGCCAGATTTAGGTTGGATAGATAAGAAAGCGTTTAGTGTAAGCACACAAAGTCAAGTAGATGCTATAAAGAACAGCAATACTGTTACTAATACAAAATGGACTATTAAAAATACAGAAAATCATTTAACTGTTTTGAACAATGGAAAATCAATAGACACTTTGCCTTGGGGGAAAAAAGGATTCAATAACTTAAGTAATGTCAATAATCATGCTAGTCAATATATTCACATCACGCAGGATGCAGGTTCGTATGTGTATAGTCCAGACTTAAGGGGCTGGGTAGATAAAAAAGGATTAAATTTTAAATGATATTTATTTTAGAAAATAAATTTACAAAAAAGTACCAGCATGGTATGGAACTGACCCAATAAACTAAGACAAAATAAAAAAGCACCTCTTGTTGAATTTACGGTAAAATGAATTTAACTAGGAGGTGCTTTTTCAATGGGAAATCGAGTTTCTTATCCGATTCACATCAAAGAAATGGCTATACAGGCGAAAAAAGAGAATATTCCTGTAAAAATAATTATGGGAAATTTTTATGCTAGATCTCTATTTGACTAGGCTCAAATAGATCTAAATCAATCGTTGAAGTGATATCTGTTTATATAAAGATAGGCTAAATCGTCAATTTTTTACAAATCGTCGTTCATGTTAAAATAAATGGAGAAATGTTTTAGTATTCATAGTAAGTATTTTATCGTAGAATAAAAGATATACTAACAATGGAGCGATGAAAATGCTAAAAGAAGAAAGATTAAATGCGATAGTCTCTCTAGTAGATCAAAAAGGGGCAATCAAAGTTACTGAAATTATGGAACGATTAAATGTTTCGGATATGACTGTTCGTAGAGATTTGACAGAATTAGAAGCAGCGGGGCGTTTAAAACGAGTACATGGAGGAGCAAGCAGTTTAAATACATATCGTCCACATGAATTGTCTCATGCTGATAAACAAATTATTAATAGTGTTGAAAAAAAAGAAATTGTCCAAAAAGCATTAAGTTTAATTCACGAAGAAGAAACTATCTTCCTAGGACCAGGAACAACTATTGAACTTTTGGCCGAGGCAATGGAATTTAAACATTTAAGAGTAGTAACAAACTGTTTGCCTGTGTTTGAAACGTTAAGTAAAAAAAAGAATGCGTTAACCATTTATTTAATTGGTGGAGAAATGCGACTTTTAACTAAATCTTTTTTTGGCGAAATCGCTAATAAAGCATTAGAAGAAATGCATTTCCATAAAGCATTTTTTAGTTGCAATGCGTTAAAAGATAATAAAATTATGACAGCCACTATTGAAGAAGGACAAACACAAGCAATTGCATTAGATAACTCAATAGAAAAATATTTGTTAATGGATACTTCTAAAGTAGAGAAACAGGATTTTTATTCTTTTTATCAATTAGAAGAAGTGACAGCGGTAGTTACAAATAAAGATAAATTTGACACATCTAAAGTATTGGAAAAAGTTGTCAGAGTGATCTACTAAAAAGAAGAGGTGCATCTGCATCTCTTCTTTTTAGTTCCCCTTATTGAGCTTTTTGAGCATAAATAATATTTCGCTTCTTCATTTGTTTTGCATACCAAATGAAAATCAGTAGATAGGCGACTAGCGCCAGACATGCGTATAAAATAAATTCGAGTTGACCTTGTGATGCATTGCCGACTAAGTATCCTAAGAATTTTTCCATTGGCCCTTCCATGGTAGTATGTGAAATTAAAGTATTATTATTTAGACCCGCTGGGAAAGCACCAACTTTTTTTGCGGTTTCGGTAACGAACGGTGCAATTAGGGTACCAGACCATAAGAACAAAGGTAATTCGATTGCTCCAATGATAATCATTCGGATGAGTTTACCTCTTGTAACTACTAGTAGAGCAGGGGTTACACCCATTGCAATAATTCCGCCAAGTGGTAAAAGTTTGTTGCCAGGTAGGACAATGGCTTCTAATAGCATAATTGGAGCCAATACGTTAGCTGCTGCCCAGATTTCAGCACGACCAGCTAAGAAAGGCCAATCTAAACCAATATTAAGTGTACGTCCTTTTAATTTATTCGAAGCAAAATCAGTGATACCTTGTGATAAAGGCTCAACTGCAGCGATAAACCAAGTTCCAATTAAAGAGAATAGTTCCAAACAGACTGCAGCCGTAAAGGATAGAGAAAAAATTTGCGTGGGTGTTTGGCCAGCTAAAAGACCCACAAAAATCCCTAAGTAAATCCCGATGGCAAATTTTGATCCCCAAAAGCCAATTTTACTATTCAATTTGGCAGCGTCAAAATCGTATTTATCTAACCAAGGGAAAAGCTTATCAAAAATTTTATCAAAAACCATAATGATTGGGTTCATCATATAGTTCATATGCGTGGTAGTCATAGGATTGGTATCTGGGGCGTTAAGTAAATCGTTAAACGTTGGTTTCATTAAGTCAGAATTGATAATTTTTAAAACACCTATGAAAATAACTAAGATTGTTGCAATTATTAAGTTTGCGCCACAAAAAATAGCAAATAAACCAACAATCGATAGATGCCAAATATCGAAAATATCCACATCTAATGTGTTTGTTTTATTTAGAATTAACATAATGACATTGACAATCACCATAATTAAAAGAAAGTAAAGGGTGTAAGGAGATCCCCAAGTGATGGTGGCTAAAGGTGCCCAACCAACATCAGTAATATTTAAAGAAATTCCTGTACGTTCTACGAAAGAGGCCATTGCATCTGAGAAAGCAGTAGTTAAAATTCCTATAATAGCACTGATACCAGTTAAAGCAATTCCTAGTTTAAGACCACCTTCTAATGCGCGAGTGGGTTTTACCTTAAAACAAAGGGCAATCAGTGTTAAAACAATAGTCATTAAAGGAGCAGCACCTAAATCAATTAAAGGTTTAAAAATTGTATTTGCTAGGTCAATAATCGTATTCATTTATTTTCTCCTTCATAAGCTAAGATAACAAAATTTTTATCTTAGTTTTGTTATTGTTGACAATGAAGCGTAAGTAATTAGTCTAAAAAGGAAATCATTTGTTTAAAGAGTGAATGATACTTTCCATTTGTTGATAAACAGGTTCAGCCATTGCTGGAATTCGATAAAGAATTGCGCCTGCATCAACTACAGGAATCGTGATTGGGAAACCCAAATCTGTTTTGGCGATTTGGGCGAAAATATCATAATGGGATAGCATCTCTTGATTAATATCTTTAATCATTACGGCATCGCAAGAAACTTGGTAGCCTCTTTTAGATAATTCTGTTTCTAATGCAGATTTGATTTGATGGCTAGAGTTTACCCCAGCCCCACATGCAGCTAAAATTTTGATCATGTTAAATCTCTCCTTTAAAATTTTTTTGTAAAAAACGATAAACTTCTTCTTTATCTTCACATTGAAAAAAAGCCAATAGTGATGAACGGTCTGTCGTGTTAATAAAATCCATGATAGTCGCTAAAAGACCCGTTTGTTCAATACCGTTTTCATTTAAAATCATGAAAAGAAAGGAAACAGAGAGCGTTTCATCTGGGATAATCATGTTATGAAATGATAAGGATTGTTTCAATTTAATCGGGATAATTCTTGTCGTCCGTACAAAGGTACTTTCGGTATGCGGAATGGCGATATTCGGTAGTTCAGGATCAATCAGTGTTAAACTTAAACCAGTCGGATAGTTATGTTCTCGTTCCAATAAATTAGTTAGAAAATCAGGTGTAACTAATTTCTTTTTTAACAAGTCTAAATAAACTTCTTCAAAAACTTCTTCTTGTGTTTTTTTGTTTGAAATATAGGTAGTATCTAATGAAAAAATCGATGTTTTAATAACCATAGAACCCCTCGTTTCTTTAATATATTATTATTTATTTACAAGTATAATATAAAACGCTTTCAAAAAGATGTCAACACAACATTAAACAATAATAAACAAAAAAGAAAATAAATGTTGAATAAAGTTCGATATTGTTTTATTATGTTTTCGAGAAGGGGATTTGAGTTTAAAGAAAGGGACAGAATTTTAATAGTAGATACACGAGGTAAGGAGGAAAACAAAATGCGTGTCATACTTGGTTCAGATTTAGATGGAATAAAATTAAAAGCAGAAATGAAACAATACTTATTGCAAGAAAAAGTTGAGGTAATCGATAAAAGTGAAAGTGCTTCGGAAGACTTTATAGAAGCAACGCTTGCTGTTGCTCATGAAGTTTTAAAGGATACTGAAAGTTTAGGAATCGTTTTTGATGGTTATGGGGCAGGTAGTTTTATGACTGCTGCTAAAATTAAAGGAATGATTGTCGCTGAGTTGTCAGATGAGCGTTCTGCATATATGGCGCGAGAACACAACAATGCTCGGATGATCACGGTGGGCGCAAAAATTGTTGGAATGGAACTAGCCAAAAACATAATAAAAGAATTCTTAACAGGTCATTATGCAGGCGGGCGTCATCAAATACGTGTAGATATGTTAAATAAAATGGCTTAACAAATAATAGAAAGGAAGCGTTTTTATGAAAATTGCCATTGGTTGTGATCATATTGTGACGGATACCAAAATAGCAGTTTCTGATTTTTTGAAAGCAAAGGGATATGAAATTTTAGATGTAGGCACGTATGATTTTACTCGAACTCACTATCCTATTTTCGGAAAAAAAGTGGGAGAAGCCGTAATGAGCAATCAGGCTGATTTGGGTATATGTATTTGCGGAACAGGCGTTGGAATTAACAATGCGGTTAACAAAGTGCCGGGTATCCGTTCTGCTTTAGTTCGCGATATGACCACAGCGTTGTATGCGAAAGAGGAATTGAACGCAAATGTTATTGGTTTCGGTGGGAAAATAACAGGAGAGTTCTTGATCTGTGATATTGCTGCTGCCTTTATTGAAGCACACTATCATCCAACAGAAGACAACGAACAACTAATTGAAAAAATTAATCAAGTTGAAAAACAACATCCAGAACAACAAGATGCGCACTTTTTCGATGAATTTTTAGATAAATGGCAACGAGGAGTCTATCACGATTAGTACGTAATCAATGAGGGTTATTTGAGAAAAGCGGTCTTAAATAATAATCATTGGTATTTGAGTTGAATTCCCCTTCATTAATTTTTATTGCTGTTTTAACGTAGCACTGTAAAGAGCATTATCAAGAAAAAGAAGTAACAAAGGAACAAATTGAAGGCTATACAGGTAACCATAAAAAGTACACGAGAAAAGAACTCGTGTACTTTTTATGGTTTCGCTGCTTGTTTTATTTTAGTAATTATTTTTCTATAAAAATAGTCCCAGAATTATTAAAATAATCCCGATAACTAAACTGCCGATGCCAGAAGCCATGCCATATTTTTTACTTAGATGTATATCAGTAGTATTTTTAGGAATCAAGTTTGAGAAAAAATAAAATTTTTTTACCAAGATTAGATATGCAACAAGTAAAAGTAATAGTCCTAAGAGAAGATAACTAAGATTTTCAGCTAATAATCTAGATGAGCTAATAACAATATCCCTAAAAAGAGGCCTACCAATCCATATTTCATCGTTTTTTCTTTTGCTGACATATAAATATCCCTACTTTACTTTTTAATTTATTAAGAGCATAAAACCATAGATTCGATATAAGTTCATTTTGTTGTATCCAAAAGAGCATGACCTGGAATGACCTATATAATTAGAAAATTGGAGTGATATATAGTTATTTTACCATAGCTTAAATGAGTTGATTAACTCCGAATAATGTACAACTATGTACACCTATTGTGGGTGGAATGTGTGTTGGGACTTTGCTAACCTAATAGTTGAAAAAATGAATCAATAAATTTAGAAAAGGGACTATTCAAAAGCAACTTTTTTGGGAATTGCTATATTATTTATTTTTTTAAGCGTAATCAACTAAATGTTTTTATGGATAAAGAAAGTCATTGTTCCTTGTCATCAAGCTACAACAGCCAAATTCATTAGAACTTTTTTAGTGAATGACTTTAATTTTAGAAAGGTACTGTTGTTAAACATTCATGCTATCAAAGGAGTGTGAGGCGAACGAAGCAAATATTTTCATTTTATAAAAGTTGTATTATGGACTCTTAAAAAGAGGTGATTTAAAAAATTTTGAAGTGGAAATGTTAAGAAAGGAGAGAGGAAATGACTTATTTAGTTCTGGTCAGTCATGGCGATTTTGCTAGAGGATTAAAAAATTCATTAGGAATGTTTGCTGGCGATGATATAGAGACAGTCAGAGTGTTTGGCTTACAACCTGGTGAATCTACCGATAATTTTGGTAAGCGGTTTCTTTGTGAAGTTGAAAAATTACCGCAGGAAACGAGGCTAATCGTTTTGGCTGATATTGTAGGCGGGAGTCCACTTGCTACTATTTGTAAAGTATTAGATAAGCAAAAAATGCTAGAAAATTCTCTGATTGTTGGAGGAGTGAATTTTCCAATGGCTTTAAATGCGCTTCTATTGAAAGAAACTAGTGAATTATCTGATTTGAAAAAAATGATAGTAGCAGATGCTTGTCATGGCATTAGAGAGTTAACTGTAACTGAAGACGATGTAACTGAAAACGATATAACTGAAGAGGATATCTAAAGGAGAAGATGAACATGTCAATTTCTTTTGTTCGAATCGATGATCGAATGATTCATGGCTTAATTACTTTACGTTGGACTAAAGAAATGCCTTGTGATGGCATTATAGCTGTGAATGACAAAGCAGCAAGTAACCCTATTTTAAAGGAAGCATATAAAGCAGCTGCACAAGATAAAAAAACCTTTATTTGGACAATGGCGCATTTTTTTGATGTAAAGGATAAAGTATTAGCGTCTAAGTCAAAATACTTTTTGATTACAAAGAGCCCTTTGGATATGAAAAAAATTTTGGTAGATTGGCATTTTGTTCCAAGTGAAGTAAAAATGATTAATGTTGGACCGGGGAATGATCGCGAAGGGACAATTAAATTAGGGGATAACCAATCCTTTACAGCAGAAGAAGCAGCGGCTTTTGAAGAAATTGAAAAGGCTGGTTACAAAGTGGATTTTGCCTTGTTACCTGATCAACGAATTGGTTCTTGGGCGCATTTTAAAGCTAAATTTGGTTACTGATTCTAGAAGTTTTGAAAAGAGGAGAGTAGTATTATGACAATCAACTGGATACAAGCGGCTATTTTAGGCCTATTTGCTTGTCTGTGTTCAAATTCTTGTATGGCTGGACAAGCGGTGGGAAATTATACGATTGGGCGTCCTTTAGTCGGCGGATTAGTTTGTGGCATTATTTTAGGAGATTTAAAATTAGGAATCGCTTGTGGTGTAGCGATGCAATTAGTTTACATTGCTTTAGTCACACCTGGAGGCACAGTGTCTGCTGACGTGCGGGCAATATCATATATCGGGATTCCTTTGGCGATGGTGGCGATTTCGACCAAAGGGTTAGATCCACTTGGCGGCTCTGCAGCCGACCTGGCTAAATCGGTCGGCACATTGGTTGGAACGATTGGAACGGTATTATTTTATTCTGTTGCCGCGTTAAATTTAGTTTGGCAATCGTTTGGTTGGAAAGATATAAAAAAAGGCAAGCTTGATCATTTATATGCCATTAATTTTGGTTGGCCGTGGATTTCTCATCTACTTTTTTCCTTTTTGCCAACCGTGATTTTAACCTATTTTGGGGCTACGGCTGTTACAGCAATGAGAGATGCATTACCTATGGATGGTCTTGCAATGAAAACGCTTTTTACTGTAGGTGGCATGCTTCCGTGTGTGGGAATTGCAATTTTGTTACGTCAAATTGTTAATAAGAACATTGATTTTGTACCTTTTTTTGTAGGGTTCACATTAGCTGCTTCATTAAAACTCAATTTAGTCTCAATAACGATTATTGCGCTTCTTTTTGCTGTAATTTTTTATAAAATTGCTTTGATTAAAAACAATACTAAACTGGTTGATTCAACAGGAAGTCTGACGAATGATGATGAAGAGGAGGATATATGAGATGGAAGAGTTGAAAGCAAATAAATTAGACCAAAAAACGTTAAAGCATTCTTTTCATTTATGGTTTTGGGGAGCGTTAACTTGTTTTTCACAACAGCATATGCAAACGTTCGGCTATCTTTCTTCAATGCTTCCTATTATCAAAAAACTTTATCCAAAACATGAAGACCAAGTGAAAGCCATTCAAGCATATACAGCTTTTTTTAACACAAATCCAATGCTTGGAACGGTCATTGTTGGTGTGACTGCTAGTATGGAAGAGGCTAGAGCAAGTAAGAATGAAATTGATGGAGAAACCATTAATGATATGAGGGCAGGATTAATGGGGCCAATTGCAGGGATTGGTGATTCATTAGTTGATGGTACCTTGATTCCTATCTTGTTAGGAATTTCCTTAGGAATGTCTACGGGCGGTTCGCCAATTGGTGCCATATTTTATATTATTGTTTGGACGTTAATTTCCTATTTTGGCCAACGCTTTTTGTATTTTAGAGGCTATCATTTTGGCGATAAAGCAGTAAGTTTCTTAGTTGGGAAAGAAGGAGCCGCCGTTAGAGTTGCTATCGGAGTTATTGGTAGTATGGTTGTCGGTGGGGTCCTTGCATCTTGGGTAAATGTGACTACTTCTTTTAAATTAATAGGTGCTGACGGAAAAGTTTTCCTTAAACTGCAAGATAAAATTGACAGTATTTATCCAGGATTATTAACGATACTTGTTACCTTGTTTTGTTGGTGGTTAATGTCAAAAAAACATGTTTCCGCTATTTGGACGATGCTTATTTTAGTTGTTATTTCTCTCGTTGGCGTTTTATTAGGTGTTTTCAATCCAGGATTAACTTACTGAACAATCACCAAAAAGGACTCTAGCTGTTAGAGCAAACTGACTTTTGCAGAAAATCGATGACGAAAAAGCTAATAAATTAAATTCTTACTCTCTAAGACACAGAAAAAATCTTGTGATTAAAATAAAAATATATAAAATAGAAGAAATTTAGAGACTAGCTTCTATTTTATATATTTTTTTGTTTTAGAAATTTAGTTGGTTTATTAGAATTTTAGGAAAAATTTTACGAAAAGTGTCGCGAAAATGGCTCCTAAAAACGGTGCAGTTCCGGGAACAATCAAACCATATTGCCAATCATTATTGGTTTTATTTTTGATTGGTAAAAGTTGATAGGCGATACGAGGACCTAAATCACGTGCTTGATTCATTGCGAATCCTGTAGTACCACCTAGCCCCATGCCGATTGCCCAAACAAGCAAACCAACAGCAATGGGTAGTTGTGTTTCGTAGGAATGTGCAATTGCTAAAATAGATGTTAAAAAAATGAATGTTGCAAAAGTTTCAACAAAATAGTTTCTTGGTAAATTTCGTTGGTTCGGATTTGTAGAAAAAATATTACGAATAGCGATTGGATCGACACTATCGGCGGATAGCTTGAAATGATCAGCATACATAATATAAACAATGACGGCGCCACAAATGCCGCCTAACATTTCAGCGATGACATAGGGAATGAAGTAAGACCATGGAATCATTCCTAAAATAGCTTGAGCGAGGGCCATTGCTGGATTAATACAGACTCCGCCAAAGACGAACAGAACAACAGAGATTCCAAAAGCCCAAGTAGTGATTGCAAACATGTGACCAGAACCAGCGTATTTTGTTCGTTTTAGGACATCGTCGCAGTGAACACCTACCCCAAATACGATCATTAATGCAGTTCCCATAAATTCTGATAAGATATGATGAAACATAAGATAAAGCTCCTTTAATCAATAGTTTTGTTATTTAATGTTTGGACGAGGCGATAGACTTCCTCAATTGTAAAATTATATTGTTTAGCAATTCGTTCACAATCTTGGTATTCAATAGACTCTTTCAATAGGCCATGATAATGATTTTTTTTAATATGGACCTTACCAAAAGGTGTTTCCAAGATTTTGAAAGAACGGTCCATCACACTACGTTCCATTGTTTGAAAACGCATACCAATTGTAGAAGTATGTTTAAAGAGTAGTTCTGTAAAATATTCTTTTTCCTCTGTTGTTGTTAAAACCGTTAATAGAATGGCACTTCGGTTTTTTTTCATATGAATGGGCGTGAAAAAAACATCTAGAGCACCATGCTCCAATAATAGATCCATTACGTAACCTAACTGTTCAGGTGTTTGATTGTCTATATTTGTTTCAATTTTTAAGACTTGGTCATGGTGTTCTGTCCTCTTTTTTTTACTATGTGTTTCAGTAAAGATCGATCCTCTGAGGGCATTGAACTTGCCTGTTTCTCGTTTGCCAAATCCGTAACCTATTTTTTCAATTAATCGTTGTTCTGGTGCGACAAATAGAGGACTAAGTTCTTTAAAAATAGCTAAGCCAGTCGGTGTGACAAGTTCAGTTTTTATCTCAAAGTCTTGTTGAATGATTAAATTCGTTTCTTTACGTAATTCCATCACCGCAGGAACTGGTATTGGCATGACTCCATGGGCAATTGTGATAGTGCCACTTCCATCTGTAATTGGCGTTGAATAGACTTGTTCAATCTCTAACTGTTCCCATAAGATAAAAAAGCCAACGATGTCAACAATTGAATCAATTGCTCCAACTTCATGAAAATGAATAGTGTCAATTGTTTGTTGATGAACAGCAGCTTCAGCTTTTGCAATGTCATAGAAAACATTTTTACTATGTTTTTTTACAAAATTGGACAAGTCGCTTTTTTCAATTAATGTATAAATATCTTTTAAATTTCTAGAATGGCTATGATGATGTGCATGTTCTTTCGTTTCATGATGTTCATTTTCGTGGTGAGGAGAGAGACTGTGTTTTATACCGTAATCCTTTTTTCCATGTTGTAGGAGAACATCGAAATCTGTTCCGTAAATACAACTTTTAGCAATTCGTTGGGCTTGAATGGTGAACCCATCGATGGGAAGTTTTTTTAATTCGATTAACAGTTTGTTTAAATCCCCGCCTAAGTCAAGCAACAATCCATTTAACATATCACCACTAAGACCAGAAAATGGTTCTAAAAATAAGCTTTTCATAGTGAAGACTCCTTTATTTGATTAATCATACTTGCATTATAAGCGGCACCAAACCCGTTATCTATGTTGACTACACTAACGCCAGAGGAACAACTATTTAGCATTCCTAAAAGAGCAGTCAGTCCTTGGAAATTGCTGCCGTAGCCTATGCTAGTAGGGACGGCAATCACTGGCACGCTAACTAGTCCGCCTAACACGGACACCAGTGCGCCTTCCATGCCTGCAATCACAATAACCGCCGAAGCCTGTTGAATCTCATCTAGGTGAGCGAACAAACGATGAATGCCAGAAACGCCTACATCATAGATACGTTTTATTTGATTGCCGAAAGTTTCTGCAGTGATTGCTGCTTCTTCAGCAACGGACATGTCTGACGTTCCAGCAGTAACTATCGCAATATAGTTTTTTGTTGTAGTCTCCATTTGGTGGATAACGAAACAACGTGCAAGTTCATAGTAGGTTCCATGAGGAAAGTTCGACTCTAAAGGCTGGGCTTTTTGTTGTGAAACGCGAGTAACTAAGATTGTATTGTTTTCTTTTCTTAAGCTATTGATAATTTTGATGAGTTGCTCAATTGTTTTCCCTTCCCCATAAACGACTTCTGGATACCCAGTTCTTTCTTTGCGCTGCGTATCAATTTTTGCAAAGTCTAATTCGCAAAAGCCATTTAATTTGTTTGTTGCTTCTTCTAAAGATAATTTTCCCTCTTTAAAAGCTCCTAAAATTTCTTTCGGTTGCATAATACAACGCTCCTTATTCCTGATTTCTCAAGGATCATTATTCTACAATGACAGACAAGCCATCTCGAATCACAGTCACTTTTGCATTTAGACCTTCTCTTTCAAATGCTCGCTCTAACGCTTCATCAAACGTTTTTGCTATTTCCATATGCATCGAAGTGATAAGCTCAGGATCAACAAGATCTGAAACAAAAATTATATGATGATGAACTAAAATTCGCGCTAAAATTTGCGAAGTCCATTGATCTGGCACGGTTTCTAATCGTGGTGTATGGATGGCTGCTTCTAAAAATTCGTTTGGATTTTTAACATTGGCAATATTTTCATAAAAACCTTCACCACCGTGACCATCACGACATCCAGCGACCATAATAATGACACCGCCGTCTTTATTGGTTGCTTCTGCAGCGGTCATCCCTTTAACTGCTTGATAAATGTTTTGATCAAGTGGAAATCCGCCATTCGTTGAAACCGCAATGTCGCAAGGTATTTTTTTGACACGGGCAATTTCTTTTACAAAGTTACAACCAACTTTATGCGCTTCAACCATATCGCCTGCGAAGGAACCAATAATTTTTTTGTCACCATCTAAAACGACATTAACAATAAAAGCTAGATTCGCTTTAGCGGCAGCGTAGACCATGTCATTATGAATTGGATTATCCGTTAAATTTCCTGTCCGTGAGTTGGAGGAATCAATAAATTCTCCAGAATGGTTAGCCATGATGGTTTTATAAGAAGCAATTCCAGGTAAAACAGATTTACGTCCACCAGAAAATCCTGCAAAAAAGTGTGATTCAATAAATCCTTCGGCCAGCAGTAAATCTGCTTCTGCTGCAATGCGATTAATGATACAATCGCCCCCTGAAGGTAGTTGACCGATTTTGACCATTGAGGAATCATCAGTAGAGATATGCATAACGATTTCTTCATTCTCTACGATCTCTTTACCATATTTACTAATCAGTTCTTCTCGTGTAGAAGGGCGATGAAAGCCTGTAGCAACTAAAATCCGGATTCTAGCTGTTTTGTTCACTGAACGAATTCTACGCAAAATAATTGGGGTGATAATATGTGAAGGAACGGGACGTGTGTGATCGGAACTAATGAGGACAATGTCTTTTTTACCCTTAGCTAATTCTTCTAATGGAAGGCTTCCAATAGGATTGTCCAGCGATTTTTCGACTGTTTCTTTCTCAGTATATGGATTTGAAAAATGTTCAGCTTTTGATTCGAGAAGCCCAATAAAATTTTTATCGGGAATTCTTGCAGTAATCATTTTCTTGTCATAAGGTAGGTTAATTTCTACCATAGCAATCATCTCCTAAGTAATATTTTACGAGACTAAGTATAATGAAATTTAGAAATCACACAGTCCTTATTGTGGGTAACATTTGCTAACAAAAGGTTGGTGAGAGTGTTTATAATAGTTAACGAATCAAACAGAAACTTAGTCAAAGGAGTGACAATTATGGAGTCAGATTATCTTACAGCTTTCTTAGATAGAAAGAAGACGCCGATTATCAAAAAAAAACGCCATACTTATCTCGCTTATCATGGATTGGAGGAAGCGTACACCTATGTATTAAAGAAAGGGGTCGTTAAGACGAGTATTATTTTAAAGGATGGACGAGAATTTAATCTGTCGTATATTGTGTCTCCTGACATTATTTCATTGTTACGTGATGAAGTATCAAATTATACATCTGCTCCTTTTAATATCCGCATTGAGTCGGAAGAGGCTAGCTTTTATCGGATACCAAGGACTGTATTTTGGGAATATGTTAGAGAAGATGCTGTTCTTCAAGATTATGTACGGGATTACTACCGAGCAAAATTATCGGAGAGTATTAGTTCCTTACAGAATATGACAATGAATGGTAAGAAAGGGGCTGTTTGTACTTTTATTTACCAATTAATTGATTTGTTTGGTGTACAGACAGAGGAAGGAATATTAATTGATTTTCAAGTAACTAATGAGGATATTGCGGGGTTTTGCGGGATTTCAACGAGAAATAGCGTAAACCGAATTATCCATGATTTAAAAGAGGAAAAAGTCATCGATATCAAAAAACAAAAAATTGTGATTTACGATCAAAGTTATTTAGCTGATTATATTGATCGATAAGATAGGAGTCTGACGAACATGCATATTCCAGAAAATTATTTAAGCCCACAAACTTGCGCAGTGATGGGCGCGATTATGGTACCTGTCTGGTACCGCGCTGTAAAAAAAGTTGACGTTCAAATTAAATTAAAAAAAGATACAGGGACCATGTTAGGGATTTCCTCCTCCTTGTCATTTTTAATAATGATGTTTAATTTGCCAGTACCTGGTGGAACAACTGCGCACGCTGTTGGGGCTGTTCTCATCGCATTATTGATGGGACCTTGGGCCGCGACGCTATCTGTTTCGGTGGCTTTACTATTACAGGCTTGTTTATTTGGTGATGGTGGTATATTAGCTTTTGGTGCAAACGCCTTTTCTATGGCGTTTGTGATGCCATTCGTGGGATATGGAGTTTATAAGCTAGTTACGCGTGTAAAAAAATTTGAAACAATGGGTCTTTTCTTAGCTGGGTATCTTGGTGTAAATGTTGCGGCATTTTCTACTTCTGTATTATTAGGTATCCAACCTTTACTATTCCATGAAGCGAATGGTACGCCACTTTATAACCCATATGGTCTTTCTATAACTATACCAGCAATGATGAGTGTCCATCTGTTAGTAATAGGAATTGTTGAAGGTCTCTTCACCGTGTGTGTCTATAATTTTGTAAAAAGTGTGTCAAAAGATGCAATTTTTATCGAAGAAAAGAAGAAAAGGACTCCGTTGTTGCGATTAAAGAGACTGTTATTGGTCATGGTAATTTTATGTCCATTAGGTTTGATTGATCATGCCACCGCTTGGGGTGAATGGGATTTATCTGAATTAGTCAAGAATTTAAAACAGAATCATTTGCCTGCGGTACAACCAAAAGGTATGGTGAATGGTTTTTCATTTCATGCACTTTTCAGTGATTACTTTATTCCAGGACTGCCATTAGCACTCGGGTATATTTTAAGTGGCGTAACAGCCATAATCGTTTTTTTACTCATTTTTCGTTTATTTAATGGAAGAAGGCAAAGTTGATGCCTGAATGGATGAAAGAATCTTCCACGTCCTTTGAACCTAATAAAAAAGAAACCTTTATGCTTAAAAATCGAAAAGGAATCCTTTTTTTATTAAATAAATTTCAGGTGAGTGGGAAACGCAATAAGACAATTCTCAGTGATATCCACCCAGCAATTCAACTGATCAGTACTTTTTTACTAATTGTTTTAATCAGCACTACACAAAAAGTTCTTGTTTTGTGGCTCGTAGGCATCTACCTAGGCATGTTACTTTTAGTTGAAAAACCAACTATTCTACGAAACATTGTCAAAAAAGCTAGTATCCTCATTTTGATGCCGCTGATTATCTATTTACCGATCTTTTTTTTAGGTCAATTTAGTTTATTATTTATTGTTCATTTGTTTTTTTTAGCCATAGCGATTAGTCAATATATGGAAACAACCAACATGAATCAATTTATAGCAGCATTAAAAATCTTTCATTTTCCGAATATAATACTTTTACAATTAGATATTACGATTAAATATATCTTTTTCTTTGGAAATCTCTTAATCCAACTGTTTGCCGCTGTAGAAGCTAGAGCAGTTGGTGGAAATATCCAGTTGAGTACGGGTAGTAATTTAATCAGTCTAATTTCTTTAAAATCTTTTACGTATGGGAAAAAGTTGGATATGGTGATGGAAGCAAGAGGATATACTGGTCAATATTATCGAGTAAAGCAACCATTAAAAACGAAAGATTTTTTGGTTAGTATTGCCTATCTTTTATTTTTCGGGGGGTTGCTTTATTTAGGGAGGAACTAATATGTATCGAGTAAATCATTTGGTTTATCGCTATCAAACGAAGCCTGTTTTTTCGCCTTGTAATTTGGAAATAGCCAGAGGAGAATATCTGGTTTTGATGGGAGATAACGGCAGTGGAAAATCCACTTTTTTAAATTTGCTCGCAGGTTTTTTAAAACCTTCCGAGGGAACGATTTATTTTATGGAACAATCATTAACGGCCTGGAAAAAAGACCCTATTCATAAAAAGAAGTATTATGCTCATTTGGGTATATTATTTCAAGAGACGGACACACAATTATTTAATGCGACAGTTTATGACGAATTGGCATTTGGCCCTAGACAGCTCCAACTATCCGAGCATGAAACAGCAAAAAGAATTAATGATTGTTTGAATTTATTAAAAATTACCCATTTAAGCAATCAAGTACCTTATCAATTATCGGGAGGAGAAAAGAAAAAAGTGGCTTTTGCTAGTCTGTTAGTAATGAATCCAGACGTGTATTTATTAGATGAGCCGTTTGCTGGGTTGACAAAAGAATCGGAAAAATTATTTAAAAAAATAATAAAAAATCTGCATCAACTTGGTAAAACAATTATCCTTTCCACCCATGACTATTTGAGTATTTGCGAGGAAGCTGATTCCATTTTATTGTTTGATTCGGCTGTCACAAGGTACTCAAAGGAAGAGATAGAAGTCAATGCTAACTTGTTACAACATTTAAAACGGTATTAAGTGTACAAATATTGACAATAATTGATACTATGAATCGTGATTTTTTCTAATGTGGAGATGTCTATAATTAATTATGTAAAAGAAAATCAATAGGAGATGGTTTAAATGTCTGTCATGAAAACGAAAGAACAAAATTTAGTTCGCGAATTACAAAAAATGGATAAGTTGGCTGTTGCATATTCAGGTGGAATTGATAGCTCTTACTTGCTAAAAAAAGCTTTGGACACTTTAGGTGCTGAAAATGTACTTGCGATTGTTGTAAATTCAGAATTATTTTCTGATGATGAGTTTGATAAAGCGGTCGATTTAGCTAATGGGTTGGGAGCAAATGTGTTAGGCCTTGAAATGAGCGAATTAGCGGATGATAGAATTGTTGCAAATAACCCTAATAGCTGGTTCTACAGTAAAAAATTATTATATAAAACTATTCGTTCGGCTATTCAGAAAGAGGGATTTGATGTTCTGGCCGATGGGATGATTATGGATGATAATACTGACTTTCGTCCTGGATTAAGAGCAAGAGATCAAGAAGGGGTCATCAGTCCGCTACAACAAGCTAAATTATATAAAATTGAAATACGTCAACTTGCTAAAGACGCAGGTATTTCCAATTGGAGTAAAGTTGCCTCATGTAGTATTGCTTCAAGAATTCCTTATGGCATTAAGTTAACACGCTCAGCTATTGATCAAATATTTGCTAGTGAAAAATATTTACGGGAAATAGGTTTTCCAATTGTCCGTGTCAGAGCACATCATGATTTAGCACGGATTGAAATTCCAGAAGACAAACTTTCTCTGTTATTAGAAAACAGAGAAAAAATTGCAGATTATCTTAAAAAACAAGGATTTAATTATGTAACTTTTGACTTAGAAGGATTTAAATCTGGCCGAATGAATGATATCCTCACAGAAACTGAAAAAAAGTTTTTTGTGAATGTTAGACAGATAAGTTTATAAAATTGAGTCGGTGTAACGGAGTCAGGACAGGGGTATTCCGTTACAAAAACCAAGTTTTCTGCTCGATTAGGTCGGTTGTTTTCATTGATTAATCTGCCAGTAGATTATCAACTTTTAAGCCTAGGAAAAATTCCCTTTGAATTTTTCCTAGGCTTTTTGTCTATTTAATCATTTGATATTTGCTAAAAAGAAATTAGCTGTAGAATTTTTTAAGATTACCAGTGATTGTTCAATTTGAGGAAAATAAATGGATTGTTTGGACTGGTTGATTAGTCGATTATTTTTGGGATTCGTGAGTGAAAGTATTTGCTGTGAATAGTTAAATAACTCAGTGTTTAGTGTGTCCGGCCTAACTGGCGTTAATTTTTTTAAGTAGTATTGTGTTTTCATAAGTTCTAAAAGAAGCTCTTCCATAGCAGTTTGCATTTCCAACAGTTGATCATTTAGTTGTTTTTGTTGCATTAAGCTTTCAGCGGAGGCATCGTTACTATAAATAGGAGATTCAAGAACAATTTCTTGAATAGAATAGTTTACTCTACGTTGTACCCGATAAGCTAGTACCCAAGCATCACTAGGCAACGTGGTCTCTTCATTGATTAACGCTAGCAAAATAGAGCTGATCGTTTTTGACCAACTATTGATATTTTTACGTAATACTTGACTATGCCATGTTGGGAAAATAAAAAACATAACAAAAGCAATCAGCGCACCAATAATTACATCAAAAACTCTTGTATAGCCTGCAGAACTACCACCTAATGTGAAAGTTAACCAAGTGGTCACACTTAGCATTAGAAATGCTTGACTTAATTTACGTACGGTTTCATACAATATAACTAGCAAACAAGACAATAACATTGGCCATAAAGGATTTAGGTTTGTTAAGTTAGCAATTAATTGAGACAAAAAGATGCCTAAACAACCACCTAAAATAGAACCAATAGTTCTTGAAGTGATTTTGCCGAGTGTACCATGATACCCTGGCATAACCATCAAACAACCAGAAATAACTACCCAGAATTCGTGATTAGCTAAAGGCAAAGGGTACATGTAATTAAGAATAAGCGAACAAAAATGACAAACTAAACCTGTTAAAGCTAAACGAATTGCGAATCTAGCAGAGCTGCCTTTGTAAGAATGAAGGATCTCTTTGGCTTCTGCAAGTCCTTCTTTTGTGGGTAAGAAAGATTTAAATGAGATTTTTTTAGAGGATTGTTTGTTTTGTATCAAAAGGATTGCTGATTTTATTTCGGTGTTTGCTGAAGCAAATTCTTGAAGAGGTAGGGTTAATTGTTCTCCTTTTAAAAAGAGTTGAATTGCTTTTAAAGCAGGAAGATTTTCAGCTGCATTGGTTGAATCTAACGAGCCTGCAATTGCATCTGCTTGTGAAACCAAGGGATAAATCCATGGTGTTTTTTGATGATTGACCCAGGGCATTGTTTCAACAGATTCGCGTACTTTTATTCTGAAATGGACATAGCGTGCGGGTTTTCCTTGTGCTAATAAATATAATTGTTCATATAAATCGGCTACTAATTTTCGTGCTTCATTATTTTGCGGCTTAGAATAAAGACAATAGAACAAACAAAGGATGGACATACCTAAAATTATTGCACCCAGACCTTCAAAAGTTTGACCAATAGACAAATTGCCTTTTAATTGCGCACCAGCTAGTAAAGCAATGGTCCCAAAGAGACATCGAATATACAGACCAATACTAAAGTTTCTTACAATCCCTGAAAAATACAAACCAAGGACGAATAATAAAATAATGAATATACTTGACGACTGTAAAAGTATCCCCAGACTGGCACCAAGAAAAATCATTAAAATACCATCTATGGCACTTCTTTGTGGAGAGCTATGTCGTGGTAAGACACAAATTACAGTGCCCAAAAAGCTACCAACATTTACTAAAACAAAAGCGAAAGGAAAGACTATTGTTAGAACAGCACCAACAGCATTTGCAATAATGATACTAAGAACAAGAGCAAACCAGTTCTGTCTTGTATCAAAAGTTAGTATAGGACGACTATACGCCCAAGACGATTCTAAGAAGACCTCAAAAAATTTTTTGATAGATAATTTCACAAAACATTCCTTCTTTAAAAATTTATTAAAAGCTAAAAAATTATTCCTCTGCTAGTATACACCTCTAAATTTTTTTTTCAAATTTGCTCTTTTTAAGAAAACTCACAATTATAAGCCAACATTAAGTTTAGCCATATATTTTTGTTGAATAAATTCTGTAAGCTCATGCCAACTTTCTTCATTTTCAATGGAATCTAAGTAGAAAATATCTTGATTAGAAGTAGCTTTTTCGAAGGAATCTGTGATGATGATATCCGCATTTGTGAAGTCTTCGGTAATAGAGATTGCGTTTGTATTATATAAGGAGGATAACCGTGTTTTAATAAAATAACTTGCATAAAAATCTTTGATAATTTGTAAATAGATTCTCACTTGTACTTTTTTTTCGGACACAGACAATGTGTAAAGCAGTTGACTGAGTAACTCTAAATGCGTTTCTTGGTGAACTAATTTTGCCACCGTTCCTTTTATTCGATTAAAGTATGCCACATCTGACGGAGTACAAATTTCTGGCTGCGGTAAATAAAGTGTTAAAAAAGTATAATAATTGCCCTCCGTTAAAAAGTACCAAGCATTAAAAATAGAAAGATAGTAAACGTATTGATAATCATGCTGATTTGTCAGTAAGTAGGCTACTTGCTTAAACAATTTTTTTGATAAAACACAATAAGGATGGTTAGATTCTATAAATAATTTTTCTATTTGTTTCGTTTGCTTTTCCGAAAAGATATAAGGAATAAAAATGCGAGATAAAAAATTAAAGTATAAAATTTCAGTTTTTCTTGTTTCGCATTGAATGTCAGCGAAGGAGTGTTCAAGAAAAAATAAAGTCACATGACTGTATTGATTGATCAGAATAAAAAAAGAATGCAGGTTTTTAGAGTGCGGCATCTTTAAGAAGTTTTGTGCACTTGTTCTAGTTTTAAATATCGCATATAAAATATAAAACGCTCTTTTCTTCATTCGGACATTTTTATAGGATCGTTCAAGAAGTTCATCGGGTAGACTTTTTTTTATTTCTTCAAGACTTATTTTAGAGAAAGGCCAAGCCAATTCTTGAAAGGAATCTTGTAGGAAAATGAAAGAAAACACTCGAATCGATAATTCATTGCCAGTTAATTGATAAATACCCTTAATACTAACGATTACTATATCAAAAATTTTAAAAAAGTTATTCAGTTGTTTCGTGATTTTTACCAGATAATGTTCAGAAATATATAAAACTTTAATTAATTCGTTTTTATCAATGGAAGAATGTGTGACCAATTGTACGCAATAATTAAATTGTACATTGTTTTTTAAAAGATTGAGTTTTAACGTGTAGGCGTATTCGACCGCGCTTTTTCGGTACGCTGGATTTACACAAACAATACCATTATTGTTAGAGACAATAAAATGTTGGATTTGATAAGTATCCTCGAATTCTTGATTTATTTTTATCAGATTTTCCTTGACCGTTCTTTTTGAAATTTTTAAATTGGAAGAAATTTCATTTAATGACGTATGAGCTCGCTTCACTATATAAAATAAAATTTCTAGCTCATTCGTTAGGTAGGATGGAAACATGTTATGGACCTCCAAAAGTAAAATTTAGGTTCATTGTAGTCTACTTTCTTTAAATTTTTGTATTGATATGTTAACACAAGCGCAATAAGAAGCGGCCATCACAATTAATGTACAGCCTTATACATTAATTGTGTGTGGCAAAGCAATTTCAATGTTGATAAGCTAGCAGTAGTTAGAATAATTATTATTTAGTTTCTAATTCCAAAAAAGGTCAAGGTGAGTAAGCAATGAAAAAAATCAACGAACAATTAAAAATGAAAATACCAACCTACAAAAGAAAAAAAAGCATTGCTTATTTCTTTTACTCTTGTCTACTATTGGTAACGATTTCTTGTTTTTTGAGCGTGCATTTTCAAGAATGTGAGGCAGCTTCACTCTATCAAGCGGGAGGGATAGCCATTGATTTGAGAACTGATTTACCTTATGGAATGGAGATAAGCCATGACGATGGTGGTGGTCCTGATGGATCATTTGGAGGAAAATTACACGTAAAATTATACGGAACAGTGGACACTTCTCATACACAAAAAATTACTGCTCTTGCTTTCGATACCGATGGGATGCAATATGGTCTGATGTTTCATTTACCAGAAAATATAAGTGCAGATAATTTTAAAGCGGCTTATGACAAGGCTTATGCGGATAATCCAGAAAATTTTTATTCAATTAGTGGACAAAAAAATACACGAATATCAATCATCAACACAAAAGGAATGCGGACGTTTAACGGTTTTTCAGAAGATGGTTCACCAGGGTGGGGTGATCCCGAACAAGACTATAGTGGGATTGATACTGAGCATCAGGTGATGTTTTGTGAACGTGGAGATTCTATTGATTTGTCTCTTGGGAAAATTTATGACATTTGGAGTAATGAACCTGATAAAACTAAAATAACATTTGAGCTTCATTTTGATTTAGATGTGGCAACTTTGATGAAAGATGGCGATTCGAAGGATTATTCCCTCAATAAAAGTTTAACGAAACATCGCTTACCTGTATCAAATGTTTTGTCGGATGGTAATGAGAGTGATCAATTTTCGTTATCGGCAGATTTTTTTGGCCGGACGTATGAATTGGGTAGATTTTCAGATACAACGAATACAGTTAATCATAATATGGTAACGGCTAGTGCAGACATGTGGTTACGTGCGACAAGTTTAGCGGCAGCAGCAAAGCAAGATCCAAATAATTTGAATCATCAAATTATCACTGGAATCACCGGGAAAGTGGCTACTTGGTCTTCTTATATCTCGCCATGGGACAGCGGTGATAAGGACAATCCATTATCCAATTACAATACCCAAGATGCCTCTAAATATCCTGAAATACCTGAAAGCAAAACGATGTTACCAGGGGATTTTTTATCACCAAAGTTTACGATGAACCAAAGACAAGACAATCCGCTTAATTGGACAGATGGGTATGTTGCTCAACGGTTTGCGCGTGTAGTTAATTTTCATACTCACACAGTTGATCCTAAGGCCAATGTGAATGTCTCTTCACAACAACAAAACGGGTTAACAACCTATTTATTTAGTGGCAAAGATGGTTGTGGGCTGCCGTTAGTCAATCCGCCAGGAACGGATTCTTCAGAGCCCACAGATAAAACATATATGCGCGTCACAACAGATCCATACCAAGTGCCAAGTTTAGAAAAGGCAGCTTTTGTTAAAGGTCAAACAACATTTCACCCGCAACAAAAGATACCAGTAGAACTAACCGTTAAGGCTCCGACAACTAGAAAAGTTCAGATTGAAGAAAAAAATTCAGGTGCTGCCCAAACTGATTTTCATAAAATTGGGGAACAAGATTTAAAAAATTTACCAGTCACAGATGATTGCGTTAGTTTTAACTGTTTAGCAGATGCTTTACCAACTTCAGGAGATTACACATTAACATTTAGAATTCTTGATGTTGATGATACATCTAAAAGCTACTCAAATGAGAAAAGTTTAGCTGTGCACATTGATCAAGCGCAAATTAAAGTTAAATCTCAAGATACGATTTATCAATATACTCAATGGCAACCAGAAAGTGAAGTGACTAGCTTACAAACACCAGATGGTAAAAAAGGTGATTTTCGAGACGTAAGTGTCACCATATATAAACTGGACGGAGAGCAAAAGGTCCCAGTAGATGCGGTGGATACAAAAGTGGTTGGTAAATATGAAATTGATTATAACTACCTAGGATTAGAGGCGCAGACTGCACTAGAAGTCATTCCCTCTTCAGCTCATATTGGTGCACATAACGCCAGCTTTTCTGTGGGGACGCCCTTCGATCCAAAACGTCTTTTTGATAGTGCAACAGATAATGATGGACAGTCCATTCCTTATAGTAAGATAACGATTCGCTATACGCCTGATCAGGTAAACGATGAAGTAGCGGGCGTCTATAAAATTACTTATGATATCTCTAAAATAGTAGGTTTTAGTAAAAGTATTACTGTTGATTGGACCTACTATTACTCTAATCGTCTAGACTTTTATCACTTATCTGAACAACTAATGCCTTTTGAGAACGTAAAATTTAATGGCCAAGATCAAACACAGACATTAAAAAGTTGTGAGATGAACATTGAAGATACGGGGGATCCTAATCGGACAACTGGCTGGCAGCTTGAAGTAGCCTATAATTTAAATGATCAGAAAACACAAGCGTGGAAAGACGCAGGGCTTGATCTCACGCTAAATCCAAAGTCAGTCGATTATGTAACAACTGAGCAAAATATTATGGTTAACGATGAGCAACAATTAGTAGCTGATGTAAGTAACCAATCTATCAAAAATAAAAAAGTTTTGACGAAATTACAATTATTGCCCACATTAACTATTTCAAAAGTCACACCTGCTGATAAATATGAAGCTCAGTTAATTTGGAACTTAGAAGCAACACCGTAAGGGAAGAGGGAATAGCTGTGAAATGGTTTATCTATGATTTATTGTTTGTTGCCTTTATTCTCGGTTTGCCAATTCAAGCACAAGCTGAAGACAAGACAGCTGACGCACAAGCTGGCACAAAAGTCATGGTAATAGTGAAAGAGAGTGAGGATATTGTTCCACATCCCAATGAGCTTATACCGCAGACTAACGATATGCCAACTTCACGAGGACAACCTAATTTTTTACCAAAAACAAACGAGATTACGTCTCAAGAGACGATTTTAGGAATCGTGGTACTCGGAAGTACATTAATCGTCGGACTTTATAAAGAAAAGAGGAAAAATAATGAATAAAAAAATAATTGGTTTAACTGTCACTTTAGGAACGGGGATTTTTTTAATTGGTCAACAAACTGTAAATGCGGCTGATAATACCAATACCACAGCGAATGTGTCGGTTTTAGGTGGCGGATTAACCATTACACCATTAGCACAAATTAACTTTGGGACGGTGACAAAAGACGGCCAAGATCATACGCAACCAGATCAAAGCAAGTCGCAACTTATCATTAATGATAATCGTGGGACAACGAATACAGGTTGGTATCTGACAGCGAATTTAGAAGATAAAGGAAAAGGTGTCACTGGCTTAGACGGAATGACACTTCATTTAGACACTAAAAAACCTGACGGATCTTCTGAAAAAGGCACCTTTACGGGCGTTGATTTAACCACAGATGCTTCAACCATTATTTCGCTAGATAAAAGTGATATCCGTTTATCAGACACTGTCACGACAGCCGATTTAAATGCAACGTTAAATATACCTAAAAGTATTGCTGCAAATACCTACTCTGGGACCATCGTCTGGAATGCCGTCGATGGAGCACCCGCCTAAGAATTTAACATAAAACGATGTAAGAAAACGAGGCAGATAAATTGAAAAGAATTTTAAAGATACTTTTTATATTGACTATTCTCTGTTTAGGTGGAGCGATGCGTGCCTGGGCAGAGCCGTCTAATACCAATAGTTCAGCAACAATTGACAATGCGAATGCGTATACAGTCACACCCGTTTTCGGAGCAACTCAAAATAACAAAACCAGTAATTTTTTTGATATGACATTAACTCCGAAACAAAAAGATACATTCAAATTAACGATAACCAATACTACGCCGAACCCTCAAAAATTTAAAGTTCAGGTAAATACAGCAACAACAAATAGTAATGGGATAGTTGACTATACAAAAAGTAGCTTTGAAAAAGATCCATCGATGAGTTTGGTACTTAGTGATTTGATTAGTCCCAATAGGAAGGACATTAGTGTTCCTGGTAAACAATCACAAACGATTGATTTTCAAATAACGATGCCAGAAAAGTTATTCTCAGGAATTTTATTAGGTGGAGTGACGATTCGACCTGTAGAGATAGCTGGGGACCAAAGCAAGGGTGGGATTCAAAATGTTTATATGCATACGATTGCTATTCGGGTGAATGAAACAGCAGAGACCATACCTGCAAAATTGGAAAGTGGTTCTGTTAAAATTGGGCAAATTAACCGCCACAATACTGTTTCGATGGAAATTAAAAATCCACAGCGGAAGTTATTGTCAAAAGTCGAAGGAGATTTTTTTGTTAAAGAAAAAGGAACAAACAAAACGATCATTCACGAAAAGAAAAATAATCTGAGTTTTGCACCAACCACAAGGTTTGACCTACCTATTTTACTGAAAGATTCGTTTAAATCTGGAGACTATACCTATACCATTAAGTTGAAAAACCATGAGGGGAGCTGGACGTTCTCAAAAGATTTCACGATAAACAAGAAGCAAGCTGATCAGTATAATAAGCGTTCTGTTGATCATAAAGCCAAAAACCTTCACTGGCTTAAGTACCTCATGGCCTTTTTAATTCTAGTTATTTTAGGTACCGTCTGCTATATCTTGGGAAAAAAGAAGGGAAAAATGAAGTTGTAAAACCTGCCTTTAAAATAGTTGACAATTATGCAGAAAAAATCATGCCAGTATGAATTATCTATGACATAAGGGAAGAATAGCTGTCTAGCAAGGATAAATTGTCAAATTAGCGTTAATTTACGCAAGTCATTGGTGTTCCTTATTTTGGAAAGTAGTATTATACTATTGTTGTTCAATGATTCACAATAGAAACAAGGAGGAAAAAACCATGTATAAAGCAATTGTCGCAGCAAAAGGAAAAACAACAAAAATTGTTGAAAAAGAATCGCGTCCATTGAAAGATAATGAAGCGCGGTTGAAAATGGAAGTCTGTGGTGTCTGTCATACGGATTTACACGTTAAGAATGCAGATTTTGGCGATGTTAGCGGTTGTACCTTAGGTCACGAAGGAATTGGGATTGTGACGGAGGTTGGAAAAGACGTTACTAGTTTAAAGATTGGTGATCGTGCATCTGTTGCATGGTTTTATGAAGGCTGCGGGCATTGCGAATATTGTACTTCTGGTCGAGAAACGCTTTGTCGTTCAGTAAAAAATGCTGGATATACAGTTGATGGTGCCATGGCCGAAGAATGCATCGTCACAGACGGTTATGCAGTGAAAGTGCCAGAAAATTTAGCATCAGAGCCAGCTTCCTCTATTATTTGTGCAGGGGTAACAACCTACAAAGCGATAAAAGAATCTGGGATTCGTCCAGGTCAATGGCTAATGATT
The DNA here is from genome assembly GCF_051711865.1 of Enterococcus sp. DIV2419. Taxonomy (NCBI): domain Bacteria; kingdom Bacillati; phylum Bacillota; class Bacilli; order Lactobacillales; family Enterococcaceae; genus Enterococcus; species Enterococcus sp. DIV2419. The sequence continues at coordinate 1,340,908 of NZ_JBIONS010000001.1, forward strand.
TCAGGATTAGGTGGGCTAGGTAATCTAGCTTTACAATATGCCAAGCATGTCTTTAATGCAAAAGTAGTAGCTGTTGATGTGAATGATAATCAGTTAACTTTTGCGAAAAAAATGGGTGCTGATCTTTTAATTAATCCAGTTAAAGATCCTGATTTTGCTGCACAACTTCAAAAAGAAATTGGTGGTGTCCATGCAGCAGTAGTCACTGCGGTAGCTAAATCAGCATTTAATGGCGCAGTCGATGCAGTCCGTGCGGGAGGAACGGTTGTCGCCGTTGGATTGCCTGTTGAGACAATGGATTTATCTATTCCACGTCTTGTTCTTGATGGCATTCACGTAGTCGGATCGTTAGTTGGAACCCGTCAAGATTTAAGCGAAGCTTTCCAATTCGGTGCAGAAGGAAAAGTTGTTCCTGTTTGTCAAACACGCCAACCAGAAGAAATTAATGCTATTTTTGAAGAAATGGAACAAGGAAAAATTCGCGGGCGCATGGTCATTGATTTTCGCAGTTAATTTAGTTTTTAGTGATTCGTTGATTTAATCTGAAAACCATGAAAGGATGGATGGAATGTTTGCGAATCTTACTCTCCGTGAGAGACGACTGCTTAAGCAAGCACAAGTGGGAGCCACAATTAGCTTTATTCTTTTGTTTGTACCAATTCTGACAATCAGTCTTTTGCATACTAGTGACTTATTAGCAAAATGGCTAGGTATAGTTGGGGTAATTATGGTTTTACCATTGTTGTATTTTGCGTGGCAGATTTTAAAGATAGCCTATAAAGATCAAAAAGATAATCCAACGCCTCCTTTGTGGGTTCCGAAAGTTTATGGGATTGGGCTTTCGATCAATCCCTATCACCGGTTTGGAAAGTTAATTTTTATATTGCTAGCGGTACTGATAGTTGGCATCATCATTAGTTTGCTTTTCACACCAGCAAGTCAAATCAATCACTAAAAAACGAGTAATCAACACCCTCTTGCTGAGCAGGAGGGTGTTGATTATTTTTAAATAGACTAAATTTGAGTAACAGGTATTAGATTTTTGAAAAAGTCTTTCTTTTTCTGATGTAGATATTTTCGCAATAAAATCATCATTATAAGTGAATTAACAAGTTTATCAAGGGTTAATACTTGTTAATGGTGGCTGCTATAATTAACCGTTGACAAACACAAAAAAACCATCATACGATAATTATGTTATTAAAAAAAGTGAAAAATTGGTAGTCAACAAATGAAAACGAATTCATAGAGAAATTGTGATTCTGTACTAAAATTTTTATATAAGATGAAAATGGATTGTTTTCATTTAATAATTTATTGAAAGGATGTGTTTATGAAGGGGTTACTGAAACTGACTTTCTAACAGTCTCAGTAAACTAAGAAAATCGTTATGACTTTTCATCTGGATAAAACTTTGTTGGGTTTTGGATTTTGTGAGTAATTGTGTCGGAACTATTCTATGGGGAGCAATTTTAAGGAGGAAAAAATGAACAAAGAGTATCAGGGTAAAAAAATTTACGGTAAAAAGCACTGGTTGACATTTTTATTAGTGAGTTCGTCTGTATTGGCGTTCCATTCGTTTGTTACGATGGATTCTCAAGTGGTTGATGCGCAAGAGCAAACAGCAAAAGAAGACGTAGCTGATTCAGCAACGTCAGTCGGAGCAATTGTGTCGATTGAAAAAGCGGAGAAAAACTTTGTCATTACGTATGCTTCTGGCAAAAAAGCACAAATTAGTATTTTAAACGACCATCTTTTTCGCTATCATCTAGATCCAACTGGTAAATTTGAAGAATATCCAACGCCAAATGATCCAAAGCATGTTGCGAAAATTACGGCTAAAACAATGGCCGACTATGGCACACAAGCCTTTGAGCAAACGAACGTCACAGATTCAGGAAACCAATTTATTCTAGAAAATAATGGTTTAAAAATTATGTTCGAAAAAGAAAGCGCTTTAATGAAAGTTCTAGACAAGAAAAAGAATCAAGTTATTTTAGAAGAAACCGCTCCGCTATCCTTTAAAAATGATAAAGCTACACAAACGTTAAAACAAAGTAGTCAAGAAAATTATTTTGGCGGAGGAACTCAAAATGGTCGATTTACGCACAAAGGAACAGCTATCCAGATTGTCAATACGAACAATTGGGTAGATGGCGGAGTAGCATCGCCTAACCCATTTTATTGGTCAACTGCAGGGTATGGCGTTGTTCGAAATACATGGAAACCTGGCAACTATGATTTTGGAAGTCATGATCCACAAACAACCACAACAACGCACGAAGGAACAGATTTTGATGCTTTTTATTTCTTTAATGATTCCTCAGCAGGTATTTTAAAAGATTACTATGAATTAACCGGGAAACCAGCTTTGATGCCAGAATACGGGTTCTATGAAGCGCATTTAAACGCGTATAATCGGGACTATTGGGTGAAAGTAGCAGAAGGAACCGCGGGAGCAGTTAAGTTTGAAGATGGTAATTTTTACAAAGAATACCAACCAGGCGATCTAGGAAACTTAAATGGCACGCTAGAATCTTTAAATGGAGAAAAAGAGAATTATCAATTTTCTGCACGCGCAGTTATTGATCGATATAAGAAAAACGATATGCCGTTAGGGTGGTTCTTGCCAAATGACGGCTACGGTGCTGGCTATGGCCAAACTGATTCATTGGACGGCGATGTACAAAACTTAAAAGAATTTACAGAGTATGCTCAAGCCAATGGTGTTGAAGTGGGGCTGTGGACCCAATCTAATCTCCATCCAGCGGATCCTAAAAATCCTAAAAAAGGAGAACGGGATATTGCGAAAGAAGTTAGTGTCGCTGGTGTTAAAGCTCTCAAAACTGACGTGGCGTGGGTCGGGTATGGGTATTCCTTTGGCTTAAATGGTGTAGAAGATGCCGCGAATGTTTTTGTAAAAGAAACAGACGGCGCAGTTCGTCCGATGATTGTTTCATTAGATGGTTGGGCCGGAACCCAACGGCACGCTGGTATCTGGACAGGCGATCAAACGGGTGGTCAATGGGAATATATTCGCTTTCATATCCCAACATATATCGGGACTTCGTTGTCTGGACAACCAAATGTCGGTTCAGATATGGATGGAATTTTTGGTGGAAAAAATAAAGAGGTCAACATACGTGATTTCCAATGGAAAACTTTTACACCAGTGCAGCTAAATATGGACGGCTGGGGCTCCAATCCAAAAACGCCATTTGCTTTTGATCAAGAAGCCACAGATTTGAACCGAGCGTATCTAAAATTAAAATCAATGATGATGCCTTATAACTACAGTATTGCCAAGGAATCAGTTGATGGACTACCAATGGTACGGGCCATGGCTTTAGAATTTCCTAATGAAGGAACAGCATATACAAAAGATTCTCAATACCAATATATGTGGGGACCCAATTTACTCGTTGCCCCAATTTATAATGGCAATCAAGATGAGGCAGGAAATTCAATCCGTGATGGAATCTACTTACCAGATGAAAAACAAGTCTGGGTTGACTTATTTACAGGCGAAAAATATCAAGGTGGCCGTGTCTTAAATGGAGTAAAAACACCGCTGTGGAAGGTGCCCGTTTTCGTCAAAGATGGCAGTATTATCCCAATGACGAATCCAAACAACAATCCAAAGGAAATCCAACGGGATCAACGATCTTTCTTGATTTATCCAAATGGTGCCACTTCTTTTAATATGTATGAAGATGACAGAATTTCAACTAGTTATGAAGCTGGGCAATCAGCTACGACTAAAATAAATAGTCAAGGCCCTAAATCAAACGAAAAAGGGGATCTGACCGTTACTATCGAACCGACAAAAGGAAGTTACAAAGGCTTTGTTGATGAACGAAGCACCACGCTTGATTTGCTAGCTTCAGAAGCGCCCGAAAGCGTAACAGCAATGGTGGGGGGAACAGAAGTAACCTTGAAACAAGCAGCTAATAAAGAAGAATTTTTAGCTGGCACAAATCTATATTATTTTGATAAAGAATTCCAAGTGAATCAGTATCTTTCTGAAGCTTCAGGAGAAAAACTGAACCAATCAGCGTTATCAGTAAAACTAGCGAAACAATCTGTGACCGCCAAAGATGTTCAAATAACTGTCAAAGGTTTCATTAATAAAGGAACGGTTGACGGGGGAAATACAACGGTAGATGACCAGTTAACTATTCCGGCAAATGTCGCAATCAATGAAGAAAAAACAACGCCATCTTCTTTGACTCTTCAATGGGATCAAGTAACTGAGGCAACAAGCTATGAAGTAGAGCGTGACGGGACTGTTTTCGGAAATATTCAAACGAATACAGCGACATTTGATGGATTTTCCTTCCTAAGCGAACATACTTTTCGAGTTCGAGCTGTTGGAAAAAACGGGGTCTCTGAATGGAGTGAACCGATTAAAGGAAAAACACAAGATGATCCCTATAAAGAAACAATTAATCAAGTCAAAGCAACAAGTAATTTACCAGAACAACCAGGCGCAGAATTGAAGAAATTAACAGATAAAGATTTGAGTACAGGTTGGCATACGAACTGGTCAACCGGCATCGCTAATCCAAGTGATGGAAATTTCTTGTCTTTAAAATTTGATCTTGGTGCGGAGTATCAAATGGATAAAATTGAATACTTGCCAAGAGACAATGCCGGCAACGGAAATATTTTGCAGCTCCAGTATCGGACGTCGAAAGATGGAGCTAATTGGACAGAGTTTTCAGAACCTATTAACTGGAAGCAAGATGCTTTGACAAAAACCATTGAAACGAAGGACCAAGCGTATCGTTTTGTTGAAATGAAGGTATTAAAATCGGTGGGTAATTTTGGCTCTGGTCGTGAGATGCTCTTTTACAAACAACCAGGAACAGAAGGAATCTTACATGGAGACATTACTAACGATGGAACGATTGATGAAAATGATGCAATGAGTTATCGAAACTATACAGGCTTAGAATCGGTGGACAGTGACTTTAATGGCTATGTTGAAAAAGGCGATTTAAATAAAAATGGGGTAATTGATGCTTATGATATCAGTTATGTTTTACGACAATTAGATGGTGGGATTGAGATACCTGATGTCGAAGAAATTGCGGGCGGTTTATCCCTTGCTGTGGTTAATGAAAATGGCAAGGATACCTATCTTCCTGGCGATACATTAACCTTTACACTTAAAGGTCAAGACTTAAAAAACATTAATGCGTTAAGCACAAAAATGTTCTTTGATTCTAGCAAATTTGAACTTGTCGGTCAGCCTGCAACCACGAATAATACAAAACAAATGGAAAATTATTCTAAATATCGGAAACATTCAAATGATGTGGAGAATCTATATTTAGTTCTTAGTAATCAAGGAAATAAACAATTGTTAAATGGTTCAATGGACTTAGTTACCTTTAAAGTTAAAGTAAAAGAAACAACTCGCGTAAAACGTGCGACAACTGTTGAGCAGCCATTACAATTTGATATGAGTCAAGGCTTATTAGTAGGCCAAGGATTCCAACAAGCCACACTTTCAGATTTTTCTGTAACAGTGAAGCCCACAGAGCTAGTAGATAAAGAGTTATTACAAGCGCTAATTACGCTAAATCAAGCACGTGTCGAAAAAGAATATACGCCTGAAACTTGGGCAATCTTTAAACCAATCTTAGATGAGGCAGTAGCTGTTCTAGCCAATGAGCAAGCCACACAGACAGACGTTTCTGCTGCTGTGGAAAATCTAGAAAAGGCTGTAGAACAGTTGGAAAAAATGCCTGATGTAGCGAATAAAGCTGATTTAGAAAAAGCAATTCAAGAGGGTCTGGCGAAGAAACCAAGTGATGGGCAAGAATTCACCGAAGAAACTAAAAAAGTTCTCGAAGATTCATTAGCAGCAGCTCAAAAAGTATTTGCTCAAGAAAAAGTTACTCAAGAAGAAATAGACCAAGCGACTAAAACATTGCGTGAAGCAATTGCACAATTAAAAGAACAACCCGTCGCCGTTAATAAGGAAACCTTAAAAGAACGAATCGCTCAAGCCCAAGGAAAAAAGCCGGAAGAAGGATACCAATTTACAAAAGAAACAGAAAAACAATTGCAAGAAGCAATTCAAGCGGCTGAAGCAATCGTAGCGAAAGAAACGGCGACAAAAGAAGAAGTCTCAGAGGCTCTAAACGCATTAGAAACTGCAATGGCTCAATTAAAAGAAGTACCTCTTGTAAATAAAGACCAATTACAAGAAGTTGTCAAACGAGCGCAGCAAGTCACTCCAAGTGAAGGGCACCAATTTACTGCCTCCTCGTTACAAGATTTACAAAAAGCGCTTTTAGCAGCTAAAAACACATTGGAAAACCCAGCAGCTAATCAAAAAATGATTGATGAAGCGGTTGCTGAATTAACTAGTGCCATCGATGGGTTACAAGAAGAAGCGTTAGTTACAGATAAAAAAGCCTTAGAGGCAATGATAGCCAAAGCAAAAGCAATCAAACCATCTGCCGGAAAAGAATTTACCAGCGAGTCTAAAGCGCGCTTAACTGAAGCAATTGACCAAGCGGAAGGGATTTTAGCTGATAAAAATGCTCGGCAAGAACAAATTGATACTGCTGAAAAAAATGTAAAAACTGCTTTGGATAGTTTAGAGGAACAAGTCCTTCAAACGGATAAAACAAAGTTGAAAGAACTGCTTCAAAAAGCAGAAACATTGAAACCTAAAGCAGGAAAACAATTTACAAAAGCATCGCAAGAAGCTTTAGCTGAAGCAATTAAACAAGCAAAAGCACTTGTTGAGGACCCAAGTGCGACGCAAGAAGCTGTGGACAAATGTTTAAGTATTTTAGCACAAGCCATTGAAGCAATGGCAGAAGAGCCAATCAGTAGCAACTCTACAGGCAACAATGGAAATCATGGCACGGTTAGCGGGACTGGTAGCGTAACCAGCACAGGAAAGGACACAGCAACAGGTGGAACGACAACGAAAACCAGCACTTCTGGCACTTTGCCAAAAGCAAATGAAGTTGTTTCGCCAATCTGGTCAATCAGTGGTTTTCTATTGATAGTAAGTATTGGTTTAGGAAAATTATTCTTCAAAAATAAAAAAGACCAAAATTAGCGTATCATTAACTTACAAGGCGCATTTGTACAAAAACAGTGTGCAAATGCGCAAGTAAGTAATAGGAGAGGATTTTTACGAATGAAAAGAAAGAAAATCAAGAATCAACTACTTGTTTTAACAAGTATTCTCGTTCTTCTGAGTTTGGAAGTCGCTCCAGTTGTTACGTTGGCTGCAGAATTACCAAGTAGCTCGCTACAAACAGCTCTGTCCTCGGAAACGACAATTACTTCGGAAGAAAAAGTAATTGAAACAACCAAAACAACTGTTGCTACATCGACAACGTCCACTAGTAGTTCGTCATCTGAATCAAGTAGTTCTACCGATACGACTACCGAATCAACGAGTCAGTCAACGACAGAAACGACAACCACAAATACTAGTTCTGAAACAAAAAAAGAACCTACAGAGCCGACGGTATCATCAGAAATCACGCAGCTTGTTGAACAATCGCAACCACCACAAGTTCCTGTGACCAAGCAAGAACCCGAAGAACCTATTCAAGTTCCTGAAGCCACCAATAACGTTGTTGAAGAAAATCAGGCTGTATCGTTAAATCCGTCCCTCAAAGTAGATGAAATAGCTTCTTCAAATTTAAAAGGCTACGAACTTCCACTGTTGTCGTCTTTTGACGAACAGAAACGGGCAGTTGTGGTGGCTGAAGCATTAAGACACGTTGGGAAAACAAAAAAAGAATTTAATTTGACGGAGCAAGCATTAACCAGTAGTTTCCTTGCCCAAAAAATTTACCAACAATTATTTAAAATAGACATTGGCAGTACGCCGCAAGAACAAATGACATTTGGTAAAGCTTGTTCTATAGAGGAGGCAGAACCTGGTGATCTGATTTTTTGGCAAACAGCTGAAGGAAAAACGCTTCAAAATGGTGTTTATCTTGGCCAAGGAAAATATTTAATTGCCGCAGCGGAAGCGGATTCTAAAGAGAAACCAGAAGTAATCTCTCAGTTAGAGAATATCTATACTGCCAAACAACAACCAGACTCAAAAGAGGAAAAACGCTTGGTAGTGACTAATCCTTTTAAGGAGTTCATATTAACGGAGTATGGCAAAGAAGTTTTAGCAACATATGGTGCGTCATTTGAAATGCAGAAGTCAGAACAAACCACAGCGTTTATTAAAAAAATTGGTGAGACAGCCAGAGAACTTGGCGAAAAATATGATGTTTTTGCATCAGTGATGATAGCTCAGGCTATTTTAGAAAGTGGCTCTGGCGAAAGTCAACTAGCCAAAGAACCTTATTATAATCTCTTTGGCGTGAAAGGTTCGTTCCAAGGAAATAGTGTTAGCTTTTCAACAAAAGAGGCTGATCAGAGGGGCCAACTTTATACAATTTCCGCTGGGTTTCGCGATTACGGTGGCTATAATGACTCACTGCAAGATTATGTTCAATTATTCCGACAAGGGATTGATGGAAACCAAGATTTTTATAAACCGGCGTGGCGTTCGGAAGCCAAAAACTACCTTCAAGCAACGCGTTTTTTAACAGGTAAATATGCAACAGACAAGCAATACGATAATAAATTAAATTCGTTAATTGCGGTTTATAACTTAACGCAATTTGATTTACCAAAAACAGTGGACGGTTTGATTATCCAATCTAAAAATGAGCTGTCGGAAGCGGAACAGCAACAAATGCATTTTCCAGTCTATGATGGGATCAATTATAATCGAAGTGGTAGCTATCCCGTGGGCCAATGTACGTGGTATGTCTATAATCGTTTCAAACAGTTGGGCACTTCTTTGGATGAATTTATGGGAAATGGCAGTGACTGGGGAAGAAAAGGACGTGCATTAGGCTATCAAGTTAGTTCATTGCCTAAAGCTGGTCGTGCGATTAGTTTCCAACCAGGAGTTGCTGGCGCAGATAATCAATATGGACATGTTGCTTTTGTTGAAGCGGTCACTTCTGATGGAATCATTATTTCTGAAAGCAATGTCATCAATGATCAAACGATTTCGTATCGTGTCTTACCTAATGTAATTGCTTATAGTAGTGGCGTGACCTACATTGGCGCTTAATCGACTCATTCAACAGGAAGAAGTGTGGATGTTTAAGTAAAAAATTAGCACAATGATCCATGTGTGAACTAACAAATTAAAATAACCAGAATCGACCAATGAATTGATTTTGTCATGTATAAAATGACAAGAACAGTTTGGCGGTTGATTCTTTGTTTTTCATCAACGAAGAGACAATCGTCCTCATGATTCGTTAGTAAAAGATGAATAGTCCAAAGTACTCTTTCTTGATGCTTTGTTATTTTATGTTTTTGTTTGCAGGAAACTACTGAAATCGCTATACTAAATTTATGTGAATATACTAACAGACAATCAATTTTTTATCTCTTTTATTGGTGTATAAATTGATTGAACATTATAATCATTTGTCTTTTGTTGTGTAATTTTATATCTTCTTGAGAAAGGGATGAGTGAACAAATGGCTATTTATATATTAGAAGACCAAATTATTCAAGCAAAAGCGTTAGAAGCATTGGTAACAAATATCCTACATGCAAGAAATATTTATAATGAAACAATCCATTTATTTTCACGTTCAGATGAATTATTACAAGTGGCACACCAGGACGCCCAACTAAATATCTTTTTCCTAGATATTCAAATGAACAATCATATCCAGGCAGGATTTGAGGTTGCTAAAGAAATCAGAAAAACAGACAGTGAAAGTCTGATTGTATTTATTTCTACTCACACAGAATTAGTTTTAACTTCCTACAAATATATGGTTTCAGCTCTTCAATTTATTCAAAAGAACGTGGATTTTCTAGATTTCCAAAAAGAGGTCGAAACATGTGTCGATGCATATATTCAACAAAAAGAAAATATAAAGACAAAAAGTGAATATATTATCATTAACTTAAAAGCGTCTTCTATAAAAATGGATATTAATGATATTTATTTCTTTCAAACGGAATACGATCATCGTGTGTCAATGGTTGGAAAAAATTTTAAAAGAGAATTTTATGGAACGTTATCAAAAATTGAACAACTGCATCCAGATTTGATTAGAGTCCATCAATCAATCATCATCAATAAAAAATATGCGTCAAAATTAAATTATAAAACGCATCTTTTAACTATGAGAGACGGAACGGAAGTACCAGTCTCAAGAAGATATTATACTCAGGTTAAGGCGCTGTTTCTTACTTAGGGAGGGATAATGACTAATTAAGGAATTATCTATCTATTAGTCGCTATATTCGTTATAATTTAGTGCAATACTTGAAGAGGAGGGCGATATGCTAATCGATTGGATTCTAAAAAATATTATGGATATGGATCAGGAAGATCAATCAGAAAAAACACAATGGACAAAGTATTATCTAACCGTTTATTTTTCTGGCTTATTTAATTTTCTGATGATTCTGATTTTATCAGTTTTACTTGGGACGTTAAGCGAAACCTTTATTGTATACGTCGTACTGATTTTTTTACGGCCTGTCGCAGGTGGCTGGCATGCAAAAACTAAATGGCTCTGTCGTCTAGAAAGCATTGTTATCTATGTCGCCATACCATTTGTATTGAAAAATTCTTCTGTGAGCTTACCGTTTATTTATAAAATTCTATTGATTTGCCTCTTAGTTGTATTATTTTATTGGTATGCGCCACAAGGAACAGCGATTGAACCTGTTCAGCCATCTGATTTAAACGTGCTCAAAAAGCAAAGCCTTATAAGGGTGTGTTTACTTATTTTATGTAGTCTGTTTGTCAAAGAAAAGATTGCTTCAGTAATACTCTACGGTCTCGTCATCCAAGGTCTGATGATACTCCCTGTAACAAAAAATTTAATTGAAGGAAGTGTTTTTATGAAATTTGGTAAAAAAATAATTAAAAATGTTATTGAAAAAAGAGTTGTAAAAGTTAGTGATGGTGTGGGAACTAAGCCTAGATTAAATCAAAATTCGCCCAATATATTTGGACAATGGATGGGACAAACTGAAAAACCTAAAAAGAATATTGAAAAATGATTTTGTTGTTATTAGCTACTAACGTTTTGCTGGCATCTAGCTTTATCGTTTTTGTCTTTTTACGAGTAACATTGATCAAGATTGAATGTAAAATACCGTTACTTTCATTGCTTATTGTCATTAATCTTTGTTCGTTTGCGGCATTAATGTTGGGCTACTCTTGGTTGATTTATGCGCTGACAGTCGTTATTTTTACAGGATTTTTACTCATTCACAAAAAGAGGTTCTCAATTTTTAAAGCGATATTTTTATCCGTTTTTACATTGCTTATGGTTTCGTTTATCAATTACACGGAGCAAACGATTTTAAGTGTTTTTTTTCAACAGATTTATCAAAATAAATTATTATGGATTGCCTCAAATGTTATTCTGTTGCTTATAAATATCTGGATTGCTTTAAAAATTCCCAATAGTGTTTTTTTAAGATTAAATCGTGTGTTAGAAAATAGCCGAATTTTTTTTGGTTGTTTACTTTTATTGTTGATTCTGTTATTACTTTTTGTGTTTTTGATTTCGCCAGAGATTTCACCTGACTTTATGCGAGGATTTGTCACGGTAAATAGTTCTAAATTGGAGTTATTAATAAGTGTAGGTTTATTTTTAATTCTGATTGGCTTAGTCATTGAAGCTTATTTGGAAGAACAACGTATCAACACTCAATTATTGAATAATTTAACGATTTATACTGAAAAAATAGAATCCATTAATGAAGAGCTAGCGATGTTTCGTCATGATTATAAAAATTTATTGTATAGTTTACAAATTGCTATTTCATACGAAGATATTCTGGAAATCAAAAGAATTTATGAAGAAACGATTGCACCAACCAAAAAAATTATTGATAATGAAGAATTTGAACTTATGAAGTTAAATCGTTTGAAAAATATGGAACTTAAGGCACTCATAAGTATGAAAATTAATACCGCAAAGCAAGCAAAACTAAAAGTGATTGTTGATGTGCCAGAAGTATTTATTCTTGATACATCAATCGACTTAGTGGTTGTGATTCGTTTGTTGGCTATTCTATTAGATAACGCGATTGAAAACAGTGCAAAATCAGAATTGAAAATGTTCGCTATCTCAATTTTCAATAAAAATGAAACACAAGAGTTTGTGATAGCAAATAGTGTCCAAGCCGAATTTGATTTTAAGGTTATGAAGAAAACCAAATTTAGTTCTAAAAGTAACCCAGAAGAGCACGGTTGGGGATTGTTATATGTAAAAGAAATTGTTGATTTTTCAGATCAATTTGATTTGCAAACGTCCTTCAATGAAGGATCGGTTACTCAACATTTAATTATTGAAAAAAATCATAATAGTAAAAAAGTTGTTAACGAATGAATTTGTTAACAACTTTTTTGCTATGGTATTGAGTTATGAGGGGCAATACAGGGAAAAATGTCGGCTGATTAAGGAATTTAGATAGTGCCGGTTAGGTAGTTGTCTATAATGAAAATAGCAACAAATATTTACGCAGGGAAAGGGGCGGTCGTTTAACGGGAAAGATTAGGGAGGATAAAGCAATACTTTTGTTGGGAAAAGAAATAAAAGGAAACTGGGGAAGGAGTTAATCGTTTGATGAAGGGAAATAAAATTTTATACATTTTAGGTACAGGCATCTTTGTTGGAAGTTCATGTCTATTTTCTTCACTTTTTGTAGCAGCAGAAGAACAAGTTTATTCAGAAAGTGAAGTTTCAACAGTTTTATCGAAGTTGGAAAAGGAGGCAATTTCTGAGGCAGCTGCTGAACAATATACGGTTGTAGATCGAAAAGAAGATGCGTGGGGGATGAAGCATCTTAAGTTAGAAAAGCAAACGGAAGGCGTTACTGTTGATTCAGATAATGTGATTATTCATTTAGATAAAAACGGTGCAGTAACAAGTGTTACAGGAAATCCAGTTGATCAAGTTGTGAAAATTCAATCGGTTGATGCAATCGGTGAAGAAGGAGTTAAAAAAATTATTGCTTCTGATAATCCGGAAAATAAAGATCTTGTCTTTTTAGCTATTGACAAACGTGTAAATAATGAAGGGCAATTATTTTATAAAGTCAGAGTAACTTCTTCACCAACTGGTGACCCCGTATCATTGGTTTATAAAGTGAACGCTACAGATGGAACAATTATGGAAAAACAAGATTTAACGGAACATGTCGGTAGTGAAGTAACGTTAAAAAACTCTTTTCAAGTAACGTTTAATGTACCAGTTGAAAAAAGCAATACGGGAATTGTTTTACACGGAACGGATAACACAGGGGTTTACCATGCAGTAGTTGATGGCAAAAATAATTATTCTATTATTCAAGCACCATCACTAGCAGCATTAAATCAGAATGCTGTTGACGCCTATACGCATGGAAAATTTGTAAAAACATATTATGAAGATCATTTCCAACGACACAGTATTGATGATCGAGGGATGCCCATCTTGTCAGTTGTTGATGAACAACATCCAGATGCTTATGACAATGCTTTTTGGGATGGAAAAGCAATGCGTTATGGTGAAACAAGTACACCAACAGGAAAAACGTATGCTTCCTCTTTAGATGTAGTTGGTCATGAAATGACACATGGTGTGACGGAACATACTGCCGGTTTAGAATATTTAGGACAATCAGGTGCGTTGAATGAATCTTATTCTGATTTGATGGGTTATATTATTTCGGGTGCATCTAATCCAGAAATTGGTGCGGATACTCAGAGTGTTGACCGAAAAACAGGTATTCGAAATTTACAAACACCAAGTAAACACGGACAACCAGAAACCATGGCTCAATACGACGATCGAGCACGGTATAAAGGAACGCCTTATTATGATCAAGGCGGTGTTCATTATAATAGTGGAATTATTAATCGGATTGGTTACACCATTATCCAGAACTTAGGCATTGAAAAAGCACAGACTATTTTCTACAGCTCGTTAGTAAATTACTTAACACCTAAAGCACAATTCAGTGATGCTCGTGATGCGATGCTTGCTGCTGCAAAAGTTCAATATGGCGATGAAGCAGCTTCAGTGGTGTCAGCAGCCTTTAACTCTGCTGGAATCGGAGCTAAAGAAGACATTCAGGTAAACCAACCAAGTGAATCTGTTCTAGTCAATGAATAAAAAAAATTCCCCAATTAAATAAAAATGGATAAGGAGTGGCATAATCTTATGAAAAAGTTCTCCATACGAAAAATTAGTGCTGGTTTTTTGTTTCTGATTTTAGTAACTTTGATCGCCGGTTTTAGCTTGTCTGCAAATGCAGAAGAGTATATCGTTCCTGCCGAAAGTCATTCACGACAAAAAAGATCGTTACTGGACCCTGAGGACAGAAGACAAGAAGTGGCAGATACAACCGAAGCGCCTTTTGCGTCAATCGGAAGAATCATTTCCCCTGCCAGTAAACCAGGCTATATTTCTTTAGGAACAGGCTTTGTTGTTGGAACTAATACAATTGTCACCAATAATCATGTGGCTGAAAGTTTTAAGAATGCCAAAGTATTAAATCCGAATGCCAAAGATGATGCTTGGTTTTATCCAGGTCGAGATGGCAGTGCGACACCATTTGGCAAATTCAAAGTGATTGATGTAGCTTTTTCCCCGAATGCGGATATTGCGGTCGTGACTGTCGGCAAACAAAACGATCGTCCTGATGGCCCAGAGTTGGGAGAAATTTTAACGCCATTCGTTTTGAAAAAGTTTGAATCTTCAGATACCCATGTCACAATATCAGGCTATCCAGGTGAGAAAAACCACACGCAATGGTCTCATGAAAATAATTTGTTTACATCTAACTTTACAGACTTAGAAAATCCATTACTATTTTATGATATCGATACAACAGGTGGTCAATCTGGTTCACCAATCTATAATGCTCAGTTTGAAGTAGTTGGTGTTCATTCCAATGGTGGCATTAAGCAAACAGGAAATCATGGTCAAAGACTAAATGAAGTGAATTATAACTTTATTGTTAATCGAGTGAATGAAGAAGAAAATAAACGTTTATCCGCTGTGCCAGCAGCGTAAAGAATCATAAAAATACTCGGAATTTCCAGAATCACGGGAAATTTCGAGTATTTTTGTTTTTTAAGATAGTGTAAGTTACGATAAAAGCACCTTGTAATTATCGGTTAAAAGCATATAATAGTGCTGAAAAGAAGGCAAATAATCCGATTAAGTTAGTATTTCTAAACCATCATAACTCGTAATGATTTCATGCTTTTGAGATAAAGCCGCCATCTCCGCATAAGACAAGCCGCCATTGTGAGAAAAATGGTTGGCAACGTAAATCGTTTTATCTGTGACGAGTTTTCTTTCTTTTAATTCTGCAATTAATTTTAAATTTTTTTCCCAATTCATATGACTATTGCCAGTTTCGTTTGTTTGACTAGTACAATCTAAAGAAACAATACTAAGAAGTAAATGGCTCTTTTCAAGATATTCAAACATTTCTGACGTAAAGTAACCTGTATCATGGGTGGATAAAAAAGCATCTTTACCATCGTCTATAACGAAAATAAAACAATCTTCACTGAAATTTCCATGTTGTGCAGGAAGGGGATAAATCGTATAGTTCGCAATAGTAAAACATTTGTAGGGCTGAATAACCTGATAATGTAATCGGGTATCGTCTTGACGACCTTCTAAATCAAAGGCGCGCTGATAAAACGTCTTAACTGCTTCATTTCCGTAAACAGTTAAACGATTGGGAATATCTAATGCATAACCAGACATTCGATAAGCCAAATCCTCGCCGTAAAAATGATCGGAATGCCAATGAGAGATTAGTAAAGAGTCAAAGTCTGCAAAACACAAGTCGTACTGCAACAGGTGTAAATAAGAATCCCCTGGAAAATCAATCAGCAGGACATCATCAATAATTAATTGAGTTTGTGTACGAATTTCTCGTCCTTTTTTCTCTCGAGCGTACTTACATAATTTACAATTACAAAAAATTCCTGGAATCCGTTCTGCTGCACCCGTACCTAAATAGTTGATTTTCATTGGGAGTACCTAACCTTTCTTTGACATTCTTCATACTTAGTAGATAACGCTGAACCTTAAAGTAAATGGGCATGGAAACTGAAACATTTGTTGTGTCCATCTTACCTTTTTTAGAGAAGAATTGAAATGGAATTTCTTAAGTAAATATGCGTAAAATAGAAAAAGCTAGACGCCTTTTTTAATAAGCTGAATTTGTTGTGAATGTTCATGCTATTTCCGAGAAAAAGTTTTACCAAAGGCACTTTCATATCCATCTGCTATTAGTTATAGAAAAATAACAAGATGGACATAGCTTATTAGAGCAAAAATAACTACGCTATTGATAAAGAGTGAGGCGTGTTTTGAACAGGTTGCGTGGGCAAATGAATTTGAATAAAAGGGATGACAAAAGATGACTATTGAAAAATTAGAATATTTTTATACCATTGCAAAATATAATAGTATTTCCAAAGCAGCCTCTGAACTTCATGTTAGTAAATCAACCTTAAGTGCGTCATTAAAAGATTTGGAAAGTGAATTGGGCCATTTACTTTTTGACCGTAACGGTAATTCTTTGACGTTAAATTCCTATGGGGATAAAATCGTCCAATCTGTATATATCATTTTAAACGAGGCCAAGAAAATGAAACTTAATTTGCATGAAATGATTGAGAATCCAGTGATGCGTTTAGGTTTTGGAAATACGTCCTTGATGTATAAAGTGACAGAAAATGAGGATCAACTGAATCGTTTTTGGGAATGTTACCATGGTTCATCGTTTGAGTTATTGAATAAATTGGAGAATCATGAGTTGGATTTTGTGATTACTTCTGCAGATGTGAATAGTCCAGTTTTAAAGAAAGAACAATTAATTGAACTAAAAATGTATCTTTGTGTTTCAAGAGAAATTAAACAAGAAATTGAGGAAGAAGGCTTCACCTGTTTGACCAACTATCCATTTCTATTTTTGCCTCATCACTTAGATCATTTAGAAGCTACCAAGAGTGTGCTAGAAATGTTGCAATTAACAAGTCCGCTTGTTTGTTGCTACGATACATTGATGCTTACTCGTCTCATTGAAAAAAGTAAAGGAGTTTATGCGGTAATCTCTCTTCGGAAAGAACAACTGCAGGAAATTGATTCTAAACTCTTCTTTTTACCGATTGAACGAAAACAAAAATTTTATTTATACCGAAATGTTTCCAGTTCGGTTTTTGTCCAACCTGGTCAAATCAAGGCAACTTTACAAAAGTTGCTAGAGACTTAGCCATTAAAATTACTTTGGAATAGTTACCAAAAATAGCTTTATTCGCTTAGATTTACTTCTGCTGCGGATAAGGCTATTTTTGTTGTTCATTGTTTAAAAGAGATGCTCAATTATGGGGCTGTTCGATATTTCTGAACAGAATGTTCAATTATTTAATAACTTAAGAATCGATAAATCGTATCTATTACGGTTCAATTTAAAGGGGTTCTGGTGTATAGTTTGGCTATCTAAAGATTTATTTTTTTAAGTATAAAATAACTAAATGGCAAGGAATATAAAGAACTGTTGATACGTGAGTACTTGCGATAACTGTGTCGTTAGAAGTTTAAGTGTCATTGTTGCTTTTCCTGTTTTATGTAGTTGCTAGAAAGGACTGTTTTTATGATCGATAGAAAAAAAGTTATTTTGTATACTTGTTGCATGAGTTTGTTTGTAGTGACCATGGATGTTACGGTTGTCAATGTGGCGTTACCATCCATTCAAAGTGATTTTCACACGAATCTGTCTACATTACAGTGGGTAACAGATGGCTACACTTTAATGGTAGCATCCTTATTATTGTTATCTGGGTCTACAGCAGACCGAATTGGCCGTAAACGAGTTCTTCAATTGGGCTTAGCCTGTTTTGGTTTAGCGTCTTTCCTATGTGGGATTTCGCAAACCCCAGGGCAATTGATCGCGTTTCGCATGTTGCAAGGGATTGGTGGTTCTATGTTAAATCCGGTAGCAATGTCTATTATTACACAGGTATTTACCGAAAAGTTAGAACGTGCGAAAGCAATTGGCTTGTGGGGCTCTGTTACAGGGATTTCCTTAGGCATGGGCCCGATTATTGGCGGACTAATTGTTTCTTATTTTAGCTGGCGGTATGTCTTTTTTGTAAATGTACCGATCATTGCAGCGGCAATCATCCTTACACAAAAATTTGTACCTGAGTCAAAAGTAGAGAAGACGGCGAAAAATGATTTTGTTGGTCAAGCATTGATGATTCTTTTTCTATTTAGTTCTATCTATTCCATTATCGGACTACCTAGAAAAGGGCTTTTCGCGCCAGATATTTTAAGTACTGGGATAATCGGCTGCTTAGCCATTGTTATTTTCTTTATTTATGAATATAACATTGACAATCCGTTAATCAACCCGCGTTTCTTTTTATCTATTCCATTTACATCGGCTTCTTTTTTAGCTATTTTTGGCTTTATCATATATAACGGCTATTTATTTTTAAACACGCTATATTTGCAAGAGATGAGAGGCTTCAGCCCGTTGGAAGCTGGCTTATCAACCATTCCTTTGGCTTTTGTTAGTTTTCTTGTTGCCCCGAGAGCCGGCGAAATGGTAGGGAGAATAGGGACGAAACGTCCTATTATGCTTTGTGGTATTTCAATGTTGGCTGTTAGCTTTTTACAATTATTTGTAACTAAAACAACGCCTATGATTATTTTATTTGTTATTTATATCTTTTTAGGCATTGGGTTTGGGATGTTAAATTCACCGATTACCATTACAGCGATTGAAGGAATGCCACTTTCTCAGTCAGGAACGGCAGCAGCCATTGCGGTGACATGTAAGCAAATTGGCAATTCTTTAGGTGTTGCGCTACCAAGTCTTTTAATTACAAAGCCTATTACTAGTTCGCTTACTCGAACACCTTTTACAAACGTATGGCTTTTATTTGGATGTTGCGCCATTGCGATTATCTTTTTAAGTTATTTATCCAATTCTCCGCTAGCGAAAAAGTCATTGCGCAGAGTTAGGTTTTATTTTTAACAAATCAAGATTTTTTTGAAGGGAAAGGAAGACAAACTTAGATGAAAAAAATAAATAACCGATTAGGACTCTTTTTATTTTTTGTTTTACTCTTTTGGGCAAAAACGATTCTGGCGTATTACCTAGATTTCTCATTGGGCGTTAAGGGCAGTCTCCAGCGAGAAATTTTATGGTTCAATCCAGTTGCTACTACGCTGTTATTATTTGGTTTTAGTTTGTATTTTAAAAAGCATAAAACATTTATGCTTAGCTTAACTCTTTTAAATGTTTTAAATACATTAATTTTATATTTGAATATTATTTTTTATCGTGAATTCACTGACTTTATTACCATCCAATCTGTTTTTGGCTTTTCAAAAGTTTCAGAAGGAATTTCTGGTGATTTACTTGCCTTAATGAGGGTCCACGATGTCTTTTATTGGCTAGATACTTTAGTGCTGCTCGTTTTGGTATTTTACTCTTTTAAACAGCGACGGAATCATCAAGTCTTTGTGACCAAACCTATCAACAGAAGATTGGCGATCTCAATTAGTTGTTTAAGTGTCTTGCTCTTTTCGGTTAACTTATTTTTAAGCGAAACCGATCGTCCTCAATTGCTTCAAAGAATTTTTGACCGTAATTATATTGTAAAATATCTTGGCTTGGATGCATTCACAGCCATCGATGGTGTCAAAACAGCCATGTCAAATGAGGTAAGAGCAGAAGCTAGTTCAAACGAATTACCTGAAATCATGAAATTTACCAAGCAAAACAATTTACCGCTTAATCCGCAGTATGCCGGGATTGCCAAAGGGAAAAATGTATTTGTGATTCATTTAGAAAGTTTTCAACAATTTTTGATTAATATGAAAGTCCAAGGCCAAGAGGTTACACCGTTTTTAAATCAGCTCTATCAAAACAAAGCGACAATCAGTTTTGATAATTTCTTTCATGAAGTAGGGCAAGGAAAAACGAGTGATGCGGAGAACATGTTAGAAACAGGAACATTCGGGCTCCCGCAAGGCTCTCTTTTTACACAATTAGGATCAGACAATACTTTCGAAGCGGCTCCCGCTGTTTTAGGACAAAAAGGCTATACAACCGCTGTTTTCCATGGGAATGTGGGGAGTTTTTGGAATCGGGACCATGTGTATAAAAACTTAGGTTATCAATACTTTTTTGATCGGTCATATTTTTCAAAAGATGACAAAATGCTAGGTTACGGTATTTTAGATAAACAATTGTTGCGTGAATCAGCTAGTGAGCTTGAGCATTTACAGCAGCCATTCTATGCGAAGTTTTTAACTGTGACCAATCATACCCCTTATTATACGGATGACCAAAACTTCCCGTTTCCTAAATTGAACACAGGCAATTCGATTGTGGATGATTATGTTCGAACAGCGCACTATTTGGATCAATCGCTAGAACAATTTTTCCATTACTTGCAAACAACAAGTTTATACAATCATTCTATTTTTGTTATTTATGGTGACCACTTCGGTATTTCAGATGCAAACAACAAGGACTTATGTAAAGCTTTCAACCGCGATCCAAAAACGTGGACAAACTATGACAATGCGCAATTGCAAAGAGTACCTTTGATGTTTTACATGCCAGGCTATACGCAAGGGAAAATCATGCACGAATATGGTGGGGAAATTGACGTTTTACCGACACTGTACCATCTTTTAGGTGTCGATGATAAAAATTATATCCATTTTGGCACGGACCTTTTATCTCCTCAATATAAACAAGTGGTTCCTTTTAGAAATGGCGATTTTGTAACGCCTCAATTTTCTTATCTAGGTGGGGAAATCTACAATAATCAAGGAAAAAAATTAGACCAAGTTCCAGCAGATTTAAAAGCAGAAGTCACGAAAGATAACGATTGGGTGAAAAAATCGTTAAGTTTATCTGACAAATTAAATCAGGAAAACCTTTTACGTTTTTATAAACCACAAGGATTCCAAGAAGTGCAACCAAAGGACTACAACTATGATGTGGCTTTTGAAAAAAACAAAGTCTTAGAAGTAGAAAAACAAAAAAATGCACAATCAACCAGCTTGTTTAGTCAAAATGGCAATCAAACGACAGTCCAAAATTATCCGACTACGCCATAGATCATTTAAGAAGGATAACTTTTGTAAGGGAAAGAGAATCATATATGAAGTGAAGGAGGTCAGAACAGAGCCGTTTATTTTCGAAGGAATTGGTTCTGTTCCCGCCATTTATCAGGTTTTGAGCCTGGAACAAAAATCCAAAGTGATTTTTGTCCCAGGCTTTTTCGCTCTTTTATTGAGTAAGAAGTCAGTTTAGAATTTATATTAAGTTTCGCTGTACATTTTAAAATTATCATCAACAGAAAATACAACAGGCGGATTTCTAGATAAAAAAATTAGTAAAACAAGTATTAAATAAATAGTATTTTTGAGGATAAAGTAAGAGAAATGTTGTTTTTTTAATAGTTGTTAACGGAAAACAAAATTATTTTATAGCCATAAAATATATTTTTATTATAATTATATTATAAAATAATGAGCATATGATTTGCAGATAAGTTTTTCAGGGCCTATTCTGAATAGGAACTTAGCTATAAAAATAAAAGAGGAGAGTGGTTTTGATGAGGAAAAATCAGAAGATTGTGCCAATTGTGACAGCTTCAGACGAAAATTATGCTCCTTATTTGAATGTAATGATGACAACTGTTTTAGAAAATTGTCATGCGGAGAGACCTGTTCATTTTTATGTGATTGATGATGGGCTGTCGCTATCTAGCAAAAAAGCACTCCGAGAAACGGTTAGTAGTAACTCACAAAGTGCGACTGTTGAATTTCTAACAGCAGACAAAGAAGTTTATCAAAATTTTTTAGTGAGTGATCATATTACAACGACCGCTTACTTACGCATTTCTTTACCGTCACTTTTACAAAAATATAGCTATAAAAAGGTTCTTTATTTAGATGCAGATACGCTTGTTCTAGATGATATTGTCCAGTTGTATGATACGCCATTAGTGAACCAAACGATTGGTGCGGTTATTGATCCTGGTCAAGCATATGCCTTGAAACGTTTGGGCATCCATTCCTCCGATTATTATTTTAATTCAGGAGTTATGATTATTGATATTGACCGATGGAACGAGAAAGCAATCACTCAAAAAACAATTCAGTATCTAGAAGAAAATGGGGACCGCATAGTTTATCATGATCAAGATGCTTTAAACGCTGTTCTTTATGAAGATTGGCTAGCTCTAGAACCAAGATGGAATATGCAGACGTCTTTAGTTTTTAATCGTCATGAAGCGCCTAATGAAGCCTATCAAAAATTATATACAGCGGGAAATCAAGAGCCAGCGATTATTCATTTTACTGGACACGATAAACCTTGGAATACGTTAGAAAATCATCCTTATACAGCTCTTTATCTAAACAAGTTAAAGAAAGTAGGTGCAAGAAATGGAAAATAGAAAAGAATTAGCGATTGTCTCATGTTGCAATACCAACTTTGTACCGCATCTTGCTGCTATGTTTGTTTCAATTTTAGAAAATAGTCCTTCAGCGGCAGCTGTTCATTTTTATGTGATTGATGACAATATCAATTTTGAAAGCAAGCAACTACTGTATTTTACGATTAAACATACCCAAATCAATGCAGAGTTAACATTTTTAAAAATCAACCCCCATTTTTTCAAAAATGTTGTAACCAGTGAGCGAATTCCCAAAACAGCTTACTACAGGATTGCTATTCCAGAGTTGTTTAGAGGAAGCCAGATCGAACGGCTGTTGTATATGGATTGTGACATGATTGCCTTAGATGATGTCGCAAAATTATGGACAGTTGATTTAGGTGAAAATATCATCGCCGCTGTTGAAGATGCAGGGTTCCATCAACGTTTGGAAAAAATGGCGATTCCTGCAGAATCTATGTGTTATTTTAACTCAGGCTTGTTGCTAATCGATGTTAAAAAATGGTTGAATTTAGATGTAACCACTAAAGTCTTAAGATTTATTGAAGAAAATCCAGATAAATTACGTTTCCATGATCAAGATGCATTGAATGCGGTTTTACACGACCGTTGGACCCTGTTGCATCCTAAGTGGAACGCCCAAGGTTATATCCTGTCAAAAGCGAAAAAACATCCAACTATTTATGGAGAAAAACAATATGAAGAAACGAGAAGAGCACCATCCATTATCCACTTTACTGGCCATGTCAAACCTTGGACGAAAGAATTTCAGTGGTATACCAAGCGTTATTATGATCAATATGCGAATAGGACGGCCTTTCGTTGTGTCAACACATTTAATCAATATTTATCTTATACGAAAATTAGCAGAAGGATTGAATATGCTCAATAATGAATATTTTCATGGATTTCGTAAAATCAGTTACTTGTTAGTTGTTGCCAAAACCAAACAATAGAAACGAAGAAGTCGGGATCGAACTGTTTTTCAGATTTTGAGTATGAGACAAAAATCTAAAGTGATTTTTGTCTCATACTCTTTTTTGTCTATTTAAAATAAAGCCAGCAACTGGTATCATATTTAAGGGTGGTTTTTTATAAAAAAATGATTTCTTTAGGAAAAAAATATTACAATAAAGAAAAATAAAAAAATGTAAACGTTATCATTTCAAGGTTATAGCGGTATGAAGATATTTATTAATACTTTTTATTGACAAAATAAAAAAAACCACCGTACTATTGGTTTGTGGTTATAACCAGTTAGGGTAAAGGAGAAAGTTATGGAAAATGCCTTTAAAAACAAAGCTTTGTATCATCAACTTGTTGATTTGCTGCAGGAACGAATCGAAACATGCATGATTCCTCATGACAAGTTGCCCTCTGAACGTGAATTGACTGCACAATATGGAGTGAGTCGGACGACGGTCCGGTTAGCGCTACAAGAACTAGAAAATAGAGGTTCCATCTATCGTCGTCATGGCAAAGGAACATTTGTTTCAGATATAAAAAAAGAGGCCGCTGATTTAGCTGGCGCATATAGTTTTACAGAACAAATGAAAGGGCTGGGTCGAAAACCACATACCCGTATATTATCCTTCGAAAAATTGGAAGCGGATAAATTTATTTGTCAGCATTTGAATCTTTCGTTAGGAGAGGCAGTTTTTAAATTAAGTCGGTTGCGGATTGCTGATAACGAGCCATTAATGGTTGAAGACACATACTTGCCTGTGAAATTTTTCTTATCACTCACGGATCAATTACTACGTAGCAAACCATTATATGATCTATTTTCGGAAGATTTTAAGCAAACCGTTCGTTTAGCTGATGAAGAATTATACGCTAGCATTGCGTCAAAAGAAGATGCCAAATTATTGATGATTCCAGAAGGAGCGCCAGTCCTTCATTTAGCACGCCAGACATATAACATGAAAAATGAAATTATTGAATTTACGTTGAGTGTGGCGCGAGCAGATCAATTTCATTATCAGATACGCCATATTCGGAATAGTTAGGAGAGTTAAGTATGTTTACAGCAGAAAAAGAAGAACTAGAACAATTAGGAGCGGAAATCACGACACGTGAAATTCGTCAGCAACCTGAGCTTTGGCAAGAAACCGTGACACTTTATCATGAAAATCAAACAGCTTTGGAAAACTTTTTAAAAGAAGTCCAGGCCAAAGCGCAAGGAAAACGCACAAGAGTAATTTTTACAGGAGCAGGGACTTCGCAATATGTCGGTGATACTGTTGTACCTTATCTCCGAGCACACGACGACACACAAGCCTTTTCATTCGAAAGTATTGGGACAACGGATATTGTGGCCAAACCAGAAGATTATCTGATTAAAGACGAACCAACATTGTTAGTTTCGTTTGCAAGAAGTGGAAATAGTCCTGAAAGTTTAGCGGCAGTTGAAGTAGCTAATCAAGTGGTTGAAATAATTCATCATTTAGCGATTACTTGTGCCGAAGAAGGACAACTGGCACAAATAAGCCAAAAAGAAGAAAACAGCTTTTTATTCTTAATGCCAACACGTTCCAATGATGGTGGTTTTGCGATGACTGGTAGCTTTTCTTGCATGACTTTGGGTACATTACTACTCTTTGATCAAACAGCCTTTGAGCAAAAACAAGATTATGTAAACGCTCTAATTAAATTAGGTGAAGAAGTGCTATCCCGTGAAGAAGAATTAAATGAAATCGTTAACCTTGATTTTGAACGCATTGTTTATGTTGGTTCTGGAAGTTTAGCTGGTTTGACAAGAGAAGCGCAATTAAAAATCTTAGAACTAACAGCCGGCAAAGTTGCCACAATTTTTGACTCTTCTATGGGCTTCCGTCATGGACCAAAATCATTTATTAATGAAAAAACAATAATGTTTGGTTTTGTTAATAATACACCATACACAAGAGATTATGACTTGGATATCTTAGAAGAAGTTCACGGTGACGAAATTGCGGCGGGTGTTTTTGCGATTGCTCAACCTGGCAAACGTAATTTCTCAGGTTCAACTATTGAATATTCCGCAGAAACTGCTCTATTACCTGATGGCTATTTAGCATTAGCAGATATCATGGTAGCCCAAACAGTCGCACTTTTAACATCTATTAAAGTTGGAAATAAACCGGATACCCCTTCACCGACAGGTACAGTGAATCGTGTGGTTAAAGGCGTAACGATTTATGACTATAAATAATACAACATTTGGAGGAGGAACTATGCTTACGTTAACAGCTGGAAAAAAAGCGGCAATGGATCGTTTGTCAACCCAAGAAGGAATCATTAGCGCATTAGCCATTGATCAACGAGGTGCCTTGAAAAAAATGATCAAAGCGCTAGATGTAGAGCCAACTGATGCACAAATTGAAACGTTTAAAGAATTAGTCTCGAAAGAATTGACACCTTATGCGTCCGCCATTTTATTGGATCCAGAATATGGATTGCCTGCTGCAAAAGCACGCGATACCGAGGCTGGATTGTTACTCGCTTATGAAAAAACGGGCTATGATGCAACAACTCCGGGACGATTGCCTGATTTACTAGCAGATTGGTCTGTTTTACGCTTGAAAGAAGAAGGCGCAGATGCGATTAAATTTTTACTATACTATGATGTGGATGAGGATCCAGAAATCAATCATCAAAAACATGTATTCATTGAACGCTTAGGAAGTGAATGTGCAGAAGAAGACCTACCATTTTACTTAGAATTAGTTTCTTATGATGCACAAATAGCAGATGCGACTTCTTTAGAATATGCAAAAGTTAAACCGCATAAAGTGAATGAAATGATGAAAGAATTTTCTAAACCTCAATATAAAGTAGATGTATTGAAAGTGGAAGTTCCAGTTAATATGAATTTTGTAGAAGGTTTTGCGCCGGCTGAAACAGCGTATACAAAAGAGGAAGCGGCGAATTATTTCTTAGAACAAAGTCAAGCCACTGATTTACCATTTATCTTTTTAAGTGCCGGTGTCTCAACAGAGCTATTCCAAGAAACACTACGTTTCGCTAAAGAAGCTGGTTCAACATTTAATGGTGTTTTATGTGGCCGTGCTACGTGGAAAAATGGCGTGAAACCTTTCGTTGAAGCAGGAGAAACTGCGGCTTGTGATTGGTTAAAAACAGAAGGCCGAGAAAACATTGAAAGTTTAAATGAAGTCATCGCAGCAACCGCCAGCTCTTGGCATGCGAAAGTTCAAGTAAACGAAGGGTAATTGGGAGGCATAGCTGTGATAGTAACAGTAACAATGAATCCGTCAATTGACATCTCCTACCTATTAGATCATCTAAAGCTTGATACCGTTAATCGGACCAGTCAGGTGACCAAAACCCCTGGTGGCAAAGGACTAAATGTCACTCGCGTCATTCATGATTTAGGTGGAGATGTTATAGCTACCGGCGTTCTTGGTGGTTTTCATGGGGCGTTTATTGCAAACGAGTTAAAGAAAGCAAGCATCCCCCAAGCATTTACGTCAATCAAAGAAGAAACGCGTGATTCGATTGCGATTTTGCACGAAGGGAATCAAACTGAAATTTTAGAAGCTGGACCGACGGTTTCCCCAGAAGAAATCAGCGACTTCCTTGAAAATTTCGATCAATTAATTAAGCAAGCAGAAATTGTCACAATTTCTGGCAGTTTAGCGAAAGGATTACCATCAAATTTTTATCAAGAATTAGTTCAAAAAGCTCAAGCACAAGAGGTTAAAGTGCTACTAGATACTTCTGGTGATAGTTTAAGGCAAGTTCTTCAAGGAGCATGGAAACCGTATTTAATTAAACCTAATTTAGAGGAACTAGAAGGATTGCTAGAGCAAAATTTTTCAGAAAATCCATTAGCAGCTGTACAAACAGCTTTAACAAAACCAATGTTTGCTGGAATTGAATGGATTGTCGTATCTTTAGGAAAAGATGGTGCAATTGCCAAACATCGCGATCAATTCTATCGTGTAAAAATTCCAACGATTCAAGCTAAAAATCCTGTTGGTTCAGGAGATGCAACCATTGCTGGTCTTGCATATGGACTAGCCAAGGATGCCCCAGCTGCCGAACTGCTAAAATGGGGCATGGCGGCTGGAATGGCTAATGCCCAAGAAAGAATGACTGGGCATGTAGACGTAGAGAACGTGAAGAAACATCTTATGAACATCCAAGTAGTCGAAATTGCTAAATAAAGAGCTTTCTTTATTTAGCAATTATCCAGTAATTGAAAGCGTTTACTAGAAAGGGTGGCAATGTGGAAAGATTTGAAATTAAAGAGGAGTTTCTTTTAAATGGTCAACCATTTAAAATTTTATCAGGTGCCATTCATTATTTTCGTGTAGATCCCTCAGATTGGTATCATTCACTTTATAACTTGAAAGCTTTAGGCTTCAATACAGTTGAGACCTATGTGCCATGGAATTTACATGAACCGCAAAAAGGAACATTTCATTTTGAGGGAATATTAGATTTGGAGCGCTTTTTAAAATTAGCACAAGAACTTGGATTATATGCGATTGTGCGGCCGTCTCCTTATATTTGTGCAGAATGGGAGTTTGGTGGTTTTCCAGCTTGGCTATTAAATGAACCAGGACGGATGCGTTCGAATAATCCAACCTATCTGAAGCATGTTGCGGAATATTATGATGTTTTAATGGAAAAAATTGTTCCGCATCAACTTGCTAACGGTGGCAATATTTTAATGATTCAAATCGAAAACGAATATGGTTCATTTGGCGAAGAAAAAGCGTATTTACGGGCGATTCGCGATTTGATGATTGCACGTGGCGTGACAGCACCATTTTTTACTTCTGACGGGCCATGGCGCGCAACATTGCGGGCAGGCAGCATGATTGAAGATGATATTTTAGTAACTGGGAATTTTGGCTCAAAAGCCAAAGAAAATTTCGGTATGATGCAAGCCTTTTTTGAAGAACATGGTAAAAAATGGCCGTTAATGTGTATGGAATTTTGGGATGGCTGGTTTAATCGTTGGAAAGAGCCAATTATTAAACGAGATCCGCAAGAATTGGCTGAATCAGTTAGAGAAGCATTAGCATTAGGCAGTATCAACTTATATATGTTTCATGGCGGCACCAATTTTGGGTTTATGAATGGCTGCTCCGCACGAGGAACCATTGATTTACCACAAATCACTTCCTATGATTATGATGCGCCACTGGATGAACAAGGGAACCCAACCGAAAAGTATTTTGCGTTACAAAAAATGCTTCACGAGGAGTATCCTGCGTTACCACAAGCTGAGCCATTAGTAAAAGAATCTTTTGCGCAAACAGCAATTCCTTTAACCAACAAAGTGAGTTTGTTTGCAACCTTAGAAACGATTAGTCAGCCAGTAATTAGCGTTTATCCGCAAACCATGGAACAATTAGGACAAAATACAGGCTATCTTCTTTACCGAACAAGCATTGAAAAAGATGCTGCAGAAGAGAAGCTAAGAGTGATTGACGGTCGTGATCGTCTGCAATTATTTGTCAATCAGATACATCAAGCAACGCAATATCAAACGGAAATAGGCGAAGATATTTACGTTACACTGCCGCAAGAGAATAATCAAATCGATGTTTTAATGGAAAATATGGGTCGTGTCAATTACGGGCACAAATTATTTGCAGATACTCAGAAAAAAGGGATTCGAACGGGTGTCATGGCAGATTTACATTTTATGACGCAATGGCAACAATATTGTTTACCTATGACAAGCTGTGAACAGGTAGACTATTCAAGAGAATGGCAACCTGATCAACCAAGCTTTTACCAGTATCATGTGGAGTTAGCAGAAGTGAAAGATACATTTATTGATGTTTCTAAATTTGGCAAAGGAATTGTTTTTGTTAACCAAACCAATCTTGGTCGTTTCTGGAATGTTGGTCCGACGCTTTCCTTATATATTCCTAAAGGATTATTAAAAGAAGGGCAAAATGAGATCGTCATTTTTGAAACGGAAGGAACGTACCAACCAGAAATTCAGTTAGTAAAAGAACCACTATATAAAGAAATGAAAGAGGGATTACAATGAGTATTATTGGCGTAAGAATTGATGGACGTTTGATTCATGGACAAGTGGCAAATTTATGGGCGACAAAATTGAATATTTCCAGAATTATGGTCGTTGATGATGAGGTTGCAGGGAATGCCATTGAAAAAAGTGGCTTGAAATTAGCAACACCAGCTGGCGTGAAACTAAGCGTGTTACCAGTTGAAAAAGCTGCTCAAAATATTTTAGCAGGAAAATACGACTCGCAACGTTTACTAATTGTGGTACGGAAACCAGATCGTTTATTAAAACTAGTAGAACTTGGGGTGCCGATTAAAGAAATCAATGTTGGGAACATGTCTCAAACAAACGAAACACGGTCGATTACTAAGTCAATCAATGTGGTCGATCAAGACATTGAGGTTTTTAAAGAGTTAAATGCTAAAGGTGTCCATCTGATTGCTCAAATGGTGCCAAGTGACAAAGCGGAAGACTTTATGAGTTTGATAACAAAATAGGAGGGAACAAAAAATGAATATCTTATGGTGGCAGATCTTATTATTAACATTATACGCAGGATACCAAATTTTAGATGAATTACAAATTTATTCTTCATTAAGTGCGCCAGTGTTTGCAGGTCTTTTTGCAGGATTAGTGATGGGGGATATTAAAGCAGGACTTATTATTGGTGGAAGTATGCAATTAACTGTATTAGGAGTTGGGACTTTCGGGGGTGCCTCCAAAATTGATGCTAACTCAGGTACGATTCTTGCCACAGCATTTTCTGTGTCTTTAGGAATGAACCCTGAACAAGCAATCGCTGCTATTGCAGTACCAGTTGCTAGTTTAATGATTCAATTAGACATTTTGGCTCGTTTTGCGAATACCTACTTTGCACATCGGATTGATAAAATGGTCGAAGATATGAACTACAAAGGAATTGAACGTAACTTCTTAATGGGTGCTTTACCATGGTCTCTTTCTCGAATGATTCCAGTCTTCTTAGCACTTGCTTTTGGTGGTGGTTTAGTACAAAAAGTTGTATCTGTCCTAAATGGCGATTTGAAATGGTTAGGTGATGGCTTGTCTGTTGCTGGGGCGGTCTTACCAGCGGTCGGTTTTGCAATTTTACTACGTTACTTACCAGTGAAAAAACATTTCCCTTATTTAATTCTTGGTTTCACTGTAACTGCTTTACTAGGAACAATCTTTACAAACATGCAACTTTTAGGAACATCTGTTGCGAGCGTTGTGAAAGACTTCAGTGGTGTATTTAACGCACTACCAATGTTAGCAGTCGCTTTAATTGGTTTCGCTTTAGCCGCAATTAGCTACAAAAATGGTCAAATGATTCCGAGTGGGCCAGCAGCCAAAAAAGAACATGCAGCGAATGATTCAGACGAAGGAGAGATTGAAGATGACGAAATCTAATTATAAATTGACGAAAGAAGATTTTAAACAAATTAATCGCAGAAGCTTGTTTACTTTCCAATTAGGTTGGAACTACGAAAGAATGCAAGGATCAGGTTACTTGTATACGATTTTGCCACAATTGCGTAAAATTTATGGGGATGATACGCCCGAATTAAAAGAAGTAATGAAAACACACACGCAATTTTTCAATACTTCAAACTTCTTTAATACGATTATTACAGGGATCGATTTGGCCATTGAAGAAAAAGAAGGCATTGCTGGAAAACAAACAGTTTCAGGTTTGAAAACTGGTTTAATGGGACCGTTTGCAGCAATTGGGGATTCAATTTTCGCAGCTTTAATTCCAACTATTTTTGGGGCGCTAGCTGCCAACATGGCGATTAATGGTAACCCAACTGGTATCTTTATCTGGATTGTTGCTCAAATTGCCGTGATGGTCTTCCGTTGGAAACAATTGGAATTTGCGTATCGCGAAGGAATTTCTTTGGTAACAACTATGCAACACCGCTTAACTGCCTTAACAGACGCTGCAACTTTACTAGGGGTCTTCATGGTTGGCGCTTTAGTAGCAACGATGGTTAATGTGAAACTATCATGGGCACCAAGCATTGGGGATGTAACACTTAACATGCAAAATAACTTGGATATGATTTTACCACGTCTACTCCCTGCAGGAATTGTTGGTGGCGTTTATTGGATGCTAGGTAAAAAGAATATGACGTCTACTAAAGCCATTTTTATCGTATTAATTGTCTGTGTCGCATTGTCTGCGTTAGGTGTTATTTCAAAATAAGTAAGACAGGAGAAAATCGATGAGTGAACATTTAGTTTTAGTAAGTCATGGCCGTTTTTGCGAGGAATTGAAAAAAAGTGCGGAGATGATTATGGGACCGCAAGAAACAATTTCCACTGTTGCTTTATTACCAGAAGAAGGTGAAGCTGACTTTTTAGAAAAATTTGAAGCGATTACGGAATCGTTAGAAGATTTTGTTGTCTTTGCTGATCTATTAGGGGGGACACCTTGTAATATTTTATCTAAAAAAATTATGCAAGGTGCTTCGTTTGACTTATATACTGGGATGAATTTACCGATGGTTATCAGCTATGTAAATGCAAGTTTATTAGCGATCAAAGGTGACTATGTTAAGGAATCAGCAGAAAGTATTGTGAAAGTCAACGAATTGCTGCTAAATGTTGCAGTAGATGACGAGGATGAATAATTCTGACTTGTCGTCGTAAGCTATTACAGTTTTTAAGAGAATGATTTAGAGATGGACGTTCCAAAAATAAAAGAATTTATTTTTGGAACGCCCCTTTAATTGTTAATAATGAAGGCGTGTTCAAAAAAATGTTAGGGGGCTGATTTATCAGATGAAACATGGAAAAATAAAACGAATTAGTACATTGACACTATTGGCAAGCGCAACGATTTTAGTACCATTAAGTACGTCTGCAGAAGAAACAACAAACAGCAGCACTGAAACAAGCTCATCAATGGTGGAACCTGCCGCAACAGAAGAAAAATTGTGGCAATCTGATTTTCCAGGAGGGAAAATTGGTGAGTGGCAAGATGTGATTGGTAAAACAAATCGAGAATTAGCAGGAGAGTCATTGGCGATTTCACGAGATGCAGCAGCAGGTAATAATGCCGTATCTTTAAATTTAGATTCCCCTAAATTAGCTGATGGTGAAGTAGAAACAAGGTTTAAATACACTGCTGGAAGCGGTCGGACGGGTGTGATTATTCGTGGTAATACCAAAGATAGCTGGGTTTTTGTAGGCTATAACGCGAATGGCAAATGGTTAGTTGAAAGCCCTAATTCGTGGAATGATTCAATTTCTGGGCCAACGTTAAATGAAGATACGAATTATTTGTTGAAAGTACGTTATGTTGGTGAAAAAATTACTATCTGGCTTAACACCACGTTGATTTACGAGGGAGAACCTGTTTTGGCCAACGGGGACAAAATTCCAACAGAAGCCGGACATGTGGGTGTCCGTTTGTGGTACGACAAAAAAATTGTCAATTATGACTATTTTAAAAATGGCCCCGTAGATAGCATTCCGGAAATTGTGCCAGAAGTGACACAAATTGCACCAGTCAAAGTTTTTACAAAAATTGGTGTCGCACCAAAATTACCGAAACAAGTAAAAGTGACCTATAATACTGGTAAAGAAGCCAATGAAGCAGTAAGTTGGAATGAAATCGATCCTGCTGCATACAAAGAACCAGGAACTTTTGAAGTCGACGGTACTTTGGAAAATACAAACATCAAAGCAAAAGCCAGCATTGTTGTTGCTAAAGACAATGAAGCTGAAAAAGGCGACAAAATCTCTTCCGCAGATTTAACAGCCGTGGTTGATCCACAATTTCCACGAATTATTCGCTACGAAGACCCTCAGAGTAATCAAGTGATTTTTAATGGCCAACACGAGAAAATTGACCAAGTAATGATTGATGGCAAAGCATATAAAGCAACTGCTGAAAAACAAAAGAGTGAAGCAAATCAAGCCGTTTATAACGTAGCTGTCCCAGAAATTGGTTTGCGTTTCACAACAACATTGACTGTTTCCGAAGGCCAAGAATTAGCTATGAAACTCTCAGATATTCGTGAAGAAGGAACCAAAATACACACAATTTCAATTCCAAATCAAGGCTTGATTTCTGTCAATAGTACAGATGAAGGGGCGACTTTTGCTGGCGTTGTGATGAATACTGGGACAAATGCAAATAACGGAAATAAAAATGGTGATACTATCCAAGATTTAACTACAACAAGCCAAGAAGAAACGAAAAAATATATGTATGGTTTCTTAAATACGGCGAATTATGCTGCAAGTTTTTGGACGAACGCCTATGGAGACGGCTCTGTCGATGGTAGTGACAACAATCGAATCCATAAACAAACAAAAGAAGCGGCGACTGGTTTTGTAACAACCTTGTCAAGTGGGGCATGGACCTATCGACCATTTGATGCACCGGAAGATTACACAACTGGAGAAACGCCAGAAGTGAAAGTTAAATTCTCAAAAGATAGCAACGACGACAATCGGGTGGATTGGCAAGATGCGGCAATTG
Source organism: Enterococcus sp. DIV2419 (assembly GCF_051711865.1). NCBI lineage: Bacteria > Bacillati > Bacillota > Bacilli > Lactobacillales > Enterococcaceae > Enterococcus > Enterococcus sp. DIV2419. The sequence goes on from NZ_JBIONS010000001.1 coordinate 1,374,940, forward strand.
GGTTCCGTTCAATTATGAATAACCCAATGGGCGCGGAAAAAGTCCCTGAATTAGTCAACCAACGGATTCCTTTTAACTTTGCTAGTCAGGCGACAAACCCATTCTTAGTGACGTTAGACGAATCAAAACGTATTTACAATTTAACAGATGGATTAGGACAAATGAATTTACTAAAAGGGTATCAAAATGAAGGACATGATTCTGCGCATCCAGATTACGGTGCTATTGGTCAGCGACCTGGTGGGGAACAAGCGTTGAATCAATTAATTGATGAAGGCCATAAATTAAATGCCGTTTTCGGTGTGCATATTAATGACACCGAGTCTTACCCAGAAGCAAAAGGATTTAATGAGGAATTAGTTGATCCAACGAAGCGTGGCTGGGATTGGTTAGATCCGTCATATTTTATTAAACAAAGACCCGATGCATTGAGTGGTCGTCGCTATGAGCGCTTTAAAGAATTAAAACAAAAAGCACCGAATCTAGATTATATTTATGTTGATGTTTGGGGCAATCAAGGCGAATCAGGTTGGGCAAGTCGTCAACTAAGTAAAGAAATTAATTCACTCGGTTGGTTTACAACCAATGAATTTCCGAATGCTTTAGAGTATGACTCGGTTTGGAACCATTGGTCTGCAGAAAAAGATTACGGCGGTACAACAACGAAAGGCTTTAACAGTACAATCGTTCGTTTTATTCGGAATCATCAAAAAGACACTTGGATTATTTCCGACAACCCTTTGTTAGGTGGAGCTGAATTTGAAGCCTATGAAGGTTGGGTGGGTAAAACCAATTTTAATACCTATCGCCAAAAAACTTTTGCCATTAATGTCCCAACTAAGTTCTTACAACATTACCAAATTACAAACTGGGAAACTACAACAGCAGCAGATGGTCAAATCTATGGTACGATTAAATTAGCGAACGGTGCTGAAAAAGTGACCGTTACTCAAGCAGATGCTAATTCGCCAAGAAGCATTACGTTAAATGAGACAGAAGTTCTAAAAGGTGATGCGTATCTACTGCCTTGGAATGTCAATGGTCAAGACAAACTATATCACTGGAATCCAAAAGGCGGTACCAGCACTTGGTCATTGGATAAGAAAATGCAAGGAAAAACGAATTTACATTTATATGAATTAACAGATCAAGGGCGTATTGACAAAGGCGCAATTGCCACTACAAATAACCAAGTGACCATCCAAGCCGAGGCTAATACACCGTATGTCATTGCTGAACCTGACAGTATTGAACCGATGACATTTGGAACAGGAACACCATTTAAAGATCCTGGATTTAATGAAGCCAATACCTTAAAAAATAACTGGAAAGTTTTCCGAGGTGATGGTGAAGTTAAAAAAGATGCCAACGGTGATTATGTCTTTAGTTCAGAAAAAGAAAGAACCGAAATCAAACAAGACATCAATCTTCCTAAACCAGGAAAATATAGTTTGTATCTAAACACAGAAACACATGATCGTAAAGCCACAGTAACTGTTAAAATTGGTGGTAAGAAATATACGCGGACAGTGAATAATTCGGTTGCCCAAAACTACATTCAGGCAGATATTAACCATACAAGCAGGAAAAATCCGCAGTATATGCAAAATATGCGAATTGATTTTGAAATCCCAGATAATGCCAAAAAAGGCTCGGTGACATTAGCGGTTGATAAAGGCAATTCCGTTACAAAATTTGATGATTTACGAATTGTTGAGCGTCAAACGGATATCATGAACCCAGACAAACAAACAGTTATTAAGCAAGATTTTGAAGACACAAAAGCAGTTGGGTTATATCCGTTTGTTAAAGGCTCAGCTGGTGGTGTAGAAGATCCACGGATTCATTTATCAGAAAGAAATGAACCTTACACACAATATGGTTGGAATGGAAACCTTGTTTCAGATGTATTAGAAGGCAACTGGTCCTTGAAAGCCCATAAACAAGGAGCAGGTTTGATGCTTCAAACAATTCCGCAAAATATTAAATTTGAACCGAACAAGAAATATACGGTCCAATTTGATTATCAAACTGATGGTGAAAATGTCTTTACTGCTGGGACCATTAATGGGGAGTTGAAAAATAACAATGACTTTAAGCCAGTCGGTGAGTTGACTTCGACAGCAGCAGATGGTCAAACCAAGCATTATGAAGCAGAAATAATTGGGGATGCTTCAGGAAATACTACGTTTGGTATTTTTACAACAGGTGCCGATAAAGATTTCATTATGGATAACTTTACGGTCACAGTGGAATCGAAAAAATAAATTTAGTCTATCTAGAAGAGGTCGGGACAGAAGTGCTTAACTCCGAGAACCAAGTAGGTACTGTTCAACATCTATTTGCTTTGCAAATAGTGTTTCTCAGCAATAAGAAGAAATTTCCGAAAATTGTCATAAAACACAACGAGGAACGAGTTGATGTTGCATGATACCTACCCGGTGTTCTATAATTTTGGGAGACCAAGTAGGTATTGTTCATCATCGAATCACTACGTTCTTCGTGATTCTCAACAATTTCGGCTTATTTCCGAAGGACCTTCACCAAGTAGGTACGATGATTTCATCTGTTCATGCTTCACAGTGAAACATCGCAACTCTTAGAGCTGTAGCTCTTTTGAAGGCTGTACTGTGACGAGACGCATGTCGAGAAAACACCTTAGAAGTTGTTGAGATCGGAGCAACGCGTAGTGTTGCTTCTGTTCCCGCCGTTTATCAGTTTTTGAGCGTGAAGCAAAAATCCAAAGTGATTTTTGTCCCACGCTCTACTTCTTTTATGAGAAGAAGCAAGGTCTAGTGCCTCATTTTTATACTGCAGAATAAACAGACACATTTTTTAAAGTGTCAGGCTTCTTTGTGTATTTCATCAAGAACGAATGGACAAACTTGCCTTTTGCCACAAATCGTTTACAATTACAATGATAGGCATAATTTATTTAGAGGTGAAGTGATTGAAGAAATACAATGTTGATTGGAATTACTGGGTTGTCCGCTTTTTATTTGTAATGGCGCTGATTGTTGGCTATTTATTAATCACGAATTATCAGCACTTTGTCCATAGTGTTTCGGGTTTGTTAGGCATCTTATCCCCATTCATTACTGGGTTCGTGATTGCTTATTTATTGAGTGGAAGTCAGAAAAAAATCGAGGGATTACTAGAAAGAGTACCTTTACCAGTCGTTAAAAAAGCGAAACACGGCTTGAGTGTACTCCTTTTGTACCTAATTATTTTGTTTATTTTTGTCTTGACATTAAACTATATCGTTCCGCTACTCATTAGTAATTTAGTAGATTTAGCAAACTCTTTACCCACTTTTTATGATCACATGGTTCAGTTTGTGATGAGTTTAGAAGATAAAGGGATTTTAAAAACAGCAGCGATTGAAAAATATTTAAATAGTGTCCTTAAAGATTTGTCGCCGGAACGTTTTTTAAATCAATGGACACAAGCGTTGTTTTCATTAGGAACGTTGACTAAAAATGTTTCTTCATTCTTTTTAAATGCATTTTTGACGTTGATTATCTCAATATATGCGCTGGTATTTAAGCAATCTATTTTGACATTTGTTGAAAAGGCTGCCCACAAATTGCTGTCCGAAAAAGTGTACAAGCAAACACAAACCTGGTTAAATACAACGAATAAAATTTTCTATAAATTTATCAGTTGCCAATTTCTTGATGCTTGTATAATTGGCGTTTCATCAACGATTTTGTTAAGTATTTTGAATGTGAAATTTGCTGTGACTTTGGGGATTTTATTAGGTATTTGTAATATGATTCCTTATTTTGGTTCGATTTTTGCGTCAATTGTTGCTGGTGTGATTACGCTTTTCACGGGTGGTGTTACTCAAGCAATTACGGTGTTACTAGTTTTATTAATTTTACAACAAATTGACGGTAATATTATTGGTCCTCGAATTATGGGAGATGCCCTAAATGTCAATCCGATTTTAATTATTGTTTCAATTACGATTGGGGGAGCGTACTTCGGCGTCTTAGGGATGTTTTTAGCAGTTCCTGTTGCTGCAATCATTAAAATTATTGTCTCGGAGTGGCTAAATGAATCAAAAGAAAATGATAAGATTGTAGATTCTATTGAATCCTAAAGTAAAACTTTTCGTCTCGCGTTGACGAAAAGTTTTTTAGTGGGAAAGAAAGTTTCATTATTTGGAATTTTTGATATGCTATACTTGAAGTAAATAGAAAATCAAAATTGAGGTGAATAGATGCAGTTTTTAAAAAAATATGGCGGCTTTTTTTTAGTTTTAGGGGTCTTACTTGATTTTTTTACACCTTATTATGTCGGATTCAAAGATCAAGGTTACAATCAATTGACAGAAGTAATTAGCTTATTAGGTGATGTAAATAGTCCAGTTAGGGAAACCTTTAATCGGTTAACTATCATTGCGGGAATGTTGATGTTAGCAAGTTTACCTAGGATATATGCTATTTTTTCTAGAAAAACGAAAAAAGGTGCTTGGTTAGTAGTGGCAATGATTGGCGCTTATGGTTTATTTGATTGTATTTTCAGTGGGCTCTTCAGCGTAGACACTTCAAGCGCTGGCACAGTTGCTGCCGCGCTTCATAACGGAGGATCAGCAGTCGGTTATACAGGCTTTTTGTTGTTATCAGGCGTCTTAACCATTATCTATAGTAAATACGGTTCGCAAAAAAATAAAAAACTTTTTGGCTTTTTGTTTATTTTATGTATGCTTGCAGCCAGCTTATATGGCTTAGCAAGGATTCCACAACTACAACAGGTAAAACCATTTAATTATTTAGGCTTATGGCAAAGAGTGAGTTCATTTTGTAATTATCTACCAATGCTGGCACTGTGTTTACAAACTAAAACCAATGACAAATTTGATTGAACATTTGTCATTGGTTTTTTACTAGTTAAAATTGTCTGGTAATAACTTAATTATTGGCTACGGTGACTTCACCAGTAACAGTGGCACCATCTTTTTCTAAGTCAGCAGAATCTTTGTATTCTTGTTTATCAAAAGTAATATTGCCATTAACTTTGGTACCATTTAAAGTAAAGCCATTTGCTTTCACCTCAATATCACCTTTGACAGTCCCATGAACGATGTTGAAATTTTCAGAAGAAACGATTAGCTTAGGAACCGTGATTTCATATTCAGCAGTTACTTTTTTATTATCATCTTGAGAATAAAGCGCTAATTTACGATAGACATCGTTGGAATCTTTCCCCTTATCATGGAAAGTACCAGCAACTGTTACCTCTTTATCAAAAGTGACATTGTCAGTAGCTGCGACAATCCAATTTCCTTTATCACTTAACGCCATTTCGAGCTCTTCAGGCTTGGCACTAATTGAAGCACCAGAGACTACTTCTGTACTTGAATTAGCTGTTTCTTTGCTACTAGAACTACTATCTGTTTTTTTATCAGATGAACAAGCACTAAGCAGCACAAGAGCAGCAGTTGCCGTCAAAACAGTGGTGAGTACTTTAGACATTTTCATGAAAATCCCTCCAAAAAATTTATTTATTTCTTCCTTTATCATAACTGATTCAAAGGGAAATGAGTAATCATACACTCAAAGATTGAGAAGTTTGGCCAACGGGAAATTAGGCTTATTCTCTCAAGAATGTTCAGGAAATATTCAAAGTAATCATTTCTTTTTCAAATGTTCCTTTTCTGTAGTAAGCTAGTAATAGACAGAATTTAAGGAGGAGATTTTGATGCCTTGGAATATGAATGATTATCCTACATCAATGAAAAATTTAGCACCTTTGATTCGGAAAAAAGCGATAGATATTGGCAATGCGTTGCTTGCGGATGGCTACCCTGATGATCGCGCCATTCCAATTGCGATTAGTCAAGCGGAGAAATGGTATCAAGAGGCAAGTGAAGCAGACAAAAAAGCCTTCGAACAAGAAGCAAATCCTACGAAACAAGATTCGCATAAACAGGATAAACATGCGGGAAAATTATTAACGGCGGCTGTCAACGTTAAATATAAAGACGGCCAATGGTTGGTGATTTCAGACAGCGCTGAAAAAGCAAGTAATACATTTACCCACAAACAAGAGGCGGTTGAACGAGCTCAAGAAATTGCTCGAAATAAGCAAACAAAGCTGAAAATCTATAAGCAAGATGGTACGTTACAAGAAACCAAAGAATATACTGAATAATTTTTCGAAACCTTGATATTCCGTTGCAATTCAAGAAACGGTTATCAAGGTTTTTTTGCGAGGAGAAATGGACAAGTAAGAAAAAATAACAAAAGTTAAGAATGAGAATAAGACTTGCTTTTCTAGTTTTTGGTGGGTACAATTACACTAATTAAGATAAAAAATCAAAATAATTGAGGTGCTACGACAATGGAAAAAGCCAATCTTGATTGGAATAATTTAGGATTTTCTTACATTAAAACGCCCTTTCGTTATATTAGTTATTGGCGAGATGGCAAGTGGGAAGAAGGCACGCTAACAGATAACAATCAGTTAACGATTAGTGAAGGTTCGCCTGCTCTACATTATGGCCAACAATGTTTTGAAGGATTAAAAGCGTATCAATGTGCAGATGGTTCTGTCAATTTGTTTCGTCCAGATGAAAATGCCAAACGGCTACAAAAAAGTTGTGCGCGTCTACTGATGCCACAAGTGCCAGTAGAAACCTTTGTTTCTGCATGCCAAGAAGTGGTGAAAGCCAACCTTGCTTATTTACCGCCATATGGAACGGGCGGTACGTTGTATCTTCGCCCTTATATGATTGGTGTCGGCGATAATATTGGCGTAGCACCTGCCAAAGAATACATTTTTTCTATTTTTTGCGTGCCGGTTGGTTCGTATTTTAAAAATGGTTTAGCACCCACCAACTTTATCGTTTCTGAATATGATCGAGCAGCGGGTCGAGGAACTGGGGCCGCTAAAGTGGGGGGCAATTATGCAGCTAGTCTTTTACCAGGTGCAGAAGCACATGAGAAAGAATTTAGTGATTGCATTTATTTAGATCCGTATACGCATACGAAAATTGAAGAAGTTGGTGCAGCTAATTTCTTTGGCATAACCAAAGAGGGTACTTTTATTACGCCGAAATCAGCGTCTATTTTGCCAAGTATTACTAAATATTCATTATTGACGCTAGCAAAAGAACGTTTAGGGATGACGGCGCTTGAAGGAGACGTTTACATTGATCGATTAGCGGACTTCTCCGAAGCGGGTGCTTGTGGCACAGCGGCGATTATTTCTCCTATTGGTGGGATTCAAAACGGCACAGATTTCCATGTATTTTATAGTGAAACGGAAGTTGGACCAGTGACTAAGCAACTATATGATGAACTGGTTGGCATACAGTTTGGTGACAAAGAAGCGCCAGAAGGCTGGATTGTAAAAGTTTAAAGAGACAAAAAAGAGAGAATTCATGCTCTCTTTTTTTTGTGTAGAATATTCAGAATTTTCTATAAAAATGTTGACTTTGATTCTATTTAAAGGAATAATGGAAGATACAAGATTTAAAAAAGGAGGGGAAGCTATTGCTTATTAAATCAGCAGAATCAGAAGAAATGACGATTTTTTTTGATAAAGAAAACCAACCAAATGCACAAGTTCAAATGGGCATTATTACATTACAACCTGGTGAAAAACGGCCTTTAGCTGGATATGCTCGCCATGAACAGGATGAATATTCTTATGTGATTTCTGGCGAAGCACATACGATTTTAGAAGATGGTCAAGACTTAGTCGGAAAAGCTGGACAAGCCCAATTAATTGAAGCTGGTGAGGGGCACATTAATTATAATGATGGGTTGGAGCCAGCGGTCGTTGTCTGGATGCTTGTGGAAAGGACAGAATAAAAGGGGAGCTGTCTTTCTGTAAGTAAAAGCATAAAAAATGAAGAGTTATAGGAGAAAGAAGATGAAAAAGTATTTAAAAATCACAATGGTTTGTATTTTATTGGTAGGATTTTTAGCTGGGTGTACCAATAAAAATGAAAATAAAAAGAAACAGAAAAATACCAAAGAAGCCGTTCAACTGATGTCACCCTCGGAATTAACAACGCTCAACACCTCTGTATTATTGGATTTTCCAGATGCTATTGTCCAAACTGCAGCGTTTGAAGGGTTATATAGTTTAGATGAACAAGACCAATTGGTACCAGCCGTAGCAAAAGCATTGCCGATGATTTCAGAAGATGGAAAAACCTACACGATTTCTTTGAGAAAAGAAGCGGTTTGGAGTAACGATGATCCTGTCACAGCACATGATTTTGAATATGCTTGGAAAAAAATGATTGATCCTAAAAACGGATTTGTTTATAGCTTCCTCATCGTTGAAACAATTCAAAATGGTGCAGAAATCTCAGCGGGAAAATTAGCACCCAATGAACTTGGTGTCACAGCTGTGGATGATTATACATTAAAGGTGACGCTCAAAGAGCCAAAACCGTACTTTACGTCCTTGTTAGCTTTTCCTACATTTTTCCCGCAAAATCAAAAAGTAGTCGAACAATTTGGTGCGGACTATGGAACTGCTAGCGATAAAGTCGTCTATAATGGCCCGTTTGTGGTAAAAGATTGGCAGCAAACAAAGATGGACTGGCAACTAGCAAAAAATAATCGCTATTGGGATCACCAGAACGTGCGCTCAGACATTATCAATTATACGGTTATCAAAGAAACATCTACTGCATTGAATCTTTTTGAAGATGGACAATTAGATGTGGCTACACTAAGTGGTGAACTGGCGCAACAGAATAAAAATAATACGTTGTATCATTCGTATCCAACAGCGACAATGAACTATTTGCGCTTAAATCAAAAACGGAAAGGGCAAGCAACGCCGCTTGCAAACGAAAACCTGCGTAAAGCGTTGGCTTTAGGCATAGATAAAGAAAATCTAGTCAATAATATTATTGCAGATGGTTCTAAAGCGCTACATGGTGCGATTACGGAAGGCTTTGTGGCGAATCCCACAACGGGCCTCGATTTTCGTCAAGAAGCAGGTAATTTAATGGTTTATAACAAAGAAAAAGCGCAAAGTTATTGGAAAAAAGCACAAGCAGAATTAGGAGAAAAGGTTAACGTTGAATTGATGGTGACAGATGATGGTTCTTACAAAAAAATTGGTGAAAGTTTGCAAGGCTCGCTACAAGAACTGTTTCCTGGTTTGACAATAGAGCTAACCGCATTGCCGACCGAAGCTGCATTGAACTTTGGGCGAGAAAGTGACTATGATTTATTCTTAATTTACTGGACACCAGACTATCAAGATCCTATTTCTACCCTGATGACTTTATACAAGGGCAATGATCGCAATTATCAGAACCCTGTCTATGACAAATTATTAGATGAAGCAGCCACAACCTATGCCTTAGAGCCAGAAAAAAGATGGGCGACACTGATTGCAGCTGAAAAAGAAGTGATTGAAACGACTGCTGGCATGATTCCACTTAGCCAAAATGAACAAACAGTCCTGCAAAATGATAAAGTCAAAGGCTTGAATTTTCATACCTTTGGCGCTCCATTAACGTTAAAAAATGTTTATAAGGAAAAATAAAAAGAGAGCCTGGGCTGAAAATCGCTTTTGATTTTCGGCCCAGGCTTAAATCCTGCTTTTTAACCCAAAATTTGTCACCATTTAGCCTTTTCGGGTTTTATCTCGAACGCTTCTGTTCTAATAGTTCAGAATCAGGTGCAGTGTGTGGCTGGGCATATTTTTTCATATATGTCGGCAAGGCTTGACTAATCTTCGTTGGTAAAACAACATAGTCGGTTTTGGCCAAATCATCACCAATGAGACTGTGTAAGTAGACGGCGCCAGCAATGGTTTCAATTGTCGGCTTAAACTGAGCTAAAAAACCAGCAATGATGCCAGCCAAGGTATCCCCAGTTCCGCCAGTAGCCATCCCAGGGTTGCCGCCTGTATTTTGAAAAGGTTCTCCTGCGTGGAAAATTGTGGTGCGATGACTTTTTAAAACAATCGTACTGCCTAATTTTGCTTGTTGGCGCTGGTTATTTGCCAGTGTTTGTTGCTCGATAGGTAAGTGACTCAAACGTTGCCATTCCATTTGATGAGGTGTGAAAACAACTTTTTCAGGATAGGTAAGGGAAAAATTGCCTTGGCTAAACAGGGTAATTGCTGAGCCATCGATAATTAACCATTGTTGTTTTTGATGTTGGACGAGTACCATCTTTAATATTTGTTGTGCAGTAGCATCTAAGCCTAAACCTGGACCAATTAAAATAACCTCCGCTTGTTCTACGACGTCCGTCAGAAAAACTGTTTCTTCCAAGCCCACGACCATGGCTTCTGGGCATCTTGCATGTAAAGGCCCGTGATTTTTAACATCAGTAATCACAGTGGTGAGACCAGCGCCACTATTGATACACGCTTCGGTACTCATGATGATGGCTCCGCCATATTGACGGTTTCCTCCAATTAATACAACACGCCCAAAATTACTTTTATAAGAGTCAGAGGGGCGTTGAGTGATGACTTCCTCTAAAATGTCCTTGCTTAAATAGCGCATTCTATCACTCCTTTTCTTGGGATTTCTTTGTTCTCAGTATACTACAAGAGCCCCGAAAAAATCAGTTTATTTAATGTTAAAAGTTACTCTATTGAAGGCAATGAGGTGTATAATAAGGACCAGATAAATGAGTTAGGAGAGTGAAACAGATGGAAGAGAAAAAAACATTTTATATGAGTGGCTACGTAGGAATTGCGAGCTTATTAGTTATTTTAATTGCGGGAATTGGTTTATTTATTTATGGAGCAAGTCATACCAATGGAGTTCTTGTTGTTTTAGGTATTATTTTGTTAGTTGGGGCTATTTTATTTTTAAGTTCCCTAACTATTGTTAGTCCCAACCAGGCGAAAGCTATTTTATTTTTTGGTCGTTACTTAGGTACGATTAAAGAAAATGGGTTGTTTATTACCATTCCATTTACGCAAAAAATGAACATTTCTTTGAAAGTACGAAATTTCAATAGTTCTCTATTAAAAGTCAATGACTCTGACGGGAATCCAATCGAAATCTCTGCGGTCATCGTTTTTCGGGTAGTCGATACAGCTAAGGCGTTATTTAATGTCGATTATTATCAAGACTTTGTGGAAATTCAAAGCGAAACGGCAATCCGGCATGTAGCAACACAATATCCTTATGACACTTTTTCAGATAATGATGTAACTCTGCGAGGAAATACCGAACAAATTTCCGAGGAGTTAACCAAAGAATTGCAAGAACGCTTAGCAGTGGCTGGTGTAGAGGTTATCGAAACACGGTTGAATCATTTAGCTTATGCAACTGAAATTGCTAGCTCCATGTTGCAAAGACAGCAAGCAAAAGCAATCTTAGCGGCTCGACAAACAATTGTTGAAGGTGCGGTAAGCATGACACAAATGGCCTTAGAACAGATTGAAGAAGGGCAAGAAATTAATTTTACCGATGAACGAAAAGTACAACTTATTAATAATTTACTAGTCTCAATCATTACTGATAAGGGCACACAACCAGTTATTAATACAGGCGACGTTTCTTCTTAAAGAGGAAGCAACGCTAAAAATAGCAAAAAAGAGTCATCTTTCCGATGACTCTTTTTTTGATAAACACGAACATTATATAATTTTAATCTATAATATTTCGGTTTTTCTTTGACATCTCTTTTTCTCATTGTTAGAATAACAGTGAAAAAAGGCGGAAGGAGTTATTACATTCATGAAACCATTAGTCGCTGTGATTATGGGAAGTACCTCAGACTGGGCAACGATGAAAGTTGCTTGTCTTGTGTTGGAAGAGTTGAAAATTCCTTATGAAAAACGAGTGATATCAGCACATAGGACCCCTGATTTGATGTTTCGTTTTGCAGAGGAATCACGAACAAAAGGATTGAAGGTTATTATCGCTGGCGCTGGTGGAGCGGCCCATTTACCAGGGATGGTAGCTGCAAAGACAACCTTACCTGTCATTGGTGTTCCAGTTAAAACACGAACATTAAACGGTATTGATTCACTGTTGTCTATTGTGCAGATGCCAGGGGGAGTTCCTGTAGCAACAACTGCGATTGGCTCAGCAGGTGCTACCAATGCTGGGTTATTAGCTGCAGAAATACTAAGTATTGATGATTTACAGTTAGCAGAAAGAATCCAAGCAAGACGACAATCATTGGAAAAAGCGGTTATGGAAAGTGGGGAACAACTTGAATAAACCTTTAAAAGTCGGAGCAACTATTGGCATTATAGGTGGGGGACAGTTAGGGCGAATGCTAGTCATGAGTGGTAAAAAAATGGGTTTCCAAATGATTGTGTTGGACCCAACGCTCAATAGTCCAGCTGGTCAAGTAGCTGACCGTCAAATTGTGGCAGCCTTTGATCAGATATCTGCTTTAACTGAACTAGCAGAGTTATGCGATGTGATCACCTATGAATTTGAAAATATTGAAGTGGCCTCCCTAGAAAAGGCCATTCCACTAGAAAAGCTGCCACAAGGAACAGGATTGTTAAAAATTACTCAAAATCGATTGCTTGAAAAAACGTTTCTTCAATCGATTGGCTGTAAGATTGCTTCTTTTGCGGAAGTGAAAAGTCAGAAAGAGCTGCCACAAGCAACAGAAAAGATTGGTTTTCCATGTGTCTTAAAAACTATTCAAGGTGGATACGATGGAAAAGGACAGATCGTCTTAAAATGCGAAGAGGATTTCTCCCAAGCGACTAAATTATTAGCTAACGCCACTTGTGAATTAGAAAAGTGGGTGCCTTTCACTAAAGAACTTTCAATCATCGTTGCAGGGAATAAGCATGGTTACCAAAGCTTTCCTGTATCTGAAAACATTCATCGAAAGAATATCTTGCATGAATCAATTGTGCCCGCTCGAATTTCTGAGAATGTGCAACAAAAAGCAGCGGAATTGGCGCAACACATTGCTGAGGAATTAAATTTATCTGGGGTTTTAGCTATCGAACTGTTTTTAACGGATTCAGAAGAGTTGTACGTCAATGAATTAGCGCCACGGCCTCATAACTCAGGTCATTACTCTATTGAAGCTTGCTCATTTAGTCAATTTGATGCGCATATTCGAGGGATTAGCAATTGGGGCATTGGGTTACCCCAGTTACTTCAACCAGTGGTTATGGTGAATCTCCTAGGCGAACACTTAGAAAAAAGCTACCAGTTATGCACGTCAAAACCCACTTGGCAAGTCCATTACTATGGAAAAGCCGAATCAAAAGTGGGCAGAAAAATGGGCCACGTCACCATTACAACACCTTGCTTATCAGAAACGTTAAAGGAAATTGAGACTGTTGGTATTTGGAACGTAACTTAATAAATGCTTGCTCCAAGCAAGTTTTTTATTTTTACATTCGACAAACACGAACGATTATTGTTTTTTGTAACTAATGTAAGTTTTTGTCTGATGTAAATCAGCTGACTTAGAAAGAATAGGGTTCATGAAGCTAACGAGAAGAGGGAAAGAATGGAAAAGAAAGCACTTGTGTATACAGGAAAAGCGAAGAATTTGTATCAAACAGAAAATGTAGCGGTTCTTTTTGTGGAATATCTTGATCAAGCAACAGCTTTAAACGGTCAAAAAAAAGACAAAGTTCTTGGGAAAGGCGCTTTGAATAATCAAATCACTAGTCTAATTTTTGAACATTTACAGCAACAGAAGATTCCCAATCATTTTATCAAAAAAGTATCTGAACACGAACAATTAATTCAGGCCGTAGAAATGATTCCTTTGGAAGTTGTCGTACGTAATTATGCGGCAGGAAGTTTTTCAAAACGTTTAGCGATTGAAGAGGGCACTAAATTAGTGACGCCCATTATTGAATTTTATTACAAAGAAGATCGTCTGGATGATCCTTTTATTAACGAAGACCATATTCAATTTCTAAAAGTAGCCACTCCTGCTGAAATTGTGGAGATTAAAGCATTGGCTTTACAAATTAATCAGGCGCTTAGTCAACTCTTTCAACGCCTCAATATTTGTTTGATCGATTTTAAAATCGAGATTGGTCGGACGAAGGCCAATCAATTGTTACTGGCAGATGAAATTTCTCCAGACACCTGTCGTCTATGGGATTTAAACACAAACGAACATCTGGATAAAGATGTTTATCGCCGTGAATTAGGAGAAATAGTTCCTGTATATGAAGAAGTTTTACAACGTTTACTAACAGCTAATTGAGGAGGAAGCGCGTATGTATTTTGTCAAAGTCTATGTTACGTATAAAGAATCAATTTTGGATCCCCAAGGTGAAGCGGTTAAGGAAGCAGTCCATCGGCTTGGTTTTACAGAAGTAGCCGAAATCCGTGTCGGTAAGTATTTTGAAATGCACGTCCAGCAGACAGAAGCAATTGAAGAGAAAATTGAACAAATTTGTGATCAACTATTAGCCAATGTAAATATGGAATCCTATCGTTTTGAAATTTTATCTTTGGAGGAAATTTAAATGAAATTGGCAGTGATTGTTTTTCCAGGATCCAATTGTGATGCAGACTTATTGTGGGCTGTCAAAGAGGTGATGGGCATCGATGCAGAATTTGTCCGACACGATGCCACTTCTTTAGCAAAATTTGATGGCGTATTGTTGCCTGGTGGTTTTTCTTATGGCGATTACTTACGTTGTGGTGCAATTGCTCGGTTTTCGCCAATTATCAATGAGGTGATTCGCTTTGCTACAGAAGGCAAAATGGTTTTTGGTACTTGTAATGGCTTTCAAATTTTAACAGAAATTGGCTTGCTTCCTGGTACGTTGTTAAGAAATGATTCGCTTCGTTTTATTTGTAAAAGTGTCCCATTGAAAGTGAATACGCACACAAAGTTTACAAGCGAGTATCCTGAAAATGTTTCGATACATTTACCAGTAGCACATGGCGAAGGGAATTACTATTGTGATGAAAAAACGTTGCAAGAGCTGAAAGAAAAGAACCAAATTGTTTTTACGTATCAAGAAAAGGTGAACGGTAGTCTTGCGAATATTGCTGGTATTTGTAATGAACAGGGCAATGTTCTAGGAATGATGCCTCATCCGGAACGAGCGATGGAAGAATTGTTAGGTTCAACAGATGGGCGCAGCTTTTTTGCTTCAATCATTAAAAACTTTGGAAAGGAATTAAGCCAATGATGAATGAACCAACACCAAAAGAAATCAAGGAGACACGGTTGTATGCAGAATGGGGACTAACAGATGAAGAATATCATCAGATTGAGACCATTTTGCAAAGAGAACCTAATTATACAGAAACTGGCTTATTCTCCGTGATGTGGAGTGAACATTGCTCTTACAAAAATTCCAAGCCTGTTTTAAAAAAGTTTCCGACGGAAGGGCCACAAGTGCTTCAAGGCCCTGGTGAAGGAGCTGGGATTGTCGATATTGGTGACGGATTAGCTGTTGTTTTTAAAGCAGAGAGCCATAATCATCCTTCTGCAGTAGAACCTTACGAAGGAGCAGCTACAGGCGTTGGTGGAATTATTCGCGATATTTTCAGTATGGGGGCGCGGCCGATTGCTTTACTGGATTCGCTAAGATTTGGCGAACTGACGGATGCACGAACACGTTATTTGTTTCAAGAAGTTGTGGCGGGGATTAGCGGTTATGGAAATTGTATTGGTATTCCAACCGTTGGCGGCGAAATTGCTTTTGATCCATGTTATCAAGGAAACCCACTTGTTAATGCTATGTGTGTGGGATTGATTCGTCATGATGAGATTCAAAAAGGCCAAGCAAAAGGCGTCGGAAATAGCATTCTTTACGTAGGTGCGAAAACAGGACGAGATGGAATTCATGGTGCGACCTTTGCTTCAGAAGAATTTAGTGAAGGTGAAGAACAGCAACGATCTGCGGTACAAGTAGGTGATCCGTTTATGGAAAAATTATTATTGGAAGCTTGTCTTGATTTAATCAAAAATCATCAAGATATTTTAATCGGCATCCAAGATATGGGGGCGGCTGGCTTGGTTTCTTCAAGTGCTGAAATGGCATCAAAAGCAGGTTCAGGCTTGATTCTAGAGCTAGATAAAGTTCCGCAGAGAGAGACGCAGATGAGCCCCTATGAAATGCTCTTGTCTGAGTCCCAAGAGCGGATGTTAATCTGTGTGGAAAAAGGAGCAGAACAGCAAGTTTGTGAATTGTTTCAAACGTATGACTTAGAAGCGGTAGCGATTGGCTCCGTAACAGATGATGGACAGTATCGTGTCTTTCACAGTGGCAAAATAGTCGCAGATGTACCAGTAGATGCTTTGGCAGAAGAAGCCCCTGTCTACCAGAAAGCCTATCAAGAACCAGAGCGGATGCGTGCTTTTAAAAAATTAGCGCCCTTCATTCCAGAAATTACGAATAGTACGGAATTATTAAAACGCCTATTGCAACAGCCAACGATTGCATCAAAAAAATCAGTTTACGAAACCTATGATAGTCAAGTACAAACGAATACAGTGGTGCAACCAGGAAGTGATGCAGCTGTTTTAAGAGTGCGAGGCACCAATAAAGCCTTAGCGATGACGACAGATTGTAATAGCCGTTATTTGTATTTAAATCCTGAAATTGGTGGGCAAATTGCGGTTGCAGAAGCAGCCCGTAATATTGTAGCAAGTGGAGCACAACCTTTGGCTATCACTGATTGCTTGAATTATGGTTCCCCAGATAAACCAGAAAGTTTTTGGGAATTATGGACGTCGGCGGATGGAATCGCCGCAGCCTGCCGTCAGCTAGGAACACCCGTGATTTCAGGGAACGTCTCTCTTTACAATGAAACAGATGGTCAAGCCATTTATCCAACGCCAATGATTGGCATGGTGGGCGTGATTGAAGATGTTTCACAAATTACCACACAAGCGTTTAAACAAGTTGATGACTTAATTTATCTCATCGGTGAAACCCACGCAGATTTTAACGGCTCAGAAATTCAAAAAATGCAACTGGGTCGAATTGAAGGGCAATTACGCTCATTTGATTTAAAAGAGGAAAAAGCAAACCAAGAATTAGTTTTAAAAGCAATTCAAGCAGGCCTAGTTGCTAGCGCGCATGATTGCGCTGAAGGCGGCGTTGCCGTTGCTTTAGCCGAGTCGGCTTTTGCTAACGAACTGGGGCTACAGGTGACACTGCCATTAACAAAAGAATATCTATTTGCGGAGACGCAATCCCGTTTTATTCTTTCAGTTAGTCCCCAGCATCAAGAAGCGTTTGAAACACTTATCGGAAAAAAAGCCCAACATATTGGGAAAGTGACTGAAACTGGTTTGGTCATTCATGCGTTAGATGATGTGATCAATTGTTCAACAAAAGAAGCCAAAGCCTTATGGGAGGATGCGATTCCATGTCTTATGAAGCAAAAAGCTTAAATGAAGAGTGTGGTATTTTTGGTATTTGGGGTCATCCTGATGCGGCACAAGTGACCTATTTTGGCTTACACAGCTTACAGCATCGAGGCCAAGAAGGCGCGGGAATTGTGGCGAACAATTCTGGGAAATTAGATGGCCATCGTGATTTAGGTTTATTAGCAGAAGTATTCCAAAAGCAAGAACAACTGAATGCGTTAGAAGGAACGGCGGCTATTGGTCATGTACGCTATGCAACCGCTGGTACGGGTAGCGTGGATAATATTCAGCCATTTTTATTTAAATTTTATGATAGTCAAATTGGGTTAGCACACAATGGCAATTTGACAAATGCCAAGCGTTTACGAAAACAACTAGAAAGAGAAGGAGCTATTTTTCATTCCAATTCAGACACTGAAATTTTAATGCACTTGATTCGAAAAAGCACTGCTGCCTCGTTTCTCGATAAATTAAAAGAGAGCTTGAATTTGGTTAAGGGTGGCTTTGCTTATCTTTTATTAACAGAAACGATGATGATTGCTGCACTGGATCCCAACGGCTTTCGCCCTCTCTCCATCGGACAAATGAACAATGGGGCGTACGTTGTGGCATCCGAAACGTGTGCATTAGAAACAGTTGGGGCTCGCTTTATTCAAGATGTGGCGCCTGGTGAAGTAGTCATCATTTCTGATGAAGGCTTGAAAATAGAGGTTTTCACTACGGAAGTCCAACCGGCGATTTGCGCAATGGAATATATTTATTTTGCACGACCAGATTCAAATATTGCTGGAGTTAATGTGCATACAGCTCGTAAAAGAATGGGGAAGAACTTGGCAATCGAAAGTCCAGTCGCAGCTGATATGGTAATTGGGGTACCAAACTCGTCATTGTCTGCAGCTAGCGGCTATGCAGAAGAAGCACGGATTCCTTACGAACTAGGTTTAGTAAAAAATCAATATGTCGCTCGAACATTCATTCAGCCGACACAAGAATTAAGAGAACAAGGTGTCCGTATGAAACTATCGGCAGTTCGTGGCGTGGTCAAAGGAAAAAAAGTCATTTTAGTAGATGATTCGATTGTTCGCGGGACCACTATTCGACGCATTATTCATTTATTAAAAGAAGCAGAAGCGCAAGAAGTTCATGTCAGAATTGCTTCACCACCATTAAAATATCCGTGTTTTTATGGCATTGATATACAGACGCGGGACGAACTAATTGCGGCAAACTATTCAATTGAAGAAATCAAAGAGCAGATTGGCGCAGATTCGCTGGCTTTTTTGAGTGAAGCAGGGCTGATTGATGGGATTCAATTAAATTATGATGCTCCTTATTCTGGGCTGTGTATGGCTTACT
This sequence comes from Enterococcus sp. DIV2419, assembly GCF_051711865.1. Lineage (NCBI taxonomy): Bacteria > Bacillati > Bacillota > Bacilli > Lactobacillales > Enterococcaceae > Enterococcus > Enterococcus sp. DIV2419. Next base: position 1,393,584 of record NZ_JBIONS010000001.1, read on the forward strand.
TTAATGGAGACTATCCAACGCCTTTGTATGATTATGAAGAACAATATCAAGCATCCTTGAAAAAAGAAACTAGGAGGAATTGACATGGAAAATGCCTATTCAAAAGCTGGTGTAAATGTTGAGGCGGGATACGAAGTAGTAGAACGAATTCAAAAGCATAGCCAAAAAACACAACGGACGGGGACGTTGGGCATGCTTGGTGGTTTTGGTGGTTGTTTTGATTTAAGTAGTTACAAGCTTAAAGAACCAGTTTTGGTATCAGGAACGGATGGCGTAGGCACAAAGTTACTCTTGGCAATTGAAGAACAGAAACACGAGACAATCGGAATTGATTGTGTAGCAATGTGTGTCAATGATGTCGTCGCACAAGGCGCCGAACCGTTATATTTTTTAGATTATTTAGCGTTAGGGACCGTTAATCCAGCTAAAGTTGAAGCAATTGTTGCGGGTGTTGCGGCTGGCTGTTGTGAGGCGAATGCAGCCTTAATTGGGGGCGAAACAGCTGAAATGCCTGATATGTATGAAGCAGATGCTTATGACGTGGCTGGTTTTGCCGTGGGTATTGCTGAGAAAAGTCAACTCTTGACTCCAAGTAACGTAAAAGAAGGCGATTTCTTGATTGGTCTTCCTTCAAGTGGTCTTCATTCTAATGGTTACTCTTTAGTAAGAAATGTTTTTTTTAAGAAACATTCGTTTAAAACAACGGACAAGCTTCCAAAATTGGCACCCAAAACGTTAGGGGAAGAATTATTAACACCAACAAAAATTTATGTGAAGGAATTATTGCCATTGTTAAAAGCAGGACTCGTGCATGGGGCTGCGCATATTACTGGCGGCGGGTTTTTAGAAAATCTACCAAGAATGTTTTCTTCTTCATTAGCTGCAGAGATTCAATTAAATAGTTGGCCAGTGCTACCAATTTTTAAATTGATTCAAAAATACGGTGAAATTCCATCTGAAGAAATGTATGAAATTTTCAATATGGGCTTAGGGATGATTTTAGCGGTGAGTCCAGAGCATGTTGAAAAAGTTCAGGAGCTTTTGCCAGAAGCTTTTGAAATTGGTCGTTTGGTACCTAGGAAAACGAAAGCCGTTATTTTTAAGGAAGCCGTATGAAGATAGCTGTTTTTGCATCTGGCAATGGTAGCAATTTTGAGGCGATTGCTGCAGCTTTTTCCCAGAAAAAAATCGCAGGGCAGTTGAGCTTAGTCTTTTGTGATCAGCCTGAAGCCTACGTATTGACCCGTGCCCAAAAACGCAAGATTCCCGTTGTTTGCTTTTCGCCATCTGATTTTCCATCTCGTGGGCAGTATGAAGAACAAGTATTGAAACATTTAAAAGAGCATCAGATCGATTTAATCGTGTTAGCTGGTTATTTGAGAATTATCGGCAAGACTTTACTGGAGGCTTATCCAAAGAGAATCGTCAATATTCATCCTTCTCTATTACCTAGTTTTCCAGGTCTTCACGGAATTGAAGAGGCATTTCATTATGGAGTGAAAATAACAGGAATCACTATCCATTATGTTGACTCTGGGGTTGATACAGGACCGATTATTTTCCAAACAACCACCAAGATTGATACTGAAGATACATTGGACACATTAACAGAGAAAATTCATGCTCTTGAGCACGAATGGTACCCAAAAATAATTTCACAAATTGTAAAGGAGACAACGAAATGACCAAAAGAGCATTGATTAGCGTTTCAGACAAAACAGGAGTGACAACATTTGCAGCAGGCTTAGTTGCAAATGGCTTTGAAATTATCTCCACTGGGGGAACAAGGACTGTCTTAGAAGAAGCGGGGGTACCGACACTTGCTATTGACGACATCACTGGCTTTCCAGAAATGTTAGATGGCCGTGTCAAAACGTTACATCCGAATATCCATGGCGGACTTTTGGCAAAAAGGGGAAACCAAGCGCATCAAAAAGCACTGACTGAACAAGGCATTCACTTTATTGACCTTGTAGTAGTGAATCTTTATCCATTTAAAGAAACAATTTTAAAACCAGCGATTTCTGAAGCAGAAGCGATTGAAATGATTGATATTGGCGGTCCTAGCATGTTACGTTCAGCGGCAAAAAATTATCAAGACGTAACAGCAGTGGTTGATCCTAGTGATTATGAACAGGTATTAAGTGAAATTAGCAGCACTGGAACTAGCCAGTTAGCCACTAGAAAAAGATTAGCAGCAAAAGTCTTTCGTCATACCGCTGCTTATGACGCGCTTATCGCTGACTATTTAACGACGCAAGTGGGTGAAACTGAACCAGAGAAACAGACGCTTACTTATGAACGTAAGCAAACATTGCGCTATGGTGAAAATAGCCATCAACAGGCCACCTTTTATCAATCCGTTGTACCTGTATCATTATCCATTGCTTCCGCTCGACAACTTCATGGCAAAGAACTGTCATATAACAATATTCGAGATGCTGATGCAGCACTCCGGATTGCTAGCGAGTTTACAGAACCTACGGTCGTCGCTGTTAAACATATGAACCCATGTGGAATTGGAACAGGAAAAACGATTTTGGCAGCCTATCGTCAGGCATTTGAAGCAGATCCAGTTTCAATTTTTGGTGGCATTGTTGTTTTGAATCGTCCAGTGGACCAAGCGACTGCGGCTGAAATGCATCAAATCTTTTTAGAGATAATTATTGCGCCTAGTTTTGAGGAAGAAGCTTTGGCACTGTTATCTCAGAAAAAGAATCTTCGTTTGTTAACGTTAGATTTTCATGCTCAAGAAAAAAAAGCGGTGGAATTAGTTTCTGTTATGGGCGGGTTATTAATTCAAGAACAGGATACAGTTGTTGAAAATGACCAAGCATGGCAAGTTGTTACAGAGCGCCAACCCACACCAGCCGAAAGAGACGCCTTGAACTTTGCTTGGAAAGCAGTCAAGCATGTAAAATCAAACGCTATTGTTTTAGCCAATGAAAGTCAAACAGTGGGAATTGGCGCTGGTCAAATGAATCGAATTGGTTCAGTAAAAATTGCAGTTGATCAAGCCCAAGCAGCTGGAAAATTACAAGGGGCCGTCTTAGCAAGTGATGCCTTTTTCCCCATGGCAGATAGCGTGGAATATGCTGCACAACATGGTATTCAAGCAATTATTCAGCCAGGCGGGAGCATTAAAGACCAAGCATCAATCGATCTAGCGAATCATTATGGTATTGCGATGATTTTTACTGGGACTCGTCATTTCAAACATTAATTTTTAAAGGAGAAACCGATGAATATATTAGTGATTGGGCGTGGTGGTCGTGAACATGCAATCGCCAAAAAATTACAGCAAGAAGACAAAGTCAAGACTGTTTATTGTGCACCAGGTAATCCTGGTATGAGTGGTGATAATATTCGGACTGTACCTATCGGTGAAGAGCAGCAAACGGAACTAATTCAATTTGCGAAGGATAATCAGATTGATTGGACATTCGTCGGACCCGAAACGCCATTAATTGAAGGGGTTGTAGACGCCTTTCAAGCAGCGGGATTACTGATTTTTGGTCCGACAAAAGCAGCTGCAATAATTGAAGGTTCAAAAAGTTTTGCGAAAGATTTTATGCAAAAATACCAGATTCCAACGGCGGAATATCGGGTCTTTCGACGTTTGGCACCTGCCTTAGAATATATTGAACAGCAAGGAGTACCAATTGTTATTAAGGCGGATGGTTTGGCAGCTGGAAAAGGAGTAGTAGTTGCCGAAACAAAAGCAGCCGCAAAACGTGCGCTAGTTGCGATGATGGAGGACCAACAATTTGGAGCAAGCGGTCAAACGGTTGTAATCGAAGAATTTTTGCAAGGAGAAGAATTTTCCTTAATGGCTTTTGTTTCTAATGAGAAGGTATATCCGATGGTGATTGCTCAAGATCATAAGCGGATTTTCGATGGGGATGCTGGTCCGAATACAGGGGGGATGGGCGCTTATACACCAGTGCCTCAGATCCCAGAAGAAGCGGTTCAGCAAGCCATTAGTCAAGTCCTGAAACCGACTGCTAAAGGAATGGTGGCTGAAAAACGTCCGTTTCAAGGGATTTTATATGCTGGTTTAATCCAAACAGCAACTGGCCCCAAGGTTATTGAATTTAATGCTCGATTTGGGGATCCAGAAACACAAGTTGTGTTGGCCCGTTTAGAGAGTCCCCTTTCAGAAATAATTTCTTCATTGCTGGCGAAAGAGCAACCAACGATTGTATGGAATGAGTTAGCGAGTGTTGGTGTTGTTGTAGCAGCAGAAGGCTATCCTAATCAATACAAGACAAATCTACCGTTACCCGAAATGTCTGGTGAAACCATCTATTATGCAGGGGTAACTCGTTCAGAACAGGCTCTGGTTTCGGCTGGCGGACGAATCTTTTTAGCAGAAGCAACTGCTTCGACTCTTGAAGAAGCCCGCAAAAAAGTTTATCAAACATTGGATAATTACTCATTTCCTGGAATGTACTATCGAAAAGATATAGGCGTGAAAGGCTTGATTTAGGATTTTCAAAAACAGAGGCAAGGACATTTAATCGAATGTTTCCTTGTCTTTTTTTTATTGCAAATTCAGATAGGGAGGCATAAACTGAAAGTATATCCATCATTAAACTAGAGGAGAAAGCTAAGATAATGAGAAACAAGCAGATTGAAAAAGTTAGTCAGGGGTTGTTTATTGTTACAAGTGTCTTGGCAGTCTGTTTACTGTTATTAAGTGCGGTGGTTTATCCTGATTTACCAGCTCATGTGCCCATTCATGTGAATTTTTGGGGCGAGGGGAATTCGTTTGGCCCAAGATCTAGTATATTTATGTGGCCAGCGGTCCTGTTTGGCTTGAGTATTTATCAACGAAGTTATCAATCAGTACAACCATATGGCAGATGGCTGAAGGTATTATTAATCATTGTTAATCTTGGCGCTTTGTTTAGTATTCTGCGTCTATTTATTCATTTGTTGATTTGAAGGGGTCGAAAGGTGAGAAAATGAGAAAGTTAATTTTAGTTTTTGTGGGTTGTGCCATGGCCTTTTGTTTATGGCCTAATCAAGCGGCGGCTGTAGCTGGTGGCTATGGCGGCGGACGTGTAGAAAGTCCTAGCGGAGGTAATCCCTCGAATGGTTTTTCGCCAAGCGGTGATGGATCAAGAAGTTATGTTCATCATAACGAGACCGGGACCAGCAACACAACGCCACTGGAAGGCTTAATTTCAACAGTGTTTTTTGTTCTTTTTGGGGGCACGATGATTTGGCAAAGACGCCGTAGAAATCAACCAGTCGATGAAGGAGCTTTTCAAGAAATGTGGGCAGCATTACCTGGAACATCAAAAGAAAAAAAGGCACTCTTAAAAGAAATACAACAAACGTTTTTAGAAATACAACAAGCGTGGGATCAAGAAAACTTGTCTGTGGTCAAAGATAACTATACAGAAAAACTTTATCAAAAACATCTTGCAGTATTACAAGCAAATCAACAAGCGGGCATCAGAAATCATGTGAAAAAAGTGAAAGTAGCGCCAGCTTCGAATTATCATCCTATTAGTGAAACCAGTTTTTCACTGATGCTTCATTTTTCTTGTATTGACTACGAGGAAGATACTCAAAGCGGTCGTGTTTTATCGGGATACAAGCATCAAAAACAATATTTTTCACAACTTTGGTATTTTGATTACAATCCATCTCTTGGAAAATGGCAAGCAGACTTCATTCAACCTAAAGGATAGTGCTAAAAAGCGCTTGGGGTTTAAACCCAAGCGCTTTTTTATTCTTCGATGCGTTTTACAAGCTGTATTTTTTTATTTAATACGTAAATCAGGATGCCGCCGACCGTCATTGAAAGAAGTTCACCAAGTCCAACGGTCAACCATGTGTACCAAAAAGGTAACTGATAAAAGAACGTTAAGGGTCCGGCGACAGTGAACATGGACAAAGCAAAAAGAATGGCCGTCAGCATTAGTTTAATCAATAAATTTTGCTGGTTTTTTGTCGCAAAATAGGCAATCCATAAGACTGCGCACGTTCCAGCACTACCGATGACTATATCGATGATACCAAGAGGCGAAGCGGTGTTGGCAATCGCAACCCCTAACGTAATGGACCAGATATATTGCTTGTTAAAAACGCCTAAATAATTAAATAATTCGGCAAGACGAAGCTGTATCGGACCAAAACTAAGCGGAGCGAGAAGTACAGTGACAACGACATACAAAGCGGTAACCAGCGCCATTTTAGCCAACGCCGTAGCTGACCACGTACTGGTTTGTGGATTTGATGAATGATTCATTTAAGATTCTCCTTTATAAAACAACGACGTGTTTTAGTGATAACCATAACCAAAGGAAGGGCAGCAAAGCCAACTGAAGTGTTATGGTGTGAGTTGCCTCACTGTGTTACATGTTACTGAAGAAGAGACACTCTGTAAAGTCTTTTTATTTCATGGTCCAACCACCATCGATGGTCATAACTGTGCCATGGATATAATCAGCGTCATCACTAGCTAGAAATAATGAAAGTTTTGCTACCTCTTGTGGCTGTGCCCAACGGCCCGCGGGTGTTTCACGTGCTACCCAAGTAGCCATTTCACCTTCTCCTGCAAAATCAGCTGCGTTCATGGGTGTTTGGATGGCACCTGGCGCAATCGCATTTGCTCGAATGCCTAATTTGGCATAATCGTAGGAAAGTTGTTTTGTATACCCGATGATTGCGTGTTTGGAGGCAGTGTACGCTGCGCCGCCGCCCCCAGCTACTAAGCCGGCGATAGATGCCATATTAACGATTACTCCTTTTTTTTGTTGGAGGAAATAAGGTAATATGGCATTGGTCACTAAAAAGACACTTTTTAAATTGGTTGCTAAAATTTGATCCCATAAAGCTTCCGAAGTTTCTAGAGAAGGACGATAATCATCTAAAATACCTGCCGTATTTAATAAAATATCAATTTGGCCGTTGTTTTTCACAATTTGTTTCATCGTGGCTTGCACAAATGAGGGAGAAGACACATCACCGACAAAATAAGTAAATGGCTTAGTAGAATCTGGATTAACCAGTGCGGCTGTCTGTTTTAACCCCGTTTCGTCTAGGTCGATGCCAATAACTTCAGCGCCCTGTTCAGCAAAGGCAATTGCTTGTGCTTGGCCAATCCCTGAAGCTGCACCGGTTACAAGCACCCGTTTTGTTTCAAATTCTTTTGGCATAAGAAAAACTCCTTTAAACATTTAAAAATTAAGGTCTGGAAGAACGAGCAATCGCCGTAATCTGCCAGACCTTATGTGTGTAGTTATGCTTCAACAATCACCCAATCTTCTGCTAAGACATCACAAGGTGTTGGTGAAAACATGCTGTAGCCTTCATCAGAAGTTTTGATTAAAAAATACGGGGTAACTTGTAAAAATTCACCTTCGGAGGTGCCAATTTCATCACGTAATTCAATAAAAAGTTCAAAACCGCTCCAGCCTTTACGTACGGCTTTTTTTCCTGCTTTAATCTGTGGCAATACTTCTTCAAATGTCATTTGATTGTGCTCCTTTTTCGTTAAATGGTAGTTCATGATAGCTTGTTGCACCTTTTTCAATTGTCAACTGACCGTTAAGTAGATCCGTCATTTCAGCTATAAATGTTTCTGTTGCTTGTTCATCTACTAAACAAATTAACTGAATAGACTCTGTGTAAATAGTTTCTTTAAGCGTGTAGGGACTATGTTCCAAAAAGGCTTGGGCTTTTCCTAATAAAGGATAGGCGATCGTAATCAATAGTTCTTGTTGCAATTTGCCAATGACTAAACCAATTTCATCTAAAGTGTTGGAAAGAGCATGACTATATGCTCGGATTAAACCACCAGTGCCTAATTTTATTCCGCCAAAATAACGAGTGACAACAGCCACTACATTGATTAACTCTTTTTTCTTTAAGACTTCCAGCATTGGAACACCAGCAGTACCACTAGGTTCGCCGTCATCGCTGCTCCGCTGAATGTCATTTTTTTCGCCGATCACAAAAGCACTACAATTATGATTGGCTTTCCAATGTTCTTTTTTTATTGCGGCGATAAAGGCTTTTGCTTCTTCTTCTGATGTTACGCGCTTTACAGAACAGATAAACCGCGATTTCTTGATTTCAATCTCGCTGAAACCATCTTGTTTGACTGTAATATAGCTTTCTAACATATGGGCATCCTTTTCTCTCGTAATAAAGTCAGTATAAAAAAGAATCAACTGAATAGCAACTTTTTCTCTCATCTTTTTTGTGAGATTTTTTGGAAAAAAACGTTATAATAAGGTATGATAGAGAAAAGGGAGGCGCTGGAAAATGGTACATACACGACAGAAAAAATATGATACAATTACTCATTATTTGAAAACGAATGGCGGTTCCCAAGTTACCTTGACCTTTACCCAGTTTGATGAATTGTTATTCCCTCATTCTGGTTTACCAAAAACTGCTAAGACAGATGTCGATTGGTGGGCGAACGATTATAAGCATCCAGAAAAGGGCGCTTATGGTTGGTTGAATGCGAGTTACCAAGTAGTTCAAGTGAATTTGGAAAAAGAATATGTGGTATTTAATAAATTACTGAAATCAGCATGGTACGTTTAAACCAAGGTTGTATCCGCTTTAAAAAACAAGAATGATTGACAAAAATTAACTTTACACTATAATATTTTTAATAGATAATGTTGAAAATTGAAAAAGGCAATGGTAAAAGGGGCTGTTAAAATGTCAAAAAAAACAATTATGTTAGTTTGCTCCGCAGGAATGAGTACTAGTTTACTTGTTACAAAAATGCAAAAAGCAGCATTTAATCAAGGCTTAGATGCCCATATATTTGCGGCTTCTGCATCGGAAGCAGAAACGAATTTAGAAAATAATCCAGTTGATGTGTTATTGTTAGGTCCACAAGTTCGTTATATGAAGAGTGATTTTGAAAAGCGTCTATCACCAAAAGGTATCCCAACAGATGTCATTAGCATGTCTGATTACGGCTTAATGAACGGGGAAAAAGTGCTGGAACAAGCCTTGGGTTTGTTAGCACAAGCAGATAAAAAAGAGTAAAAAAACAAGTTGTTTTTTCGAGAATCTTCGAAAAAGCAACTTGTCTTTTTTTATGACTTTAGTTAATTAGAATTGAGCTGAAGCAGTCATTCTGGTTTATCAGTTCCATAAATTATAGAGCCGAAATTAGTCCTGTGAGCTAGAGAAAGACAACTGTCTTTAATTTTTTACTTTAATCTAGATACTAAAAAAACATACTTAACAATCTATTTTCTGAATAATGAACACCTTTTTCTGTAGTCTAAAAGTAGTAATTCAAAGAATGATTAACAATATTTTTATATACGAGTCATTATAGTATGGCATAAGCAATTCGAATAACAGACTTATTCAGCAAATAAATGAGAGATAATTCTGTTTTTGTTGTTTAAAAATAATGAGGTTATTTCATAAGGCATACTTTCTTCATACGTGATTTCTAAAGGACTATCTTTATCAAAAGAAATAATTTGTGAGTCAGGCATTGCAAGTAATATAGGTGAATGAGAGACAATAATAAACTGAGACCCCTCATCAATTAGTTTTTTTATAGATATCATTAAGGCTAGTTGGCGTTGAGGTGAGAGAGCCGCTTCAGGTTCATCTAACAGGTACAGACCATTTCCTCTAAACCGATGGTTCACCAGATTCAAAAAACTTTCGCCGTGTGATTGATGATGTAGGGATTTATCGCTGTATTCAGAAAAATCTAAGTCTATATTTTCTGCATATGTAGCAACATTGTAGAAACTTTCAGCTCTTAAAAAGAAACCATCCGTAGCACGCTTTACACTTTTTCCAACAGTTAAATAATTATGTAAATCCAAGTGAGTATCGTTTGTAGAGAAATTAAAATTAATACTACCGCCTTCAGGATTAAATCCCCAGTTGACTGCGATTGCTTCTAATAAAGTGGATTTTCCAGTTCCATTTTCACCTGAAAAAAAAGTAATAGGTTTTTTAAAATTTAGTGAATTAAATTTATTCAGCCCTTCAATTTTTGAAAAAACAGAAGCTTCTTCAAAAGCTTTGAGTTCTAGTCTTTTTAAAAAAATATTTTCCATGATAAAGTTTGCTCCTTTCTAGTCTTTTCAAATTAAAGCTTGAATTACTAGATATACTTTAACATTAATTTTTCTTTAAAGGTAGATAAATTTGTTTATAAAAAAGCTGCATATAGGTAAGTCGAAAGTAGAAGATTCGTGTAAACAATAAAGCGTATCAAGAGTTTGTTTAGTAGGTAACGACTAGATAAGAATAGAAAGATAACGGTGGGAGATCTCCTTTTTCGCAAAAAAGCTAGAGAAATGCGTATTTTATAATTGAGGTGGTTAACATGGAAGATTTGCATGGACGTAAAATAATTCTTGAAGAAACAGAACCTTCAATACAGACAAAACTGGTTTATTTACCAACAATGTTAGAGCGTTCACCCCTAACAATTCAATGTCAGCGGTGCGGGGAAGTCGTATCCAAAAAAGAAAACAGACTGGCGACAAATGTATACTACTGTCATGCGTGCATTCAATTAGGCCGTGTGACTTCTTGTCAAAAATTTTGTCATCTACCAGAAAGGCCCAATAGCCCAAGAACTGTCTTTTTTGAGTGGTCTGGACAATTGACAAAGGGACAGCAAGCGATCTCAGTTGAACTTTGTGAGACAGCAAAAGTAAGAGAGAATCGCTTAGTGTGGGCAGTTACAGGTGCAGGCAAAACAGAAATGTTATTTGCTGTTTTGCACCAAACCTTACAAGAAGGGGGGCGGATTGCGCTGGCTTCGCCGCGTGTCGATGTTTGCTTAGAACTGTTTCCCAGAATCCAAGCGGTTTTTCCTCAAGAAGCAATTGCTTTACTTCATGGAAACAGTCAAGAAGCGTATCGTTATACGAAACTAGTGATTTGCACCACCCATCAATTATTGAAATTCCATCAAGCATTTGATTTACTTATCGTTGATGAAGTCGACTCTTTTCCTTTTGTTAATAACGAGCATCTTTATTATGGAGTGCGTAACGCACGAAAAAAAAGAAGTAGTTTGGTGTACTTAACAGCAACCCCTACGAAAGAATTACGGAAGCTTTTACAGCAAAAGAAGTTAGCAGCCAGTATTTTTCCAGCAAGATATCATCGTAGGCCATTGCTTGTGCCACGCCGATTTTGGGTTCAGTCGTGGCAACGTCTTTCTAGCAAAAATATTAAAATCATTGCACATCATTTGAAACGTTTATTGGTGCGTAATTCAGTTTTATTATTTTGCCCAAGCATTCCATTAATTCACCAATTGCATCCATTAATAGCTGAGCGATTTTCCGACAAAGAAGTTGTCGCCGTTTATGGTAGTGATGAGCTTCGCCTAGAAAAAGTTCAAGCAATGCGTCAGCAGAAAACGGATATTTTGATCACTACAACCATTTTAGAACGTGGTGTGACTTTTGATGCAGTCTCAGTTATTGTTTATGGTGCCAATCATCGAGTCTTCACTTCTTCAACACTTGTCCAAATTGCGGGCCGAGTCGATCGAAGACAAGAATTCAATTACGGCGAAGTTTTATTTTTACATGATGGGGAAACAAGAGACATGAAAGAGGCAATTCGGCAAATAAAGCAAATGAATCGCTTGGCTAGCAAACGAGGGATGTTAGATGGATTGTAAAAATTGCGCAAGCCCCATTCGTTTGGAGATAACATTAAAAATGCTCTTACATTTTAAAAAATGGGCGAGGCCTTCACTTTGCCAGAACTGCCAAGCAAAGTTCCAGAAACTGCCAATGATAGGCACTTGCTTTGGCTGTAGTCGCGTCAGCCAAGAGCATTATTGTTTTGATTGTCAAAGGTGGCAGCTGCTTTATCCAGAGTATTCTTTTCATAATACAGCGTTGTTTCATTATGATGAAGGAATGCAAGAGTGGATGGAACGCTATAAATTTCAAGGAGACTATCGCTTAAGAATGTGTTTTAACGAGGAAATCAACTTTTACTTTCAGCAACAATCTGCGGACTATATAATTCCGGTGCCCTTATCCGAAAAACGAATGCAAGAACGAGGCTTCAACCAAGTAATTGGCTTACTAGAAGCGGCTGATGTTCCGTACAGCCCTTTTTTAATTAGAAAAGAGGAAAATGTTCCGCAATCTAAGAAAACTAGAAAGGAAAGGATGCGGTTGCAACAACCATTTGCCATCCAAAAAGAAAACCAAAAAAAATTAAAAAATTGTTCTGTTATTTTGGTGGATGACATCTATACCACTGGACGAACTCTTTTTCACGCAGCGGCTGTTATCAATGACTGTTATCCTAAAAGTTTGAATACGTTTACTCTCGCGCGGTAAAAAGAAAAGAATTCATAAATTTGATGACTATTTTGTTGGCAAAACCCAGATTATTCGATATAATGAAATTAAGAAGAAGGGAATTAAAGAGTGGTCCTTTAATCTTTTCTTTACTGGTAGATGAAAGGGGTAATTGTTATGTTTAGATATAATGTACGTGGAGAAAATATCGAGGTAACCGAAGCGATTCGAGACTATGTTGAGAAAAAAGTCGGTAAATTAGAAAGATATTTCAGCGATTCACCTGAAGCAACGGTTCACGTGAATTTGAAAGTGTACACTGAAAAAACAGCCAAAGTCGAGGTTACTATTCCTCTTCCTTATCTAGTTTTACGAGCTGAAGAAACGTCACCTGATTTATACGCAAGTATTGATTTGGTTGTCGATAAATTAGAACGACAAATTCGTAAATTTAAAACAAAAATCAACAGAAAATCTCGTGAAACAGGACGTAACAATACAAAAGCCGCTGTCTTCTTAGTTGGTGAAGAAACAGAAGAAACACCTTCAGAATTAGACATCGTTCGTACAAAACGTCTATCATTAAAACCGATGGACAGTGAAGAAGCTGTTTTACAAATGAACATGTTAGGACACAACTTCTTCATTTTTGAAGATGCTGAAACAAATGGAACAAGCATTGTTTACCGTCGTAAAGATGGCAAATATGGCTTGATTGAAACAGACTAAAGCTTAAAATAAGAGCTGAAATGCCTTCGTGCATTTCAGCTCTTTAAACATCTTTAAAGCACGGAGTAAAGAAAAAATAAAGAAATACATAAAATAACTTTAAAAGTTCCTCTTTTAAAGGAAAATGTCTGCAAAATAGAGAGAAATGGTTTTCTTTCTCGTCAAGTAATGATAAAATAAAACGGATAGATTGTGCTTCTTGTACAAAAAGGATACAAAAATAAAAAGAGGTAATTGAAAGGAACACAGATACCAATGGCAAATTTTTTGAAAAAAATGATTGAAAACGATAAAAAAGAATTAAGACGATTAGAAAAAATCGCCGATAAAATTGATGCACATGCAAGTGCAATGGAACAACTAAGTGATGAACAATTACGTGAAAAAACAGATGAATTTAAAGCCCGTTATCAAAAAGGGGAAACCTTAGACGAACTATTACCAGAAGCGTTTGCGGTTGTCCGCGAAGCTGCTAAACGAGTACTAGGTTTATTCCCGTACCGTGTCCAATTAATGGGTGGGATTGTGCTTCATGACGGGAACATTCCTGAAATGAGAACAGGTGAAGGGAAAACCTTGACTGCCACAATGCCTGTATACTTGAATGCACTATCTGGCGAAGGAGTACACGTTGTTACAGTTAATGAATACTTAGCAACCCGTGACTCTAACGAAATGGGAGAATTATATAATTTCTTAGGCTTAAGCGTTGGCTTAAACATTAACTCTAAATCTTCTGATGAAAAACGTGAAGCGTATAACTGTGATATCACTTATAGTACAAATAACGAATTAGGATTTGACTATTTGCGTGATAACATGGTTGTTTATCGCAGCCAAATGGTTCAACGTCCATTAAACTATGCAATTGTCGATGAAGTGGATTCAATCTTAATTGATGAAGCAAGAACCCCATTAATTATTTCTGGACAAGCTGAAAAATCGACAGCACTCTATACGCGTGCCGATAATTTTGTCAAACGCTTAAAAGAAGACGAAGATTACAAAATTGATATTCAGTCTAAAACAATTGGTTTAACAGAAGCAGGGATTGAAAAAGCGGAACAAACTTTTGGATTGGATAACCTTTACGATATTGAAAATACAGCATTAACGCACCATTTAGATCAAGCGTTACGGGCAAACTATATCATGTTATTAGACATTGATTACGTGGTGCAAGACAATAAAGTCTTAATTGTTGACCAATTTACTGGTCGTATCATGGATGGTCGTCGTTATTCTGATGGCTTGCATCAAGCGATCGAAGCAAAAGAAGGCGTCGAAATTGAAGATGAAACAAAAACAATGGCGACGATTACTTTCCAAAACTACTTCCGGATGTACAAAAAACTAGCCGGGATGACTGGTACTGCTAAAACAGAAGAAGAAGAATTCCGTGAAATTTACAATATTCAAGTCATTCAAATTCCAACCAATCGTCCGATTATCCGCGACGATCGTCCAGATTTACTTTATCCAACCTTGGAAAGTAAATTTAACGCAGTAGTGGAAGATATTAAAGAACGTTACCACAAAGGGCAACCAGTGTTGGTAGGGACTGTTGCGGTAGAAACATCAGAATTACTTTCTGATAAATTAAACGCAGCTAAAATTCCTCATGAAGTATTAAATGCAAAGAATCACTTTAAAGAAGCCGAAATCATTATGAATGCCGGTCAAAAAGGCGCAGTTACAATTGCAACAAATATGGCTGGTCGTGGAACGGATATTAAACTTGGTTTAGGTGTACTTGAACTAGGTGGTCTAGCAGTTATCGGGACAGAACGTCATGAGTCACGTCGTATTGATAATCAGTTGCGTGGACGTGCAGGACGCCAAGGGGATCCAGGGGTTTCACAATTTTATTTATCTTTAGAAGATGACTTAATGAAACGCTTTGGTTCAGAACGAATTAAAACATTCTTGGAACGAATGAATGTGCAAGAAGAAGATGCAGTTATTCAAAGTAAAATGTTTACTCGCCAAGTAGAGTCTGCTCAAAAACGTGTGGAAGGAAATAACTATGACACACGTAAAAATGTTTTACAATACGATGACGTGATGCGCGAGCAACGTGAAGTTATTTATGCACAACGACAAGAAGTAATTATGGAAGAAAATGACTTGTCTTATGTATTGATGGGCATGGTAAAACGGACGATTGGCCGAGTGGTGGATAGCCATACACAATTAGAAAAAGAAGAATGGAATTTAGATGGGATTGTCGATTTTGCAGCCTCAACACTTGTCCATGAAGATACGATTTCTAAAAAAGATTTAGAAAATAAATCAGCTGAAGAAATCAAAGACTACTTAGTGGCACGTGCGCAAGAAGTATTTGAAGAAAAATCTCAACAATTGAATGGTCAAGAACAACTGCTAGAATTTGAAAAAGTTGTCATCTTGCGTGTCGTCGATACTAAATGGACAGATCACATTGATGCAATGGATCAATTACGTCAATCTGTCGGCTTACGTGCGTACGGTCAAAACAACCCATTAGTAGAATATCAAACAGAAGGTTATTCTATGTATAACAATATGGTGGGTTCAATCGAATATGAAGTAACACGTTTATTCATGAAATCGGAAATTCGCCAAAATGTCCAACGTGAGCAAGTAGCTCAAGGACAAGCGGAACATCCAGAAACAGAACAAGATGCAGCTGCACAAAGCAACACAAGTGCGAAGCGTCAACCTGTGCGTGTAGATAAAAAAGTGGGCCGTAATGATTTATGCCCATGCGGAAGTGGCAAAAAATTCAAAAATTGTCATGGAAGAAACGCTTAATTAAAGAAAAAACGCAGGGTGGGGCAATTTGTCCCGCCTTTGCTCTTTTTACAATAAAGAGAAAGAAGGAATCATTTTGGAAAACCCAGAAATTCGTACATTATTAGACGAAATGACACAAAAAATTACTAGCTTCAGGAGGTCTCTTTGACTTAGACCAGTTAGAAGAAGACATTGCCGAGGCGGAAAATCGGATGGGAGAACCTGGTTTTTGGGACAACACAGAAACGGCTCAAAAGCTAATTAACGAAACCAATAGTTTGAAAGAAAAATATCAACAATTTCATCAGCTCTCTGAGGAACTGGACGAATTAACGGTGATGTTTGAATTACAACAAGAAGAATATGATGCAGAGATTCAAGAAGAATTGGAAGAAAGAATTCATCTCTTGCAAGAACGTTTAACAACGTATGAGCTATCCTTACTACTAAATGAGCCATATGATCATAATAACGCCCTAATTGAATTACACCCTGGTGCCGGTGGTACTGAATCACAAGATTGGGGAAGTATGCTTTTACGAATGTATACACGTTGGGCAGAAAGTCACGGTTTCCAAGTTGAAACGTTGGATTACCAAGCTGGAGATGAAGCAGGGATTAAAAGTGTCACCTTATTAATCAAAGGTTACAATGCTTATGGCTACCTAAAATCTGAAAAAGGTGTCCATCGTCTTGTACGGATTTCGCCCTTTGATTCCGCTAAACGCCGTCATACTTCGTTTTGTTCAGTTGATGTAATGCCGGAACTAGACGATACAATAGAAATTGCGATCAATCCAGATGACTTAAAAATTGATACCTATCGAGCAAGTGGTGCCGGTGGTCAGCATATTAATAAAACAGAATCGGCTGTTCGAATCACACATATTCCAACAGGTACCGTTGTCGCAAGCCAAGCACAACGTTCTCAATTAAAAAACCGTGAGCAAGCAATGAGTATGTTAAAAGCCAAATTATATCAATTGGAAATGGAAAAGAAAGCCCAAGAAGCAGCAAGTTTACGTGGTGAACAAATGGAAATTGGCTGGGGCTCACAAATCCGTTCTTACGTGTTCCATCCGTATTCAATGGTCAAAGACCATCGGACAAATTACGAAACTGGCAATGTTCAAGCTGTGATGGATGGAGACCTTGATGGTTTCATTGATGCCTACTTAAAACAGCGCTTAAGTTAAGCTCTTCATTAAATTGAAATAAAAATGTAACTTAATGCAAGAAGTTTGCAATATTGACATGTTATAATGAGTAGGATTGAAGAAAAAAGAGATGGAGAGAACGCCATGATTGAAATGAAAGATGTAATGAAGAAATATTCGAATGGTACAACAGCGATTCGAAATATTTCAGTAGAGATTGACCAAGGCGAGTTCGTCTATGTGGTTGGTCCCTCAGGTGCAGGGAAATCAACCTTTATTAGATTAATGTATCGTGAAGAAAAAGCAACAAAAGGTAATTTGACAGTTGCAGGTCATGATTTAATGAAAATAAAAAATAAAGAAGTTCCTTATTTACGTCGTGAAATCGGCATCGTTTTCCAAGACTATAAACTATTACCAAAGAAAACTGTGTATGAGAACGTGGCCTATGCGATGCAAGTTATCGGACGACGTCCTCGCGAAATCAAAAAACGCGTGATGGAAGTTTTAGATTTAGTCGGTCTAAAACATAAGGTACGTGTTTTTCCAAGCGAACTTTCTGGTGGGGAACAGCAACGGGTATCCATTGCACGAGCAATCGTAAATACACCGAAAGTTTTAATTGCCGATGAACCAACTGGAAACTTAGATCCAGAGAATTCATGGGAAATCATGAAATTGTTGGACCGGATTAACGCACAAGGAACAACAGTCGTGATGGCAACGCATAATAGTACAATTGTAAATACGATTCGTCACCGTGTTATTGCCATTGAAAATGGTCGCATTATCCGTGACCAAGTGGAAGGAGAATACGGCTACGATGATTAGAACATTCTTTTCTCATTTATTTGAAAGTATCAAAAGTTTAAAACGGAACGGTTGGATGACTGTTGCCTCAGCAAGTGCGGTTACAATTACATTAGTTTTAGTTGGTATTTTTATGGGCGTTATTTTTAATGCAACGAAACTTGCTGATGATATCGAAAAAAACGTGACAGTGTCTGTTTTTGTCGATATTGGTACAAAACAAAATGAAATGAAAACATTAGAAAAACAACTTAAAGGATTAGACAATGTTGAAGATATTTCTTATTCAAACAAAGATCAACAATTGAAAAAAATCCAAGAACAAATGGGGGATGCCTGGAATCTTTTCGAAGGCGACAGTAACCCATTATATGATGTGTATTATGTCCGTGCAAAAACACCAGAAGACACGAAAGATATTGCGAAACAAGCAGCTAAATTCCCAAGTGTTTTTAAAGCCGATTACGGTGGTGTAAATTCAGACAAAATCTTTAAAATCGCTCAAACCGTTCGAACTTGGGGCTTAGCAGCTGCTGCATTACTTTTATTCGTTGCAGTGTTCTTAATTTCCAACACTATTCGGATTACGATTTTATCTCGTCAAAAAGAAATCCAAATTATGCGTCTTGTAGGAGCCAAAAACAGTTTCATTCGTTGGCCGTTCTTCTTAGAAGGTGCTTGGATTGGGTTGATTGGCGCAATCGTGCCAGTCATTATTATGACGTTAGGCTACCATCAAGTTTATAACATGTTTAACCCGCAGTTATTGCGTTCGAATTATTCATTAATTCGTCCAGAAGATTTTATCTGGAAAGTTAATCTATTAATGATTGCAACAGGAATGATTATTGGATCACTAGGTTCAGTTATTTCAATGCGTCGTTTCTTGAAAATTTAAACGAAAAAAAGCTCTCCATTTTGGAGAGCTTTTTTTGGTTTAGTTTTAAAATACTTGTTATTTAATTTAAGAGTTTTCTCAGTTGTACCAACAAATTGATAACTTATAATTTTCAAGTCCTACATATAATGGTAAAATAGAATGGATTGAAATTAATTGGAGGAATAATGAATCGATGAAAAAAAGATTGCTATTATTTATTGGTTTGGCAAGTATACTTATTTTGACAGGATGTGCAAAATGGATTGATCGTGGTGAATCCATCACAGCGGTAGGCTCATCAGCTTTACAACCATTAGTAGAGACAGCGAGTGAGGAATATCAAAGCCAAAATCCGGGAAGATTTATTAATGTCCAAGGTGGCGGAAGCGGAACAGGTCTGAGTCAAGTCCAATCTGGCGCGGTAGACATTGGTAATTCTGATTTATTTGCAGAAGAGAAAAAGGGCATCAAAGCGGAAGACTTAATTGATCATAAAGTTGCTGTTGTTGGGATTACACCAATCGTTAACAAAAATGTCGGTGTCAAAGATATCTCAATGGAAAATTTAAAGAAAATCTTTTTAGGTGAAGTAACAAACTGGAAAGAACTTGGCGGGAAAGATCAAAAAATTGTTATTTTGAACAGAGCGGCCGGTAGTGGTACGCGTGCGACTTTTGAAAAGTGGGTCTTGGGAGATAAAACAGCCATTCGTGCGCAAGAACAAGATTCCAGCGGCATGGTTCGTTCCATTGTTTCTGATACACCAGGAGCGATTAGTTATACCGCATTTTCATATGTTACTGATGAAGTAGCTACGTTAAGTATTGATGGTGTTCAGCCAACAGATGAAAATGTAATGAACAATAAATGGATTATTTGGTCTTATGAACACATGTACACTCGTAAAAATCCAAGTGATTTAACCAAAGAGTTTTTAGACTTTATGTTGTCAGATGATATCCAAGAACGTGTGATTGGTCAATTAGGGTATATTCCTGTTTCGAAAATGGAAATTGAACGGGATTGGCAAGGAAATGTCATTAAATAATTCTCTTAACACAAAATTTACAAACTTAACATAAAATTTACATGTTATTAAAAACAAATTGATGTAAAAAAGGTACACTATTTTTATCTGTAAAAGTTGGATTGTTTGAGGAGGAAATATTCTTGGAAGATGTACAGAAAAAATTATTAACAAAATCGAAAAGAGCCAAGATGGAGCAACGAGGAAAATTTATTAGTTTCCTATGTATTGCCTTAATTGTAGCAGTGGTTGTTTCAATTTTCTATTTTGTTGCAAGTAAAGGACTTGCTACATTCTTTAAAGATAAGATTAACGTGTTTGATTTCTTATTTGGAACAAACTGGAACCCAAGTGATATCGGCGCAGACGGTAAACCCATGGTTGGGGCTTTACCAATGATTGCGGGTTCCTTTATTGTAACGTTTTTGTCAGCGATTGTTGCGACGCCATTTGCGATTGGAGCGGCTGTTTTTATGACAGAAATTTCACCTAAAAAAGGAGCGAAATTTTTACAACCAGTTATTGAATTACTTGTAGGGATTCCCTCTGTTGTTTATGGATTTATTGGTTTATCTGTCATTGTTCCTTTTGTCCGTTCAATCTTTGGCGGAACTGGCTTCGGTATTTTAGCTGGTACATTTGTACTATTTGTTATGATTTTACCAACGGTCACTACAATGACCGTGGATGCGCTAAAAGCTGTACCTAGACATTATCGTGAAGCATCGTTGGCGCTTGGTGCTACGCGTTGGCAAACGATTTATAAAGTTGTCTTGCGGGCAGCTGTGCCTGGTATTTTAACTGCGGTTGTCTTTGGTATGGCTCGTGCGTTTGGTGAAGCCTTAGCAATCCAAATGGTAATCGGAAATGCAGCTGTGATGCCAACTAGTTTGACAACACCAGCTTCGACACTAACAAGTATTTTGACAATGGGGATTGGGAATACAATTATGGGAACAGTTGAAAACAACGTTCTTTGGTCTTTAGCCTTGATTCTATTGTTGATGTCTTTACTATTCAACATTGTTATCCGAATTATCGGTAAGAGAGGAGCCTTAAAATAATGAATGCAAAAAAAGCAGATAAAATCGCAACAGGTATCTTATATGCCGTATCTGGCGTCATTGTTTTAATTTTGGCGGCCTTACTGATTTACATTTTAGCTAGAGGAATTCCACATATTTCGTGGGAATTTTTAACACAACCATCCAGAGCCTATCAAGTTGGTGGTGGGATTGGTATTCAGCTTTTCAATTCACTATATTTACTATTGATTACAATGATTATTAGTATTCCAATTTCATTAGGTGCTGGAATTTACTTATCGGAATATGCGAAAAAGAATTGGTTAACTGATTTAATTCGTACCTCGATTGAAATTTTAAGTTCATTGCCTTCCGTTGTTGTGGGGCTGTTCGGCTTCTTGATTTTCGTTGTACAAATCGGATATGGCTTTTCAATCTTATCAGGTGCGTTAGCATTAACATTTTTTAACTTACCATTATTGACTAGAAATGTTGAGGAATCTTTGAAAGCCATTCATTATACACAGCGTGAAGCGGGGTTAGCCTTAGGTCTTTCACGTTGGGAAACAGTTAAAAAAGTTATTTTGCCAGAAGCGTTACCAGGAATTTTGACAGGGGTTATTTTGAGTTCTGGTCGGATTTTCGGTGAAGCCGCTGCGCTAATTTATACAGCAGGACAAAGCGCACCTGCCTTAGATTTCAGTAATTGGAATCCGTTGAGCGTTTCAAGTCCAATTAGTATTTTCCGTCAAGCGGAAACGTTGGCTGTGCATATTTGGAAAATTAATACCGAAGGAACGATGCCAGATGGCGCTGCGGTCTCAGCAGGTGCCTCCGCTGTGTTAATTTTAGTAGTTTTACTTTTCAATTTCGGCGCTCGTTTTATCGGCAACCGTCTTTATAAGAGAATGACATCAGCTTAATGTTAGGGGAATTAGCATGAAAGAATACAATTTAAATGATACCCATTTACTTCAACTAGATAGCCAAAAAGACCCGATTGCGTTACACACGGAAGACTTACATGTCTTTTACGGGGACAATGAGGCTATCAAAGGTGTTGATTTGCAATTTGAAAAGAACAAAATAACCGCCTTAATTGGACCTTCTGGTTGCGGTAAATCCACGTATTTACGTTCGCTAAATCGTATGAACGATGGCATTGCCAATTCACGTGTTACTGGAAAAATTATGTATAAAGATGTCGATGTCAATACGAAAGAAGTTGACGTCTACGAAATGAGAAAACGCATTGGCATGGTTTTTCAGCGGCCCAATCCATTTAGTAAATCTATCTATGAAAATATCACATTCGCATTGAAACAGCATGGTGAAAAGGATAAGAAAAAATTAGATGAAATCGTTGAAACAAGTTTGAAGCAAGCCGCACTTTGGGATCAAGTGAAAGATAACTTAAACAAAAGCGCCTTAGCTCTGTCTGGTGGGCAACAACAACGTTTGTGTATCGCTCGGGCAATTGCGATGAAACCAGATATTCTGTTATTAGATGAACCAGCAAGCGCCTTAGATCCGATTTCAACAGGAACGGTTGAAGAAACGTTAGTGAATTTAAAAGATGATTACACGATCATCATTGTGACACATAACATGCAACAAGCGGCGCGGATTAGTGACTATACAGCTTTCTTCTATATGGGCAAAGTCATTGAATACGACCATACAAGAAAAATCTTTACACGACCAAAAATTCAAGCAACGGAAGACTACGTTTCAGGACATTTTGGTTAGGAGGAGCAAGATGGGCAAAGAAATTATTTCATCAAAAGATTTACATTTATATTACGGGAAAAAAGAAGCATTGAAAGGCATCGATTTAACTTTTAATCAAGGAGAATTAACTGCCATGATTGGTCCTTCTGGTTGCGGGAAGTCAACGTATTTACGTTGCTTGAATCGTATGAATGATTTAATCCCAGACGTAACTATTACTGGAAGTGTTGTCTATAAAGGAAAAGATATTTATGGACCGAAAACAGATAACGTTGAATTACGTAAAGAAATTGGGATGGTTTTCCAACAACCTAATCCATTTCCATTTTCAGTTTATGAAAATGTGATTTATGGCTTGCGCCTAAAAGGAGTCAAAGACAAGCAAGTCTTAGATGAAGCAGTTGAAACCAGTTTGAAAGCTGCTGCCGTTTGGGAGGATGTCAAAGATAAACTTCACAAAAGTGCACTTTCACTTTCTGGTGGACAACAACAGCGGGTTTGTATCGCTCGTGTTTTAGCTGTGGAACCAGATATTATTTTATTAGATGAACCAACTAGCGCCTTGGACCCAGTTTCTAGTGGTAAAATTGAAAACATGCTGTTAACATTAAAAGAGAAATATACCATGATTATGGTGACACATAATATGTCACAAGCATCACGGATCTCTGATAAAACGGCCTTCTTTTTACAAGGTGATTTAATTGAATTTAATGACACGAAAAAAGTATTTTTAAATCCAAAAGAAAAACAAACAGAAGATTACATTTCTGGTAAATTTGGTTAAAAGGGGGAAAAAGAATGTTACGGACACAATTTGAAGAAGAACTATTAAATCTGCACAATCAATTTTATGAAATGGGTATGATGGTTAGTAGTGCCGTCCATAAATCCGTGAAAGCATATATTAATCATGATAAAAAATTGGCTCAAGAAGTGATTGATCGCGATATTGAAATTAATGATATGGAAGTCAAACTTGAGAAAAAGAGTTTTGAAATGATTGCGTTACAACAACCAGTGACAACAGACTTACGTATGATTATCACTGTTATGAAAGCTAGTTCGGATTTAGAAAGAATGGCGGACCATGCCGTTTCAATTGCTAAATCAACGATTCGCTTAAAAGGAGAAACACGTATTCCTGAAATCGAAAAAGAAATTTCAGATATGTCTGATTATGTGAAAAAAATGGTGGATAATGTTTTAATCGCCTATGTTAAAACGGATCAAAAAGATGCACGAATGATTGCACAAATGGATGATCGTACTAATGAATATTTCGATAGTATTTACAAACATGCCGTAGAAGCAATGAAAGCTAATCCAGAAACGGTCATTAGCGGAACTGATTATCTACATGTGGCACAATACTTGGAAAGAATTGGCGACTATGTCACAAATATTTGTGAGTGGATTGTTTACTTGGCAACTGGTAAAATTACCGAATTGAATAGTAATCGTGATGAACAATTTTAAGAAAAACAAATAAAAAAAACTAGGAGACGGCCTTTTTTAGACCAATTCCTAGTTTTTTTAGCGTAAAATGAGCTGATTTTATAAAACTAGTCCTTACTAATGAGAAGAAATCGTTCTTAAGTCCTATGACAAATGATCAAAAACAAGGCATAATAATGCATGTAAGGAAAACACTATTGAGTGAAAATTTGCTAAGGAGGCAATATCCATGAAAGAAAGAGAACGCGTATTAGAATTAGTGAAAAAAGGTATTCTAACGTCAGAAGAAGCGTTAATTTTATTAGAAAATATGGCAACTGAAAAAGATGAAAAACAAATCGAAAAAGCTGCTGAAAAAGTCGATACACAAAATATTGGAACAACAAATAAAGAAGATCAAGTCGCAGATTTAATGGATGCATTAGAAAAAGGCGAATCAGAAGGACCTACTGTTGATTCGTTTGAAGAAAATACACAGGACAGTGCAGAAAAAGATCGTGAAAACTTAGAAAGAATTCTTGATGAGTTAGCAACAAAAGCCAATCGTGCTTCGGCTGAATTGGACGAAGTCAACGCAGAAATTGCCGGCATCAAAGAAGAAATTAAAGAAGTCGCAGAAGAAATTGGAACATTAGATACAAAAGAAGAATTAGATGCATTAACAGAAGATGAACAAGTTCAACGAAAAGACTTGCACGTTTTACTTGCACAATTAGAAGAAAAATTAGCGACTCAAAGTACTGAAAAAACAGCACTGGAAGAAGAACTAAAAAACATTCGCAAAGAACAATGGAAAGGTCAATGGAATGATACAAAAGAAAAAGTTTCTTCTCAATTCTCTGAAGAGTGGAAAGATCAAGCCGCAGACACCTTTAACCAAGTCGGCGGCAAAGTTGCCGAAGTTGGCGGCCAAGTGGGAGAATTCTTGAAAAAAACATTTAATTCTTTCAGTGACACCATGAATGATAATGTGGAATGGAAAGACATTAAAATGAAAGTTCCTGGTGTGGCAACAACTAAGTTTGAACATGAGTTTAATTATCCAAATCCACAAGCAAGTTTAATTGATGTCAAGGTAGCAAATGGTACCGTGGTTTTCAAAACTTGGGATCAAGAAGATGTGAAAGTCGAAGCAAAAATCAAATTATATGGTAAAATGGCAGGAGATTCACCAATGGAAGCTTTCTTAGAACGAAGTGACATTGATGTGGATGATGAAACAATTTCTTTCCAAGTGCCAAACAAACGGGTGAAAGCAGATTTAACGTTCTATTTACCAAAACGCACTTACGATCATGTATCTGTTAAATTATTAAACGGAAATGTCTTAGTAGAAGAGTTAACAGCGAAAGATGTTTACACAAAATCAACGAATGGGACGATTACGTTTAAAAAAATTGATGCAACTATGTTAGAAATTGAAGGCGTGAATGGTGAAATTAAAGTCTTAGAAGGAACGATTTTAGATAACATTATTGAAACAGTCAATGGTGATGTGTCTATTTCCGCGGCACCAGAAAGTCTAAGTGTTTCTCTGATTAATGGAGATATCCGCATTACAGCTAAAGAAAAAACGCTTCGCCGTGTTGAAGCAAGCTCTGCAAATGGGAATATCAAGTTGGCCTTGCCAAATGACTTAGGCGTTGAAGGGCAAGTGAAAACTAATTTAGGTAGTATTAACAGCCGTTTAACAGATATTGAAGTTGTTCGTGAAAAGAAAGATCGCGGCAATCAACAATTACATTTTAGACGTGTACTGGAAGAATCAATGGCTCAAATTAATGCTTCTACAACAACGGGAAGTATTTTCCTAAAAGATACGGATAAATAATTAATAATTTTAAGCTAGATGGGCTGACGAATCAGCCTTTCTAGTGTAAAATTTAGTAGACGAGGTGAAAACATATGAAAAGAAAACTAACAAAATCTCCGAATAACGTGGTTTTAACAGGAAGCTTAGCTGGGATTGCTGATTGGCTAGGAATTGACCCAACAATTATTCGTGTCGTTTATGTCTTGCTCAGCTTTTTCTCAGCAGGATTTCCAGGCATTCTCTTATACATTGCCTTAGCAGTCTTGATCCCTTCTGGAAGAACAGGAAGCGATCGCGGCTACGGCCATCAAAATCCTTATAATAGAAATGTTCGCAATGAAAATCCTTATGCTGCCAATAAAAAGCAACGTAAAGAAGCGGAAAAAATTGATGATGACGAATGGAGTGACTTTTAATGACATATTTTCAGCGATTGGTTGTTAATACACTGACGTTCATTTCTTTATCAGTTGTTTTTCCTGGCATGATTCATGTGAGAGGCATAATGCCTGCAATTATTGCCGCCTTTGTTCTCTCAATCCTAAATATGTTGGTGAAACCAGTCTTAACAATCTTGTCGCTCCCATTTACTTTATTAACGTTTGGTCTATTTAGCTTTGTTGTCAATGCAGCGATTTTACAAATGACCTCGTTTTTTGTGGGGGAAATGAACTTTGGCTTCTCAAGTTTTTGGGCAGCGGTGCTAATGGCTGTAATTATGTCAATTGTCAATACGATCGTTACGGATCACAATTTATCTAAATATGAATAAAAAAGCCTGAAGAACGTAGCATAAAATGCGTTCTTCAGGCTTTTTCGATGGTTAAATTTTCTAGGTGACATTCTGGATGGCGGCTGATATAGCCATATAAAATGTTTAAAAAATCAACTTGTTGCTTTGAGTAATGCTCAATTGTTTTCGGTGGTTTTTTAGGCATGATTTTTTTTGCTAGTTCAAGCGATGAATATTTTTGAAACGTTTGTTTAGTTACAACACGTGTTGCTACCACCAAGCCTTGGTAAATTAAATAGTATTTGATTTTTTTCTGACAAGGTAACCACATCAGTTGCCAATCTCGTTGGTTAGCTTGACTAATTCGTTGATTTTGGTTTGCAAAGCGTGTCAGAAAGAGCCAATCTTCTTTGAGTTTTGCCGCTTTTTCGAAGGCTTGTTTTTCAGCAGCCTCTTGCATTTGTTGAGCAATTCGTTTGATTGGTTCTCGTCCTTGATTATGGAAAAAGTCGAACAATTCTTGTTGAAATAGTTCGGTCGGAATGGCACTCTCTTTTTGAAAGGTTTGATGCCAATAGTTGGTTGGGACGAGATCGTAGATACTATCCAAAATTATTTTTAAACGGTTTAATTTTCGACGAATCGAATAAGGACCAAAACAGTTCTCTTTAGTGGGAATATTTAAGAGTTTAATCTCTAATTGCCGCTCATTAACGGCTACCGATACATAAGAATATTGTTCATAAGCATTCATTTGGCGATTGTAACGCGGCCGATACTGTTGAATCAGTTGACATTCTAGGAGGAGCGCATCCAATTCTGTGTCAGTATGGAGAACATCGAAGTCTATAATTTGTTTGACTAAACGCATCGTCTTTCGAGAATGTTGATTACTATTAATAAAATAGCTCGACACGCGATTTTTTAATTTTTTGGCTTTACCCACATAAATAATTGTGTCGGTTGCGTCTTTCATTAAATAAACACCCGGTGTTAACGGTAATTGATGGGCTTTTTCCTTTAAATATTCTTTCATAAGTTTCCTCTTTTCTTAAAAGGATCGGCTTCAAGTATACAAAGTTTTCTGAAATAGTCAAGTAACAGAAATAGCATAGATAATTTCATTGAAAAATAGTTTCATTTTTTTGAAATATGATAATTCTAGGAATTATCTAGTGAATAGCTAGAAACTTGTATTTTTAAATGATAAAATATAACAAGTAGCAGAAAGGACTGACATTCGATATGACAGAAGTGGTAAAGATTTATCAACTGGTAGAAAATCTTTCTTTAGAAGTAGTATACGGAGATGAAGAAAGCTTAAATAGAACGATTAAAACTGGTGAAATTTCCCGGCCAGGTTTAGAATTAACTGGGTATTTTAATTATTATTCCCATGACCGTTTACAATTATTTGGGAGCAAAGAAATTACCTTTGCAGAACGAATGATGCCTGAAGAGCGTTTATTAGTGATGCGCCGTTTATGTGCGAAAGATACTCCAGCCTT
Organism: Enterococcus sp. DIV2419; assembly: GCF_051711865.1. NCBI lineage: Bacteria > Bacillati > Bacillota > Bacilli > Lactobacillales > Enterococcaceae > Enterococcus > Enterococcus sp. DIV2419. The sequence goes on from NZ_JBIONS010000001.1 coordinate 1,421,526, forward strand.
TATAGTATCCAGAGGACTAGAAATCCCCGAAGAATTAATTACAGCAGCAAAAGAAAATGGGGTTTCTGTATTACGTTCACCGATTTCAACTTCCCGTTTACTAGGGGAACTATCCAGTTATTTAGATGGTCGTTTAGCTGTTCGGACAAGTGTCCATGGGGTTTTAGTTGATGTTTATGGACTTGGTGTTTTGATTCAAGGAGATAGCGGTATTGGTAAAAGTGAAACAGCTTTAGAGCTTATTAAACGTGGACATCGGCTAATCGCAGACGATCGTGTCGATGTTTATCAGCAAGATGAATTAACCGTGGTTGGAGAGCCACCAAAAATTTTGCAGCATTTAATTGAAATTCGTGGTATCGGAATTATTGACGTCATGAACCTGTTTGGAGCTAGTGCGGTCCGCGGCTTTATGCAAGTTCAATTGGTCGTTTATTTAGAGGCATGGGAAAAAGACAAGAAATATGATCGTCTTGGTAGTGATGATGCAATGGTTGAAATAGCTAACGTTGATGTCCCTCAGATTCGCATTCCTGTTAAGACTGGCCGAAATGTGGCCATTATTATTGAAGTGGCAGCAATGAACTTCCGCGCGAAAACAATGGGCTATGATGCAACAAAAACGTTTGAAGAGCGCTTAACCCGTTTAATTGAAGAAAATTCAGGAGAATAGAAGGAGAAGATGTGATGATGTTAGCTCAAGTAAATTCAATTGCATTTCGCCTTTTCGGTATTCCCGTCTATTGGTATGCAATTATTATTGTTTCAGGGATTGCTTTAGCTGTTTGGCTAAGTAGTCGTGAAGCCGTTCGTGTTGGTTTAAAAGAAGATGATGTCTTTGACTTTATGCTCTGGGGATTACCTGCAGCAATTGTTGGCGCGCGCTTGTATTACGTCGCTTTTCAATGGCAAGATTATGTAGACAATCCGATTGAAATTTTCTTTACTCGAAATGGTGGCTTAGCGATTTATGGTGGTCTTATTGGTGGGGGACTGGCGCTGTTTTTCTTTACACGTCATCGTTTCATTTCTACATGGACTTTTTTAGATATTGCCGCACCAAGTGTGATTTTAGCGCAAGCAATTGGTCGTTGGGGCAACTTTATGAATCATGAAGCCTATGGGCCAGCGACCACCAGACAATTTTTAGAAAATCTCCATTTACCAACGTTTATTATTGATAACATGAATATCAACGGAACGTATCATCAACCAACATTTTTATATGAATCTGTCTGGAATGTTTTAGGCTTTATCGTTTTAGTGTTATTACGTAAAAAGCCACACTTTTTAAAAGAAGGCGAAGTCTTTTTAGGTTATATAATATGGTATTCTTTCGGCCGCTTCTTCATCGAAGGGTTACGGATGGACAGTTTGTATGCGTTTAGTAACATTCGTGTCTCACAATTGTTGTCTTTAGTGATGTTCGTGGCAGCAATTGTTATTGTGATCGTTCGTAGAAGAAATCCCAATTTGAAATTTTACAATCGGGAGAAACAAAAGAAAAAAATAACAACTTCTTAATCCAACTTGATCGAAGAATATGGTAAACTAAAGAAGTAACGTTGTTTAGCGAAAGGAGAGTTTCACCGATGAAACAAAAAGTCGCTGTTTTAGGTCCAGGTTCCTGGGGGACAGCTTTAGCTCAAGTATTAGCCGAAAATGGACACGAGGTCTGTATTTGGGGAAATAAACCAGAGCAAATCGATGAAATAAATACAAAACACACCAACAAACATTATTTACCAGAATTAATCTTACCTACTTCAATTCAGGCAACCACTGATTTAGCCACTGCTTTAGTAGATGTTGATGCGGTACTGTTTGTGGTACCAACTAAAGCCATTCGTTCAGTAGCACAAGAAGTGGCCCAACATTTAAAAACAAAACCAATTATTATTCATGCAAGTAAAGGGCTTGAACAAGGTACACATAAGCGGATTTCAGAAGTGATAGCGGAAGAGATTCCAGCAGAAAAACGGCAAGGGATTGTGGTTTTATCTGGTCCAAGCCATGCAGAAGAAGTCGCTGTTCATGACATTACAACCATTACAGCAGCAAGCGAAAATTTAGCAGAAGCTGTGTATGTGCAAGAGTTGTTTATGAATGATTACTTTAGAATTTATACGAATGATGATGTGATTGGTGTAGAAACAGGGGCGGCCTTAAAAAATATTATTGCTTTGGGCGCCGGAGCGATTCATGGCTTAGGCTTTGGTGATAATGCCAAAGCGGCAATTATGACTCGTGGTTTAGCAGAAATTAGTCGTTTAGGGGTTGCGATGGGAGCAAACCCATTAACATTTATTGGTTTAAGTGGTGTTGGGGATTTAATTGTTACTTGTACAAGTGTCCATTCTCGAAATTGGCGTGCAGGTAATTTATTAGGAAAAGGCCATAAGTTAGATGAAGTCTTAGAAAACATGGGCATGATTGTGGAAGGTGTTTCAACAACTAAAGCAGCCTATGAATTGGCACAACAATTAGAAGTCGAAATGCCAATCACAGAAACCATCTACAATGTCTTGTACAATGACGAAGATGTACAACAAGCAGCAAAAGAAATCATGTTGCGCGATGGCAAAACCGAAAACGAATTTACACTTGATTTTTAGGAGGAAAAAAGATGAAAGTTAAAAAGGCAGTTATTCCAGCAGCTGGGTTAGGAACACGTTTCTTGCCGGCTACCAAAGCAATGGCAAAAGAAATGTTACCGATTGTTGATAAACCAACGATTCAATTTATTGTAGAAGAAGCACTAGCTTCAGGAATCGAAGATATTTTAATTGTGACAGGCAAAGCCAAACGTCCGATTGAAGATCATTTTGATTCAAATGTTGAATTAGAAAATAATTTAAAAGAAAAAAATAAAACCGATTTATTGAAATTAGTCGAAGAAACAACGGATGTTAATTTACATTTTATTCGTCAATCCCATCCGAAAGGCTTAGGACACGCTGTTTTACAAGCGAAAGCATTTGTTGGCAATGAACCTTTTGTCGTGATGTTAGGCGACGATTTAATGGAAGATAAAGTGCCATTAACGAAACAATTAATGGATGATTACGAACAAACACATGCTTCGACAATTGCGGTAATGAAAGTACCCCATGAAGATACTTCAAAATATGGTATTATCAACCCAGAAAAAGAAATCGAAAAAGGACTATACAATGTCGAGAACTTTGTTGAAAAACCAAAACCCGAGGAAGCACCAAGTGATTTAGCGATTATCGGCCGTTATTTATTAACCCCTGAAATTTTTGATGTACTTGAAAATCAAAAACCAGGCGCTGGTAACGAAATTCAGTTAACAGATGCGATTGACACTTTAAATAAAACACAACGCGTTTTTGCTCGTGAGTTTAAAGGAGAACGTTACGACGTTGGCGATAAATTTGGGTTTATGAAAACAAGCATTGAATATGGTTTGACTCATCCAGAAGTAAAAGATAATTTACGAGAATACATTATTAATTTAGGTGCTCAATTAGCGAAAAAAGAGCAACCAAAAGAAAAATAAATAAAAATAAGCGTAAAATTTCAATTCGTTAGAAGGAAATTTTACGCTTATTTTCTTAAAGAAAAGGGCATGAGAATTTTATAAAATAAATTGTCATTCTTAGCTTTATGAGTTGTGAAAAATATAAGTTGGTGTTATCCTAAGATTATAAATAAAATTTCAGAGGGGAGTAATGATATGTCAGGTGGGGAAATTGCTGCCTTAATTGCAGCGGTAGCATTTGTTGTTTTAGTCATCTTTTTAGTACTTGTGTTATATAAAGTTTCTCAAGTTGTTTCAAAAATTGAAGATACAATTGATGAAACAAATACAACAATCAAAGTCGTGACTAGCGATGTGAATGTATTGAGTCGCCAAGTGGAAGGCTTGCTTGTTAAAAGTAATGAACTATTAACAGATGTGAATCAAAAAGTGGCAACGATTGATCCGTTGTTTACGGCCGTTGCTGATTTAAGCGAAAGTGTCTCTGAATTGAACACCTCAAGTAAACATTTGATTACGAAGGTAGGAACCGTAGGGAAAGGCACAGCGAAAGCTGGTTTAGTGAGTAAAGTAGGCGGTTCTGCTTTTAGAGCAATGCGTTCAAAAAATAAAAAAACAAATAACTAATTGGAGGAGATTTTTATGGCTAAAAAAGGCGGATTTTTCTTAGGAGCAGTAATTGGTGGAACAGCAGCAGCCGTTGCCGCATTATTACTTGCACCAAAATCAGGTAAAGAATTACGTGATGATTTATCAAATCAAACAGATGATTTAAAAAACAAAGCGCAAGATTACACAGATTATGCTGTTCAAAAAGGAACAGAATTAACAGAAATCGCAAAACAAAAAGCCGGCGTTTTATCAGATCAAGCCTCTGATTTGGCAGGTTCTGTCAAAGAAAAAACAAAAGATTCATTGGATAAAGCACAAGGTGTTTCTGGCGACATGCTTGATAACTTTAAAAAACAAACAGGTGATTTATCTGATCAATTTAAAAAAGCAGCTGACGATGCTCAAGATCACGCGGAAGATCTAGGTGAAATTGCTGAAGATGCAGCAGAAGATATCTATATTGACGTTAAAGATTCTGCGACAGCAGCCAAAGAAACTGTTTCTGCTGGTGTCGATGAAGCAAAAGAAACCACCAAAGATGTTCCTGAAAAAGCTGCAGAAGCAAAAGAAGATGTTAAAGATGCAGCGAAAGACGTAAAAAAAGAATTTAAAGGGTAACAAGCGTTTAGCTTATGAAAGTTAGCAACGGATCGTGTTGCTTTTGTTCAGCGGCTTACCTTAAAATTTAGAAATGAGGCCATCAGTCCGGTTGACTGATGGCCTCATTTTATTTTTATGCTATTCAATAATTTGCAATTCTTTGGTTGTCTTAGTGAATGGTTCGGAGCCTGTTTTCGTTACGTGTAAACAATCTTCAATACGAACGCCTACTTTTCCAGGAATGTAAATACCGGGCTCAATAGAGAAACACATACCTTCTTCAATGACTAAATCATTGCCATGAACCAGCGATGGGTATTCATGGACAGTGGTTCCAATGCCATGGCCTAAGCGATGGTTAAAGTATTCACCATAACCAGCTTTTGTGATTACACCTCGAGCAATATCATCTAATTCGCCTGCTGTAACACCAGGTTTCACCGCTTCAGTTGCTGCTAATTGTGCTTCTAAGACAATTCCATAAATTTCTTTTTGGAAATCAGAAGGTTCCAAGTAGCTGACTGTTCGTGTGGCATCACTACAATAGCCATTATGAACGACACCTAAATCAAATAACACTAAGTCATGGGGCTCAATTTTTGTTTCGCCAGGTACCCCGTGAGGACTAGCTCCGTTTTTTCCTGTTAAGACTAACGTATCAAAACTCATCGAGCGAATACCTTGACGTTTTAATTGATACTCGATTTCTGCAACAATTTCTTGTTCCGCAACGCCTGCTTGAATTGCTTTGAAGCCAATCTCAAAAGCGACATCCGCCCAACTACCAGCTTCTAGTAAACGTTGAATTTCAGGTTCTGTTTTAATTAATTGAAGTTTTTCAATTAAAGGCGTAACATCATGCGAAAAATCGCTAGCTGGGAAATAGGTTTTCAATTGATCAAAACGAGCTAAAGAAAGAGCTTGTTTTTCTAAAGCAAAGCGTGGTGTGCCTTGTGTTCGTTTATTTAATAAAGCCGCAATTTTTTTCCAAGGATTTTCGCTATCTAAATAACCATAAACGGGATAAGTCCAACTACTATTTTCGGCATCTTCGACTTCCAATGCAGGTGTAAATAAAAATGATTGATCGTCCGCAGCGATAAACAAAGCTAACACGCGCTCATGAGGTTCGCTTTCGTAACCGGAAAAGTAAGCGATATGACCAGGATCACTAATATAAGTGAAGTCAATCTTTTCTTGGTGCATCCAATTTTTTAAATCGGCAATTTTTTCTTGATTCATAAAACATCCTTCTTTCTTTTATTCTGAAGTGAATCACAGTACTATCATAACATGAAATGACAAAAAGTTCCTTTTGAAATGGAAAGTAAATTTTCATGAAAAAACGATAAAACGGTTGCAAAAATAGAAGAATTTTGATATTCTAGGCTAGGAAAGAAATGTAAACAGTGTTTTCAGAAAATGAGAACAAATTCATATTTATAGGAGAAGAAACATGGAAAAACAAACAATTACAATTTATGATGTTGCTAGAGAGGCAAATGTATCTATGGCTACTGTTTCTCGTGTTGTCAATGGTAATCCCAATGTAAAACCAGCAACGCGTAAAAAAGTCTTAGAAGTGATTGATCGCTTAGATTACCGTCCTAACGCAGTCGCACGTGGTTTAGCAAGTAAAAAAACGACAACAGTGGGTGTTATTATTCCAGATGTTAGTAATGCATTTTTTGCTTCATTAGCACGTGGCATTGACGACGTGGCTACAATGTATAAATACAATATCATTTTAGCTAATTCAGATGGAGACGATCAAAAAGAAGTTACTGTATTAAACAATTTACTTGCCAAGCAAGTAGATGGGATTATCTTTATGGGTCATCGCATTACAGATGATATTCGTGGTGAATTTTCACGTTCAAAAACACCTGTTGTCTTAGCAGGTTCAATTGATCCAGACGAACAAGTCGGTAGCGTTAATATTGATTACACAGAAGCAACGAAAGATGCAACAGCGACTTTAGCGAAAAATGGGAACAAAAAAATTGCTTTTGTTAGTGGTGCATTAATCGATCCAATTAATGGTCAAAACCGGATGAAAGGCTACAAAGAAGCTTTAGCGGAAAATGGCTTATCTTATAATGAAGGCTTAGTTTTTGAATCTGAATATAAATTTAAAGCAGGCATTAATTTGGCTGAGCGTGTCCGTAATAGTGGGGCAACTGCTGCCTTTGTTACAGATGATGAGCTAGCAATTGGCTTATTAGATGGGATGCTAGATGCTGGTGTGAAAGTTCCAGAAGAATTTGAAATCATTACAAGCAATAACTCATTGCTTACAGAAGTCTCTCGTCCACGTCTATCAAGTATTACACAACCTTTATATGATATCGGTGCCGTGTCAATGCGCTTATTAACAAAACTAATGAACAAAGAAGAAATTGAAGAAAAAACAGTTGTTTTACCTTATGGAATTGATCAAAAAGGTTCAACAAAATAAATTGAATTAAACGGCTAAACTAAGAGCGTTAACTCTTAGTTTAGCCGTTTTTTGATACCTAAAAATGAGCCAGAAAACGTATTTTTCTGGCTCATTTTAGAGAGTTAATTATTGTTCTTTTTATTATCGTTGTTTTTATTGTTGTTGTTATTATTTGTAGTGGCACGTGGAGCAAGATTTCCCCAGTAAGAAGCGTAATTGCTGTCTGTTCCACCGATCCCAAATTTATAGGTACTTTGTGGTGCACCATCTTTGGCATAGTATGAAGTCGTTGTTTTGCCAGGTGTATTGAACTTGGCACCATTATAGGTAATTGAGCCAGGTTTTTCACCAGTAAATTCAGAAACTTTTGATTTAATGACACTTGGGTCTAATTCAAATTTTTGACCAATGCCAAACAATTCTGGATTCGCATAGTACAGCGCGTTGGCTAAGTTCGCCATATAATTCCCATTATTGTCGCCGCTGGTCATCGTCATTGGCGCTGGTAGATCATGTCCTGCCCAAGAACTTAGTGTCACAGTTGGGGTAGAGACAATCAGCCATGAATCTTTATAGTCATCAGTTGTCCCAGTTTTTCCGACCCAATCAGCACTAGCTAAATGAGGATTCAAGCCAGCTAACGTTGGTTTGAATTTTGTTGTATTCGCAGAATCCACCACTGAGCGCAACAAGTCATTCATGATAGAAGCGGTCGCCGGTGAATAAACTTGCGTTCCTTCATCTTTGTGTTCGTAGACTACATGTCCGCTATTGTCTGTAATTTTTTCAATCATGTAGGCTTTTTGATATTTACCTTTGTTAGCAAGTGCTTGGAAACCGTTTGTTTGAGTTACAACATTTGTTTCTACTGGACCCAATGGCGCAGATTCGTAAGCCCAAGCATCTGAAGCTGGATAGTTCATTTTACTTAAGTAGTGATTGTAAGAAAAATTATCATCACCTTTTTTCTTTTTCAATTCTTCATTTACATGATACACAGGGATGTTAAAAGACCAATTTAACGCATTTCGAACGGTTACAAATTGATTTAAATCCACAGTTGTTGAGTTAGCAAAAGGAGTGCCATCTGAATAAGTAGTCGTGTAGTTGGCCAGACGACTTTCAGAACCAATGAGTCCTTGATCAATCGCAGGGCCATAGACAGAAATTGGTTTAATCGTAGAACCAACTTGACGATCGGCATTAAAGGCATGGTTGTTTTGATTAATATCGAAGTTTCTACCGCCGATAAAACCGAGGATACGACCAGTAGCGTTATCCATTAAAATATTGCCAGTTTCAATCATTGTATTCCCATTGACATCTGCAGTGCCATCATCAAGCAAATAACCATAATTTGCGACAGCGGTTTGCATCGTGTTGTAAATGTTCTGATCAATGGTTGATTGGATTGTATAGCCTTGCGACTGGATTTCGCGACGTGCTTGTTCTTCATATTGATCTAAACCAACTTGATCTAAATCATCACGATTAACTTTAGCTTTTTTCATATCTAAATCCATGACAATCTCAACTGCTTTATCTAACACCGTGTAGTATAGATAGCCTTCTGTATTGACATTGGCCTGTTCAGTTGGTAAAAAGTCTTTTTTCAAGTCGTAAGCTTTGGCTTCTTCATATTCCTTTTGCGAAATAGCTTTTTCTCGGTACATACTGAAAAGAACAAAATCTTTTCTCTTCATTCCTAAAGACAAATCGTCTTTCAAGGCACCAGTGTTAGTGTAGGGCGTGTAAACAATGGGACTTTGGGGAAGTCCTGCGATAAAGGCCGCTTGAGGAAGATTCAAGTCCTTGGCACTTTTACCAAAGAGTCCTTTGGCTGCTTCTTCCACGCCTGCAATATTTTCACCTTTGTTATTACGACCAAAAGGGGAGACATTTAGATAAGTTGTCACGATTTCGTCCTTAGAAAAGTATTTTTCAATACGTAAAGCTAATAAAATTTCGTTGGCTTTACGTTTAAAAGTCGTTTCGTCAGTTAAAATCTGTTGCTTTACCAATTGTTGAGTCAATGTTGAACCACCAGAAGAACCGCCGATACCTGTCGCATCAGAAATCAACGCTCGAACTAGCGCTTTTGGTACTACCCCATGATGTTCTTCAAAATATTCATCTTCTGTTGAAATAATGGCTTTTTTTAGCAATGGAGACATTTGATCGCCATTAATTCGTGTCCGAATTAAATCTGACTTGATGTTAGCAATCGGAGTACCATCTGCGTAAGTCATTTTTGACACTTCGGTAATATCACTGATTTCTTTTTGCAATTCTTCCTTCGTTGGGGGCTGTGTATCTTCAACTAGAAAAGCAAAATAGCCCATTCCGATACCTAAGCCAAGAGAGCCACCTAAGACAATCAGAATAACCCCAAAAACCACTAATGACTGAAAAACGCGAATAATGACATTTAAAATAAGTAAAAAGACATTGCCGCCAGAAGAGGTCGTTGGTTTTTGCTTATTGTTACTTGAATTATTTTTCAAAAGCTTCACCTCAATAAAATGATACATTCTGTGTTATTATAGCAAAAAAAAGCTTCTATGAATAGTTTCTACACCAATTGCCATTTTTTGTTGAAAAAACTTAAGAGAAAATAGGGAAATCTCATTTTTTGACTTTTCAAGTGTGACAGAATCGGTTACTATGAATAGGGGAATTTGATCTATTATTATGTTTTACTATAGGAGGAAAATCATGAATTCAGCTTTTTTTGAAGAATTAAAAGCCCGTGGGTTGGTCTACCAAGTCACAGATGAAGAAGCCTTACAAAAACAATTAAATGAAGAATCTGTTAAATTATATATCGGCTTTGATCCAACGGCAGACAGTTTACACATCGGGCATCTACTGCCAATTCTCATGTTACGTCGTTTCCAACAAAATGGTCATGTGCCCATTGCTTTAGTTGGTGGCGGAACAGGCATGATTGGTGATCCATCATTCAAAGATGCAGAACGTAGTTTAAACACACTTGATACAGTGAAAGCTTGGTCTGAAAGTATTAAGGGCCAGTTGTCACGTTTTATCGATTTTGAAGATGAAAAAAATCCAGCGATTCTAGCAAATAACTATGATTGGCTTGGAGAGCTTTCATTAATTGATTTCTTACGTGATGTTGGAAAAAACTTTACAATTAACTATATGATGAGTAAAGAAAGCGTGAAACGCCGAATCGAAACAGGAATTTCTTATACTGAATTTGCGTATCAATTATTACAAGCGTATGATTTCTTGAAATTGTACGAAACAGAAGGCTGTTTATTGCAATTAGGCGGCAGTGATCAATGGGGAAACATTACTTCAGGGATTGAATTATTACGCCGAGAACAAGAAGTTCAAGGATTTGGCTTAACTATGCCTTTAATTACAAAAGCAGATGGTACCAAATTTGGTAAAACAGAAGGAAACGCAGTTTGGTTAGATGCGGAAAAAACTTCGCCATATGAATTTTATCAATTCTGGATTAACACAGATGATCGTGATGTCGTGAAATTCTTGAAATACTTTACTTTCTTAACATTGGATGAAATTGCAACAATTGAAGAAGAATTTACAGCGAACCCAGGTCAACGTGCTGCGCAAAAAGCGTTAGCCAAAGAAGTTACTACTTTAGTCCACGGTGAAGCAGCCTATCATCAAGCGGTTAAAATTTCAGAAGCTTTATTCAGCGGGGATATCCAAAGCTTAACAGCAGAAGAAATTAAACAAGGCTTTAAAGATGTACCAACGTATGAGGTGCAACCAGAGGATCAATTAAGTTTAGTCGACTTATTAGTTACCTCAAAAATAGAACCATCCAAACGTCAAGCCCGTGAAGATGTTCAAAATGGAGCGATTTACGTCAATGGAGAACGTAGACAAGATTTAGCAGCTGAATTGACAGAAACTGATAAAATCGAAGGACAATTTACTGTGATTCGTCGCGGTAAGAAAAAATATTTCTTGTTAAAATACTAAAAAAATGAAAGCTTGGGACGAAGGTCGTTTAGACAACAGGTTCCAAGCTTTCGCTTTTAAAAAAGATAAATTGGGATTAATTCTGTTACAAAAAAACTCTTTTTTACTATTGGGCATATTCAATTACAGATAACTTGTGCTATGCTAGAATAAAAAGTGCAGTCGCTATAAGGAGTAGGTTATGAAATCAATTGTCGAAAAGTTAAACTTAACGAAGTATCAGCACCCAGTTATTTTAAATAGACCACAGGCAGAGTATCTATCTGAATTTGCTTCAGCCGCGCAGCAATTACCCTCAGAACCAGTTGAGCTGATTTTTGCATTTGTAAAAACGATGGCGGAATTTCAAGAGATTGTTTCAATGGTGATTGAAGGTCAACATTTAGTAGAAAATGGGTTGTTATATGTGGCTTATCCGAAAAAAGGCAATAAAATGTATCCAACTTTTGTCCACCGAGATGAAATTTTTCCAACATTACAAGTAAACGAGGCAGATGGGTATATTAAAGGCTCAACCTTAAAATTTAATCGCATGGTTAGTTTAGATGAGACTTTTACGGTTGTCGGCATGAAGAATGTTCTTAAAAAGCCAGCGAAGAATCAGACCAGTTCTGCTGTTGGGGATTATGTTCAATATTTACCAGAAATTGAAGCGTTGGTACAAACAGAACCAGCTGCTGCAGCGACATTCGCTGCATTAACGCCTGGTTATCAAAAAGAGTGGGCGCGGTATGTATTTAGTGCAAAGCGAGCGGAGACACGGAAAAAGCGGCAAACTGAAATGTTAGTCATTTTAAAAGAAGGCTATAAAACCAAAGCTCTTTATCAGCAAAGGAAGAAATAATGGCGCAGTCAATTGAAACAGTTACAGCATACATCGAAACAGTTGAACCAAAATGGCGAATTGCTTATCAGCAAGTATTAGATGTCGTTTCGCAAAATTTGCCAGCAGGATTTGAATTAACGATGCAATATGGCATGCCAACCTTTGTTGTGCCGCTTTCAGTATTTCCAGAAGGCTATCTTAACCGTGGTGATGAACCGTTACCATTTATCAGCTTAGGCGCTACTAAAAGGCAAGTAGCTTTATATCACATGGGATTAATGGGAAATGAAGCCGTCCGAAGTTGGTTTCAAGAAGCCTATCAGGAACAAGTGTCAACAAAGCTAAACATGGGGAAAAGTTGTCTTCGCTTCACTAATCCTAAGCGAATACCCTATGAACTAATTGGCGAATTAGTAACAAAAATCACGCTAGAAGAATGGCTGCAACAGTATCAACACTACCAAAAGAAAAAGAAGAATTATTAGGAGGAACCACATGTTATTAGGATCACACGTTAGTATGAGTGGCAAGAAAATGCTATTAGGCTCTGCCGAGGAAGCGGCTAGTTATGGCTCAACAACCTTTATGATTTATACAGGTGCGCCACAAAACACGCGCCGGAAACCGATTGAAGAAATGAATATTGAAGCTGGGCAAGCTTTTATGAAGGAACACAATTTAAGTAATATCGTCGTTCATGCCCCGTATATTATTAATTTAGGTAATACAATTAAAACGGAAAATTTCGGTTTTGCCGTAGACTTTTTGCGTCAAGAAATTGAGCGAGCACAAGCGTTGGGAGCAACGCAAATCACGTTACACCCAGGTGCGCATGTTGGTGCAGGTCCAGAAGCCGGCATCAAACAAATTGTTAAAGGTCTAAACGAAGTCTTGTGGAAAGAGCAAATCCCTCAAATCGCTTTAGAAACAATGGCTGGTAAAGGAACCGAAATCGGCCGTACGTTTGATGAACTAGCTGCGATTATTGACGGAGTTACGCTAAATGATAAACTTTCTGTCACTCTGGATACTTGCCACATTAATGATGCAGGGTATAATGTAAAAGATGATTTTGATGGCGTATTAGTTGAATTTGATAAAATTATCGGATTGGATCGTTTAAAAGTTATTCATGTGAATGATTCTAAAAATCCTATGGGCTCACATAAAGATCGTCATGCCAATATTGGCTTTGGCACTATTGGTTTTGAAGCTTTAAACGGTGTGGTTCACCATGAAAAATTAACTGCTTTACCAAAAATTTTAGAAACACCTTATGTCGGAGAAGACAAAAAAAATAAAAAGGCCCCTTACGGCTTTGAAATTGCGATGTTAAAAAATCAAACATTTGATCCAGAATTATTAGAAAAAATTCAAGGACAAAACTAAAGCAACAATCGCTCTTAAAGGTCCTATTGACATTTAAGAGCGTATATTTTTGACTTTTAATCACTATTTTGCAAAAAAATCAGACTTTTTTCATTATTTAAGAGAAATCCCGCAAAAAGAACTTTTCTTTTTTTGCTATTTCTAGTAAAATAATTCATTGAGAGCAAAACTATACGGAGAGGAGAGAGTTTCAATGGCAACAGGTTGGGTAGTATTAATCGCAGTAATCGCTTTATTAGTAGGCGCTGCAGGGGGCTTTTTCCTTGCACGCAAATATATGCAAGATTATTTCAAAAAAAATCCTCCCGTTAATGAGGATATGTTACGCATGATGATGGCATCAATGGGTCAAAAACCGTCAGAGAAAAAGGTTAGACAAATGATGCAACAAATGAAAAACCAAGGAAAATAGTAAAGGTTATTCAGGTAATCATGAATAAGTGTAAAAACGGGCTGATTTTCAGTCCGTTTTTTTGTTGTTTTGCGGGAGAATAGGATAATCTAGGAGGAAAAGAGCGAGACGTTTAATCAAAAACAACAATAACGAAGAAACCTTCTAGCTCGAAAGTAGTCTTCGTAGAACAACAAAGTAAAAGGAGGGACAACTGAATGTCCATATTCAAAAAATTAGGCTGGTTTTTTAAGCAAGAGAAAAAAAGTTATATTATTGGGGTTTTCTCATTAATGATGGTCGCTCTTGTTCAATTAGTCCCGCCCAAAGTTATTGGCGTCGTTGTAGATGAAATCGTTAACAAAGAAATTCGCTTAACGAAAATTATCGTGTGGGTTGCACTCTTGATTGGTGCTGGGCTTGCCCAATATCTTTTTCGCTATATTTGGCGGATGCATATTTGGGGGAGTGCCGCTCGTTTGGAAAAAGAGCTACGGACTCAATTATTTCATCATTTCACAAAAATGGATAGCATCTTTTATCAGAAATATCGGACAGGTGACTTGATGGCGCATGCAACCAATGATTTAAATGCCATCCAAAATGTGGCTGGAGCTGGGATTTTAACGTTTGCCGACTCTGTGATTACGGGAGGAACAACGATTATCGCAATGATTCTATTTGTCGATTGGCGCTTAACATTAATTGCTTTATTACCGCTGCCTTTATTAGCCGTCACTTCACGAGTTTTAGGTTCTAAGTTGCATGATGCCTTTCGAGATTCACAAGCTGCTTTTTCAGCGATTAATGATAAAACACAAGAAAGTATCACTGGAATTAAAGTCATTAAAACATTTGGGCAAGAAAAAGAAGATCTTGCTGATTTTACAGAGAAAATTGATGATGCTATCGTCAAAAATAAACGAACGAACTTTTTAGATGCACTGTTTGATCCTTTTATTACGCTGATTATTGGTGTTTCTTATGTTTTGACAATTATTATTGGTGGTCGTTTCATCATGGAAGGAACGATTAGTTTAGGTCAGTTGGTCTCTTTCATTGCCTATATTGGGATGCTAGTTTGGCCAATGTTTGCAATTGGGCGCTTATTTAATGTGTTAGAACGTGGGAATGCTAGTTACGATCGTGTGAACGAATTATTACATGAAAAAACGCATATTATCGAACGAAAAGATGCCATCAAAACAATGGCGCAAGGAACAATTTCAATGAAGATTGATTCTTTTTCTTATCCAAAAGAAGAGGCAGTGGCGTTGGAAAATATCCAATTTTCGTTGCAAGAAGGAGAAACTTTGGGGATTGTTGGCAAAACAGGCGCTGGTAAAACCACTATTTTGAAGTTGTTGATGCGTGAATATGACCAATACCAAGGAACGATTTCCTTTGGAAAACATAACATTAAAAATTACACATTAGATGCATTGATGGGTGCAATGGGGTACGTGCCACAGGACCATTTTCTCTTTTCCATGACGGTACGAGATAACATTCGTTTTGCTAAACCACACTTGGAACAAGCAGCAGTTGAACAAGCGGCAGCATTAGCATTTATTAACCAAGAAATTAAAGCATTCCCTGAAGGCTATGACACAATGGTTGGGGAACGTGGCGTTTCGCTTTCTGGAGGACAAAAACAACGGATTTCTATTGCACGGGCCTTGATTGTTGAACCAGAATTGTTAATTTTAGACGATGCCTTATCTGCAGTCGATGCGAAGACTGAAGAGGCGATTTTATCAAATCTAAAAGAAACGCGCCAAGAAAAAACCACTATCATTACAGCGCATCGTTTAAGTAGTGTCATGCATGCCAAAGAAATCTTAGTGTTGGATGAAGGGAAAATTATTGAACGGGGGACGCATCAAGAGTTACTGGCTCAGAAGGGTTGGTATCAGCGGATGTGGGAAAAACAGCAATTAGAAGCGAAAATTGAAGGGAGTGAGAGTTAATGGAAGAAAAGTATCAATCCGAATGGTCCAGAGAGTTACCGCTGAAAGAACAATTAACGATTGTTCAGCGTTTGTTTCGTTTTGCCAAACCGTTTCGACGCATGTTCTACACAGCTATTCTCTTTGCATTTGGCTTATCAATTATCAATATTCTTTTGCCTAGAGTCATTCAAGTTTTTATGGATAATTATTTAACGCCTAAAACTGCTACAATGCAAGTGATTCTAACTTTTGCTGCTATTTATTTTTTTGGTGTCATTGTCAAAAGTATTGTTTGGTTTTTCCAATGGTATTTGTATTCGATGGCTTCTTTAAAAACGTATCAATATATACGAGTGAAATTATTTGAAAAATTACACACTTTAGGTATGCGTTATTTTGATCAAACACCAGCGGGTTCGACGGTGTCTCGTGTTACAAATGACACAGAAACATTGTTTGAATTCTGGTATGTATTCCTAATGGTGATTACAGGAATTTTTGCCGTAATCTCGTCATTTTTTGCAATGTTTCAACTCAGTCCAAAAATTTCATTTTATTGTCTAATTTTCTTGCCAATTTTATTAGTTGTGATTTGGTATTACCAAAAATTTAGTTCAAAATTATATCGCAGTATGCGGGAAAAATTAAGTCAATTAAACACCAAACTAAATGAATACATCTCTGGGATGCAAATCATTCAACAATTTCGCCAAGAAAAGCGTTTGGAAAAAGAATTTGAGGAAACCAATGATGATTATTTAAAAACACGAGTAGCAATGATTCGTATGAATTCGTTATTATTAAGTCCCATCATTAATTTGTTGTATACGTTGGCGATTGCATTGGCCTTAACTATGTTTGGCATCGATGCTTTAGATTCTCCTGTAGAAGCGGGGATGATTTATGCTTTTGTAACGTATGTCCAAGCTTTTTTTAATCCGATGACACAAATGATGGACTTCCTAAGTATCTTTACAGATGGGATTGTCGCAGGTAGTCGTATTTTAAAAATTATGGATACGGAAGAATTAACGCCGCAACAATCAGTAGGTGCGAATGGGGAAATTATTCGCGGGAAAATTGAATTTCGCAATGTTACTTTTTCTTATGACGGCAAAAACGAAGTATTGAAAAATATTAGCTTTGTTGCAAATCCCGGGGAAACCATCGCTTTAGTCGGTCATACAGGAAGTGGTAAAAGTTCAATTATTAATGTACTCATGCGTTTCTATGAATTTTATGAAGGGCAGATTTTAATTGATAATCGTGACATTCGTGATTTTCCAATGACAGAATTACGGGAAAAGATGGGCTTAGTATTACAGGACGCTTTCATGTTTTATGGAGATATTGCTGGAAATATCCGTTTACTGAATCCCAATATTACAGATGAGCAAATTAAACAGGCTGCGGAATTTGTTCAGGCAGATAAATTTATTCACACGTTACCCAATACCTATCATGCGAAAGTCATTGAACGAGGAGCGAGTTATTCTAGCGGACAACGTCAATTAATTTCGTTTGCACGAACGATTGTGACTGATCCCAAAATTTTAGTTTTAGATGAAGCAACCGCTAATATTGATACAGAAACAGAAGGATTGATTCAAGAAGGATTAGCCAAAATGCGTCAAGGGAGAACGACAATTGCGATTGCGCATCGCCTTTCGACGATTCGTGATGCAAACTTGATTTTAGTTTTAGACAAAGGGCAGATTGTAGAACGAGGAACGCACGAAACGTTACTTGCAGAAGGTGGCCTTTATGCGGATATGTATCAGTTACAAAGTACGGAAGTTTAACGTAACAACAGAAAGAGTTAAATAACCCAAACAAAGGCATTTAGTGTTAGGAAATTCCTAATTCTAGGTGTCTTTGTAGCTCTTTAAATTGCAAAAAAGAAGAGAAATGGTATGATATGAAGAGAGAAAAACAAACGAGGAAGTTAGGTGGAACTGTGAAGCCAGTTATAGTCAAAAATGTGCGAATAGGTGAAGGGAATCCCAAAATTGTGGTGCCCATTGTTGCTCCAACAGCCGAGGATATTTTGGCCGAAGCAACGGCGAGCCAAACACTAGATTGTGATTTGGTAGAATGGCGTTTAGACTATTATGAAAATGTCGCTGATTTTTCCGATGTATGTAATCTTTCACAACAAGTAATGGAACGGTTGGGGCAAAAACCGTTATTGTTAACTTTTCGTACACAAAAAGAAGGCGGCGAAATGGCTTTTTCTGAGGAAAATTATTTTGCTTTGTATCATGAATTAGTGAAAAAGGGTGCGTTGGATTTATTGGATATTGAATTATTTGCGAATCCACTGGCGGCAGATACGTTAATTCACGAAGCTAAAAAGGCGGGGATTAAAATTGTTCTCTGTAATCACGACTTTCAGAAAACACCGTCGCAAGAGGAGATTGTCGCGCGGTTACGCCAAATGCAAATGCGTCAGGCAGATATTTGTAAAATAGCTGTGATGCCACAAGATGCGACAGATGTACTTACGTTACTTTCAGCAACCAATGAAATGTACACCCATTATGCATCCGTTCCAATCGTTACTATGTCAATGGGACAGTTAGGGATGATTAGTCGCGTAACAGGTCAACTGTTCGGATCGGCACTAACTTTTGGCTCAGCCCAGCAAGCGTCTGCACCAGGCCAACTATCCGTACAAGTATTAAGAAATTATTTAAAGACATTCGAACAAAACAAGTGATTCAGAAGGTGAAAAAAGTGGCAAAGAAAAAAACACAACAAAAAACGAATGCGATGCGCATGGTAGAACAACATAAAGTACCATATAAAGAATATGAATTTGCTTGGAGCGAAGATCATTTAAGTGCAGAAAGTGTCGCTGAAAGTTTAGGTATTGACAAAGGGCGAATTTTTAAAACCTTGGTTACAGTAGGTAATAAAACAGGTCCAGTCGTGGCTGTCATTCCTGGTAATCAAGAATTAGATTTAAAAAAATTAGCGAAAGCTAGTGGCAACAAAAAGGTAGAAATGCTTCACTTAAAAGATTTAGAAGCAACCACAGGCTATATTCGTGGGGGCTGTTCACCAATTGGGATGAAAAAACAATTTCCCACCTATTTGGCCGAAGAAGCTCAACAATATTCTGCAATTATTGTTTCTGCAGGCAAACGTGGCATGCAAATTGAATTAGCGCCTGAAGCAATCCTTTCGCTAACCAATGGGCAATTTGCGGAAATAACGACAGAAGAATAAGTGGGCTATAAGAAGAAGTCGAGACAGAACCGTTTATCTGTTTTTAAGCGTGGAGCAAAAAACACTAGGGATTTTTGCTCCACGCTTAACTATCAAATTAATAAAGGAAAAGCATTAAGTAAACAGTGCTACTTTTTATTGGGATAAAATTTTTGTAATGCTTGCCGTGCGAGCATATCGGCCGCTTTGTTTTGACTTTCAGGTAGCCATTTGATTAAGAGCAAAGGGAAATTCTTTTCTAGTTGTTGATATTCTGCTAAATAAGGCTGGTACTTTTCATTTTTAGCATAGTTTTTTTCAATTGTTTGGACAACAATTTTACTATCTGAGTGGAGAAGAACGGTTTGTTGATTGTCTTCATTGGCAATCGCTTGTTTTAAAGCTTCAATCAGCACTTTAAATTCGGCTTCGTGATTACTAACAATGCCTAAAGGCACATGCAATTGTTGCCGCGATTGGTCGGTGAGGTAAACGATACCGCCGCCAGATTCACCTGGATTGCCTTTTGTTGCAGCATCTACATAAATTCTTAACATAAAATTACTCCTAATTTCTTTTTGTTCTTAAAAAAAGTATGTTACTATTATAACATATTTAAATTCAGCGGCGTTGATCCAGAAGTAGTGAGGGCACTTTATGAAAAAACAGAAATTCTATTGGCAGCCAGAATTAGCATCAACAATTATTTACTGGTCTTGCACATTTTGTATATTATTTATTAGTTTAATTTTAGCATTGGAAAATAATGGTCCTTACTTGATTAGTAATCTGGTGATGGTTCCATTTTTTGTGTTTGCGTATCTAGGAATTGCGCGGTCTTTTAACATGACAGAAACATCTTTAATTGTCAGAGATGTTTTATGGTTTCGCAAAAAAGCACTTCCGCTTTCTCAGATAGAAAAAGTAACCTACAATGAAAAAAGCATCGAAATTTTTTCCTCAGAATTTAAGGAAGGTTCAAAAGTCTTTTTAATGAAAAAGAAAACGATTCCGTTATTTCTTGAGGCACTTAAGGTAAAAAAGCCTGAATTGAAGGTAGCAGAAGATCATTCTTTGGGCCTTCATAAAAAAGAAGAAAAAAACAAGAGTGAGTCATAAGTCGAAACGACTGGTGACCCACTCTCAAAATCTTAAAATAATCAGCTGAAACAAACGCTACGTTTACTTACTTTTTGGAGCAAAGCGTTGTTGGTTCAGCTTTTTTAGTTATCTATTTTTTTGACATGTGCTGCTTGTAGCCCACGATTGCCTTCCATTATCTCGAACTCTACAGATTGATTCTCATCAAGTGATTTGAATCCGTCACCTTCTATAGCAGTGAAGTGGACAAAAATCTCATCTTCTTCGTTGTAAACGATAAAACCATAACCTTTTCTGTTATCGAACCATTTGACAATTCCTTTTTGCATCCAATTCACGCTCCTTTTAGATTTGTAAAGACACTTTCATTATACGAGAAAAGGCTACCAAACGTCAATGGTTGGGTTGTTTAAAAAAGGTTATTCTAGCCATTCTATTCAATACAAGCTATAATTTAAAAGAAACAATGTGTCACAAAGACGATAAAGAATTGAAAAGGGGTCCGTTATGAAGACAGATATTAACATTGCACAAGCAGCAACATTAAAACCTATTCAAGAGATTGCCGAAACAATCGGTCTTTCAGAAGATTCGCTAGAACTTTATGGGAAATACAAAGCGAAAATAGATTTTCCAACACTTCAATCCTTAGAAGCGCAACCAGAAGGTAAATTAATCCTCGTTACGTCGATTAATCCAACGCCAGCAGGAGAAGGAAAGTCAACCGTGACCATTGGTTTAGGAGATGCATTAAATCAAATCAATAAAAAAACAGTTATTGCCCTAAGAGAACCATCATTAGGTCCTGTGATGGGGATTAAAGGTGGCGCAACAGGTGGCGGTTACGCACAAGTATTACCAATGGAAGAAATCAATTTGCATTTTACTGGTGATATGCATGCGATTACGACAGCCAATAATGCCTTAGCTGCGTTACTAGATAATCATTTACAGCAAGGAAATGAATTAAAGATTGATTCTCGACGGGTGATTTGGAAACGGGCAGTGGATCTAAATGATCGTGCGCTCAGACAGGTCGTTGTTGGTTTAGGCGGTCCTTTCCAAGGTGTACCAAGAGAAGACGGTTTCGATATTACTGTGGCAAGCGAAATTATGGCGATTCTTTGTTTAGCGCAAAATTTAACGGACTTAAAAGAACGCTTAAGTCGGATTATTGTCGCCTATAATGACCAAAGAGAGCCGGTGACGGTTAAAGATTTAAACGTGGCAGGTGCCCTGACTTTATTATTAAAAGACGCCTTAAAACCTAATTTAGTTCAAACGATTGAAGGAACTCCAGCTTTTGTTCACGGTGGTCCTTTTGCCAATATCGCTCATGGATGTAACAGTATTTTAGCGACAAAAACGGCTTTGCATCTAGGGGATTATGTCGTAACAGAAGCAGGTTTTGGTGGCGACTTGGGTGGCGAAAAATTTTTAGATATTAAAGTACCTTCTTTAGGAAAAGCACCCGATGCCGTTGTGATTGTGGCAACGATTCGCGCGTTGAAAATGCATGGCGGTTTGGCGAAAGATCAGTTAGCAGAAGAAAATTTACCAGCGTTACAAAAAGGTTTTGCCAACTTAGAAAAACATATTCAAAACATGCAACGTTATGATGTACCAGTAGTTGTTGCAATTAATGAGTTTACACAGGATACAGAAAAAGAAATTCAACTATTGAAAGAAGCTTGCCAAGCGTTAGGCGTGCCCGTCGAGTTAACAAGTGTTTGGGCGCAAGGTGGCGTAGGTGGCACGAATCTAGCGAAAACAGTAGTAGCAGAGATTGAAGCCAATACAAAACAGTTTCAACCTTTATATAATCCTCGCCAAACAATTGAAGAAAAAATTCAAGCCATTGTACAAACGATTTACGGCGGGGAACAGGCGATTTTTTCTCCGAAAGCACAAAAGCAAATTGCAGACTTTACAAAAAATGGTTGGGATCAATTACCAATTTGCATGGCGAAGACACAGTATTCACTTTCTGACGATCCTCAAAAATTAGGACGGCCAGAAGGATTTACGATTACGATTCGTGAACTAGTTCCAAAAATCGGTGCAGGGTTTATCGTGGCGTTAACGGGTGATATTTTAACGATGCCTGGCTTGCCGAAAGTTCCTGCTGCGTTAAATATGGATGTGGACGAAACGGGTCAAGCGAGCGGTCTCTTTTAAAGCCGCTCTTTCCTGAGACCTATTTTTAGTATATACTTGAAAGTAGCTCAATAAAAAATAATGACGGAAATTTATTGCGTAGTTTATTATAAGGAGCAACGACTATGGGGGAACGAGCAGATACATTTTTAGCACACTTTAATCGCATTGAAAAGTGGATGAGAGAGAGACTGAACAATCCTGTCAATATGGGATTCAGTGAGATGACAAGACGTCTTTCCCGAAAAGAAAAAGGACAGATTGCTCAATTTGAAGAGGATTTGCTTCAAATGGCTCAGTTAAGAAATGCCATCGTTCATGAGCGAATTGCTGATGATTTTGTAATTGCAGAGCCAAATGAATGGGCAGTTCAACGAATTGAAACGATTGAACAAGCTTTAACAAAACCAGAAAAAGTAGTGCCTAAATTTGCGAAACGTGTTACAGCTTTTGAAATCACCACTTCTTTAGAAACGTTATTAACGATTATTGCAAAAAAACAATATTCTCAATTTCCGATTTATGAAAAAGGTGTATTTAAAGGATTAATCACGGTTCGAGGGATTGGTGTATGGTTTGCCATTGAGAGCACCAAAGGAGAAGTTCACATTGCCAACCGAACGGTGCGAGAATTGTTGGCATCAAATTATAAACGCAGCAACTATCAATTTGTTTCAATTGAAGCAACCGTTTTTGAAGTTGAACAAATGTTTCGGGAGCAGCCACGCTTAGAAGCTGTGCTTATTAGTAAAAGTGGCCATCCTAATGGTGAGTTAGTAGGCATTGTTCGACCAAGAGATTTAGCAAGTATTCATAGAGAAAAGGAATGACGCGATTGTTAGTAGTATATTTTTTAATCAGTGCCTTATTAGTAGGGCTTGACCAATGGAGCAAATATTTGACGGTCCAAAACATTTCTTTGGGTGAAACAAAAGAATTCATTCCTGGATTTTTGTCGCTGACCCATTTAAGAAATACCGGAGCCGCTTGGAGCTTATTAGAAGGAAAGATGATATTCTTTTATGTCATCACAGTAATTGTTAGTGTCGTGATTATTTATTTATTAATTAAGAATTATAAAAAAAGTATCTGGTATTCTGTAGGTTTATCTTTTGTCTTAGCAGGTGCCATTGGGAATTTTATTGATCGTGTACGTTTAGGCTACGTGGTGGACATGCTCCAAACGGATTTTATGAATTTTCCTATTTTTAATGTTGCAGATAGTACGTTAGTGGTCGGCGTTATTTGTATATTTATTTATTTGATTTTAGATGAAAAAGCAGCAAAGGAAGGCAAAAATGGAACAAATTAACGTAACGATTCAAACAGAAAAAGGCCGGATTGATAAAGTATTAAGTGAACATTTACCCAATCATTCCCGCTCGCAAATTCAACAATGGTTAAAAGAAAAACACGTAACAGTTAATGGTGAAACGGTCCGCGCAAATTACAAAGTTACAGCAGGCGATGAAATTGTGGTAACAATTCCTGAACCAGAAGTGCTAGATATGGTAGCAGAGGATATTCCTTTGACCATTGTTTATGAAGACAATGATGTGATTGTCGTCAACAAACCTCAAGGCATGGTTGTTCATCCTTCGGCAGGGCATCCCAATGGTACATTAGTGAACGCGTTACTTCATCATGCGGATCACTTATCGGCGATTAATGATGTGGTGCGACCGGGAATTGTTCATCGAATTGATAAAGATACTTCTGGACTATTGATGGTGGCTAAAAACGATCAAGCCCATGAATCATTAGCGAAACAGCTAAAAGAAAAAACATCGTTACGTAAATACGTTGCCTTGGTCCACGGTGTTATTCCTCACGATAAGGGAGAAATAAATGCGCCTATTGGTCGTTCCAAGGTTGACCGTAAAATGCAAGCGGTCATTGAAGGCGGTAAAGAAGCAGTCACGCATTTTACTGTTTTAGAGCGTTTTGATGCATTTACCTTAGTTGAATTACAACTAGAAACAGGCCGGACACATCAAATCCGTGTTCACATGAAATATATCGGTTATCCATTAGCTGGAGATCCATTATATGGACCGAAAAAAACATTGCCTGGCAATGGACAATTTTTACATGCGAAGTTATTAGGCTTTACACATCCTACTACAGGTGAACAATTAGTCTTTGAAGCGCCTTTACCAGAAGTTTTTGAAAAAACTTTACACCAATTAAGAAATAATCATTGATTTTTTTCTGAAGAAGAGGTAAACTCTTTTTTAAGAAGAAAAATAACTAAATAACTGTAACCTTTAAGTTTAGTCCCGTGAGGCTAAGAAGGAATCATGCAAAAGAACACTAGGTGCGCTTAGTTAGTAAGTTGTGTGGGCTACATGGTACCCTTGTACCTTTTTAAACTGTAACCAACATCCTCCTATCCTCATACGGGTAGGAGGATTTTTTGTTGGAAAAAATAACAGGACAATTTCAATAAAAATCCACTTATTTTTCAGCTGCTCAATTGAAGGAAGAATCGCTGACCCCAAGACAGCGAGGACGTAGATAAAAAAGAAATGAGGAGGAAATTATTATGCCAAAGAAAGAAGTTGTTGACGCAGTCACAATGAAACGAGCGCTTACTCGAATCTCGTATGAAATTATTGAAAGAAACAAAGGAATTCAAGACATTGTTTTAGTAGGAATTAAAACGCGTGGGATATACATTGCACAACGTCTAGCCGAACGCTTAAAACAATTAGAAGATATTGACGTGCCAGTTGGTGAATTAGATATTACTTTGTATCGTGATGATGTGAAAGATATGGAGGAACCCGAATTACATTCTTCTGACGTACCAGTCTCAATTGAAGGTAAAGAAGTTATTTTAGTGGATGATGTCTTGTACACTGGCCGGACCATTCGTGCTGCGATGGACGCTGTTATGGATTTAGGTCGTCCGAGAAAAATCTCTTTAGCAGTCTTAGTAGATCGTGGACATCGGGAACTACCGATTCGTGCCGATTATGTAGGAAAAAATATTCCAACATCAAAAACTGAGGAAATTATTGTGGAAATGGAAGAGCGTGACGGCGCAGATCGTATTATGATCAGTAAAGGAAACGAATAAAAAGGAGTGAACAACGTTGTCAGAAAAAGAATTTCGAAATGAGGATGCAGTCTTAGATATTAAAGACAGACCGCAAGCTTTTCACTGGGTTGGCCTAAGTTTACAACATTTATTTACGATGTTTGGCGCAACGGTTTTAGTACCAATCTTAGTGGGAATTGACCCAGGGATTGCGTTAGTCAGTTCAGGATTAGGAACAATGGTCTATCTGATTACTACAAAAGGAAAAATCCCCGCCTATCTTGGCAGTAGCTTTGCTTTTATTGCAGCGATGCAGATGTTAATGAAGAGTGATGGTTATCCAGCCATTGCCCAAGGTGCTATGACAACCGGCTTGGTATACCTAATCGTTTCATTAATCATTAAAAAAATTGGTTCCGACTGGTTGGATAAAATTTTACCGCCTATCGTTGTAGGACCTGTCGTGATGGTTATCGGTTTAGGCTTGGCAGCTAATGCCGCAAATAACGCAATGTATAACAACAACGTTTATGATTTTAAATATATTGCCGTAGCCTTAATTACTTTAGGCTTAACCATTTTTTACAACATGTTTTTCAAAGGCTTCCTAGGATTAATTCCAATTCTTTTGGGAATTGTCAGTGGGTACCTAATCGCTTTAGCTTTCGGAATTATTGATTTAACCCCTATTAAAGAAGCTGCTTGGTTTGCTTTACCGAATTTTGAAGTACCTTTTGTTCAATATGAACCGAAATTGTATTTAAATGCCATTACAACAATGGCACCAATTGCTTTTGTAACAATGACAGAACATATTGGTCATTTAATGGTCTTGAATAAATTAACCAAGCGCAACTTTTTCCAAGACCCAGGCTTATCTAAAACTTTAATGGGAGATGGCTTAGCGCAAATTGTAGCAGGTTTTGTTGGTGGACCACCAGTTACAAGTTATGGTGAAAATATCGGCGTGCTGGCAATTACAAGAGTACACAGTGTCTTCGTGATTGGTGGAGCCGCGGTGTTCGCTGTAGCTTTAGGCTTTGTTGGAAAATTAAGTGCCTTGATTCTAAGTATCCCAGGACCAGTTATTTCAGGAATTAGTTTCGTCTTGTTCGGTGTGATTGCCGCAAGTGGTTTGAAAATCTTAATCGATAATAAGATTAATTTTGATAAGAAAAAGAATTTATTGATTGCTTCAGTAATTTTAGTCATCGGCATTGGTGGCTTAGTCTTCAAAGTAGGAACCTTTGAATTGTCTTCAATGGCATTAGCAACCGTCTTAGGAATTGTTTTGAATTTAATTTTACCGGAAAACGCACGTAGCGAAGAACAGTAGGAGGACTGGACGAATGATTATTACATCTGAACGAATTAGTTTAAAACATCTTTTAACTGCTGAGGCTTTAACCGACCGTGAAGTCATGGGGTTAATCCGTCGCGCAGGAGAATTTAAACAGGGGGCAAAATGGCACCCAGAAGAACGTCAATATTTTGCAACAAACTTGTTTTTTGAAAATAGTACTCGAACACATAAAAGTTTTGAGGTAGCTGAGAAAAAATTAGGCTTAGAAGTGATTGAGTTTGAAGCAAGTAGAAGTTCTATTCAAAAAGGAGAAACGTTATACGATACAGTACTAACGATGTCGGCAATTGGTGTAGATGTAGCAGTCATTCGTCATGGTAAAGAAAATTATTACGATGAATTGATTCAAAGTAAAACGATTCAATGTTCTATTATTAACGGTGGGGACGGGAGCGGACAACACCCTACACAATGTTTATTGGATCTGATGACTATTTATGAAGAATTTGGTGGATTTGAAGGCTTGAAAGTGGCGATTGTGGGAGATATTACACATTCTCGCGTTGCTAAATCAAATATGCAGTTATTAAACCGTTTAGGCGCTGAAATTTATTTTTCAGGTCCAGAAGAGTGGTATGATCATCAGTTTGATGTCTATGGACAATATGTGCCGCTAGATGAAATTGTTGAAAAAGTCGATGTGATGATGTTGCTTCGCGTGCAGCACGAACGTCATGATGGTAAGGAAAGTTTTTCAAAAGAAGGCTATCATTTGGAATATGGTTTAACCGACGAACGGGCAACTCGTTTACAGAAACACGCAATTATTATGCATCCAGCGCCAGTCAATCGGGATGTTGAACTGGCAGATGAATTAGTGGAAAGTCTGCAATCAAGAATCGTCGCGCAAATGAGTAACGGAGTCTTTATGCGCATGGCAATTTTGGAAGCAATTTTACATGGAAAGGCCTAGGTGGAGAAATGAAGACTTTAATTAAGAATGGAAAAATCATCAAAAAAGAGAATCAATTGATTGAGGCAGCACTTTGGCTAGAAAATGGTGTGATTCACGCAATCGGGGAATCGTTTGACGAAGCAGATTTTGAGCAAGTGTTTGATGCGAACGGGCAACTAATCACGCCAGGCTTGGTGGATGTGCATGTTCACTTTAGAGAACCAGGCTTTACGTATAAAGAAACGATTAAAACGGGCAGTAAAGCTGCTGCTCGCGGTGGTTTTACTACGGTTTGCGCAATGCCCAATTTGAATCCAGTACCAGATACGGCTGAAAAATTAAGTGAGGTTTACGACTTAATTCAAAAAGATGCAGTCGTGAAAGTTTTACAATATGCCCCCATTACAGAAGAGCTACGGAGTGAAGTTTTAACCAATCAGAAGGCCTTAAAAGAAGCGGGCGCCTTTGCATTTACGAATGATGGTGTTGGTGTCCAAACGGCAGGAACGATGTACTTAGCCATGAAAGAAGCGGCTGCATTAAATATGGCGCTTGTTGCGCACACGGAAGATGAATCTTTATTATTTGGTGGTGTGATGCATGAAGGAGAAGTTTCTAAGAAATTAGGCCTACCAGGGATTTTAAGTGCAACGGAAGCTTCACAAATTGCTCGGGATATTACTTTAGCAAAAGAAACAGGCGTTCATTATCATGTTTGTCATGTTTCAACAGAAGAAAGCGTGCGCGTTATTCGAGATGCTAAAAAAGCAGGGATTCACGTAACAGCCGAAGTTTCGCCACACCATTTAATTTTAGTCGATGAGGATATTCCTGGTGACGAAGGGTTTTGGAAAATGAACCCGCCATTACGTGGTTTAGCAGATCGACAAGCATTGATTGACGGCTTGTTAGATGGCACGATTGACTGTATTGCTACCGACCATGCGCCCCATGGTTTAGAAGAAAAACAACAATCATTTTTAAACGCACCTTTTGGTATTGTCGGTAGTGAAACGGCCTTCCAATTGATTTATACGAACTTTGTCGAAACAGGCATTTTCACATTAGAACAAGTGATTGATTGGATGGCAGTGAAACCGGCAGAAATTTTTGGATTAAACGCAGGAACACTAACAATTGGTGCACCAGCAGATATTGCAGTTTTTGACTTAGCAACAGCTGCACCAATTGATGCAGAAGCATTTGAATCAATGGCTGTCAATACACCATTTACAGGGTGGACAGTCAAAGGAAAGACACTTATGACATTTGTTGACGGAGCATTAGCTTGGTCGGAGGAGGCGCAGTAGGTTTGAAAAGGTTATTGATTTTAGAAGACGGAACAGTATTTGAAGGAAAAGCGTTTGGTGCAGAAGGCAATGTAGTAGGAGAAGTTGTTTTTACTACTGGCATGACAGGTTACCAAGAAGCAATTACTGACCAAAGTTTTAATGGACAAATGATTACTTTTACGTATCCATTAGTTGGAAATTACGGGGTCAACCGAGATGATTATGAATCCATTGCACCAACCTGTAAAGGTGTCATTGTTAAAGAGCATGCGCGGGTTGCTTCAAATTGGCGTCAACAAATGACCTTGGATGAATTTTTAAAGCGCAAAGGGATTCCGGGAATTTCAGGAATTGATACGCGTGCGCTGACTCGTAAGTTACGATCAGCTGGAACAATGAAAGGGAGCATCATTGATGCCGTGGATGATTTGCCGCATGCATTTGATCAACTAAAAGCGACGGTCATGCCGAAAAATCAAGTGGCACAAGTCTCCACCACTAAACCTTATCCGAGTCCAGGTATTGGGCGTAATGTAGTCGTCGTTGATTTCGGGTTGAAACATAGTATTTTGCGAGAATTATCAAAACGGCAATGCAACTTAACCGTGTTGCCTTATAATACAACGGCCGAAGAGATTTTAGAATTAAGTCCCGATGGTGTCATGTTGACAAATGGGCCTGGAGATCCCAAAGATGTGCCTGAAGCTATTGAAATGATTCAAGAAATCCAAGGAAAAGTTCCAATTTTCGGCATCTGCTTAGGTCATCAGTTATTTTCATTAGCAAATGGTGCGGATACGTATAAGATGAAGTTTGGACATCGCGGTTTGAATCATCCTGTACGAGAAATTGCAACAGGACGCATTGATTTCACCTCACAAAATCACGGATATGCCGTAGATGAAGCAACAATTGATCCAGAAAAATTACTTGTGACCCACGTGGAAGTCAATGATGGAACGGTTGAAGGCGTGCGTCATCGAGATTATCCAGCTTTTACTGTGCAATATCACCCAGATGCGGCTCCAGGACCGCACGATGGTCTTCATTTATTTGACGAATTTATGGAATTAATGGATGCATGGAAGGAGCAAAACTAATGCCAAAACGAACGGACATCAAGAAAATCATGGTGATTGGTTCAGGACCAATCATTATTGGACAAGCAGCAGAATTTGACTATGCAGGCACACAAGCCTGTTTAGCGCTAAAAGAAGAAGGGTATGAAGTTGTCTTAGTAAACTCAAATCCAGCGACTATCATGACCGATAAGGAAATCGCGGATCATGTTTATATCGAACCGATTACTTTAGAATTTGTTTCAAGAATTTTGCGAAAAGAACGTCCTGATGCTCTTCTACCAACATTAGGTGGTCAAACTGGATTAAATATGGCGATGGAATTATCGGAATCAGGAATTTTAGATGAGCTAAATGTAGAATTGCTAGGAACAAAGCTCAGTGCGATTGACCAAGCGGAAGACCGTGATTTATTTAAACAATTGATGGAAGAATTAGAACAACCGATTCCAGAAAGTGAAATTGTCAATACGGTGGAACAAGCCGTGGCTTTTGCCAAACGAATTGGTTATCCAATTATCGTTCGTCCCGCATTTACCTTAGGTGGAACAGGCGGCGGCATGTGCGATACGGAAGAAGAACTCCGCCAAATTGCTGAAAATGGTCTGAAATTATCACCAGTTACACAATGTTTAATTGAAAAAAGTATTGCTGGTTTTAAAGAAATTGAATATGAAGTGATGCGTGACTCGGCTGATAATGCGATTGTGGTTTGTAACATGGAAAACTTTGATCCTGTCGGCATTCACACTGGGGATTCGATTGTTTTTGCTCCGAGTCAAACCTTATCAGATTATGAATACCAAATGTTGCGAGATGCGTCTTTGAAAATTATTCGTGCATTAAAAATTGAAGGTGGCTGTAATGTTCAATTAGCTTTGGATCCACATAGCTTTAATTATTATGTGATTGAAGTTAATCCTCGTGTTTCTCGTTCATCTGCACTTGCTAGTAAAGCCACAGGGTATCCAATTGCGAAGTTAGCCGCAAAAATTGCTGTTGGTTTAACATTAGATGAAATGAAAAATCCAGTTACTGGAACCACTTATGCCGAATTTGAACCGGCTTTGGACTATGTTGTTTCCAAAATTCCTCGTTGGCCTTTTGACAAATTTGAAAAAGGTGCTCGAGAACTAGGAACGCAAATGAAAGCAACCGGGGAAGTCATGGCAATTGGCCGCAATATTGAAGAATCCTTATTAAAAGCAGTTCGTTCTTTAGAAATTGGTGCTTATCACAACGAATTAGCAGAACTAAGTCATGTCAGTGATCTGGAATTAACGAAGAAAATGGTTCATGCGCAAGATGATCGATTGTTCTACTTATCAGAAGCCATTCGCAGAGGATATAGCATCGAAGAATTACAAAGTTTAACGAAAATTGATTTATTCTTCTTGGATAAACTTTTACACATTATCGAAATTGAAACGACCCTTGAAAGTCACGTGGACAACGTAGCTGTCTTGAAAGAAGCCAAACAAAATGGCTTTTCTGATCGGAAAATCGCAGCACTTTGGGGACAAACAGAACAAGCCATCGCTGACTTCCGCAGAGCCAATCAAATTGTGCCCGTCTATAAAATGGTGGATACGTGTGCTGCAGAGTTTGAATCACACACGCCTTATTTTTATAGCACGTATGAAGTGGAAAACGAAAGCAATGTTTCGAAAAAGCCTTCTGTACTAGTATTAGGTTCTGGTCCCATTCGCATTGGTCAAGGGGTCGAGTTTGATTATGCAACGGTTCATTCTGTCAAAGCGATCCAAGCGGCTGGTTATGAAGCAATTATTATGAATAGTAATCCTGAAACAGTTTCAACAGATTTCTCTGTTTCTGATAAATTATACTTTGAGCCATTAACTTTAGAAGACGTCATGAATGTGATTGATTTAGAAAATCCGATTGGCGTGATCGTCCAATTTGGTGGACAAACAGCGATTAATTTAGCTGAGCCGCTCACAAAACAAGGCGTTAAAATTCTTGGAACAACGATTGAAGATTTAGATCGTGCGGAAAATCGTGATTTATTTGAACAAGCTTTGCAAGAGTTAGAGATTCCTCAACCACCAGGAGATACGGCCACAAGTGCAGAAGAAGCAGTCGTGATTGCTGATCGTATCGGCTATCCCGTTTTAGTGCGTCCAAGTTATGTTTTAGGTGGTCGTGCAATGGAAATTGTCGAAAATCAAAAGGATTTGGAAGATTATATGCGACACGCAGTCAAAGCTTCTCCAGAACATCCTGTCTTGGTTGATAGCTATTTATTGGGACAAGAATGTGAAGTTGATGCCATTTGTGATGGTGAAACAGTACTAATTCCAGGGATTATGGAACATATTGAACGAGCTGGCGTTCATTCTGGCGATTCAATGGCGGTTTATCCACCGCAGTATCTTTCTCAAGAAATTCAGGCAACAATTGCCGATTATACAAAAAAACTAGCACTTGGTTTAAACTGTGTAGGCATGATGAATATTCAATTTGTTATTCATGAAAATCGTGTTTATGTGATTGAAGTGAATCCTCGTGCGAGTCGAACAGTTCCTTTCTTAAGTAAAATCACAGGGATTCCGATGGCCCAAGTTGCTACAAAAGCGATTCTTGGTGAGAAACTGACTGACCTAGGATATCAAGATGGATTATACCCTGAAAGTAAACAAGTTCATGTGAAAGCCCCTGTGTTCTCCTTTACGAAACTACAAAAAGTAGATACGTACTTAGGGCCTGAAATGAAATCAACTGGGGAAGTTATGGGTAGTGATTATTATTTAGAAAAAGCCTTGTATAAAGCCTTTGAAGCATCTGGCTTGCATTTGCCAAGTTATGGAGCTGTACTTTTCACCATTGCTGATGAAACAAAAGAAGAGGCGTTAGAAATTGCTAAGCGTTTTTCAGCAATTGGCTATAGTTTAGTCGCAACGGAAGGAACCGCTGACTTTTTAGCGAAGCATCAGTTGCCTGTTAAGAAAGTGACGAAAATTTCTAATCCTGAAGGGGAAACCGTGCTGGATGTCATTCGTAATGGGAATGCACAAGTGGTAATCAATACCATGGATAAAAATCGTTCCAGTGCCAACCAAGATGGGTTTTCAATCCGTCGGGAAGCAGTCGAACATGGGATTCCATTGTTTACCTCACTTGACACAGCGAATGCGATTTTAAAAGTTTTAGAATCAAGAGCCTTTACGACAGAAGCCATTTAAGCAAAAATCTGGAACAATCGTCTGAGGAGGACTGTTCCAGATTCTTTTACGAAGAAATAGAAAATCATTTATAGGGGAATCAGAGAATAAAGGAGTGAAGGATACTGATGCAGAGAAAGCAAGAAATGATGACCATTGTAGCTCAAAAACAGTTAGCGCCACGGATTTATCAGTTAGACTTACAAGGCGAGTTAGTGAAAGAGATGACACGACCTGGACAGTTTGTGCATATCAAGGTTCCGCGTGCAGATTTACTTTTGCGGCGACCGATTAGCATCAACCAAATTGATCATTCGAACGAAACCTGTCGTTTGATTTATCGAGTCGAAGGCGCTGGAACGGAAGTGTTTGCCACCATGAAGGCTGGTGAACAATTAGATATTTTAGGTCCTTTAGGAAACGGCTTTGATATAACTACCGTAGCAGCTGGTCAAACTGCTTTTATCGTTGGCGGAGGAATCGGGATTCCCCCATTGTATGAATTATCAAAACAACTCAATGAAAAAGGCGTGAAAGTGATTCATTTTCTTGGTTATGCATCAAAAGAGGTTGCTTATTACCAACAAGAATTTATGGCATTAGGAGAAACACATTTTGCCACAGATGACGGCTCGTTTGGCGCTCATGGCAACGTGGGACGTTTATTGTCAGAAGCGTTAGCAAAAGGACGGATCCCTGATGCAGTTTATGCTTGTGGTGCGAATGGTATGTTAAAAGCAATTGATTCTTTATTTCCAACACATCCACACGTTTACCTTTCTTTAGAAGAACGGATGGCCTGTGGAATTGGGGCTTGTTATGCCTGCGTTTGCCATAAAAAAGGAGACACTACTGGAGCAAAAAGTGTCAAGGTCTGTGATGAAGGTCCGATTTTTAAAGCAAGTGAGGTTATCTTATAATGAAAAATCCTTTAGCTGTTTCAATTCCAGGTTTAACATTAAAAAATCCAATTATTCCCGCCAGTGGTTGCTTTGGGTTCGGGGAAGAATATGCTAACTATTATGACCTTGATCAATTAGGTTCAATTATGATTAAGGCAACAACGCCCCAAGCACGATATGGAAATCCCACGCCACGTGTAGCTGAAACACCTAGTGGTATGCTAAATGCCATTGGATTGCAGAATCCAGGTTTAGAAGTGGTGATGCAAGAAAAATTATCGAAATTAGAAAAATACCCTAACTTACCGATTATCGCAAATGTTGCAGGTGCTTGCGAAGAGGACTATGTGGCTGTTTGCGCAAAAATTGGGCAAGCGCCTAACGTCAAAGCAATTGAATTGAATATTTCCTGTCCTAATGTGAAACATGGCGGCATAGCTTTTGGTACAGATCCAGAGGTTGCTTTTCAATTAACACAAGCAGTCAAAAAAGTCGCATCTGTTCCGATTTATGTTAAACTATCACCAAACGTAACGGACATTGTGCCGATCGCCCAAGCAATTGAAGCAGGGGGCGCAGACGGTTTTTCTATGATTAATACATTGCTCGGGATGCGCATTGATTTAAAAACGAGAAAACCTATTTTAGCCAATCAAACTGGTGGACTATCTGGACCAGCCATTAAACCTGTTGCTATTCGCTTAATCCGACAAGTCGCCAGTGTTTCTCAGTTGCCAATTATTGGAATGGGCGGTGTTCAAACAGTGGATGATGTCTTGGAAATGTTCATGGCAGGTGCTAGCGCTGTCGGTGTTGGTACGGCCAATTTTACAGATCCATATATTTGTCCGAAGTTGATTGACGGATTACCTAAGCGAATGGAAGAGTTAGGTATTGAATCGTTGGAACAATTAATTAAAGAAGTGAGAGAGGGGCAGCAAAATGCACGATAGACCAATTATTGCGTTAGATTTTCCCACGCAAAAAGAAGTGGCTGTTTTTTTAGAAAAATTTCCTAAGGAAGAAGCCTTGTTTGTTAAAGTGGGAATGGAACTTTTTTACGCAGAAGGACCAGCGATTGTTCGCTGGCTTAAAGAACAAGGACATGATGTTTTCTTGGATTTAAAATTACATGATATTCCGAATACTGTGGAAAAAGCGATGACAAATTTAGCAAAATTAGGCGTTGCCATTACCAATGTCCATGCAGCAGGGGGCGTTCGAATGATGCAAGCAGCTAAGGAAGGTCTAATCAAAGGGACTCAGCCAGGCGCTAAGGTTCCTGAGTTAATTGCTGTAACCCAGTTGACTTCTACTAGTGAAGAAGAGATGCACCATGATCAATTAATCAACGTTTCTTTAGAGACAAGTGTCATTCATTATGCTAAATGTGCGGAAAAAGCGGGTCTGGATGGCGTGGTTTGTTCAGCATTAGAAGCACGTGGTATTCAAGAAGCAACCAAGCAAACGTTTATTTGCTTAACACCTGGTATTCGTCCAGCAGGAAGTGCAGTAGGTGACCAACAACGGGTCGTTACGCCGCAACATGCTCGCGAAATCGGGTCCACATATATCGTTGTTGGCCGACCTATTACCCAAGCAGAAAATCCTTACGAAGCCTATCAAGAAATCAAAAAAGACTGGAGCGGAAAGTAACATGACAAAAGTAGCAAAAAAGATTGCCAAAGATTTATTAGATATTGAAGCGGTATTTTTAAACCCTAATGAGCCGTTTACCTGGGCTAGTGGCATAAAAAGCCCGATTTATTGTGATAACCGTATCACGATGAGTTATCCTGCTGTGCGTAAAGAAATTGCAGAAGGCTTAGCGGCAAAAATTAAAGAAACTTTCCCAGAAGTCGAAGTGATTGCTGGGACAGCTACCGCAGGGATTCCACATGCGGCATGGGTAGCCGATATTTTAGGATTACCAATGGTTTATATCCGCAGTAAAGCCAAAGATCACGGCAAAGGGAATCAAATTGAAGGCCGAATTTCTGAAGGACAAAAAATGGTAGTTATCGAGGATTTAATTTCAACCGGCGGTAGCGTTTTAGAAGCGGCAGAAGCGGCGGAACGTGAAGGAGCAACGGTTTTAGGCGTTGCGGCAATCTTCACTTATGAGTTACCCAAAGGAACGGCAAATTTTGCAGATAAACAGATGACGTTACTAACGTTAACCAATTATTCAACTTTAATTGATGCTGCATTAGAAGCAAATTATATCGAAGAAAAAGATGTTACCTTATTACAAGAATGGAAAAAAGATCCTGAAAACTGGGGCAAATAAACGTTGAACTAAAGATAGTTCTTGTCGTCTGATTTTTAGTGTCATTTTCAGTAACCAGATTTAACGGTAGGAGAACTTAGGTCATTTGCCGAGGAGCGTAATGATCTAAGTTCTTTTGTTTGACGTAGAAAAGATGTTAGGATAGAGTTTTAACATGAGTTTTACCTGATTACTATGTGGAAATGAAGGAAGAGTGTATGAAAAAAATAAAAAATATGGACGTTGAATGGAGCTATACAGGCAACGATGGACCGGAACATTGGCATACGCTATGTGACTGGTTTGCAGAAGGTGCTAAGTTTGCTTATCAATCGCCAATTGCTTTAGAAAAAGAAAGTGCTGAGACAATAAATTCTCAGATTACGTTTCATTATAAAAAAGAAGAATTCACTGAAAAGGAATTCAAAAATACGTTTCATTTTGTACCACCAAATACGGAAAGTTACGTAATGTTTGAAAATGTTGCGTATCATTTAACCGATATCCATTTTCATATGCCTAGCGAACATTTGCTGTCGGGAAAGCAGTATCCGCTAGAATTCCATTTGGTTCATATGAACGATGCTGGCGAAAATTTAGTTGTCGGTTGCCTGTTTACCATCACTGAGGAAGAAAATCGTTTTTCAGAAGCGAATCATCCGATGGACTGGGAAAACGGCACGCACCAACAATGGTTTAATCCGTCAATCTTTTTACCAGAGGAGCGTCTACACTACCATTATGTAGGCTCGTTAACAACACCGCCAACTAAGGGTCCAGTGAAATGGTTTGTATTTGATACCATTCAAAAAATGGATCAAGCCTTTTTAAATAAGATCAAGGAAGGTATGTTGGCCTTTAACAATCGGCCCCTTCAGCCGTTGAATGGGCGTAAGATTTATTTTTCAAATGATTAGTGTGTGGAGGAAAAAGTGTTGAATATTCAACAAATGAAGTATGTTGCTGCCATAGCTAACAATGGGAGTTTTCGGGAAGCAGCCAAAAAACTATTTATTACACAACCTAGCTTGTCAAATAGTATTCGGGAATTAGAAGAAGAACTAGGGATTTCCCTCTTTTTACGTACCAATAAGGGCGCTTTTTTAACAGAAGAAGGAATGGTTTTTTTAGAACAAGCGGAGAAAGTTTTAGTTCAAATGGAGTTATTGGAAAATCGCTATCGCGAGACAGTGACCAGCGAACGATTCTCCATCTCTTCGCAACATTATGATTTTTTAGGTGAGGTAATTGCCAAAGTTCTTAAAAAGTATGGGGATCAATATAAAGATTTTCGTGTCTTTGAAACCACGACCTTAAAAGTAATTGAAGATGTCAAAGGATTTCACAGTGAGCTGGGGATTATTTATTTAAATGAACAAAATAGTGTCAGTATTGAACGGTATTTAGAACAAGCTAATCTAGCCTACGAGGTAATTAGTACTTTTAATACACACATTTTTTTAGGAAATCATCATCCTTTAGCCAAGCAAAAAGAAATTCATTTAGAGGAATTAGTTCCCTATCCACAAGTTCGCTTTAATCAAGAAGGAAGCAATTTTTCCTATTTTTCTGAAGATTTAGTTGAAATTCCTGAACAGGAATCGGTCATTCATACTACAGATCGTGGAACCTTGATGAATTTGTTGGTAGAAACTAATGCTTATGCTTCTGGTTCAGGAGTCGTAACGGGTTTTACGAAGAAAGAAATTCGGTTAGTACCATTGGCGCCAGCCTTGGAAAATCGTATTTGTTTACTCTTTCCCAAAAATCGGGAAATCAGTCCGATTGGTCGCTACTTTATCAAAGAACTAAAAGCGTTGTTTAAAAAAGAGGTAGATACCAAAACGTTTAGCACTAAGGAATAAAAAGAAGAGGTCGGGACAGAAGTGTTTAACTCCGAGAAATAAGAAGGAATTTCCGAAAATTGTTCTTTAATTTTTGGAGAATTTCGGCTTATTTCCGAAGGAGTTGCGTCTGTTCCCGCCGTTTATTAGTTTTTGAGCGTGGAGCAAAAATCCAAAGTGATTTTTGTCCCACGCTCTTCTTTTTTGGCTCATTTTGAAACAGTAGAAATGGTTTCTCTTTCAATTAATGTGACAGGTACTTGAATGTCTTCTATGATTTGAATGTCTTGTTGCATCGTTTGTAATAACACTTCACCAGCTAGTTTTCCCATTTCTTTAAAGTCTTGCGCCATGGTTGTTAATGGCGGTTCGACAAATGCTGCTGCTTGAATATCATCAAAACCAATAATCGATAATTCCGCTGGTACATGAATACCTAGGTTTTTACAGTTTCGTAAACAATGTAACGCGCTGAAGTCATTATCGCAGACCACGGCTGTGAGTTGGTGCGCCTCAAAATACTGTTTAAAGTTGTGTTTATCTAAGAGATTGGTTTCCGTGATTGCTGTGTGAAACGCCAGATTGGCTTCTTTTAAAGCTTGGAGATAACCTAAATAACGTTGCCGAACGGATTGTAGGGCCGGACTCCCTGAAAGGATATATCCAATTTTTGTATGTCCTAAGCCAATTAAGCGTTCGGTTGCTGTTTTACCACCAGCAAAGTTGTCTGATTGAATGGTTGCAAAAGGTAAATCATGGATCTTTTTATCCAAGACAACGACTGGAAAATTCATCAAAGCCAACTCAAACAATAAGTCGAGGTAGTCATTACTAGTAGCAGCATAATAGACAAGCCCAGCAAACTCATTCACAATGTCCGCAGCATTTTTCTCTCTCAAAAAATTAGGCGAGGTCATAAAGACTTCTAAACCAGCTGCTTGAATAGTAGGGGCCAAACCGCTATAGAAATTTCCTACTGATAAATCGTCTGCAAAAGGCAATAAAAAAAGAACTTTATTTAAAGAGGTATGAAGAGGATGCTTTGGTGCTTGAACAAAACTTCCTTTTCCTTGGTGACGTTGGATTACGCCTTGCGTTTCCAACTCAGTTAGCGCTCGTTTGGACGTAATTCTACTGACGTTAAACTGAGCCGATAATTCTTTTTCGGTAGGCACTTGCGCTCCAACAGGCAATCGCCCTGAATCAATTTCATTTTGTAAATAATCAATAATTTGTTGATATAATGGTTGCTTCATTCATTTCACCTCACAATAAGATATATCTTATTTATAGTTTACCATAAATTAATTGGTTTTAAAATGAAAAAAATGATTGAAATCACTAGACAAAGTGAAATGTAAACGCTATAATTCAATTGTGAAATGATATATCAAATTCAAGAGGTGACGAGAATGGTTTATACAGAAGTTCCAAAATCCGTAGCAACATTTATGGAGACAATTACAGAAAAATGCGGTGAAGCACATCAAGATTGGGCAAAAAACTTTCAGGCGGCCTTTGCCAATACTTTATTAACAACAGTGAAACGTCAAGAAGATGGTACTACCTTTTTATTAACAGGCGATATTCCAGCAATGTGGTTGAGAGACTCAACAGCACAAGTTCGTCCCTATTTAGTGATTGCTAAAGAAGACGAAGACCTTGCTCAAATGATTGCTGGTTTGGTTAAACGCCAGTTTCGTTATATTTGCATTGATCCTTATGCCAATGCGTTTAATGAAACAGATAATCATGCAGGCCATCAAACTGATAAGACAGAAATGAATGGCTGGATTTGGGAACGGAAATATGAAATTGATTCATTATGTTACCCGGTCCAATTAGCCTATTTACTTTATAAAAATACTGGGATGACCGAACAATTTAATTCAGATTTTGTGGAAGGCGTCAAAAAAATTCTCAACGTTTTCACAACAGAACAAGATCACGCACAGTCACCTTATTTATTTGAACGAGATACGTGGCGTCAAGAAGATACGTTGGTTGAAGCAGGGAAAGGAACACCAGTTGGCAAAACAGGGATGACATGGTCAGGCTTCCGTCCTAGTGATGATGCCTGCCAATATGGTTACTTAGTTCCTTCTAATATGTTTGCAGTCGTAATTTTAGGCTATATTCAAGAAATTTTCTCTGATGTTTTAGAAGATGCTACGATTGTGGCGATTGCTAAAAAATTACAAGAAGAGATTGAAGAAGGCATCCAAACATTTGGACGAACAAAAAATCAAAATAACGAAACGATTTACGCGTATGAAGTGGATGGCTTAGGCAATGCAAGCGTGATGGATGACAGTAATGTTCCCAATTTAGTAGCAGCTCCATATCTTGGCTATTGTTCAACAGAGGATGAACAATATTTAACAACGCGTCAAACCTTATTAAGTAAAGAAAATCCTTACTTCTATGAAGGTAAATACGCGAAAGGGATTGGTAGCTCGCATACACCAGAAAATTACGTGTGGCCGATTGCTTTAGCAATGGAAGGAATGACAACCAAAGATAAAGCAGAAAAAGAACGAATTTTAGATTTATTAGTTGCCACAGATGCGGGGACTCATTTGATGCATGAAGGTTTTGACGTAGATAATCCTGAAAATTATACAAGAGAATGGTTTTCATGGGCTAATATGATGTTTTGTGAATTAGTTATGGATTATTTTGACATCCGAGTGGAAAAATAGGAGGAAAAGTGATGACAAAGAAAAAAGTCTATATTGTTTCCCATAGTCATTGGGATCGTGAATGGTATCTTCCTTATGAAGAACATCATATGCGCTTAATTGAATTAGTGGATAATGTATTAGATTTAATTGAAAATGATCCAGAGTTTAACAGTTTCCATTTAGATGGACAAACGATTATCTTAGACGACTATTTACAAGTTCGCCCAGAGAAAAAAGAAGCCGTAAAAAAAGCTGTCCAAGCAGGCAAACTAAAAATCGGACCATTTTATATTTTACAAGATGACTTTTTAATTAGTTCTGAATCCAATGTTCGAAACATGCTGATTGGGCATTTAGAAAGTCAAAAATGGGGAGCACCAGTTCAATTAGGTTACTTCCCGGATACATTTGGGAATATGGGTCAAACGCCTCAAATGATGCAATTAGCAAATCTGCCTGCGGCTGCCTTTGGACGCGGGGTGAAACCGATTGGCTTTGATAATCAAGTCTTAGAAAGCGACTATAGCTCACAATATTCTGAAATGTGGTGGGAAGGTCCTGACCAAACGAAAATTTTCGGCTTGCTTTTTGCGAACTGGTATAGTAACGGGAACGAAATTCCTTCAGAAAAAGAAGCGGCAATCGCTTTTTGGAAACAAAAATTGGCTGATGTGGAACGTTACGCTTCCACAAACCATTTATTGATGATGAATGGGGTCGACCACCAACCGGTGCAAAGAGATATTACTAAGGCCATCGCTTTAGCCAATGAACTATTCCCAGAATATGAATTTATTCATTCCAATTTCGATGACTATTTGAAAGCTGTTCAAGAGGAGTTACCAGAAGATTTAGGAACAGTAACAGGTGAATTAACGAGTCAAGAAACGGATGGCTGGTACACATTAGCCAATACTTCTTCTGCTCGCGTCTATTTAAAACAGTGGAACACAAAAGTCCAACGCCAATTAGAAAATATCGCAGAACCTTTAGCAGCAATGGCTTACGAAGTAACTGGCGACTACCCACATGACCAATTTGATTATGCTTGGAAAACATTGCTTCAAAACCATCCGCACGATAGTATTTGTGGCTGTTCTGTCGACGAGGTTCACCGAGGCATGATGACTCGCTTTGAAAATGCCAATGATGTCGGGCATTTCTTAGCAGATGAAGCAACACGACAATTAACAGAAGCAATTGATACAAGTGTTTTCCCAGAAAAAGCGCACCCGTTTGTTTTGTTTAATACTAGTGGCTATCAGAAAACGGAGGTTGTCACTGTGGAAGTGGAGATTGAACGATTGCCATTTTATACAGGAAAACCTGAAGATCTTTATCATGAATTAAAACAAAAAGCAACCCCAGATTATCAAGTGATTGATCCAACTGGAAAAGCCGTTGCAAGCCGTATTGTCAAAGAAGATGTTCGTTTTGGTTACGATTTACCTAAAGATGCTTTCCGTCAACCGTACATGGCTAAATACTTAACGGTCGAATTATCTGTCAAAGAAATGGCGCCATTCTCTTGGGATAGCTTTGCATTGATTCAAGGAGAAACGAAAGCTTTTGAAGGAAGTCTTTTGGCTCAACCAGCAACAAATGAAATGGAAAACGAATTTATTCAAGTGAAAATTGAAAATAATGGTAGCTTAACCATTGCTGACAAAAAAACAGGAGAAACATTTTCAAAATTGTTAACATTTGAAGATACTGGCGACATTGGGAATGAATATATCTTTTTCAAACCGACCGAAGACCAAGGAATTACAACCGAAAATGTAACGGCTGAAATTACGAATAAAGAAAATTCCCCTGTAAAAGCAAGTTATCAAATTAAACAAACCGTCATGTTACCAGTTTCAGCAGATGAACGATTAGAAGAAGAACAAAAGGCTGTTCGTGAGTTTAGAGAACGCCATGCACAACGTTCAACGACGCTTCGCCCGTTCGAAATAACGACAGTGGTTACAATGATCAAAGAAAGTAACCAATTATTCTTTGAAACAACCATTAATAATCAAATCAAAGATCATCGTTTACGCGTGCTTTTCCCAACTGACATGGTCACAGAAACACACGAAGCGGATAGTATTTATGAAGTCGTGACACGACCAAATCAAGTAAGCGATACATGGGAAAATCCAACAAACCCGCAGCACCAACAAGCGTTTGTGAATGTTCATGACCAAAACAAAGGCGTGACTATCTTCAATGAAGGCTTAAATGAGTATGAAGTCTTGGCAGATGGAACCATTGCGGTCACATTAATTCGTTGTGTTGGCGAACTAGGTGATTGGGGCTATTTTGCGACACCAGAAGCACAATGCCAAGGAGAATATACCTTTAAATATGGTTTGTCATTGCATGGAAAACCAGAAGAACGCTTTGCTACGTATCAACAAGCCTATAGTGCACAAATTCCTTTTACTGCAGCTACTACTGCGCGTCATGAAGGTAAACTAGCAC
Source organism: Enterococcus sp. DIV2419 (assembly GCF_051711865.1). Classification (NCBI taxonomy): domain Bacteria; kingdom Bacillati; phylum Bacillota; class Bacilli; order Lactobacillales; family Enterococcaceae; genus Enterococcus; species Enterococcus sp. DIV2419. The sequence goes on from NZ_JBIONS010000001.1 coordinate 1,464,709, forward strand.
CGAACCATGTCTACTTGACAACGGCAGAAGGACCGATTGGTTGGACAGCCGTTAAACGTCAAGAGCAAACGAATCATTTAGTCGTTCGTGGCTTTAATCTAACAGCGCAAAATATTCCTTGTGAACTTCACAAAGAGACACAACCAGCGACTTGTTTAACAAATGTATTAGAAGAACCGTTGACACCAGCGATAGAAGTTGATGCACCATTACGTCCGTTTGAAATTCGGACATGGCGTTTCGAAAAATAAATAAATAGGAGAACTTTGTTGAAAAGGACAAAGTTCTCCTATTTTCTTTTCTGCCGTTTTTTTGAGATATTTATAATAAAAATCTAGCGAAACAATGAGAAAATCATTCATTTTAAGGTCAATTTGTGCTACTATAACGTCAACTGAAGGAGTGAAGCTAAATGGATTTAACCAATCGTTTTAATCGTCAAGTAAATAAAATTGCTGTTTCTTTAATTCGTCAATTTGACGAACAAGTCTCAGGAATTGAAGGTATTTTAAAATTAACGCTAGGAGAGCCAGATTTTAACACACCTGAGCATGTCAAAAAAGCAGCCAAAGAAGCAATTGATGCGAATTTTTCTCATTATACAGGGATGTCTGGCTTATTAGATGTCCGTGAAGCAGCCGCTTATTTTATGAAAGAAAAGTACGATTTGACTTACCAGCCTGCGACAGAAATTTTAGTAACAGTTGGAGCAACAGAAGCGATTTCAGCTTCGTTATTAGCAATTTTAGAACAAGGTGACAAAGTGCTATTGCCAGCACCTATTTACCCAGGGTATGAACCAATTATTACATTGGCGGGGGCGGAACCGGTATATTTGGATACACGAGATAACGATTTTGTCTTGACCCCTGAAATGATTGAAGCCGCAATGGCCGAGCATGGGGAACAAGTTAAAGCAATTATTTTAAATTATCCTAGCAACCCAACTGGTGTCACCTATAACCGGCAAGAGTTGCAAGCAATTGCTGATGTTCTAAAAAAATACGACATTTTTGTGATTAGCGATGAAATTTATAGTGAGTTAACTTATGATGAGAGTCATGTTTCGATTGCTGAAATGTTACGTGACCAAACGATTTTAATTAACGGTTTGTCGAAATCACATGCCATGACAGGCTGGCGGATTGGCTTTATTTTTGCACCAGCGATTTTAACAGCGGAGATCATTAAAGTTCATCAGTATTTAGTTACTGCGGCTGCAACAGTGTCTCAAAAAGCAGCTGTTCGTGCCTTAATCGAAGGAATGCATGATGCTGAAATTATGAAAGAAGAGTATCGGAAACGGCGCGATTTTGTTTATGAACAGATGACTCAATTGGGGTTTGAGGTTGCACGTCCAAATGGCGCCTTTTATATTTTTGCTAAGATTCCTACTGGTTATGAACAAGATTCTATGAAATTTTGTATTGATTTAGCGCAAAAAGAAGCAGTAGCGTTGATTCCAGGTATTTCTTTTGGCCCAGAAGCAGAAGGATACGTCCGAATTAGTTATGCGTCCGATATGGATAAATTAACAACGGCCATGGAACGAATCGCACATTACATGGCGACACAACGCGTAACGCACTAACCTTTATAGATTCTTTACACACCTTTACCTTTTATTTACATTTAATTGAAACAGAATTAACAGAGTCTTGGTAGACTAAACTTGTAACTAATTGAAAAGGAAGTGCAAAGATGAAAAAACGTGTAATTGCAGCAACTATGCTGAGTCTAGGGTTATTATTAACTGGGTGCGGCGCTCAAGGAGGCACAACTGAAAAATCCAGCGAAGCGGATAGTAACAAACCAGTTAAAATTGTCGCTGTTGGTTCCACCGCTTTACAACCGTTAGTAGATGCTGCGAAAGATCAATTTACACAAGAACATCCCAATTATACAGTTTCTGTCCAAGGTGGCGGCAGCGGAACAGGACTTTCGCAAGTTGCAGATGGCGCAGTGACCATTGGAAATTCCGATGTGTTTGCCGAAGAGAAGGATGGCGTGGATGCCTCTAAATTAGTCGATCATCGGGTGGCCGTGGTTGGTATGGGACCAGTGGTCAACAAAGAAGTCGGCGTGAAGAATTTAACGAAGCAACAATTGATTGATGTCTTTACTGGCAAAGTCAAAAACTGGAAAGAAGTGGGCGGCAAAGATCAAGAAATCGTCGTAATAAACCGCGCAAACGGAAGTGGCACCCGAGCAACATTTGAAAAATGGGGCTTAGATGGAGCTAAACCAGTTCAATCACAAGAACAAGATTCTTCTGGAACAGTTCGTAAAATTGTTGAACAAACACCAGGAGCAATCAGCTATTTAGCTTTTTCTTATATGGATGATTCCACTGTTGCCTTAAGCATTGATGGTATTGAACCAAAAGAAGAACACGTGAAAGACAATTCATGGAAAATCTGGTCTTATGAACATATGTATACAAAAGGGGAGCCCAATAAAGAAGTAAAAACCTTCTTAGACTATATGGTCACCGATGATGTTCAAAAAACAATTGTCAAAGACTTAGGTTATTTAGCCATCACAGACATGCAAGTAGAACGTGATGTAAATGGAAAAGTAACTGAAAAATAAACAAAAAAACTCAGCCAATAAACAGGATTTGTAGTGACCCCAAAAAGTTAGACTTTTTATAGAGTGGATTTTTCCACTCTATTTTTATGCAGTTTTTTGATTGAATTGTCGAAATTCTACTGGGCTTTTCCAGTTAAGTTTTTCCTTGATTCGGTGATGATTGTAATAATAAATGTAGTTCTCAATTGCTTCTCTCAATTCATTTTGACTTTGATAGATTTTTCCATAGTACACTTCTTGTTTTAGGATACTGAAGAAATTCTCCATAGGAGAATTATCTAAACAGGTTCCTTTTCGAGACATACTTTGAAAGATATTGTTGTCCTTTAATGCTTGTATATAGACATTCATTTGATAAGCCCAGCCTTGATCAGAGTGAAAGGTGCGCCGATAGGGACAATCATTTGTTTGAGAAATTGCTTCTTTCAGACCTTCCATAACTGTTTTACCATTTGGTTGAGTAGAAAGGCTATAGCTTAGAATTTCACTATTATACATATCCATAAATGGATCTAAGTATAGTTTTTTCTGACGAAAGATGCCTACGTTATCTGCTTCAAAGTACTTAAATTCAGTTGTATCAGTTGTAATTTTTTGATGAGGAACAGAGGTTTTAAATCGGCGACGAATCAAATTTTTAGCGATTTTACCAACGGTTCCTTTATAGGAATTATATTTTCTGGATTTCTTAGTAAAAGCTTTGACTTGTAACTTTAACTTTTGTATTAATCGCTGGACTTTCTTTTTATTCACTTGAAATCCACGTCGTTTCAATTCTTGGGTCATCCTTCTATAGCCATAATGTTGATGTTTTTTACGAATCGCTTGAATTTCTTCTTCAATGATTTGTGTTGAAGCTGTTCTGTCGAGGCGTTTTTGCCAGTACATGTAAGTAGATTTTGGAAACCTTAGGGTTTCCAAAATATCTTTTAATCGAAAGTGTCTTCGGAGACTGTGAATGATTCGTGCGATTCGTTCATTTTTTGTTCGTCCTCTAAACGCAGTCTCCTCAATTCTTTTAAATAGGCATTCTCAATTTTTAACATTCTATTTTCTTTTTCTAGTTTCTCTACTTGAGATCGTTCACTTGGTAATGGTTGGCTTTCCTTTTGTTTCTTCTTAGGCATGGTAGGTGGACGTCCTTTCTGTTTAGAGAGTCCCTCTATACCAAACTTCTGATACGTTCTAAGCCAATTCGCAATCAATGATGGATTGTTCATTTTTAGAAGATTAGCTACTTCTTGATAGGACAACTCTGTTGTTAAATATAACTCTATCGCATCTAGCTTAAATTGAACAGAGTAATTCTTATTTTTTTGACTGCGAAGTAGGCCTTCTTCACCAAGTTCCTTATAGGCATTTATCCATTTGCTTATTTGAGAACTATCTTTAAACCCATACTTCTTTGCGAGAAACCTTAGACCTCCTTGACCAGATAAGTAGTCATGAACAAGTTTAAGTTTAAATTCAAAACTGTATTTTGCCATACAAAAAAACCTCCAAAAGTTAGATTTCTAGGTCTAACTTTTGGGGGTCGGCTCAATTGGCTGAGTTTTTTTAGGCTTCTTTTTTTGTTAAAGGCAAGGTGATTGTAAAAGTGGTCCCTAAGCCTAAGTGACTATCAATGGCGATTTTACCGCCTAATAATTCTGTGTAATTTTGGACAATAGCTAGACCTAGACCGGTGCCACCAGAATGACGGCTACGTGCTTTATCGACACGATAGAACCGTTCAAAGATCCGTTCTTGGTCTTTTTGACTAATGCCAATGCCAGTATCTTGAACAGATAAACGTAATTGCTGATTTTCAATAGCATAAGAAATAGTAATCTGTCCATTTTCTTGGGAATACTGAATGGCATTTTCAATTAGATTCTTCACGATTGGATAAAACAATTCGTATTTGGTGAAAAACTGGCTCTCTGGCAGACCATGAACGACTGTTTTCAGCTGTTTTGCTGCCAATTGTTGCTGATAAGAGCCGAGAATTTCTGTAATAAATTTTTCTAAAGTAATTTCTTGTTCTGCATAAGGAATTGTTGCGCTGCCCCGAGAAAGTTCTAAAATTTCTTGAATTAATTGTTGCAGACGCTGGGCATCTTTTTGCATGATCTGCAAAAATTGATCAAGGACTTCCGGATCTTCTTTGGCGCCGTCTATGAGTGTCTCGGTAAAGCCCAAAAGAGAAGTGACAGGCGTTTTTAATTCATGAGACACGTTTGATACAAAATCTTTTTGCATTTTTTCTAGTTGGCGAACGCGCGTTAAATCATAGGCAATTCCTAACACTTGATAATCATTGGCGCTTTGATCATCCAAGTAACGAAGAGAAAGATCTAATCGTAAAGGTGTTGGTCCTTGTGTCACAGTGATTTCTTGATGTAAACTGTTTTTTTCAGCGACGACTTGATGGATTAAATGAATCAAATCGGCGTCTTGAATCACTTCAAGATAATTGCTTTGCATATTTTTAGCAGAGAGTCCTAACATTTCCTGCATTTTAGGGTTCAACAGACGAAGCCGTCCTTGCGTATCAATGATAAAGACACCAATCATCAACTCATCTAAAAGTTCGTGAAATTGCTCATCTGCAGATGTATACGCTTTATACGTTTGACTTACTTGTTGACTCAGTAAGTTAATAGTTTCGTAAAGTTCATTCCATTCAGAAGATTGCTGGATAATGGATCGATTTTCATCTGGATGTTTAAGCATTCGTTTCAGAATCGGTAAGACAGTCACTAGCGGTTGATTTTTTTGCCGTAACAGTAAAAAGATAAACAAGGTAATTAGTAGGAACAAAATGCCAAATGTAAAGATAATATAGCGACGAAAAGATTGGATATTTTTAGAAAATAGCGCGGTTTGTTCCGAAATCCGAATAATGCCAACGATTTCTCCTGATTTTAAAACAGGCGTGGCAACGTACAGAAGTTCTTTATTTAACGTTTTACTCTTTCGTAAGGCGGAACCATAGGTAGCTCCTGATAGAACCGCAGCGATTTCAGGTCGTTTTTTGTGCGACTCTAGCGGTTCATTTTGGCTGCTGTCAAAAAAGACGGTACCATTTTTTTGCAACAAAGTTACCCGTTCTTCTGCATCATCTAACGCATGGGTGACAAGGAGTTGTTGTTGGTTTGTCAGTTGCCCTTTTTCGAAAACGGAAGGGGGCAACTGGTCTGTTAAAAGGGTATTTTTTCTTCTTAAATAGGTTTCTTGCTGAGCAACCATTTCTTTTTGAAAGAAAAAATTGGTCGCTGCAATACTCCCGACAAATAATAAAAGCATGACTGCCGCAACTAAAAAATATTCAATCCGCAGTCTCTTTTTCATCGTTTTGGCTCCTGAAAACGGTAGCCAAAGCCACGGACAGTTACTAAGTAAACGGGCCGTTTGGGATCGGGCTCGATTTTATCACGTAAATGACTAATGTGGACATCGACGATGCGACTTTGTCCAGCGAAGTCATATTGCCAAATTCGTTCCAACAAGGTTTCCCGATTAATGACCCGATCTTTGCGTTTCATGAAGTAAACGAGTAATTCAAATTCTTTCGGTGTTAGCTCAATGGGCTGATTGCGCACAAAGACTTCATAATTTTGTTCATCCACACGAATCTCGCCAATCACAAGCGGAGCTTTAGGTGTGTCCTCTTGAAGCGTTTCGGTCGTGGTAGGTTTTAAACGACGGAAAATAGCTTTCATGCGTGCTAGGACTTCTCTGGGACTAAAAGGTTTTGTTAAATAATCATCCGCCCCAATTTCTAAGCCGATGATTTTATCTACTTGTTCATCTTTGGCAGTTAAAATCAAAATAGGCGTGTCAATTTTTTCTCGACGAAGTGCCTTGGTAATTTCTAAGCCATCCATACAAGGAAGCATTACATCTAAAATTATAAAATCATATTGATTAGACAAAGCTAATTCGAAGCCGTTTTTACCATCTTCGGAAGTAGTCACCTGATAGCCTTCTTTTTCTAAATTAAAGGTTAACAAAGTTAAAATCGATGGTTCATCATCGACGACAAGAACTTTTTTCATTTACATAACTCCTTCAAGAAATTTCTGAAAATAAGTGTATATTTCACTATTGTTAGTTTAACATATTTTTAGAGGAAGAACGTACTTTAAAGTAAGCGAGAATGCTACTTTTGAGAAAAGTCAACTCATGGTATAATAGAGAAATGAAATGAGGAGAAGCAAATGATTGGTATTAGTAGTTGCTTAGGTGGGATTTGTTGCCGTTACGATGGAAAATCTCAAGAACAAGAAGCGTTAAAACAACTTGTAACTAATGGAAAAGCAATAATGGTTTGTCCCGAAGTTTTAGGAGAGTTGCCCATTCCACGTCCGCCAGCAGAAATCATTGGCGGGGATGGCTTTGATGTTTGGGCGAATACTGCTTATGTATATACGGATAACGGGGAAGATGTGACTGAGGCATTTAAAGCAGGGGCACAACGCGCGTATCAAAAATTAAAAACTCAACAAATTACAACCTTGATTTTGAAAGAAAAAAGTCCCAGCTGTGGCAGCCAGCTGATTTATGATGGACAATTTTCTGGCATTAAAAAAGCTGGAGTTGGGGTGGCAACTGCTTATTTTATTCAACAAGGAATGACCGTTTATTCTGAAGAAACATGGCAACTTGCGGACATTTCTTTTTAAAAGGTAAAAACTTAGTAAAAAAAGATTGACTATTCCCTATGAAATCGGTAACCTATAAGGGATTGAAGATGGGAGCACGGCTCATGGAAATGGAAAAAACAAACCGCATGAATGCGTTATTTGAATTTTATTCGACATTATTAACGGAAAAGCAGATGAATTATATGGAGCTTTACTATGCTGATGACTTTTCTTTAGGAGAAATTGCGGAAGAATATGAGGTTAGTCGCCAAGCGGTTTATGATAACATTAAACGAACCGAAAAAATTTTAGAAGAATATGAAAAAAAGTTACATCTTTATTCAAACTATGTTGTACGGAAAGAATATCTTGAACAACTACAGCAGTATGTTCAAGAAACTTATCCCAAAGATAGTGAAATCAAAAAATATATTGAACAAATTCAAGAAATAGAGGAATGAAACTATGGCTTTTGAGAGTTTAACAAACCGCCTGCAACAGGCAATGAGTAAAATCCGTCGTAAGGGAAAAGTTTCCGAAGCCGACGTAAAAGAAATGATGCGAGAAATCCGTTTGGCTTTATTAGAAGCCGACGTTAATTTACAAGTGGTCAAAGATTTCACAAAACGTGTCAGAGAACGGGCGGTAGGAGTCGAAGTATTAGAAAGCTTATCACCAGCCCAACAAATTGTAAAAATTGTTGATGAAGAATTAACGAAAACGTTAGGTTCAGAAACGGTTGAACTGAATAAATCTCCAAAAATCCCGACAGTGATTATGATGACAGGGTTACAAGGGGCTGGTAAAACAACTTTTACTGGTAAATTAGCCAAACACTTAATGAAAACTGAAAACGCTCGTCCGCTTTTAATCGCTGGTGACGTTTATCGTCCAGCAGCGATTGATCAGTTGAAGGTTTTAGGTCAACAATTAGAAGTTCCCGTTTTTGATATGGGAACAGATGCTAATCCAGTGGAAATTGTTCGTCAAGGGTTAGCATTAGCAAAAGAAAAGAAAAATGATTATGTCTTAATTGATACGGCCGGCCGTTTACACATTGATGAAGCTTTAATGGACGAATTGAAACAAATTAAAGAGTTGGCTAATCCCAATGAAATTCTGTTAGTTGTTGATGCGATGACGGGGCAAGATGCTGTCAACGTTGCAGATAGTTTTAATGAACAGCTTGGAATTACTGGGGTTGTTATTACCAAAATGGACGGCGATACTCGTGGGGGGGCCGCACTGTCAATTCGGGCAGTAACGGGCGCTCCGATTAAATTTGTCGGTTCTGGTGAAAAATTAACCGATTTAGAAATTTTCCATCCCGATCGTATGTCGAGTCGTATCCTAGGTATGGGGGACATGTTGACGCTAATTGAAAAAGCGCAACAAGATTACGATGAGAAAAAAGCAGAAGAACTTGCTCAAAAAATGAAAGAAAACAGTTTTGACTTTAACGATTTCATTGAGCAATTGGATCAAGTTATGGGCATGGGACCGATTGAAGACTTATTAAAAATGATCCCTGGGATGAGTAACATGCCTGGTATTGAAAATGTCAAAGTCGATCCAAAAGATGTGGCACGGAAACGGGCGATGGTCCTATCAATGACCCCTGCAGAACGTGAAAATCCTGATCTATTAAATCCTAGTCGCCGCCGCAGAATTGCAGCTGGTTCAGGAAATAGTGTGGTTGAAGTCAATCGTATGATTAAACAATTTAAAGAATCCAAAAAAATGATGCAACAAATGTCCAAAGGGGATATGAACATTCCTGGTATGGATCAAATGCTAGGTGGCGGCGTTAAAGGCAAGCTAGGTAAAATGGCCATGAATCGTATGATGAAGAAAAACAAAAAGAAGAAAAAGAAAAAAAGATAAACAGGCTTTAGTTAATTATTGGAAGAAACAGAAAGTGCGCCATCAGTCGAAGAGACTAATGGCGCACTTTCTGTTTAAGCGTAGTTTTGGATAATTGCGTTTAACGCTTCGGCAAAACCAGCACCGTGTTGTTCATAATATGACGTAAATCGTTCATCGCCAACATACATAAGGCCTAACCCTTTGTGTGCTTCTGGCGAATAGCTTGACCAAGAGTACATTAACCAATCTTTGTGTAATTGGAAAATTTCTTGTGCAAGTTGGCTAGTCAACTTGGGTGATTTTTGATACATGGCTAACTTAGAAAATAAATCTTTTTCCACGTTCTGCATTGCTTGCATGTCTTTTTCCGTCAAGTTTAAATATTTTTTGTTGGCTTGTTCAATCGTTTCGTTGCCATATTTTTCCCGAATCTCTTTACCATATTTTTCTTCGTTTTCTTGAACTTTTTGTTGTTTGAATGCTTCGAATTTTTGCTGATCTGACATGTTTATCTCTCCTTTGTAATGGTGTAAGGTTTGTTGAACAGAGGCTAAAAGACGATCAATTTCATTGCGCTTTTCCAATAGTTTTTGTTGATGCTCGTATAAAGCCTGTTCAACATTAAAGTCAGGTTGCTCCAAAATTTCTTTAATTTCATCTAGTTTCAGATCCAATTCACGGTAAAAAAGAATTTGTTGCAAACGATTCACCTCGGCTTGCCCGTAAATTCGATAACCAGAAGAATTAATTCTGGCTGGTTGAAGAAGACCAATTTCATCATAATATCTTAACGTCCGTGCACTGACGCCAGATAGTGAAGCCATTTTTTTAATTGTATATTCCATCATTCATTCCTCCTGACAAAATCTATCATAAACCTTTACGTAACGAGAGGGTCAAGCAAAAAAATAAAAAAAGTGAGACAACCTGTAAAAAGTTGCCTCACTTTTTCTCGATTGATTCAATTAGGCAGTTAAGCGATTAAAGAAATCCACGTAAGCATCTACAATTGATTGTAAGAAACCAACAGTGCCATCAATAATTTTACCATCTTCACCAATTAAGTTCGTAATGCCGCCAATATAGGCTTCAGGTTGTTGTAAAGTTGGAACATTTAAGAAGACTAATGATTGTCTTAAATGATGGTTCGCACCAAATCCGCTAATTGCACCTGGTGAAACACTCACCACAAGTCCTGGTTTTTTATCCCAAACGCTTTCGCCATACGGACGTGAACCGACATCCAATGCATTTTTTAAAACAGCTGGTACTGAACGGTTATATTCTGGTGTTACAAACATTACGCCATCTACTTGTTTAACTTCTTCACGGAATGTTGTCCAAGCTTCGGTGGGGGTTCCTTCATCATCCAAATCTTGATTGTATAATTCTAAATCACCAATGTTAATAAAAACAGGTTCGAAATCAGCTGGAAATAAGTCCGCCATTGTTTTTGCTACCAATTTGTTAAATGAATCTTTTCTTAAACTCCCTACAAAAATACCAATTTTTTTTGTCATGTAAATCCCTCCATTTTTCTTTTACTTACTTTATGATAGTACTTTTTCAAAAAAAGCGCAAACGTTTTATCCTTGTACATTGTTGAACTTCGTAACTTCACGTATAATAGCTAGTAAAAGGATGAGTAAAGGAGCAACTGCTTGAATAAAAAAATAAATTGGCGCCGACAGTTAACACCGTTGGAGAAACAAACATTGACTGAATTAAGAAACAAGGAAATGATTAAACAAGGAAATTTTTATAAATTGGAACAAACATTTCCTGAGGAATCAGCTTATACTTATTATGGTTTATACAGGAAGGAACAAACCATTCAAGCATATATCGTAGGGTATTGTTTTGATGGGGAAACCTTGGAAGCGACGATTGTTGCGCCAAATGTAGGACCATTTTTTGAAGAACTTGTTCAAGAACTCGAAAAGCAAGCAGCTTTGTGGGGAATGAAAGAAGTCTTTCTCGTGATGGACGACAAGCAATCTGTTGGCCTGAATTATTTTAATAGACAAGGGATTCTGCCAGCTTTTTCAGAACAGTATCTGGTTTTTCAAAGAGAAACTTACTCACAGGCGTTGGCGAAGCTGACACTTCTCCGACCACAAGTGGCTGATTTGGATTCCTTGGCTAGGTTACTCGAAGGTACGCCTTTGCCGGAGGACCTTCAACGAACACTTATTTATAAAGAAAACAATCAACTTTTAGCCACGCTACGTTTGGATCATTTTGAAAACGAATGGGGGATTTATGGCTTTGTTGTGACAAAAACGCAACGAGGTCGCGGTCTTGGCCGTAAAGTGTTACAGTCTGCGCTCCGAATGATTTTAGAAAATTCAGCTTCAGCGACTATTTTTTTAGAAGTTGAAACAGAAAATCAAGCAGCGCTTCATCTCTATCAAACAGAAGGCTTTCAAGTGAGAAACCAGTACAACTATTATCAAATTTTGTAAAAATTCTTCATTATTTCGTTTGTTTTCCTGCAAATTGGCTAAAAAAATTGAAAAAAAGTAAAGGTGTCAAGAAAAAACTCTTTACAGGTTGTTGTTAATCTGTTAAACTAACTCTTGTGATTAAGTTAATGGAGGTGTATTTAATAATGGCAGTTAAAATTCGTTTAAAACGTATGGGTTCTAAAAAGAGTCCTTTTTACCGTATTGTAGTAGCTGATTCTCGTTCTCCTCGTGATGGACGTTTCATCGAAACTGTAGGTACTTACAACCCTTTGAAAGACCCTGCAGAAGTAGTTTTAAAAGAAGATTTAGTTTTAGATTGGTTATCTAAAGGTGCGCAACCTTCTGATACAGTTCGTAACATCCTTTCAAAAGAAGGCGTTATGAAAAAACATCATGAAGCTAAAAACGTTAAGAAATAAGGTGATTGAATATGGCAGATGTGAAAGAGTTAATTTTAACTATTGTCCGTCCGTTAGTCAGTCAACCTGAAGCAGTCTCGTTAGAAATTGAGGAATCAACTGATTTCCTCGAGTATAATTTGACTGTGGCCAAAGAAGATATTGGACGTATCATTGGTAAACAAGGGCGTGTTGCAAAAGCAATTCGGACAATTGTTTATAGTGTACGTATCGATGGTCCGAAAAAGGTCCGTTTAAATATTCTTGATGGTAAATAAGCATTAACAAGGAGGTAGCCTAGCTATCTTCTTTTTTTATACATAACCAAAAAGTTTTCATTGCTAGAGACAGGCCTTTCTTGCTAAAATAGATGTATCCAGAATAAAGGAGCGATTTGTATGACAAAACGAATTATCATTATGAACTTTGATATTGAAAGTAAATCGTACCAAGCATTTTCCGAAATAAAAAAGATGCAGGCAGAAAGACAGCTTAAAGGTGAGCAAATGGCGGTTGTTACGCATGTTAATGATGGCCAGCATCAATTTAAAATCAATGATTTTATCGATTTTACAGGCAACAATCATACATCAAAAGATAGCATGATTGGGATGCTAGTAGGCATATTAGGTGGTCCTCTGGGCATTCTTTTTGGCTGGTTTGCTGGAAGTATGTATGGTGCAAGCAAAGACGCCAAAGAAATTCAAGAAGCCCAAACGGTTTTTGAACATGTGATTCAAAAGATTGATGAAGGACAAACGGGATTGTTATTAATTGCAGAAGAAGAAGACAACCGTCCGCTCAACCAATTGGTTATGTTTGACTTAGGTGGCGAAATCACGCGGCTTGATTTAGAGGAAGTCCAACAAGAAATTAACGATGCGAACGAAGTTGCAAATGAAGCGAAACAATCGTGGCAAGCAAAAAAAGAACAACATAAAGAAGCGACATCGAAAGAAGAATAAGGATCAAAGACTGTTTTCTGAATAAAGGGAAACAGTCTTTTAAAATACTAAGAAATCACGGTTTTTTATGGTAGTTTGCTAATTTTTTGTTATTTTATCGTAAAATACGGTAAACTAAGAAGAAAACTTTGAGAAAATAGATAAATTATTATTTGCTAAAGGAGCAAACTTCTTCTAAAATAAAAAGGAAGTTTAAAAGAAAGTATGGTAGCAGATGGAAATACAATTTTTAGGAACAGGCGCTGGTGTGCCAGCAAAACATCGCAATGTCACAGGGATTGCGTTGAAATTATTAGATGAACGAAATGCAGTTTGGCTCTTCGATTGTGGGGAAGGGACTCAATTGCAAATTTTAAAAAGTAGTATTCGCCCAAGAAAAATTGAAAAGATTTTTATTACACATTTACATGGGGATCATATTTTTGGTTTACCTGGTTTGTTAAGTAGTCGTTCTTTTCAGGGCGGGACAGAACCTTTAGAAATCTATGGACCAGTTGGGGTTGCTGACTTTGTCAAGACTTCTTTACGAGTCTCACAATCGCGGTTGTCCTATCCACTGAAATTTATTGAATTAACGAAAGAAAATGACGTTATTTTTAAAGATAAACAATTCACTGTTCGCTGTAATATCTTGGACCATGGCATCACGAGCTTTGGCTATCGAATTGAGGAAGCAGCGCATGAAGGAGAATTACAAGTAGAGAAACTTCAAGCTTTAGGGATTCCTTCTGGGCCATTGTATGGCAAACTCAAACGTGGTGAAACGATTGTTTTTGATGGACAGGAAATTAATGGACAAGCGTTTGTGGGAGAGCGTAAACCTGGACGAATCGTGACGATTTTAGGAGACACTCGCAAAACTAAAAATAGTGTAACCTTAGCACGACGAGCGGATGTTTTAGTCCATGAAAGTACGTTTAATAAACACGAAGCAAAAATGGCAAAAGCCTACTTCCACTCAACCAGTCAACAAGCAGCTGAAGTTGCAAAAGAAGCGCAAGTAAAACAACTTATCTTAACGCATATTAGTGCTCGTTATTTAACCAAAGAGGCCTATCAGCTTCAAGAAGAAGCCCAAGAAATTTTCCCCAATACAAAAATCGTGAAAGATATGGATATCATTGAGATTCCATTTGCCAATGAAGGAGGAGCTTAGATGGATTTAACAAATAAAGTCGTTGTCGTAACTGGAGGTTCAGCTGGTTTAGGTGAACAAATTTGTTATGAAGCAGCTAAACAAGGGGCAGTCGTCGTTGTCTGCGCCCGCAGAATTAATTTGATTGGTAAAGTTCGCGAGCAGTGTGCTGCTTTGAGCGGACGAGAAGCATTTTCTTATCAATTAGATATTGCCGATCCAGAAAGCGTTGAACGTGTGGTTGAAGCTATTTCAGCAGAAGTTGGTCCTATAGATGTTTTAGTCAACAATGCTGGTTTTGGCTTGTTTGAAAATTTTGTTGAGATTGACTTGGCTGTTGCACGCCAAATGTTTGATGTCAACGTTTTAGGAATGATGACGTTTACTCAAAAAGTAGCTATTAAAATGATTGAAGCTGGGCAAGGACATATTATCAACGTTGCTTCAATGGCTGGGAAGATGGCTACAGCTAAATCAACCGTTTATTCTGCAACGAAATTTGCTGTGTTAGGTTTTTCAAATGCTTTACGTTTAGAATTGAAACCGTTGGGTGTAGCAGTAACGACTGTCAATCCAGGACCAATCCAAACAGAATTCTTTGATAAAGCGGACCCGACAGGCACTTATCTAGCTGCGGTGGATAAAATTGTTTTGGACCCTACGAAATTAGCGAAAGAAGTGGTTGGGAGTATGGGGACTTCTCGACGTGAGATTAATCGTCCGTTTGTCATGGAAGCGGCTGCCCGCTTTTATACATTGTTTCCACATTTAGGAGATTTCATAGCGGGAAATATTTTAAATAAAAAATAAAGGAGTCGATCAAGTCATGAAAAATCAATGGCGTGTTATTTTGGGCCTTGTGTTGGTCTTAATTGTTGTTATTTTTGCTGTTTTAAATAATCAAGCTGTTCCAGTAAACTTTGGTTTTACTAAAATTAGTGGACCGTTAATCTTAATTATTTTAGGTTCTGCAATTATTGGCGCACTAGTTGGATTACTAACCTCCACAACCACCATTTGGAACCAACGTAAGGAATTAAAAGCTGTACAAAAAGAGTTGGATATTTATAAAAATGATATGGATAAATTAGTCAAAGAAGAAACGGAAAAAGTTCAACGTTCTTTTGATAATCAATTGGCTGATTTGCAAGCCAAACAAGCGGCAGCACCACAAGTCGCAGAACCAGTGGTCAACGAACAAACATCAAACACAGAAGTAGACACAACGCCTGTGTCAGGTAGTCGTATTGATCGTTATGTGAAACCTCGTGTGAATGAAGAGGAACAAAAATAAGGAAGAGACTTTATCACTAAGTTTCTTTTAAAATAAAACTGTGATATCTGCTATTTATCTAACAGATATCACTAAGTTTCTTTTAAAATAAAACTGTGATATCTGCTATTTATCTAACAGATATCACAGTTTTTTTCTCAGATTTAAAAAAATGCTTTCTTTAGTTTTTGGAAAAATTTTGCTATAATTACTTGGTTAGGAGTGACGTCGTGAAAAAATCAAACTATCAATGGCAGTTACAGACAAAGACAGAATTACCTGTAGAATTTATAGAACAATTAAAAAAAGAAGAAATTAATCCATTAATTGGCCAACTTTTATGGCACCGCAATATCCGGACAGAAGAAGCATTACGTAAGTTTCTACATCCGACTATCGAAGATATTTATGATCCGTTCTTAATGCATGATATGGAGAAAGCGGTAGCCCGCATCCAGCAAGCCGTCGAAGCGGGTGAACAAATCCTTGTCTATGGGGATTATGATGCAGATGGCATCACTAGTACCACGGTTATGAAAGAAGCAATCGAATTAGTCGGTGGCATGGTTCAGTACTTTCTACCGAATCGTTTTGTTCATGGATATGGACCTAATAAAGACGTATTTGCTGAACAAATTGAACAAGGAGTCCAATTAATTGTAACCGTTGATAATGGTGTAGCCGGACATGAAGCAATTAACTACGCTATGGCACAAGGAGTAGATGTAATCGTTACTGACCATCATGAATTGCCTGAACAATTACCAGAAGCCTATGCGATTGTCCACCCTAGACATCCGCAAGGAGACTATCCTTTTGGAGATTTAGCTGGTGTTGGCGTGGCTTTCAAAGTCGCTACTGCGTTACTTGGTGAATTGCCAATTGAGTTATTAGATTTGGTAGCAATTGGGACAATTGCTGACTTGGTTTCATTAACCGATGAAAATAGAACGTTTGTCAAAATGGGCCTTCAAATGATTCAAACTGGTGATCGAATTGGTTTAGACGTTTTATTACAAGAAGCGGGTGTGAAAAAGGAAGCTGTTTCAGAAGAATCAATTGGCTTTACCATTGGACCTCGTTTAAACGCATTAGGTCGATTAGGGGAAGCCGCACCAGGTGTTGAATTAATGACTACATTTGATGAAGAACAAGCGCTGGAAATCGCTAAATATATTGATCAACAAAACAATGAACGAAAAGACATTGTAACGACGATTGCCAAAGAAGCGCTGGATTTAATCGACCCGAATGCGCCGGTCCATATTTTAGCGAAACAAGGCTGGCATGAAGGCGTCTTAGGGATTGTCGCGGGCCGCATTATGCAAGAAACGGGGAAACCAACCATTATTTTAGCAATAGATGAATCTGGTACGACCGCTAAAGGCTCTGGACGTAGCATTAGCGCATTGAATCTCTATGAGGCGTTGAACGAAGTGCGTGAGCAATTCACTCATTTTGGTGGGCATCATATGGCAGCGGGAATGACTTTACCTGTTGAAAATATTCCTTTTGTTCAAGAACATTTGGCACACTTTATTGAAAAAAATCAAATTGATATGGCTAATGGACAAGAGTTGCTCATTAGTGAGAGCTTAGCGGTTTCGCAGGCAACGACTGCTTTTATTGATCAATTGCGTATTTTGGCGCCTTTCGGGACTGATAATACTGTTCCAACTTTTGTATTTAAGGAAATCACGCCTACGCAAATTCGTCAAATTGGTGCAGATAATGCACATCTGAAATTTCAAATGAATCAAGAAGGGGCACAATTGGATGCAATTGCTTTTCAAATGGGGACTCAAGCGGATGAACTAGCACAAGGAACCGCCGATGTGGCAGGCCAACTTTCCATCAATGAATGGAATGGTCGTAAGAAACCACAATTAATGGTGACTGATTTTGCTGTATCGGGAAGACAATTATTTGATTTTCGTGGCAAAAATAATCAAACGAAACCAATTCCTTCAGAAGCAACAGCTTATCTTTTATTTGATGAAAAAAATCAAAAATTCATTTCAGATCCAACCGCTAATATTATTGTTTGGTCAAACCAAGAAGAATTGGTGGAAGCTGTTTCTCAAAATCAAATCGAACAACTGGTTTTTGTCGACTGTCCTGTGGAAGCAATCACGGTTAAAGAAATTGTTGAAGCAACTGAGATACAACGTATATACATGATGTTTATTTCACCAGAAGAAGCTTATTTAAACGGTATGGCTTCACGTGAACAATTTGCAACATTGTATAAATTTATTTTGCAGCAAAAAGAAGTAAATCTACGTTCCCAGCTATCGAAGGTGGCAAATTACTTAAATATCCAAGAAAAATTATTAATTTTCATGATACAGGTGTTTTTTGACTTAGGATTTGTTACAATAGAAAGCGGTGTTTTAAACAGTATTGAGAAACCCGACAATCGACCATTGACTGAAAGTCAAGTATACCAACAACGATTGAAAAAAATAAAAACAGAAGAATTTCTACTTTACAGTGATTGTCAAACAATACAACAATGGCTGTGGAATGAGGAGGACAAATAAAAATGGATTTAAGAGATTACATTGCAAGCATTCCAGATTATCCTGAGAAAGGGATCGTGTTCCGTGACATTTCTCCATTAATGGCTAATGGGGATGCCTATCGTGAAGCAACGAAACAAATTGTGGATTACGCGAAAGAAAAAAGAATTGATATGGTTGTAGGACCGGAAGCTCGTGGCTTTATTGTCGGCTGTCCAGTGGCTTATGAACTAGGGGTTGGCTTTGCTCCGGTTCGTAAAAAAGGAAAACTTCCTCGTGAAACCATCGAAGTGACTTATGACTTAGAATATGGTTCAGATACATTAACGTTGCACAAAGATGCCATCACACCAGGTCAACGTGTTTTGATTTGTGATGACTTGTTAGCAACTGGTGGTACAATTAAAGCAACCATCGAATTAGTCGAACAATTAGGTGGTATTGTGGTTGGTTGTGCGTTCCTAATTGAATTAATGGATTTACATGGCCGTGATAAAATTGATGGCTACGATATTGTTACCTTAATGGAATACTAATCTAATTTAATTAGAAAGAGCGAAGGAATTTAATCCTTCGCTCTTTCTTTGACATATTTATAAAAACGGAGCGTAGCTTGGGGGGAACACACCGTTTTATTATTTATTAAGGGAACTTACGATAAACGTATCTTGCTTGCTGTTGTTTACGTGTACGTGTATAACGCTTCTCATCCCATGACATAAACCAAAGAATAAATAACGGCGTCACGATCATAAAAGCAAGACGTAATCCTAATGTTCCCAAAAAAATACCTATAATCAATACAAAAAATAAAAATCCAACACGACGAATTGCTTCCATGTATATCACCTCTTCATTTGATTCGAACGAGTGTTCGTATTGTTATTATACGAATGTATGTTCGTTTTGTAAAGTCTTTTCTACTAATTTATGTTAAAATAATTCGAAAAGAAGAATAATCCTTTATAATAAAGAGATTTAGGGCAATAAAAGAACACGATGCTTTGAGCATCGTGTTCTTTTTGTGCTGTGATTACGTATAAAAGAGAACAGAAAAATACATGAGGATCGCTGCAAGCATGACGAACAAGTGCCAAACTACATGCATAAACCTCACATTTTTCAATGAATAGAAGGCTGCACCTAATGTGTAAGACACACCCCCTGCGACCAATAACGCTGTTCCTTTAAATCCAAGAGATTCATATAACGGACGAGCAGCGATGATACAGAGCCAACCTAAAACAATATAAATAATCGTTGAAATGTTTTTCACTGTTTCTTGTTTATGCAACGTGAGGGATTTATAGACAATACCGACGATGGCTATTAACCAGACTAAACTAAATAAGGTCCAACCTAACCAACCGCCAATACTAATTAAGCAAAACGGCGTATAGCTGCCAGCAATCAATAAGAAAATAGAACTATGATCGAAGACCTGAAAGACCTTTTTGGCTCTTGTAAAAATTAAACTATGAAATAACGTTGAAGATAAAAAAAGTAGAATCAACATGGAGCCATAAATAGCATAAGATACCACGTGAATCGGTGAGCCTAAACGAGCTCCTTTAACAAGTAAAATGACTAAGCCAGCAATACTTAAACCTGCGCCTATGCCATGTGTAACTGCATTTAAGACTTCGTTCACGATTAGGTATTTTTTTGAGAAATGCGTTTTTTCCAATAAATTCACTTCCTTTATTTTAATTTGATGAAAAATTCGGCAGTGTCTGTTATACTATAACTAGATAATTAACCGTTTAATGGTATTCTACCATGAAAACAGGTTCCTTTTAAAGAAAGAGTGATAAATTTATGACAAACGTTAAAATCGTAACGGATTCTTCATGTACGATGGAAAAAAGTCTTAGAGATGAATTAAATATCCATATGATGCCTTTATCAATTATGGTTGATGGCGTTGTTTATCCAGATGATGATCATTTGCCAGGCGAAAAATTTATGGACATGATGGCTAATGCGAAGGCCTTACCCAAAACGAGTCAACCACCAATTGGTGAATTTGTAGAATTATATGATCGCTTAGGTGAAGATGGCAGTGAAGTAATTTCAATTCACATGACAAAAGGCTTAAGTGGAACGGTTGAAGCGGCCCGTCAAGCTAGCAACTTATCATCAAGTAAAGTAACGGTGATTGATAGCGATTTTACAGACCAAGGTTTGTCTTTCCAAGTCATTCAAGCAGCAAAATTGGCACAAGCGGGAGCGGGTGTTCCAGAAATTTTAGCTGAAATTGAACGCGTCAAACAAAATACTAAATTATACATTGGCATTTCAACATTGGATAATTTGGTTAAAGGTGGACGAATCAGCCGTACAACAGGATTATTATCAAACATTTTTAATATGAAAGTTGTCATGGACTTTGAAAATACGGAATTGATTCCTGTAGCAAAAGGCCGAGGCGTTAAAACGTTTAATAAATGGTTTGACGAATTGAAATCAGAATTAAGTAAGATTCCAAATGTTCGACAAATTGGCATTTCTCATGCGGATGGGCTAGAACTAGCAAATGGATTCAAAGAAGGATTACAAGCAATCTTTAAAGACATGGATATTCCCGTATTACATACGAATCCAGTCATTGCAACACATACAGGAAAAAATGCCTTTGCTATTATGTACTATACAGACTAAGAAATAACGAGGTTGGGTCTCACTCTTAAATGAGTAGACGCAACCTCTTTCTAACAAGAAAAGGAAAATTTCTTGTTGGTTTATTTAAAAGGAAGTGACGAAGATGAAAAAACAAACACAGCATATTTTGCTGACCGTCTTAACACCTATCCTCATTGCGCTAGGTGTTTTTACATTGTTAAGTGTGGCCATCCCCAAAGCAAAGCCACTATTAAAGCAAGAGAAAGTGGCCACAACTGCTCAAAAAAATCAAAAAGAAGTCATTCATTATACAGCAATCGGTGATTCTTTAACTGAAGGAATTGGCGATTTGACGAATAGTGGAGGTTTTGTTCCTATTGTGGCAGATGATTTAAAAGAACACTACAACTTGAACGGTGTTCAAACAGACAATTTTGGGAAAAATGGGGATCGTAGTGATCAAATTTTAAAACGAATCAAAGAGAAACCTGAAATTCAAAAGGGCCTTGCCTCTGCGGACGTGATTACGCTAACGGTTGGTGGAAATGACTTAATGAAAGTAATTAGTAGTAATATTTTCGACTTGAAAGTCAGCTCGTTCAATCGTCCACAAAAAGCCTATCAACGCCGAGTAAGACGATTACTTGAAGAAATCCGAGAATACAACGAGAAAGCCCCTATTTATGTCTTAGGAATTTACAATCCCTTCTACTTAAACTTTTCCGAAATTACAGAAATGCAAGAAATCGTTGATAACTGGAATCAAGCAACCGAAGAAATGGTTCAAGAGCAAAAACGAGCCTATTTCATTCCTATCAATGATTTACTCTATAAAGGTCGTGGCGATGAAGTTGGCGTAACTGGTGGCGACTCAGAAACTACAGGAAGTAGTGCTAGCAAAGAGGATTTAAACAATTTGTTATATGAAGAAGATCGCTTCCATCCGAATAATCTTGGCTACCAAATTATGGCCGGAGCTGTCCGGGATGAAATGGTCAAGACAGAGAAAGAATGGATAACCAAATCAGAAGGTAGTGAATAAAATGAATGAAGAAAAGCCAAAAACAAGTAAATCAATTAAAAAGACACAACCAACCAATCCTAAACGAAATCCCTGGAAAATCGCTTTTCTTATTCTAGTGGGTTTAGTCATTGGTAGTGTAGCTTTCGTGACATTTCGAGCAACACAAGTTCGCGAACCAGATTTAAAGAAAATACCAGCAATTGTTGAAAAAGAAGGCGAGCCAGTCGTCACCATTCAGTCAAAAAAACAACAAGTGAACAAACTGATTGACTTTTATTTAGCCGACTTTCAAAAAGGTTCGGAGATCAAATATAAATTTTATTTAGAAAATGATGCTTTATTAAATGGAACATTTCAGGTGTTAGGGCATGACATTCCTTTTTACTTATATTTTGATCCTTACGTGATGGCGAATGGTAATGTACAATTAAAAGCAAAAAGTTTATCTATAGGAACGTTAGGCTTGCCAATTAAAGAAGTATTGAAATTTGCTAAACGTTCTTACAAACTACCTAAATGGGTTGAAATCAATCCAGATGATCAAACTGTTTTATTACGTTTAGATCAGTTTAGAATGCAAAATGGTCTATTTGTTCGAGCAGAAAAGATTAATTTAGTTGACGATGACATTCGGATGAATATATACTTGCCAAAAGAGAAATAAAAATGGAGTGTTAGAGATGGAAGAAAAAGCAATTTTTGCAGGCGGCTGTTTCTGGTGTATGGTGCAGCCTTTTGATACACAACCAGGGATTATCTCAGTTGTTTCGGGTTATACAGGTGGGCATGTGCCTAATCCAACATATGAACAGGTTCTAACACACACAACAGGCCATACGGAAGCAGTAGAAATCACTTTTGATCCAGCGATTATTTCTTACGAACAATTAGTGGAGATTTATTGGCAACAAACGGATCCTACTGATGCTTTCGGTCAGTTTCAAGACCGCGGCGATAATTATCGGCCAGTTATTTTTTATCGTTCTCAAGAACAAAAAGAAATTGCTGAGAAAAGTAAAGAACGTCTAGCTAATAGCGGTCGTTTTACAGAACCAATTGTTACTACCATCGAACCAGCAGCACCATTTTATCCTGCTGAAGAATACCATCAAGACTTTTATAAAAAAGACGCTTTGCGTTATGGATTGTCCCATCAACGTAGAAGTGAATTTATCGAAGAAAAATGGAGTGATTAATTTACATGAGACGAAGCTTTTACCATTACTTAATGACATTAAAAGGTCCGGCTAAAGATCCT
Source organism: Enterococcus sp. DIV2419 (assembly GCF_051711865.1). Lineage (NCBI taxonomy): Bacteria > Bacillati > Bacillota > Bacilli > Lactobacillales > Enterococcaceae > Enterococcus > Enterococcus sp. DIV2419. The sequence goes on from NZ_JBIONS010000001.1 coordinate 1,487,460, forward strand.
GAAACTGATTTTGCCAATGAAGCGGCCAAAGATATTCAGTTTCCAAAACAAACCGAGGATTATCATGAACTTTCTTCTTATTTAGAAATGAATGCTGACTATTTAAGCAACATGGACATCTTTGATGAGTTATGGGAAAAGTACCTTGAAAACAATAAATAAATCCAGAGGAAAAGCAAACAAAGCTTTTCCTCTTTTTTCATTCATGTTATAGTAAACAAAAGTAGTGACGAATTTGTTAGAAATGAGATGAAATCTATGAAGAACAAACGAACTGTTCCTTTTTATCAATATATTATTTCGCTCCTCTGTGTCGCATTTTTAGCTGGAGGAAGTAGTTATATTTATTTTGATCATCGTGTTAAAAAGATGAGTCAAGAAGGGGCAATTACCAATGCTGATTTAAGCAAAGTGCAGGATTTATATAATGAAATTAGTACCAATTATGTAGGTGAAGTAGATAAAAATGAATTAGTTGAAGGCGCCTTAAAAGGCATGTCTGAAGCCATTGGAGACCCATACTCAACTTATCTAAATGAATCTGCTGCCAATGATTTAAATGAAAGCTTATCTGGCGATTTTGAAGGAATTGGTGCCACTATGACAATGAAAGATGGCGAACCAGTTGTAGCAGAGGCCCCTGTAGCAGATTCCCCAGCTGAAAAAGCGGGAATCAAAGAAGGCGATATTATTGAAAAAGTTGATGGTACAGCTACAAAAGGGATGAAACTAGCAGAAGTCGTCTCAAAAGTCCGAGGAAAAAAAGGAACTTCCGTTGAATTGACTATCCAAAGAGAGGGAGAAACTAAAAATATCTCAATCAAACGTGGGAAAATTCCCGTTAAAACAGTGACTGGTGAGTTAGACAAAAATGATGCACAAATTGGCTCGATTAAAATTACGTCCTTTGGTAAAAAAACATATCAAGAATTGAAAGAAACAATCACGAATTTACGTGCCAAAGGAGCTAAATCCTTTGTAATTGATGTACGCCAAAATCCTGGTGGACTGCTAGATCAAGCAGAGCGAATGGCCAGTATGTTTTTAAAAAATGGCGAAACAATTGTTCAATTTGAAGACAAAAAAGGACGTACGATGAAAGAAGTTGCTTCCAAAGAATTAGACGACGGCTTTAAAGTAAAAGAACCTGTTGCAGTTATCATTGATGGCAATAGTGCCAGTGCATCCGAAATTTTTGCTGCAGCACTGCATGAATCTGCGAATGTCCCATTAATTGGAACGAAAACATTTGGCAAAGGAACGGTCCAAACGGTGAAGGATTTAAATGACCAAACCGAAATAAAATTGACTGTTTTAAAATGGTTAACACCAAAAGGCGAATGGATCAACGAAAAAGGAATTGAACCAACCATCAAAGCTGATTACCCCGAGTATGCCTATTTAAAATTGATTCCTCGCGATAAAACGCTAAAAGAAGGAGATCAATCTGAAGATATTCAGAACTTAAATGCTATTTTAGCTGTATTAGCGTATCCTGTTGATGAAAACAATGCAAACTACACCGCAGAAACAAAAGCAGCGGTTAGCGATCTTCAACAGAAAAATGGCTTGCCTGTAACTGGAGAAATCGACAATGAAACAGCCACAAAAATTGAAGCCACTTTAGGTAAATTAATTCTTGAAAATGACGCTGCCTACGATAAAGCAGTCAAAGAAATTCAAAAAAACTAGAAAAAAGGTGGCACGAAGTTGAAGAAGAAACGTGATTATGTTGGGTATTTAATGTACTTTCTGAAAATTTTAGTACCAGCAATCGTAGCCGTTTTTATTTTAAGAGGATTTTTCCTGATTCCTGTTCGGGTGGATGGCCATTCCATGCAAAAAACCTTGAATCAAGGAGATATGATTGTGATGGAAAAATTCTCCGCAATTAAACGGTTTGATGTGGTGGTCTTTAAAACAGACACAGGATCGATTCTGATTAAACGTGTGATTGGTTTACCAGGAGAAGCTGTGCGTTACGAAAACGATCAATTATATGTCAATAATCAGCCAATCGCTGAACCGTATTTAACTAAAAACAGAAAAAAAGATCATGAAACGATGCCTTACACTACGAATTTTGATTCAAAAGAATTGTTAATGCAAGAAAAATTACCTAAAGATAGCTATTTTGTGCTTGGTGATAATCGCCGTATGTCCAAAGACAGCCGTTCTTTTGGTGCAATACATGCAGATCAAATCTTAGGGAAAGCACAATTTGTTTATTACCCACTCACTCATATGAAGATCATTCCTAAATAAGTAAGACCACTAGTTCGTTTATTTAAATAACGACTAGTGGTCTTTTCTAATCTGAAAAATTGTTCTCTTAGCTGAAAAATGTTAAGGTTAAAGTAATGATAGATGTAGGAGGTCATGCAAATGATTAGAAAAACTATTTTAGCAAGTTCTATCTTAGGTGTTGGATTACTGATTGGTGCATGTGGAAACCAAACCCAAACCCAAATGAATTCAACTAATACCAGTGAATCATCACAGCCTAAAGTAACCGAATCAAGTCGCAAGTCATCTGAAAGTGCGTCTAATAACGAAGGTGTATCAAGCGATTCTAATAAACCCACAAGTTCCACTACAGAATCAGAAATCTTAAAAGGTCTGGCGGAAGAAAAAACGCTAAAAGAAAAAATTCCGTCCTTGAATCAAACAACGATTAAGCAAGTCACTGATAATGAGTATAAACGCATTCTTGTGATGGAAGAAAAGGCTACAGGAACAACCTATAAAAGTATTTTGATCAAAAAACAAAATCGCTTAAAAATTGTCAACGAAACAACCGATGAATTGTTACACAATGGAACCCTATAAGAACGAAACCATTCAATAAACTCAAAAGTATAGCCATTGTTTTCAAAGAAAAATTTCTTTGGAAACAATGGTTTTTTTGTTGACAAAAGAATTTCTAAGATATATAGTTAGTTACATAAGTAGTTAACCGTTTAAGCGAGGTGTAAAAATGGAATTTAATTTTTCGGGGGAAAAGCCTTTATTTCAGCAAGTAGCCGATCAGATTGCCGAAGGAATTTTTAATGGCGCTTACTTAGAAGGCGAACAAATTCCCTCAACCACAGAAATATCAAAAAGTTACCAAATCAATCCAGCCACCGTTTTAAAAGGAATGAATTTATTAGTAGAACGACAGTTGATTGAAAAGAAACGGGGGATTGGCATGTTTGTCTTACCAGGCGCTCAAGAGAGAGTAAGAAGTGCACGGAAAGAAGAATTTTTAAATAAAGAAGTCTTAGAAGTTGTCGCAGAAGCTAAAAAATTAGGGATTACAGCTGAACAATTAAAACAACTAATTGAAAGAGGGTATGACGCATGAGTTTGCGGGTGGAATCAGTAAGCAAAAAATATCATCAAAAAAAAGCACTAGATAATATTTCAATTACTTTTGAAAAAGAAACGATTTATGGGCTCTTAGGCAGAAACGGGGCTGGTAAAAGTACGTTATTAAATATCATAAATAATCGAAGTTTTGCCACTTCAGGTTCCGTTAAATTGGCGGGAGAAACAGTGACCGATAATGAGGCTGCTTTGACTCATATTTACTTAATGAGTGAAGATAATTTGTTTCCTCCTCAGTTAAAAATTAAAGATATTTTTAAAACGACTGAAGGTTTTTATGGATCCTTTGACTGGTCTTTGGCCGAACAAATGTTAAGCGATTTTGGTTTAGATAGTAAAAAGACATTCAAAAAATTATCAACTGGTTATCGGAGTATTGCTAAACTAATAGTGGCGCTATCCGTCCCCTGTGAGTATATTTTTTTAGATGAGCCAGTCTTAGGTTTAGACGCCAATCATCGGGAATTATTTTATACTTATTTAATTGAGACATACCAAGAACGTCCCCGTACGTTTGTGATTTCCACCCATTTGATTGAAGAAATTGCGAATTTATTAGAAGATATTATCATCATTGATCAAGGAAAATTGATTCGCGCAGAATCTATTGAAACAATTTTGAAAAACGGTCGCATTGTTTCTGGGCCGAAAGAACAAGTAGAGCGCTATACTCAGTCATTGGAAATCTTAGGCATGGACACTTTAGGTGGAGCAGTTACGGCTTACGTGTACGGCGACTTGCCGACTGAAAAAGCAGAGGTTCAAATTGCGCCGCTAAATTTACAAACATATTTTGTACAATTAACCAATAGAAAGAAGGAAAAGTAAAATGAAATTTAAAACAGCTTTGCAGTATCGTGTTATTTATCAAGTCCGTTCCTTAGCAATTTATTTTGGCTTTTATGCTTTGTTCGGCATTCTTTTTCCTCTTATTGGGTTGCTCTTTTCTAACGACGTGAATACTGTCAGCTCTGATGCAGTAATTCCTTGTCTGGTTTTTATGGGGATACTATCATTTTTAGGGGTAAACACAGATTTTAAACTGTTTATTCAAAACGGGCTTTCCCGCTGGACGATTTTTTTGGTGAATTTTGTAAGTAATGCTATTTTATCTTTGGTTGGATCCTTGGCTGTACTTGTACTGATTAAAGTATTTAGCGGCAATTTCATTTCTCATTTTCAATTATCAATGAAATTAATTGATGTCTATGCGCAAGGAAACTTTTTCATGTCGTGGTTGCTCTTTTTTATCTTACTAATGCTTAGTGGCTCACTTGGCTTGTTAGCAGGTGTCTTTAATGATCGGATAGATGGCGTAAAAAAACTCATTGTTTTATTGCTGTTATTAATGATTCCTATTTTACTGGGCACGATTGCACAATTAGGGGGGGCACCAATGCGCCTGAGAATGCTCCATGTCTTGCAAACAATGGTTGGTTATCAATCCACTGGTTTTACTGTCCTGCCACTTCTTCTGACAATCAGTTGCTTTGTTGGTATTAATCTTGGCTTGGCCTATTTATTGAATAAACATCGTGAAATTAAACGCGTAAATGCATAACTAATTAAATTAAAACAGATTGAGATTAATAATAAATACACTTTCTCTCAATTTAACTAAAGCATATTCTTATATAAAAAGAAGGCAATAGGCGTATACTAAAAGTGTGAAAAATGAAACAAATGAGAGGAAGTTGGTTTATGAAAGCTGTTGTGATTAATCAGTACGGAAGTAAAGAGGTACTTGAAGAAGCAGAAGTAACACTGCCAGAATTATCGGAACATCAAGTGTTGGTAAAAGAATACGCGACATCAATTAATCCGATTGATTGGAAATTGCGTGAAGGATATTTAAAACAGATGTTTGATTGGTCCTTTCCGATTATTCTTGGTTGGGATGTCGCTGGTGTGATTACAGAGGTGGGGAGTCAAGTAACGGATTGGCAAGTTGGCGATAAAGTTTTTGCTCGTCCTGAAACTACTCGTTTTGGTACCTATGCAGAAGTAACGATTGTGGATGATCATTTATTAGCAAAAATCCCTGAAACAATTAGCTTTGAAGAAGCTGCTGCCGTTCCGTTGGCTGGTTTAACCGCTTGGCAAGCATTGTTTGATCATGGTCACCTTAAAGAAGGAGAAACTGTTTTAATTCATGCTGGTGCAGGTGGGGTCGGTACTTATGCGATTCAACTAGCAAAAGAAGCGGGCGCACATGTCATCACGACCGCTAGCGCAAAAAATCATGCCTTACTGAAAAAAATTGGTGCAGATGAAGTGATTGATTATCATACAACGAATTTTGCAGAGGTATTAACTGATGTTGATTTGGTTTTTGATACAATGGGTGGTGAGGTTCAAAAAAATAGTTTTGACGTCTTAAAACCAAACACAGGTCGTCTTGTTTCAATTGTGGGCATTGAAGATAAACAATTGGCAGCCGAAAAAAATATTTCTGCTGAAAGTATTTGGCTTCAACCAAATGGAGAACAATTACAAAAAATTGCTGATTTGATGGCAGCTGGAAAAGTTAAATCAATTATTGGTGAAGTTTTCCCTTTTTCTAGACAAGGGATTTATGATGCACATGCACTCAGTGAAACGCACCATGCAGTTGGTAAAATAGTTGTTCAAATGGCAGAATAAAAAGAAGCTCAGACAGTGAATTATCTTAAAATAGAAAAAGTGGGTCCTAAGTCATTTCGACTTAGGACCCACTTTTTTGTTAAGAGGACAGATGTGCCAACCAAGTTTGTGTTTCCTTAATTTCTTGATAGGTTAATTGATGACTTTGTGTCCAAACCTCTTGTACGGTTGCTCCATGATTCTGAAATAATTGAATCACACGCATACTCTCAGGAAGTGGGACAATCGGGTCATGCTCTCCTAGAGATAATAAAACAGAGGTGTCGGTCAAGTCTGGTTGATTGGTCAATTCAACAGGAAACATGGGATGATAGAGGACAGCTTGATGGTAACTATCGGGATGAGTAAGCAATAATTGAATAGCGATATTGGCCCCATTTGAATAGCCAATAAAAATAATTTTATCCAATGAAAATTGATGCTCGTTAGCGGCTTGTTGAATAAACTTATGAAGCGCCTCGCCGCGTTTTTCTAGATCTTCTAAGTCATAATGACCTTCCGCTAGGCGCTTAAAATAACGATTCATTCCATTTTCTGAAACATCACCACGAATACTTAGCACAGTAGCTTGTTTATTTAGTTCTTGAGCAATTGGCAGGAGAGATGTTTCATCACCACCTGTACCGTGAAGTAGCACAAAGACAGGTGCTTCAGGATGTCCTTTTTTAAAAATTGAATGCATGTTTTTTCCTCCTTAGGCTCGTTTTGTATTGAAAGGCTTGATCACGCTCTCAATATATTCACGACGGTTTTCTAAAAATGGCGCAAGAGATAACTTTTCTCCTAATGTTTCGTAAGGTTCATCCCCCATAAATCCTGGTTCATCGGTGGCTAATTCGACTAAAATATGCCCAATGCGAACATACAATGATTCAAAATAATAACGATCGACATAGCCAGAGTTTTGTAAGCCTAAATGATCAAAGAGCGCTTGCCAAGTCCCAAGTGATTTACGATCCGCTAGGCGGAATGCAACGTGATGTACTTCACCATATCCTTGTTGCGCTTGTGAGCTAGTATCATCGTCTACCAAAACGACTTGGGCACCATTGCCACCTTGGCCAACTTCTAGTAAATAGCGATTGCCTTCTTGTGCCACTAGGTGAAAGCCTAGAATTTCTTCAAAGACTTCTTTGAATTCATGAAAATAGGAAATAGCTATTTCGACAGGTCCTAAGCCATAAATCGCAAATTCTGTTGGAACAGGTCCTTTTTTCCAAGGGGTGCCCGCTGCAACGCCCTGATTTAATTCATCAGAGATTAATTGATACGCTTGATCATCAAAATCCCAGAAGCGAAGGACTTTTTTGCCAAATTCTTCAGAAATACCTGTGTGTTTGACCGCAAATTCATTAAAGCGATTTTCATAATAAGTCAAAGCTGCATCTGAAGGAACCCGGAACCCTGTTCTTGAAATTGTATTGGTTCCTTTTAATCCTTTAGGGTTATTGGGAAAATCGAAAAAGGTCATGGTTGTACCTGGTGTACCCAAATCATCAGCAAAATAGGTATGGTAAGTATAGATATCATCTTGATTCACTGTTTTTTTGACTAAACGCATCCCTAAAACGTCTGTAAAGAAGTGATAGTTTTTTTCTGCATCACTTGTCATAGCTGTAACGTGGTGGATTCCTAATAATTGATCTTCTTTTTTCATCATTATTTCCTCATTTCGTTTCATTTGTTATTTTTCGTAAAGTTTTTTGAAGAAGTGTTAATTCTTCGGAAGAGAGTTGTTCAAATGCTTCTGCAATTCGCTTTGCATGCGTCGGGAAAATTTCTTCAATTAATGTTTTTCCAGCTTCTGTTAATTCGACGTAAGTAATGCGTCGGTCTTTTTCACTGGGGGTGCGCGTTACATAGCCTTTTTTATGTAATTGGTCAATAACATAAGTGGTGCTACTGCTAGCAATTAAAATTTTCTCCTTGATTTTTTGGATGGTCTGAGGACCTTTATGGAGTAACAGCTCTAATACTGAAAATTCTGTAATGTTTAAGTCATAACAAGTGACATCTTGCTTGGCAAGTTGCTCTAGTCGATGGCTGGTTCTTAATAAACCGATATAGGCTTTTAAAGCTTCTTGCTGTTGGCTCATTGTTTCACCTCTTTTTTATTTCGAATTCGAAATAAATATAACTTACTTTTGGTAAGTAATCAATTAATATGCTTAAAAAGACAGCCAGCAAAAAATGTGAATTTTTGCTGGCTGTCTTTTTTTGTTTATTTTAGAAGATTGTTGGAACTAACCCGCCATCGATTCTTAAGGCTTCTCCTGAGAAGGAAGAAGAATCCGGGCTGGCCACAAAGGTAACAAAACGACCAATTTCTTCTGGTCGAATGAGCCGTTGGATTTGTGAACGAGAACGATGATTTTTCATGAAATCTTTTTCCCAATCCTCTTTGGGAATGTCTGAATCAGCGTACATATCTTCCAACATTTTTTCTACACCTTCGGTAAGGGTTGAGCCAGGCATAACCGTGTTAACAGTGACATGTGTGCCGACAGTTAAGTTGGATAAACTTTTAGCTAAAGAAAGATTCATCGTTTTTGTCATGCTATATTGGGGCATTTCGCCAGAAGGCATCACCGCTTCTTCGCTAGCGATGAAAATAACGCGACCAAAATCTTGTGCAAGCATTTTAGGTAGATAAGCTTTTGCTAATGCATTGCCTGACAACACGTTCACAGTAAAAAATTTTTCCCAAGTGGCATCATTGATGTCCCAGTATTCCATTGGCTCAAAAATCCCCATATTGTTCACTAAAATGTCGACTTTAGGGAATTTTTCAAGCAAAGTAGCTCGTTGACTTTCAATGGAAATATCGGCAGTCCCTGCTTGAGGATGAGTGTCTGGAAACATTGCTCGTATTTCTTCAACAACTTTGATTACTTCGGCTTCATTGCGCCCATTGATAATGACATCGGTCCCTTCACGAGCCATTTCAATCGCAATTGCTTTGCCAATTCCTTTGGTTGAACCAGTAATTAATGCTAATTTATTCGTTAAGTGTAAATCCATTTAAATCCCTCCAACGTTTGTCTATCTCTAGTGTAGGTCTTTTTCTGGACTTTTAAAAGGAAAAAGTTTTTTCGGCCCGCGAGAAACAAGCCCCAATAATTACTTAACAGCTGAGTTTTCACTTTTTGGGCGTAAAACGAGTAATTATTGTCAGTAAAAAAGCGTCACTTTTTTGATAGAATAACTAGAGACGAAATTGGCTAATACCAATTTTGTAAAATTGTACATAAAAAAGAAGAGTGGGAATGCTATGAAGAAACAATATTACTGGAATATACCCGATAACTTATTAAACTCGTTAAAACAGCGGAAAAAGTTATACAGCTTTTATAAAAATGAACAAAATAAGGCAAGAGAATTAGTAGAGAATTGTCAGTCGGTTCTTTTTCCTGAATTAGTCGCTTCGCTGAATAAAATAGATGAGCGGATTAAATTATTGATATTCTATCAAAATTTAGAAGATTGTGAGCTTTCAGAAGAAGAAATTATTACTGTGATTGAGCGAGAATATTTTGTGACTTTTTATGAAACAATTGAAGAACCGACCACTGAAATTATTAGTAGTCATTCTATGTATTATTTATTGCAACAGCCGACTAAAGAAATGCTTTGGGATTTAGACTTTAGTAACATGTTAAAACAAGGTCAGTTAGTTGATTTAATGGATTATCAAAAATTGACCAAATGTTATCAAAAGCTGCAGAATCAAGCTAAAAATTTGATTGAAAAATTAAATAAAGAAACATTTTACACATTCTATAGTCAACTTTTATTGATTGATTGCCAATGCAAATTATTAATAGAAGAGGCGCTTCTGAAAGAAGAATCATTGATGACGGTCGATGAATGCTTAACAGCCATTAAGCAAGAAATTCGAAAAATTCATTTTGAACAATTTAAATACCAACATTATTTATTCGAAGATTTATCTTTGCGGTACCAAGTTTAACGAAAGTGACAAAAAGAATGGTTGAATCTAACAAGAATGTTCGTTGTTTTCTGTTATATAAAAAGATATGATAGTTTCTGTAGAAAAAATAAAGGAGACGATTCATGAACGCAAATCGCTTAAAGTTATTGATGATGGGGTTAATGGTTCTTGACCATATTAGTTATTTTGTTCCGCCAGAATGGGCACTGATTTTTCATGTAATTACTCGTTGTGTCGGTGTGTTTTTTGGTTATATGGCTGTAGAAGGCTTCAACTATACACGGAATGTTTATCGCTACAATGGTCGTTTGTATATTTGGGCAGCAATCATGTTTGTTGGAAATACGCTGCTAAATCATTTAGTGAATAATCCAGCTGTCGCTGTTCACAACAATATTTTCTTCACCTTAGCCCTTGGTGTCAGTATGTTAATTGTGACAAAAGCGATGCTAGAGATGCCAAAAATCAGTTTAAAAATTGTTTTATTGATTAGTATATTAGCCATTTTAGGAATAGGAGCAATGTTTGCTGAAGGTGGCATTGTGATGTTACCTTTTATGTTGATTACGTATTTAGCCAGAAAGAGACTTGTCTTACGGAACTGTTTATATGGTGCATTAGCGCTCTTTTTCTTAGTTACAAGTTTTCAATGGTTGGGAGATTGGCCAACGACAATTGAAATGTTAGCTTATAATTCTGATTTTATGTTTATCACTGTGTTACCATTTATATCGCTTTACAATGGTGAGAGAGGGAGCAAAGCACCATTTTTCAAATATTTATTTTACGGATTCTATCCGCTCCATTTATGGCTGATTGCATTGATAGCCAATTACGTTCATTAAACCTTTTTATATTAAAAGAATAAAAACAGCGACTCACAAAAATGTGAGTCGCTGTTTTTTTAGATGGGTAAGATACTGATTCCTAAAAGAAGAGTGACAAGTAGAAAAACAAAAAGCACAATTCGCTTATCATGAACCAGTAAGGCAATGTATTCTCGGATTAGAGCAGTTGGTAAAAAATATAAGGCAGTTGGCGCCCCGACACCTTCAGCTTTTAAGCCGACACGATGGGCATACATAGCTCCTCGTAAGACATGATAGTTATTTGTTGAAAAAATAACAGAGGGTTGTTTAGAATCAGACGGCATCTTTTGCCAATCTGCCTGAATTATTGCTTTAGAAAACAACATATTTTCATAAGTGGTTGTGGATTGGTCCTCCATCAAAATTGCTTCTGCAGGAATATTTTGTGAAAGCAAATATTTTTTCATTGCGAAAGCTTCGGCCACAGGTTCGTCAGGACCTTGACCACCGCTGACTACAAATTTAGCGGTGGGATTTTTTTCATAATATTCAATCCCTTTATCTAACCGACTCTTCAAAAGTGGAGGTACTTCCTCGCTACGAATTCCCGAACCTAAAACAATGATATAATCAACCGCTTTTTTTAAAGGAATCATTTGGTACATCCATGAATACAAGACGTAAGCAGCAAATAGAAAGGTCAGCAAAAGATCCATTAACAATAGAAAAAGTAAGAACAGAAAAAGCACATAAGGTATTTGCGCTGTGCCAACTGATAATAAATATAGAAAGGCTGGTAAAGCAATTAATAAGTTCAGCCCTAAGCCCGCCGACAATTTAGCCGTGACACTTTTGCCTTCTTTCGTTTGCATCGTACGTGAGTTAAAAATAAAGTAAAGGCAAATGCCGATAAACACAGCGGGAATTAATAGATAAGCAATGGCCAAAGTAATTAGGTCGCCATTCTTAAAATGTAAATAAATTTTGTCTAGTCCGATAAATAGTAAGGTGACTAATGACAATAAGGTGCCAGAAGCCAGAGTGATACCGCCGAGGATACTGCGGTTATTAATTTTTAATATACCAAATCCTAGTAGGGCGATAAACAAAAAGAATAGTAGTAGTGCCATTTAATTCCTCCTAAAAATAAGTATCTAAAGTATAACATGCTTTAGGATCTGACATAAATAAACAGCGGTGCCGAAGCATAAGTTTTCCTTTCATTCTTAGAAAAGAAGTTTTTTCATGAAAAGTAAATTAGATAACAATTGTTTAGAGAAAGAAAAGCTTGATTTACTAAGCTTTTCCTTCTCTATAAAAAATATTAATAAGGACATAAAAATTAACAATTTGTATGCGCTTACACACTGAGGTAGATTTAAAGTGTAAAGAAGAAAAAATGAGGTGAGAAAATGATCACTGTTTCAATTGCAGGAGGTTCACAACCAGAGATTTTACAGCTAGTTAAAAAAGCACTAAAAGAAGCCGAGCAACCGTTGCAGTTTATTGTATTTGATACAAATGAAAATCTTGATACTGAAAATCTCTGGAAATATGTTCATTGCTCAGATGAGGCCGCGGTAGCACAGGAAGCTGTCAGTTTAGTTGCAACCGGTCAAGCACAAATTTTATTGAAAGGAATTATTCAGACCCACACATTACTAAAAGAAATGTTGAAAAGTGAGCATCAATTAAAAAATAAACCGATTCTTTCCCATGTAGCAATGGTGGAGCTGCCTGTGGGGAAAACCTTCTTGTTAACCGATTGTGCGATGAATATCGCCCCCACTCAAGCGACACTCATTGAAATTGTTGAAAATGCTAAAGAAGTCGCCCAAAAATTGGGACTGCATCAACCGAAAATTGCTTTGTTAAGCGCAGCGGAAAATTTCAATCCTAAAATGCCTTCGTCTGTTTTAGCTAAAGAAGTCACGGCACATTTTAATGATCAACAAGAGGCTACGGTTTTTGGTCCACTTTCGCTTGATTTAGCGACCTCTGAAGAAGCGGTTGCGCATAAACGTTACAGCGGTCCTATCATGGGGGATGCAGATATTTTAGTGGTCCCAACTATTGATGTTGGAAATTGTTTATACAAATCATTAACCTTGTTTGGGCACGCCAAGGTGGGAGGAACGATTGTTGGCACAAAAGTCCCAGTCGTTTTAACATCTAGAAGCGATTCAACAGAAAGCAAATTCCATTCATTAAGATTTGCCATGAGACAAGTTTAAAAAAAGGAGCAGAAAACAATGGAAACAGTATTGGTTATTAATCCTGGATCGACCTCCACGAAGTTAGCGCTTTTTGCTAATCATGATTGTTTGGCGGAAGAAACGCTTAGACATAGCGTCCAAGAATTGGCACCTTTTGAAAATGTTGTCAGTCAAACACCATTTCGAAAACAAATGATCGCGGAATTTTTAGAAACACATAACATCACACAATTAGCCGCTGTCGTAGGGCGTGGTGGTTTGCTTAAGCCTATTCCTGGCGGTACGTATCTTGTCGATCAACAAATGCTAGAAGACTTGCGGAAAGAACGCTTTAATACCCATGCTTCAAATTTAGGGGCGATTTTAGCCAATGAGTTTGCAGAAAAATATCACGTGCCAGCCTTTATTGTCGATCCTGTTGTTGTAGATGAGCTACAGCCATTAGCCAGGATTTCCGGATTAAAAGGCATTCAGCGGCGTAGCGTTGGTCACGCCTTAAATCAAAAAGCGGTCGCTCGAAAAATCGCTGAGGATTTAGGGAAAACATATGAGCAAAGCAATTTTATCGTTGTTCATTTAGGTGGGGGCATTAGCTTGGGGGCGCATCAAAAAGGCCGCATGGTGGATGTGGTAAATGGGCTTGATGGCGAAGGGCCTTATACGCCTGAACGCAGTGGCGCCTTACCGCTCGTTGAATTTGCGCAATGGATACTTGAACAGGAGTTAACGATTAGCCAAGTGAAAAAGCTAATTGCGGGGAATAGCGGTCTTAAATCATACCTAGGTGAAACAGATTTACGGCATATCCAAGCACAAATAGCTGCAGGTGATCAAACAGCAAATTACTATTTAAAAGGAATGTGTTACCAAATCGCAAAAAGTATTGGCGAGATGGCCGTGGTTCTTGAAGGCGCAATTGATGCAATTATTTTAACAGGGGGCGCAGCCTATTCGCAAACCGTTGTTCAAGAAATTAGTCAAAAAATCACTTGGATTGCACCAATTAAGGTTTACCCAGGTGAAATGGAGATGGCTGCTTTATATGAAGGCGTCAATCGAGTATTAACAGGGGAAGAACAAGCTTTAAATTATAGTGAAGCAAAAATTGAGCAGGAGTGATCAAAATGGCGGAACAAACAGATTTACTGATTTTAGGTGGCGGAACAGGAGGCTATGTAGCAGCAATTCGAGCCGCACAAAAAGGGCTAAACGTCACAATTGTTGAAAAATACAAATTAGGTGGCACTTGTTTGCACAAAGGCTGTATCCCTACAAAAGCTTTATTAAGAAGCGCAGAGGTTTTTGATACCTTAAAACAAGCGGCTTCTTTTGGGATTGAAACAGAGGCAGCGTCCATTGATTTTTCTAAAATACAACAACGGAAAGAAGGAATTATTGAGCAGTTACACAAAGGTGTTGAAGGCTTATGCAAGAAAAATAAAATCAAAATTTTAGCAGGCGAAGGTGCGATTTTAGGTCCCTCCATTTTTTCACCAGTCTCTGGCGCAGTGGCAGTTACGTTTAATGATCCAACACGGGAAGAAGAAATTATCGTTCCTAAAAATGTCATTATTGCGACAGGCTCTAGTCCTAAAACGTTACCTAATTTGCCATTAGATGAAGAATTTATCTTATCTTCTGATGGGATGCTTGAATTAGAAGAATTACCAGAATCAATTGCAATTATTGGTGGTGGCGTTATTGGTGTCGAGTGGGCTTCTTTATTAAATAGTTTAGGTGTCAACGTAACTATCATTGAATTTTTGGATCGTTTACTTATAAATGAGAGTGCAACAATTTCTAAAGAATTAAAGAAACGTTTAGAGCAACGAGGAATCAACATTTTATTAGGTAGCAAAGTCCAAGAAGCGAAAGTTACCGGGCAGAAGGTTCAAGTAGAAGTTGCAGGACAAGAAAGCCTCGCTGTTGACAAAGTCATGGTAGCAATTGGGCGTCAACCCAATATCAATAAGTTAGGGTTACAGAATACCTCAGTGAAATATACTGACAAAGGCATTGAAGTAAATGAATTTTATCAAACCACAGAAGGACATATTTATGCGATCGGTGATTGTATCGATACACTCCAACTAGCACATGTGGCTATGAAAGAAGGAGAGTTAGCTGTTCAGCATCTTTTAGGCGAGACAGTTGAACCTTTAAATTATACAAACGTGCCTCGAGGTGTTTATACAAATCCTGAAATAGCAAGTGTCGGCTATACTAGAGAAACTTTGCCAGCAGATAAAGAAGTAGTGATTGGCACCTTTAATTTTAATGGTAATGGTAAATCACTTGTTTATGGAGAAACAGATGGCTTTATAGAAGTAATTCGTGACAAGAAGACCGATGATTTATTAGGGGTTTCTATGATTGGGCCACATGTCACGGATTTAATTGCCGAAGCAAGTACTGCCATGTATTTAGATGCCGCGCCCATTGAAATTGGTGAAGCAATCCATGCGCATCCAACAATGACAGAAGTATTGCAAGAAGCAGCCTTAGATACTTATGGCTTAGCGATTCACAAATAGAGAAAGGTTGATGAAAATGAAAACGCTTAAAAAATCGGGTTTATCAAAAGAAGAATTGATTCAGGCATATCGTCAAGTACTACGAGGACGTCGTTTAGACGAACGGTTGTGGCAATTAACAAGGATTGGTAAGACCTCTTTCAATATTTCTGGTCAAGGGGCAGAAGTTGCACAAGTAGCGATGGCGATGGCTTTTGATCCTCAAAAAGATTATTTTTTACCGTATTATCGTGATATGACCGCGTGCTTGGTTTGGGGCATGACCTCCAAAGATATTTTAATGGGTTCTTTTGGAAAAGAAGCGGATCCTTCTTCCCATGGTCGTCAAATGCCGAATCATTATGGTTCAAAAGAGCATAATATTGTTTCCTTCTCTTCAACAGTAAGTACACAAATGCCATTAGCGACAGGTGTTGGTTATGCAGCGCAACTTCAAAAAGCTGATTTTGTTGCATTGACCACCACTGGGGAAGGCTCTGCCAATCAAGGAGAAGTCCAAGAAGCTATGAACTTTGCAGGCGTAAAAAAATTGCCAGTCATTTTTGTTGTTGAAAATAATGAATATGCGATTTCTGTCCCAATCGAAGAACAGTATGCCAATAAACGAATGGCCGATCGCGCGAAAGCTTATGGCTTTGAAGGTATGACCGTTGATGGTAGTGATTTTACTGAAGTCTATCTAGCGTTTAAAGAAGCAGTAAAAGCGGCTCGCGGGAAAAAAGGACCAAAATTGATTGAATTAATGGTTTCTCGCTTGACTTCTCATTCCGCTGACGATGATCAATCTGTTTATCGTTCAAAAGAAGAAATTGAAGAAATGAAAAAGAACGATGCAGTGAAGCTTTTTGAAAAACAATTATTAGAAGAGGGCTATTTAACAGACGAAGACATTACCCAAATTGATGAAGAAATTCGTGCAGAAATCAATCAAGCAACGGATGAAGCAGAAGCAATGCCAGATCCTGTACCGACATCAATTTTAGAAGAAGTGTATGCAAAATAAGAGAAGAGGAGAAGAAATATAATGGCTGAGATGACTTATTTAGAAGCAATTAACTTAGGAATTTCTGAAGAAATGGCTCGTGATGAAAAAGTAGTTATTTTTGGAGAAGATGTCGGCGGCGACAAAGGCGGCGTGTTCGGTGTAACAAAGGGTTTAGCTGCTAAATACGGTGACGAGCGTTGTTTTAATACACCGTTAACAGAAGGCTTAATTGGTGGTTTAGCTGTCGGCTTAGGTTTAATGGGCTATCGCGCAATTGGTGAATTTCAATTTGCGGATTACATTTTGCCTGCAACCAATCAATTGTTATCAGAGGCTCGGACAATGCGCTATAGAACAAAAGGCGATTGGACTGCGCCAATCGTTTATCGGACCCCTTATGGCGGCGGTGTTCGTGGTGGGCTGTATCATTCTCAGTCTACAGAAAAAGTTTTTTGTGGACAACCAGGATTAAGAGTGGTGACCCCCTCTAATCCTTATGATGCAAAAGGGATGATTAAAGCAGCGATTCGTTCCGATGATCCAGTCATTTTTTACGAACATAAGCGTTTATATCGTTTACTAAAAGATGAAGTGCCTGCAGATGATTATATCGTACCAATTGACAAAGCCAATGTCGTTAGAACGGGTAGTGATTTAACCGTGATTAGTTATGGCATGACCTTGCAATTAGCTTTAGCTGCGGCGGAAAAACTAGCCGCTGAAGGAATTGATGCCGAAATCGTCGATGTTCGCTCATTATATCCTTTAGATCGCGAAACATTAGTAGCTGCAGCTAAGAAAACAGGGAAGGTCTTACTCGTAACAGAAGACAATAAAGAAGGCAGCGTGATGAGTGAAATTGCGGCAATGATTTCAGAAGATGCTCTCTTTGATTTAGATGCACCGATTCAACGACTTGCAGGACCTGATTGTCCAAGCATGCCTTATGCATTACCTTTAGAAAGAGAATTTTTAATCAATGAAGAGCAAGTATTAGCAGCAATGAAAGAATTAGCAGAATTTTAATTGAAGCAAGGAGGAAAAAATAAATGGCCACAAAAGAAATCAAAATGCCTCATCTAGGCGAAAGTGTCACAGAGGCAGCCATTGTCCAATGGTTAGTTAAACCAGGAGATTCAGTGAAACGCTATGATCCCTTAATGGAAGTCGTTTCTGATAAAGTCACCACGGAAGTCCCATCAGATTTTGATGGTGTAGTAAAAGAATTTCTGATTTCTCTAGATACAGATGTGCCCATCGGAACAGCGGTGATGACGTTAGAGACAGAAGAAACAACCGAAAAAACAGAAGAAGCTACTTTAGCACCAGTGAAAGAAGCAAGTGCGGAACAAGTGCAAGAACATGAAACGGTTGCAACAACAAGCACTGCGACGTCCCATCAAAAAAATAATGGTCGTTATTCCCCAGCAGTCCTTAAAATTGCCCAAGAAAAAAAGATTGATTTAACACAAGTTACAGGGACAGGTCGTGATGGTCGAATTACTAGAAAAGATGTCACAAACTTTACACCAACACAGGCAAGAACACCTGAGAAAACAGTGAGTCCAGGAACTAGCCCTTCAATTTCAGAGGAGCCAGTTGCTTCGCAAAATGAAAGCGCCGCAACAGCTAGTCCAACTGAAACAACCACAGATAAAATTGTCTCTGCAGATCCTGTACGTAAAGCAATTGCTAAAAAAATGGTCCAAAGTGTCAACGAAATCCCTCACGCTTGGTTAATGGTGGAAGCGGATGTGACCAACTTAGTCCAACTTAGAAATTCATTAAAAGATGAATTTAAACAACAAGAAGGCCTGTCTCTAAGCTTCTTCCCATTTTTTGCCAAAGCAGTCATTCAAGCGTTAAAGAAAAATCCAAAAATCAATACATCTTGGGATGATGGCTCAATTATTTATCATAAAGATGTTAATTTATCCATAGCTGTAACGACAGACGAGCATCTTTATGTGCCAGTGATTCAACAAGCGGATAACTATTCAATTGCAGGGCTAGCTAAAGAAATCAATCGCTTGGCACAAGAAGTCCGACAAGGAACGCTAGCAAGCAAAGAAATGCAAGGAGGGACCTTTACTCTTAATAATACTGGAACACTAGGTTCCGTCCAATCGATGGGAATTATTAACCATCCACAAGCTGCGATATTACAAGTAGAGTCAATTAATAAACGCCTTGTGCCAACCGCAGATGGAGGCTTTAAAGTGGCAGATATGGTTAATTTATGTCTTTCTATTGATCATCGAATTTTAGATGGACAACAAGCAGGTAAGTTCTTGCGAGATGTTAAAGATAATTTAGCGAAATATAATGCGGATACGGATGTATATTAAAAATCGTTCCTTGCTTTAGTTAAATAAAAAGCGCCTCAAAGAAATAAGCGCTCTTCTTTGAGGCCGCTCTTTATCTAATAGAAAGTTCAATCATTCTCAAACTTGTTCTAAAAAAACAAAAATAATCAATAGGAGTGTTGAAAATGCCCACTGATAAACTGGATGCTCAATTAACCCCAAGAATATTTTTTAACAAAGTGTTAGCTGGAACAGCTTCCGGCACCATTATCGCCTTAATTCCCAATGCTGTATTAGGAGCCATTTTAAAATATTTTGCAGAATACAAGATTATCGAAATGATTATTCATGCGGCGCAAATTTTCCAACTAGCCACCCCTTTAATTATTGGTGGACTGATTGCTTTTCAATTTGGCTTAACGCCACAGAAAATGATGATTGCTGGCGGTGCAGCATTTGCTGGTTCTGGCGTGATTAAATTTAATTCAGAAGTGAAAGGCTTTATTGGTGCAGGCACTGGTGACATCATTAATATTATGATTACCGCTTCTGTTGCAGTCTTACTTTTATTAGTCATCGATAAAAAATTCGGTTCAGTGGAAATCATTGCTTTACCGATCGTTGTTGGAGTAGGTGCAGGTTTGTTTGGCATGTTGATTTATCCATATGTGACACAGATCACGGTCGCCATCGGGAAAGTGATTAACAATTTTACTGATTTCCAGCCAATTATCATGAGTATTTTAATTGCTTGTTCATTTGCTGCACTGATTATTTCACCAATCACTACTGTGGCAATCGGTTTGGCGATTCAGTTGAATGGCTTGTCTGCAGGTGCTGCCGCAATGGGAATTGCAGCCACAACTGTTGTTCTTGTGATTAATTCTTGGAATGTCAACCAATCGGGAGTGACACTGGCTGTCTCTTTGGGCGGTATGAAAATGATGATGCCTAACTTATTTAAATACCCAATTATTTTAATTCCTTGTTTATTTACAGCGACTATTTCAGCAATTCCTGTGGTTCTATTCAACATTTCAGGAACCCCACAATCGGCTGGATTTGGCTTGGTTGGACTCGTGGGGCCACTTGCTTCATTGGATGCGGGCTTAGGGATCTTACCTTTACTCTTTTCTTGGTTTGTTGTTCCAATTGTCGCGGGTTTATTCTCAAAATTCTTATTTGAAAAAGTGTTGAAACTTTATGATAGTAAAGTCGTCTTTGCTTATCAAGGCTAGATTATCCATTAATTTTCTTTAATGATTTGGATAAAATCTCTAACATCTTCTGTCATACTAAAATCGCGGCGCAAAGCAATGCCGATGGGGAAATAGTCAAACTTATCTTTTAAAGGAATCCATTTCAGTCCCTGACTTTTTCCCACTTCATAATATTCAATCGGCAGCAAACAAATCGAATTATTTTTTTGTAAACTATAAAGAAGTACTTGTAAATCATCGTTATGCAAAATGATATTCGGCTCATAACCGAAGCTCCGAGTCCGATCTAGTAGTAGGCGACCAATCATAAAATTATCACTTAACGATGAAAATCGTTGATCTTTCAAATCTTTAAAAGTTAATTTTTCATATTGGGAGAGAGGATTTGATTCTGGTACCACGACATAAACATGGTAGCCTTTGGTAGTCGTTTCTAAAGGTTCAATATGAATAATTTCAGGTAAGGTATTTGGGAAAGAAATTAGTCCCATATCAATTTCTTTATTTGCTAACATCGTTTGTAATTTTGGCGAGCCATCTTGCTGTAATATTAAATTCACATGTGGATGGGTTGTTAAAAATCGTGAAATTTCTTTCATAAATTGTACAGCAAATAAAGTAGTTAACCCTAAACGCAATTGCTTTTTAACTGGTTTCTGGTTCATTTCACGAATATCTGTTACCAATTGATCGAATTGAAAAACAACTTCTTGGCCATGTTCATATAAATAAACACCTGTATCAGTTAATTGAAACGGTTGATCAGAATGATCAAACAACGCTGTGCCTAACTCAGATTCCATTTTTTTCAATGCTAAAGAAAGTGTTGGTTGGGTGACAAATAAATTGCGAGCGGCCGCCGATAAACTGCGGGTATTAACAATTTCAATGAAGTACTTTAAAAGCTGAATATTCATCAGAAACTCCCCTTCTTTTTAAAAGCGCTTACAAAAATGCGCTTGGATAAAAAATAACAAATAGATCACTTATAATATAACATATGTTTTGCCTTTTTATGGTTATAAAAGTAAGAGATAGAGATTTTCTTAGCAGATTTTTACCTAAAAATAAAAAATTGAACGGAGGAAAAGAAATGAAGATTATTATCGCAGGTGCTGGCGCTATGGGCAGTCGCTTTGGACTAATGTTACATCAAGCAGGAAATGACGTTATTTTTGTTGATGGTTGGCCAGAACATATTGAAGCAATAAGAAAAAACGGGTTAGTTGCTGATTTTAATGGCGAAGTGGTGACCGCTAAAATTCCTATCTATCCTCAGACAGAAGTAGCAAGCATCGATTTTACAGCAGACTTAGTTATCCTATTTACAAAAGCAATGCAACTGGCAGGAATGCTTGAAGCATTAGAACATTTCCTTAATAAAAATACGAAAGTTTTATGCTTGTTAAATGGAATTGGGCACGAAGATATTATCAAAAAATACGTGCCTTACGAAAATATTTTATTAGGAAACACAATGTGGACCGCTGGGTTAGAAGGACCGGGCAAAGTAAAATTATTTGGTAATGGTTCGATTGATTTACAAAATTTAGGAGCGCAAAGTGAACAAGCGGCAGAAGCAGTCATTAAGGTATTAAATAACGCTGACTTAAATGCACGTTATTCTGAGAATATTTTATCATCCATTTATAAGAAGGCTTGCGTAAATGGAACAATGAATGGTTTATGTACTTTGTTGGATTGTAATATGGCAGACTTTGGCGAAACAGAGCAAGCAGATCAAATTGTTCAACAAATAGTTAATGAATTTTTAGCAGTCGCTGAAGCGGAACAAGTTACGTTAGATAAACAAGCAGTCCTTCAACAAATCCGCTCGTGTTATAATCGAGAAACAATTGGTCTGCACCATCCATCGATGTATCAGGACTTAATAACCAATCATCGTTTAACCGAAATTGATTATATCAATGGAGCAATTGTTCGCAAAGGGAAAGCCTATGGGATTGCTACACCGTACTGTCAGTTTTTAACAGAGTTAATTCATTGTAAAGAAAATTTACTTCATGCTAAATAACAAGTAAAAACAGAAATATTCTTGAGAAGAGCTTGACCTACTTCTTTCTATACTTTGCCAGTGTACAAGGCTGAGACAAAATCCAAAGTGAGTTTGTCTCAGCTTTTTTGTTTTTTAAAGAACACTGCAGAAAATAAATCAAATCCGTGAAAAATATGTTAAACTAGAGAAGGTGTTTTTTCGCAAGAATCTACGCGGAACACAGGACTCGTTGAAGAATTGAATCAAAGAAACAATGTGTTAAAGAAGGGATTTGAACAGATTATGACCATTCAATGGTTTCCCGGCCATATGGCCAAAGCAAGAAGAGAAGTTTCTGAAAAAATCAAATATGTCGATATTGTATTTGAACTAGTTGATGCGCGGTTACCGCTTTCTTCCCGTAACCCAATGATGGACCAAATTGTCCAACAAAAACCACGATTAGTCCTTTTAAATAAAGGGGACTTAGCAGATAACGACCAAAATAAAAAATGGCAACATTACTTTCAAAAGAAAGGGTACCAAACCCTAGTTATCAATGCCCAACAAAATAAAGGAATCAATAAAATTGTGCCAGCAGCCAAGGAAGCGTTAAAAGAAAAATTGGCTCGTGAACAGGCGAAAGGCTTGAAACCGCGTGCGATTCGCGCCATGTGTATTGGGATTCCCAATGTTGGTAAGTCAACCTTAATGAATCGTTTAGTCGGAAAAAAAATTGCGCAAACTGGGAACAAGCCAGGTGTGACAAAAGGACAACAATGGTTACGCTCTGGTTCCCAATTGGAATTACTGGATACACCAGGAATTCTTTGGCCAAAATTTGAAGATGAAGAAATTGGGAAAAAATTAGCTTTAACTGGCGCTATAAAAGATCAATTATTGCATTTAGATGATTTGGCGATTTATGGATTAGAATTTTTTGCACGTTTTTATCCGCAACGTTTGACGGAACGATATGGTTTAACAGAGGAAGAGCTATTTTTACCTGCCCCAGAACAATTGATGTTAATTAGCCAAAAACGTGGTTTTAGAGATGATTATAATCGAGCCAGCGAAATGATTATTTTAGAAATTCGCAGTGGAAAATTAGGTACGTATACTTTGGACCGCTGGGAAGAACTAGGAGACGAATAACATGGCAAAAGAGTCGATTCAGGCAATCAAAGAAGCGTTGCTAACTGTCACTGATGCAACCGATGAACGATTAGCAAGCTGGCGAGAAGATGAACGTTCAGGAGTGCAACAAGCGATCAAACAATGGGAACGTCGCCAGTTAGCCAAAGAAAAAGAATGGCAACTTTTTAAAGAAATGAGTCAATTTGAGGAAGCGGCCTATAAAAAAGGCCATCGTTTAATTGCGGGAATTGATGAAGTAGGCCGCGGACCATTAGCTGGCCCTGTTGTGACAGCTGCAGTTATTTTACCGAAAGATTGTCAATTATTAGGTTTAAATGATTCAAAAAAACTATCTGCTAAAAAACGGGAAACGTTATATAACCAGATTCAAGAACAGGCTGTCGCTATCGGGTTAGGTATCGCTGATCAAGGAGTCATTGATCAAATTAATATTTATCAAGCAACTAAACAAGCGATGAAAATGGCAATTGACGATTTAGCTTTTGCACCAGATTATTTATTAATTGATGCAATGCAGTTAGACGTTCCCCAACCACAAGAAAGTTTGATTAAAGGGGATGCGCGCTCCATTTCGATTGCAGCAGCCAGTATTATTGCAAAAGTAACAAGAGATCGATTAATGGAAGAATATGATGAATTATATCCTGGATATGGATTTAAAAACAATGCAGGTTATGGAACAAAAGAACATCTTCTCGGGTTAGAAAAATACGGTGTAACACCCATTCATCGACGTACGTTTGCGCCAATAAAAGATATGATTTAAAAATAAAACACTTTTTTTACGTATTCTTATTTTAAGAAGATGTGAAAGAGGTGTTTTTTGTTGGAAATTTTACAACGACAATTATTATTTAAATTAGCGGTATGCCAAGGAATTGGCAATTTAGGGATCTTAAAAGTGTTACAAGAAGCTATCGCACAAAAGCGTGTTGATTTTTCCAGTACAGAAATTATTAGAATTGCTGAAATCAAGAAATATCGTGAATTATTTGAACAATCTTGGTTACACCATACGATTCATAGTGAAGCGTTATATATACGACAATGCCAACACCAATTTATGACAATTTTAGATGCCGTCTATCCTAAATTATTACGAGAAATTTATAATCCACCAGCAATTCTTTTTTATAGAGGAAATTTACAATTGTTAAGTAGAAGGAAAATTGGCATCGTCGGCGCTCGCTATGCCACTTCGTATGGGTTAAGAGTGACTGAAGCTCTGGTTCCTAAAATAGTCAAAGAAGGATTCACAATCGTCAGTGGTCTTGCCAAAGGCATTGATAGTCGTAGCCATGAGATGGCCATCCAGAACGGGGGTCAGACAATTGGAATTTTAGGCACTGGATTAGATGTATATTATCCGTATGAAAAGAAAGAATTACAGCAAACTATGAAGCAGAATCAGCTTGTTTTAACAGAATATGTGAATGGGAGTGGGCCGAAAAAATATCATTTTCCTGCACGTAATCGCATTATTGCTGGATTATCTTTAGGGGTCTGCGTGATGGAAGCTCGTAAGAATAGTGGCTCTTTAATTACTGCACAAGCAGCGATGGATTACGGGCGCGAGGTATTTGCCGTACCGGGAAGTATTTTCCAGTCTTTTTCAACAGGCTGCCATGAATTGATTCAGGACGGCGCTAAATGTGTTCAGACAATTGATGATATTTGTGAAGAATTGTGACTTTTACTAATTGTGAATTGACAACCTACGTTCACTTCGGTACTATTTAATCAGATTTTAATCTTTTGGTTGGTAGTTAGGAGTGTCTAAATGGAAACGGTTGTTAGAAAAAGATGGTTGTTTGGTATGCAGCTACTGGGCTTTTTGATTTTGGATCAAATTCCTTTGATGATGGTCTCAGTTGTTCAATTTTCTACAGAAAACTTTTGGTTTCGCTTTGTTAGTGGATTAGTGGCTGTTGGACTTGGTGCCTATTTCGTCTATCTATTTGTTGCTTTTTTGAAAAAGAAAAAGCTCATAACTTGGACTTTTTTAGGAATCAAAGAAACCTTGCCAGTGGTCTTGTTAGGTTTGATGATAATCTTTTGTGTGGGAATATTTGGTGATTTCTTATTACGTCTGGAAGGATTAGAGACGACCTCTAACCAACAAAGTGTTGAAGAAATTGTCCAATCTATTCCTAAAGGGCTTATACTTATTTTTGCAGGTGTGATTGGGCCAATTTTCGAAGAGGGAATTTTTCGTGTCGGCATTCAAGCGTTTTTCAAGCCAGCTTCAAAAATAGGCATACTCGTTTCTTCTATTTTATTTGCACTTGTGCACACGCCGACAGATATAGGTAGTTTTGTTATTTATTGGGGCATGGGTTTAGCTTTAAGTTGGGTCTATCTACGCACGGGTCGCTTTGAAGCTGCTGTCTTGACTCATTTTGTTTGGAATGTTATAGGTATTTTAATGCTTTAGGATAAAATCTATAAATCATAGGCATTTTTTATTTATAAATTCGGACAGTCAAACAGAAATGACAGAAATGTTAGAAAGCCTAGTCTTGACAAACCTGTTCTATATAGCATATGATGTATTACGATTTGTGCGTTTTTTACATATATTATATAGTAGGAAAGCGAACGCGAAAGGAGCTAATTGAATGGCCTATAAGTATCTCGTGATTGTAGAATCACCTGCCAAAGCCAAAACAATTGAAAAATATCTAGGAAGAAACTACAAGGTGGTTGCCAGTGTTGGTCACATTCGCGATTTACCAAAAAGTAAAATGGGGATTGATATTGAAAATAATTATGAACCTCATTATATTTCGATTCGCGGAAAAGGCGATGTCATCAAAAGTTTAAAAGCGGCTGCAAAAAAAGCTGAAAAAGTCTATCTCGCAGCCGATCCGGACCGAGAAGGTGAAGCAATTGCTTGGCATTTAGCTTATCTTCTTGGCCTTGATTTAAAAGATAAAAACCGCGTGGTATTCAACGAGATCACTAAAGAAGCGGTAAAAGCGGCATTTAAAGAACCTAGAACCATCAACGTTGATTTAGTTGATGCACAACAAGCACGGCGCATTTTAGACCGTTTAGTTGGATACTCGATTAGTCCTATTTTATGGCGTAAAGTCAAAAAAGGTTTGAGTGCTGGCCGTGTGCAATCTGTTGCTTTAAAAATGATTATTGATCGAGAAAATGAAATTCGAGAATTTAAACCTGAAGAATATTGGAGCATTGATGGGAATTTCCAAAAAGGTCGCAAGAAATTCAAAGCAAATTTCTGGGGCGTAGATGGTAAAAAGAAAAAATTACCAAATGCAGAAGCGGTGAAAGAAATCACTTCTCGAATTGACGGTAAAGATTACGATGTTACAAAAGTTGAGAAAAAAGAACGGAAACGTAATCCTGCATTACCTTTTACAACCAGTAGTTTACAACAAGAAGCGGCACGTAAATTAAATTTCCGTACCCGTAAAACCATGATGGTTGCGCAACAATTGTATGAGGGAATTGCTTTAGGGAAACAAGGCACTGTGGGGCTGATTACCTACATGCGTACAGACTCAACCAGAATTGCTGATTCCGCCAAAGCAGAAGCTGCTGAATTCATTGAAAAGACCTACGGAGATGAGTTTTCAGCACATGGCGGCCGCAAAGCAAAAAATACGCAAGGTGCACAAGATGCCCATGAAGCGGTTCGTCCGTCAAGCGTTTTAAGAACACCCGATGAAATGAAGAAGTATTTAGATAAAGACCAATTAAAATTATATACTCTTATTTGGTCGCGCTTTGTAGCTAGTCAAATGACACCAGCGATTTTAGATACCATGAAGGTCACGCTTCAACAAAACGGCGTAACGTTTATTGCCAATGGCTCCAAAGTGAAGTTTAAAGGGTTTATGCAGGTATATGTTGAAGGTCGCGATGATGGTAAAGAAGACAAGGAAAATATTTTACCTGAATTAGTGGAAGGTGACGTTGTTAAATCGGTCGATATCGAACCGAAACAACACTTTACTCAACCACCGGCTCGTTTTAGTGAAGCCACGTTAATCCGGACTTTAGAAGAAAACGGTGTGGGCCGACCATCAACGTATGCGCCAACATTAGAAACAATTCAACGGCGTTATTACGTGAAGCTAACCAATAAACGGTTTGAACCAACGGAATTAGGTGAAATTGTGAATTCTCTAGTTTCAGAGTTTTTCCCACAAATTGTCGATACACATTTTACAGCGACAATGGAAACGGACCTAGATAAAGTCGGTGAAGGCCAAGAAAAATGGGTTGAAGTTGTCGATCGCTTCTACAAGCCCTTCGAAAAAGAATTAACAAATGCCGAAGAAAAAATTGAAAAAATCCAAATTAAAGATGAACCAGCAGGCTTTGACTGCGAACTATGTGGACATCCAATGGTGATTAAGCTGGGTCGCTACGGAAAATTTTATGCATGTAGTAATTTCCCAGATTGTCGGAATACAAAAGCGATCGTTAAAGAAATTGGCGTGACGTGTCCTGTGTGTCACGAAGGACAAGTTATCGAACGCAAATCAAAGAAAAATCGGATTTTCTATGGCTGTAGTCGGTACCCAGAGTGTGACTTCACTTCTTGGGACAAACCAGTAGGCCGACCATGTCCAAAATGTGGGCAATATTTAGTAGAGAAAAAAGTTAAAGGCGGCAAACAAGTCGTTTGTATCAATGGCGATTATGAAGAAAACGTCCAAAAATAAGAAAAATTGAGACCGAAGAATTTACTTCGGTCTTCTCTTTTAGTAAAATGAATTGAGTTTGTAAGAGACAGCTCTTAACTTCTTGACATAGAAAGGAAATTTTATACATGACAAAAAAAGTCACAATTATTGGTGCCGGTTTAGCCGGAAGTGAAGCGGCATGGCAAGTGGCCAATGCTGGGGTACCAGTTGATTTATATGAAATGCGCCCTGTCAAAAAGACACCAGCGCATCAAACAGAAAATTTTGCAGAGTTAGTTTGTTCTAATTCATTACGTGGAAATAGTTTAACCAATGCGGTAGGTGTTTTGAAAGAAGAAATGCGCCGTTTAAATTCAATCATTATTGGTAGTGCAGATCAAACCGCTGTACCAGCTGGCGGCGCCTTAGCAGTTGACCGTGATTCTTTTTCTGAAACAATCACTGAAAAAATTAAAAGTCATCCATTAATTACAATCAAAAATGAAGAGATCACCGATATTCCGGAAGGGATTGTAATTATTGCAACGGGTCCTTTAACCTCTGAAAGCTTATCTCAAAAAATTCAAGAATTTAATGGTTCTGAAGGCTTTTATTTTTACGATGCAGCAGCACCAATTATTGATAAATCAACAATTGACATGGATAAAGTTTATTTAAAATCTCGTTATAACAAGGGGGAAGCGGCTTACTTAAATTGTCCGATGACTGAAGAAGAGTTCAATGCTTTTCATGAAGCGCTAGTCAATGCAGAAGTGGTTCCTTTACGCACGTTTGAAAAAGAGAAGTTTTTCGAAGGCTGTATGCCCATCGAAGTAATGGCGCAACGTGGCATTAAAACCATGTTGTTTGGCCCAATGAAACCTGTCGGACTAGAAGACCCTAAAACAGGTAAACGCCCTTATGCTGTAATTCAATTACGTCAAGACAATGCTGCAGCTTCTTTATACAATATTGTTGGTTTCCAAACGCATTTAAAATGGGGGGAACAAAAACGAGTATTCCGTATGATTCCGGGATTAGAAAATGCTGAATTTGTTCGCTATGGCGTCATGCACCGTAATAGTTTTATGAATTCTCCAGAGTTGCTAAAACCAACCTACCAATCAAAAAAACGTGACGATCTGTTTTTTGCTGGACAAATGACTGGTGTTGAAGGATATGTTGAAAGCGCGGCAAGTGGTTTACTCGCAGGTATTAACGCAGCTCGTCTTGCCAAAGGGGAAGAGCCGATTGAATTCCCTCGCGAAACGACTTTAGGAAGTATGGCTTATTATATTACACATGCAGAAGGCAAACATTTCCAACCAATGAATGCAAACTTTGGGCTTTTCCCAGAGTTACCTGAACGAATTCGTGACAAAAAAGAACGCTATGAAGCAATTGCTAATCGGGCCTTAGATGTCCAAGCTCAAGTTATCCAATCTTTAGACTAAATTAGAAAAAATATGAGAAAAGACCGAGAATCATTGCTAAGAAATGCGATGATACTCAGTCTTTTAATTTTTAGAAAAAAATAACAAAAGCTAAAGAATAGTTAAAATTGTGAACATATTTAGAAATATTGATTAAATTCTGACAACTTAATTGTCTTTTGAAAAAGGTTATGCTAAAGTTACTTTGTAATCGAATGAGGAGGGCTATCACATGGAAGAAAAGAATTGGCCTGAGTTATTTGCTCGTTATCTTATTGTCGAAAGAGGCTATTCAGAAAAAACAAAAAAAGCATATCAAGAAGATATACAACATTTTTTTTCGTTTTTAAAGACTTCAGGTAATGACAATTATTTGACTGTGGAACATTTGGATGTTCGGGCTTATTTGAGCGAATTATATGATCAGGAATATAGCCGCAATTCGATTAGTCGAAAAATTGCCAGTTTGCGTTCTTTTTATCAATTCTTATTAAAAAATGAAGCAATCCAAGAGAATCCTTTTTCCTATGTTCATATGAAAAAGAAACAGTTACGGTTGCCCCGTTTTTTTTATGAAAAAGAAATGGATGCATTATTTGAGAGCGCACAAGGGGAGCAACCGCTTGATTTGAGAAATCAAGCGTTGCTAGAAGTTCTGTATGGGACTGGCATTCGGGTCAGTGAATGTGCGAACTTAACGGTGGACGCAGTTGACTTTCAAGCTTCTGTTTTATTGGTTCACGGAAAAGGAAATAAAGATCGCTATGTGCCTTTTGGTTCATTTGCACAAGACGCCTTAAAGGATTACTTAGAGAATGGCCGCGCGCTATTAATGACAAAATATCAAAAAAAACATCCGTATGTCTTTGTTAATCATCATGGTGAACAAATCACGCCAACAGGGATTGAATACGTCTTAAACCAACTAATTAAAAAAAGTTCATTAAATGCGGAAATTCATCCCCACATGTTACGCCATACATTTGCGACACATTTATTAAATAATGGCGCCGATATGCGGACAGTTCAAGAATTATTAGGACATGCTAATTTATCAACAACTCAGATATATGCGCATGTGACAAAAGAAAGTTTACAAAAAAATTATCGAACGTTTCATCCTCGTGCATAATGGAGGGAAACGTCTAGGAGGAACAATAATGGTTGAATCACAATTTCACTCTACAACAATTTGTGCAGTCGAAAAAGATGGAAAATTTGCAATGGCTGGTGATGGTCAAGTAACAATGGGCGAATCTGTCGTTATGAAAGGTACGGCCAAAAAAGTGCGCCGTATTTACAATGATGAAGTCGTTGTCGGTTTTGCAGGGAGTGTGGCAGATGCCTTTACATTAGAAGAAAAGTTTGAAGGAAAATTAAATGAATACAACGGAAACTTAACGAGAGCTGCGGTTGAGTTAGCCCAAGAGTGGCGTACACAACAGTCTATGCAAAAATTAGAAGCTATGCTGATTGTGATGAATAAGGAAGAAATGCTCTTAGTTTCAGGAACTGGGGAAGTCATTACACCAGACGATGGTATTTTAGCAATTGGTTCTGGCGGTAATTTTGCTTTGTCCGCTGCAAGAGCTATGAAAAACTTTGGTGATAAAGAAATGCCAGCGAAAGAGATTGCTAAAAATGCCTTAAATATTGCTGCAGATATCTGTGTATTTACGAATCATAATATCATTGTAGAAGAATTATAAGCGAGGGAAAATCCATGAATGAATTAAACAAAACACCAAAAGAAATAGTCAAAGAACTAGATCAATATATTGTTGGACAGCAAGCTGCCAAAAAATCAGTGGCGGTAGCTTTACGTAACCGCTATCGTCGCTTGCAATTAGAAGAAAATATGCAACAAGATATTACGCCTAAAAACTTACTAATGATTGGACCAACAGGTGTTGGTAAAACTGAGATTGCTCGTCGTCTCGCAAAAATTGTCAATGCGCCTTTTGTAAAAGTTGAAGCAACCAAATTTACAGAAGTAGGCTATGTCGGTCGGGATGTCGAATCAATGGTTCGGGATTTAGTAGAAAATGCGATCCAAATTGTTGAAAAACAACAATACAGTCGCGTGTACGCGCAAGCGTTGAAAAAGGCCAATCAACGTTTAGTCAAAGTATTAGTGCCTGGAATTAAAAAAGAACAAAAACAGGCTGGCGGTAATCAATTTGAACAAATGATGAACATGTTTAACATGGCTCAGCAACAGCAAGAAGCACAAGAAGAAGTAACGGAAGATATTCGAGCGAATCGCCGAACAATTTTGGAACAGCTGGAAAAAGGTCTATTAGATAATCGTGAAGTAACAATTGAAATTGAAGAACCGAAGAAAACGATGCCAGCTATGAACAATGGCCTAGAACAAATGGGCATCGACTTAAATGAAACGTTAGGCGCTCTGTCACCGAAGAAAAAAATCGAACGTACTGTAACGGTGAAAGAAGCACAAGAATTATTAGTGAAAGAAGAATCAGCAAAAATTGTCAATGATGCTGATATTCATAGTGAAGCGATTCGTTTAGCTGAATCAAGCGGAATTATTTTTATCGATGAGATTGATAAAATCACCTCTAAAAGCCAACAAAATTCGGGCGAAGTCTCTCGTGAAGGAGTACAAAGAGACATTTTGCCAATTGTTGAAGGCTCCCAAGTTAACACGAAGTATGGTCCTTTACAAACGGATCACATTTTATTTATCGCTTCAGGTGCTTTCCACTTGTCAAAACCAAGTGACTTGATTCCAGAATTACAAGGTCGCTTCCCAATTCGAGTTGAATTAGATGATTTAACGGCTGATGACTTCGTAAGTATCTTAACTGAGCCAAACAATGCTTTAATTAAACAATATGTAGCATTAATTGGCACAGAAAATGTTTCAGTCATCTTTACAAAAGAAGCAATTGAACGGTTAGCACACATCGCTTATGATGTAAACCGTGATACAGATAATATTGGGGCGCGTCGTTTACACACAATTTTAGAGCGTTTATTAGAAGATTTATTATATGAAGCACCAGATATGCAAATGGGTGAAATTACGATTACCGAAGCATATGTCAATGAAAAATTGAATGACATTGTTCAAAATGAAGATTTAAGTCGTTACATCTTATAAAAAAGGCTGGAGGAGAAAAGATGGCTACATTATTAGAAAAAACACGTCAAGTGAACGAGCTTTTGCAAAAAAACAATCTGTTTGACGTACAAGCAGAACTTCCGTACAACAAAATGGCAATGATTTTAGGGGATATTTTAGAAAGTAATGCGTATATTATTAGCAGTTCAGGGGATTTGTTGGGGTATACTGAAAAATTAGATGTTAATAATGCCCGTATCAAAAATATGTTTAAAGAGAAAAAATTTCCTCAAGGATACACCGAGGCCGTGGATATGCTCAAAGTAACCGAAGCCAATATTCCAATAGACAGTGATTTAACTGCATTTCCTTTTGAATCACGAGAGCTGTATCCGTTTGGGTTAACCACTATTGTGCCTTTGTACGGTGCTGGCAAACGCTTGGGTACGATTATTTTAGCGCGTGTTGAAAAATCCTTTAACGAGGATGATTTAGTGTTAGCTGAATATAGTGCGACCGTTGTCGGCATGCAAATTTTGTATCATCAATCCAGAACAATTGAAGCAGAAGTTCGCAGTGCGACTGCCGTGCAAATGGCCATCAACACTCTTTCCTATAGTGAATTAAAAGCCGTCCATGCCATTTTTGAAGCCTTAGATGGCGAAGAAGGTCGTTTAACTGCTTCAAGTATTGCAGATGAAATAGGCATTACTCGTTCCGTAATTGTGAATGCCTTAAGAAAATTAGAATCAGCTGGAATTATTGAATCACGTTCTCTTGGTATGAAAGGGACTTATTTAAAAGTGTTAAATCAACAATTTATTAAAGAGTTGGAAAAATAAGCAATTGCTCGTATCAACTAGGAGGACAACGCAATGACTGTACAAATTGAAAATGAATTTCTAATCGCAACATTTGCTGAAGAAGGAGCAGAATTAGTAAGTTTACAATCAAAAGAAACCGGCATTGAATATATTTGGCAAGGAAATCCTGAATTTTGGGCCCGCCATGCGCCCGTACTTTTTCCGATTGTCGGTCGTCTAAAAGAAGATACGTATATGTACCAAAATCAAGCGTATCATTTAACTCAACATGGTTTTGCTCGTGATCAAGTATTTGATGTGATTGAAAAAGGTGGAGAAGAAGTTTCTTTTTCACTAAAATCAACAAAAGAAACCAAGAAGAAGTATCCTTTTGATTTTGAACTAGTGATTACTTATACATTAGAACACCAAGAATTGACTGTAAACTACCAAGTAGAAAATACAGGGAAAGAAGAGATGTATTTTGGGATTGGTGGTCATCCAGCCTTTAATGTACCTTTAGAATCTTCACTAACGTTTGAAGATTATTATCTAAGTTTTTCACCTAAAAAATCACGGACACAAATTCCCTTAGCAGGCCCGTTTATTGATTTAGCGAATAAAACGCTAGCCCAAACGAATACCAGCTTTGACTTAACGCATCAATTATTTGAAAATGATGCAATGATTTTTGAAACAAAAGGTCAAACAGCGATTACGATTGCCACAGACGAAAGTGACCATCAAGTCACTTTGAGTTATCCAGAAATGCCTTTTGTGGGAATTTGGTCACCGACACCGAAAGAAGCGCCCTTTGTCTGTATCGAACCTTGGTGCGGGATTGCTGATGCTGTC
Organism: Enterococcus sp. DIV2419; assembly: GCF_051711865.1. NCBI lineage: Bacteria > Bacillati > Bacillota > Bacilli > Lactobacillales > Enterococcaceae > Enterococcus > Enterococcus sp. DIV2419. The sequence goes on from NZ_JBIONS010000001.1 coordinate 1,521,485, forward strand.
GACACAACTGGCCAACTTGCTGAAAAATTTGGCATCAATAAGTTACCAGCTAACGAACTATTTAAAACACAGTATATGATTAGTGTAAAATAAAGAAAAAGGCTGTGAACATTATTTGTTCACAGCCTTTTTCTTTATTTTTTTGCACGTAAGCCAAAAGAAAGACGACTTTCTGTTCCATTTTTAATTCGCTGAATGTTTTCACGATGACGGACAAAGATAAAAGTAGTCAAAGCAATCGCAATCACGGTTAATAACCAGTTAAATGTTGGTAAAATAGCTGGGACAGTGAAAGGCAAAATAATAGTAGAAAGTGTAATTAGTACAGCGCTAATCATACTTGTTAAACTCACCATACTGGTTAGATACAGACAAATCACAAAAATAAGAGCAGAATAAATAAAAAATGTGGGGCTGTATGCTAATAACATGCCAGCGCTAGTGGCTACGGCTTTACCACCTTTGAAATTGGCAAAAATAGGGAAGGTATGCCCTAAAACAGCTGCTACCCCAAAGAAGAGTGGGTTCACGCCTTGTAAACCAAACAAATAGGGTAATGAAGTGGCTAACGTTCCTTTCAAGATATCCATTAATAATACCGTGATTCCGGCAGGTTTCCCTAAGACACGAAATGTATTGGTTGTTCCTGTATTCCCACTCCCAAATTGGCGTATATCTTTTTTAAAGAAAAGTTTACCAATCCAAACACCTGAGGGAATCGAACCTAATAAATAGGCAACAAGTAACAAAATGACGATTTTCATCAAGTTAACCTCTTTCTTATTCAAACTAGGATTTATTTTATCATGAATAGAAAAACGGAACAACGTCTAATAACTAAAACAAGAAAAGTTTTTCTTTTGCTTGAGGAAGCGTTGACAAATGGTTGATAACCGTTATAATAAATGTGTGTCATTAGACAAAGACGTCTAATCACTGGTTTGAAAATTAGTTATCAACGAAGATACAATATATATGTACTTATGAAGTGTCAGGGAAAGAGGTGCGAATCCTCTACAGACCTACCTACTGTATGGTGGATGAAACCAATAAGACCACAGATTATTCTGGAAGGATTGGGAGTAAGAAGAAGCTAAGTCAGGATACCGGCTTGATAAGTCTAATCATTCTTTTGTAGGAAAAAGAAGGGGCTTTGAAGATAACTGGCTGAGTATATCATTAGCATAGTTAAGTGACTGCTTTTTTTCTATTGGAGAAAAAAGTGGTTTTTTTGTATTGTTTTGACGTTGAGACAAAGGAGGTTCATTTCAGAAAATTTTCCCCAAAATAAAATAGACGAATGCGAGGATGAAAAAATGAAAAAATTTACTTTAACAATGATGACTTTAGGTTTAGTAGCAACACTTGGCTTAGCAGGGTGTGGTAAACAGGAAAAGAAAGCAACTACCTCTTCTGAAAAAACAGAAGTAACGTTACCAACCAAAGACCGTAGCGGCAAAGAAATTACTTTACCCAAAGAAGCAACCAAAATTATTTCTCTAGTGCCATCAACAACAGAAGTGATTGAAGACTTAGGTAAAACCGACCAATTAATCGCAGTTGATACTCAAAGTAGCACAATGATGACTGATTTAAAAAAATTACCACAAATGGATATGATGGCTGTCGATGCAGAAAAATTGATTGCCTTGAAACCGCAAATTGTTTATGTGAATGACATCAATTTAGCTAGTTCAGAAAGTGTTTGGAAACAAGTGGAAGATGCTGGAATTACAGTCGTTAATATCCCCACTAGTACAAGTATCAAAGCAATCAAAGAAGACGTCCAATTCATCGCGGATAGCTTATCCGAACATGAAAAAGGACAAAAGTTAATCAAAACAATGGATCAAGAAATCGACGAAGTAGCCAAAATTGGGAAAACTATTAAAAAACCAAAAACTGTTTTGTTTGAAGTGGCTGCCTTACCAGACATTTATAGTTTTGGTAATGGGACATTTTTAAATGAAATGATTGAAACAATTGGGGCAAAAAATGTTTTGGTAAATGAAAAAGGCTGGTTACCAGTGACAGAAGAAGCGGCCATTGCTGCAAAACCAGAAGTCATTTTAACCAATGTTAACTATATGAAAGATCCCGCCAAAGAAATTTTAGCTCGTAAAAACTGGGAAAACGTTCCTGCAGTTCAAAACAAAGAAGTTTTCGAAATTGATAACATGTCTAGCTCTTTACCAAATAACCACATTACCAAAGCATTAAAACAAATGGCAAAAGCTGTTTATCCAGAGGAATACAAGGATTTAAAAGATGAGTAAAAAAACGTGTCTCATACTGATGCTCTTGATCAGTATGAGCATGCTCTTTTTGGGTATTAAAATTGGAAGTGTTCAGATTTCGTTAACGGATTTGCTTCAAATTTTAGTGAAAAAGACGGTTTCAGAAGACGGGATTTTAGAGGGAATCATCTGGAATGTTCGGTTACCGCGTGTCGTGATGGCCTATCTCGTGGGCGCAGGCTTAGCAGTAAGTGGCACGGTGATGCAATCGCTCTTAGGTAATCCTTTAGCTTCTTCGTATACTTTGGGCGTATCAGCGGGAGCATCCTTAGGCGCTGCGTTAATCATGGTAACTGGAGTAACTGCTTCGATCTTAGGGGCATTTTTATTGCCTTTAACTGGTTTTATCTTTGGCTTAGCAACGGTCTTTTTAGTTTTGTTATTTACGCAAACAATGGATAGTCAAATGTCCAATCAAACAGTTGTTTTAGTAGGAATGATTATGACCTTGTTTGTCGGTGCTATTTTGACGTTGATTACAGCACTTTTCCAAGATTATTTGAAACAATTAGTCTTTTGGCAAATGGGTAGTTTTTCTGGCAGTAATTGGCAAAAAATTGCTATTTATTGTCCAATCTTGCTTGCCAGCAGTCTGTTTCTTTGGTTTGATGCCAACGCATTGGATGTTCTTGGCTTAGGAGAAGAACATGCGATGTTAGCGGGAGTAGAAGTCAAAACAGCAAAACTACGCATTATTCTTTTGGCTAGTTTATTAGCAGGAAGTGCGGTTTCATTTGTCGGTGTGATTGGTTTTGTTGATTTAATAGCACCACATATTGTCCGTCGCTATTTAGGGGCGACTCATCGCTGGCTGATTCCCGGTTCAGCAATCTTAGGTGGGACCATCATGGTAATAGGGGACACAATTGCCCGCACGATTTTATCACCAAGAGAAATTCCCATTGGGGCCGTAACAGCCTTGATTGGAGCGCCATTCTTCTTGTATATTTACTTTAAAAAAAGGGGCGTTGCTGCATGATTGAATTAAAAAAAACAGCTGTAACACTCCAACAAACCCCCATTTTAAAAGATATTTCCCTCGTTTTTCCGACAGGTAGTAAAACTTGTATTTTAGGTCCAAATGGTTGCGGTAAAACGACACTTTTAAAAACGATTGCCGGACTTGTCCCTTATAGTGGTTCTGTTTTAATTGATGGTCAAGAAGTTCATGGACAAAAGCGGAAGGAATTGGCAACGAAAGTAGCGATGATGAGTCAATTCACGACAGTTGCTTTTGATTATACGGTTTACGAAACAGTTTTGATGGGGGCGTATCGACAACAAGCACAACGTTTTTTACCCATTGTTTCTAAACAAGAAAAAGAACGAGTCCTTTATTATTTAGAACGCACGGGTTTATTGCCTTTAAAAGATAAAGTTGTCAATCAGCTTTCAGGAGGACAACAACAACGAGTATTTTTGGCTAAATTATTTGTACAAGATCCAGAAATTATTTTATTGGATGAACCCAATAATCATTTGGATATTCGGTATCAACAAGAATTGATTCAGCAGTTAAATGAGTGGAGTGCGCAAGAAGGGAAAACGTTAATCGGGGTGTTTCATGATATCCGTTTAGCGTTAACGCTAAGTGAAAAAATTGTGTTTATGAAGCAAGGGAAAGTGGCCGCGCAAGGTGATTTTCAAACGTTGGCTTCAAAAGAATTTTTACAAACGATTTTTGAAACAGATATTGTTTCCTATTTTCAGAAACAACATAAAGTTTGGGAAACTATTCAATAACTTTGACAAGTTTTTTGGAAACAGGTAAGATAAAGGCAAAGAATCAGAAACACAATGGCGTGTTTTAACAAATCGGCAAAGGGGCCCAAGACTAAGTACGTAATGGTACTTGCTTTGGGCTCCTTTTTTATGGAGGTAGCGATGAAACGAATCATTTTAATGGGAGCTATCGGTTGTGGCAAAACCACGTTATGTCAAGCTCTGCAAGGCAAAGAATTAATTTATGATAAAACACAGGCGGTGGAATTTCATACAGAAATGATTGATACACCAGGCGAGTTTATTTTGCATCGGCAATATTATAATGCATTAAACGTCACAGCGGCAGAAGCAGATGTGATCGGTTTGGTCCAAAGTGCTGTAGAAACACAACAAGTTTTTTCACCAGGATTTGGTAGTATTTTCCCGAAAGAAATCATTGGTATTTTAACCAAGATTGATTTAGCACAAGATTCTCAGCAGTTAGAGATTGTTCGGCAACAATTAAAAAGTGCGGGTGCAACAAGAATTTTTGAAATTTCTTCTGTTGAAAAAATTGGCTTGCAAGAATTAGTAGATTATTTAGAGGAGGATGAAGCAGAATGAAAATTTATACAAAAACTGGCGATAAGGGAATGACGAAATTAGTCGGCAGCTCAACCGTCGCTAAGGATTCTGATCGAGTTGAAAGTTATGGAACAATTGATGAATTGAATTCTTGGGTCGGCTATATTATCAGCCAACTTCCACAAGAAAATCAAGAAATTAAAGAAGAACTAGAAGCTTTACAACATTTACTTTTTGATGCGGGAACAGATTTGTCAACACCGATTGAAGCACAACGACCATTTAAATTACAAAAGGAAAGTGTGCATTGGCTAGAACAGCGGATTGATTTCTACACTGCACAATCACCAGATATTGATCGTTTTATTTTACCTGGCGGAACCTCAGCAGCCAGTATGGTTCATGTTGCTCGGACGATTGCACGGCGCGCAGAACGCATCATTGTGCGTTTAAATTGGACAGCCAAAATTAACGAAGAGGTATTAATTTTTACCAATCGTTTATCAGATTATTTTTATGCGTTGGCTCGCTATTTAAATGTTCAAGCACAACGAACTGATGTTTTTTATGAACGAAGCGAAAAGGTTTTCCATAAAATTAAAGAAGATGGATTGTAAACAGTTGCTTTTCTAAAAAACTTATGGTAAATTTCAGATAGATTAAACGAATATTTCATGAAAAATATGAATGGAAGCCAGTGAGAATCTGGCACGGTCCCGCCACTGTGAAGAAGCAAGGTTGCTTTTAAGTCAGGTCTTTTCATTTTTTCATTATTGGGCATGCTGTTTCGAGGCAAAACAGGATGTTTCTTAACAACGCTTGTGTTGAAAATCCAGCCCAAGATATTTGTATTAATCCAATTAATGGCACGAGGAAGTGCTTTTGGGAATTTTGGGCTGGTCTTTCAATGTTGAAGGAGATTTCAGGTACAATGACGTACTGCTATATTCCCTTTTTTTATTGACAATTAATTAAAGGCGTTGTACTCTATGGATAAGGTTTCGTGTACAATGGCGTATACATAAAGAAGCAAAGACGCTTCAGACAGATGATTTTTCGTTTGTTTGAAGTGTCTTTTTGTATTTTATTAAGGAGGAATTGAGATGAGAACAATTCATTTCCCTACCGAACTATGGGTAGGAGAAGGCGCATTAGCCAATTTGGAAACACTTCATGATAGACGTGTTTTCATTGTCACAGATCCATTCATGGTTGATTCTGGATTTGTGAATGAAGTGACAAAGCATTTAACAAAAAGTGAATGGCAAATTTTTAGTGACATCATCCCCGATCCACCAATTGATAAGATTGCTGCGGGAATTAAGCAGTTAGCGGCATTTCAAGGAGATACGATATTAGCTTTAGGTGGGGGATCCGCTATTGATGCGGCCAAAGCAATGAAATTTTTCGGCAAACGTACTTTGCAAACTCAGATTGCTGAGTTTATTGCGGTTCCTACAACTAGTGGGACTGGTTCAGAAGTTACGAATTTTTCAGTGATCACGGTTGCTGAAACTGGCACCAAAATCCCGCTTGTAACGGATGAAATTCAACCAGAAATTGCGATTTTAGATACAAATTTAGTGATGAGTGTGCCACCAAAAATCACAGCGGATACAGGAATGGACGTCTTAACGCATGTTATTGAAGCGTATGTTTCAACAGAAGCAAATCCGATTTCAGATGCGTTGTGCGAAAAAGTCGTTCGCCTGGTATTCGACAATTTAGAAATAGCCTTTAATGAGGGTAGCAACCAACAAGCCCGTGAAAATATGCATTTAGCTTCATGTATGGCAGGGATGGCGTTTAATGTTACTTCGTTAGGCTTGAATCACGGTATTGCTCATGCGGCCGGTGCGCGTTTACATGTGCCACATGGACGAATGAATGCAATGCTCTTACCTGAAGTCATTGCATATAACAGTGGCTTAGCGAATGGCAAAGTCACCAACGAACCAACAGCTAAACGTTATGCGCAGTTAGCAAATTGTCTAAATGATACACAGACAACCAATGCACGGATTGGTGTTCAACAATTTATTCGACAAATCAAGCAACTCCGTCAAAAATTAGACATGCCTGCCACTTTTAGTGATTATGGTTTACCAAAAGAAGAAGTCCAAGCTGCAATCCCAAAAATAGCTGAAGGCGCATTGATGGATGGCTGCACCAAAACAAATCCTGTCCAACCAACAGCAGCAGAAGTGACAAAAATTTTAAATTCTATCTTATAAGCGATTGACAGGATGAAATCGATAACATATAATGTGGGTAGCACAACGGCGTGCTTCAAAATTTAAGAGCAAAGAAGCTCCTTAGTAGAAAGCGAAAGTGGAACCTTTACGTTTTTTATTGAGGATTTTTTATTTGCTAAATTAAAGGAGCGAGTCTGGTTGGAAGAAAAACAACGAATGATTCAAGAATATGTTCCTGGGAAACAAGTAACGTTAGCGCACATCATTGCTAGTCCTAATAAAGAAATTTATACAAAATTAGGGTTGCCAGAAGGCACCAGCAATGCACTAGGTATTTTGACAATCACTCCGAGCGAAGCGGCAATTATCGCTGTTGATATTGCGACTAAAAGCGGAGATATCCAAATCGGTTTTATTGATCGTTTTTCTGGATCGGTAGTCATTTCTGGTGACGTAAGCTCAGTGGAAGCAGCCTTACAAGCGGTGATTGAAGGTTTACAACAGATTTTAAACTTTTCTGTAACTTGTAAAATTACCAGAACATAGCGTTGAAAGGACAAGGGCGTGAAGAAAATGGATGGACGAATTGTAATAGTCGATGATGAACCTATTACGAGACTCGATATTCGTGATATTGTGATAGAAGCAGGGTACGAAGTAGTCGGTGAAGCAGCTGATGGTTTTGAAGCAATTGAAGTATGTAAAAAAACACAACCTGACCTAGTATTAATGGACATTCAAATGCCAATTTTAGATGGTCTAAAAGCAGGTAAAAAAATTGTTCAAGACCAACTAGCCAGTAGTATTGTCTTTTTATCTGCATACAGTGACGTACAAAATACGGACAAGGCTAAAAAATTAGGCGCACTGGGTTATTTAGTTAAACCTCTAGATGAAAAATCATTAATACCTACAATTGAAATGAGCATTGAACGAGGCAAACAAACGCAGCTGTTACTAAATCAAATCGATAAATTAAGTTTAAAATTAGAAGAACGTAAAATTATCGAAAAAGCCAAAGGTATTCTTGTAAAAGAAAATCATATATCGGAAGAAGAAGCCTACCAAATGTTGCGTACGTTAAGTATGAACAAACGCGCACGTATGAGTGAAATTGCAGAATTGATTGTAATGGATGATGAATAAATGAAACGATTAGAGCAATTATGTCACCAATATACCAATCTTTCAGAATCAGACATTAAAGAATTACAACGTACAGCACGTTATCTTTCTTCGACGACACTCTATCAAAGTGCAGATGTTTTTATTGATGTATATAAGGAAATGTCACAGCAAGCACTAGTCGTTTATCATAAGCCGCCTGCGAAGACAACTTCTTTATATAGCGGAGATGTCGTCGGGATGGAAGCTTTATTAAAAAATGAACCTGGTGTTCTGCGTACCATGCAAACTAGCTTAAATAGCATTGGTTTGTTAGCAGTGACTCAGGAAAATCGTTTGATTAAGCAAAATATCTATCCCATTCGCAATGAACATCGAACGATTGGTGTCATTATTGTCGAGATTGCGGCAGATGAAGAGATTCAAGCGGACTTACAAAAAGAGGAGCTAAATAACTGCCAGTTAGCAAAAGTAGCGAAATCAACTAGTCAAGTCGACGCATTATTTATTGATCAATTGGCAGAAGCCGTTTTGATTTTTGATGCGGCGGGTCACTTATTAATTACCAATCACAATGCACAAGAGCTTTATCGCAAACTTGGTTATCGGGATAATATCATTGGAATGAGTTATGACAATTTGTCCATCGATTATACAACTTTTGAATATGTGTTGTATCAAATGAAATATAAAATGAGTAATCAACCAATTGAAAGCAAAACGACCTACCTTAATTATTATTTTAAGGTTCGGAAAGTGTGGTTGGCATCAGAGGAACAACTGATTATGATTATTCAAGACAATACAGAATTTAAAGAAAAAGAAGCGGAAATTATTTCCAAATCTGTTGCGATTCGTGAAATTCATCATCGTGTTAAAAATAACTTGCAATCGGTGGTTTCCTTATTGCGTATTCAAGAACGGCGAACGCAAAGCCCCGAAGCAAAGAAAGTCCTTCATGAAAGTGTCAATCGAATTATGGCGATTGCAGCCACCCATGAATTGCTGTCAAAACAAGTCAAAGATGACGTTGCTTTACGGCAAACATTGGAAGCAGTGATGTATAATTTTAGACATCTTTTTCAAGGCGCACAACCCATTGAGATGATGATGGATGTTGATCCAGCCATTATGGTTTCTAGCGAACAAATGGTTACCATTTCCCTTGTTGTCAACGAACTATTACAAAACATTTTTGATCATGCATTTGAGCCACAAACAAGTGGCGTTGTTAAACTTAGTGGAACATTAGATAATAAGATGATTACCATTACTGTTACAGATAATGGTAAAGGCTATGACGTTCATCAAAGTAACGAGACCAGTTTAGGTTTGATGATTGTCAAAAGCTACGTAAAAGATAAATTAAAAGGAAAAATTACAATTGAATCCAATAAACAGGGAACTAAAACCTGTTTCTATTTCGAACAGAACACCAGTGATGTTGTTCATTGATTAAGCAAAGGCGCTTAAAGAAAAGTAGAAAGAAATTTTCTAACGATTCTTTAAGTGCCTTTTTGTATGCAAAAGGAGGCGAGTCAGGCGATGTCGAAGGAAACACTTTTAACCGTAGGGATTGATTTAGGGACGTCTACAACCCAATTAGTCTTGTCAGAATTAACTGTTGAAAATTTTGCCTCTGCGTTTACAGTACCACGTATCAGCATTTCTGATAAAAAAGTCATTTACCGAAGTGACATTATCTTTACACCCTTACTTAACCAATCAGAAATTGATGCAGAACCTATCAAAGCGTTTGTAGCGGAGCAATATCGCCAAGCAGGCATTCATAAACAAGATATTCAAATGGGTGCGGTAATTATCACAGGTGAAACTGCTCGAAAAAGCAATGCCAACAATGTGCTACGAGCACTTAGTGGCTATGCAGGTGATTTTGTCGTTGCTACGGCTGGTCCTGATTTAGAAAGTATCATTGCTGGGAAAGGCGCTGGTGCTCAAACTTATTCTGAAACGAAACGCAAACCAGTGGTTAATTTAGACATTGGTGGGGGAACGACAAATTTAGCTGTCTTTAAAGATGGTGAAGTGATTGATACGGCTTGTTTTGACATTGGCGGACGCTTAATTAAATTAGATCAACAACAAAAAATCACCTATATAGCTCCGAAGATTCAAGAAATTATAAATAAAAAAGAGCTAACCTTGCACCTTGGTGACCAAGCCACCGAACAAAACTTACTGCCAATTATTTCGGAATTAGTTGCCGTGTTAGAAAATAGCATTGGCTTGGGGACACAAAGTCCGTTCTACCAGTTATTAGTAACTAACCATCCACTACGAAAAGGTGAGGAATTACCAATTGTAACATTTTCTGGTGGTGTGGCTGATTGCTTAAATACGACAAGTACGAATCTCTTTAAATATGGGGACATCGGCTTACTTTTAGGAAAATATCTGAGAAAGTCACTGATTTTTTCGGAAAAAGAAGTCTTAGAAAGCGCAGAAACAATCCGAGCGACGGTCGTCGGAGCAGGTTCACATACTGCTGAAATTAGCGGAAGCACGATTGCTTACCGTGAGCAAATTTTGCCGGTAAAAAATATCCCAATTCTAAAATTAGCGCAAGAGGATGAAACCCTTACTGTGACAGAATTAGGCCAGCGAATCCAAGAAAAACTCAATTGGCATCGTATTGAAGAAACACCCCAGATTGCCCTAGCAATTAGAGGCATGAGCAATCCAACATTTGCTGATATTCAACGCTATGGTCAAGGGATTGTGGAAGGATTAGCTAGTTTAGTTGCTGAACAAATTCCCATTATTGTTATGGTGGATGAAGACATGGCGAAAGCTTTAGGGCATGCCTTAAGTGCCCATCTGCCAAAAGACTATCCGTTTATCTGTCTTGATTCGGTCAAAGTAGAAAACGGTGATTATGTAGATATCGGTTTACCAGTGGCAGAAGGAGCCGTCCTTCCAGTCATTGTTAAGACCTTAGTATTTAATTAAAAAGGAGCGACACAAAGATGATTTTAAAAACCAAACTATTTGGCAAAGTCTATCAATTTACATCCGTTAAAGAAGTCTTAGCCAAAGCCAATGAAGAAAAGTCTGGCGACAAGTTAGCTGGCGTAGCTGCTAATTCAGCCGAAGAACGCGTGGCGGCGAAAGTCGTTTTATCAGAATTGTCCTTAAATGACTTGTTTAACAATCCCGTCGTTGATTATGACGAAGACGAAGTGACACGCATTATTATTGACCAAGTCAATATGCGAATTTTTGAAAGTATTAAACATTGGACAGTCGCAGAATTACGCGAATTTATCTTATCTTCGGAAACAACCGATTTTGATATCAAACGAATTTCCCGTGGACTCACTTCAGAAATGATTGCTGCTGTCTGTAAATTAATGTCCAACATGGATCTAATTGTTGGCGCAAAAAAAATCAATATTGAAAAAACCGCCAACACAACAATTGGTCGTCCCGGAACTTTTTCAAATCGTTTACAGCCGAACCATCCAACCGATAATGTCGATGGCATTATGGCTTCAGTTATGGAAGGTCTTTCTTATGGCGCCGGTGATGCGTTAATTGGTTTGAATCCTGTTGATGATTCTACAGAAAGTGTTAAACGGATCTTAAACAAATTTGAAGAGTTCCGCAGTGAATGGGAAATTCCAACACAAACTTGCGTGCTTGCTCACGTAACGACACAAATGGAAGCCATGCGTCAAGGCGCGCCAACTGGCTTAGTCTTTCAATCCATCGCTGGTTCAGAAAAAGGGAACACAGCATTTGGTTTAAATGCAGAAATTTTAGCTGAAGCACAAGATTTAGCGCTTCACAGTGGTCAAGCAGCTGGTCCTAATGTGATGTATTTTGAAACAGGTCAAGGCTCAGAACTTTCTTCTGAAGCAAACTTTGGCGCAGACCAAGTGACAATGGAAGCGCGTTGTTATGGCTTAGCCAAAAAATTTGATCCGTATATTGTAAATACCGTTGTCGGCTTTATTGGACCAGAATATCTTTACGATTCAAAACAAGTCATCCGCGCTGGTTTAGAAGATCATTTCATGGGCAAATTAACTGGAATTTCAATGGGCTGTGATGTCTGCTACACCAACCATATGAAAGCTGATCAAAATGATATGGAAAACTTAGCAATGTTATTAGCAACAGCTGGTTGTACGTATATCATGGGGATTCCTCATGGCGATGATGTCATGTTAAATTATCAAACAACTGGGTTCCATGAAACTGCGACGATTCGTGAAACATTAGGCTTACGTCCAATTAAAGAATTTGAAGAATGGATGGAAAAAATGGGCTTAATGGAAAACGGAAAATTAACAAGTCGCGCTGGCGATGCATCTGTATTTATTAAATAAACGAGGTGAGAATACAAATGAACGAAAAAGAATTAAAAGAAATGATTGCCGGAATTTTAACAGAAATGGTCGCTGACAATCAAGCGGTTTCGACTGCCACTGTGACTGCTGAAGAAAAACCAGTCACAACACACGTCACTGAAACGACAGAAATTGAAGAAGGCCTAATTCCTGACATTACTGAAGTAGATTTACGTAAACAATTACTATTGAAAAATGCCGTAGATCCTGAAGCACTATTAAAAATGAAAGCTTTCTCGCCAGCTCGTTTAGGCGTTGGTCGTGCAGGGACGCGTTATATGACTAGTTCAACATTACGTTTCCGAGCGGACCATGCGGCAGCACAAGATGCGGTCTTTTCAGACGTAAGCGAAGACTTGGTAAAAGAAATGAATTTTATTTCTACAAAAACAATCTGTAACAGTAAAGATGAATATTTAACACGTCCAGATTATGGTCGTCAATTTGATGAAGAAAATAGTGAAATCATTCGGAAAAATACGACACCAAAAGCTAAAATCCAAATGGTCGTAGGGGATGGCCTTAGTTCAGCTGCTATCGAAGCGAATATTAAAGAAGTCCTACCAGCAATTAAACAAGGATTAAACATGTACAACTTAGATTTCGACAATGTAGTTTTTGTTAAATATTGTCGTGTGCCAGCAATGGATAAAATTGGTGAAATCACTGACGCTGATGTTGTTTGCTTGCTAGTTGGCGAACGTCCTGGTTTAGTAACAGCTGAATCTATGAGTGCCTACATTGCTTACAAACCAACTGTCGGTATGCCAGAAGCACGACGGACAGTTATTTCAAATATTCACAAAGGTGGGACACCGGCTGTTGAAGCAGGGGCCTACATTGCCGAAATTATCAAAAAAATGTTAGACAAGAAAAAATCTGGTATTGATTTAAAAGAAGCTGAATAAAGGAGGATTTCTCATGAAAAATGATCGTCTAGGCGCAAATGTCCTAAGTATGAAAGTCATTCCCAATGTCGATCCGGCATTAGCAAAAGAATTATCATTGAAACCAGAACATCGCTCATTAGGAATTGTTACTTCCGATTGTGATGATGTCACTTATGTTGCATTAGATGAAGCAACCAAAGCCGCCGATGTTACTGTAGTTTACGGTAAAAGTATGTATGCTGGCGCAGCAAATGCTTCAACCAAATTAGCCGGTGAAGTGATTGGCATTATTGCTGGTCCGAGTCCTGCCGAAGTCAATAGTGGCTTGAGTGTCATTACGCAAGTCATTGAAGAAGAAGCCAGCTTCTATAGTGCTAACGAAGATGACAGTATTGTTTATTTTGCACATGTAGTATCAAGAACGGGTAGCTTTTTATCTGAACAAGCGAATATTCCTGAAGGTGAAGCGATTGCTTATCTGATTGCACCACCGCTAGAAGCAATGGTTGGCTTAGATGCAGCAATGAAAGCTGCCGATGTTCAAATGGGTGTCTTTTATGGCCCACCTTCTGAAACGAACTTTGGCGGCGCCTTATTGACAGGTAGTCAATCTGCATGTAAAGCTGCTTGCAGTGCGTTTGAACAAGTCATTCAAAATATCGCTGACAATCCGTTGAGTTATTAAGGATGTGACCTGAATGAAAGCATTAGGAATGGTCGAAGTCAAAGGATTTTTAGGTGCCATTAGTGTGGCCGATGCGGCATTGAAAGCCGCCGACGTTACTTTGTTAAAAGCTGAAATTATTAATGGCGGTTTAACAACTGTGGAACTGATTGGTGACGTTGCCGCGGTTCAAGCTGCCGTTGAAGTAGGCACGGAAGTAGCTAAAGAATTAAATTGTTTAATTGCTCATCATGTGATCTCACGGGTTGATGCTCAAACGGAAGTAATTTTATCAGATCCAGAACCCAAGTCAGCACCTGAACCGATGGAACAAGTAGAAGTAATTGAAGAAGAGATTGAAACACCAGATTTGGAAGAACACACTGGCACACGCCAAAAATTAGAAACACAACGCGTGGTTGATTTACGCAAACAAGCCTACAAAATGAACCTAAGTAGTTTAAAGAAAAGTGAGATTAAATTTGCCAATAAAGAAGCTTTAATTCAAGCAATCATGGCTGAAATAGAAAGAAGTGAAGACGAGTGGAATTAGTAGATAAAGACTTACGTTCCATCCAAGAAACAAGAAATTTAATCAGAAAAGCCAAAGAGGCACAGCAAGTATTAGCAACATTTTCGCAAAAACAAATCGATGCGATTGTCCAAGCAGTTTCAGAGGCTACGTTTAACCAACGAGAAAAGTTAGCGAAAATGGCCAATGAAGAAACAGGATTTGGTATTTATGAAGATAAAATCATCAAAAATGCTTTCGCTTCAAAAGTAGTATATGACGAAATGAAGGACAAAGCTACAGTTGGTGTGATCCATGATGACGCTGCCCAAAAAGTCACTGAAATTGCTGTCCCAGTTGGTGTAATTGCAGGATTAATTCCTTCTACCAACCCGACATCAACAGTCATTTACAAAGCATTAATTTCATTAAAAGCGGCCAACAGCATTGTTTTTTCACCACATCCCAATGCGTTGAAATCGATTATTGAAACAGTGGAAATTATCCAAAAAGCGGCTATTGCTGCAGGGGCACCAGAAGGTTGTGTCTCGGTCATCAAAACGCCAACTATGCAAGCGACCAGCGAATTAATGAAAAATAAAGAAACAAATTTAATTTTAGCTACTGGTGGAAACGCAATGGTTAAAGCAGCGTACTCTTCTGGAACACCAGCAATCGGTGTTGGGCCTGGTAATGGACCAGCCTACATCGAACGAAGCGCAAATGTTCCTCATGCAGTGAAACAAATAATGGATTCAAAAACTTTCGATAACGGTACAATTTGTGCATCGGAACAATCAATTATTGTTGAAACTGTCAACCGTGAAGCGGTCAAAGAAGAGTTAATTAAGCAGGGAGCGTATTTCTTAAGTCCAGCCGAAGCCGACAAATTAGCTAAATTTATTTTACGACCAAACGGTACAATGAACCCGCAAATCGTGGGTCGTTCCGTTCAACATATTGCTTCATTAGTTGGTTTATCTATTCCAAAAGATCGCCGCTTAATTGTTGCCGAGGAAACACATGTAGGCTTGAAATATCCATTTTCAAGAGAAAAATTGGCACCGATTATTGCTTTCTATACAGTTGAAAACTGGGAAGCAGCTTGCGCGTTATCAATTGAAATTTTGAAAGGTGAAGGTGCGGGTCATACAATGGGCATTCACACAGAAAACAAAGAAGTCATTCGTGAATTTGGCTTAAGAAAACCCGTCTCTCGTTTGCTTGTTAACACCTCTGGTACACTTGGCGGAATTGGTGCTTCAACTAACTTAGTGCCAGCATTAACACTTGGTTGTGGCGCAGTTGGTGGCAGCTCAACTTCTGATAATATTGGGGTTGAAAATCTGTTCAATTTACGTCGTGTTGCTTATGGCGTGCGTGATTTAGAAGAGATTCGTCAAGAATTTGGTCAAACATCAACCACATCTGTGGCTACTTCTTGCGAAACAACCAATCAAGAAGAACTAGTAAATGCCGTGGTAGCCCAAGTTTTAGCTCGCTTAAACTAACAAGAAACGAGCGAGTAAGAGTAAAACAAATGAATTATTGGATTTAGGGTTTGGGACCTAAGTCAAATTGATAATTGTCCCAAATTTTTAAAAATAAAACATACATCTTAGGAGGAAATTATAATGTCAAGTACAAATGCTTTAGGAATGATCGAAACTCGTGGTTTAGTAGGTGCTGTTGAAGCAGCCGATGCAATGGTGAAAGCGGCAAACGTTACTTTAATTGGAAAAGAACAAGTCGGTGGCGGTTTAGTTACAGTAATGGTTCGCGGTGACGTTGGTGCTGTAAAAGCAGCAACAGATGCTGGTGCTGCTGCAGCAGAACGTGTTGGCGAATTATTATCTGTCCATGTAATTCCACGTCCACATACAGAAGTAGACGCTATTTTACCACACGCAACAACTGAATTATAATTTTGATTTTTTGGGGCAGAGGTAGGTTCATTACTTCTGTCCTAAACTTTCATTGAGGAGGGGTGTTATGACAGTTATTACAGAAGATATGCTTCGCATCAAAAGGCTAAAAAAAGAACTAGAAGATGGCACGGATTTTGTGTTTCCTGTAGGCAGTTTTCTGACGCCAGCCGCCAAAAGCTATCTACGCGAGCATCGGATTAATAGCAGCTTCTCTTCAACAAACCCATTGCTTTCTGAGGTTCATTCAGTGAAGGCCTCCTCACAAAAACAAAAACAAGAACATTTATCAAAAGAAACAATTTATGAGATTCGGCACTTAAGCCATCTATTGTATTTGCCTTTCTTAACGAATGAAGCGTTATCAACAGAAGGTTGGTTATATTTCGAACAACAACAACTGTGGTTAGAGAAATTTATTTTAGAACAGTCGCTCGTAATGGAACCAGTCATTTTGGAATCAAAGGTAACTATTCTAACTAACCAACAGAGACAATGGCGCTATTCCTCAAAAGAAATTCAATTACAACTAGATAAAATTATTCTCCAGTTAAAAGGAGAATCACAACTGTTCGGACTTTTTCAATCTTGGGCTACAGAATTAATTAGCACCATGGCTGAAATATCACGAAACTAGGAGATGAACAAATTGGATTCAATGAATGAAATTGTTGAAGAAGTTGTTAAACGAATTCAGCAACAACAACAAAATACTTTTGAAGTTGAAGCTTCTGGCCGACATGTTCATTTGTCTCGTCAAGAGATTGATGCATTATTTGGACCAGGATATCAACTAACAAAAGTGAAAGATTTATCACAACCTGGACAGTTCGTTTGTAAAGAACGAATTACGGTTGCTGGACCTAAAGGACTTTTTCAAAATGTGGTTATTTTAGGCCCTGAACGTAGCGAATCACAAGTCGAAGTTTCTATGACGGATACGCGTATTTTAGGAATTAATGCCCCAGTTAGAGAGAGTGGCAAGACAGAAGGGACACCTGGCGTCACGCTGATGAACGGATCAGCAGTTGTGACATTAAGTCACGGCTTAATTGTTGCCAAACGTCATATTCACATGACACCCGAAGATGCCTTGAAAAATAAAGTAAGCAATAGCCAAATTGTGCAAGTCAAAGTGGAAGGCACACGTCCGTTAATCTTTGATGATGTAGTTGTGCGAATCAGTCCGCGATTTGCAACGTACATGCACATTGACTACGATGAAGCCAACGCTTGCGGCTTAACCAAAGGAGCTCGTGGCTATATTCTTAAGTAAAAGGAGGAAGGACAATGAACGTTTCTGAAATGGAAAATTTGATTCAACAGATTACTGATCGAATTTGCCAACAATTGCTGTCGTCGTCTTATTCAGTGGCTTTAGCAGAAGCAAAAGAAGCATTTCCTGAAGAAATGTTTGTTCGTTTTCCTGATGTAAATTGGGTAACCAAGGAGCAGAAGCTAGCACGAGGCTTGGTTGTAAAGAGGCTAACGATTTCCCAAGTAAATGCGATTGCGCATTTACAGGAAACGGATGAATTAGTCAAAAACATCTTAGCATTCTTATTTGAAGGTAAGCCGGTATTGGTTTTAACCCCAATACCTTCAGTGACTAAAAATTCACGATTGAAATATCGTTTGAAACAAACGATTCAGGAAAACGTGGACATGTGCCAACAGTTTGGGATGATTTTTTATCATGATTCAGAAAATTACGCTGTGTTTCAGGCGGCCTGTCAAAAACAACTTCGTTCTTTAGCTGAGACCAAACGAACCTACATTACTGAAAAACAATTGATAAGAATGACAGAATCAGGTGTTTCTTTAAGTAAAAATGCCTATTTAACCCCGTTAGCGAAAGATTATGCTAGGAAACATCAATTGCTGACGTAAGGAGGAAAAACGATGCTTTTAGGAAAAGTGACTGGTAGCCTTTGGTCAACAAGAAAAGATGAAAAATTAAATGGCTGGAAATTTATGATGGTTGATATTTTGAATCAAGAGGACGAAAAGCAAGGATTTCTAATTGCTGCTGACAACGCTGGAGCTGGTGTCGGGGACAAAGTGTTAATTAGTCAAGGCAATGCTGCCCGTATTTCGGCAGAAGATCCGAATGTCCCAATTGATGCAATGATTGTTGGTGTCATTGATTCTACAGAGGAAGAATAGGGAGGACGAGACATGAGCATTAATGAAATTATTATGTATATTATGGTTCTTTTCATGATTATTGGAGGAATCGATAAATGTATTGGCAACAAACTAGGTTTAGGGGAGCAATTTGAGGAAGGGATTATGGCTATGGGTTCTCTAGCGCTTTCTATGGTAGGGATTATCACTTTAGCGCCTGTCTTAGCCAATCTTTTAAGTCCGATTGTCGTTCCTGTCTATGAATTACTAGGGGCTGATCCAGCAATGTTTGCCACAACCTTATTGGCTAATGATATGGGCGGCTTTGCGTTAGCGCAACAATTAGCCAATGATCCACAAGCTGGTTTATTTGCGGGGGCAATCTTAGGTGCAATGATGGGGCCAACGTTAGTCTTTACAATTCCAGTAGCGCTTGGCATTATCCAAAAAGATGACCAACAATTCTTAGCAACAGGTGTTTTGAGCGGGATTATTACAATTCCTTTTGGTTTATTAGCAGGCGGTTTAACAGCTGGCATGCCATTGTCATTGATTATTCCTAACTTAATTCCAATTATTATTGTTGCCGCTTTAATTATTTTAGGTTTATGGTTAGCGCCAAAAGGCATGATTAAAGGCTTCCAAATTTTTGGTCAAGGCGTAGTGATTGTCGCTATCTTTGGTTTAGTTGTGGGGGCGATTCAACTATTATTAGGAATTACAGTGATTCCTGGTATTGCACCAGTTACTGAAGGAATTGAAGTCGTTGGCGGGATTGCTTTAACTTTAGCTGGCGCTTTCTGTTTAGTAGCAGTGATTACGAAAGTCTTTAATAAACCATTGATGAAACTAGGAAAAGTTTTAGGAATGAATGAAGTAGCGGCTGCAGGAATGGTTGCTACATTAGCTAACAATATTCCCATGTTCCAAATGTTAAAAGACATGGATAATCGAGGAAAAATTATTAATATCGCTTTTGCTGTTTCGGCTTCTTTCGTTTTAGGTGACCACCTTGGTTTTACTGCAGGCGTAGCAAAAGAAATGATTTTTCCAATGATTGTTGGCAAATTAGTTGGAGGGATTACCGCCATTTTTGTGGCTATCTTTATGGCAAATCGAATGCTAGGAAAACCCGAAACAGAAGTGAAATAACGAGGTGTAAATATGACAGAATTAAATCGTGAAATGATTGAAACGCTTGTTCGACAAATTGTCACAGAAAAATTAATGCCAACTAAACAAGTGGATCCAAGTGGAATTATGTCCATCAAATTACCCGAAATTGACGTAACAGAAGACGATCGCTTAGATACAGGCAACCCAGCGGACATTGTTTACACAAAAGATCTGTTTTCTTTAGAAGAAAGCCCGCGCCTTGGTTGCGGTTTAATGGTGATGAAAGATACCACCTTCGACTGGACACTAGAATACGATGAAATTGATTATATTATTTCAGGACAATTAGATATACTGATTGACGGACGTAAAATTTCTGCAACAGCCGGCGAAATTATTTTAATCCCGAAAAGTAGCAAAATTCAATTTTCAGTGACGGGTGATGCCCGCTTTGTCTACGTGACCTATCCAGCAGATTGGCAAAGCCAATAATTATTTTGTCGGTATTCAGAGAATAATTTTGCCAAAACCCTTTACTCAGCGTTATAATAAATAAGAATGAAAAAAGGGGTTGAGTGAATGACATTTGAGAATCCAAGTCAAAATCAAATTTTTGATATTTTAAAACAAGCAAAAAATATTGCGGTAGTTGGTTTGAGTAACAAGCCCGACCGCACGAGTTACAAAATTGCGGAAATTTTACAGCAACATGGCTATCGTGTGTTACCTGTCAATCCAGTTTTAAAAGGCGAAACGGTGCTTGGCGAAACGGTTTATGGGGCATTAACAGAGATTCCTGAAAAGATTGATATTGTTGACGTCTTTCGGCGGAGTGAATTTTTGCCAGAAGTGGCCGCAGAAACATTGAAAACAGAAGCGCCTGTCTTTTGGGCCCAACTAGGTTTGGAAAATGAAGAGGCAGCGAACTTGTTATTAAATGAAGGTCGTCAAGTTATTATGGACCGTTGTATTAAAATTGAATTGGCAAAAATGGCAGATGCTGAATAAACACGTGTAATTTTATAAAGAAAGAGCGTCCTGAACGGAAAGCTCTTTTTTTTTTGACCCAGATAGAGTATTATTGTAATGATGGTTTTAGAAGGAGCGAACGGAAAACGCAAGAAACCCGCTCACTCTTCTTCTAATTCTTTAAGAAATAGTTAATGTACGCTTATTAACTAAACGAGAATCTAAGTATAAGGAGTTTTTTCTTTGGCTAAAAAAATTAACAATGAGTACAATGATGCCTCTATCCAAGTCCTAGAAGGATTGGAAGCAGTGAGGAAAAGACCTGGTATGTATATCGGTTCAACCGATAGCCGTGGACTCCATCACTTAGTCTATGAAATTGTCGATAACGCAGTCGATGAAGCGTTATCTGGCTACGGGAATGAAATCAACGTAACTATCCAAAAAGATAATAGTATTTGTGTTGCAGACTCTGGCCGCGGAATGCCAACAGGGATGCATGCTTCTGGTATCCCAACAGTAGAAGTAATTTTTACTGTCTTACATGCGGGTGGTAAGTTTGGCCAAGGTGGCTATAAAACTTCAGGCGGACTCCATGGGGTGGGTGCCAGTGTTGTTAATGCCTTATCTAAGTGGTTAGAAGTTCATATTGTTCGTGATGGCGTAGAATACATGGAACGATTTGAGGACGGCGGTAAACCAGTTGGTACCTTAAAAAAAATCGGCAAAACAAAAAAACGCAACGGCACCTCTGTTACTTTTTTACCTGACGACACCATTTTCTCTACGACAAATTTTTCTTACGAAATTTTAGCAGAACGTTTGAGAGAATCAGCTTTCTTATTAAAAGGCGTCAAAATTACTTTAACAGATGAACGTGGGGAAGAACCCAAAGAAGAAGTCTTTCACTACGAAGAAGGCATTAAAGAATTTGTTGCCTATCTAAATGAAGAAAAAGATACATTAACACCCGTTGTTTATTTTTCAGGAGCCAAAGAAGGTATTGAAGTTGAATTAGCTTACCAATACAACGATGGCTATTCTGAAAATGTTTTATCTTTCGTTAACAATGTCCGCACAAAAGATGGCGGTACCCACGAAGTCGGTATGAAAACGTCAATGACAAAGGCGTACAATGAATATGCACGGAAAGTGGGACTATTAAAAGAAAAAGATAAAAATTTAGAAGGTAGCGACTTCCGTGAAGGCTTAGCAGCCGTCCTTTCTATTCGAGTACCAGAAAACTTACTACAGTTCGAGGGCCAAACCAAAGGGAAATTAGGTACACCTTTAGCAAGAACCGTTGTCGATAACGTCGTAGGCGAACAAATGGGCTTCTATTTACAAGAAAACAGTGAAATGAGTCAATCATTAATTCGGAAAGCGATTAAAGCCCGTGAAGCCCGTGAAGCGGCTCGCAAAGCCCGTGAAGAAAGCCGGAACGGTAAAAAACGGAAAAAAGGCGAATCGTTACTTTCTGGAAAATTAACCCCGGCTCAATCCAGAAATCCTAAGAAAAATGAATTATATCTTGTCGAAGGAGACTCGGCCGGTGGTTCAGCAAAACAAGGACGCGATCGGAAGTTTCAAGCCATTTTACCGCTACGAGGAAAAGTCATTAATACGGAAAAAGCGAAAATGCAAGACATCTTGAAAAATGAAGAAATCAATACTATGATCTATACGATTGGCGCAGGCGTTGGTCCTGAATTTTCAATTGAAGATTGTAATTATGATAAAATCATCATCATGACCGATGCGGATACCGATGGTGCCCATATTCAAGTGTTGCTATTAACGTTCTTCTATCGTTATATGAAACCATTAATTGAAGCCGGCAAAGTCTACATTGCCTTACCACCTCTTTATAAAGTCTCTAAAGGAACTGGAAAAAAATCAGTCATTGAGTATGCTTGGACCGATGGTGAATTGGCAGAAGTGATTGATAAAGTTGGTAAAGGCTATATGCTCCAACGCTATAAAGGTTTGGGTGAAATGAATGCAGAACAACTTTGGGAAACAACGATGGATCCTGAAACTAGAACCTTAATTCGTGTTCGGATTGATGATGCAGCTCAAGCAGAACGCCGTGTGACCACATTAATGGGCGACAAAGTCGAACCTCGTCGAAAATGGATTGAACAACATGTTCAATTTACATTGGAAGAAGATGGCAGTATTTTAGATCGTTCAGAAGAAGACACTTCTGCACCAACAGGAGAACGCCTTTTAGATGCGGAAAAAACAAAAGAAGCAGAACAAACCGATGACACTGAAATCAGTTTGTTTGACATAGAGTAGGGAGTGACAATTTTGGAAAAACGCCAAGAAGTTCAAGAATTAACCCTTGAAGAAGTAATGGGCGATCGTTTTGGAAGATATTCCAAATACATCATTCAAGAACGGGCCCTACCAGATATTCGAGATGGGCTAAAACCAGTACAACGCCGCATTCTCTTTTCAATGAATAAAGACGGCAATACCTTTGATAAAGGCTTTCGTAAATCAGCAAAATCTGTCGGAAACATTATGGGGAATTATCATCCCCATGGCGACAGCAGTATTTATGAAGCGATGGTCCGTCTAAGTCAAGACTGGAAATTACGGGAAGTACTAATTGAAATGCACGGAAACAACGGAAGTATGGATGGCGACCCACCAGCGGCGATGCGTTATACAGAAGCTCGTTTATCACAGTTAAGTGGTGAGTTGTTAAAAGATATCGACAAAAATACCGTCGATTTCGTTTGGAATTTTGACGATACAGAAAAAGAACCCACTGTTTTACCAGCCAAATATCCTAATTTATTGGTAAATGGCTCAACGGGGATTTCAGCAGGTTATGCAACAGAAATTCCTACACATAATTTAGCGGAAATTATTGATGGGACCGTGTATTTAATTGATCATCCTAATGCAAGTTTAGAGAAATTAATGGAATACATTCCAGGACCAGATTTTCCAACAGGTGGGATCTTACAAGGAAAAGCAGAAATTAAAAAAGCCTACGAAACCGGCCGTGGTAAAGTAATTTTACGTGCGAAGACAAAGATTGAGCCCTTAAAAGGCGGCAAACAACAAATTGTCATTTCTGAAATTCCTTATGAAGTCAATAAAGCAACGCTAGTGAAGAAGATGGATGAAATCCGTTTAAATAAAAAAGTAGACGGCATTGCCGAAGTTCGTGACGAAAGTGACAGAACTGGCTTGCAAATTGTTGTTGAACTAAAAAAAGATGTCAATGCAGAAGGTATTTTAAATTATCTATTTAAAAACACTGAATTGCAAATCAATTACAACTTTAACATGGTAGCCATCGACAACATGACCCCGCAACAAGTGGGACTAAAACGGATTTTAGAAAGTTACATTACGCACCGCAAATCAGTTATCATTAACCGTTGTCAATTTGAGTTGGACAAAGCTCGCAAACGTGAGCACATTGTTGCTGGTTTAATTAAAGCATTGTCTATCTTAGATAAAGTGATTGCAACAATTCGTGGCAGTAAAGATAAAAAAGATGCGAAGAAGAACTTAGTATCCGACTATGCGTTTACTGAAGAACAAGCTGAAGCAATCGTTACTTTACAGCTATACCGTTTAACTAATACAGATATTACTGATTTACAAGAAGAAGCGAAAACTTTAGAAGAACAAATTGCTGAGTTATTGAACATTTTAAACAATGAAAAAGAACTATTCTCAGTCATGAAAAAAGAACTTCGCGAAGTTAAAAAGCAATATGGCAATCCGCGCTTAACTCAAATTGAAGAGGAAATCCAAGAAATCAAGATTGAAACAGCCGTGTTAGTTGCGCAGGAAGACGTGGTCGTAACCGTGACGCACGAAGGCTATATCAAGCGGAGTAGTATTCGTTCTTATACAGCATCAAAACCAGAAGAAATCGGCATGAAAGAAGGCGACTTTTTACTATATGCTGGCGAAGTCAATACATTAGATCATCTTTTACTAGTAACAAATAAAGGAAATATGATCTATCGCCCCGTCCATGAGTTGCCAGATTTACGCTGGAAAGAAATTGGCGAACATATTTCTCAAACCATTTTAAATCTTGCTATCGATGAATCGATTATTGCTGTATATCCTTATAAAGAGTTAAGTCCGACAAAAACCTTTGTTTTCATTACAAAAGCTGGCATGATTAAACAAACCAAAATGGCTGATTTTGAGCCTTGGCGCACTTATAAGAGCCGCCCGACATCTTGTATGAAATTAAAATCAGACCAAGATGAAATTACCAATGTTTATTTAACAAATGATCAAGACTTATTGGATGTTTTCCTCGTTAGCAATCGCGGTTTTGGCTTACGCTATCCATTATATGAAGTACCAGTCGTGGGTAGTAAAGCGGCTGGAGTTAAATCAATGAACCTCAAAGAAGACGATTATGTCGTTAATGGTTTGCTGGTTCATTCTGAAGGGGATACACCGATTGTCATCGTTACCCAACGTGGCGGTGTTAAACGCATGTTAGCCCAAGAATTAACACAATTAGGACGAGCAAAACGTGGATTAATGGTCTTACGGGAATTGAAGAAAAATCCACATCGTGTTGTCTTTATGTCTGAAAGTACCGATTTAGATTTATTAGTTACTACGCAAAAAGGCACACAAGAAGTTATTCAGTCGAAAAACTATCCAATCAGTGAACGAACATCCAACGGTTCCTTTGTCATCGATGAACAAAAAGATGGCCAAGTAATGGAAGTCCACGAGATGCATTCTGCAGTGATTGAAGAAGAACAAACAAACTAAACTGTGTTATAAATATCTCCACAGCAGCCATCTGTATTAATACAGATGGCTGCTGTTTTTAATACAGAAGTACATTTTTCACAAGTGATAACAACTATAAATCGTTCTTATTTTCACAAGTATAAATGTTTATATATCAGCATTTAGAATCTTTGATCCCCATTTATTTATTAAGAAAGTGCAATAAATAATAAAAAAACGCTTGCATCTAAAAGGTTATGTGTTATACTAATCACATAAAGCTGTTACATACAATCAAGTAGCAGTTAACTAAGGAGGCAAACACTTCATGAAACAATGGGAAGGCTTTAAAGGCGACAAATGGAGAACAAGCGTTGACACTCGTGATTTTATTCAAAACAACTACACAGAGTACAAAGGCGACGACAGTTTCTTAGAACCAATCGCTCCGAGCACTGACAAATTATGGACAAAACTACAAGAATTATTTGAAATCCAACATGAAAAAAATGGCGTTTATGACATGGATAGCGATATCCCAGCAACTATTACGTCACATGAACCTGGTTACTTAATCAAAGAAGAAGAAAAAATTGTCGGTTTACAAACAGATGTACCATTAAAACAAGCATTTATGCCATTCGGTGGTATTAAAATGGCGAACAATGCCTTAGTTTCAAATGGTTATGAAACTGACGAAGAAATGACAAAAATCTTCACAGAATACAGAAAAACACATAACCAAGGTGTTTTTGATGCCTACACAGCTGAAATGCGTTTAGCACGTAAAAACAAAATCATTACTGGTCTTCCAGATGCTTATGGCCGTGGCCGTATTATCGGTGACTATCGTCGTATCGCATTATACGGTATCGACTACTTAATGGAACAAAAGAAAAAAGATCATGATAACACTGGTAACAAAGAAATGACAGACGATGTTATTCGCTTACGTGAAGAAATTTCTGAACAATACCGTGCGTTAAATGACTTAAAACAAATGGCTGCTTCTTATGGTTTCGATATTTCTCGTCCTGCTGCAAATGCGCAAGAAGCAATCCAATGGTTATACTTTGGTTACCTAGGTGCCATTAAATCTCAAAATGGTGCAGCAATGTCAATTGGTCGTATCTCAGCATTCTTAGATATCTATATCCAACGTGACTTAGAAGCTGGTTTAATCACTGAATTTGAAGCACAAGAAATGATTGACCATTTAATCATGAAATTACGTATGGTTAAATTTGCACGGACACCAGAATACAACCAATTATTCTCTGGTTATCCAATTTGGGCAACATTATCTATTGCTGGTATGGGTATTGACGGTCGTTCATTAGTTACCAAAAATGACTTCCGTATCTTACACACATTAACAAACATGGGACCATCTCCAGAACCTAACTTAACTGTATTGTATTCTTCTCACTTACCAGAAGGTTTCAGAACATATGCAGCTAAAATCGCGAAAGAAAGCTCATCTATCCAATTTGAAAACGATGACTTATTACGTGAAAACTGGGGCTCTGACGACTGTGCAATCGCATGTTGTGTTTCTGCAACAGTTATGGGTAAAGATATGCAATTCTTCGGCGCTCGTGCGAACTTAGCGAAAGCTGTTCTTTATGCAATTAACGGCGGAGTCGATGAAAAAACTAAAATGCAAGTAGCACCAAAATATCGTCCAATGACTGGTGACAAATTAGATTACCACGAATTCATGGAACGCTATAAAGACATCTTAGACTGGTTAGCTGAATTGTACGTTAACACATTAAACATTATTCATTACATGCATGATAAATATGCATATGAAGCACCACAATTAGCTTTAATGGATACTGATTTACAACGGACATTCGCAACTGGTATTGCCGGAATCTCTCATGCGACTGATAGTATCATGGCAATTAAACACGGTGAAGTAGAAGTAATCCGTGACGAAGATGGTATGGCAATTGATTATGTACCAACAAAAGAATTCCCAACATACGGAAACGATAACGAAGAAGCCGATGCAATGGCTAACTGGATTTTAGATTACTTTATGACACAAATTAAACGTCAACACACATACCGTAACTCTAAACCAACGACTTCATTATTAACAATCACTTCAAACGTTGTTTATGGTAAAGCAACAGGGAACACGCCTGACGGACGTCGTGCCGGCAAACCTCTTGCACCAGGTGCGAACCCAAGTTATCAAGACGGTAAATTCTTAGGTGAGAAAAATGGCTTGTTAGCTTCATTAAACTCAACAGCTCGTTTAGAATATACAATCGCTTTAGATGGTATTTCTAATACACAAACCATCAACCCTAATGGTTTAGGTAAAGACGACGACACAAGAATTAACAACTTACGTAACGTATTAGATGGCTACTTCGATAAAGGTGGTTACCACTTAAACGTAAACGTATTTACAAACGAATTATTATTAGATGCACAAGCACATCCAGAAAAATATCCAAACTTAACTATCCGTGTATCTGGATATGCCGTGAAATTCCGTGACTTAACTCCTGAACAACAAGCAGACGTTATCTCAAGAACTTCACACGACAGACTATAAAAAACATTTACATTATTTAACTGAAAGGGTGACATTCAACGTGTCATCCTTTTCGTTTGAAAGAAGAGGGATCATTATGACAACACCAGTTACAGGTAGAATTCATTCAACAGAAAATTTTGGTACCGTTGATGGCCCAGGTGTCCGTTTTATCGTATTTACACAAGGGTGTCGCATGAGATGTCAATTCTGTCATAATCCAGATACTTGGAAAATTGGTTCCGGTGGTCGTGTGGTGACGACTGACGAAGTATTAGAGGAAGCATTACGTTTTCGCTCTTATTGGGGCGAAAAGGGTGGTATCACTGTCAGTGGTGGTGAGCCGCTATTGCAAATGGACTTTTTGATCGATTTATTTAAAAAAGCCAAAGCACAAGGCATTCATACAACCTTAGATACGTGTGGCAAACCTTTTACTCGGGAAGAACCCTTCATTAGTCAATTTGATGAATTGATGAAGTATACAGATTTACTCTTATTTGACATCAAACATATTGATAACGAGCAACATAAACTGTTAACAACGCAATCAAATGATAATATTTTAGAGATGGCTACCTATTTATCTGAAATTGACAAACCTGTTTGGATTCGCCACGTATTGGTGCCTCAACGTAGTGATTACGACGAATATTTAATCCGTCTGGATGCCTTCATAAAAACATTAAACAATGTAGATAAAGTTGAAGTGCTTCCTTACCATACGATGGGCAAGTACAAATGGGAAGAACTAGGTATTCCTTATCCATTAGAAGGAATTGAGCCTCCTAAAAATGATCGTGTTGAAAATGCGAAAAAACTACTACATGTCGAGGACTATCAAGGTTATCTAGCACGTTAACAAACGAAAAAATAGAAAAGAAGACAATTTTTTTGTTGTTTCTTTTCTATTTTTTGTTATCATTAAGAGTGAATCAAAACCAAGGAGTGTGTATTATGTCAAAAATTTTAGTTTTTGGACACCAAAATCCTGATACAGATGCTATCGGAGCAGCAATTAGTTTTGCTTACTTACAAAAAGAATTAGGAAAAGAGACAGAAGCTGTCGCTTTAGGAACACCAAGTGAAGAAACTCAATATGCCTTAGATTATTTTAATATTGAAGCACCACGTGTTGTCACTGAAGCAGCTAGCGAAACAAACCAAGTCATGTTAGTGGATCATAACGAATTCCAACAAAGCATTTCAGATATCGCTGAAGTAAACATTTTAGCAGTAGTGGATCATCACCGGATTGCCAACTTCGAAACAGCAGATCCATTGTATTATCGTGCAGAACCAGTAGGGTGTACCAGTACAATCATCTATAAAATGTTTAAAGAAAATAACGTGACAATTCCAGCTCAAATTGCTGGTATGATGGTCTCAGCGATTATTTCTGATACATTATTATTTAAATCACCAACTTGCACACAAGAAGACATCGATGCAGCGCACGCCCTAGCTGATATTGCTGAAATTAATTTAGAAGGCTATGGTCTTGACTTATTAAAAGCAGGAACAAATTTAAGCGATAAATCAGCTGAAGTCCTTTTAGATTTAGATGCTAAGAGCTTCCCAATGAATGGCAAAACAGTTCGCGTTGCTCAAGTAAATACCGTCGATTTAGCAGAAGTTTTAGATCGTCAAGCTGAATTAGAAGCAGCTATGGCCGCAGAAAATGCAGCCAATAATTATGACTTGTTTGTCTTAATTATTACGAATATCCTAGACAGTGATTCTGAATTATTAGCGATTGGTGCGGAACAAGCCAAAATTGAAGCAGCGTTCAATGTAACATTAGTTAACAATCGTGCGTTCTTACCAGGCGTTGTTTCTCGTAAAAAACAAGTAGTACCACAATTAACAGAAGTCTTTAACTAAAACCGTAAGCGCCTAAGCAACGCGATAAATTCCTTGTTGCTTAGGCGCTTCAATAGTAAAGGGGCGTTAACATGAATGATTTAGCAATTTACTATCATTCTCCGCAACAAACGAAACAATGCAATCATTTGCTCAACCAATCACTTTTTTTCCCTCTTGTTACTTTTATGTATGAACATCGGGAAGAAAGAATCATTTTAAGACAATTAAAAGCGGCCTTTGCAACAGAAGCCAAGTTAGAACAATTTTTATCAGAAATGATTGATTGTCAGTTAATCATTCGGGAAAATCGTCAATATCGTTTGAATTTTCCTATTTATACGGCAGCTGAAGTTGCGAGTTTGACCTTGGCTGAAGACGAACTTCCTAAGTTTAAAGGAACTGTAACAGAGCAATTATTTTGGCTAGCTGAATCTTTTTGGCCACAAGTGTTTCCAGAAGAGGAAGACTATTTTTTTGGCGTGAGCGGTGGCCCCTCATTTTATCAAAAACAAAGATTGGCCTCGGCACAACTATCTATAATTACGCTTGAAAAAGAAAAGACAGAGGGTCCAACAATGCCTCGTTATTTTGATTACTTGGGCAAAGAGCAATCCTTGCCAGAAGCCTTCAGCGCTTTATATGACTTGCTAGGGGACGTAAATCCTGAATACTATCTTTCGCAAGCGAGAAGAGTTATTAAACAAGCTCTGCGAGGCCGCAAAGTCAGTACTGTGCCTAATATTTTTCAAGAAAGTTTGCACTTGACCCAAGTGATTACGATTGACCAGGACCACTTAAAACTCCTTTTACCAGTAGCAACGGAACAAGCCGAGCCTTTAGAAGCACAGTCGGATATTCTAGCATTTTATTATGAAAAAATTGCTAACCGATCGGCCATCGAACGCTTAGTTTTTATGCAACAATTGATTGAGCAACTAGGTACGAACTCTCTAAGTTATCTTAGAATAAATTAAAGTTACGATAATTTTATTATGTAAACTAAAAATCAATAACAAGAAATGACGCCGCTTCTTAGTGAGAAATGGCGTCATTTCTTTTGCGAACTTTTTTCGTCCAAAAACCACCGGAAATGAACTTAGGCTCATAGGAAATGATAAATGCTCTCGGCTCTAATTGATTGATTAATTTGTACAATGTACGTTCGTTTTTTCTTGGGGAAAGAATTTCTAAAACCATTCGTTTTCCTTCGCGTCCGTAGGCAACACTTTGCGTAACACCATAGCCGTGTTCACGAAGTGTTTCTGGTAAATGAAATTGTTCAGTAGTAGAAGGGAGGATAACCGATACCATAATATACCCCAAGGCCAAATAGTCTTCGATTTTAATTCCTACACTAATGCCAACAGCGTAACCAAGCGCATAAACAAGTAAATTTAAAGGATTGTCTAACCGATTCAGAACCATACTCAGCCCTAAGACATAAATTGTTATTTCAGCCATACTAACCAGCGGTGCAATAACCCGATAACCTTTCATCGTTAACATAAAACGAATAGTATTTAAGGTAATATACGCAAAATTAATGATAAAAATCATAGCTAACATTTTCAAATCAACGACCATAAAATAAGTACCTCTTTTCAAAATCTTTACATCCAGCCCTCATTATAGTACAGAAAAACTGAGAATCAAAGGCGAAACACTTATAGAAATGAATTCTTTTTTGAATACTCGCTCATATTATTCGCCTAATTTAAGTGTTATTTGATATAATCTTAGTATGAAGTAAGAAGGAGGTAAGCGATGAAAATTTTTGTTTGGATTTTGTTATTTTTATTAGTAATTAACGTTATTGCTGCCTTAATTACTGTTTTTAGAAAACCTCGTAGTATTTCCAGCGTTTTAGCATGGATGATGACGTTGATTTTCTTGCCTGGTATCGGCTTTATTATTTACTTATTCTGTGGGCGAGGTATCGATGGACAAGAAGTTTTTAAATTGTCTGATGATGAAAAACAAATGGTTCAACGAATTAAAGAAAAAGTGGACGTTGATAACAAAAAAGCAGGGCGCGATAAACGTTATGATTTACTTTATGATGCGAAAGTTTTAAATCGTTATTTCCGGAATATGGACGCATCACCGTTGGCCAAAAGAAATAGTTTGCAATTATTCACAGATGGCCAAGAAAAATTCCAAGCATTATTTGAAGATATTCGTGCAGCGAAAGAAACCGTTCATGTGGAATATTATGCGTTTTTTAATGACACGATTGGCAATCAATTTTTAGATGTATTAATCGAAAAGTTGCATGAAGGCGTGGAAGTTTACTTAATTTACGATCCTTGGGGTTCACCCGGCGCAAATAAAAAGTTTTTTGCTCGTTACGTTGACGCTGGAGGAAAAGTAGCTCCCTTTATTACTTCTCGTGATATGATCCGTAAAACACGTCTAAATTATCACTTGCATCGAAAAATTGTTGTCATCGATGGGAAAATTGGCTGGACCGGCGGGTTCAATGTTGGGGATCAATATTTGAATGTCACCGAAAAATTTGGTTACTGGCGAGATACCCATATTCGTTTGGTCGGGACGGCCGTATTTTCATTGCAAGAGATATTTATCATGGATTGGAATGCTTCAGTCAAATATCCTGAAGAACGTATGACGTATCATGAAAAATATTTTAAATTACCAGAAGATCATGAAGTGGAGCATTTGTCCTTACAAGTTGTTTCAGATGGTCCTGATTCAGAAGAAGAAATTTTGAAAAGCGGGTTTGTTCGGATGATTTTCTCTGCAGAAAAGAGTGTCTGGATTCAAACACCGTATTTAATCCCTGATGATAGTATGATTAATGCGTTGTTAGTGGCGGTTCGTTCAGGTGTCGACGTGCGAATTATGATTCCTTGTATGCCTGACCATCCCTTTATTTACCGCGCGACACAATATTACGCAAATTACTTACACAAACGCGGCATTAAAATTTATATTTATGATAGTGGGTTTATTCATGCAAAAACAATGGTGATTGATGATGAATTAGCTATGGTTGGGACAACAAACCAAGATATTCGCAGTTATTCATTGAATTTTGAGGTAAGTACGTTTATTTACAATCCCGACATTGCGTGGATGTTAGCGCAAGTCTTTGAAGAAGATATAGAAAAAAGTGTCTTACTAACCGACGAGATAATTAAAAAACAAGGGTACTGGCTACGATTCAAGCAAAACTTTTCACGCTTGTTGTCCCCAGTCTTGTAATCAAATAAATCAGCAGTGAATGTAGTAAACTACTATTTTCACTGCTGATTTTAGTAACAAAACACTGAGTTGGTCTACCTAATTCATTGATAATCCCTCTAAATAATGGTAAATTAAAAATAAATTCAATCAGCTATTCTATCGTGAGAAACATAGTTATTACGTAGATCAGATCAAAGGGACATTCACGACGAGCAAATATTGAGTGTGTTTGCTGAAACGTGCATGTGTGATTTGGTCTTTTTTATTGAGCTGTTATTTTATAGATAAGGAGTGGTCACCATGGACTACCAAGCAATAGCAAAAGAAATTTTGAAAGACGTAGGTGGCAAAGACAATATCGTGGATGTCACACATTGTTATACACGATTGCGTTTCGTATTGAAAGATACGAAACAAGCGAACAAAGAAGCCTTACTACAAACAGAAGGTGTCATTTCTGTTGTTGAAAGCGGCGGGCAGTATCAAGTGGTTTTAGGCAATAAAGTCGCGCATGTCTATAATGCTCTAGAACCTTTGTTGGCTCAGCAACTTACGACCAAAACATCTACAAAAGAAAAAAATTCATTAGGTAATCGAATTTTAAATACTGTTGCGGCGATTTTCACACCTGTCGTACCAGCAATTGCCGCTTCAGGCATGTTAAAAGGAATTCTAGCCATCGCTGTGATGGTCGCAAACAATTTTTACCAGGTCGATTTAAAACCTTTGAATACGTATATTATTTTAAGCGCCGCTTCCGATGCACTTTTTTATTTTATGCCAGTTATTTTAGGTTATTCAGCTGCTAAGGTTTTCAAAACAAACGAATATATCGCCATGGTAATTGGTGCCACCTTATGTTATCCAACCATCGTTTCATTAATGACTGAAAAATCAGCGGTTACCTTGTTTGGATTACATGTGACCAAAGCCAATTATGTTTCCACAGTAATTCCTATTATTCTTGCAATTTTTATGTTAGCTTATGTGCAACGCTTTTTGGAAAAAGTTATTCCAGAAGTTCTAAAAATCATTATGGTTCCTACGCTATCATTACTTTTAATGATTCCAGCCACTTTATTATTATTTGGACCAATAGGGATTTATTTAGGTGACGGCGTGAATTGGTTGTATTATTATATAATGAATTTGAGTCCCATCTTGTTAGGCGGTTTTATCGGCGGAATTTGGTGTGTCTTAGTCATTTTTGGGGCTCACCGTGGGCTTGTGCCAATTGGGATTAATGATGTCGCTCGAACAGGACGGCAAAATTTGCTAGCGTTTGCTGGTGCAGCGAATTTTTCTCAAGCGGGCGCCGCATTTGGCGTGTTTGTCCGCACAAAAAATAAAGACTTGAAAGCTGTTGCTGCCTCTGCAACAGTGACTGCATTATTTGGTATCACAGAACCAGCCATTTATGGGGCAAACTTGCGGCTAAAAAAACCGATGATTTATGCGGTGGCTAGCGGAGCAGCAGGCGGGGCTTCAATGGGCTGGGGCGGGGCCTACGGGACAGCCTTCGCTAACCAAGGACTCTTGACCATCCCAGTTTACGCAGAAGCAGGAACCAAAGCCTTTATTTGTTATTTATTAGGTTGTGGCATTGCTTTTTTTGGTGCATTTCTATTAACGATTTTTCTAGGCTTTAATGATTTACCGCTTGACGAGTCACGTCAAGAACCCGGCTTAAAGACAGAGGCAGGGACAGTCAAAGAAAAGCAACGGATTCAAGCACCTGTTCAAGGACAACTCGTATCTTTAGACCAAATCAACGATGAAGTCTTTGCTTCTCAACAAATGGGAAAAACGCTAGCTATTTATCCGACAGAGGAACAAATTGTTTCACCAGGAAATGGGCAAGTGACGACTTTATATCCAACTCATCATGCAATTGGCTTAAAGTTAGACAATGGTGCTGAAATCCTCCTTCACATTGGAATCAATACAGTCGAATTAAAAGGGCGGGGATTTGAAACGTTCGTAAAAGCAGGAGAAAGAGTCAGACTAGGACAAAAACTGCTCTCTTTTGATAAACAAATCATCCAAGCTGCTGGTTATGATCCAACCGTCTTAGTCATCGTAACAAATACTGCGGAAATGGCTGTAATTGAGACAACCAAACAAACAGAGATTACACCACAAACAAATTTATTTTTCATGCAAGTAAAGGAGCAAAACTAATGGTTAAACAATTTAAGAACGATTTTTTATGGGGAGCTTCTTCCTCCGCTTTTCAAATTGAGGGCGCTTGGAACGAGGACGGCAAAGGCCTAACAGTCGCTGATTACAATTCTTTTAAAAAGTCAGCTGTTCAAGCAGATACGAAAGTCGCCAGCGATTTTTACCATCATTTCAAAGAGGACATTGCGTTAATGAAAGAATTAGG
This sequence comes from Enterococcus sp. DIV2419, assembly GCF_051711865.1. Taxonomy (NCBI): domain Bacteria; kingdom Bacillati; phylum Bacillota; class Bacilli; order Lactobacillales; family Enterococcaceae; genus Enterococcus; species Enterococcus sp. DIV2419. Next base: position 1,556,716 of record NZ_JBIONS010000001.1, read on the forward strand.
CTTAAAAACCTATCGTTTTTCTCTTTCATGGGCACGAATCATTCCAACAGGTGATGGCGAAATCAATCAAGCCGGCATCGATTTTTATAATGCTGTCATTGATACACTTTTAGAAAACGATATTTTGCCGTTTGTCACACTTTATCATTTTGATTTACCTTTTGCGTTGGTGGAAAAATACAATGGTTGGGCGGATCGTCGCTGCGTTTCCGCATTTCAACGCTATGCGCAAGTTTGTTATCAAGCGTTTGGTGATCGAGTCAAAAATTGGCAAGTTACGAACGAACAAAACTTAATGATTCGTGTCGATGAACGAATGAATATGTACGATGTTGTACCAGAAAATACTGAAAAAATTCGTGCACAAATGGATTACCATATGTTTGTTGCCCATGCGTTAGCAACGAATGATTGTCACCAATTGGTTGCTGGGGGAAAAGTCGGTCCCTCTGTTTCCTCAACGATGACTTATCCTAGTTCCAATAAGCCTGAAGATGTTTGGGCAGCTCGTATGAATGATAACTTTAAAACGAATTACGCTCTAGAAATGTATTGTTTTGGCGAATACCCTGGTTACTATCAAGAGTATTTGACCAAATGCGGCATTTATCCCGAAACACAGCCAGAAGATCAAGCAATTTTGAAAGCCGCTAAACCAGATTTTATCGCCCTTAATTATTATCGGACGTTAGTCGCTAGCTATTTACCGACAGATGAGCAACACCCATTGGGTACGAAAGAAAAGGATATTGATTTTGATCTATACGGTTATTTCAAAATCGAAAAAAATCAACATTTAAAAACCTCTAAGTATGGTGCCCAAATTGATCCAACTGGTCTACGTTTAGTTTTAAATGATTATTATCATCAATACCGTTTACCGTTAATCATTACAGAAAACGGCTTAGGCACACCAGATCGCCTAACAGAGGACGGAAAAGTTCATGATGACTATCGAATTGCGTATTTGTATGACCATATTGCTGCTTGTCATGCGGCTATTTCTGACGGTGTTGAGTTGTTTGGTTATTGCCCTTGGTCGGTCATGGATATTTTAAGTTCCCATCAAGGATTCAAAAAACGCTACGGTTTTATTTACGTTAATCGTGAAGACCATGAGTTAAAAGATTTACGACGTATTAAAAAAGATAGTTTTTATTGGTACCAATCAGTGATTAAAAATAATGGGTTACCAGAAGAATAGTGACCAAAAAGGATCATCCATTGCATAAGTGGGTGATCCTTTTGTTTTCAAGTTCTGTCATTCCGTGTTAGACTTAAGTTAACAAACCCATTAAAGGTGGTGAGAGAGATGAATAATTACGATTTATGGAAATGGGCTGCCGGGAAACGAACCGAAAAAGATAAAAATGAAACCTATAGCGCCAAAAATTGGTGGTATGTTTTACTAATGCTCGGTGTATTTGTAGGGATCATGTTGTTGTATTATTTAATCTCTGTGCTTTGGAATTAAGGGAAAATGGGCAAATGAGGAATTAAGAATAAAAAAAGACACCTTTTCAGGTGTCTTTTTTAACAGGATTCAGACAATGATAGCTGAATTGGAATAGGATAATTTTCCTCGAGTGCAACATCAGGATCCTTCATTCTACGAAGCAGTAAGTCAATCATAACGTCACACATCTCGTCGATTGGCTGCACAATGGTTGATAGTTGTGGGGCAATTCTTTTGATTAATTTTGTCCCATCATAACCAATTACTTTTAATTCTTCAGGAATGGATATCTTCAATTTTTGAGCAATATTCATAACTGTAATTGCTGTCAAATCATCGGTACAAAAGATGCCGTCCACAGTTTTATTTTGAAGCAAACGTTCGATTTCTAGATTTTTTAATGTTGTTGAGGTCCCATTATCAATTTGTAGAATCGTTTTTTCTGCGCCATATTTTTCCATCGTTTGTTTATAACCAGCCAATCGATAATCGCTAGGTGCGCCTGTGTTATTAGCACCAGTAATAATTGCAATCTTTTGTGCACCACTTGCAAATAAGGCTTCAGTGGCTTTTTGGCCACCTTGAAAGTTTTGCGAAGAGACAATTGGAATGCCAGGTGCCAAGAAACGGTCAAAGGAAACAATAGGTAGTGAAACATTTTCATATTCGTTAATAGCTAAGTTATGGCTACCAGTGATTACACCGTCCACTTTATTTGCAGCGAGCATTCGTAAATAGGCGCGCTCTTTTTCTGGATCTTTTTCACTATCACATAAAATCACTTTATATCCTTGAACAAAGAGCTTTCTTTCCAGTGTTTCAATTAATTCACCAAAAAATGGATGACTAACAGAAGGGAAGACTAAACCAATCAGCTGCGTACTTTTTCCTTGGAGGCTTCTGGCTAATCCATTAGGTTGATAATTTAATTCTTCCATCGCTTGATGAACTTTATCAATTGTTTTTTGACTAAGATAACCATAATTATTAATCACGCGGCTCACCGTTGTCGGGCTCACCCCAGCAAGCTTTGCTACATCCGTTAATTTAACCACCATCAAAATTCACCATCATTCCTAATTATTCGTATTTTCCAGCTCATAAAAACAAGCTTTTGCCGTCTTGGATAGATGAAGATACCGTTGCGCTTTATCTGGAAAGAAGCGACCAGTCATCGTTTTTTCACCTTTATTTACATAGATTTCTGCAACAGAGCAATCAACAAAAATAGTTAACTGAACTGACTTATTTTTCCTAATTTTAGTTTCACGAATTGTGCCATACTTTTCAGCAAAAGATTGGCCAGCAAATGTTCGATCAAGGGTTATTTTACCATGAATCGTATCAATTGTAATTAAAAGTCCTTTTGAACCCGTTTCGTTCGCTAAAAGCCGAATAAAAGCAATCTCATTTTTGGGAATATCCACTTCTAATTCAAAAGAAGCAGTAGATAAGAAATGGCAGCCATTTGATAAAGTAGTAGCGGATTGACGAAGCATTTCTGTTTCAGAAACTGGATATTGAAATAGTTTCCCGTTGTGAATTGTGAGTTCTTTAACCAGACTTAAGCCATTTGCCCAACCCTCCACATCACTTGGGTAAGTGATTTCTGGCAACCCAATCCAACTGACCGCAAGTGCACGACCATCTGGCGCATTAAAGGCTTGAGTGGCGTAGACATCAAATCCTTCATCTAAATTTTCAAAAGGCCCAGCCTGAACTAAAGAAAGATTCTCCAAATCAAACGTTTCGGCCAATGTGTACATATTCGGATAGATATTCTGATAACTTTTTACAGATGGAGATAGACCTTGTGGGCAAAATAATAAGACAGGCTGGCCATCAATAAATACCAAATTGGGGCATTCAACCATGTAGCCTAATTCTTGGTCGGTGAACGTCAATTCGCCAAGTTGATGAAAATTGTGTACATTTCGATCTTTAGAAAAATAGACCACAATTTTTCCTTGTCCATTTAAATCACTAGCACCAATTAATAAAACAAGTCCTTCTTGATAAGGAAATACCATCGGATCACGAAAATGGGAAGAATAATTGGGGTCAATAGGTAGTAATGGTGTTGATTCCTTTGTGATCGCACCTAAAGAATTCAGCCATGCAATATTTTGATATGCAAATCGTTGCCAAGTTTGATCACGAACATTTCCTGTATAAAATAAACATAGTTGGTTATCTATTGGTAAAGCTGAGCCTGAATAGACGCCATGAGAATCATATTCAGAGTCGGGATAAAGGGCAATTCCTTCATAATCCCAGTGAATTAAGTCGGAGGAAGTTAAGTGGGCCCAACTTTTTAGTCCGTGAACACTCCCGAAAGGAAACGCTTGATAAAATAAATGCCACTGGTTATTGAAATACGAAAAACCGTTGGGATCATTTAGTAGTCCTGTCTGTGGTTGAATATGATACTTAAAACGCCAACTAGATTGCGCGATAATAGAAGTTAGATTTTCGAGGTGAGCAGATGTCCAAGAAGAATAAGGCGCATAACGTAATTCATCAGTCCATTGGTTCATGATGCTTGACATAAGTAATGTCTCCTTTATTAGAAAATAGTAGTTAGTCTAATAGTATAAACAAATCAGAAAAAAGTCAAACGTATAACATATATAAATCTATTTAAATCAAAAGAATATTATAGTTTACATTTATTTATGATAAACGTTTGACATATTACGCAAAAACGAGTATCATACAAAATGTAAAAACGGTTACAGAAAAAAATTAACAGGACTAGTTTAAGAGTGAGGAGAACCAGAATGAACAGAAATTGGTGGCAAAAAGAAGTGGCCTATCAAATTTATCCACGTAGCTTTTCGGATAGTAATAATGACGGAATTGGTGATTTACAAGGCATTATTCAAAAAATGGATTACTTAGAAAATTTAGGAATTACGCTGATTTGGCTGAGTCCAATGTACCCGTCGCCAATGGCTGACAATGGATATGATATTTCAGACTATTATGGTATTTCTAGCGATTTTGGTACAATGGCAGACTTCGATGAACTCATTGAAGAAGCAAAAAAACGAAACATAAAAGTTATTTTAGATTTGGTGGTAAACCATACATCTGATGAACATACTTGGTTTCAAGATGTTTTAAAAAATCCTCAAAGTCGTTTTCGAGACTTTTATATTATAAAAGAAGGACAAGAAGCACCTACAAATTGGCGGTCTAACTTCGGTGGTAGTGTTTGGGAAAAATTACCTGGGGAAGATGCCTACTACTTTCATGCCTTTCATAAAAAACAGCCGGATTTAAATTGGGAAAATCCTGAACTACGCAAAGAAATCTATCAAATGATTCGTTTTTGGTTAAACAAAGGAATTGCTGGTTTTCGTGTAGATGCGATTAATTTTATTAAGAAAGATTTGACTTGGACAAACTTACCTGCTGATGGGGCAGATCAATTAGCCAAAGTAACAAAAGCTAGTAGAAACATGCCAGGAATGAGTGACTTTCTGAACGAATTAAAAGAAAAAGCTTTTGCTGGTTTTGATATTGTCACAGTTGCTGAAGCGGCCGGCGTCAATTATCCAAATTTATCAGAATTTATTGGAGAAACAGGGTATTTCGACATGATTTTTGACTTCAAATGGGCTGATTTGGATGTGAAATCAGGAAGCGAATGGTTTTATAGAATCAATTGGTCTTGGAATGATTTACGCACATTAATTTTCAAACAGCAAGAAGCCATGCAAGAGGCTGGTTGGAGTGCAAATTTTATTGAAAATCATGATCAACCTCGAGCGACAACGAAATATTTAAAAGAACAGGCTCAACAGCCAAATGCGGTTAAAACATTCGGCGCCATGTATTTCTTTTTAAGGGGCACGCCTTTTATTTACCAAGGACAAGAATTAGGAATGACCAATTTTGAAAGGGGTTCGATTGATGAATTCGATGATATTTCTAGCATTGATCAATACTATCGAGCAATAAAAGAAGGATTTACGCCCAAAGAAGCCTTGTCACTTGTCAATTTGCGTAGTCGAGACAATGCCCGCACGCCTTTTCCATGGAATGATTCTATATATGGCGGTTTTTCAAGCGTCAAACCTTGGTTAGGAATGGTGGATAATTATAAAGAAATCAATGCCGAAGCAGAAATAAAAAATAGTCAAAGTATTTTTCATTTCTATAAGCGGATGATTGCATTTCGTCAAAAGAGTCCCTATACAGACATCTTACTTTATGGAACATTTGAGGGTCTATCAAATCTTCCAGATAATGTTATTGCTTATAAACGCAAATTAAATGAAAAAACGATTTACGCCTTTTTTAATTTTGGTGAGGCGGTTCCAATCCCTCATTATTTAGTTAATGGCACAGTTATTTTTGATACACAGTCTGAAGAACGAGAGCAGTTAGTTCAGCAGGGAACATTATTAAAAAGCTATCAAGGACTATTGATTACTATAAATGAGTAGCTAGGAGGAGTATAACATGGCAGAAAATTATCAGCAGGCAGCCAAAGACATTATTCAATTAATCGGTATGGATAACATTATATCGGTCACCCATTGTCAAACGCGGTTACGTTTTATTTTGAAGGACCACGAACAAGTAGATGGTAAACAACTAGAAAAAATCGATTTAGTCAAGGGTGTTTTTTATAATGGTGGTCAATACCAAGTGATTTTAGGAACTGGTATTGTGACTAAAGTGTATGATGAAATAGAAAAACTTGGAATCAATGTTGTGTCAAAAGCAGAGCAAACAGCAATTTTAAAAAATAATGAAACGGGCATGCGCAAAACAATGCGCATTTTAAGTGAAATATTCATTCCAATTGTTCCAGTAATTGCAGCAACAGGATTGTTCCTAGGGTTAAAAGGTGTTATTTTTAACGATACTTTTTTACAATTATTCGGAGCAAGTGTAGCCAATATTCCTGAAAGCTTTCAACAAATTGTCTCTGTCATTACAGATACCGTCTTTGCCTTTTTGCCAGCTTTGATTGTTTGGTCTACCTTTAAAGCATTTAATGCGACGCCTGTAATCGGGATTGTTATTGGTTTAATGATGGTATCACCCATTTTACCAAACGCTTATGCAGTTGCAACACCAGATTCTGGCGTGAAAGCTATTATGGCTTTTGGTTTTATCCCAGTTGTCGGTGCACAAGGATCCGTGTTAAGTGCAATTGCTGCTGGTATAATTGGCGCAAAGATTGAACTTTTTTTCCGAAAAAAGATGCCGAATATTCTTGATCAAATTTTTACACCCTTTATGACTATGTTAATTACTTTTTTAATCATGATTCTCGGAATTGGCCCAATTTTGCATACCGTTGAGTTAGGCATGGTAGATGTTGTCCAATGGTTGATTGGGTTGCCCTTAGGATTAGGTGGTTTCGTGATTGGTGCCTCATATCCTTTAATGGTTTTGATTGGTATTCATCATACACTAACTATGGTAGAAACATCATTATTAGCAAATACAGGATTTAATGCATTGATTACAATATGTGCCATGTATGGGTTTGCCAACGTTGGCAGTTGTTTAGCTTTTGCGAAAAAAGCGCAAGATAGCAAAGTGAAGTCGACGGCCATCGGTTCTATGTTGTCTCAATTATTTGGAGTTAGTGAACCTGTGTTATTTGGATTACTTATTCGTTGGAACTTAAAACCGTTGCTATGTGTCTTGTTTACGTCAGGTTTAGGCGGAGCAATTTTAGCTATTTTTCATATTCAATCAAATTCTTATGGATTAGCCGTTATTCCTTCTTTCTTAATGTATATCTATAGTGCACATCAATTAGTGATCTATTTATTAGTCGCACTTTTATCTGTCGGTGTATGTTATGCATTAACCAGTCTATTTGCAATTCCGCAAGAAGTTTTGATTTCAGATAAAGTAATCGAAGAGGAAGAACGCGAAGTCTTTGAAATGCAACACAATACCTTAGATGAACAACTTTTTTCTCCAGTAACTGGTTACGCCATGAATCTTACTGCTGTTAATGACCCGGTATTTTCAAGCGAGATGATGGGCAAAGGTTTAGCAATCATGCCAACAGCGAACAAGGTTTACGCGCCTGCAGATGGTTTATTAAACTTGGTTGCAGAAACTGGACACGCTTATGGTATCCAAACGGACGCAGGAGCTGAAGTATTAATTCATATAGGAATTGATACTGTCACATTGGGGCAGGAGGTCTTTCAGACACAAGTAACCCAAGGTCACCGTGTTAAAAAAGGAGATCTTTTAGGAACGTTCGATCGAAAAGCCATTAAAGAAGCTGGGCTTGACTCAACTGTCATGGTTATCATTACAAATACTTCAAGTTATTTAAGTGTAGAGCCAATGATGTCAGATCATAATGAAATTACGCCGGAACAAATCATTTTAAACCTAAATACACCTAACTAAACAAAAGAACAGCAAGAAGTAGTTATCACTTCTTACTGTTCTTTTTCTTAATAAAAAACCAATGATTTTCGGTTGTATTTGTCTATCCGTTTGTAGTATGATTGAGTCAGTTTTAAAGGAAACATGCCAAGTATGGAAGACCATACTTGACACGCATTGACTAATTAAACATGGGGAACGTTGCCATAAGTTGATGTTCCAGTCAATAATGCAAGTAAATCAAACATAGCATGTACCTCCTTTAATTGATAATCAAAGTATAACATCTTTTAATGAATTTACATAATAATACAAGTGGAGGTCTGTTCGTGAAGGTAGCAGGAGACAAAATAAAACAAGCGAGAAAACTTAAAAAAATCACACAATCAGAGCTGGCTAACGGCATCTGTACGCAAGCAACAATTAGTAATATTGAAAACCGTAATCTATGTGACAGTTTAGATATTTTCTCATCTATTTGCCTCCGATTAGATTTAGAAGTAGAAGAATGTATGATGATTTCTGAAGAAAAGAAAATTGAAAATCTACTAAACAAAGTCGAGGATTTATCTTTACGGTTATTTCACTTAGAGGCCTACAATTTATTACAAGAAGTGCCTGAAGGTCTTATCTTATCTAATAATGAACTAACGACTAAATTGTTATATTATAAGGGAATTACTTGTTTATTAGGAAAAAAAGATAAAGCAGAGGCCTTGTTTTACCTATACCGGGGCGCGGAAATTGACCGTAAAGTCAATATTTACAACATTTTAAGCCTGAATGCGCTAGGTACGCTATATGAACTGGAAAAAGATATGAGAAAAGCGCAAGTGTATTACGAAAAATCATTACAAGAATTGGAACAATTTAAATTAGAATGTTCCTTGGAGCGTTGTAGAATTTATTATAATTCTGCTAAATTCTACTCGGAAATGAAAGACTACCAAAAAAGTGTCATTTTAAGCGAAAAAGGGATTCAGATTTGTCGTGACAAACACTCCATTTATTTGCTAGATTATCTTTTATATGAAAAAGCCTTTAATAAACAAATGCTCGGGGAAGACACAGCCGATGACTATCGTCAAGCCTATTATTTTACACAATTTTTTGGCAATACAGAAGTCCTACAATATATTGAGAAAGATATGAAAGCTTTTAATATTTCCTATTAATTTAATCAAAAAGCCGATAAAAGCTGAAAACCCAGTTTTTATCGGCTTTTTGAAAAGTCTAGGCAAGTTGCTTTTAAAAATCAGCAGTCACGGTTACGATAAGCAAGACGAAGTATTTAGGAGGATTTAAAAATGAAAAGAGTAATGTGGTTTAGACGTGATTTACGATTACAGGATAATAAAGCATTAGCACACGCGTTACAAAATTCTGCAGCTGATGAATTGCTTTTATTATTCCAAATGAATCCTCAACAATTTATTCAAGAAAGTGCTAATCATAACGCTTTTTTTGCAAGTTTAGCCTCGTTCAAAGAACGAATCGATCAAGAGGCACATTTACAAATCATGGTCGGCGAACCGTTAGATTTATTTTCACGTTTGAAACGCAAATTACCCGATTGGCAGGCCATTTATTTTAATGAAGATACTTGTGGCTTTGGGGCAAAGCGGGACCAGCAAGCTATGCGCTTTTTTGAAGAAAATAATATTCAGTCTTTCTCTTTTCAAGATGCCTATTTGCATGGCTCTGAAGAAATTAAGAAGAACGATGGCAGCAAGTACCAAGTGTTTACGCCCTATTACAATAAATGGAAAGAGGCGCCTAAAGAAACCCCGATTCCTGTTTCCTATACAGCTGAAAAAATTTTTAGTGCGTGTCTTTTTCCAGAAGAGGAAGCAGCTTATCGTGAACAGATTGCGAGGATTCCTTTAAAACACTATAGTGTCGGCGAAAAAACAGCCAGAAGGTGCTTAAATACTTTTATTGATCAAAAACTTCAATCCTATGAAAATAAGCGTGATTTCCCTTATCAGGATCAAACGAGTCATCTGTCTACTTTTTTAAGAACGGGAGAACTTTCGATTCGCACCATTTGGCAAGAGCTTGCATCTGCGCCTTCTAGCTTAAGTAAAGAAACCTTCAAAAAAGAATTAGCTTGGCGCGACTTTTACAATATGATCTATAGTACGTTTCCACAACAAAAAGAGGAAGTTATTCAAGAAAAATTTCGTTATATTCAATGGACAAATAACCCAGAAATGTTTGCCAAGTGGCAAAAAGGGGAGACGGGGTACCCTATAATTGATGCCGCCATGCGACAACTGAATCAAACTGGTTGGATGCACAACCGCTTAAGAATGATTACTGCCTCTTTTTTAGTTAAAAATTTACACATCGATTGGCGTTGGGGTGAAAAATACTTTCAAAAAATGTTGATTGATTATGATGCCGCCAATAATATCGGTGGCTGGCAATGGGCTGCTTCGACAGGAACGGACGCTGTCCCGTATTTTCGGATTTTTAATCCAATTATCCAGTCAAAAAAATTTGATAATGACGGCCAGTTCATCAAAAAATATGTTCCAGAACTTAAGCAAGTGCCACAAAAGTATATTCATCAACCAAATCTAATGAACGAAGCCTTACAAACGCAATATCATGTACATTTAGGAGAAAATTATCCAAAACCCATTGTCGATTATGCATCAAGTAAAAAACAAACATTGTTTCTATATGAAGCGAGCAAAGAAATTCATCAAGAAATGAACAATCCAAGGTTTAAATAAACAGTAAACCCAACTAGCTTAGCAAACAACTTGTAAGGTTAGTTGGGCAAATTAATTAGTCGAAAGAGAAGTGCAATTTATCGGCTAAAGTTTTTTATTTTATTATAGTTTACATAATATACATTATACAAAGTAGAGTAAAAAGCATTGAAAAGCAAACAAAACCAGTCTTTAGTTTATCTAGACTGGTTTTGTCACGTACGTTATATAAATTATGCTTGTTGCTTGATGGCTTGTGCGACGCGTGCTCCATATTCTGGATTTACTCTAGTGAACAAATCAATTTGACGCGCGATGATTTCTTGATTTTTCACTTGACCTAAAGATGCCGCTATATTGTTAATTAAATTTTCTTTTTCTTCGCTTGGCAGCAAATTATACAAAGCGTTTGCTTGTGTAAAGTGATCTTGATTATAGCTATAATTACCAACATTTCCCTCAACTTCAAAGGAACTAATTTTCGCCGTAGGATCTTCTTTTGGTGTTTCAGTATAACTATTTGGTTCGTAATTAATTTCGCTATTGCCATTGTTAAAACGCATATTGCCGTCTTTTTGGTAGTTATTTACAGGCGCTTTTGCTTGGTTGATCGGCAATTGGTGACTATTAGCGCCCACACGATGACGATGTGCATCCCCATAAGCGAACAAACGTCCTTGCAATAATTTATCTGGAGAAGCTTCAATACCAGGAACGAAATTCCCTGGTGAAAAGGTTACTTGTTCAACCTCTGCAAAATAATTCTCTGGATTTCTATTTAAAGTCATCGTGCCAACTTCAATCAGCGGATACTCTTTTTGAGAAACCGTTTTTGTTACATCAAAAAGAGTTTCTTTCATTGTTAACGCATCTGCATACGGGATAATTTGCACAGATAATGTCCAAGAAGGAAATTCTTGATTTTCAATTGCATTATGCAAATCTTCAATATGGAAATCGGGATTTTTCCCAGCAATTTCTTCTGCTAATTGACTCTCTAGATTTTTGATTCCTTGATTCGTCTTGAAGTGATATTTAACAAAAAATACTTCTCCAGCAGCATTGACCCATTTGAATGTATGGCTACCAAAACCATGCATGTGACGGAACGACAACGGAATGCCACGATCACTCATTAAAATTGTTACTTGATGAAGGCTTTCCGGTGAATGAGACCAAAAATCCCAAACTGCTTCTGGACTTTTCAAATGCGTCCGCGGATTTCTTTTTTGGCTATGAATAAAATCTGGAAACTTAATTGCATCACGAATGAAAAAAATGGGCGTATTATTGCCAACTAAGTCGTAATTTCCTTCGTCTGTATAGAATTTAAGCGCAAAACCGCGAGGATCACGCAATGTATCTGATGAACCTAATTCTCCAGCTACAGTTGAAAAACGAGCGAATAAAGGTGTTTCTTTGCCAACTTCAGATAAAAAATCGGCTTTAGTATATTGTGCCATTGATTGGCTCACCTTGAAAATCCCATGAGCACCAGCACCTTTGGCATGAACAACCCGTTCTGGCACGCGCTCACGATTAAAATGAGCTAATTTTTCTAATAAATGAACGTCTTGGATTAGGACAGGACCAAATTCTCCTGCAGTTAGCGAATTTTGATTATCGCCAACTGGACTTCCTTGTGACGTAGTTAAATGTTGATTTTTCACCTAAAACACTCCTTCATCTAAAATTATACTCATTGTATAAAAAAACCACTCTGCATAACAAAAATAATGCTTAAAAACACTCGAAAACATTTGTTATTTAATAGAATGATTAAAAATAGCAGTAGAATTTAAATCAAAAACAAATGTATTAATTTTAAACTGTTTACACCATCTAAAATAACAACCAATAATTCAAAGAAAACTAAAATGCTGTTTTTTTATTCAAAAAAGACCTAGCATCCCAATCATGCTAGGTCTTTCGTTACTTTTTTTGAGCGACCGTTTTTATTGGTCATTCAGCGTTATTGATTGATCGCAACAGTCGTGTCTTCTGTCGATAGACCTGTCATAGAGGTGCTATCGGAAAATATTTTTTCAACTTCTTGTTCTGATAAAATATTTTCTTTCTTAGGCATTGAAATCGTCGCTTTTTTGGCTTTTTGTGTAATGCTAATTTTACTAGATAATGATTCAAGTCCCATATCAACGTTCTTGTCTTGCTGCGGTTTCACATTAATCAACATATTTGTTTTATTTTCTTTTGTATTAACAGAAACTTTGGCAGAAAAATCTTTGACTTTTTCGAAAGGATCTTGTTCTTTACCTTTCTCAGATGCTTCTGTCGTAATTTTGATTAACTTTTGTAATTCTTTTTTTGTAAACGTATGGGTAATGGTGTCCCCTTTTTTCTCGAACGTATCCTTGTCTAATCCTTCTAAAAACTCTTTGTATTCCTTAGCAGACTGTTTTCGTTCTTTTTCCGATTCTTGATACTCTTTAATTGTATCTTGCCATTCTTTCGTACTTTCCTCGTTCATGGCTAAAAGATCAATGTATTTCCCTTTTAGTTTTTCTGTATCTAACTGAGAACTATCAATAGCACCGTCAGACATTGAGTCTGCGACAGCGACAATATATTCCATCATATCTGTTGCTAAATAGAGTTTTGGCTCTTTGCCCTCGTTATCTAATGATCCAATCAATGAAATCGGTACATCCATGCCCATCGCTTTTAATTTCATCTCTAAGCTGAATGCTTTTTCTTTTTTGGCATCTACTTGAATCTTCCCAGAAAGCGATGCGTCTTTGATTTGCGTGATGAGCATCCCAATCATAGGATTCGTTTGTGCACCATCTTCTTGTGAAAATTTCATGTCACTAATTGACATAGAGAAATCCCAAACCCCAGATTCTTGTGCGTTTTGATTGCCAATCCCTTGAATGAACTCATCTTTCGCACTTTTGCCACAGCCTGTCAGTAACAAAGCTGAACAGAAAACGCCTGCAATAATCCCCACTTTTCTTTTTAACACACTTTTTCCCCCTCATTATATAAAAATTAATTCCCTTTTATTAAGAATAGCAAACATTGCTTATAAATAGCAATGTTTAATTTTAGATTTCCTCTCTTTTAATAAGTGGGATTGATTTAATCTTTTAGGTTTGAATCATTAAGCTGTATTATTTTTAAAATAAAATTGCTTTTCGCCAAAAAATACTGGGAAAAGTTCTGCTAAACTGCCAGCTAAAGGACCTTCTCGCAATTCTTTTTCAGTGACCCAAAACAAGGGTTGTTCCGTTTCTTCTGGTAGTTCATCCGCTGTTTCTGCAATGAATAATGTGGCTAATTCCCGCGCACCCGAACAATCATTCAGCCATTCTGCAACACCTACTAATTGTGGTTTCAGCACTAATCCTGTTTCTTCAAGGAGTTCGCGAACCACGGCTGTTTCCATGCCCTCGTTTTTTTCAACATGTCCGCCAGGGAACGTCCAACCAGGCCAATCCTTTTTTTGTCGTTCTTGCACAAGGATTTCATTTTTCTGATTTCTAATCATACATAATGTTGTTAATTCCACTTCAAAATTCCGATTCATTTGGCACCTCATCATTTTTCCTTTGTTAAGGTTACGATACAGAAAAACAGAGAAAGATTCAACTAAGAATTTTCTCTGTTTTATCATCTAGCTCTTTAATAAGTCGTATTGCGATTGATATAAATGATGATATAACGCATGTTTTGCCATTAGTTGATCATGAGATCCTTCTTCCACAATACGACCACCATCAATATAGAAAATTTTATCGCTATTTTTGATGGTAGAAAGCCGATGAGCAATAATAAACGATGTCCGTCCTTTTAGAAGTTGTTGTAGTCCTTCTTGTAACAATTCTTCTGTTTTTGTATCAATACTGGAGGTTGCTTCGTCTAAAATTAAAATTTTGGGATCTGCCAGTAAAGCACGAGCAAATGAAATTAATTGGCGTTGTCCTGCCGAGAGTGTACTACCCCGCTCTTCCACAACTGTTTCATAGCCATCTTTTAAATCCTTGATAAAATCGTGCGCACGAACAATTTTTGCGGCTTGGATGACTTCTTCCTCTGTGGCTGCTAAATTTCCGTACCGAATGTTTTCAATAATCGTTCCTGAAAAAATAAACGTATCTTGAAGCATTACCCCCATTTGTTTTCTTAACGAACGGAGTGTCACATCGCGAACATCATAACCATCAATTTTAACGGCCCCTTCATTCACATCATAAAAACGACTTAATAAATTGATGATTGTTGTTTTACCCGCACCTGTTGGCCCAACCAAGGCGATTGTTTGTCCTGGCTCAATATGAAAACTAACATCGGTCAAAATATTTTTTCCTTCTTCATAACGGAAATAAACATGCTGAAAGTCGACGGTTCCTTTAATTGGCGGCAACTCAATAGCGTGCGGCGCATCTTGAATTTCTGGAACAACATCCATCGTTTCAAAAATCCTTTCCAAATAGGCAGTTGCAGTAATCAGAGAATTGTAGAAGTTACCAATATTGATGACCGGATTCCAAAAGTTATTGATATAACCGATAAAAGCAATTAGCGTCCCAGTGGTAACGGACACACCTAATTGACGGATTCCTACGAAATAGATAAAACAAGTCGTAATAACGGATATATTTTGCACTGCTGGCCATAATAAATACTGGACACGCACAGCTTTCATAAAGGATTGACGATATTCTTCGCTTACCTCGTTAAAAATCTGGAAATTTTCATCTTCTCGTGCAAAAGATTGTGTAATTTTAATTCCTGAAATACTTTCATGAATATAAGCATTTAAGTTTGATTGTTTATTGCTAAGCTCTTGGTAAGCTTTCCGTTGCTTCCCTTGAATAAACAGAACCATCACGAATAACACAGGCAATAGCAGTAAACTGTATAAGGTTAATTTCACATCAATAAATAACATGAAAATTAAGGTGATAATCACATTAAATAAATCAGAAATTAAATTGATCAATCCGTTACTTAGTAAATCACTTAACGTATTGATGTAATTGACCACCCGAATTAAGATTTTTCCATGCGGCCGACTGTCAAAATAAGAAAATGGTAATTTTTGTAGATGCTCAAAAATTGAAAAACGCATATCTTTTAAAATATCTTGTCCAATTTCTGTGATGGCATATATCCGATAACGCATACACCAACCAATAATCACCAAGGAAAATAGGAAAATAGCCCCTAGTATCAAGAGTAACGAGAGATTCTTTTGTGGAATTACTTGGTCAATCGCAATTTTAGTAAAGTAAGGGCCTAACATACTTGCCAGATTAGCTAATATGATGACAAATAATGTTTTAAAAACAGCTTTTTTGTAAGGCTTAATATAGGCGCCTAATCGTTTATAGTGGGACCAATTAAATTCTTTTTCTAAAGTCTCATCTACATCAAACGTATTTCTAGCCACGCGACTCACCTTCCTTTGTCAGACCTAATTGTTTTTGATATACGTCAAAATATTTGCCTTTTTGTTCGACTAATTCGCTATGCGTACCGCTTTCCACCACACGGCCTTTTTCCATCATCAAAATTAAATTGGCCTCTCTCACAGAAGAAATTCGGTGGGCAATAATAAATGTCGTTTTCTTTTCCGTCAAACGACCTAGTTCTTTTTGAATTTTTGATTCTGTTTCCATATCAACTGCGGAAGTTGTGTCATCTAAAATTAAAATAGCTGGATCTTTGGTTAAGGCACGGGCTAGTGAAATCCGCTGTTTTTGGCCACCAGATAGGCCAACGCCGCGTTCACCAACAATTGTTGCATAACCTTCGGGCATTCTGGAAATAAAGCTATGGGCATCAGCAATTTCAGCCATCATTTGCACTTGTTCCAAGTTAGCCAGTGTATTACCAAAAGCAATGTTATCTTCTATCGTATTGGAAAAAAGAAAGACATCTTGCATAACCATGGAGATATTTTCTCGCAATTTACGAACAGAATAGCTTTTAGCATCTTTTCCATCAATATAAACAGTGCCTTTTGTTGGATCATAGAACCGAGCGATTAAGTTAACTAAAGTGGTTTTGCCTGAACCAGTTTCCCCTAAAATACCAATTGTTTCACCAGGTTTTGCTGAAAATGAAACATCCGATAAAATGGGGGTTTCTGGATCATCTGAAAAATGAAAGGACACGTGATCAAACGTCACATAGCCTTGGATTGGTTCTGCTTCTTTTTCCCGAGCAATGGGAATCTTCGGTTTCGTTGCTAATAACTGACGAATTTTAATGGACGATGCCGTAAAGCGTTGCACATCATTGATCAACCAGCCACTCATTCGCATCGGCATGTTCAACATCCAAAGAAAGCCATTAAAGGCCACTAAATCACCAATTGTCATCCGACCTTGAATTACAAAGAGGCCACCAAGAACTAAGGCGATAACATTTAAACTACCTGCAAAACCGTCTAACCACGGTAAATATTTTTTAGAGACATCTGCGGAAGCCATATTCCATTTTTTATAGTCTTCATTGTGCTTGTTAAACTTTTCAATTTCATAAGGTTCTTGAGAAAAAGCTTTAACCACCCGATTTCCACCAATATTTTCTTCGACCATTGAATTTAACCGAGAAAAACTTTCCCGAATCTCAAAAAATACCGGATGCGATTCCTTCGACATTTTTTGTGTTAACAGAAAAATCAAAGGTGTAATTAAAATTAATGCCAGCATCAATTGCCAATTGATCGTCCCCATCACAATCACGGCTGCGATGAACCATAAAATACATTCTAAGAGGTTATAAGTGACCCAAGAAACGAAATGGCGGATAGCGTCTGTATCCCCTGTCATTCGCGCCATAATGTCGCCAACACGTGTATGATTAAAGAAATCAAAATCTAATTCTTGAAGTTTGATATACATATCTTTTCTTAAGTCAAATAACGCAGATTGTCCGACCGATTCAAACAAGACTTGATAACTATAACGAACAACTGTCCGAATAACGGTCACCCCAATCATAATCCCAAGAATTGGGACAAGCTCTTCAGTTTTCCCCTGATTGATTACTTGGTCTACAATTCTGCCAGATAACAATGGAATAATAACAATTAAAATAGCGTTAATAACGACAAAAATAACAGCTAGCAGTAACTTATTCTTATTTTTTTTAGCATATTGCCAAATCCATTCAAAACTATTCATTTTCTCCCCTACTCTCTCTTGTTTTTATGGACGTGTATAAGATTACTGTTTTTTTATAGGAAAAGAAATGGGCATTCTTGTATATTTTGATGTACAATATAGTATAGAAAGCGGATACAAGTAGGAGTGATTTTTTATGAACTACACAAATAGTCGAACGTTTAATCCTGAAATTTTATATGCCTTTGATCCTTGGAACGAAGAGACCCACCCTTATAATTGTCATCATCATGAATTTCTGGAAATATCTATTCTTTTAGAAGGTGAATCTGAATATATTGTTCAAGGGCAACAGTACCATGCCACTGCTGGTACAGTGTTTCTTTTTAATCCGCGAACGGAACATGGTGAGCAACAAAAAGCAGGAACTTACTCACATCAACTACACATTGGTATTTCAAATCTCTATTTAGAAGGCTTAGCGCGAAACGTATTTCCAAATAAATCAGCTTTATTAGATTTAAGTCATTTACATGGTGCTTTTTTAGAAAAAGCTTGGCAAATTGTTCATGAATTAAACCATCAAGAAGTTGAATCAGCGTTACAAATTAAAGCTTTAGTTATTGAACTATTGGTCTATATTTTAAGAAGTTTAGCAGTTGATCAAGAAAATAAAATTGAAACTCGGCTATCGAAAACGGAAAAAAGAAAACGAAATTTAGTCAATCATACGATTTATTATCTGGAAACCCACCATGACGAAGAAATTACTTTGGAACAGTTAGCTGAAATGTTATATGTTACCCCGACTTATTTGTCGAAAACCTTTAAAGCGGCCACAGGCGTTGGGCCAATCAATTATTTAATTCAAATCCGCTTAAACCATGCGAAAGAATTGCTGAAAAATGATTCCTTAAGTGTCAAAGAAGTGGCAAAAACGGTTGGTTACGAAGATGCCTATCATTTTAGTAAATTATTCAAAAAATATTATGGAAAATCCCCTTCACAATTTTAAGATAAAAAAACAAGGAATCGTCGGCTTCATTGCGTCCGTTTCCTTGTTTTTGCTTTACGTTGACTCTTTTAACTGTTTCGTCATTGTATAATCGGTATGGCGTTCATTTCCCATATAAAAATCATGTTCATCTGTTTTGACGAAGCCCAATGATTGATAAAATTTTTGCGCTGGATGATTATGTTCCCAAACACCTAACCAAACCGTCTCTTTTTCTGCTTCTTCCGCTAATTCAATTGCTTTCGTAATCAAATGTTTGCCTAAGCCTAAACGCTTAAAAGATTTACGAATATAAATGCGCTCAACTTGTAACGCTTGTGGATGTTGATAGGTAATCTGAGCATCACCGTGATTTAATTTCACATAACCTGCAAGTTCATTATTATAAAAAGCAAAGAAATATTGCGAATCTTTATGTAAGATTTCGCTTTCTAAAACTGCTGGACTAAATTTCCTCTCATAATGTGCCTGTAAATCCTTTTCGTTTTCGCCATCTCCATAAGTATCTGCAAAAGTCTCTTGGCAAATGGCCTCTAATTCTGGTACGTCTGCGACGGTACACTCTCTAATAAATACTGACATACTAAAACTCCTTTGTAGATTAAATCAACTGTTTAATTAAAATTAAACAAGGATTCCAAGCGTCCCATAATGTCGGAAAAACCTCAAGGCGCTTAAAACCCAATGATTCGTAAAAACGAATAGTATGATATTAACCTGTCTAGCGAATGACGTCAATCTTTTTGCTTTGTTTACATAACAAAATTATTGTATACACAATCCTTTTTATTAAATAATAGCATAGGTAGTTCAAAAATGTAAGTTAGTCATTTATTCTTTATTATTTCCTTAAAACGACGCCTTTTCTCGCTAAATCTGCCCTTCCTTTGTTTTTTTCTGTTAAACTAAACGTATTAAGTCTATGAGGAGCGTGCGTATATGGATTATCTGAACACCTATAAGCGGTTGCTAGCATTGGCGGATGCAGGTCTTTTTTACGGGAAAGATGCTTTTGATCAAGAACGTTACCAAGAACTACGAGAACTTACGTTACAACTTATTAGCACAACCGGACACGAAGCGACTGTTTTGCCCGACTTAGAAAAAATCTTAACTAAAGAGGAAGGTTATCCAACACCGAAAGTAGATGTTCGCGGTTTGATAAAAAAAGAGAATCGTTTTTTATTAGTTGAAGATTTACGGACCAAAGAATGGTCATTACCTGGTGGCTATGCCGAAATTGGCTGCTCCCCTAAAGAAAATATTGAAAAAGAAGTATTGGAAGAAACTGGCTTAGTTGTTACAGCAAAAGAATTGCTTGCTGTTTATGATACAGATAAACGAAAAGACATTCCTCAACTATTTCAGTACTATAAAATGATCTTTTCTTGTGAGATTTTAGAAAATCATCCCTTTGAAAAAAACATTGAAACCTCGAATTGTGCTTATTTTTCTTTAGATAATCTCCCCCCTCTTTCTATCAAACGAACAACGAAAGAGCAATTAATGGCATTAATGAACCAAACAACTGGAGCGCTTAGTGACTAACAAAAAGGATGAAGAGCTTCTGTTCTTCATCCTTTTTCTATTATTAATTACATATTTTCTAAAGCGGCTTGGGCTAATAAGTTTAAGTAGTTCCAAGGGCGATCAAAATGTGGTTGGAAGAAGAAATCAGAAATCGCTAAATCTTCGACAGTCATTTTATTTTGGACCGCTAATGATAAAGTATTGGCAGATTGTGTGATATCATATTTAGACATCAATTGACCACCAACAATGCGTTGTGTTCCTTTTTCATAGACTAATTCCATCAGAACTTTTTCAGTTGTTGGCATAAACTCTGGACGATAGTTATCTTCGAAAACAGTTGCTTCGACATCTAGTCCGTTTAATTTGGCACTTTCTTTTGTCACACCTGTTGAACCAATTTTCCAACCGAATAAATATAAGCCAGAAGTTCCCTGTGTGCCACGATAAGCCAATTTTTGTTCAGTCAAATTACGACCTACTAGCATACCTTGACGAACAGCATTCGTTGCTAATGGGATATAATTTTTTGTTTGACTTGGGTTGTAGTGAACAACTGCACTATCACCCGCAGCAAAAATATCAGGATTGCTTGTTTGCATATACTCATTGACTTCGATTGCACCATTTGGTAACATGTCAACTTTATCTTTTAATAATTCTGTATTTGGACGGAAACCAACACACATAATCACCATATCTGCTTCGAATTCTTGACTTGGTGTAATGACTTTTGCTACTTTTCCTTGCTCATCTGCTACGAATTGTTGGACATTTTCACCTAAAGCTAAATTAACGCCACGATCAACTAATTCTTTTTCTAGAACATCTGTGAATGGATTATCTAAATATTTATTTAAAATGCGATCTAATCCGTCGACTAAAGTGACTTGTTTACCTGATTCTACAAAAGCTTCTACTAATTCAATACCAATATAACCGCCACCAACGACAACGACACGTTTGGCATCTTTCGCTTTTTCGATGATCACGTTGGCTTGTGAATAGTTTTTACATAATAAAATATTTTCAGCATCAATTCCTGGAATTGGTGGAATAATTGGCCAAGAACCAGTTGTCATCACTAATTTATCATAAGAAACGGTCTCAGTTGCGCCCGTTTGTAAGTTTTTCGCTGTAACAGTTTTGTCGTCCACGTTGATTTCTTCAACATTGTGTTCCATCTTCACTGTTGCTCCTAAAGAAGCCAGTTCTTCTGGATTTGAATAAAATAAATCAGCAGCATTTTTAACTACGCCTCCAACGTACAAGGCAATTCCGCAAGATAGGAAGGAAATATTGTCATTTCTTTCATATACAGTGACTTCCGCCTCCGGGTGATTTGCTAAAATACTTTTAACTGCTGAAGTTCCAGCATGGGTACATCCTACGACTACGACTTTCATGTTGTAAATCCCTTCTTTCACAATCTTTGTTTTGCAGAGGTGACGTCTCCCTCTGTCTGTTTAAAATATATCAGAGGAATCAAGCTTATTCGAGTTCTATGCTTGTGAATCGCATATAAAAAAATTCACAAACTGTTGCTAATTCTTAATAATAGCTAGTTAATTTTTTGTTTTTAAGAATTTAAAAGTCAATAACCACACAAAAAAACAAGCATAAGAGTGAAAACTCTTACGCTTGTGAAATTTGCCTAGACAAGTGACTTATCTTTTGATAAATTTTTAACAGTATGTAATTTTTTACACATTCTCCTGTTGTGCTTGTTGGCAATCTGGACATAATCCATATAATTCTAAACGATGTTCATTAATTTCGAAGCCTGTTAATTTACTAGCGGCCATTTCAACGTCCTCTAACCCTGGATAATGAAAATCAACGATTTTACCACATTTTTGACAAATCACGTGATAATGTTTCTTCGAACTAAAATCAAAACGACTAGATGCATCGCCATAACTCATTTCTTGAACGAAACCGATTTCAGTAAATAAACGTAGATTGTTGTAAACCGTTGCTACACTCATATTTGGAAAATGATCTTCTAATGCGCGATAAATTTCATCAGCTGTTGGGTGTGTATGATTTTCGATTAAATATTCCAAGATAGCATAACGTTGCGGAGTAATTCGGATATTGGCTTCTTTTAATTCAGCGAGTGCATTTTTAACCAATACGTTGTCCATCTTTGTATCCCTCCCCTGTCTATCTTTCTTAAATAATACTATTTCTTATTACGATTGACAAGAATTATTGTAGGATTCTCGTGGAAAAAACGAGCATTTTACTAAACTAAGAGAAATGCTCGTTTTTTGGCGTGTTTTTTATTCTGGAAATTCGTAAAGAGCTGTCGAAAGATAACGTTCACCGTTATCCGGAACCAGCGCTAAGACACGTTTGCCTGCGCCTAATTCGACTGCCAAATCAATGGCAGCTTTAATTGCTGCCCCTGCTGAAATCCCCACAAGGATGCCTTCTTTTGGCCCCATTAAACGAGCAGTTTCTAATGCGTCTTCACTAGAAACAGCGGCAACTTTTTGATAAACGGTGGTGTCTAAAACTTCTGGGACAAAACCAGCGCCTATTCCTTGGATTTTATGTGGACCTGGTTCGCCACCTTCTAAAACAGGCGACTCTGTTGGTTCTACTGCAACAATTTCAATATCTGGAAAAATCCGTTTCAATTCATGGCCAACTCCTGTAACGGTTCCTCCAGTGCCAACACCAGAAACAAACGCATCTAAGCCACGTTTACCAAAGACATCAACAATTTCTTTTCCTGTTTTTTGTTCATGTACCATTGGATTAGCTGGATTATTAAATTGCAAAGGCATGAAGTATCCGTGTTCTTCTGCTAATGCTGTGGCTTTTGCAATTGCCCCTTTCATTCCTTCGGCACCAGGGGTTAATAATAAATCAGCCCCATATGCTTGCATTAATTTGCGGCGTTCAATACTCATAGTATCTGGCATCACAATCTTAACTGGATATCCCAACGCAGCACCTACCATTGCTAACCCAATGCCTGTATTACCACTAGTCGGCTCAATAATCGTTTGTCCAGGTTTTAGGCGACCATCTGCTTCGGCTTGTTGGATCATGCTTAAAGCAATTCGATCTTTCACACTGCCACCAGGATTAAAGAACTCTAGTTTAACAAAAACATCTGCAGCTCCTTCTGGTACCATCCGTTTTAATTTCACAACTGGGCTTTGACCAATTAACTCTGTTACTGATTTTACATAACCTTTAGTCATAATCCTACATCCTCCAATTTTACAAACAATATAATAATTCTTTCTCTAAGCATAGCTCAAAAAAACGATTTCTACCAGAAAAACGAATTTTAGTTTGTGAAAAATTAAATAAAAAAACGGATTATGCTCATCAAATAATTGCTGCTAGCCCTACCTATTTTCACGATAAAAGACCTTACAAAAACTGCCGCTTTTGTAAGGTCCTTCTTCAACTAAATAATTGCAAAATTAACCGATTTGGATGGTTTGACCCACCGATAAAACAGAATCCAATGTTAATCCATTTAGTGACATTAAATTATCAACTGTCGTTCCAAAACGTGCAGCAATGTCCCACAATGTGTCGCCGTTTGCGACAGTGTAACTTTGACTAGCTACAGTTTCTGCTGTTGCTGTTGCAGAAGCCGCTGTATCGATTGTTGTATCAACGGTTCCCGTTGTATCTGAATAACTAGTGGTTTGAGCGACTGGTGCTCCCCAATCATATTGAGTTAAATTATATGCTTCAATTAACCAATTCAATTTTTCGGCATAGCCTGGATCAGTTGCATAACTTCCAGCTAAAGCGGCTGTTGCATCGCGATAACTGCTAGTATTACTCTTCCAAACGCCTGAATAATGGTATGTATCCCCAAAAGCAGTGGAACGAATAACATTGGCATGATCTTGGAACGATTCCGCATAAGAATTATAACTTCTAAATGCTGCTGTGACGGTCACCCATTGTCCGTCTAAATATTCTTTTGTTGGCATATAAACAGATTGTCCATTATAACTTCCTTTTACACCAAACAAGTTATAGTTCGGTGCAGATGCTAACCCAGAACTACCATAACTACTTTCTAGCAACGCTTGAGCAATCATGACGGAAGCATACATATCATTGCTATTGGCAACGGCTGCTGCTGAATTTCCGATTTCATTAATAAATGTTTGCTGGCTTGATTCTGCTTGGGCAGGTACCGCAGCACCAACCACAGGTGCTAAAATCATTGAAGTCCCCGCAACGGCGGTAGCACGTTTATAAGCTTTTTGCTTTTTAAGAGCTTTTTGAATATGTTTACTACTTCTTGTTAACTGTTCGCTCATTCATTTTTCCTCCTCACTGTCTCACTTTTCTATTTTACCGTTAATTTCCTATTGAAACAAGAAATAAACGTATTAAATTTTGAGTTTTAAAATTTCTGTAATGTAATTGAAATCTTGTTTGTATTTAATTAACCCTCTTCACACTTGTGAAAACAACCACTTCTTCTTTTCAATTTGATGAGATTTTTGTTATTTATCCTCTTACTTTTCTTTATTTATTGTGATAAAATTTTTAATGGACTTGTCACTTTTTGAACAAACTTTATAAGAGAAGTCTGTTTTTGTAATCAAAACAACTATTGCCGAGTAGTTGTTGTATTACAAAATGAATTACATAGAAATGTAGGTGGTTAGATGAAGAAACAACAATCGGGTTTAACAAATCAAGTGACGTTTTTATTAGCGTTAACTTGCGGGGTCGTGGTCGCCAATATGTATTATATTCAACCAATTGGCACCCAAATTGCTCAGGCCTTTCAAGTCAGTATTGGTTCTATTGGTTTTGTTACTATGCTGACCCAATTAGGGTATGCGCTAGGCTTACTTTTTCTTGTTCCATTAGGCGATGTCGTTGATCGCCGCAAATTAATCATTCGAGTAGCTGGGCTCTCCTCGCTGTCTCTAAGTGCTGCATTTTTTGCACCAAGTTTTCTCCTGTTTGCACTCTCTTCTTTTTTTATTGGGTTGCTCTCTATTGTCGCCCAAATTATTATTCCTTATGCTGCGGTCATGGCGGGACCAGCGAACCGTGGTAAAGTAACAGGTCGAATGCTGGGCGGACTATTGACAGGAATTTTATTGTCTCGAACGATCTCGGGTTTCATTGCTAGTGCAGCTTCTTGGCGAACAGTCTACTTAATCGCCGTAATATTCGTGTTAGCATTGGTCGTTCTACTCCAATTAAAATTGCCCAAAACAGTGATACATACTCAAACTTCAAATCGATTAACTTATTTAGGTTCTTTGAAAAGTCTTCCTAAGCTAATCAAATCGCAACCTTTGTTAAGAGAAGCAACTGTCAATGGCTTTTTTATGTTTGCAACCTTTTCAATCTTTTGGTCTACATTAATTTTCTTTGTTAGTAGTCCAGCTTATTATTGGGGACCGAAAGAAGTCGGTATTCTAGCAATTTTTGGGTTATCAGGGGCTTTCGTAGCACCCATCATTGGTCGTCTATCCGATTATTATCCAGAACGGAAGATTGTTTTGATTGGCCTGTTGATGCAGTTCGGTAGTTTTATCCTACTTTTTCTAGGTGGAACACATGTGGTCTTACTAATCTTAGCAATTATTGTTTTAGATATCGGTACTCAATTTGGGCAAGTAGCCAATCAAACACGCGTCCAAAATTTGGGAGAAGAAGCCAGCAATCGTAACAATACCGTCTTTATGTTTTTCTATTTCATCGGCGGTTCACTGGGTTCATTGATTGGTACATTAATGTGGCAAAACTATGGTTGGTCTGGTGTTACTTTAACTGGTATTGGGTTCCAATTGTTCGCATTATTTTTTCACTTTATGCTCTTTGCTCCCAAAAAGAAATGAAGCAAAAAACCTGAATGCTATCACAAGCATTCAGGTTTTTTACTCTTTATTTATAGTGATTTATAGGTATTAACCACATTTTCAGGAGTAAAGCCGAATTTTTCAAGAACTAGACCGCCAGGTGCAGAAGCGCCGAAGTGATCAATTGTAATTGTTTTGCCTTCCGTCCCTACATAGCGTTCCCAACCAAAACTTGCTGCAGCTTCAATTGCCACACGTTTTGTCACAGCTTTAGGTAACACACTTTCTTTATATTCAGCAGATTGTTTTTCAAACAAATCAAAACTTGGCATTGACACGACAGATACATCGATGCCTTCTTCCGCTAATTTCGCTTGTGCTTCCACTGCTAGATTTACTTCAGAACCAGTCGCAATTAAAATCCCTGCTGGTTGTTTACCTTTTTGTGGTGACAATACATAAGCACCTTTTTGAACAGAATCAGAAGCGTGTTCTAACGTTCCTTCTAAAACAGGTAAGTTTTGACGACTTAGAACTAAAATAGTTGGTGTTTCCGTAGAAGTCATAGCAATTTTCCAAGCAGCAACAGTTTCATTGCCGTCTGCTGGACGAATCACATGAACATTTGGAATGCAACGAACACTTGCTAATTGCTCAATTGGTTCGTGTGTTGGCCCATCTTCACCCACCGCAACAGAGTCATGCGTTAAGACATAAGTTACAGGAACTTTTTGTAAAGCGGCTAAACGGATTGCTGGACGTAAGTAGTCAGTAAAGACGAAGAATGTTCCGCCATAAACATGGCTACCACCATGTAATTGAATCCCGTTCATTGCTGCAGCCATTGCAAATTCGCGAACACCAAACCAAATATTACGGCCTTCGTATTGACCAGGTTCGAAATCTTTTTCTGCAGCAACCATTGTATTATTTGAGGCTGATAAATCAGCTGAACCGCCCCAGAAACTTGGAACAACTTTTGAAATAGCTTGAATCGTTTCTTTACTTGTTACACGACTTGCGGCACTTGTTCCTAGTTCATATTTAGGTAATTCTTGTTCCCAACCTTCAGGTAATTGATTGGCAAAAGCTTCTTTAAATTGTTTGGCTAATTCTGGATGCGCATGTTCATAGTTCTTAAACATCTCATTCCAAGCCGCTTCTGCTTTTTGGCCTTCGTCAATCATCGTTTCTTTAAAACGAGCAGCGACTTCCTCTGGCACAGTAAAGTCAGGGTATTCCCAACCATAAACAGCTTTAGCCGCTGTAATGCCCTCTTCACCAATTGGCGCGCCGTGAACGGAAGATGTTCCTTCTTTTGGTGCTCCGTAACCGATGACTGTTTTAACTTCAATCAGTGTTGGTTTATCTGTTTCAGCTTTAGCCGCTTCAATCGCAGCCTCTATTTCATCTAAATCATTGCCGTCTTTAACTAAAATATGTTGCCATCCGTATGCTTCATAACGAGCCCCAACATTTTCAGTAAAGGCTTTAGAAGTTGGTCCATCTAATGAGATGTCATTTGAATCGTACAAGACAATTAATTTACCTAATTTCATATGACCAGCCATTGAACTTGCTTCTTGAGAAACGCCTTCCATTAAATCGCCGTCACCACAAATTGCGTACGTATAATGATCCATAATAGGGAAACTATCACGATTATAAGTTGCAGCTAAATGCGCTTCAGCCATTGCCATACCAACAGCCATAGCAATCCCTTGTCCTAGAGGTCCTGTTGTTGCTTCAACACCATCTGTGTGGTGCACTTCTGGATGCCCTGGTGTTTTACTATCCCATTGACGAAAATTTTTCAAATCGTCAATTGTTACGTTGTATCCTGATAGATGTAATAAGCTGTACAACATTGCAGAGCCGTGGCCTGCTGAAAGTACAAAACGATCACGATCAACCCAGTTTCTAGAAGTTGTTGGGTTCACCTTTAAATGTTTTGTCCAAAGTGCATACGCCATTGGGGCAGCACCCATTGGTAAACCAGGATGTCCTGAGTTCGCTTTTTGTACGGCTTCAATACTTAATGTCCGGATTGTATTAACGCCCAATTGATCTGTCTTGTCAAACAAAAAAATCATCTCCTAATTTAGGTTTTTTTTACCTTTATTCATAGTGTAGCTTATTTCGACAATGAAAGCAATTACTTTCTGTTGTGAAGTCCTTTTTCACGTTGAATTTGTTTTAGTTTTTCAGGAGTCACATCGGTCCCTTCTTGATCCACGACCTTCATTCCTTCGATATGGTGACGCATCCCTCCACGAAATGCTTCTAAATACTCTTTACGTAATTCTTGTTGTTCGACTTTTTCTTTCGCACTAAGTTCTTCCACTTTTGCTTTATTCGCTAATTCATTTATACGGGCAATTTTTTCTTTCGATAACATCAAAATCCCTCCTTACTCTCACTGTCTATATTATAAGAACTGCCTTAAAAAAACAACTATATTCTGATATTTATAAAACGCGAACGCTTGTTTGATTTCGTTCGCATTTTATGGTACACTAATTTTATCAATTGAAAGAAGGTGCGGGTTTTGGCGAAACGTACAGAAACAAGACAATTAGAAGTACTTAAATATATATACGAACAAGTCGAATTAAAGGGTTATCCGCCAACCGTTCGCGAAATTGGGAAGGCTGTTGATTTATCCTCAACTTCTACCGTTCACGGACATTTAGCTCGTCTTGAAAAAAAGGGTCTAATCTTACGTGACCCAACAAAACCGCGAGCAATCGAATTAACACCAGAAGGCTTGGAAAAGATCGGGATTCAACCGACAACTATTCCGATGTTAGGTGTCGTAACTGCTGGTGAACCAATTTTAGCGGTGGAAGAAGCATCAGATTTCTTCCCGTTACCTCCTGATTTACGTACAGAAGAAAATGCTTTATTTATGTTGACGATTCGAGGAGAAAGTATGATTAACGCAGGTATTCTAGATGGCGACCAAGTGATTGTTCGTAAGCAATCGAACGCCAATAATGGCGACATCGTAATCGCAATGACCGATGAAGATGAAGCAACCTGTAAACGATTCTTCCGAGAAGTAGATCATATCCGCTTGCAGCCTGAAAATGATGCATTAGCGCCTATTCTTTTAGATAACGTTACAATTTTAGGTAAAGTTGTTGGTTTATATCGCAATCATATTTAATAAAAAAAGGAAGTCACTCCGTTGAGCGGCTTCCTTTTTTGCTTGTTAACAAGTGAATAGCCTTTTGAGCTTCCTCGATAACCTCTTCTTCAGTTTCTACAGAAAGTAGATAATTTAAAGCTTCTAAACTTTGCTCGGGTTCTCTTTTTGCGAGCTGACCTAACGACCAAGCAGCTGTTCCGCGAATGACAGGACGCTGATCATTTAAACAGAGAATAATTTGTGGGATAGCTTCACGGCCGCCCAAATTCGCTAACGCAATTAAAGCATTCCGTTGCAATGGTTTTTTGCCACGCCAAGAGCCTGCTAAGTGTCCGAATTGCTGTTTAAATTCTTTATTGGAAATAGTTAATAACGGTGCCAATTTGGGATAAACTTCTTCAATCTTTGGTTCCATCTCTTCATGAAAATGAAAATCTTTTCCTTTATTATAAGGGCAAACCAGCTGACAAATGTCGCAACCATAAATGACGTTACGCATTTTTTTCCGATACTCTTCAGGCATCATGCCTTTTGTTTGCGTTTGATAAGACAAACATTTTTGAGCATTCATTCGACCGTCCCCTAACAAAGCCCCTGTAGGACACCCTGTGATACAACGAGTACAATCACCGCAACCATTTGGAACAGGTTCATCTGGTTCAAATTGAATGTTGGTGGTCACCTCACCTAAATATACAAAGGAACCAAATTCTTCGGTAATCAGTAGACCATTTTTACCAATGAATCCTAAACCCGCCCGCTGAGCAACAGCGGTGTCAACATATTCGCCAGTATCCACTTGCGGCCGAAAACGCCAGTGTTCTTTTTCTGCTTCAGTGGCAGCTTGCTCTTCAATAAAAGCAATTAATTTTTGCAACCGATCCTGCAAAATGTGATGATAATCAATTCCCCAAGAGGCTCGCGCAAATTGTCCACGCTTTTCATCTCTAGGCATTTTTTCCTGAGCTTTGGTGGGATAAGCTAAAGCAATGGAGATAATACTTTTAGGATGCTCAAACGTTTTTTCTGGGTAAATTCGTTCTTCCACATTTTGATGTTCAAACCCCGAGTTATATCCTCGCTCTCGTTGTTCATGCAGAGAATCTTCTAATTCAATAAATGGTTCAGCATGAGTAAAGCCGATTTTATCGATGCCTAAACGTTGACTCTCTTGAATAATTTTTTCTTTCAATGTCGGCATTGCTCATGCCTCCCTTCATTTTATTATTTATCGTTTCGATGATACGTTTCATAGTCATGTGCATAGAGATTTTTCTCGTCCACGACGCCGGGAACAGTGGCAACTTTTTCCCAAACAGACCAGTCAATTTCTGGAAAGAAAGTGTCGCCTTCAAACGTTTCATGAATCATCGTCCGATATAAGACATCGCATGCGGGAATCAATTCTTTAAAAACGACAGAACCTCCACCAATAACGGTCACGCCTTCATACTTGTCAGCATACGCAAGAATTTCCTCTACGGAATGCATAACCAAAACGCCTTCAGCTTGGTAATCCGGATTACTGGTAAGAACAATCGTTGTTCGATTTGGTAACGGACGACATCCCATGCCTTCGAAAGTTGCACGTCCTAAGACCAATGTATTATGAATTGTTTTTTCCTTGAAAAATTTCAAGTCGTTGGGTAAATGCCAAGGCAATTTGCCTTCTTTACCAATCACTCCTTGTTCATCTTGGGCCCAAATAGCTGCTAACATAGCTTCTCTCTCCTTTTTTATACGGCAATCGGCGCTTTAATCGTTGGATGTGGGTCATAGCCTTCTACTTTAATATCTTCCATATCAAAATCAAAAACAGAAGCCTTGTCTGGATTCAAAACGAGCGTTGGGAAAGAACGAACTTCTCGTGATAATTGTTCTTGCATTTGTTCCACATGATTTTGATATAAGTGGGCATCTCCTAGCGTGTGTACAAACTCCCCCACTTCTAAACCTGTTTCATGCGCAATCAGATGTGTCAATAAAGCATAGCTTGCAATGTTAAAAGGAACACCTAAAAAAACATCGGCACTGCGCTGATAAAGTTGACAGCTTAATTTTCCTTCATTTACATAAAATTGAAACATAGTGTGACAAGGCGGCAACGCCATTGAAGGCACATCTTCTGGATTCCAAGCGGAAACAATTAAACGGCGAGAATCAGGATTGGTTTTAATCATTTCAATCACATTAGCTAATTGATCGATAAAGCTACCATCTTTGGTTTCCCAGTGACGCCATTGCGCACCATAAATATTCCCTAATTCACCATATTTTTCTGCAAACTCTGCATCATTTAAAATGGCGTCACAGAATTTTTGATGTTCTTCTTTGTATTGTTCTGCAAACGCTGGATCTTGTAAGACACGATGCCCAAAATCCGTCATGTCTGGTCCTTGATAATCTGCGCTTTTTACGTAACGTTCAAACGCCCATTCATCCCAAATATGATTATTTCGCTCTAACAAATAACGAATATTCGTGTCGCCTTTTAAAAACCACAATAACTCACTTCTAATCAAGCCAAACGGTACTCGTTTGGTTGTTAGTAAGGGAAATCCTTTGGCCAAATCAAAACGCATTTGATAGCCAAATAAACTATACGTACCAGTTCCTGTACGGTCTTCTTTAAAATGACCTTCTTCTAAAATCTTTTTTCCTAGCGCTAAGTATGCTTCTTCCATCTTATTCCCTCCGTCTCTTAATCCGCGTATTCACTCAAGTATTCCCAACGATTCATTTTTTCTTCTAACAATTGTTCCGTTGCTGTTACTGCTTCTTGCAATTCTTGTAAACGAACAAAATCATCACCCTGATGATTCATTTCTTCAGTTAATGTTTCTAATTTCGTTTCTAATTGTGTGATGTCTTCTTCAATTGTTGCCCACTCTTTTTGTTCCATATAAGTCAGCTTTGTTTTTTCTTTCTTTTCTGTCGATGCTTCTTTTACTGGTTTATTGAGCGGTTTTTCTTTGACCTTTTCTTGTTCTTTTTGGTTCGCCAAATATTCACTCATTGTGCCATAAAATGATAGGATCTGAGCATTTCCTTGAAAAACTAACAATTTATCCATTGTTTTATCCAAGAAATAACGGTCATGAGAAACCGCAATTACCGCTCCTTTGAACGTTTGAATATAATCTTCTAAAATGGTCAACGTATCAATGTCCAAATCGTTGGTTGGCTCATCCAATAATAACACGTTAGGCTGACTAATTAATAATTTTAAGAGATATAACCGGCGTTTTTCTCCACCAGACAGTTTGCCAATCAGTGTCCCGTGCATAAAACGAGGAAATAAAAAGCGCTCTAACATTTCAGCGACCCCAACGCTGCTTCCATCACTGCGTTTCACTTCTTCT
Source organism: Enterococcus sp. DIV2419 (assembly GCF_051711865.1). Classification (NCBI taxonomy): domain Bacteria; kingdom Bacillati; phylum Bacillota; class Bacilli; order Lactobacillales; family Enterococcaceae; genus Enterococcus; species Enterococcus sp. DIV2419. The sequence continues at coordinate 1,589,235 of NZ_JBIONS010000001.1, forward strand.
GCTGCTTCTTGCAAATAAGCAATCATCCGTTGATTAGGATCCATTTCTTCGTTTTGCTGGGTATAATAGCCAATTCGGACGGTTTCACCGATACTATATAGGCCACTCTCTAAAGGAATGCGGCCAGCTAAAATATTTAATAACGTGGATTTGCCTGCACCGTTTTTACCAGTAATGCCAATTCGATCGTTTGCTTGAATGAGTAAATTAAAGTCTTTCAAAAGCTGTTTATGATCAATGGCATAATTTCCTTCCTTGATTTCCAGAACTTTTTTCCCTAAACGCTGCGTGGCAAAGTCTGCTTCTAAGGTGCCATTGGTTTGTACCTGATGCAAGTTTTCTTTTAAATCCTGAAACCGATCAATTCTTGCTTGCTGTTTCGTTCCTCGTGCTTGAACGCCTGCTCGCATCCACGCAAGTTCTTGTTTGAAGAGGCGTTTTCTTTTTTCTTCTTGTTCTACAGCGACACGTTCACGTTCGGCTTTTTCCATTACATACATTTCATAGTTTCCTTTGTATTCATACAGTTTTCCAAAAGAAAGTTCGAAAATCCGATTGGTTACTCGATCTAAAAAGTAGCGGTCATGGGTCACCATTAAAACCGCGCCACGATAGTTATTTAAAAAGTTTTCCAGCCATTCAATCGTTTCATAATCCAGATGGTTCGTTGGTTCATCCAATAACAGTAAATCAGGCGCTTCAATTAAGACTTGCGCCAAGCTTACTCGTTTTAACTGCCCACCAGAAAGCTCACCTATTTTCTTTTCCAATGTGGGAATACCTAATTTTTGTAAAATAATTTTTGCATTGGTATCTGCTGTCCAAGCATCTTGTTTATTCATGGCTTCTTCTGCTTGCGTGTAACGTCTTTGAACCCCTTCGTCTAAACCATTCTCACTTAAAGCAGCTAACGCTAATTCATAATTTTTGACCGCTTTTATGATCGGGCTGTCTCCCTGAAACACGGCTTCTGCAATCGTAATATTCTCGTCAAATGTTTGATTCTGGGAAAGGTACCCAATTTGATAATCACTTGGCTGCTGAATTGCAGCAAGATCACCATCACCGCTATCTACGCCAGCAATAATATTTAATAAACTGGTTTTCCCTGTGCCGTTAATCCCAATTAAACCAATGCGATCTTTTTCATGAATCAAAAAAGAAAGATGATCAAATAGTGTTTTTTCCCCATATGTTTTGGTTAAATCTGTTACTTTTAATTCTTTCACCGACACTACCAACTCCTTCTATTTTGGTCTTGCTTATTGTATCAAAAATCAGCGTATGCGGCTACCAAAAAAATAAATTATAGACGTTCAGAATAATCTTCGTCAAGAGAGAATTTCATATGTAGCGAACCTTAACTTTGGACAAAAATTCAAACCCGCTTTGTCCAAGGTTCTGTATGTTCTTTATTTTCTTGATAAATAGCCTCGAGCAAGCTCCCAAACATTGTCTTCATAATTACTAAAAACTGTGTATATATCTTTTCCCAAAGGATTGAACAGTGAAATACAGGAAACACCGGGATCACAACCTTCAATATAAATATGCGTATGATTTTTTGTTGGATTTACCAACCAAATTCCAAGTCCATAATGTTCTTTTTCATTTCCTGCATGTTTTTTAATCATTTCTGAAATGCTCTTTTCAGATAAGATTTCATAGGATAACAGTCCATCCCAAAAGTTACAGTTGTTTCATTCAGGACTAAGATGCCTTGCATCGCCAACTGCATTTCTTCTAAGCTAGTGGCGAATAAGTTTTTGGTTTGTCGGTCAAACTCATTGAGCTTTTGAATTTGCTTGTGGAGCTTATCAATGTCCTGCTGCATACTATCAGCCATCTTAATAAAGGTCCGTTGGGCATTTTTTAAGAGTTCATAAATTCCTGGAATCGGCTGACTATGGGCTAGTGTGGCGACTGCCCTAGCAGAATCGTGCAATAATTGTTGGTTGGCTTTCATGATTTTAGATTTTATATTTACTCTAAATAGAGTGATTACAGTTAATTCAAACCACAACCACTCTAGTTATTTTTAATGAATATACAGTTAGCTTTTGGTAGTTATTGGCAACTTGATTAGTGAGTTATAGCTTACTAGACAAGGCTTTACTAACCGAAGCCAATCAGATATTAAAGTGCCTTTTTTCTTTAGTAATCCAATTATTGATTTTCAATACTTATAGAAAGCATTGTACCAAAACAAAGACTGGCGATTGGACTATTCTCTCTTAAAACTCTCAAATACATATCTTCCTTTCTCAATTCAGTAACATTATCAAAATCTCCATAAAAAATATCTTTTTCTTTGTAAGTCAAAAATACACTAACTTGGTTTTCATATGTTCTTATAAAGATTTTTAAAGTAAAATCACCTTTACTAATTTTGTACGTTATATTGCCATCACCTACATTATCAGTCAGACTTTCGCTTTCAGATAGAAATAGTTCCATCAAGTCTAATTCATCATATTTCATTTTTTCAATCTCCTTTATTTAGGTATTACTGTAATTACATCACCTAAATCATTAATTATAACTGTAACATCACCAGTTTCAAATTTCCATGTATTTATTTGGTTTCCTGATATTTTCACACCATTTGTTATAGCGTCCTCAATAACTGATGGGGGAACATTTCTTGGCTGTACATATTTTTTTATAAAATCGCTATATTCTCTTGTTCCTGGAACGTATCCTTTACCTTTGGCAATTTCTTGTGCTCTAGTATGCAATTGAGCTCGAATATCTGGTGTGTCGGGAGCCATTCTTTCTAAAACATGTCCAGAATACTTACGTCCGTTTATAGTTGCTCCATTTTTATTTAAACTCCAAGATACATCATCCACAGCCCCACTGGCTTTCTTATAAGTCACATTCCCAGTACTTTTAGGCTTATCTAACACATAAGTCTTTCCGTTTTTGCTTCCTCTTAAAGCAGCGTTATCCGTTCCTTTAACTCCGTTAGAAAAGGTCTGCGCATTCCTTACCGACGCAATGCCCATTCCTAACATCCACAAGGAATCCCACACACCTGACTCTTGGATTTCATCCATAACTCCTTGGCCTTTTGACAGGAGACCTAATCCCAAAACTCTGTCATCTTTTTCAAAGTAATTATAGCCTTTTTTCTGTTGGTTATTGACCCGTGTTGTCAATTCTTTCGGGGTCAATCCCAAGACATCTAAGTCATATTTTTTTACTAGAGAAGCCAAGTTTCCTGATAATTTTTTCTCGTCTATTCGGTAGGAATAGCCGTCCTTTTCTAGCATGTAATAATTGAAACCGTTCTTTTTATCATGAACATAAAGAATGGTACAACCCGCTAACAGCTGTTTGTCAGTGACTTCATTTTTAGTATCTTTTTTGATTTCCGTAAAGTAACTTTTATCAACACCACTTGGCAAGGTGTAGAGGCCGTTGCTTTTGACAGTTGTTTCATTTAGGACTAAGATGCTTTGCATCGCCAACTGCATTTCCTCTAAGCTAGTGGCGAACAGGTTTTTGGTTTGTCGGTCAAACTCATTGAGCTTTTGTATTTGCTTGTGGAGCTTATCAACGTCCTGTTGCATGCTTTCTGCCATCTTAATAAAGGTCCGTTGGGCATTTTGTAAGAGTTCATAAATTCCTGGAATCGGCTGACTATGGGCTAGCGTGGCGACTGCCCTAGCAGAATCGTGCAATAATTGTTGGTTGGCTTTCATGATTTTTATTTTCAATTTGAGTTTGTCTTCATCTAAAAAACCTTCACTGGCAATAAACGCATCCGCAGCGCTGTATTTGGCCAAATCACTTTGGACATTATCAACGGCGGCAGTCATTCGATGAATCGTCGGAATCACTAATTCTGAAAATAGCCCTTTTCCCGCATTATAGGCAGCACCAGACAATGTATGACCGTCGATAGCTGCGATTAGTTGCTGACAACCTGCTGTTAGCTCACTGGTGGTTGTTCGGGCAACTGCTAGGTTGCTGGACAGCGCGCGCATCATTGCTGAAGAATCGCTACTGGAGTAGATTAATCCCATGACAACCGACTCCTTTCTCTTTGGAGCTGTAGTCGTTCTTCATTCGATTGTGCGGTTGCTTTTGTGTATCTTTGACTTAATTCATGTGTCTGTTGTTGTAAAAAGCCCCTTAAATAGCGTTGTTTTCCAGAGAGCTCCTCTTGCTCCCAACGCGTCGACTTACCTCCTTTATGAATCACTTCTGCGTTGAGTTGCTCAAGTTCGCGAAAATTTCTAGTTAGTTCAGACTCTAGTGTACCAAAAATGGTTTGGATTTGCTTCTTTTCCTTCGACAATTGATCCATTGCTCGTTCTTTTTCGACAATCTGTTCCGCGTAGTTCCTTCTTAATTTTTCATTCGTATCCTTTTCCATCGTTTCTCCTTATTTAAACGTTGTTTGGCTATCTCTAGCCGCCATCGTTGCCGCTAATTTGGGGAATTTATTGGCTTGTGCGTTGACACCATTGACTACTTTTGCTAATTGATTGAGCAGTTGATTACTGACTTTAACCCCTTTTTTCATGCTTGAAATATTGCTTTCTCCTAAATGACATATTTGATTTTTATTCACAGATACACTCTTGATCCCGACAATTGCCTTTTGGGCAGCGCCTTGATTGGATGCGATTTTTACAATCAACTTCCTCCTTTAATTATTATATAAAAAGAGCATTCAAAAGAATGCCCTTTCAATTCATTAAAAATCAGAAGAAATTTCTTACTCTTCTGATTCTTCATGTGCTCGAAACATCTGATTATATCTTTCTTCATCTTCTTGATTATCTCTAATGACTTTAGATAAAGTGAATGAAGAAGAAATTAACCCTACCGATCCCATTAAATAATATCCCTTTACCATTAAAGGCTCCTTTAATGTATAAAGTCCCACCAAAATTAATACCACAAAGAACAGAAACGAACCCCATGCTAACATCACAAAAGCTGGTGTGTTTCGATAAGCTTTTTTCTTTAAATGATTATTCATTTTCCCCTCCAACAACTATAATTATTTAAAAACCAAATGAATGTGCATCCTGTTGATCTCGTTGTGCGACAGTATCAGCGTATTTGTTCAATTGTTGATTGATGCTAATAAGTAATTCTTCCATTTTTTTCACGTTACCCTCTAATTGATTATATTGTTCCAAGTACGCTTGAAATGCTTCGCCTTTCCATTGTTGCGAAATTTGTTGATTCATTGAATTAACTTTGCGAATTGCATCGTTAATTTGATTCGAGGCTTGTGCGTAAACTTTAGCTTGACTCTTAAGTTGTTCTGGAGTTACCGCAACTGTCCCTACCATTTTCACCACTCCTTTTTAATCGTATATTTATTATTAAAATAATTAATTGTACACACAAACACCACATAAATAAAGGGTTTTTTTAACGAAATATTAAAAATTGTTATTAAATAACGTTTTAGGCATATATCAAGAAATATAAACAAACGTTGCGAGTAATCATTAAAATATTTATTTTATTAAAAATTATATCTATTAATGGATTTTGTTATTATTTTTAATTAAATGTATAATTATTATAAAGAAAAAACCACCGTAAAAATTCTTTAAAATAAAAAATTTTACAGTGGTTTTTAGTCTGTACTTAAAATTTAGCTATAGGATTTTTAAATTTTGAAGGAGATACCAACTCATCTATCTCATACACTATTACTTATTCTTTATTAAAATTTTTAACAAATCGTTTCAGCGGAACGTTATTCACTTCGCCGCTAATCGAATAACTCTCTAATAAATTGACATTTTTTCGTAATTCGTTCGCTTCGATAATTGAAATGCGTTCAGATTGTTCGTAATGATCAATCATCCGTCGTTCTTCTTGGAAGCCTAATAATAGGTCTTTGACATAGTTTGTCTCCGTATGAACAATATACGAATCAATAAATTCGCCTTTTTCAAACTTATGGGCTAAATCCAAGCGTCCGTCAATGAAGAAATCAATTAAATCATCATCATAGACACCGCGCAAATTATCTAAACTCTTCAGAATAACTTGAGAATTTCTTAGAAAAACTTGGCGAATATTTTCTAGTTCTTCATTTCGTAATTCTTTTTCTTCTTCAGAAGCTTCACCACGATTGAAAAATAGCTTAGGATGTAAAAGAATCGAAATGATTTGTCGAGCAAATAATAACCAAAAGCCTACAATCGATAATAATTGTTTGGCAATCGACCGTTGCATCCGTGTAATCAAGCGTTGATACATACGATAACTTCTGACACTAATTTCTCCTTGTTTCAGACTTTCTTCTAAGCCGTCTCGTTCAATGGACACAATTAACGTCCGCAACTCTTGCACTTCTTGTTTTCGTTCTGCACTTAGCTGCTCGGTATACAATTCTTTTAAACGATCTTGATAATTTTCAATGACCGCATTCATTTCACCACGAGGATTCTCTTCATTTTGCTGTTTTAAGACATCAATGACATCACGTAATAAATCAATTTCGACTGACTCTTCATTTTCCACTTCCGTCTCTGAATCAGTTAAAAATGGTAAAACTAGAATCCCGCCAATCAGAGTCACCAAAATAACACAAGCCGTAATGAATAGTAATAACGGTCGTTCTTTAAAATGCTCGCCGTTAATCGCTGTTGGCAAAATAAAGATGGTGGCTAAACTCACTGTTCCTTTAACACCGCCAAAAGTTAAAATCAGCATTTCATTCATTGCGTTTTTAACTTTTTTAAGGCCATGTTGAAGCGTGTAAACACTGAAAATGGCTAAGAAACGAATCAAAAAGACAACGGCGCTAATAATTAGAACAACCATTAGTAGGAACCAGTTTGAATATTGTTGGTCAATCCAAATTGGCGAAAACACTTGAGAAAGTTCAATTCCTAAGAATAAGAAAACTAAGGCATTTAAAGTGAACTCAATCATACTCCAAATACTTTCGCCAACATTTGACAGCTCTGCTTCAAAAAGCGAAACTTTTTTCAAACTAGACGCTTGCATAATTCCAGCAATCACAGCAGCAATAATTCCAGAAACGCCAATCAACTCTGAAATTAAATAAGCAATAAATGGCAAGAGTAATTCAATCAACAAGTAGCCTGTAACATCTTTTGCCACTGCAGTTTCAAGTAAATGAACAATTTGCTGTTTTAATAGAACTAACACGATTCCGACTACCGCTCCACCAATGCTGGAAATAACCAAGGTCCCTGCCGCTTCCACCGGCGAAAATGAACCCGTTAATAAAGCCGCTAATGCAAATTGAAAGGCTGTAACGCCTGATGCATCGTTAATGAGCCCTTCACCAGATAAAATGTTCATCGAACGTTCAGGAATGTCAATTCGTCCTGATAACGAACCTACCGCCACCGCATCCGTTGGCCCTAAAGCCGCCCCAAAAGCGAAGCAAGCAGCTAATGGTAAAGTAGGCAAAATCATATGCAGGGTCCAGCCGACTCCAACTAAGGTAATTAACACACCAAAAAAGGCCAAGAAAAGAATCATCCCGAAATTTTTCATCATTGCTTTCAGATTGATTAGCTCCCCTTCTCTAAATAAAAGCGGTGCAATAATCATTACTAAAAACACTTCAGGCTCAAATTCAATTTCCTGCCCCATTTTAGTTAAACCAATTAGAACGCCTACAATAATTTGCACAATTGGCAGCGGAATGACGGGAACAATCCGGTTGAATATGTTTGAGAAGGTAATAGACAGTGCAAAAACAATGATTAGAAAGGTAAATTCCATCCTATCATTCCCTTCTATATTAAATTTTTATTGACTTACCGATCAAAACATTTAAGTAATTTTTTCTTTTTAAGAATAATTTTCTTTTCGACTTCTTCTAACTCAGAACTGCGTTCGCAAAGTTCCAATTGAGCGCGTCGTGCTTCTAAACGAAGAAGTTCTCCTTTAATTAATTCAATTTTTTTGTAGCGTAAGAAATTTTTCTTTTGCATACGTTCTGCAAAGTGTTGTCGTTTTTCTTCAGGGATTGCTTGATATTTCTTTTTCAAGTCAGCGACACACTTTTCAAATTCTTCACTCACCGAAACAACTTCCTTCCAAAATTTAATCTGACTAATTATAACAAATTTTACCAAAAGTACAAGCAAAATTGCTTTCTTTTTTTTAAAAGAAATTCAGACAAAACTTAACGCGAGAAAAGCTGATTTCTAGGAGCTGAACATGGTTAATCTTCATTAACAATAATATCAATTTCTGCCTCTTCATTCATCCGTGTTGAAAGAAAAAGAACTATTTCTTCTAGTGGCGCAGAAAAGCGTAAAACCACCCCTCTTCTGCCTTTTTTTAAATACCCTAAACGAATACCGTTTGGCTTTTGAACAAGGACAATCTTTTCGATATCTTTAAAGGCCGTGCCCCGATTGTCAAAAGGATGCGTAATAATACAGTCCTCCGCAAAACCTCTTGCATCGTAAAGAAAACTGAAGATAATCAAAATATATAACACACTTCGAATCATTTCAATTTTATCTCCTGCCGAAAATGCATTGGCCAGAATCATTAAACTAAAAAAAGCAACTAAATATTTTGTTGTAGGATGTTTTGCAGCCGGAATTACAATACTTTTACGTACGAAGTAAAAGTAACCATACATAACGACGACAAATAAAAATAGCAATAACGTAAATCCATCGATAATCACAAACGACTCCTTTATTTCTTTTTCTTTTGAATATCTGTTAATATATCATTTATTTCTTTAATTTCTTTTTTTGATTCATTAATCTTTTTGATAACCGCCTCACGGTTTTTTCCAGGCGGTAAGTCAATTGATTCTTGGTAGTAGTTTGCTAAAGCTTGAACTTTTTTCATTTTTTCGCTTTGCAACAAGGCTATATTTCTTTTCATTTAACCGCCTCCTCTTCCTTAGTATACATTACTTTGTAAGGAATTGCTTAATTTGCAAGATATTTTCTAATAAAAAGGAGTAATTTTACATTTTCTTATAAACAAAAAGTATTCGGCTGAGTAACAGCAGCAAACGACAAAATAATAGAATAAAAGATGAGACAGAAGTAGTTTACTTTTGTCTCATCTTTTATTATTGAGCTGAAATCGCTAAACCAATTGCTTTTTCCCCTAGATGGGTCCCAATAACTGGACCAAAATGACCGATTTCAATTTCTGCATTTGGGTATAGCTTTTGTAATTTTGCTTGTTCTTTTTCAGCAACGATGCGGTTATTGGCATGAATCACGTACAGTTTAACTGGCGCTTCAATCCCTGCGTTTCGTTCACCAATAATCTTTTCTGCACGAGCAAAAGCTTTCTTTGTTGAACGGATTTTTTCAAATAATACAATCTTTCCATCTTCAAAAGTCAAGATAGGTTTAATCTTCAATAGTCCAGCAATCAACGCTGCGCCATTCGTTAAGCGACCGCCACGAACTAAGTTGTTCAGATCTTCTACAATTAGATATGCATACGTATTGTCACGAATTAAATCTAATTTGGCAAAAATTTCTTCTAAGCTGGCTTTTTCTTCTGTTAAATCTAAAGCAGCTTCTACCATGTGTCCCATTGGCATACTTGTAATTTTTGAGTCATATGGATACAAAGCAACGCCTGGGATTTCATCAGTAAGTCCGTGCAATGTATGAACAAAACCAGAGATTCCTGAAGAAAGATGAATGCTGATGATGGTGTCGTACCCTTGTTCAGCGATTGATTTGTAAAGCTCTAACACTTCTCCTAAAGCAGGTTGTGAAGTCGTCGGAAATTCTTTACTATTATTTAGCAATGCATAATATTCATCTGCTTCAATGTCAATGCCTTCGTTGTATATTTTTCCATCTAAAATGACTGGGATGGGAATTACAAAAAGATTCGGATGATCTTTAATGCGCTCGGGTAAATAAGCTGTACTATCTGTCACAATAGCAATTTTCATTTTGTAACCTCGTTTCACTAATTTTCCACGTTGTTTCTAATATAGCATAAAAAAGGATATTTTAAAATGCTTTCCTTATTCGTTCAGGAATTTTTCGATGGCGTCAGCATTTTTTTGTTCATCTACTTCTAAAATACTGCCTGCATAAGAGGATTCACCAAAATTCCAAGAATCTGGTACCGGAACCGATAATGACTCAACCCCTGCTTTTCCTTTAATCAGCAATGATGGTCCGTTCGTTAACATGAAACTAACAGGCACATCTGTCGACATATAGCCGACTAATTTCCCAAGTGATTCTGGGGTTCTTAATAAAGCCATTGGGTTTTTCATTTGGCTCATTACAGCTGACATAACTTGTTGTTGGCGACGAACCCGACCAAAGTCGCCTTCTTCATCCATCCTAAAGCGAGCGTATTGAAGTAAGACATGTCCATCCATGACCTGTTGCCCTTTTTCAATATCAACGCCATCTAAATTCAGTGATTTTTCTGCATCGATTTTGACACCTTTTGGAAACATAGAGTCAACAATTTTTTCAAATGATTGGAAATCTACCTTAGCATAATATTTCGTATCTAAATTAAAGTTTTGTTTTAACGTTTCACGAACCAATTCAGCACCGCCATAAGCGTATGCGGCATTAATTTTATTCGGCCCGACACCAGGAATGTCCACGAATGTATCACGCATAAATGAAATTAATTTCGGTTTTTTTGATGGTCCATTTAGTTGGAGAACCATTATTGTGTCGGCTCGTCCAGCATCTTCCCCACGTGTATCGCTGCCAAGAATTAAAATATTCTTAGCTCCGTTGCTACTTTTGACACCATTAAATGTTTCTACTTTTTCTTGAGGCAACGAGTCATCATGTTCTGCTGCAGATTTTCCTTTTAAAAACATGACTGTACTATAAGCAAATAACAGAATCAATAGGATCACTAGCCATTTGAAAAAGCGTTTTGTTTTTGATTTTTTACGTTTCTTTTTTGGTTTCTTGTCTTTTTTTCCGCGGGGTGGTTGGTCAGAACCGTTGCCACCACCTGAATCTGTTTGATGTCGCCTCTCACTTCTGCGACTGTCCTCAGTATAGCTGTCTTCGTAAACTGGCTCTTGAAGGCTTTCAGCTAGTTCTTCTGGTTCTTCTTCTCTATGTTCACCCATTGATTTTCGGGGATTAAAGGTCTTTTTATGCTCTGCTGGTCTCGATTTTTCATGAATATGTTTATAACGATCTACACGACTCATCGTGTCACTCCTTTACCTCTGTGTTTTATCACCTTTCTTAGGATACCTCATTTCGCAGGAAATTCCTATTACAAATATGTAATTTAATAAAAAATGAAACTCACTTTATCTAATAAGTAAGCTTCATTTTCATTTTTAACTCTTTAAAGTGTGGACAAAACATAGATCGGGTAATCCCCTAAAATTTTTATTTCTGCGCCAATGAGTTCCAGTTCTGTTAAAGCTGCTTCAATTAATTTTTCTGGTTGATCATTCACTAAGTCCATTAAAAAGAAGTACTCTCCGAGCTTTGTTTTCAACGGCCGCGATTCTATTTTGCTAAGATTAATCCCTCGCCAACTAAACACGCTTAATGCTTTGTGTAAAGAGCCAGGAACATTACTTGGCATCGTAATCGCCAACGTTATTTTTTTCTCAGATAGCGGGAAAGAAATCGCTAAATTTTCAGAACCAAGAACCCAAAATCGGGTTTGATTTACCGATAAATCTTGTATATTTTTTTCAACAATGGTCAAATCATACATTTCCGCAGAAAGTTTTGGTGCAATAGCTGCAAAAGGCAATTCTGGATGTTCTGCAATGTATTTGGCGGCGTAAGCTGTTGAAGGCGTTGGTTCTAAAATCGCTTCTGGAAAGTTTTTTGCTAGAAACATCTGCGATTGAGCTAATGCTTGCGGATGTGATAAAATTTTCTGACTTTGTTGCCAGATCGATTGATTCTCTTTTGCCACCATTAATTGTTGTTGAATCGGTAAAACCAACTCTGCTTGGACAGGTAACTGCGCTTGATGATACAAATAATCTATCGATGCGTTAACTGTTCCTTCAATCGTGTTTTCTATTGGAATAATGCTGCATGCCACTTCTTGCTGTTCAATTGCTTTCAAGCAAGCTGGAATCGATGCGTACGGTATCAACGTAGCATCAGGAAAAGCAGCCAACGTTGCACTGTACGTAAAGGAACCAATCGGACCTAAATAACCAACTTTCATCGTTTCTCTACTCCTTTAATTGTTGCAGAATTTCATTGATAATTTCTTCTGGCGAGCGATTGGTCGTATCAATTGTCATCTTCGCACATTCTTCGTAAAAACTTTTACGAGACTCAAATAAAGTAATGATTTCTTTTGAAGAACGTTCTATAGCTAAGGGCCGCTGGTTTTCAGTATCTTCTGCGATTCTTTTTAACAGCTCTTCTGGTGTCGCATATAAATAAATCACTTGCTGAAAAGATTTTAATAAGCTACGATTTTCTGGTCTGACAACAATCCCGCCCCCAGTTGAAAGGATGGCTGTATTTTTTGACAGCTCCTTTAAAAGTTGGGTTTCCTGTTTTCGGAAAGCTGCTTCACCATATTTTTCGAAATAGTCAGGAATTGAGCGTCCTATTTTTTCAATTAACGCTGTATCTAAATCAAGATGAGGCATCTTTAGTTTGTTGGCCAAACTTTGGCCGATAGTTGTTTTACCCGCACCCATGAAACCAATTAAAACAATGCTTTCCATGGTTCGTTATCCTCCTTCGTTAACAACTTAAACGTTCTAAGTCATCAAAAAATGTTGGATAAGAAACTGAAACTGCTTCAGCCTTATCTAATTCAACAGTGCCTTCTTTTACAAGTAATGCAGCAATTTGTAACATCATCCCGATACGATGATCCCCGTAACTGGTAACTCTTCCACCATGTAAAGAAGTTGGTCCATGTATAATTAAGCCATCATCAGTAGGTGTGATATCGGCGCCTAAAATTGTTAATTCTTTCGCTACTGCATCAATCCGATTGGTTTCTTTGACTTTCAATTCTTCTGCATCTCGAATGATTGTCGTGCCAGTAGCCTGAGTAGCTAACAAAGCAATAATCGGTAACTCATCAATTAAACGTGGGATAATAGCGCCGCCAATTTCTGTAGCTGTTAATTGACTCGTTTTTACAAGTAAATCGCCAGAGTGATTGGCCTCATCTTCATTTAACATAGTGACGGAACCACCCATGTTTTTAATCACATCTAAAATACCTGTCCGCGTTTGATTTAAGCCAACATTTTTCAGAAGTATCTCGCTATCTGGGACTACTAAACCCGCAACTAAAAAGAAAGCTGCAGAAGAGATATCACCAGGAACTACCACATTTTGACCTGTTAATTGTTGCGGTCCAGTTAACATAATTTTTTTACCGTCTACTTCAAGTGTCCCACCAAATTGTCGAATCATCTCTTCTGTATGATCACGTGTCTTTTCTTTCTCAACCACTACAGAAGTGCCCTCGGCTTGCAAAGCGGCGAATAAAATAGCCGATTTCACTTGAGCACTTGCAACAGGCATTGTGTAGTCAATCGGTTGCAAATTTTGAGTCCCGCGAATAGAAATTGGCGGAAACTCCGTTTGCTGAACCCCTTGACATTCCGCTCCCATTTGGTTTAAAGGAAGCATTACACGATTCATTGGTCGTTTGGCAATAGACGCATCACCAGCTAGGCGCGTTTCAAAGGGACAGCCAGCTAAAATGCCCAGCATCAGACGAATTGTTGTCCCTGAATTTCCAACATCAATTGTATTCTTCGCCTTTTTTAAGCCTGCAAATCCTCGCCCCTCAACGGTGATTGTCGTCCCGTCATCTTCAATGTTCACACCTAAAGAACGAAATGCCGCTAAGGTACTTAAACAATCTTCGCCTCTTAGAAAATTTGTAATCGTCGTTTTTCCAGAAGAAATCGCTCCAAACATAATACTTCTATGGGAAATCGATTTGTCGCTAGGAACCATCAGAGTCCCTTGTAAATGTTTCACATTTGTACGTAGTTGCACCCTCATCACCTCTTATTTTTCGTAACACGTATAGTTCGTTTTTTTAGATAAAATTTGTTTTGCAGCTTGGCAGTCTGGTTGATTTTTAAAAGACAATTGAAGAATCCCATAGATTTCTTCTCTCGTTTCTAAAATTTTAATATTTGTAAGAGAAAGGTCCGCTTCGCCTAAAATTTGCGTAATTTCAGCAATGATTCCTGGTTGATCTGGTACATCAACAAACAGATCATAGAAAGCTGGGATTGCGCCTTCTTTATGAATGGGCAACTGAGCACGTGTTTCTCTGGCCTTATCAAAAAAATTACGAATAGCTGGGGCGTTTTTTTCTGTTAACCATTGGCAAACAGTAGTCATCTCTTTTTGCCAATTTTCTAGTAAGTCCAATAATACTAAGCGATTGCTTAATAAAATATCCGTCCACATCGTTGCATCAGAGGAAGCAATTCGAGTAATATCTCTGAATCCTCCAGCCGCTAGCTGCTGCGCTCTAGGGTAAGTGGTATTCAGTTGCTGACTTTCGTTCACTAAAGCTGCGGCAACAATATGTGGCAAGTGACTTAGAGCACCAGTAATTTCATCATGTTCCTGTGCAGGCATCGTAATAAACTTCGCATGCGTTCCTTTTAGTAACGTTTGTAACTCCTGAATCTGTTTGTTTTTTTCGCCATGGTCATCGGTAAAAATATAGTAGGCATTTTCAAACAAACGTTCATCAGCGGCTGTTACGCCGGATTTATGTGAACCAGCCATTGGATGACCACCAATAAAATTTTTCATGTTAAGCTTTGTTGCTAACTGATTAATTTCCACCTTGGTACTACCCACATCTGTGATCAGAGCAGTTTCTAGTGATAATTGGTTTAATTCTTCTAGTTGTACTAAAGTTGCTTTAACTGGGGAACAAAGAAAAATAATCTCTGCTCGTCTTGCCCCACTTGTTAAAGATTCAGCTATCTCATCAATTAGACCCGTTTTCTTAGCAAATTCAGTTGCCTCCGCTTGATTATCGAAACCGATAATCTCACTGTTTGGATGCCCTTTTTTGATACACAAAGCCAGTGAACTCCCGATTAGCCCTAATCCTACGATTAAAATACGTTTCTTCATTTTTTCCCTCCATATACTTGCGACTTTCTTCCATTAAAAGTTTTGAGTATATAGGCGATAACGTTTCACTGCTTCTTTCATTTGTTCAAATGAGTCACTATCAAATTTTTCGAGCATAGCCTTTGCTACTTCCGTTGCAACAACGGCTTCACAAACAACGCTAGCGGCCGGTACCGCCGTGCTATCAGAGCGCTCAACACTGGCCTTATAAGGCTCTTTTGTATCAATATTCACGCTTTGTAATGGTTTATAAAGGGTTGGAATAGGTTTCATGACACCACGAACGATGATTGGCATTCCGTTGGTCATTCCTCCTTCAAAACCGCCTAAATTGTTGGAAGTTCTGGTATAACCAGTACTTTCGTCCCAAACAATCTCGTCCATCACTTGACTACCAGGGCGTTGCGCCATTTCAAATCCAATGCCAAACTCAGCACCTTTAAAAGCATTGATGCTTACAACAGCTTGCGCAATTTTGGCATCTAGTTTACGATCCCATTGAACATAGCTACCTAAGCCAGCTGGAACGCCACCCACAAGTACTTCTACTACCCCACCAATTGTATCGCCATTTTTCTTGGTTTGGTCAATTAGTTCTTTCATTTTTTCTTCTACGGAAGGATCTAATACGCGAACGACAGATTGTTCAGACCGTTCTTGAATTTCACGGATCGTTAAATTTTCAGGAATCGCAGCTTCAATCCCGCCTAATACCGCGACATGCCCAGCGACTTGGATATCCAGTTCAGCTAAGAGTTTTTTAGCAACCGCACCAATCGCCACACGCATCGTTGTTTCTCGTGCCGAAGACCGTTCTAAAACATTCCGTAAATCATCATGTTGATATTTCATGCCACCAACTAAATCAGCATGTCCTGGACGTGGTTTGCTGACGCGGCGGATTTTCTTTTGTTTTTCAGGAACTGGCTCTACTGACATCACGGAGGTCCAATTTTTCCAGTCTTTGTTTTCGACAATCAACGTTACTGGTGAGCCAAGTGTTTTACCATGCCGAATGCCCGAAGTAATACGTACTTGGTCTTTTTCAATTTTCATCCGTCCCCCACGACCGTAACCGCCTTGACGTCTTGCTAATTCTCGGTTAATCTCTTCGCTACTTAAAGGTAAGCCGGCTGGTAATCCTTCAATAATAGCAGTTAATTCAGGTCCATGTGATTCGCCTGCTGTAATAAAGCGCATCTTAAATTCCTCCTTCTCTGTTTAAAAATGCTCGAATTTCTTCCGTTGGTAAAGAGACAATTTTCGCTTGACCAATTTTTTCTAAGACAATGATTTTAATCTGTCCCCCACGTGTTTTTTTATCATGTGTAATTGCTTGATAGAGACGTTCTTCTGACCAACGATCTGTGGTTACTGGTAAATCGAACTTTTCTAGCATGGTGACCAACTCTTGGGTAGTCCCAAGTGGAGAAAGCCCTTGTTGTTCTGCGACTTGAGTTATTTGAATCATTCCTAAAGAAACGCCTTCACCGTGAGCAATCACCCCGTAACCAGCTGTATTTTCTAATGCGTGGCCAATCGTATGCCCAAAATTCAGAATCAAACGTAAGCCCAAATCTAATTCATCTTCTTCGACGACATCACGTTTAATCTTGCAACAGGCCGTGATAATTTCTTCTGCATGTGCCACTAAATCTTGTTCATTTTTCAAAGAGGATAAACGGTGCCACAATTCAACATCAGCGATAGCTGCTGATTTTACAATTTCTGCAATTCCTTCACGCACACGTCTAGGTTCTAATGTTTTAAGTGTATTAGGATCAATTAAAACCCCATCTGGTTGGGCAAAAGTACCGACAAGATTTTTGGCTTTTTTAGTGTTAACCGCTGTTTTACCTCCAATGCTACTATCTACTTGTGCCAGTAAGGTTGTTGGTACTTGCAAAAAGTGAATACCGCGCATATAGGTTGAAGCGACAAATCCAGCTAGATCTCCCACAACGCCTCCACCTAAAGCAATTAGACCATCACTTCGAGTCAATTGCTGTTCCGCTAAAAAATCATAAAGCAGCTGAGCTGTTTCGAGGCTCTTACTTTGTTCACCTGCCGCTACAGCAATCAATGATGTTTCAAAACCAGCAGCTTGCAGTTCTTTCTCAACAGCTGCGCCATATAATTTATTCACCGTTTCATCGGTAATAATCGCTACCCGTTGTGGCTGCCACAGGCTACGTACCCAGGTGCCAATTTTATCTAAGGCACCTGTTTCGATGGTTAAATCATATGAATGTGTAGGTAACGTTACGGTTAATTTCATGTCCTCTACTCCTCTGTCTTTACTAATCTTCTAAAGCATTAATTTCTTTCATTGCTTTTTCGATGATATGAACTTCTTTCATCATACGTAGGTAAGTTTTTTCATTCAAGGATTGTGGCCCATCTGACCACGCATTCGCTGGATCTGGGTGAATTTCTACAATCAAGCCGTCCGCACCTGAAGCAACACCTGCTCTGGCCATTGGCGGTACTAAATCCCAGATACCAACACCATGACTCGGATCAACAATAATTGGAAAATGACTTAATTTTTTAATTAAAGGCACCGCACTTAAATCAAGTGTATTGCGCGTAGCAGTTTCGTACGTACGAATCCCACGTTCAATGAAGATCACATTGAAATTCCCTTGCGCAGCAATGTATTCAGCTGCGTTTAGCCATTCATCAATCGTACCAGCAATCCCGCGTTTTAAGCCGATAGGTTTTCCAGTTTTACCAACCGCTTGTAATAACTTGAAATTTTGCATGTTGCGCGCACCGATTTGTAAAATGTCACTGTATTTTGCGACAAGTTCTAAATTCGCTTCATCCATCACTTCTGTAATGACTTGCATATCTAATTCATCAGCCGCTTGACGAATGTATTTCAGTCCTTCTTCTTCTAGTCCTTGGAAAGCGTATGGCGACGTTCTAGGTTTGAATGCACCACCTCGTAAAATTGTTGCACCGCCAGCTTTAGCAATTCGCGCACATTCACGAATCTGATCTAAGCTTTCGATTGAACAAGGGCCCGCCATCATGGTCATACTGCCGTCACCGATTTTAACACCGTTCACATCAACCACTGTATTCTCTGGATGAAATAAACGACTCGTTAGTTTGTAAGACAACGAAATGCGGACACTTTTCTCCACGCCTTCTAATGCTGTTAACTCTGCTTCAACTAATTTTTCTGTATCGCCAATCAAGCCTATCACTGTTTTTCCATTATCTTGACTTGTTTGAGTAGTTAAGCCTGCACCTGTTACTAAATCAATAACTTGTTTCATTTGCTTTTCGGTTGCATTTTCTTTCATAATTACGATCATTATATTCTCTCCTCATGCCTTTAAACGGCGCTCTTTTTATCTATTTTCAATTTTACGTTTTACGACTGATACAGGCATTTTTTGTCCTGTCCATTGTTCAAAAGCAGCAGCTCCTTGATAAAGTAGCATGTCCAAGCCGTTGCTTGTTTCTGCACCACGTAAACGGGCTTCTTTTAATAACTGTGTTTCTCTGGGATTATAAATAGCATCATACACAAATAACTTCGGTTGAATCATTGCATAATTTTCTATAGGACTACTATGCGCATGTGGATGCATACCCACACTCGTTGCATTAACTAACAAGACGCTTTCAGCAACATCTTTTGCTAGTTTTTCAGTATCCGCTAAATCGTTTAAATGAATTACACAGTTGGTTCGTTCAGTGAAATTTGCCAGTTTTTTTTGACTGTCGTTAAACCCCGCACTTTTCCTGTTGTAAACGGCGATTTCTTTCACGCCATCTAAAGCAGCTTGGGCAATGATTGATAAAGCTGCACCACCTGTTCCTAAGATGGTCATTTTATTCTGAAAAACGTCAACCTTTTTCTCTTTCAAACTCCACATAAAACCAGTACCATCCGTGCTGTCTCCGTAAAGTTTTCCATCTTTGTTGACAATCGTATTAATCGCGCCAACCAGTTGGGCGGTAGGACTTAGTTCATCCATATAACTTACAGCCGCCACTTTATTGGGCATTGATAAGTTGGCCCCTAACATGTGAAACGTTCGAATCGCTTCAATTGCTTGTGGCAATGTCTCTTGTCCAACGTCAAACGCCAGATACCGAGCATCAACTCCTAAATTTTGAAATGCTGTATTATGAATCAACGGTGAAATACTGTGTTGGCTGGGTTTCGCGAATAACCCAGCTAAACGAGTAGCTCCAGTTATTTCTTTCATCCTGTGTGCTCCTTTACGAAATTTTTTTAGTAAGTTTCTGAAATCCTAATTTTTGGCCAAACAAAAAGGATATTCACAGTAAATTTTAAGAAAAATCTACAGTGAATACCCTACAAAAAAGCAATATAAAAGCCACTATAGATTTTCTTAAATCTACATGGCTGAAAGTCATCTTAAATTTCCCTAGCCATTATAGATACAAACGTTTGTTGTCTGTACCCATAATGTTATGAATACAAACCTATCTAAAATAGCTAAAGTAAAAGTTATTCAGTTGTGTATGGTTTTTCTTCGTTGTTGTCATAAGAATCACTCCAAAACTGATTTAATTAAGAATTGTTAACAGTATACCGCTAGAAAAAACATGTGTCAACACTTATTCGCTTATTTTTTCGACTATTCCATTAAAACCAATGTTATTTTATTCGCCAAAAGACTAAAAAAGCCACAGGAACCAGTCATTTCACTGATTCCTGTGGAGCAAAAATTATTTTAATTCTTCAGCGTATACATCATCAACTGTTTGTGTTGGGTCGATAACAATGTATAAGTTTTTAGTTTTTTCGCTGACTTTTGTAGATTGATAGATGTTATCCAAGCCCTCATCTGTTTTATCTTTGTAAGGGAAATAAACTAAATCTGGTGTGCCATTTTTGTAAAGAATTTCCATACGTTCGATATCTTCATATTTTAAAGCACGAGAGAACATCCCTAATTCTAAGCCACCTAAGTTAATATCGTGGGTTTGAACATGATCTCCTTCTTGGAAAATTTCAATTTTGAACCCTTCACATGGATGAATTTCAACAAATTCACTACCATGGATACGGCCAAAACTTGTTGTAATATGTTTGATCCATAAATCACCAATAAAACGACGATCAATCGTCCAAGTTTCACCATTTCTGAAATAAAATTTAAGTCCTGTCATTTCTCTAGCCATAGCACAAATCTCCTTACTTAAAAATAATTTCTTACATTATTAGTTTACCATACTTTTGATAAACGGTCACAAACTTTCGCTGTAGATTCTTAATATTTTGTTATTCTTTTTAAAAAAGAATCAATATCAACTACTGCACGTTGGTGAGAACCTTTGGCAATTTGTCGTTCTCCTTCATAAGCAACAAATTCATAGCGTATTTTGTGTGCAGTCTGTTCAATGCTGGTCATCGTAACAACGATTGTCGCCCCTACCGCAGATGGATATAAGTGGTGTAATTCTAACACCGTTCCGACAGTTGTTTCCCCAACTGATAATTGGTCCTTCACAGCTTCTTTGGCTGTTTGTTCAATCATGGCAGCTAAAGCAGGAGTTCCTAAAACTTCTAAGTCACCAGAACCGAGCATTTTAGCCGTTTGTGATTCTTTCACCAAGAATTCTTTTGTAGACATTTCTGTTGGCATTATGCTTTCTCTCCTTTTGAACGTTGTTTTTTGGCAAACGAAAGCAGAACTTCTTGTTTATTCTCTAAGCTACCTTCAACAACGTGTTGCTCGATTTCAGCAATCAGTTCCCCTAACCATTTGCCTGGTGTTTCTTCTAAGACGGCTAAAAGGTCTTTTCCTGTTATGGCCAATTCATGTCTTTGATGGATGGGTAATGCCTTAACTAACTCTTTTGTTACTTGTACTTGACTCTCTTGTTGGTAATAATATAAAAGCCTTTCAACAAGTACTGCTGATTCTTCGCCTAATTCATAAAGCATCATTGGCTGCCAGTCGTTACTCAAGCGAAAACGCAAACCGCGTACTAATTGTGAAACGTTTTGAATTAATTGATTTGAAAGTTTCCAAGCCTTTAAGAAGGAGCGAATTTCTGCTTCTGGTAAATTCAACGATTGAATAAGTAACGTCCACGCTTCTGCTTCTGTTTCAATTTGACGAGCAGGCAAGTCCATTAAACGAAAAAGTCCAGCCCCTTGTTCTCGTAATTTGGGACAATATTGATAGCATTCTGTTTCAATAAACGGAGCTAAGCCACCTTGTCGATTAACCCCTAAAAGCATTTTTACAAATTCAATCGTAATGCGTTCTACTGAAATTTTTTCTAATAAAGGATGAAATTCAGCGATAGCGGCTAAGGTTTTTTCTTCAATTTTAAAATCTAATTGGCTAGCAAAGCGTAAGCCCCGCATCATTCGCAGAGCATCTTCATGAAACCGCTCATGGGGATTACCGACAGCACGAATGGTTTGATTAGTTAAATCTTCGATACCATCAAATAAATCAATGATTTCGCCTGTGCTGTCGAGCGCCAAGGCATTAATCGTAAAATCTCGCCGTTTTAAGTCTTCTTTCAAGGAGCGAACAAAGGTGACTTCATCTGGTCGACGAAAGTCTTGATAAGTTGACTCGGTACGAAAGGTTGTTACTTCATACTGTTGGTCTTCCATCAATACAAGGACTGTGCCATGTTCGATGCCCACATCAACGGTTCGTTTAAAAATTTGCTTAATCTCTTCTGGATAGGCACTTGTCGCAATATCGACATCATGGATTGGTTTATTTAATAAAGCATCACGGACGCTGCCCCCGACAAAATACGCTTCAAAGCCCTGTGCATTGATTTCACGAATAACGGGAGCGGCTTCTTTAAATTCGTTTGGAATAGTTGTCAATTTCATAGCATCTGTTCCAATCCGTAAAGTAGTTCTGTTCTCTGTACCACTTGCCGACAAGCTAACGCTACTCCTGTCATGAATGAACGCCGATCATAAGAATCATGCCGAATAGTGAGCCCTTCACCTACACTGCCAAATTGGACTTGTTGGTGTGCCACTAAACCAGGTAAGCGGACACTATGGATTCGCAGACCCTCGAAATCAGCCCCGCGTGCCCCTGGTATTGATTCTACCTCTTGCGGATTCCCTTGTTTTTTTGCTGGCCGAACTTCTTGAATCATTTCTGCAGTTTTTATAGCCGTTCCGCTCGGTGCATCCAATTTGTTATCATGATGTAATTCAATGATTTCCACATCCGGAAAATACTGTGCCGCTTTTTGGGCAAATTGCATCATTAAAACTGCCCCAATTGCAAAATTTGGCGCAATTAAGCCGCCGATGGCTTTTTCTCGAGATAGGTTTGTCAATTCGTTGATTTGTTCCTCCGTAAAGCCTGTCGTCCCAACAACTGGCGCCATACCATGTTCCAACGCAAAACGTGTATTTGGATAGGCGGCTTCAGGAACCGTAAAATCAATCCAAACATCTGGTTTGACAGCTAGGACTTCTTCTAAGCGCTGAAAAACGGGAATTGCTGTTTCATCATTGAAAGAAACAGTTTCTTGTGCTTCATGAGGATCATACACACCTACTAATTCAAAGTCTGCGGTTTCTAAGACCATTTGTGTAGCAGTACTGCCCATCCGTCCTTTAAACCCAGCGACAATTATTTTAATCATGTGTTTTCCCATCCTTTCTTTCAAAGCGATAGCGATCCCGCTTGTTAAATTTGGCCATATTTTCTTCAAAAACTTCGGTTAAATCAATCTCTAAAGAATTTGCCATGCTAATCAATACAAAAAAGACATCTCCAAGTTCCTCTGATACTGTCTTTGGTTTTTCGTCTGCTTTTTTCTGTTTTTCACCATAATAATGATTGACTTCACGGGCTAATTCTCCGACCTCTTCCGTCAAACGAGCCATTTGTCCTAATGGTGAAAAATAGCCTGTTTTAAACTGTTGAATATAATCATCAACTTCTGTTTGCATCGATTGCAAACTACGTTGTTCTGATTCTGACATTTTACCCCAACCTTTCTTACTCTACCTCCTACATCTTATCAAAAACTTGGCTATCTGGAAAGGTTCTACTTGTTGTTTTATATAGAGAATGATACAGTTTATACTGTAAAAGGACGTGATTAAATGGAAGAACAAAGATTTTATTTTAAAGATGTGTTATTTATTGTATTAGGAAGCTGTATCTATGCCTTTGGTTTGGTTACTTTCAATATTGCCAATGACCTGGCCGAAGGTGGTGTCACGGGGATTACTTTGATTTTAAGAGCCTTATTTCATTTTAACCCAGCATATACGACATTATTAATCAATATTCCGCTCTTATTAATTGGTGGTAAAATTTTAGGCAAACGTTCCCTCTATTATACGCTAATTGGTACCGTGTCGTTATCGGTATTTTTGTGGTTTTGGCAAAAATTTCCTGTTGAAATTAATTTAGATCATGATTTATTGATTGCTGCTCTCTTAGCTGGTTTGGCCGCAGGATTCGGTAGTGGCCTTGTTTACCGCGTAGGCGGAACCACTGGTGGGACCGACGTCATTGCCCGCATTTTCGAAAAATACTTTGGGATTAGCATGGGACGCTCGTTGTTACTTTTTGATGTTGCAGTCTTACTCCTCTCGTTGACCTATATTGATGTCAAACGAATGATGTATACTTTAATTGTGTCCTTTGTTTTCAGTCGTGTTGTTGATTCTGTACTCGATGGAGCCTATGCTGCGAAAGGAATTTTAATTGTTTCCAATCATTCCGAAGAAATCGGTCAAAGTTTAATGGCTTCTTTAGAACGCGGGGTAACATATTTAAATGGTGAAGGTGCTTATTCACAAGTGGAAAAACGGGTTCTCTACACGGTAGTCAGCCCTCGAGAAATAATGGAAGTCAAACGGATTGCTAATGAAATAGATGAAAAAGCCTTTGTGTCCATCATTAACGTACATGAAGCAATTGGCGAAGGCTTTACTTATGCAAAACCCAGCAAACAACGGCGCTTTAAATTAAAACAATAAATAAAACCCAGCATTTATTGAAAATGCTGGGTTTTATTTATTGTTGTTTCAAACGATTTAATTCATCGGATAATTCTAAAAACGCTTCTTTGTTGCCTGTTTCTAAAGCATCATCAATTTGAGCTTTAAGTAATGCCATTCGTTGCGTTTGTTCTTCTTGCTTAAAATATTGATCAATCGCTCTGGCAACTTCTTGATCCACTTGTTCATTCCATGGCGCAAACGGATTATCTTCTAAAACAGATAAATACTGGCTCGTTTGCCAAGCCTCTGGAAATACACATTCTAAATAAAGAGCTTTCCGCCAATTCATTCGAATCTCATGAAAAATTTGTTCCGGATCTGTAAATTCTTGTGCTTGGATAAAAAGCAATAACGGCTCCTTACCTAAACCATCCGCTACCACACGAATCCCCCGATCGGTTTTCTCTACGTTCTCAACAAAATGAACATTATTTAAAATCGCATCATGCGTTAATAAGTAATTTAAAATCCACAGTACTTCTCTTCTTCCAAAAGGCACGGTATTCACTAACCAAGTTAAAAATTTTTTCTTTTCTGATAAACTAACAAACATCGTCGTTTCCTATCTTTCTTCCATATCTGCTAGCACAGATTGCATGTCTACATCACCAGGTTCATGTTCCAAATAATGGTGCAACAAGTGTTTTGCTTTTTCAAGTTCGCCTTCTTCTCGTAAGAACAATGCGTATTCTTTTAGAAATTCTGGTTCGTGAGACAATTCTTGCGCTGCTTGTTCGTAATGAACTTTAGCGAAGGCAAAGTCTTCTAATTCGTTGTACGCTTTTGCTAAGTTCCATTCAGCATAAGGATGATCCGTTTCCTCTAAATCATTTAAGATAGTAATTACTTCCTCAAAACGCTCTTCCGTGATGTAGAGATTACTTAAGGTCAAACGACTTTCATCTGTTTTCTCACCTAATTCCAAAGCTTTTAACAACCAGTTTTCAGCACCAGCAATATCGTGTAAGCGATAGGCATTTTCAGAGGCAAATTGGTATAACTCTACTTGGAAGGGGTTTTCCGCAATTCCTTCTTCGATCACCGCTTTTGCTTCCTCTAATTGCTCTTCTTCTTGGAGCGCTTCCGCTAAATATAGATAAAGTGATTGATAATGTGGGTTTAGTGTTTTTAATTGCTGGAACAACGCAATGGCTTTTTGATTCTCATGTAACTGTAAATAAGTGAAAGCTAACTGGAATAAACGATCGTCTGTTTGTTCTTCTTTGACCGCGGCTTCCAAATAAGGAACTGCTTCTTCAAAATCACCTAACATGCTGTAACTACTTCCTAAGCGTTCATTCAAGGAAATAGCAGAGATTTGCGCTGTCCCGCTTTCTACAATGCTTTGATAACGAGTAATAGCCTCGACAAATTGACCATTTGTAAAATATAGTTCTCCCAAAGCAAATTGAATTAACGGCTCTTCTGGCATAAGATTGGCTGCTTCTTTTAATTTCGCTTCACTGACTTCTGGAATCCCTAAAACTTGGTACAAATCCGCAGTGACTAAGAGACTTTGGATATAACTGTCACTAGTTTCTGGAATTTTTTCTAAATAGATGAATGCGTCATCTATTTCATTATTTTCAATGGCGATTTCTGCTAATGGAATGTTTAAGCCATCTGCATCGGGAAATTGTTCCAACAATTGTTGGAAAATTTGTTTGGCTTCTTCTAGAAAACCTAAAGATAATAACGTTTCCCCTAAATCAGCTAAGGTATTTTCATCATCTTTCTTTAATGCTTCTTCAAACATTAACTGTGCTTCTGCTAAATTTTCAGCTTGTAATGCTTGAACCATTTTTTCACTATATGACATAATTTCCCCTCAAATCTCTTTTAAAATTTCTTGGTATCTTTCAATCGTTGTTAACAGTTGATCGGGCGTTGGCTTTAAAGCTGCTCCTAGCTGACCGATTTTTTCCAACACCATAGGAGGACCTAGTGTTTCTGTGTGAGCCAAGACTTGTTCTGCGTAATCAGCACTTAAAATTTCTTTTGGAAACGCCACCGGAAAACCTAAGCGAATAAACCAAACGATAAAATTTTTAAATTGAAAGTCAAAGTGATTGACTTGCTGGCTCCATAAAACTTGTAACAATAATCCCAATAATCGTTTCATGGGACCTGATAACAAATGGCCATTTTCGGTTGTAGCAAAGGCCGCTTCAAAAACTCGGCCAAATTGATCCACTTTTTCCCCTGCTTGTTCATACAAAGATAACAACTCGTCTAAAATACCATTAAATGACGTTTGATTCAACCGTTTTTTATCTGGATACGTTTGGTATAACATTTGTAAATAAGTATAATCACAGACAAGACCCGCTCGAATAAAAACGAGCAAATCAATTAAAGGAGCGGCACCTTTTTTATTGGTCAAGGTACTATCAAACAAAATTTCTTCTGAATGATTTTCTATATGCATAGTTGCATGCTGTGCTTGCTGAATTGTGACACTTGGTAAAAGTCCTTGCCGTAACGCTTGAACAGACACAGGCATCAGCCAACATTTGGAGGAACACTTACTTACTTGGTGCAAAAATGCGGTTAATTGTAGTACCCCTTCATTACCTAAACCAATCAATAAAACATCCTGATTTTCTGGCCAATCAGCTAAGAAACGTAACACACTTTCTAATTCTGATAAGTCATTGCAATGAACATCATTGCGACAAATATACCAGTTTAATCCCAACTGTTCCCCAAAGGCATAATTAATCTTCTCCGAAAAAAGATCATAGTAACGCTGATTCGCCAAAACAACGATTGACTCCGTCGTTACTGGTCGTTTTTTTAGGACGGAAGCAAATGTTTCTCCATAAATAATAGCGACCTTGTTTTCCCCTCTAGAATAGTTGTATTTCATTGATTCACCACCTTAAGACTGTTTCCTCTTCCTTCACCCCAAGTCTAGCATAACCACTAAAAAACAGCTACTGGCAACAACTTATTTTTGTCCTTCATTCATAAATCTTTCTCTTTTTATCAAAAAAGCAAGGAGCGAGTGTCGAACCGTTCCCGCTTGATTCTCGGAGCGAAGCACGTTTTTCTCACCTAAGGTTCGTTACAATTTAGCCTTTTAGCGTACTGTTTCGACCACCTCTTAAAATAACATTTTTTATGTATGATTCAAAAAAGAACCCTTGGAAACCAAGGGTTCTAATTGTCTGTCTTATTTCACTGCATCTTTCAATGCTTTACCTGGTTTGAATGCAGGTACTTTGCTTGCAGCGATTTGAATTTCTTGTCCAGTTTGTGGGTTACGTCCTTTACGAGCTGCGCGTTCGCGAACTTCAAAGTTACCAAAACCGATTAATTGAACTTTTTCACCTTTAGCAAGAGTTTCTTGAATTGTTGAAAAGACAGCGTCTACTGCTGCAGTAGCATCTTTTTTAGTTAAACCAGTTGAAGATGCAACGTTTTCGATTAATTCTGCTTTATTTGCCATGGATCATTTCACCTCCTCTATAAGAGATACGATGTTTTTACACACCTAAAGTTCCGTCTATTTTTGAGTGGTCCAAAAACAGACAGCAAATATTGATCTGGTTCAATATTCTGTTAACAAGATAGCATAAGAAAGTTGTAATAGCAAGGTTTTTAGTGTATTTTAACCAGTTTTTTCAAAAAATAATCATTTTTTCTCAAAGTTGATAAATTTATTTGAATATCTAAAAAAAGTATGGTAGAATGCACTATTTTCGGCGTCGCGGAATGATTTTAATTGGCGTGCCCTCAAACGTAAATGCTTTTCTGATTTGATTTTCTAAAAACCGGGCATAAGAAAAGTGCATTAGTTCTTCTTCGTTGACAAAAATAACAAATGTAGGTGGTTTGACTGCCACTTGTGTTGCATAAAAAATCTTCAAACGTTTTCCTTTATCGGTTGGTGTTGGATTAATTGCTACAGCATCCATTACAACGTCATTTAACAACGCTGAAGGAATCCGTAAGTTTTGATTCATACTTACTGTTTCAATTAGTTCAGGCAGTTTGTTTAAACGTTGTTTGGTTAATGCAGACACAAAAATAATGGGTGCATAATCTAAATATTGGAATTCATCACGAATTTCCGCTTCAAAATCACGCATTGTATTTGTATCTTTTTTGACTGTATCCCATTTGTTGACCACGATAATAATACCGCGACCTGCTTCATGGGCATAGCCCGCCACACGCTTGTCTTGCTCACGAATACCTTCTTCTGCATTCAAGACCATTAAAACAATGTCTGAGCGTTCAATCGCCCGCATTGCGCGCATGACGCTATATTTTTCAGTTGATTCGTATACTTTCCCACGTTTACGCATACCAGCCGTATCAATCATTAAGAACTTTTGACCTTCTTCAGATTCAAAATACGTATCGATTGCATCTCGCGTTGTTCCTTCAATATCTGAAACAATCACGCGATCCTCACCAAGAATAGCATTAATCAATGATGATTTACCGACATTTGGACGCCCGATTAAACTGAATTTAATTGTATCTTCGTCCTCTTCTTCTGAAGTGTTAGGAAAATGTTTAACTGCTTCGTCTAACACATCGCCAATGCCTAAACCATGACTACCAGAAACTGGGAAAGGATCCCCTAGTCCTAAAGCATAAAATTCATAAATATCATTACGCATTTCAGGATTGTCAACTTTATTAACAGCTAAGATCACTGGTTTATTACTACGATATAAAATTTTTGCTACTAACTCATCTGCATCAGTAATTCCTTCACGACCACTAGCAACAAAGATAATCACATCTGCTTCATCAATCGCAATTTCTGCTTGGTGTTTGATTTGATCCATAAATGGTTCGTCACCTAAATCAATCCCACCGGTATCAATAATACTAAATTCACGCCCTAACCATTCTCCAGTTGTATAAATACGGTCGCGTGTTACGCCAGGAGTATCTTCTACAATCGAGATACGCTCACCGGCAATGCGGTTAAAAATAGTCGATTTACCGACATTCGGTCTACCGACAATCGCAATAGTTGGATTTGCCATTTGATTCCCTCCTTGAGAATTTCAATCCTTACTAGTTTACCTAATCAAACCTTAAAGTGCAAGAAAAGTTTTAGTTTCTGCTGATTTTCTAACCAATTCAAGAAAAAATGAGTTTGACATAGCCGATCTGTTTACGGCTATGTCAAACTCATAAATTTCAAGAAAGTAACGGGTTATTCCTCTTCTTTCGCGTCAGATAAAGCGTCACCTAAAATATCGCCCATGGTAAAACCAGTATTTTCTTCAGGCAATTCATATTCCTGTTCTTCTTTTGGTTCTTCTTGAGACTCAGGTTTTGGTTCTAACGCTTTGATACTTAAAGCAATACGATGTTCCTCTGGATTAACTTCTAAAACTTTCACTTGTACTTGATCCCCTTCATGAAGGACTTCATGAGGCGTTGCAATATGCTTGTGAGAAATTTGAGAAATATGCACTAATCCTTCCACACCAGGGAAAACTTCCACAAAGGCACCGAAGCTTGTTAGGCGTTTTACTGTGCCATCTAAAACAGTCCCAGCGGCTGCTTTTGTTTCGATATCTGTCCATGGTCCAGGCAATGTTTCTTTAATAGATAAAGAAATACGTCCTTCATCTGGATTAATTGAAAGAATTTTTACTTGAACGTCTTCGCCAACAGTTAACGCATCACTTGGTTTGCCCACATGCTGATGAGCAATTTCAGAAACATGAACTAAACCATCCACGCCACCTAAATCAATGAATGCGCCGAAATCTGTTAAACGAGCTACTTTCCCTTCAACAACGTCTCCGTCATGTAAAGAAGAAAGTAATTCTTCTTTTTTCGATTCTTTTTCAGCTTCAACAACTGCTTTATGTGAAAGAATTAAGCGGTTTTCTGAAGGTTCGATTTCAATAATTTTAAATGCTAGTGTTTGACCTTTATATTCAGAAAAATCTGCAACAAAATGATCTTCAACCATTGAGGCAGGAACAAATCCGCGAACACCAACATCAACAACCAAACCACCTTTAACAACATTTGTAACAGGTGCTTCGATTACTTTGCCCGCTTGGAAATCTTGTTCAATTTCTTCCCAAACTTTTTTAGCATCTAAACGGCGTTTTGACAGTAAATAACTGCCGTTTTCTTTATCTTTGCCAATTGATGTGATAACAACTAAATCTAACACATCACCGACTTTCACAAGTTCGTGTACATCTTCAACTGGTAAAGTCGATAATTCCTTTGCAGGAACAACGCCTTCAACGCCCGCTCCTTCAATGCCGACAACAACTTGTTTGTCTTCAATGGCTAAAACTTCGCCTTTAACAATATCGCCAACACTGACTTCTTGAACGCTGTTCATTGCATCTTCCATTGTTTCGTTGTTTGCTACTTGTTTGTCTTCAAAATCTGTCATGCCTCTTATCCTCCTATGCCAACAAAAATTCCAAAACTTAGCTATATATACTTACATAGTACGAGATTTTTGTAAAAAAATAAAGCGATTTCTTCTATTTTTCTTAAAATTCTTTAAAAAAGTTCAAAACCTTTTTGTTTAATCACATTTTGTATGGCGGCGACGACTTCTTCAATCGTCAACCCTGTTGTATCGATTTTCACAGCATCACTTGCTTGGACAAGGGGTGATACTTCTCTGGTTGAATCTAAATAATCCCGACGTTCAATCTCCGCCTTCAAGGTTTCAAAATCCGTCTCAATCCCTTTTTCTTGATTTTCTTTAAAACGACGTTCTGCACGTTCTTCAACGCTAGCCACCAAGAATATCTTTACTTCGGCCTTTGGTAGAACTGCAGTACCAATATCTCGACCATCCATGACAACTCCGCCGGCTTGACCAATTTTCTGTTGTAACGCCACCATTTCTTCTCTAACTTTTGCATGTTTTGAAACAGCTGAAACAGCATTCGTTACATCTGGCTGGCGAATCGCTTCGGTCACTTCATGACCATCGATAAAAACACGTTGGCCATTCTCTGCTTGCTGAAAAGAAATAGTGTGGTTGACACAAAGCGCTACTAATGGCTCTTCCGCTTGAATGTCGATTTGATTTTGCAAGGCCAAATACGTAATCGCTCGGTACATGGCCCCCGTGTCACAATACACATAATTCAATTGTTTTGCTAAAATTTTTGCAACTGTACTTTTGCCTGACGAAGCTGGTCCGTCAATAGCAATACTGATTTTCCCCATGAAAAAACTCCTTAACTGATATGCATCCTTTAAAATGCGCTTCTTCTTTTATATTAAAATCAGAAGAAAAGAACTTGGATTTAAACTGATGACGAGTTTCTAACGAAAAAGCAATAAGCCGAAATCCCTCGAAAGACGCAAAACATCTTTCGGAAATTTCTGCTTATTGGCATTCTCATGTAATCATTCGTCGCGGTTTAGCCTTGAAAGTGCTGTCCAAACCTCTTTTTCTGGATTATTTAATACGTAATGGTTGTCCTGGATAAAACACAGATGTATCAATCCCAGGATTTAACGCTAAAATTTGTTCTAATGTCATTCCGTTACGTTCGGCAACTTGACGTGCCCCTTCGCCACTTTGAACGGTATCATAAACAGGTTGTTGGTTCTGCGCTTGTTGCTGTTGTTGATTTTGAGCTTCTTGTTGTTGCTGCTCTTGTTGTTGTTGTTGTTGCTGTTGTTGTTGCTGTTGTGCTTGTTGGTCCTGTTGTTGCTGTGCAGCAGCATCAGAACTTGAAGGTGTTGTATTTTCAGCTGGTTGGCTGCTTGCTGGTTCTGAGCTTTCCACTGATTTTGACGTACTTTCTTTTTTCTTCTCTTTTGATGATGATTGGACTAATGAAGAAGATGGCTGGCTATTTTTGCTAGCACTTTCGTTCGGTTTCTTGTCTTGCATCATCCATAAGAAAGTCCCAATTGGAATGGCAATAATTAATAATAGCAAAATAACTAAAACAGTTAGAAATAATGAATTTCCTCGTTGCTGTTGGCGTTTTGCTAAACGAGAACCACCACCATTTTGATCAGGTTCATAAATTGATTGTTCCCATGGCTCACGAGCTTGGTTTTTCTTTTTGTCCTTTTTACTCACTGCTAATTTCCTCCTAAACTTCTCTCGCTTGTTATTATATCATAGCTTTTGCCAACTGCCGACTAAAAAAATGAATTAATCACGTTCTTTAAATAATTTTAGAAATTTAGAACGCCAACCTCCTTCATTTTGATTGCTGGTCTTGTTCGATTTTACTATTGAATCTTGGTAAATGTCAAAGAATAACGCACAATTATCACAACAAGTTTCCGGTGATTGTTTGACAATCGGTTCTTGAAAATAAGTTTGAATCAACGTTCTTCGACAGGTTGTGGTTTCAATATACGTCAGCATCCCTCTTAATTGCGCTTGACGATCTTTTTCTTTCTCCTCTAAACGATGCTCTAGCTCTTCAAAAGAATAATCCTTGGCTAAATAGCCTTGAACCCATTTTTGTTGTAACTCGGTGGCATTTTCTAACAAACCTGCTTGTTCTTCTCCTTCAATCAGCGATTTTAATGTCGCTCGATTCGCTCTTGTCTCTTCTAAGAAAAACCGATGAATAAATTCATCCCCTTTTTTATACAATAATAGCGCCCAACTTTTTTGACCATCACGTCCAGCTCGCCCGATTTCTTGCAGGTAATTTTCTAAGCTATCAGGCAAATCAAAATGAATCACTCCACGAACATCAGGTTTGTCGATTCCCATCCCAAAAGCATTCGTTGCACAAAGAATATCGATTTGATTATCAATAAATTGTTCTTGCAAGCGACTACGTTCACTAGCCTCCAAGCCCCCATGATAATAGGCTACCTTAAAACTGGTTTTCGCCTGAATAAGTTGACTGATTTGTTCTGTTTTGTTGCGCGTGGCGCAATAGATAATGATTTTACCAGCCGTTTTAGATAAGTAATCTAGTAATACTTCTTCTTTTTCTAACGTTTCCTTCACGAACAAGCCAATATTTTTTCGATTCACTGAAGAAAGAACTTCTTGATAGCTACCATGAGAAAATAATTGTTTTATAATTGCGTGCTGTACAACGGGTGTCGCTGTGGCAGTTAACGCCAAGGTCAAAGGAAAGTCTAGCTGTTTTTGGACCAGATCTAATTTACTATATTCAGGGCGAAAATCGACGCCCCACTGATAAACACAATGGGCTTCATCCACCACAAATAATGCAATTTTTTGGCGTTGTAACACACTAAGTACTTCTTGCTGCAAAAGCATTTCTGGGCTTAAAAACAGATAATCATATTGGAACATTTTCGCTAAAATATAACGCTTTTCTGAATACTGTAACGTACTGTTTAAGGCAACCGCACCTTTAATTCCTTGTCTTTGTAATTGA
Organism: Enterococcus sp. DIV2419; assembly: GCF_051711865.1. Lineage (NCBI taxonomy): Bacteria > Bacillati > Bacillota > Bacilli > Lactobacillales > Enterococcaceae > Enterococcus > Enterococcus sp. DIV2419. The sequence continues at coordinate 1,622,669 of NZ_JBIONS010000001.1, forward strand.
CGCACCTGATCTTCCATTAACGAAAGTAAAGGAGAAACAATTACCGTTAGTCCCTCTAACTTCTGGCCCACAAATTGATAACACAATGATTTACCGGTGCCTGTTGGCAAAACAGCCAATGTATTCATACCGTCAAGTAAGTTTGTAATCACTTCTTTTTGACCAGGCTTAAACGCTGCATAACCAAATCGAGTGAATAATTCTTGTTCTAATGTCAACAACACTCACTCCTTTTCTTGCCAAATTTGTTGGATTTGATATAAGCGGAAATCTAAATAAGAAAGCGTCGCTTCTTGCGCTCGCCAATCCCGATACACCCACAACCGCGGATCTTGTTCTATTTGAGCCAATTTTTGGAGCATTGCCTCCTTTTCAAGATAAACAGACGCCTGCAGCTGCCCTTGAATAGCCAACTCTAATAGATGGTCATGAATGGTACTCGGTTTTATTTTTCGCTGCTCAGCAATTTCTTGAAGCGTCTTGCCTTCCGTTAACAATCGTTGGGTTTCTTGCATACTTTGGTTTAGATTTTTTTCTAGATACGGCCATACAAGCGTTTGTAAAGCAGGATAGTTTCCTCCGTACATTATCAACTGCAGTAAATGATGAACCGCTTGCGTGTGCCACAAACGCTGTTCAAGAGCTGTCTTATGGCTTGTTAATTGCTGAGGAACTTTGCCAGTTTGCTGATAACCAGAAAGTTGCGCAACCAAATAGTCGCTTTCTGCTTCAGGTAGTAACTCAAACCCTCGCAACAGTTCTTCTTTGATTGATTGAACGCGCTGCTCTTTCTTGTCTTGTTGTAACCATCGTTTCAAATATAGTTGCGGAATCGGTGTTGATAAAAGTGGAATATACTGTTTTTCCTCAAATGATAAATACGAAGTCACTTGCACGGCAAATTGAATGAGTTGCCAACTTTCTCGATCACTTCTGCCAAAACGATAAAGATCAATTGCAGGATAATCCAGCAACGAAAAATGGTGCTCCTTTAAAAATAGTTGCCCTTCTTTTGTTAGTTGAATTTCATTTGTCTCTTTGTGATACTGAATTTGTTTCGCCTTCGAAAGTTTTTCAAGAAATTGAAAAAAGGCTTGTTCGGAAATCGTTGGCCACCAGCCAATGAACCGTAAACAATCATATAAAAAACCATAAATCAAAACAGAACTAGTCCGTTTGCCTTTTAAAAGATGATACAAAGTTGATGCACGTACCTTGTATCCATGAGATAATAACGCTAAAATAAAAGTTGCTTCCATAGTAAACCTCTTTTAGATAGGATGTGTCACTGTTTATGCAATCACGTTTAGTTCCTGAAAAATGTATTGCTTGTGGACTTTGTCAAGTTTATGCGCCCAATATATTTGATTATGATGATCATGGGATTGTCCTTTTTAAAGACGAGCCGCATGCTCGACAACAATTTATTCCAGAAAACGAACGCGAGAATGTGTTAAAAGCGTACCGCAAATGTCCCACGCGTGCAATAGAAATAAGCAAAAATGAGTGCTAAATAATTTAGCACTCATTTTTGCTTAGAGTATTTTTTCGAGCCAAGCAAGTGTTTGTTCATCTATCGAAACAAACTGTAATTGTCCTTCTTTTAGCGGTTCTTTGACTAGATGAATTTGATCATTTAGGCCATTGATCCATTCATAACGAAGACCATTTTCTTTTGCTTTAGAATTTTTAGCTTCTAAATAATAATTGACATGGTAATTTTCTTTACCATCCAATTGTAGCGTATTAATGGTCACTTCAAAATCTGGTGAAACATCGGTCGATTTCTTTTCACGTAATCGTTCAAGTGATTCTATAAAAGAAGGAAATTGAGGATTATTTTCCCCACCAACGAGATATTTTTTAGCAAATTCTGTACTATCCGTATGACTTTTCACTTGTTTGGCAAATGCTTGATAAAAGGTTTCTAGCGCTTTGCGGGCATCATAGTCGCTAGCTAACGGAAAATTCAATTGTAGCGTTGGATTATCGGAGAGCGCTTCGACAAAATCATTTTCACCAATCGTTTCTTTTGATGTTTGAATTTCTTCTCCATTAATCGTCTTTTTAAGTTGAATCGTCATCCCTTTGGACCAGAACAAAGGGCCAATCGTTTTGCTTCCATTCGTTAGCGTACCAACTTTCCGATCATTAATATAAATATCTGCGTCTGGCAGATTGCTTTCCACAACAAAATTCATTCGTTTAAAATCTAAAGGAATACTAGAAATATAATTTTCCTCTTCTAATAAACGATACTCTTCTGTGATAACAGGTTCACCGGTGCTATCTTTCACTGTGGCTGTAAAGGTATATTGTCCTGGCGCTAAGGGTCCCAATTCCTTTTGATAAGTGGTTGAGTCGGAAGTGCCCACTTCCCGCCCGTTCATTGCCAGCGTCACACCGCGCTGATTCGTCGTTAACTGAACAGAAACAGGCGTTAAAATGAATTGATAACGGTGAAAGAAAAATGCTGTTTGACTTGTTTCACGAATAGTTAAACCATGTAGCTTTTTATCCTTTAATAGCGCTTTTTCTAATTTTTTTAGCTCAGTTGGATTTTTTTGATAATAAGTGATTAAAGGCTTAATGCTTTGCGGATTCACTTGAAATTCAGACTCGTTCGTCCTCATTTTTTTACTTAATTCTTGGGCATCACCATTCTCAATCGCTTCAATAAAATGAGAAATTTGTTGTTCCTTAGAAAAATAATGCGTCCCGAGAAAATAGCTACCCGCTCCAAGAACGATGAACACAAAAAGAAACACCCAGATCCAGCTTCTTTTTGATCTGAGAGGAGTAGATTCGTTCCCTTTATTCATTGATGGTTGTGCTTGGTTTTCCTCTTGATGCATTGATTCATTCATTAGCGGAGCGCCGCATTCTTCACAAAAGGACTCCGTATCACGATTCACATGACGACAATTTTTACACTTTTTCACTCAGGAAAACTCCTCTTTCTTTAATGATTTCTATCATACCAAGGGAAAGTTAAAATTACAATGCAGATGGTTTAGTATTTTTTAACAGAATGATGACAGATTATGACAACCTCTTTTCTTTTAGGCGTAAATTTTAAAAACCCACTGTCAAACATTGTTCAACAGCAGGTTTTTTATCATTTATTTTGTTAACGGTGTTTTTTTCTGAATAGTATGTTGTTTTTTTGATAGCCATGGCAATAACTTCGCATGTAGTACTAGAAAAACACCACTGACTAAGAGGCCTTTAATAAGGTTGAATGGCACAATACCAATCGCCACATAGCTTGCTAAAGATGTTCCTAAAAATTGTTGTGTGGTCACACCATATAATTGTAAGTAAACTGGTGTAATGACAAAATAATTCGCAATACTCATGAAAATCGTCAAGGCTAAGATCCCACTTACTAGGCCCACTATCCGATTTGTACGGATATTTTTCTTTTTACCAAAGAAATAAAAAATTGGCAAGGTGAAGATACTACTTGCTAAAAAGCTAGCGAAATCTCCCACCATATTTTGCGGTGCTAGTCCGGTTAAGAACAGGTGTAGCAACGAACGAACAAAAGCAGTAATTACTCCTGCTAACGGTCCGTACAAGAACATTCCGAGTAAAATCGGAATATCACTAAAATCGATTTTCAAAAAACTAAACGCCGGCATAATCGGAAATGCCACAAATTGTAATACTGTACCGATTGCGGCCAACATTGCAATGCTGACCATTTTTTGTACCTTGTTGTTCATCTGAAATCCTCCAATTAAGGACCCATCTTCAACGAACTTTTTGATTCGCTTCTTTGTCATACAAAAAAACCCTATTTTTCTGCAGGGAAAAATAGAGTAGGATTATCTGATGAAAAAGCGTCTCAAATAAGCCCTATCTTCTTTATCCAGACTATACTGTCGGTATTGGAATTACACCAATTCAATCGTTAAAAACGAGTCGTGGACTATAACCACCGGTCGGGAATTACACCCTGCCCCTGAAGACGAACCTTGTATTATATTTTTTTACTTACTTAGTGTAACCCATTTGAACAATGAATGCAACTAACTAAGCTTTTTTATTAAATTTCATTGATTGTTTCATTTCTCAAAAAAAAAAACAATCCCTTCGCCATAAGCGCGAAGAGATCGAGTCATTTTATCTTATTTAGCTTGATTTAATAATTGACTGATTTCTTTTTTAGTTAAATCACGATATTGCCCTGGTCGCAAACCTTGTAAGGTCAACTCACCGTAACGTTCACGTTTTAATTTTTGAACAGGGAAACCAACAGCTTGAAACATTTTCTTCACTTGATGATTACGTCCTTCATGAATCGTTAATTCCACGACACTGCTACCTGTTTTAATATCCGCTGAAAGAATTTGAAAATTGGCTGGTGCTGTGCGTTTGCCATCAATGCGAATGCCTTTGGCTAATGGCAATAGATCCCGTTTAGTAGGTACACCTTTAATTTTTGCTACGTAGACTTTATCTACTTCATGTTTAGGATGGGTTAATTTTTGTGAAAAACTTCCATCATTCGTTAAAAGTAACAACCCAGAAGTATCATAATCCAGACGACCGACTGGATAAATTCGCTCAGTAACATCTGTAAAATAATCCGTTACTACTTTACGGCCTTTATCGTCAGACACCGCAGAAATAACCCCTCTTGGTTTATAGAATAAATAATAACCATATTCTTCTTGATAAATTGGTACACCATCAACCTCAACAGTATCTTGTTTACTTACTTGCGTTCCTAATTCTTTGACCACTTGGCCATTGACTTTTACGCGGCCTTTGACAATTAATTCCTCTGCTTTGCGACGCGAAGTCACCCCAGCATGAGCAATTGCTTTTTGTAATCTTTCCATTGTTTAAGCTTCCTCGCCTTCTGTTGTTTCAGACATTGGGTTCGTTTCTTGATAACGATCAAAAAATAGATCCATTGGTAGTTCTTCTTCTAATTCATCTTCCATTTGTTGGATATCTGGTAATTCATCTAAACTTTTCAACCCAAAGTAATCCATAAAATACTTCGTTGTGCCATACAAAATCGCTCTACCAGGACCATCGACGCGGCCTTTTTCTTCTATCAACTGACGGGCAACTAACTTTTGGATAGAGCCAGAAGTCTGTACGCCACGAATTTCATCAATTTCAATACGCGAAATTGGTTGCTTATAAGCAATAATGGATAATGTTTCTAGCGCCGCTTGTGATAAGGCGTTCGACATAGGCGATTGCGCATATTTTTTTAGTAATGAGGCATATTTTTTCTTAGTTGTTAAGACAAAATGATTGCCGACTTCTAAAATATTTAACGCCGATTTATTGTCAGAAGCATAATGTTCTTTCAATTTCGTTAATTCTTCATAGGTTTTTGCTGTTGACTTCTCTAATAAGTACGCCAGCTCTTCCAAGCCAATTCCTTCTTCGCCAACCACAAATAAAATTGCTTCAATTTGACTAACTAATGTCACTGTGTTTCCTCCACCTCTGTTGTATCTTCCTGCTGGGTTTCTGTATTAAATAACAAAATTTCACTATAATTATTTTCTTGTTCAGCATAAATCACGCCCGTTTTCATTAATTCTAAAAGAGCCATGAACGTTGTCACAATTTCTTGTTTGGAATAAGAATCGAAGAAAGAATCAAACGACACTGCCTTCCCTTTCTGTACTTGACGCATACGTTCTGAAATAGCGGTGATTTTTTCTTCGATGGAAACATCGTCACTAGCAACAGTTGTTTCAACAGGCTGGCGATTTTTTTTCTTTTCTAACATGGCATGAAAGGCTAGAAATAAATCAATTGTATTAATTTGATTAGGCGGTAGTGTTGTATCTTCCTCTTTATAATCATCCATATCCATTGGTTCTTTTGTATAATAGAGTTTACGTTCTTCTTCTTTTTCATGTAAAACAGTCGCTGCATATTTAAATTTCCGATACTCCAATAACTGAGCTACTAAAGCTTCCCGTGGGTCTTCCTCTTCAAAAAAATCTTCATCATCAATGATTTCAAGCTCTTGTTTTGGAAGCAACATCTGACTTTTAATAGCCATTAAGGTGGCAGCCATGACTAGATATTCTCCAGCGACTTCTAACTCTAAGGTTTGCATCGCATGAATATAAGACATGTATTGTTCAGTTACTGCTGTAATGGGAATGTCATAGATATCGATTTCTAATTTTTGAATTAAATGTAGTAGAAGATCCAGTGGTCCTTCAAAGACATCTAGTTTTAAATTAATTTCTTGCAAAAACGACACCTACTTTCTTTTCTCGACTTCCTAGTTTACCATAAATTTATTCGTTTGTGGGCATTCTCGCAAATTAAGCCCGAGGAAAATGTTCCTTATAAACATCTGCCATTCGTTGTTTGGTAATATGTGTATAAATTTGTGTCGTGGAGATATCTGCATGTCCTAATAATTCTTGCACGATTCTAAGGTCTGCGCCATTTTCCAACAAATGTGTCGCAAAGCTATGCCGTAATGTATGCGGCGTAATATTTTTCTCTATCTGGGCTTCTCGGACAATCTGTTTTAAATTTTTCCAAATGCCCTGTCTAGATAACGGTTCGCCATGATGGTTAACGAATAGGTGTGTTTCATTCGGATGATTTTTAATCAATTGAGGTCTGGCTTCGTTCATATAGCGCTCAATCCATTGAATCGCATAATCGCCTAAAGGAATAATTCGTTCTTTGTCCCCTTTTCCGATTGTTTGCAATAAACCAATGGATAAATGCAGATCCCCTAATTTTATTTCAATTAGTTCACTAACTCGCAGGCCCGTTGCATACATCACTTCTAAAATAGCACGATTCCGCATACCTAGTGGTTTACTTGTATCAGGCGTTTCAATTAATCGAGTCACTTCGTCAACAGATAATGTACTTGGCAATTTTTGAACTTTCTTGGGGGAGTCAATATGTTGCATCGGATTATGTTCGCTTAAGCGTTCTTGACGTAAAAATTGATGAAATCCTCTCAAACTAGAAATCATCCGAATCACACTTGCTGAAGCTTGCTGTTCTTCGTGAAGGGATTGCAAAAATTCTGTAATCATGTAACGGTCAACTTCGTCCCAAGAATGCAAGCCTTGTTCTTGTAAAAAGGCTACGTATTTTTTTAAATCTCGTTCGTAACTCCGTCGTGTGTTATTTGATAAGCCCCGCTCTATTTGTAAATAGTGTAAATAATCGACTAATTGTTCTTCCATTATCCTTCCCTCATTTCTAGTACTATCCTATCAGATTATGCCCTAGATTGCATGGGTAAATTCCAACTTATTAAAAAAAATCAACTGACAACAAAAGACTTGTTCACTAAGTCGTTAACTTAAGAACAAGTCTTTTGTTTTTGCTACTATTAGTAAAGAATAAATTTGTTATTTTATATATTTATCTAGAAAAGCAGCTACTGTTTCCTTATATTTTTCTGGGTTTTTATTATAAGCTTTCGCATGCTCTGCTCCAGGCACGACATATTTCTCTTTAGGTCCTTGGGTTGCATTATAAACTTCGTCTAACATACTAAACGGCACAAACGTATCATTTTCACCATGAATAAAGAGCATTGGTAAATGATTCTTTTGTAATTGTTTAACAGCGCTTGCTTCCCCAAAGAAATAGCCAGCTCTAAGTTTCGTAATCCCGCTAGTAACATTAACTAATGGGAAACTTGGTAAATTGAAAAGCTCTTTCAATTGATATTGCAACTCCTGATTGACTGTAGAATAGCCACAATCTTCCACAATGGCTTTCACGTTATCTGGTAATTTTTCCCCGCTCGTCATCATGACTGTAGCAGCACCCATACTGACACCGTATAAAGTGATTTGTTCTTGCTGACCATTTTCGGTTAAAACTTTCTCAATCCATTGGACATAATCTTTACGATCAGGCCAGCCGAACCCAATATAATCTCCTTGACTTTTCCCGTGACCACGCGCATCTGGCGCTAACACATTGTAGCCCCAATCATGATACATTTTCGCAAAAACAGACATCGTTTCTGCCGAACCCATATAACCATGCGCCATAATAACGGTACGATTACTTTTTTTGTCGGCTGGTAAATAAATAGCCTTTAGACGTAGCCCATCTTCTGAAGTAATTGACCATTCTTGTCGATTTTTGTCATCTTTAAACCACGCGCCTTCAGGTGTCTGGACCACTTTTGACCCTGGGGTATTCTCATTTATAAAGTCTTTCTTTCCTGGAACTACTGCATAATTATAAAAATATAAGCCTGCCGCAATTAAACCAATTGCAATTACTACAATAAGCGCAATCAAAATTTTTAACCATCGATTCATCTACGTACTCCTTTTATTTAAACTGTATGATTCATTATAAGTTGTCGCCCTTTTTTTGACAACTACCATTCAAAGATTCAGCCATCTTTCTTTACCACTACAATGGGACAATTTTGTTGCGACAAAAAAGCATAGCACAAAAATGTTACCTTTTGCGCTATGCTCCACTTATCTATTTATAGGAAACTAAAAATTATTTATTTTCAATAAGTTTAAAACTTGACCATGGTTTCAAAAATTCTAATAAGAAACGTTCGTCATCAGAAATACGACCAACCACATTTACACGGCCATCATTTTTCATTTCTTTTAAAGCAATTTGTGTTTCCCCTTTGTATTGTCCATAGCCAACGTTGTCAATCAAGACATCGCCTCGAACAATATCTCTCGTTGTATGAGCTGGGAAAGGACGATCTTTATAGTAAACACGTGTCATTGTTGAACGCAAAACGTAATCAGAACGATCTCCACGATAACTGTGTAAGTTATCGAACAATGCAATTCTTTCATCTTCTGTGATTTCTGGTTCTGTATCCACTTTGATCGAAGGATACGGTGCATGAAAGGCTTCTGCCATTGCTGCTAATTCTGCTTCTGAGGCATAAGCATTTCCGACAGAAATATCATCGATTAATCCTGTTAAAACTAAATGCTTAACTTGCGTTGCAATTTCTAAATCGCGGTGATCTTCCAAAGAACATAACCCATCTTGTGTCGGCCATGGCCCAAATGTAGCATCGTGTGAGTTCACAAACGCCATCGTATTTAAATTATATTTTCTAAATTTTTCTGAACAATAAACAAAATGCTCATAGCCTAAGCCGGTATAGCGATGTGGATAGAAATTATGTGAGCCTAGTAAATTTTCTGTGTTTGGTGAGTAGGCCATAATATTATCTACATAACTTGTCCCTGAACTCATATTAATTTCAATTTTAATGCCATAAGGGTTTCTTGTCATATTCGCCTCTTCTTGCCCAGTAAAACCAAGATCTAAACGAATGCCGTAAGCGCCCATATCATGGAAAAATGATAAATCATCATAAGAGATGCCTAATTGTTCGAACAATGCAGGATTAATATCGACCATCACTTCCATACCTAATTGGTTGGCGTAATCTACGACTTTTTTAAACTCTGCTAATACCTTTTCCCGATCATCATTGATTTGCAATAAACTAGTAAAGACACGCTTAAAGCCGTATTTATGAGCCAAATCTAAATATGCTTTGTCCTTTTCAAATGTTGAACGTTCTGGATAAATTGAAATACCTAATTTTCCCATGTGATTGCCTCCTAAATTGTAAAACATAATAATGTATCTGCTTACATTGTAACAAAAAAAACAAAAGTGGTCTACACCTTTCCTATAGGAAATCTTATAAAAATTCCACTGGTTTGTTATCTTCTCTTTTGTTATGATAAAAAAGAACCTAATTGTCAGTGTGAAAGGAAGAGGAAAACAGATGAAACATAAGAAAATGCTTGCTGTTGCTTCAGTTGCAGCATTCGCCTTGCTTTTAGCAGGCTGTAACACAACCAATAATAAAGGCACGACCGCAACGAGTGATTCTGTCGCTAAATCCAGTGAAAGCAAAACAAAGGATTCGGTCGACTTAAATTCACTAGATTTACCACAACTAGATGACAAAGTTGCCGAAGATCAAGACTTAGTCCAAATGGTTACTTCAATGGGAAATATTGAAATCAAACTATTTCCTAAACAGGCTCCAAAAACTGTCGAGAACTTTATGAAACATGCCAAAGATGGCTATTATGATGGCTTGACTTTCCACCGCGTCATCAATAACTTTATGATCCAAGGTGGCGATCCTAGCGGTGATGGAACTGGCGGAAACAGCATCTGGAATAAACCATTTGAAGATGAATTTTCAAACCAGTTATATAACATTCGTGGCGCATTATCAATGGCGAATGCAGGACCTAATACTAACGGCAGTCAGTTCTTTATTGTCCAAAATACAGATGATCAATCTGATGGTCTTTTATATGATGATTATCCAAAAGCAATCATTGATGCTTACAAAAAAGGCGGCTATCCTTCTCTTGATAAAAAACATACTGTTTTCGGTCAAGTAACCAAAGGAATGGATATTGTCGATAAAATTGCCAAAGTCGAAGTTGGTGCCAACGATAAACCAAAAACTGATGTTAAAATTGAAAAAATCAATATTCTTCAAGAAGCAAAAAAATAACAACAAGTCAGAACGTACGCTGAAGATACGTTCTGACTTTTTGTTATTTTTGAATTGCTTGTAATGCCTTTTCTGGTACTTGGTCTTGATTGACCTCTTCATACGTATTGATGTGGGCCCCTTTATTTGAGACTTTTAGATAATGATCTGTTTTTAATTCATGGTCCGCTGTAAAAGTTATTTCTCGTGTTTTGCCTTCCTCATCTGCGGCTACTTGCGTATAACTAGCAATTCCATAGCCATTAACGCTATCGGCTTTCTTTGTTTTAACATACACATTTCCTTCTTTAACCAATGGATTTAATTGATCTAACACACCAGCTAATTCGCCAGAGTTCTTCTCTGCGTAAAACTTGGCCCCAAATAAACCACCACCAATAACAATTGCTGTCACCACTAAAAATTTAATAAATTTCATCACATAAATCCTCCCGAGTAATTATTCTCTGTTACTTCTTCCAAAGTATAGCAAGTTTTAAACAATCCTTCCTCGGGCGCAACGACCAGTTTTTCCTCAGACTTATGTCGTATTTTTGTTATTTTGAATAAATAACAAAACACTACTCTTCTATCAATAATTGACTTAATAATTGAATTTCTTGATTCTTAGTTAAGTCAATTGTTTTCATTGTAACCGCTGTGGCTAAACCTAAATAGATTACCACCATTTTAGGAAATAATTCGACAAATTTTCCTTTGTCCATTTGTACATATTTTTTATCCAATAATAAACGCTCTTCAAAAAAAGTTTGAAGCATTTGCTGCAATTCTTCTTCATAACCATGTGCTTTCATAAATAACGCCGTATAGATTTTTTGATGTTTTTGGGCAAATAATATAAAGTTCAGACCCAATGCAATCACTGGGTCTGAGGCACCGACATCTGCTTTATAAAATAATTGCATACGATGAAATAACGATTTAATTAAGGTTCGTTTTAAATCGTCCATGTTGACAAATTCTAAATAAATTGGCTGCGTAGAAATCCCCATAGCATCTGCAATATTTCTAGCAGTTAAATTAGAAAAACCTTTATCTACTAAAATTTTTTCAGCTACGTTTAAGATTTTTTCCTTTGTATATACCTTCGTTCTAACCATTTTCATACCCCTTTTCTCTTTTAGTTAACAATAACTTTATTATGTTCACACAAAAGAAAACCATTTTCATTATATATATAATATTTTACACTTTTTTATGCGTTTCTTTTCTCAAAATTTTCTATACATTTCAAAAAAATTGAGAATTTTCATCGCCTATAAACAAATAGATCCAGAACAAAAGGTCATCACCTTTTGTTCTGGACACTAAACGGCTGCACTCTTTATTCTTCTATTTGTTTGCCTTGTTCTTTGGCAAGCTCATTTTTATCATAAGCTACAAAGAACGGATAGTAAATCAAGATGGCCACTAGAATTAAAACAATATTCAAAACAGCAGCACGCCAATCGCCGCCTGTCGCCATAAAGGCGCCAATTGGTCCTGGTAAGGTCCAAGGAGCGGTAAAGACAACTTCACTTACTAAACCTAATTTTGTGGCAAACCAAGCAATCGTTGCTAAAACCATTGGTGCAAAGATAAAAGGAATCATTAAAATCGGATTTAAGACAATCGGTACACCGAAAATAACTGGCTCATTAATATTAAAAATAGACGGTGCTAAAATAGCTTTTCCTAGTTTTGAACCATATTCTGATTTTGCCCGAAAGGCTAATAATATAGCTAAACCAATTGTGGCTCCAGCACCACCAATCCAAATGAACCATTGGTAAAAAGGTTCTGCCGCAATCCGAGGTAATGCTTCGCCAGCTGCTTTAGCAGTCGTGTTTTCCTCTAATAGTTGTAGCCATAGAGGACGCGCCAACGATCCTACGATTGAAGCGCCGTGAATCCCAAAGAACCAGAAAAATGTTGTTAAAAAGACTAACAACAAGACACTCAATAAAGAGTCCGCTGCTTGAACTAGTGGTCCTACTAAGTTCCCTACAAATGTGTGCCAATCAAAGCCTAAATAATAAGTGATTGAACCAATCAATAACATGACAATTAACGTCGGAGTCAACGATTCAAATGAACGAGCAACAGCAGGTGGAACGTTATCAGGCATTGTAATTTTGAACTTAGACTTATCTGTTACTCGATAGATTTCGACAGCAATAATTGACGTCACAATCCCGACAAACATCCCTGCACCACCCAAATTAGCCATTGGTAAAACAAACCCAGAAACGCCAGCTGCTTTACTGGCTTCTTCAGGAATCGCTACAGGTACTAATGTTAACAAAAAAGCAATCGTAGCCAAAATCCCTCCAGAGACTTGATCAAGATTATATGATTTCGCTAAACTAGCGCCAATGCCAAAAGTCGCATATAACGCCATAATGTACATTGTCATTCGGTAAGGCAATAAGATTGTAGCAGCATTACTTGTTAAAAATTGAGTAATGCCCCAAGATTCTGGTAACGGCGGAAACGCAATAATTAGAAAAAAAGAACCGACAATAATTAAAGGTAATGTCGCAATAATCCCATCCCGCACCGCACGTAAATGGCGCTGATTGGCAATTTTAGCCATTGGTCCAGCTAGATGATTTTCAATCCAAACAGTCAGTTTATCTAACATAAATAACACTCTCCTCTGTTTTTCTCTTAAAAAATAACTCCTTTAATCAGCCATAAATAAGAGATAAGCTCTAATAAAATAAGAGAAATTAAAAACAACCAAATAAAACGCTTACAAAAACCTGTTTTCGTTTCAATAAAATAATGACTATACGCTAACGCAAAAGCAATCCCAACAGGCAAAAAAATCATGGCACCAATATTAAACGGCAGATTGAAAGTCCATAATAAAACACTCGGCAACAGGACACCACATAAGAGCCCCATACTAAAAAGAAAACCGGCACTTTTAACTGAAAACTTAGGAACCATTGCTTGATTGTTTTCCATTTCAATTTCGCTCCTTTCGTTTGTTATTTTGTTACATTTAAAATTATAAGCTATTAAAAATATTATTTCAATCTATTCGCTAATTTAATACTAATTTTAAAATAAAAAACCAGTTCACTGAGTGAACTGGTTTTATGCTTATTCGACAAATTCAAATTCAAAATTACCAATCCGAACAATGTCGCCATCTTTCGCGCCACGTGCTCGTAATGCCTCATCGACACCCATACCACGTAATTGACGTGCAAAACGCATTACTGTTTCATCATGATCGAAATTCGTCATTTCAAATAATTTTTCTAATTTTTCACCAGATAAAACCCATGAAGCATCTGGTTCACGATCAATCGTAAATTCTGGACCTTCTGGTTGGAATCCATAACGAACGGTTTCTTCCTCTACCACTTCATCTTCATATAATGGGAATTCAGGCGTTACTTCCAACAAGTCAGCTGTTGCATTTAATAAAGGTTCAATACCTTTACGAGTAACCCCAGAAATTGGGAAAATAGGTAGCTCATCGGCATACTCATCGGTGCGTTCCTTCGCAAGTTGCTCTTTAAATTTCGCTAAATTCTCTTCTGCTTCAGGCATGTCCATTTTATTGGCAACAATAATTTGAGGTCGTTCCATCAAACGTAAATTGTGTGAAGCCAATTCTTTATTGATTGCCAAATAATCTTCGTAAGGATCGCGTCCTTCCATGCCACTCATATCAATGACATGTAAAATAACACGCGTCCGTTCAATATGGCGTAAGAACTGTGTTCCTAAGCCGACACCTTGAGAAGCTCCTTCAATTAAGCCTGGCAAATCTGCTGCAGCGAAGCTTCGACCGTCACTAGTAGTCACCATTCCTAAGTTTGGAACTAACGTCGTAAAATGATAGGCACCAATTTTCGGACGAGCGGACGAGATAACAGAGAGTAACGTTGATTTCCCTACAGAAGGAAACCCAACTAAGCCAACATCTGCTAAAACTTTTAATTCTAATTCAATTTTACGTTCTTGGCCCGGTTCGCCGTTTTCGGCAATTTCTGGTGCAGGGTTTCTTGGGGAAGCAAAGCGAATATTCCCACGACCACCGCGTCCGCCTTTTGCTACTACTAAGGTCTGACCATTCTCAATTAAATCCCCAATTAAGGCTCCAGTTTCTGCATCACGAACTGTTGTACCTGGTGGAACTTTGACAAGTAAATCTTCTGAACCACGACCGTGCATTCCTTTACTCATACCATTTTCTCCAGGTGTCGCCTTAAAATGACGATTAAACCGGAAATCCATTAATGTGCGTAATCCTTCTTCAACAACTAAAACAACGTCGCCACCGCGACCGCCATCACCACCAGCGGGACCCCCGTCTGGTACATATTTTTCTCTACGGAAAGCAACCATTCCGTCGCCGCCTTTACCAGCTTTGACATCAATCGTCACTTGATCTAAAAACATGGACATATAATTTGTCCTCCTATTCTACTTCTACTATCTTTAATCACCTCAAAAAGCGTGATTCGAAAGTCTTTATTATTGTATCGGGAAAACAACCGTTTGTCTAGCAATTCTAGTTAGTTATCGTTGGAAAAAGCAAAATTTCTCATGAATCTTTCGCTTTCTTTTTGTCGCTTCGCTATCAGTCTTTTGACAAAAAAATTTTAGAGGTTCATACTATAGATAGTTGAAGAAAATCACTTTTTCAGCAAGGGTCCAAAGAAACACAAACATCTAAAGGAGGAATTTTTGTTATGACAGTCAAAGTAGGAATTAACGGTTTTGGAAGAATTGGTCGTTTAGCCTTTCGCCGAATAAAAGAAGTTTCTGATGATATTGAAGTTGTGGCAATCAATGATTTGACTAGCCCAACAATGTTGGCTCACTTATTACAATTTGACTCTACGCATGGCACCTATCCTGGCACCGTGACAGCCACTGAAAATGGCATTGTTGTTGACGGCGAAGAAACCCGTGTCTACGCAGAACCAGATGCAAGTAAAATCCCTTGGGTTAAAGAAAACGGAGTAGACATTGTGCTTGAATGTACAGGTTTTTATACCTCTGAAGAAAAAGCACAAGCTCATTTAGATGCAGGTGTGAAACGTGTGGTTATCTCTGCTCCTGCAGGCGCAATGAAAACAATCGTTTATAACGTCAATGATGATACACTTGATGCCAACGATAAAATCATTTCTGCCGGTTCATGTACGACAAACTGTCTAGCACCGATGGCTTACTTTTTAAATAATGAATTTGGTATTGAAGTTGGGACCATGACAACTGTCCATGCCTACACATCAACACAAATGCTATTAGATGGCCCTGTTCGTGGCGGAAATCTTCGTGCGGCACGCTCTGCTGCAGACAATACTATTCCCCATTCAACTGGTGCTGCTAAAGCAATTGGCTTAGTTATTCCAGAACTTAATGGAAAATTACAAGGCCATGCCCAACGTGTTCCCGTTGTGGATGGATCCTTAACAGAATTAGTTAGCATTTTAAAAACAAAAGTAACAGCTGATCAAGTAAATGAAGCAATGAAAAAACACACCATTGATAACCCTTCTTTCGGTTATGATGATCGTGAAATTGTTTCTGGAGACATAATCGGCACGACAGAAGGTTCGATTTTTGACCCAACGCAAACAGAAGTAACGACAGCTGGCGATTTCCAATTAGTGAAAACTGTGGCTTGGTATGACAATGAATATGGTTTTACTTGCCAAATGATTCGCTTATTGGAAAAATTCGCTAATTTATAATGCCAATAAATAAAAAACTGCCTTGCATAAATTAATGCAAGGCAGTTTTTTTAATGTTTACTTTGACAACTTTGACAAATACCATGAAAAGTTAAGCGATGATCTTTGACTAAAAAATGATACCGACTTTCAACAATTTGCTCTACTTCACCAAGCAAGTCTTCTTCCACTTCCTCAATTGTGCCACATTCTAAGCATAACAAATGGTGGTGAAAGTGTTTGGCGCCTTCTTTTCTTAAATCATAGCGAGCTAAACCATCGTTAAAGCTCACTTTATCAACGACTTTTAAGTCTGTTAAAATTTCTAGCGTTCGATAGACTGTTGCTAGACCAATTTCCGGACTTTTTTGTTTTACCAAGAAGTAAATTTCTTCTGCTGATAAATGATCTTTTTCATTTTCCAATAATACAAGTACGGTTGCTTCCCGTTGTGGTGTTAATTTAAAGCCTGATTCATGTAATTGTTTTTTTGTCTTTTTTAAAGCAGCAGTCGAATCCATTATTACAGCTCCTTGTTTAGAATGATTACAAATTAAGAAACCTAATTTATCAATCAAATTAAAATAATTATAAAAGAAATAACTGTAATTTGCAAGATATTCTCAATTAGCTACCTTAATTTTTTTCTTTTGATTGTTCCAACGAGCCAATTAGAATTGTTTTACCATCTTCTTGTTTAATTAATTTTTGTTTCATTAAATGGCCTAAGGCGCGTTTAAATTGAGCTTTACTAATGCCAAAGGTTTGTTTAATTTCATCAGGACTTGATTTATCGGTGAAAGGAATTTGGTGATCGTTTGCTCTTTCTAAGAAAGTTAGAATCATTAACGCATCATCGCTGATTACTTCATGACTTCTTGGTTTTAATGAAAGATTCAATACGCCGTCCGGCCGCACGCCAATCACACGTCCCACTACTTTTTCACCTAAACGTGGTTCCTGGAATCGTTCAGAAGGATGGATAAATCCAATGTATAAATCATCAGTTAAAATATACGTTCCTGCAAGTTTCAGACGATACACATGCCCAGTTAAGTTTTTGTTTTGCATTTCAGCATTCCCGCGTTTTGCCATTGCTTTAAAGACTTTTTCATCTGCTAATTCGCCCCAAATGCGGTCTTTACTGTCCACTTTTAAAGTAACCATTACTCGGTCTTCTTTTTTAGGCCAAAGTTCCCGCATAGTTGGTAATTCATCCAACGAAATAACTACATCTTTATCTGGTAAGCCAACATCCACAAAGACACCTAAATCACGTCTCGTTCCTGTGACAGTACCAAAGCCATAGCTACCAATGCGCACAGTAGGAATTGTAGTTGTCAGTACTGGCTCTTGTTTTTGATTTAAATAACCAAAGCCTTCTACAGCCTCTCCTATGGCATGCGTACCTTCTTCTTTTTTTAAACGGAATGTGATGCCATTTTTTTGAACAAAATAAAATTGTTCATTTTCATCGACCACAATGCCGGTAAATGTTGTTGCTAGTAATTCTCTCATTTATCATTAACTCCTCAAGGAAAATCAATCGAACAAAAGATTTCCGCTTTTGTTCGATTGTTTCTATTTTCTTTTATTGCCCTGCATTACGAGAAGCGTTCCCTTTGAACCAACCTGTTTTAGCATTGATTGTAACTAAATACATGTGAACATTTTTCTCTGTAGTGCCTTCTAATAATTTTGATTGATTGTTTGTTGCATAAAGATTGTAGTAACCTTCGCCATTCACAATTTTGGCAGGTTCTAAAGAATATCCGCCAGGAACCACATAGCCACGAGCAATCACTGTGTCTAAGACTTTTTCTTTCACACCTGGTGCCCATGTCCACGCTGGATTGCTACTATCAGCGATATCGGCAGCATCTGGCGCATAAAGCGGACTAGTGTAAACCCCGTCACTGTTCGGCGCCGTGTAGCCATTCGCTTCTGTTTTTGCTGTTTCTTCCTTCTTAGCGTTCTCTTTTTTCGCGGCAGCAGCTTGTTTCGCTTGTTCTTCTGCTTGTTTTGCTTGCTCTGCGGCAGCTTGTTCTTCTGCAATTCTTTTCTGTTCTTCTTCAACCTTGGTTAACGCTTGGTCAGCTGTCGTGACTTGTTTGACCAGTTCTTTTTTCAGCTTATCACTTGTTACTTTATCTACTTCTGCCTTAGCAGCTTGATACGTGTCTCGATTCAGCTGATTGGTAGTTTTTCCATCTTTATAAATGACCTCAACCGCTTTTTTAGCTTTTTGTAATTGGTTGTATTGTTGGTTCGCTTGATCGATTGCTTGGTTCATCAATTGGTCAAATGGATCATTTCCTGTTAATTTCTTTACGGAAATTGGTTGATCAGCAGCTAGAATCGCCGGTTTCAACTCATTGCCATTGACAATCGGGGCCTCAAATAATTGGTTGATTTGTTGAATGATTTGTTGCTTCTCTTTCAATGTTTGAATTTGTTTATTTAATTGAGAATACTCTTCTGAATCTTTAATTTCCGCGACTTGTTTTGAGAGTTTTTCTGGACTAACAGTCACCATATCGGGTTTAATAAAAACTTGCTCTTTCGTGGTATAAAAGGCTGCTAGTTCATCTTTCAGCGTATCTGTTTTCTTGGATAGTGCCGCCGCCTCTTGCGCGGCAGCTTTTTGCGTTTGATCATGATACGCCCAAGCACTACCTCCAGCTAATAAAACAACCGCAAGCGCAACGAAAGCCACTTTTTTTGATGGTTTCTTTGGAGCAGGCGCTGGTTGAGCATTCCCAGTTTCATTCATCGGTGGTATCACACCTGAATCTGAAACTTTTTCCTCGGTTGTATCAGCTTCGCTCGGTTCCTCTAGCGACGCTGCACTTGTTAACCCTTCTTCAGAATCTGAAATGGATTCAGTTGGTGTTTCGGCTTGGGTTAATACTGCCTCACCGCTTTTTTCTAACTCTTGGGTCTCTGCTGTTTCTTCTGATGGATTTTCAGACATTTCTGTATCTGCTCGATGCGCTTGAATATAAGCTTGCAAAGTTTCGTTTGGTGTTACATCTTGATCTTCTATCGGTGGTTGTGAAAAAATTTCTTCTTCAGAAGTGGTAGAGATAACTTCAGTTCCTGAAATCTCTGTTAAAGCTTCCTCTTCTGACTTCACTGTCTCAGATACCTCAGCTGTTTCTGCTTCAACAGTAGTTGTTTCTTCTGTTGTTTCCTCTAAATTAACTGCTTCGTCCGTTGCTAGTTTTTCTTCTGTTGAATGAGTAGGCATCGCTTCTGTCGCTGGTATCGTTTCCTCCACCGAATCATGAGTCTCCTCACTAGCCCCTTCTTGAAGCACTGCTTCTGAATCAGAAACATCCTCTGAATCAGAGACTATTAAGTTATCTTCTATCGACTCTTCTTTTTTGTCATCATTACTTTCTTCTTCAGGTGATTCGCCAAACAGTTCCATCACATGGCCTAAGCTCATATCTTTTAACTCAGACCATTCAATATTCTCATTTAATTGATCTTCATGTTGTTCATTTTCCTGTGTTTTAAAATCTATATTTGTTGAAGTCGTTTCCGCTTCTTCTTTATCAACTGTTGTGTCAGTTAGTGAATAGCCACATGTTGGGCAGGTCGTTAATTCTGCATCGAATTCGTTCCCGCACTTCGGACATTTCTTTGTCATTCTTCCGCCTCACATTCTGCTAATATTCCATTACTTCTAATTTACCACAACTTGCGCCTTCTTCCAATAACTAGCAATGACATTTAGAGACTTTTTAAAAATCAAAAGCGGCTCTTCTCGCATGCACGAAAAGAGCCGCTAAACGGTATGTTTATTCTAAAAAGTCTTTTAATTGTTTTGAACGAGAAGGATGTCTTAGTTTTCTTAACGCTTTTGCTTCAATTTGACGAATACGTTCGCGAGTGACACCGAAAACTTTTCCGACTTCTTCTAGCGTACGTGTCCGACCATCATCTAAACCAAAACGTAAACGTAAAACATTTTCTTCACGGTCTGTTAAAGTATCCAGAACATCTTCTAGTTGTTCTTTTAACAATTCGTAAGCTGCATGTTCAGCAGGACTTGTAGCATCTTGGTCTTCAATGAAATCACCTAAATGTGAATCATCTTCTTCACCAATTGGTGTTTCTAAAGAGACTGGCTCTTGTGCGATTTTTAGGATTTCACGAACTTTTTCTGTTGGTAAATCCATTTCCGCACCAATTTCTTCTGGCGTTGGTTCTCTACCTAAATCTTGCAATAGTTGGCGTTGAATCCGAATCAATTTATTGATTGTTTCAACCATGTGAACAGGAATTCGAATTGTTCTAGCTTGGTCCGCAATTGCCCGCGTAATCGCTTGACGAATCCACCAAGTAGCATACGTAGAGAATTTGAACCCTTTACGGTAGTCAAATTTTTCAACAGCTTTCATTAAGCCCATATTACCTTCTTGAATTAAATCCAAGAATTGCATACCACGACCTACATATCGTTTAGCAATTGAAACAACCAAACGTAAGTTAGCTTCTGCTAAACGTTGTTTTGCTTCTTGATCGCCTTCTTCAATTTTAAGTGCCAATTCAACTTCTTCTGCAGCAGTTAATAATTGAACGCGCCCAATTTCTTTTAGGTACATACGCACGGGATCATTAATTTTAACACCTGTTGGCGCAGATAAGTCTTCTGCTTGGGCCTTTTCCGCTTCTTTTTCATCTTTTTTCAAGCTATGTTCACTTGGGTCTCCATTTTCATCGACTACGCTGATACCAGCATCTTCAACTTTTTGGATTAATTTTTCCATAGCTTCTGCATCCAAAGTATACGGTGTGGCTAATTGATTCGCTAAATCATCATAAACCACTGTTCCTTTAGGCTTGTTTTCTTTGATAAATGCTGCCACTGCAGCTTCATATTTTTTACTTGTTTCTTTTTCCATGAAAGAAGGCCCCCTTCATTTTTCGGTTCACGCTTGAAATAACTGATAAATCACTGGGACTTATCAAAATAAAATGAACAAAACGCTTAGTTCTATTCATTTATTACTTAAGTAAATGTTCGTTGAGCTTTAAGCTGTCGAGCCAATTGGATAATCTCCATTGTTAATTCGGCTTCAAGCTGTTGATTGCCCACTCGTTTTGCTTCTTGCTGTTGAATCTTTTTCTGCTCAATTGCCTCTGCAATACTTGATAAGGCAATTACATGTAATAAATCGGCAACTTCTCGCTCAGAGCTTTCTTCCGATAAATTCTGATACGCAATTTCAATTGCTAATTGTTTGGTTTGATTATCTTGCAAGAAATTAATAAAATCGGCAATGTCGAAACTTTGATGCAGTGTCGCATAACTTTCTAGCAAGAAATATAATTCTTGGTATTCATCATGAGCGAACGAAAAATCTGGCAATTGTTGAACGGTTTGCCGTACTCCTTGTTCATTCATTAAACGAAATAATAAGGAACGTTCTGCTTTTTGAACTTGTGTTAACGGTAACTTGTTCTGGACGTGATTCTCTTCAAAAACAGGTTCTTCCATTGGTGGTGGCATCATTTCATCTTGATAAAATTGTTGCCTTTCTTGCCGTTGGACTGAACGTTGCTCTTGCTTCAATTGATTGAATTGCTCTTCCAAACTATGAACAGAAAGTTGAAATTCCTGAGCAATTTGGTTTAAATAACGATCACGTTCCAAGGGAGATTGAACATTGGTTAACTCCCGTAACAATTCGTTCACATAATCCAATTGTTCTTTTTCGTTATTCATGTTTCTAGTTAACCGATGATAATTCATTTTAAAACTAAAAACTGTTTCTCGGCCATGATTGGCTAAATTTTGAAAAGCTTCTGCGCCATATTTCCGCACATATTCATCAGGATCCAGCTTTTCAGGGATGCTGACAATACTCAAGTCAAAATGACTGTTTTCTTGCAATAATTGAATCGCACGGTTTGTGGCTTGAACACCGGCATTATCGCCATCGTAACAAATAACTACTTCCTTAGCGACCCGTTCCAAACGCCGAATTTGTTCATTGGTCAAACTAGTCCCCATTGAAGCCACCCCACTTTTTACGCCTGATTGCCAAGCAGCGATAACATCCATGAATCCTTCAAAAAGCAAGACTGTATTTTCTTTACGAATTTCTTTTCTGGCTTTATCAAAGTTAAACAGCGTTTCTCGCTTATTAAAAAGTGTTGTTTCAGGACTATTCAAGTATTTAGGCATCTCATCCCCTGGAAAATCAGCTGTTTTTAACAAGCGACCAGAAAAGGCGATGACATTGCCTTGGGGATCATTAATTGGAAACATGATTCGTTGATAGAAACGATCCAAAAACGTACCGTTATCTCTTTGGACAAACAGCCCCGAAGGCTCAAAAAGCGCTTCATCCAGTTGTTCATTTTTAAAAACTTGACTTAAGAAATCACGTTTTTGCGGCGCAAATCCAATTTGAAAGGTCTCAATTAGTTCTTGTGTTAACCCCCGCTCTAATAAATAGTTTAATGCGGGTTCGCCAATTTTAGTATTCACTAAAATATGATGGTAAAGTTCTGCGGCTTTACTATGCAGTTGTAACAAACTCCGTCTTTGTTGGTTTTCTGGGGTATCCGCTACTTCACGCGGCTCTGACCAATCAAAGTCCACAGATAAATGTTCCAAATCTGCAACACGTTTCACGGATTCTGGAAAACTAATGCCTTCAATTTCTTGCAAGAAATTAAAAACAGTTCCACCTTTCCCGCAGCCAAAACAGTGAAAAATTTGTTTGTCTTCTGCTACTGAAAATGAAGGGGAACGTTCTTCGTGAAACGGACATAAACCCATATAATTTTTACCGGATTTTTTTAACTGGACATACTGCCCAATAATATCTACTATATTCGTTCGGTGACGAACTTCCTCAATGACTTCCTGAGGAATGCGTTGTGCCATTGTCCTCACCTCCTAAGAATAGCATTGTGCTAACTCATGTGATTGACCGTTTAAAAAACGCACTGTCATTTCAGTGCGAATTCCAATGGACACATTTACACATGATTTATTGTATCACATAATCTCTGTTTTTCAAGTATCTTGTTTCAACTCAACAAAAAAAGAAAGTATCTAGGACAAAAGTCATCCTGACTCCTGCCCCAGACACTAACTCTTAAAATAATCAGTTAAACATCAAGCTTGCTCCGACTTCCTTCAAGATTTAAAGAAGAACTGCATTTCTGGAGACGAATGCTTTTAGCTCAACCTCTGCTTTTTATAAATCTTTAATTGTTTTTCCAGCACGTTTCATTTGTACGAAACCAATTGTTACACGCACTACAATATTAATGGCCATCATAATAAAGAAGAGACCCATTGTTTGCGAAGTTAAGAAACCAATTTCTAAAATGTTGTGGAATAACATAGCTGCTACATAAATACCAATAATGGTACTGAAAACCAAGAAAATGCGTAATGGATTTAAAGGCAGACATGCTCGAACAACAGCCATACAGCTAATTCCAACTAATAAATAATACATTAACGTCGTGGTGTCTAAAGAAGAAAATCCTTGATTTTGTCCAATCAGATAAACAGCAATGATATTCGCTACAACTAAAAGCGCATTAACAGACGCATTTTTCAAAGCCGTTGGTAAAAACTTCCCGACAACTTTTCGTTTGTCCCCTTCGAAAGATAAGAAGAAAGCAGGATATCCTTCAATTGCTAAATCAATCAAGGTCACTTGAATCGGAATGAACGGGAACGCAATGGCCGTTAAGGCACAAATGATTGAGAGAATAAACGAATAAATCGTTTTAATGAAGAAAACGCTGGAAACTCGGGTTACATTATTTACCACACGTCGTCCTTCAAACAAGACATCTGGTAACGTTGTAAAATCAGAATCTAGTAAAACTAGATTAGAAATTTGCCGAGTAGCGCCATCTCCCTCTGCCATGGCGATACTACAATCCGCTTCTCGTAACGCTAAAACATCGTTGACGCCATCGCCGGTCATCGCCACCACATGCTCTGTGTCTTTCAACTCACGTACAATGGTTCTTTTTTGCTGAGGCGATACACGTCCGAACACTGTGTATTGCTGAACTGCTTCACGCACTTCTGCTTCTGTCGTTTTGGTCGACAAATCAATATAAGACTCATAACCGGGTAGCCCAGCACGACGAGCAATATTTGAAACAGTTACCGGATTATCACCAGAAATTACTTTTAAGTCGATTCCTTCTTCTTTTAGATAAGCCAGTGTTTCTTTGGCATTTTGGCGAATTGGATCGTCAATTTCTAGAATTGCTAATGGCTCTAAATAAGGCATTTTGGTTTCGTTTAACGGTTGTTGTTCCGCAATGGCTAACATCAAGACGCGATACCCATTCTCTTGTGCTGTAAAGACAGCTTCTGGCAACCGACTATCGTCTACCAAACGCTCAGGAGCCCCTAAATAAACTGTCCCAATTTCTGGAAATTCAATAGCTCCCCATTTTCGTTCAGAAGAAAAAGCCAAGACTTCTTTTGCGCCAAATCGATTGGATACTTCATAATGATCACGAATTGCTTGCATTGTAATATTATTATCTGTACTTTCAGATAGGTAGCTTCCGATAATCTGCGGGAAAAGTTCTTCATATTTGTCATGCAAGATAATCGCCTTTTGCACTTTCATTTTACCTTCTGTAATCGTTCCAGTTTTATCTAAACACAAAGTGTCCACATGGGCCAATGTTTCAATTGAGTACATATCTTGTACTAGAATACGTTTTTTGGCTAACTTAATGACACCTGTTGTCAGCGCAATACTAATCAATAGTACTAATCCTTTTGGTAACATCCCTAACAAAGCTGCTGCAGAAGCAACAACAGATGTTTTGATGCCAGCATCTCTTAACCAAAAAGCTTCAACAAATAAAATAATCCCTAGAGGAATAATCACCCAACTTGTAAATTTAGAGACTTTACGAATCGAATTGACTAACTCTGATTGAATTGGTTTATGCACTTTGGCTTCTTGGGTGATTTTCACAGCATAGTTTTCGGCACCAACGTGGATAACACGGGCATAGGCTTGTCCGCTAACAATGAAACTTCCAGAAAGCAAGGTATCGCCGATTTCCTTTTCAATTAAATCTGATTCACCTGTTAACAACGCTTCGTTCGCTTCTACTTTACCGTCAATAACTTCCATATCAGAAGGAACTTGTTCCCCTGCAGAGATAATAACAATATCTTCCATAACTAGTTCTTTTGTATCAATTTCTTGTCGTACGCCATTTCGAACAACATGAACATTTTCTTTTGCCACAATAGATAATTTTTGAACTAAATTACGGGCATGAATTTCTTGGAAAATCCCGATTGACATGTTCACAATAATAATCGCTAAGAAAGCCAGATTGGAATACGCTCCGACAAATAGTAAACAAACAGCGATTGCAAAGTTTAAAAAGTTGAATAACGTCATGACGTTATCAAAAATAATATCTTTTGTAGATTTTGCTACATTTTCCTCATAATTATTTTGAAGGCCTAACTCTTTCTGCTTGGCAACTTCTTCTGTACTTAACCCTTTTTTCAGGTCGACTTTATTCAACATCCAGCTCTTTCCCTACCTTTTCAATTAATCAGTTACATCCCTTCTAGTTTACTTGCATTTTCATGAAACTGCAAGAAAAGCCTAAAAAATTCCTGTAAGTTGAAAGAATTCTTTAGACTTTTCTCGTTTTAATTTAACTTTTCAATAAACCAACGATTCATTTTGACAATTTCCGCATAGAACATATTGCCACCATTTTGATAAAGGTAACCACCATTGTAAACTAACGCTTGCCAACGATAATAACGATATTTCGTATTTTGGTCATTTCCTAGCAACGGTGAAAGGACTTCTCTTGAATATTCTTCTGCTAACTCTGTCGTGTGTTTCCCGCCGCGTTCTTTAACAAACTGAATATAATTCAGTCCATAATTATATGCTTGTACGCCTGTCCATTCATCACAGCCAGCTTCTTTTGCTTTCGTTAACGCTTCCGCGAGAAATTTGACGCCATGTGCGATACTTTCCTCTGGTGTTTCAATCACTTCTTGTTGTCCATAAACACTTTCACTGCTCTGCATAATATCGCCAGATTTCCCTTTAGATTCTGTATAGATAATCGCTAAAGCTAATGTTTTGTATTCAGGTATTTTATTTTTTTTGACTTCTGCTTCTACTTGTTTTTCAAAGGTCATTACCGTTTCAACATTTTGATGTATTTTATAGCCAAGATAGCCAAGACCAGCAACTAAACCAACAAAAAAAAGTAGCATGATTTTATAAATTATTTTTCTTACTCTACGCATCGAATCATCCAAACTTTTTCTTTTAAGATACGTTCTATGTTACTTGAAATAACTGAAAAAAGCGAAGTTTTTGTTACTTCTTTAGTTTTATTTAATAAAAGTAACTTTTTTGTGAACAAACCGTAACTTCGCAAGATTGAACGTTTTCACCTAGAATAGAATAACAAGTAATTTTGTTCTATTGACGCTTATTTATTGCATCAAAAAAAGCCCAGATAAGAATGAACAAAATTCTTTTCTAGGCTTGACTTTATACAACTTATCTATTCTTTTAACAAACAGTCAAATGTTTTATGGAATTTTTTTCCCAGTCATTTCTTCATAGTCTCTACTCATCATTCTCCAAGCTTTTTCAATATCTTCATCTAATCCAAATAATCCGCTTCTACCAACAATATAAATATCAGGTCCTGCAGCATCAATTCGCTTAAATGAATTTCTATTCGATGAGCCATCCATTTCAATTACATAACGATAACTTTTTTCTTCACGTAAATTACGAAGAGCAACAATTTTATCAAGTGTTCCTTCAATAAATCGTTGGCCAGCAAAGCCTGGATCAACGGTCATGATTGTGATTTTATCCAACAATTCAATATATGGAAAGATTGATTCAATAGGCGTTTCGGGATTAAGGACGATCCCTGCTTTAAGATTAGCATTGTGAATTTGGTCAATTAGGCGAAATGCTAGACCATCTAAAACCTCTGCATGCATACAAATCCATTCACATCTGATATCTACTAGTTGTTGTACCCAAAAGCTTGGATTCGTAACCATTAGATGAGCAGATACTGGGAGCTTCGAAATTTTTCTTAACTCCTCAATAAACCACGGAGATAGCGTGATATTTGGCACATAGTGACCATCCATAATGTCTATGTGATACGAAGCAACATGATCATTCAAAAAGGTGATTTGTTGTTTAAACTTGTCCAAATCCATCGTCATTAGTGACGGAGAAAATTCAACTTTGTTCATTCTAATTTTCAACTCTTTCTATCTGATTATTTGGTTGATGTTTTTGAAAATTTTTCTAACTCGTTATATTCAGACGTTGACACATCTCTGACAGGCAATATAAATTGCATTAATTTTGTTACGCTTTTTCATTTTGTTTAGAAAATTTGAATATCTTCCAAGTTTATCTCCTCTTCTTCTTTTTCTACTAAAGCTTCCATATCTTTCTCAGTTACATCTTTCTTAATAATAGCTAAAACTAAACCGGTAACCACAGCGTTTACAACAATTGCAATAATGCCAGCCAGCGGTTTACTCATTGTTGGAATCATTAAAACACCGCCAAATGGAACTGTCGCATCTGCCCCTAAGATCATTGTTGTTGCGCCACCCATGAAGCCGCCAATCGCTGTAGCAATGACTCCTCGGACAATATCATTCATAACTAAAGGAATAACACCTTCAACAATGTTAATCACGCCCATTGGTACGGCAGACTTTAACGTTTCAACTTCTAGTTTTGTATAAATATTTTTTCTAAATAATTTAGCAAAGAAGAAAGCTAATCCAAAGCCTATTGGCGTTGCTGTATTTACTAATTGCAATGCTGTAATTGGTCCATTAAGTCCTTCCGCTTGCATTGTCAAAACAAAGGCAAAAACAGTTTTGTTAATGGGTCCGCCATAGTCTATACCACTTAATAAACCAATTACACCACCAAAAATTAATAATGACGAGTTACCTAAGCTATCTAAAAAGTTCGTTAATAATGAAGTAAATGCCGTTATTGGGGTCCCGATAATATATATCATGATTAATCCACCAGTAATTGAGGTTAAAAATGGAATAATTAATGTGGGCATTAACCCTTTCGCCCAGTTTGGTAATTTCACATATTTTAAAATAGCTAATACAAGATATCCTGCCAAGTAACCACCTAAGATACCACCAATAAAGCCAGCGCCAACTGCATTCGCAGTTAAACCAATAATAAAGCCTGGAGCAATTCCAGGTTTACCGGCTATTGAAAAAGAAATGCCAGTAGATATAACAACCGGAAGTAAGCCTAAGCCAGCGCCACCCATAGTAGCTAAAGCATCCCAAAGCGAAAATTCACCTGGTACCAAGGTTCCTTGACTTGAGCCACCAAACCCCATACCAATTGCAATTAAAAAGCCAGCACCACAGACAATTGGAATTAAATATGAGATTGCTGTTAATAAATGACCTTTAAGATTTAACTCTTTTAGTTTTTTCATTTTTATCCTCCTAAACATTGTTCTTTTATTTTATTTTCTATTTAAAAAAATTGCTGTTATGAATTCTTCTGTAGAAAATATCCACAATATGCTGTCTTAGTAATTTCATTAAGAGAATGCCTTCACTACATCCTCTGGCGATTTTGATTGAAGGAATTCTCTCACTACTTCATCATTTCCGAGTTTTCTGGCAAACAATGATAATAGTTTAAGATGGCTAGTTGTTTCTTTATGATCATTGCCCACAGCAAAAAGAATGATTCCTTTTACGCCATTATCATCTAAAGATTCCCAAGGAATTTCTGTACTATTAATACCAATGGCCACGCCTATTTTTTTTACATACGCACTTTTGCCATGTGGAATGGCTAGATAGTTTCCGATGCCTGTTTGGCCTTCCGCCTCTCTAACATAGATATCTTTTATAAAGCCTTTTTCATCTGAAATATTGCCATTTTCAAGCAAAAGATTGGCTAATTCTTTTAACGCTTCCTCTTTTGTATTTACATTCATATTCGTTTTAACGGTTTTTAAGTCAATGATATCCTTTACTTCCATTACAATTCCTCCTAGAAGGTTACTTTTCTTGTGTCATAACTTCTTCTGCTTTTTCAATTAGTTTAGTGGGTGATTTTACAGCAACTTCTGTAGGTACTTGAATGATTCGTTTCCCATCAAAACGCTCTCTTCCAGAAATTTTTACATCAATGGCTAATATAACAATGTCCGCTTCCTTAATTTGTTCATCCGTTAGTTTGTTTTCAATCCCAATGGTCCCTTGTGTTTCTATATGGATCTCAACTCCTGCTTTTTTTGCAGCGTTCTCCAATTTTTCTTGTGCGATATATGTGTGAGCAATTCCTACTGTGCAGGCTGCTACGCCGACTATCTTCATTATTTTTCCTCCTCAAATTTTTCTATAATTTTATAAAAATCTGTTTCTGTTTTTAAACGCAACAACTTTTCTAAGAAGTCTTCATTTGCTAATTTTCTAGTAAATCGACTGATTTCTTTTTTTACTTTTAACTGTTCATTTTCTTTTAGTAAGATGACAATAATTAATTTCACTTGCTTAATGTCTGCCGTCCATTCTTGGATTTCTGTTTTTAAGCCAATCAGATATATTTCACTTTTTTTCAAGAGTGCATTTTCTAAATGTGGCAAGACAATTTGCTCTGCAATCTGATTACTTCCCATCTTCTCACGATTTACCAAAGATTCCTCAATCTGCTTTTTTTCTTCGGGCGTTAACAAAGGTGCTGCTGTTTCTGCAATGAATTGATATACTTGCTGTTTTGAAAGAAGTTCTTGGTTTAGGAAAACTTGGTATAAAGGATTAACGTTCATGATAGATTTCCTCAACTTTTCTTTGTAATCGATACTGATCATCCATTGTAAACATGGCACTTACCAACAATGATTTAATGGGGACCTTTTCCTGTAAATGAATCGTTGTAAGAATCAATTCAATATCAGAATAATCTTTTAATGATTTCTTTATATTTCGTGTGGCAATAATTTCAACAATTTGTAATTCAGGGAATTTCTTTTCAACTTTTACTCTCAATAGTTCTGAAGTTCCAATTCCAGTGGTACACATAATCAAAGTACGAATAGGTAACTGATTGGTTTCAATCATTCGCGCAAAATACAATGTAATAAACCCATTCTCATCTTCGTTTATAGCCGGCAGTTGATAGTTTTTACTTACTTGCTTAGAAACTTGCGCAATTTTTTCGAAAATTGTTTCATACGTCATTTTTATTTGATCCAATAAACTATTCTTAACATGTATGCCGTTTTCAAGACGATTTATCATTGGTTTTATATGACTAGCCAATTCAAGAAGTAGCTGATCATTATCAGTTAAAATTTTTAGTTGTGCACTCATTTCCTCTAAATAAAATTGAGTAATTTGCATTACTTTGAAAGAAAAATTAGTTACTTTACTAAATGAACCTTGCATCCTAGAAGAAACCAAATATTGATATAAGTAATAAATTTCAACGTTAGGCAGTCTCTTATTTAAATAAGTTTCAATCTGTTGAATCGTTGTTTGCGCGACCTTTTTGAGTACTAAGTCCTTTGTTAATTCTTGTTCTTCTTCGTTAGATAATTGGTATTTTTCAGAAATAGCTACTTTTCGTGAACGACTAATTAAGATATAAAGATGCGAAAAGATGTTTACGTTATATGGATGTGGAATAGTAATATCCAGTTTCTTTTCAATGTTCCTGACTTGATCTAACGTAAAAAGGACATCATAATTATTAAAATTTAATGCTTTGTTGTTTCGAAGATCCTCAATATCGATAATGTTCAACAGTTGTATTCTATCGGAAATGGCTTTCCTGATAGCTCTTTCCTCACCGATAATTGCCAACGTTCGATTTTTCCGTTTGAGTGTTAAATCATATTTCTTTAAATCTTCGGATAATTGTTGTTCATCGCTAAATATCACAGAATCGCCAACATAATATCTTGCAAATAATTCATAAACATTTTTAGCTTGTGGAGAAGCTAACAACAATTCCTCCAGAATTCGATTGCGTCTTTCCCTTGGCGAAAAATCACTTTCTTTTTCGGCTAAATGTCGATTCTGTTCCATAAATCGTTCATAGTCTAGCTTATATCCTCGTCCTTTCTCAGATAATATGAGTGAACCTTCTGAAAATTCATCGTTAATTGTTTTTATCAAACGATAAACTGTCTTAGGAGAAGTACTTAGGCAGTTTGCCAATTCTTCTGCAGTCATATAATCTTGTTTTTTTGAGAGAAGTAACAACAATTTTTGTCCACGTTCTTTTTTCGAACTCATAGCAACCCCTCCTTAATATATTTATTATAATCCATATAAAAGAAAACGCTTCCTTGTTTTTTGTCCGTTACATTGGCCATTTTTGTGAGTAGTTAAAGTGTTCAATTATGCGAAACTTTCTAAGGCTATTTATAAATAAAAACCTGTAGAGCAAGCGATTTTTATTACTGGCTCTACAGACACTAATACTTTCAAAGAATACAAAAAAAGGGCTGCCTTGCGGCTAGCCCTTTTTTACTTTTATTTTACGGTAACATTCCCGATTACATCATTTATTGAAGTCGTTTGACCTGCTTTTTGTAAATCGTATTGAGCAACGATATCTTGATTTGTGAAAACAACAATTAAATCTGATTTTTTGCCAGCTTGTTCTAATGCGGCTAAATCAATGGTTGCAATTTTATCGCCTTGTTTTACAACTTGGCCTTCTTCAACATGTAATGTAAATGGTCCACCTTGTAACTCAACAGTATCTAGACCCATGTGTAATAATACTTCAATGCCTGAATCTGTTTGGATACCTAACGCATGTTTTGTTGGGAAAATGCTAGTAATTTTACCAGCAACGGGTGTTGAAACTTCGCCGTCTGTTGGTACGACAGCAAAACCGTCACCCATCATTTTTGCTGAGAAAACATCATCTGGTACTTCAGAAATAGGAATAACTTTCCCATTCGCTACAGAATATAATTCAGTTTCTTTCGTTGAAACTGGTGCTTTTTCTTCAACAACTGGTTGAGAAACAGGTGTTTCTTTGACTGGTGTTGCTGGCGCTTGGTGGTTATATAATCGTTGCATTTCGTCAGCAACAAATTGTACTTCCGTACCAACGATCACTTGGATATTGGTGTCATCAATGACTTTCACACCTGGAACCCCAGTTGCTTTAATTTTTGCTTGATCCACTTTGCCTGTATCTTTCACTGTTAAGCGTAAACGAGTTGTACAGTTATCAATAGAAGTTACATTAGCATCAGCGCCTAAACCATCATAAATACGACGAGCTAGAGAAGCAAATTTGTTGTCGCCTTCTGCAACATCTGGCATTTCTTCGCCATCGCCTTCTTCACGTCCTGGTGTCATTAAGTTAAACTTAGTGATTGCAAAACGGAAACCGAAGTAGTAAATTGCTGCAAAGACAAGTCCTTGAACCACCAACATCATTGGATGATTCGCGACTGGGTTTTTTAAACTTAAGAAGAAGTCTACAAAACCTGCACTGAAGGCAAAGCCAGCTGTCCAATGCATAAACGCAGCGAATGCTAAAGAAATACCTGTAAAGACTGCATGTAAAACATATAAAGGCCAAGCAACGAACATAAATGAGAATTCTAAAGGTTCAGTTACGCCTGTAAAGAAAGCCGCAAAACCAGCAGCTAACATTAATGAAGCTGTAACTTTTTTCTTCTCAGGACGTGCACATTGATAAATAGCAAAAGCGCCTGCTGGTAAACCAAACATCATTACTGGGAAGAAACCAGCTTGATACATACCCGTTTGTCCTACAATTGCTTTACCAGTATCTAACGCTTGTTGACCAGCTAAAAAGTTCCCAATATCATTGATACCAGCAACATCAAACCAGAAAACAGAATTCAAAGCATGGTGTAAGCCTGTTGGAATTAATAGTCGGTTAAAGAAACCATACAAGCCAGCTCCTACGAAACCTAAACTAGAGATTCCTTTACCAAAAGCAACTAATCCGTTATAAACAACTGGCCAGAAGAAGAATAAGACAGCTGAGATTGCTAACATCGAAATAGCTGACATAATAGGAACTAAACGTTTTCCACTAAAGAATGATAAAGCCATTGGCAATTTCACACCAGAGAAACGATTATACATTGCCGCGGCAACTAAACCAGCGACAATCCCGACAAAGACATTGTTGTCCATGCTGTTGAAGGCTGGGTTTACTTCAGCAATATCCTTGAAGCCTTTAATGGCTTGGATAGAAGCAGGCGCTAAAACAGTTTTTGGTACTAAATAAGCGACTAAACCAGCTAATGCTGCCGATCCATCTTTATCTTTTGACATTCCTAACGCTAAACCAACCGCAAATAATAATGCTAAGTTGTTTAAGATAGCCAAACCACCATTCATTAGAAAAGTTGTGGCTGGACTAGCGCCGATTGTTCCCACGATCCAGTTGGCAATACCGACTAATAAAGAAGCCGCCGGTAATACAGCAACTGGTAACATTAACGAACGTCCCATTCTTTGCATATACGCTTTCATTATACGTAACTCCTCACATAAACTATTTAATTTTTATTATTTGGTCATTCTTAATCGTTCAATGTGAATCGATAAATAACCAAGTTCTTCATTTGGTACTTGATAATGAAAATTTCTCATTAATAAGACTTGTACTTTTTTTGAGATTTCATAGCTTTCAGCATACTTTTTCTTTACGACTTCCAAAATTTCTTCATCTAAAACAGCATATTGATTTTGTTGGAAGCGATGAATAAACAAACGTAAATGATTCACCAAACGTGAATAACTGAGACTATTTTTATCATCATGAATATCAATAGCCAATTCCTGCTCGATTAAATGAATAATTTCAGAAACGATTGTAACTTCACGGATACTTTTACTATTATCAGTACGCCCGCTACGAGCACTATGGATATGAATTGCAATATACCCCGCTTCATCATAACTAAACGGAATCTCTAAGGTTTGTGTTAAATATTCTACAGCCCATTGAGCAATAGCAAATTCTTCACTATATAAAATCTCAATTTCACTTAAAAGCTTGTTCCGAACAATAATATTATTTTGAATATTTTCAGCTGCAAAAGCAATGTGATCACTCAACCCAATATTAATATGTTCATTCAACTTTTCACCCAATACCGTTTCAGCATGTTGGATAATTTCTTCACTCGCTAAAAAGTATTTGTCTTCGATTTGTGATAGCAATACTTGAAGTTTTTTCAGTCCTTCTGGCTCCATCACAAACATCCGCTCCACCAATTGTCGAGATAAGACATCATTTTTAGTCTTATTAAACCCGACGCCTTTACCGACAGCTACTTTCTCCTGTCCTTCGTCAAGAACAAGTACAGCATTTTGATTTAGCACCTTTTTAATTTTCATAAATGACCCTCTTCTGCAGAAGTAATTCTAACATTTTCAGTGAAAACAACAAAAAAAGCATAGAACAATCCCGTTAAACATGTTGCGTAACCATTGTACACCACATTGTATTACGAAATTCTTCCATGCCTAGTATTATCTAGTCACATGAAAACGCTATTCATTTGTTAACAGTGCTTATTCTAACGAGTATCATTATTTTTGTCAACCTTTTTCAATTATTTTTTTATTAATTGTTGACTATTAACAAAAAAGAAACTCTTATCGGAAAGAGGTCGGGACAGAAGTGTTTAACTCCGAGAACCACGTAGGTACTGTTCAACATCTATTTGCTTTGCAAATAGTGTTTCTCAGCAATAAGAAGGAATTTCCGAAAATTGTCATAAAACACAACGAGGAACGAGTTGATGTTGCATGATACCTACCCGGTGTTCTTTAATTTTTGGAGACCAAGTGGGTATTGTTCATCATCGAATCACTACGTTCTTCGTGATTCTCAACAATTTCGGCTTATTTCCGAAGGACCTTCACCAAGTAGGTACGATGATTTCATCTGTTCATGCTTCACAGTGAAACATCGCAACTCTTAGAGCTGTAGCTCTTTTGAAGGCTGTACTGTGTCGAGACGCATGTCGAGAAAACACCTTAGAAGTTGTTGCTTCTGTTCCCGCCGTTTATCAGTTTTTGAGCGTGGAGCAAAAATCCAAAGTGATTTTTGTCCCACGCTTGTTCACTAATTTATTCTTTATAGGCATACTTATATGTGCTCGTTGCACCGAAGTTATGATACTGAATACCTTTGACACCTGGTCGTACAAGCTGACTACGGGCCTCTTGGTATAAAGGAATTAAAGCGGCATCTTCTTCCACCAATACTTTTTCAGCTTTAATTAATGTTTGCCAACGAGTTTCAGGATCATTTGCGTATTTAGTTGTTGACTCTTCAATTAGTTGATCAAACGTTGGGCTAGAATAGTTCATACGGTTACCACTAACTGAGCTTTCTAAGAAAGTCATTGGATCCTGATAATCGGGTCCCCACATGCCAACAGACAATTCATAATCCCCTTTTCTCATTAATTCAATCGCATTATTTAAAGGAACTGTTTTGACATTAATAGTGAGACCTGGCAACGTTTCTTGTAACTGGCCTTGGATAAATTCAGCAACTTTTCGGTCACTATCACCATCTCTTGAAAGAAGTTCAATGGCTACATCTCCGTTTAGCTCTGCTTTTGCTTTGTCTAAATACTCTTTGGCTTTTTTGGCGTCTGTTTTGACAAGGGCGCCTGCTTCTTGACGAAAATCTTCATTCGTTTCTGGGTTATATACAAATTTTTCTGGAATGTACCCATAAATTTCTTTTGAACCATCTGCTAAAATATTATCGACTAAACTTTTTTTATCCAAAGCATAAGCTAAAGCTTTGCGGACATTCTCATTTGCAAAAATGGATGGTTTTTCGTTTCTTTTTTGGTTTAAACGTAAGGAATATACTTTTGACCGTTCGATTGCTTCATAGTCTGGGTTGTCTCGATTTTGTTTAGCAAAATCTCCTGTTAAGACAGCCACATCTAATTCACCTGATTCGTACAAATTATAAACGGTATTGGTTTCTTTAAGAACTTCAAAATGAATCGTTTCTGATTTTACTTTTTCTTTATCGTAATAGTCGGGATTACGCACAAAATCCCACGACATCGCTGACTGATCCCAATTTTTCATTAAAAATGGACCATTGGATACAATCATTTCACTAGAAGTGCCATAGGCTTGTCCTTTTTCTTTCACGAATGCTTCGTTTTGTGGGAAAAATGGAGAAAATGCCAATAACGACGTAAAATACGGTACAGGCTTTTCCAAAGTAACCTCCAAAGTATAATCATCAAGCGCTTTGACACCCAATTCCTCTGGTGCTTTTTCCTCTTTTGTAATAGCTGTTCCGTTCAGAATCGTTCCTTCTAACAAGAAAAAGTAATTGGCTTGGTTTTTGGGATTCGCTAATTTACGCCAAGCAAAAACGAAATCATTGGCTGTTACAGCATCACCATTGGACCACTTGCCATCTTCTCTTAGTTTAATGGTATATCGTTTGCCATCCTCAGAAATTTCTGGCATCTCTTTAGCAGCAGCAGGTATTAGTTGATCTTTTTCATCCAATTGATATAACCCTTCAAAGACATTGGACTGTGCGTTAATACTGGCTTCATCTTGTGTAAAAATAGAATCCATTGAACCGATTTCCGAGTTCTCCATTAAATTTAAAACTTTTTTCGAGACACTGGTTTTCTCAGTTGCTTTCTCGTCTCTTTTTGTTTCTGCTGTTGTGCCACAACCTACCAAGACCGTACTAACAAATAACATAATCCCCATCATTTTTAACTTTTTCATACTATTCCCCCTATGTGTCAATCAAACGGCAACTCTTCCATGGAAAGCCGTTCTTGCGAAACTATCAAGCATGCGTAGGGCAAGCCCTCATTTTCGTACTCAAATTCTCCCCGCTGGTTGTCAATTGGGTCTGCACGCAATTGCATTTTTGCCGGCTGAAAGTCTGCCTGGATCTCACTATTTGCGACCATTCTAAAAACATCTAAATTGCCGAAATAATGATTCCACCGCTGTCTATCCCCGTCTCGGTAAGCACCTCCGCCAAAAGATAAATCCGCAAAGAGCCAGCCGTACGGTTCTATATAAAATTGTGCCCAATCATGACAGCCTGTATAATGTGTAGAAACATATAATCCCGATTGCCATTTGGCTGGT
The DNA here is from genome assembly GCF_051711865.1 of Enterococcus sp. DIV2419. NCBI lineage: Bacteria > Bacillati > Bacillota > Bacilli > Lactobacillales > Enterococcaceae > Enterococcus > Enterococcus sp. DIV2419. The sequence continues at coordinate 1,660,089 of NZ_JBIONS010000001.1, forward strand.
ATCCCTGCAATCCGACAAAGCGTGATAAACAAAATCGCTTGCACGCCGCAGTCACCTTTTAAATTAGTTGCAGCATACTCTGAAATATTGGAAATTGTAAAATATTCACGCATGAAAGAATAATGAATCTTTGTCGTCACAAAGTCATAAATCAAGCGTGCCTTTTTTAAGGGATTACTTTCATCGCCCACAATCTCATCTGCTAAATTTCTTAAATAAGGCGTGAATCGAATATGCGGTAACTGTTCCTCTAAATCAAAGCTTGGTTGCATTTTGTCTACGTTATTTTCTTCTAACTGTTGGTAAACCATCCGATTAACATAACAATATTCAACTGTAAACGTTTGATTTTCTTTTAAGATTGTTTCAAAACACAGTGTTCGTTGAGGCGCATCTTCTGCCGCAATATAGGTTGCTTCAGGTGACGTAGCTAGGATTTCAATTTCTGATTGTTGTTGACACGCTTTGGGCAGCGGCAAATGGACACGAACACGCTCACCTGGACGCTCAAATTCTTTTTTCACCTGAATGGTGGCTTTAATTGTTGTTCTCACTTTTCTACCACCGTTTTTTTGCATTTGTTCGATGTTCTCTTTTAGTTCTTTTTTGCGGAGAATTTCTAATTGATTGCTTTCTGCTTCCCGCAAACGTGCAACATATGCCGCATTTGTTTTAATTAAATTGGCCAAAAATCGAAGTTGGAAATACGGTTCACCGTCAATATAAACCCAGTCCACTAATCCCGTTTCTTTTAAACGAATTAATTCCTCTGTTTGATAATCCTGAAAAGTGTCTCTCATCATTTGATCAGCTTTTGCAAAGCTATGAGGATACTCATTCATACGCATCATTTTAATGACATCTTTTTCAATTATCAAACGTTCTTTTAATGCCTGCGGAAGTTCTTTTGTCAACCAAAAATCAATGGCAATATCCGCACTTGCAAAATCGCCAAATTCTTTCACCCTTTGAATTTCCTCAGGCAAAGGAACACTAAGATACTTTAAATCATACTTCATTTGCTTTACTCCTTTTTTAATGAGAAATGCCTAATCCAGCTGCTTCTCCTAATTCCAATAATGGTTTTGCTTCTAAGGATACGCCCCCAGTTACGGGCGCAGTTTCTAAACCGAATGTCGCATCTAAATCTGCTCGTGTGATATTCTTTTGAGCAGCAGCTAAATGGGCAGCAGCCGTGATGCCAATGGTTGTTTCTTCCGCCATGCAACCAATCATGCATTCGATGCCTGCTGTTTCACAAATCTGATTAATTTTCAGCGCTTCATGAATGCCGCCACACTTCATTAATTTTATATTGATAACATCGACTGTGCCTTTTTTAACTAATTCCAACGCATCTTGAGCATCAAAACAGCTTTCATCAGCCATAATTGTCGTATTAACTTGTGAAGTAACGTATTTTAGACCTTCTAAATCGCGTCTTTTAACTGGCTGTTCCACTAATTCAATTTGATAATCTGCTAATTCTTGAATCGCTTTAACTGCATCTTTGGGCGTCCAAGCCTGATTCGCATCTAAGCGGAGCTTGATATCAAAGCCAACTGCTTCACGAATCGCTTTTACTCTTGCGATATCAGCTTCAATTCCTGTTCCGACTTTAATTTTTAATGTATCAAAACCTAGTTTGACTTTTTCGACGGCTTTTTGTGCCATCACATTTGGTTCATCAATACCTAGTGTAATATCCGTTATTACTTGGTTATCATAGCCGCCTAACAATTGATAAAGAGGCAGTTGAGCTTTCTGACCCATCAAATCATAACAAGCAATATCGATTGCTGCTTTTGCCGCTAGAGCGAAAGCAGATATTTTATCCATCACTTCATGAATTTTCTCAATATTAAAGGGGTTTAAGCCAATGATTGCTTGGCCAAATAATTCGATCGTTTCAATCGTGCCAGCCAACGTTTCACCGGTAATAAAAATGCCTGGCCCTCCTTCTCCATATCCAACTAATCCCTCTTCTGTTTCAATTTCCACAATTGCACTATCCGCTGATTCTATCGTCCCCAAAGCGATCGTAAATGTTTCTTTCAGTTTAATTTTCGATGCCCTAACATGTACCTGCTTAATTTTCATAAAATCCTCCCTTTGATATTTCCAATTGACTGAAAATTCAGTTTTTTAAAAATATCCAAAAATTAAATTTAGATTGTTATCGATCATTCTAAACTCATTGTTTTCTAATGTCAACAAAATAATGAGATTTTGATTAAAATAAAATGAATTTAGATTTTTATGAGCTTTTTTAATAAATCAGTAAATTCCATGACATGTGAGATACTTCTCATTTACAAACATTCTTAAAAAAGGTATGATAGTAAAGAGGCAACTTGCAAAGGAGTAGAAGACGAATGAGTGAACAACCTCAACAACGTTCAACCGAAGAAGTTGAAGCAATTAAAGAAGATATTTTAACTGCATTAGAAACAGTGATTGACCCTGAATTAGGCATCGATATTGTTAATTTAGGACTAATTTATGAAGTTGAATTTGCAGAAGAAACTGGTGATACTGTCATCAAAATGACCTTAACCACAATGGGTTGTCCGTTAGCAGATGTTTTAACAGAACAAATCCATGGTGTTTTAAAAGATATTCCTGAAGTAAATAATATCGAAGTAAAATTAGTCTGGTACCCTGCTTGGACAACGGATAAAATGAGCCGTTACGCACGAATTGCTTTGGGTATTCGCTAGTTATTTCGAGGCTAATGATAAAAAACATATGAAAGAACCGATTGGTCCGTTCTTTCATATGTTTTTTTGTTTGTTTAATTTACTTATTTGATAAAAATTACCTAATGCCATCAATACTTGGCTTTTTCCAAATTTTTGCTACTGGATGGAAGTCTAATAAAAACTGTAGCTGCGTTCCACCGAAGCCTGACGCTCCAGCAAACATGATATGAAAAGTGAGCCCTCTATCCATAATCAGATACCCCGTATCCTGCACGCCATTTCTTTCATAAAACTGATAACGTTTTTCTCTTTGGGCTTCATTCGCTGCATTTTTGCCAATTTCTTCACTCTCTAAAAGAACCCCCTTAGGATAACGTGTCTTCAATAACGCTAACACGGTTGAGCCTAATCGTTTGTTTCGGTGGTGCTGATCAATTGCAAAGAAAAAGACATAGGTTGCTTCAGGTGCAATTTGACTATTTAACAAAATCCCCACGTTCTCATCCGCCTCTTGAATAACAAACAAATGAAATTTTCCTGCTTGAGAAGACGTCAATAATTGACCAAACGGCAGTCTCTCTTCTTCTGGAAAAGCTTCTATGTAGGTTGCTTCCCAACAGGCTTGATTTTCTTGATTTAATAATGTGAATTGCATAAAAGCTCCTTTCTAAAATGATTGCTTCGTACTAATAACTTTTGTTACTTACATAAGACCTAAAAGTTATTTAAACATGCGACTGGTTAGCCCTATACGCAATTATTTTTTGATACTAATCTAGTAGTTTAATCGTTCTCTGTTCCTGAGTCAATAAAAGAGCACACGATTCGAGACTTTCAACGTTTAGTGAAAAGTCGATTCTTATTTCATTACAACCGATTCACTATTCGCTGCCCTCTTTTTTCTATTCGTTGATTTACTTGAACTAAATATTCATTTATCTCCTCTATATTCTGAGGTAAGATAAACGAGTCTTTTTTCAAATGATTTTTCCATAGCGCTACTGGTTGATACTGTTCATTTAAAAATGGTTGCATCTCATACGTATGAACGTAGCTTTCCCATGAATGAAATGAAGCTAAAAATATCGAAAGTTGTTCTAAAGAATAATCCCAATAATCTTTAAACGATAAACTTCTTCCACTGTTAAATCCTAGTGGAAGTACTGTAATGTTTCCAATTGAATGGGTAAGTTCGGCAAAACGCTTTAATTGTGGGTCCTGATGGACTCGCTCAAATTTAGTAAAATTGTCGAGAAGAAATTCATTCCATGTATATTTTTTTGGTACAGGATTTGGTAAATAGTCAGGAAAAACTTGGTCAAAATAAGTTAAATATCGGTCCGAAATCACAGCCGATGTCCCGGAATCATAAGGCGGATACTTGCTATTTACTGCAAGCAAATTCTGTTCAGAAGATTTTTCTAAATAGCTTTCTTGATTTTCCCCAATTACTTCCGCTGGTCTAAAGAAATCGGGATAAACAAGTTGTAACATAATTTTATACGTTGTCCAAAATGAGTTCATAATATCTTTGTGCATGGTCGCCTTCCCAGTTAACTTTAAAAAAACATCCTCCACAACCTCGTACTTTTCAATATGGACATTCGATGTTCTAGCTTTTAAAATATTTTTAACCGGCTGCTGGTGGTCATACTCTTGACCCAAAAGCAACTTCTTTAAATCATCTTTCTCTGAAATTGTCTTAACTGTAATCTCCGCCACTTTGAATAACTCCCATCCTACGATTTTTTCTATATTCTTTTATATTATTATACTAAAAAAACGCTCCCTCCTGCCCTTTTTTAATCAACAAATCAGCAATTAGAAAACACCAACGAAACAGAAGTGCAACACTAGCATGCGAAAAAATGCGATCGCAACTTATTTTTTAGACACTCTGTGTGTTTCGTATAGTCAAGGCTGGTTGCGTGTATTTTTTTCAAGAAAATTGAGAACAGCTATGGTATAGTCAAAACTACGATTATTTCAAACACGGAGCGACAGTTTATGGAAATGTACCAAGTAATTAGATATTTTTTAAATGAAATGGAGAAAAAGATTTGGCATGCCTTGTTAACATTAGTACTTTTTTGTCTTTATATTTCCATTTTTGATGTTCCTTTTACAATTAAAAATACATTCATCGGCAGACTACTTTTCCCGAAAGCTTTTATGAATGCAGGAAGTGCGAATCTGATTTTTTATTTGATTAGTTTTTTTGGTTTTTTATGGTCAATTTTCATTTTTGCTTATCTATTGAATAAGACACGCCTCAAATTATTAAATAAAACCTTTCCTTATCTTTTGGAAATATTAGAAGTCTGTATTTTGCCTTTAGTGATTCTTTTTGCTTACATTTATATTTATTTGCGGGTCCATGGCGAAGGTTTCAGCTATATACGAGAATCTCTTTTACAGCAAGAGTTAACTTATTCAATGAAATGGTTCCTTTGCCTTGGTAGTTTGGCGCCGTTATTTTTCTTTTTAAGCACTTTAAATTTAGCTAAACGAGTCAGACAAAAAAAGACATGGAATCATGAAAATCCATGTCTTTTTTAGTCGGATATTGTTTTTACCGCAGGACAGTTTTCTTCCAAAAACTCAAAAATACTACTGTAATAATTTTCAGGTTCGTAGACACTTGAAGATAAATGTGGTGCTTTAGCAACAATGAGGCCTTTTTTTATCCCCTGAGTTGCCGCTAAATTTTCTTCAAACATTGTCATTGGAACAAAGCGATCACCTGTACCGTGAATAAAAAATGTCGGCAACGTATTTTTGTGTAATTGTCTCACGGAAGAAGCGGTTTTCAATTGAAAGCCATAGTTATTTAATGCTAATTGATTAGCAATCGTTAAAATAGGAAAAGCGGGTAAATGAAAAGATTCATGTAGGACGTATTTAAATTCATCATAGACAGAAGTATAGCCACAATCCACTATTAATCCGCGGACATTCGTTGGTAACTTTTCACCACTTGCCATCATGACAGTAGCCGCTCCCATGGAACCGCCCACTAAAATAATTTCTGCTTCCATATCAATGGCAAGAACTTCACTAATCCAACTTAATAAATCTAACCGATCCAGCCATCCCATCCCAATTTTATTCCCTGAACTTTTCCCGTGCGCACGCAAATCGGGAACTAAAACATTGTAGCCTTCTTCTGCAAAACGTAATGCAGTATATGCCATATCGCGTTTTCCGTTTGAACGATAACCATGCACACAAATCGCCCAACGATGGTTATCTGGATAAGGAATAAAGCACCGTGCATACAATGTTTCATCTTTAATTTTCAACCAACGATCTTCAGCAAAAGACTCTGTCCAAAAAGCTTCGCCTTCTTGTTTTTGTTGTTCTTCTATTTTTGTATATCTTGTTTCACGTTCTTGAAAATTATCAGGATTTAATAACCGATGCCCTTTTTTATGATACCAAGGGTTGTCTTTAAGCAACGCAATTTTCAAAAAATAATTGGCAATGTAAACAGAAAAAACAACGCCAATCATTGCAAAAATGATCAGTAACCCGAGGAGCCATTTCATCTGCAAATCACACCCTCTTCTAAAGTATTTCCTTCTTCATTTAATATACTATGGATTTTTCATTTCTGAAAGAAATCACCCTTACATTTTGTTATTTTTTGAAAAAAAAACAGCCGTCTCAAAAAGAGGCGGCTACTTTTAATCTATCAACAATCCAACGTTGTCATATCTTCATATGTCTCACGGCGAGCAACTAATTTTGCTTGTCCATCTTCGACAAAAACCACCGCTGGTCGAGGATTTCGGTTGTAATTACTTGCCATTGAATAACCGTAAGCCCCCGTACTACTGATGGCCAATAAATCCCCTGCTTTAACTTCTGGCAATAAAATATCTCGAAGTAAGACATCGCCTGATTCGCAATATTTACCAACTACTGTGACTTTCTTGACTGAATCATGCCCCTCACGATTCGCTAGAAATCCATCATAAACCGCTTGATACAAAGCAGGCCGTATATTATCACCCATGCCACCATCTACGGAAACAAAATGACGAACACCAGGAACCTCTTTTTGCGCGCCAACTGTATATATCGTTGTGCCCGCTTCGGCAATTAAACTGCGGCCTGGTTCAATCCAAAGCTCAGGCAGTGGATACCCTAATTGTTCACAATGACCTTTCAAGGAATAAACAATTTTTTCAACAAATGTTGCTGGTGCTAATGGCTCATCTTGCTGCGTGTACTGCACACCAAAACCACCACCCATATTTAAAACACGTGCTGTAAATTGATGGACTTGCCGCCAGTCTTCTAAAATAGTGAACATTTTTTCAACAGCAGCTAAAAAGCCTTCCACAGCAAAAATTTGCGAGCCAATATGGCAATGGACCCCTTGCACATCAAAAGAGGGATTTGATAAAAGGCGAACGAGCGCTTCTGTTGCCTGGCCACTTGCAACATCAAAACCAAATTTTGAATCTTCTTGGCCTGTCAAAATGTAATCATGTGTTTCTGCATCCACACCAGGACTCACCCGAAAAAGAACTTTTTGTGTTTGGTTTCGTGTAGTTAATAATTCTTCCAACAAGTCAATTTCGTAAAAATTATCAATGACAATTGTACCTATTTTGTTATCCAAAGCATAACGTAATTCTTCAGGGGTTTTATTATTTCCATGGAACTCAATTTCCGCTGGCTCCATGCCCCCTTTTAAAGCTGTGAATAGTTCTCCACCAGAGACAACATCACAAGCAATATCTTCTTCCTTTAACACTTGATAAATAGCTAAACAACTAAATGCTTTACTTGCATAAACCACTTTATTTTTGATACCTAATTGATTTAACGTTTGTTTAAAACCACGTGCTTGCGCGCGAATATGAGCGACATCATAGACAAATAACGGCGTCCCGAATTTTTGCGCCAACTTTACGGTGTCACAACCACCGATTTCTAAATGATTTTCCCGATTCATTTTTGCTGTACCAAATAACATGTTTTCCCGCCCCTTCATTTTGTTTTATTAAAAATCATAGCATAAAACCCAGTAGCTTCCTATAATTTTCCACATTTTTCTCTGACTTTCTCCTGTTGCTTTTTTTCGCCAAATAGCCTACAATAATTGGCATACGAATAAAAAACCTTTATTATCAAGACTTTAATCTTTTAAATTAAAATTGGTATATACGAAAAAGAAAGAAGGCAGATGACTTGGCTACACTGAACCGCGATCAACAAATTGAAGAAATTATTAATTTGGAAGCAATTTTGAATTTACCGAAAGGAACAGAACATTTTGTCAGTGATTTACATGGTGAATTTGAAGCTTTTGACCATATTTTAAGAAATGGTTCTGGGCGAATCCGAGAAAAAGTTCAATTTTTATTTAAACAAGAATTAAATGCCCATCAGATGGACGAGCTTTGTTTTATTATCTACTATCCAGAAGAAAAATTAACACTTTTAGAAAATGAAAGCGCCCTCTCTTATGAATGGTGGCTATTAACGATTCGCCGTCTGGTTGAAATCGTCCGTTCTTCTTCGATGAAGTACACACGTTCTAAAGTTCGCAAAGCCCTTCCTGAAACCTATGGGTATATTCTCGAAGAATTGATTTATCAATATGATGAAACAACAACCAAAAACGGTTACTATCAACAAATTATTGAAAAAATTATTTTACTAGGTGAAGCCAAACGTTTCGTGACAGAATTAGCTTATCTAATCCAACGTCTGATTATCGATCACCTACATGTTATTGGGGATATCTATGACCGGGGGCCAGCACCAGATAAAATTATGGACCGATTAATGTCCTATCACTCCTTGGATATTCAACTAGGCAATCATGATATGATTTGGCTGGCTGCTTATAGTGGTTCACTGGCTTGTTTAGCCAATGTAGTACGTATTTGTGCTCGCTATGGAAATTTAGATTTGTTAGAAGAACGTTATGCTATCGATTTAACCGCCTTAAAAAAATTTAGTTTAGAAACGTATAAAGAAAATCCTGCTTTTGCACCCAAGAAAAATCCCTATCGTGCGTTAACTGAAGCTGAAAAACAAATAGCGATGCGTGTGCAACAAGCCATTGCCATTATTCAAGAAAAACTAGAAGGCCAAATTATTGGTCGACGCCCTGATTTTAACTTGGCACATCGGCTACGCTTAGATAAGATTCAAGGGGAAACTATTACTTTTGACGAATGTCGTTATACATTAATTAACAGCTGTTTCCAAACCGTTTCTGAAGAGCAGCCTTACCAATTAACACGTGAGGAAAAACAGATAATTGATGATTTATTAACGCAATTTCAGTCTTCACCGCGGTTAACAAAACACATGCGCTTTCTAATGGAAAAAGCTTCTCTTTACCTTGTGTATAATCAAAATTTATTGATTCATGGCTGTCTGCCTCTGAATGCGGACGGTACTTTTCAAGCTTACACATTTAAAGGCCACTCCTATTCAGGAAAAGCTTTAGTTGACTTCTTTCAGAAAATGTTAGAAGAAGCATACGCTCAGCCTGCTAGTACAGATGACTATGCGACAGATTGTTTATGGTATCTTTGGTGTGGCGAAGGTTCCTCATTATTTGGCAAACGAGCTATGAAAACCTTTGAGCGTTATTTTCTCGCTGAAAAAGAAACACATCATGAAGAAAAGAATCCTTACTACTCTTTGCGTGATACGGTTGAAGTTTGTGAAAGAATCCTAGATGAATTTGAAGTGACTGGTGAAAATCGACATATCATTAATGGCCATACACCAGTTAAACGAACAAAAGGCGAATCGCCGATCAAAGCAAATGGCGCGCTTCTCGTAATTGACGGCGGCTTTTCAAAATCTTATCAGACAATTACTGGAATTGCTGGTTATACATTGTTGTACAACTCGTTTGGTTTACAACTGACCGCGCATAAATCTTTTTCTAGTAAAGAAACAGCCATTTTAAATAATCAAGACATTCATTCCATCAAACAAGTCATCGATCGTCCCTTACAGCGGCTATTGGTGAAAGATACCACTATCGGCAAAGAGCTATTAAAGCAATCGCAAGCACTCCAAAAACAAATGAAACAAAACCAGTAGTGCCGTTAAAAAGACGCTTGCGCTCTTATCCGAAAAATGATTAAATGGAGGAGTTGAGAAAAATATCTATTAGAGAAACGGAAAGGGTTTTACATTGAAGAAACAGCAACTCTCACTATACGGCACCATTTTCTTTCTTTGCTTTTTCCTAATTGTGGGCTTCTTCTTCTCAAGTCGTGGCGAAGATTATGCCAAAGAATCTGAACAAAAAGTTACAATTGATTCCGCCAAACATGAGAAGCATACGAAAGACAAGGAAGAAAATAATTCAGCAAATACAGTATTTTTTGATAAAATAAATGACCTGCTCGTCGCTTCTGTCAAAGAATTTGAAGGAACGGTCGGGATTAGTTATTTAGATTTAGAAACTGGCGAACAACGTTCCGTGAATGGCCAACATGAATTTTATACAGCTAGTACTATTAAAGTGCCACTGACGATGTTAGTCGCCGACACGGTTGCTTCTGGTCAAAAAAAATGGACAGACCTGATTCCCTATAACGCCGAAGAAGATTATGAAGAAGGAACTGGGATCATTGCCTATAATATCCAACCAGAATATCCATTAAAAACGTTACAAGAATATGCCATCACCTATTCTGATAATATCGCTAAAAATATGCTCTATGACACATTGGGTGGTGATGCAAAAGCAAAACGAGAAATGTATCAGCGTTATTTGCACAAGACACCTTCGATTGAAGAGCCACAATTTTCTTCTGAAGATGCGCTTGTTATTCTACAAAAATTATATACTGAAAAAGCAACAAAACCAGATTACCAAGCGATTTATGATTCTATGAAACAAAGTGTTTTCCATGAAAGAATGGAAACTCCCACAACTCAAGGAAAAGTTGCTCATAAAATTGGTTCCTATGATGAATTTATTCATGATATGGGGATTTTAGAAACACCTCACCCCTTTGCTTTAGCAATTTTTACTAAAGGACCTGATAATGCTAAGAGTGCTGCGTTTATTGCTTCAGTGACAGATAAGTTATGGCAATTACAGGTGTCTGAATATCCTAATCAATAACAGTTAAAAAAAATACCCATAGTTTATTAAGTCGTCTTAATAAACTATGGGTATTTTTCTTATTGTTTGTTATCATTATCCGTTTGTACAGACAACAACTTCGTAAAACGTTCTGCCAACATTTGGTGGGCATCAATTTTTTTGGTTCCTTGTGCTTTTGCTGCAAAACTAGCAAAGTTTAAGCCAGCCCCAAATAGTTGTAACGCACCGTTGCCTAAATCTCCCTTTTTAAGAGCTTCAAGCCCATCTTCGATAAATTGGTTACTTTCATCTAAATGACACTCAGGAAGATATTTCACGCCGTGATGATATCGTTTTACATTCAGAATGATTTGCTTCGCGGCTTCTTCTGAAATAGCCGCTCCCAAGTTTAACAGTAGCTCATTGATTGGTTCCACCAAGTGAGCATAGTCACTTTCGTACTTTTGACAATTCAGTGCAATCGCTTTGCGGCGTTCTTCATTTTTCATTTTCTCCACTCCCTTTTTTATTAAAAACGAGCACGAAAGCTACCAACTGGCTTCGCACTCGTTCTTTCTAACCATTAATTTTCTTTGTTCATGCTTTTAATTTTAATTAGACGTGTAATTTCGCCACGTTCATTTTCTTCTAATTTCATTTGAATGTAGTAAATTGTTTCTTCTAATTGTGGAATCGTCATATACTCTAAGGCGTTGACACGACGACGCGTTTTTTCAATTTCTTTTGATAATAATTGGCACGTCTTTTCAACATTTGCAAGTGCTAATAATTTCGGTAAAATGCTTGAAATTTTAGCAAAAGCTTGATCAAGCTCGCTGTTTGAATTCACGTAGCCATAATCTAAGGGTGCTTCTTGAACCGATTCATCGTAATCAAAAATCATTTTAGGAACTGGCACACTTAAGATGTTCTGTTCAATAATTTCTAATTCAACTTTTTCGGCTGGAATTGCCACTAACTCTTCAATAAAGGCTTCGTTCAACGTTGCGTTTGCCAATACAAAATTTGATAACGCATCCGTCACTTCTTGTTCAACCTGAATACGTAACTCATTGTTTTCTTTGACTAGCGCAATAAACCGTCGCATCAATTCATCTTGTTTGTCTTTCAGCAACTTATGACCTCTCGTGGCCGTAGTTAACTGTTTTTTCAATCGGGAAAGTTCCATACGGGTTGGATTAACATTTAATCGAGCCATTTTTCTACTTCCCTTCAGTTAAATATTGATCGAGCATATCCTCTTTAATTCGTTTTAGTTCTGTTCTCGGTAGCATACTTAATAGTTCCCACCCAAGATCTAACGTTTCTTCAATCGAACGGTTTGTGTCGAATCCTTGATTGACATATTCTTCTTCAAAACGTTGGGCAAAAGCTGCGTAAATTTTATCGACATCGGAAAGAGCTGATTCTCCTAAAATGACAGCTAATTCTTTGGCTTGTTTCCCTTGTGCATAGGCTGAGAACAATTGATTCATCGTTGCTGCGTGATCCCCGCGCGTTTTGCCTTCCCCAGTTCCTTTGTCTTTAAGACGGGAAAGTGATGGCAAGACATCAATTGGTGGTTGAATACCGCTCTTATATAGTTCCCGGGACAAGATAATTTGCCCTTCTGTAATATAACCAGTTAAATCGGGAATTGGATGTGTTTTATCCTCCTCTGGCATTGTTAAAATAGGAATCTGTGTTACGGAACCTTTTGAGCCACGAATTCGGCCCGCCCGTTCATACAACGTTGCTAAGTTCGTGTAAAGATAACCTGGGTAACCACGACGTCCTGGAACTTCACGGCGTGCTGCTGAAATTTCTCGCAACGCTTCGCAATAATTGGTCATATCCGTCATGATAACTAAGACATGCATGCCCTTTTCATAAGCTAAATATTCAGCGGCTGTCAAAGCCATTCTAGGTGTTGCAATCCGTTCAATGGCTGGATCATTCGCTAAGTTCATAAACAAGACTGAACGATCAATTGCGCCTGTTTGACGGAAATCTTCCATAAAATATTCCGCTTCTTCAAAGGTAATCCCAATGGCCGCAAAAACTACGGCAAATTCTTCTTCACTATTTAACACGTTGGCTTGTCTGGCAATTTGTGCTGCTAATTCTTTATGAGGTAAGCCAGAAGCTGAAAAAACAGGTAATTTTTGACCACGAACTAAGGTATTTAAATGGTCAATCGCTGAAATCCCTGTTTGGATGAACTCATCGGGATAATCACGAGCAACTGGATTGATAACTTCGCCGTTAATATCTAATTTTTTCTCAGGTAATAATTCTGGTCCATTATCTTTTAAGCGACCTAAGCCGTCAAAAACGCGCCCCATCATATCTGGCGAAACCCCTAATTCTAAAGGATGTCCCAGAAAGCGAACTTTTGAATCACGAATATTGATGTTACTCGTTCCTTCAAAAATTTGGACCATCGCTTTATCTCCATTGATTTCTAAAACTTGCCCTTGGCGAATTTCGCCATTTTGCATGCGTACTTCAATTAATTCTTCGTACTTTACGCCTGCCACTTTTTCAACAATCATCAGAGGACCAACGACTTCATTGATTGTGCGATATTCTTTAATCATTCGTCATTCCTCCTTCAGCAATGATTTCTTTTATCGTTGTTTTAATTTCTGCTTGTAAACGATCCAATTTTTCTAATTCTTCTTCTGGTAAATACTTGCTACGAGCAATGCGATCACGGATTTCAACTGTTCCCGCCATTAACTCAGAGAAATAAGTGCCTAAACTTAAGGCTTTTTGACCTTCTTTACCAAAAGTTAGAATCAATTGCAACATTTTCGCTTGTTTGGTTCGAGAAGTGAACGTATCCACGTCATCAAAAGCATTTTGTTGCAAATAGTCTTCCCGTAATGATTTGGCTGTTTCCAACGTTAAACGGTCTTTATCCGACAAGGAATCAATCCCAACCAAACGAACAATTTCTTCCAATTGAGATTCCTCTTGTAAAATCCGCATCCCTTCAGCTACCATAGCGGCCCAGTTTCCTTGCAATTCCAAGTCTAAATATTGCCCTACTTCTGTGGAGTAAAGAGAATAACTTTGCAACCAGTTAATAGAAGGAAAATGACGTTTTTGTGCTAATTGAGAATCTAAGCCCCAGAATACTTTAACAACGCGTAACGTATTTTGTGTGACAGGTTCTGATATGTCCCCACCAGATGGCGAAACCGCACTAATCGCCGTAATGCTTCCTTCACGATGATCTTTTCCTAACGCGATGACTTGTCCTGCTCGTTCATAATATTCAGCTAAGCGACTACCTAAATAGGCTGGATAGCCTTCATCACCAGGCATTTCTTCTAACCGACCACTCATTTCTCGTAACGCTTCTGCCCAACGAGAAGTAGAATCCGCCATAATTGCGACTGAGTAACCCATATCACGGAAATATTCTGCAATGGTAATCCCTGTATAAATCGAGGCTTCCCGTGCCGCTACCGGCATATTTGACGTATTCGCAATTAAAATCGTCCGATTCATCAAAGACTCACCAGTTGTTGGATCAATTAATTCTGGAAATTCATTTAAAACATCTGTCATTTCATTCCCGCGTTCCCCACAACCAACGTAAACGACTAAGTCGACATCGGCCCACTTGGCAATTTGGTGCTGAACGACTGTTTTTCCAGCGCCAAATGGTCCTGGAACTGCTGCCGCTCCGCCTTTCGTAATTGGGAAAAAGGTATCAATTACGCGTTGTCCGGTCACCATCGGTACTTTGGGACTTAGTTTTTCTAAAATGGGACGTCCCCGCCGAACGGGCCATTTTTGCATCATGCTAAAACTTTCCGTTCCTTTAGCCGTTTTCACTGAGTAAACTGTTTCATCAATGGCAAAGTCACCTGCTTTAATTTCGACAATCGTTCCTGAAACGCCGAAAGGCACCATAATTTTATGTTGAATAATCGGTGTTTCTTGAACCATACCGACGATGTCACCTGCCGACACTTCTTCACCAACTGCCACAGTCGGTTCAAACGTCCATTTTTTCTCACGATCTAATGCATCAATTTTAACGCCACGGCCTAAAAAGTTACTGTGGGTTACTTCTTGAAATGTATCCAATGGTCGTTGAATACCATCAAACATTTCGGCAATTAAACCTGGGGCTAATTCAACAGATAATGGTTCTCCTGTTGAAATAACTGGTTCTCCTGGTCCAATGCCTGTTGTTTCTTCATATACTTGAATCGAAGCGACGTCGCCTCGCATTTCAATAATCTCTCCGATAACGCCTAAATCTCCCACATGACAAATGTCTTGGATACTAGCATCTGACATGTTTTCAGCTAAAATCAAAGGACCTGAAACTTTGACAATTTTTCCAATTTGCACGCTCATTCTCCTTTGCATTATAAAATATTTTGTCCAATTGCTTTTTCAACATTTTTTTCAATCTCACTTAAACCGATTCCGATTGTACCATTATGACTTGGGATTAAAATAATCGCTGGTGTCACTTGTTCTTTGTATCGTTCAATCGTTTCTTCTGCTAAAGTAGAGGCTTCTTCCGTTATGAAAATGACCCCAAACTTATTTTTTGCCATAGTTTCAATGGCTTCTCTAACTTGCATTTCTGAAATGGCATGATGGACCTCAAAGCCAAACAGTTTAAATGGTAAGATTGAATTTTTGTCTCCAATGACACCAATTTTATACCCCATTGACTTTTCGCATCCTTTCTCGAATTTTTTCATTTGAAAACCCACTATGTTTTCCGACCAAAATTAAACGCAAATTTTTCCATTCAACTTCTTTCGCATTCAAAAAGGCTAGTAATGGGAGCGGCCCAAAAGCAACCGTCCGACCGTTTTCATACATTGAGGTCAGGTAATCATCTTTGAGTTTTTCAAAAGCCAATAAATTTAATTCATTGGTTTCTTTATTGATAATCTTTTCTAATAGTTGTCCGTAATTCGTTGTTCTGACAAATGCTGTAAATTCTACAAGTGACTTTTCCGCATAGGTCAACAGCTCTTTCTTTGAGAGACTGCCAGCGCTAGAAAGCACGGTTGATAAAAAGTTACTGTTTTGATGTTGAACAATCCCTCTAGCCATCGTTGATAGATTGGTTAAATCAATAAAAGCGATGACTTCCTTCGTTAACTCTTCATAGCCCAATTCATCCGCTAATTTTCGCTGTTGCTGTAAAAATGCTCGATCATAAAGGATATCAATTGCTTGCGGCAAACCGCCTTCTTCCAGATAGGCAAAAACATCACGAATCACTTCTAACAACGCTGGTTCAAGTTCGGAAGAGTTTTTTGTATGAATGGCACTTTTGACTGTGTTTAGAGAATAACGACCATCTTCTAAATAAAGATAATCAAAATCTTTACCTGTTCGCTCAGCTTTCGTCAAAATTTTCAAGTTATGGAAGGTAAAACGCATCGTATACAACGTTACTACAGCTGGTTCTGGAGCCATTTCATATAACCAGCGATAAAGACTTCCCAGCGCTTCAGAAGAATGGTAGTCAAATTTTTCTTCAAAAGTTTCGGTTAAATAAGGTTGATAAACCGTACTTTTTAACATATTTTTAACGTCTTCAACTGTTTCCGCTTCTAAAAGTTGTTGAAACTGTTGCTCAGAAAGCAGCTCCGTTTCTTTTAAACGAATCAGCGGATTAATTTGATGATACGTTGGTTTTCTCATGCTACGTCCTCCCTTCTTAACTGAAAAGTTTTTCTGCTACTTTAAAGCCTTCTGTTTTTTGAATCTCTTCAACTAATGCTGAAAAGAGAAAATTATAATCCAAACCGTCTTTTGCAACGATAAAGCCACTTTCTTTTGGAACAACTTCCTCTGAAAGCTCCCATTGAACAGTAGCATCAGAAAGGGCGGTCAGCCATTCTTGCGTCACCTTCGTTTGAGAATACTCGCCTAAAAGAATGGTTGCTTTTCCTGTTAATTCAAGTGAACCTAATTGTGCTTTCATGAATTGTTGAAATTCTTCCGCTGACCATTCACTCATCTTTAAGACCACTTCGTCAAATAATTGGTTAAGATATGCTTGTTTTTTATTTAATGCATCCTGACGAATTTCTAGTGTTTGCCGTTGTTGGCGTTGTTTAAATTCTTTTAATAATTGTTGTTGTCGTTTTTCTATTTCATGTTCTTGCTTCAGCAAAATTTCTTGTTGTGCTGCTTGGAATTCTTGATCGATGCGCGTTTGTTCACTGGTGACATAGGCTTCGACTTCTTGCTTTCCTTGTTGCTTAATTTCACTGATGATTTTTTCAATGGCATCCATCCATCTGCCTCCTCAATTATTTGACGTTCAATACAAGTAAGAAGGAAATTACGAACCCTAAGATGGCATAAGTTTCAACCATGGCAGCATAGATAATTCCTTTTGTTGCATGTTCTGGTTTCTTCGCTAAAATTTGGATCCCCGCAGCGGCTACACGACCTTGGGCAATCCCAGAGAACAATCCTGCAAAAGCAATTGGTAAAGCTGCTACAAAATAGTTCAATCCTTGAACCATACTCATATCGTTTCCTAAGTTAATATAAATTAAGAAAGCAATAACGAAACCGTATAGTCCTTGTGTACCTGGTAATAACTGTAAAATTAACGCTTGACCAAATTTTTCTGGCTGCTCCGTCGTTAAAGCTGCTGCTGCTTCCCCAGTAAAGCCAACCCCTTTGGCTGATCCAATCCCAGCAAAAATTGTCGCCATTGCCATTCCTAATACTGCAAAAACAATTCCACCATTATTATTAATTAAGTAATCCATCATCTCTATTTTCCTCCAATAAATAATTTTCTATTTTTTCTCAACATTGACATACTTTTCTTTTGTTTTTAGCGGATTAAACGCCCGGCCACCGCCTGTGTAAAATTTTCCAAAGAACTCAACATATTGCAAACGTGCGCCATGAACATAAGCACCTAATAACGATAAGAATATGTTTAACGCATGTAAAACAATTAACAGCAAGATGCCCACGCTAAAACGGGCAACTGGCGGCATGAACTCTACGAGCATATTAAACGCTGAAGCAATACTTCCCCCAGCAATTCCTAACGCCATCAAACGTGTATAACTAACTAAATCACCGACATAACCTGTCACACCGTATAGTCCATACAGTCCTTTGGCTAAGCCTTTTAATTTGGCCTTCGATTGAATCATTGGAATCACAATAATTGCAATGGCAGAAAGGCTAGCTAAAATCGCACCTGCTGTAAATAAGCCTTCATTTTTAACCACTAATTTACCAACGACTAACAATGCTAAACCAAACAAAATCCCTAACCAAGCGTAACTTTCGTTAATACTATCTAAATAGCGCTTTTGTTTTGATAACTGAATCCCATTGATCATTAAACCGACAACCAATTGAATAAACCCAAAAATAACCGATAAAATAAGAATCGTATTTACATCTTCGGTCGTTGATAAAATCGGAAATGGTGATTTGATTCCAAACATTGTTGGCGGTAATGCTGCACCAAAAAACGAACCGTAAATGAAGCCCCAAATAATTGTTGGAAATGATAAAATCAAGAAAAAGTCGGCAAAACGTTTCATGCCTCTCGGTAAAACAAATGCTTTCAGAGCAATAATAGACAAGAGTAGCATCAGTAAGCCATAGCCAATATCCGCTACCATCATGCCAAAAAAGACTAGATAAAACGGCATCATCGCAGGTGTCGGATCAACTTCTTCATATTTTGGTAAGCTATACATCTCTGTTAACATTTCAAACGGCTGCACCAATTTATTATTCGCTAGTTTAACTGGTATATCCGTCTCAATTTCCGCCTTCGTAGGATTTTCAAAAGTAAGAGCTATTTCGTCCTTAGGAACTTTTTCTTCAATCGCTGTCAAAATCTCGGCTTTTTCTTCGACCGGAATCCACGTTTGCAAGATGAAAAATGATGAAGCATTTAACAAATGTTGACGTGCTTGTTCTCTTTGGATAACCGCCAATAAGACTTCTTCAGCCAAACAAAACGTTTCATAAAAATCATGATAAGAAGCCAGTTGTTGCTTTAAGGCTTTTTCTTCTTTTTGTAAAATTTCATATCGTTCTTTGACTTGTTGATATGCCTCTTTAGGTGGAACATCATAACGGTATTGGAGTGGTTCAAAACTATATTGGTTTAATAACTCGGTTACACTCTGCTGATGTTCCTTCAGGTAAACGAGTGTAAAGTAACTATGATGCATACTTTGATAAATTTCTTCAAAATAAACCGTTGGCCATTGAGACAAAGCGCTCAAGAAACTGGCTTTATTGGCTAGATTTATCGAACCATGAACGACATAACTACTTTTTAACTGTTGTTTATGCGGTAAAATATCCAGATATTGCCAGCGGCCTAATAATTCTTCTTCGGCTTCTAACCCTTGACGATCCGTTTGAATTTGTTTCAAAGATTCTTGAATATTCTTTAATTCCGTCAAATAGCTTTGTAATGTTTTTTCATCAAAGGTTTGTTCCAACTCTTCTAAGGTATAGACTTTTCTTTTTATCTTTAAGCCTTTTCCTGAAGAGCGTGTCAAAAATAAAAGAAGCTCTTGCAATTGTTGTAGCATCGTTTCATATTTACGTAGCTGTTCAGTTGACTGTTCTGCTTGTAAAAAAGAATATTGACTCTTTAAGGCTTGTTCTTCTTCAGGCGAATGAAAAATCCGTTTTACTTCGACAATTTGCAAGCCTTGAATGGCTTGTAGAATTGCTGCTTCTTTTTCGGCAGCGGCAATTATTGTCATTTTTTCCATTTTACTAACTGCCATAAACGTCTTTCACCCTCTCAATAATTGAATCAATGACTTGTTCTTTGTTCGCTTCGTAACGTTCGTGAAGCGCTTGTTCAGTGCGCTTTGTTTCATCTAAAAGTTGTTCTTTTTCAAGTTGTAACATCTTTTCTTGCGTTGCTAGTGAATCCGTCAGCACTTTTTCAACAGCTTCTTCACTCTCTTGACGTAGTTCAGCTAAACGTTCTTGCTTCTGTTCTTCATATAAACGACAATTCATCTTAGCTTGTTGCCGATGCTCTTCCACCGCATCTTCCGCTGCCTTGATTTGCTCTAGTACTTCTTGTACCATTGTCTCCACCTCCTTAGTTTTTACACCTTTAGCATATAAGAAAAAGGACTAGCGAAATAGAGATACGCTCAGCCCTTTTGTTTTAGGTATGCAAAAAGGCGCAAACTCAAAAATTGTTCTTCTCACCCCTTGAAGAACTGAATCCTTGAAGCTTTCGCCCAACCATTCTTTATTCAATACTCTACCATCTTAGCAAAGTTTTTCGCAAAATTCAATACTTACCCAAATGAATTAAAATAACAAATTTTCACTTTTATAATAGGTAATAAAGAGGCATTATTTTTTTTTGCTTTATAATTATTGATCTTGAATTTTTTTCACATAGATGTGCTATACTTACGTAAACAATTAAATTTATTTGGAGGGATCTCTGATGAATATACGATATATTTCAATCTCTGGTAATACACGCTCATTTGTTCAACGTTTAACAACTTATGCTGAAGAGCAACATCAGCAAAACGAAAAAAATCCTACGATTACTTTCAAAGAAATTTCGGAAAATTCTCCGTTAGAAGTAGAAACAGAACCATTTTTTACCTTTGTGCCTACCTATTTAGATGGTGGCGATGGCATCAACAACGGCAATACCGAAATTTTAACAGAAGTCATGCGAGAATATCTTGCTTTTGAAAATAATTATCGTTATTGCTCTGGCGTGGTGGGCAGCGGCAATAAAAACTTTAACCACCAATACTGCCTGACAGCTAAACAGTATGCGGAACAATTTAACTTCCCCTTCTTAGCTGACTATGAATTAAGAGGTACCCAAGCGGATATTGAACGAATTTATGCTATTTTAAAGGAAAACCAATAAGCAAGTTTCATTACTAAAAAGCTCACCTATGATAGACTACATTTTGAGGTGAAGAAAAATGAGAAATACATGGTTAGCAGAACAACTTCAGTCAATCAGCGAAGAACCCAATTCTTTTATTATCGAGGAAACCATCAAATATATTGAACAATTAGAAGATGATAATGAAAGTCTTCAAGTTGCATTGGAAGGAACCATTTGGAGTCCTAAAAAATGGAACGAACCATTGGAAAAATAATTTAAACAGAAGAAAAGAGCCAGAAACGTAAGTGTTTCTGGCTCTTTTCTTCTGTTATTTACAAATTATAGACGTGCATTTAAATCTTTTGCTAATTCTTCAAAACCTGGTTTACCTAATAAAGCGAACATGTTGCGTTTGTAAGCTTCAACACCTGGTTGATCAAATGGATTAACCCCATTTAAGTAACCTGAGATACCCACCGCAATTTCGAAGAAGTACATAACATAACCTAATGAATAAGCATCCATTGTTGGCACTTTAACGATCATGTTTGGCACACCACCATCTGTGTGAGCAAGCAACGTACCTTCGAACGCTTTTGTATTGACGAAGTCAATTTCTTTTCCTTGTAAATAGCCTAGGCCATCTAGATCTTCATTTTGTTCTGGAATTGAAATGCTATGGCGTGGATTTTCAATTTTAACCACTGTTTCAAATAAGTTACGCATACCTTCTTGAACATATTGACCCATAGAATGTAAGTCAGTTGAAAAGTCTGCGGCTGCTGGGAAAATACCTTTGCCATCTTTTCCTTCTGATTCACCGTATAATTGTTTCCACCATTCAGAGAAATAGTGCATACCAGGCTCATAGTTAATTAACATTTCAGTTGTTTTACCTTTACGATATAAAATGTTACGTAACGCAGCATATTGATAGGCTTGGTTTTCTTTTAAGTCGCTCGTTGCGCCGTATTCTTTACGTGCATCATTTGCACCTTCCATTAAACGATCAATATCCGCACCGCTAACAGCGATTGGTAAAAGACCTACTGGCGTTAAAACAGTGAAACGGCCGCCCACATCATCAGGAATCACAAATGTTTCCCAACCTTCCGCATCAGCTTCAACTTTTACTGCTCCTTTAGCACGGTCGGTTGTCGCATAAATACGTTTATTGGCTTCTTCTTTGCCATATTTATTAATTAATAACTCTTTAAAGACGCGGAAAGCAATCGCTGGTTCTGTCGTCGTTCCAGATTTTGAAATAACGTTGACAGAAAAATCACGATCACCAATCACATTGATTAAATCAGCTAAATAAGTTGAGCTGATGCTATTTCCAGCAAAGAAGATTTGTGGCGCTTTCCGTTCTTCTTTTGATAATAGATTATTAAATGAATGTGTCAAAAATTCAATTGCTGCACGGGCACCTAAATATGAACCACCGATACCAATGACTACTAATACCTCAGAGTCAGATTGAATTTTTGCTGCTGCTTTTTTAATGCGCGCAAATTCTTCTTTGTCATAGTTTTCTGGTAAATCAATCCAGCCAGTAAAATCATTACCAGCTCCTGTACCTTCACGTAATGCTTTGTCCACTGCAGTGACTTGTGTTTGCATGTATTCCAATTCATGGTCAGCAACAAATGGTGCTAATTTGGAATAATCTAATTGAATGTGTGACATTCCTTTTCCTCCTCGAAAGTAAACTTACTACATGTATACTTTACGTGTTTTTAGACATTTTTTCAAGCAAATTCTTTTGGATAGACCAATTGTTTAATTTTAACTATTTAATTAGAGATATTTATTCTCTTAATCAAACAAATCAATAAAAAATGCTAGGAAATCCTAGCATTTTTTGTTATTAAACGAGTCCTTGACTTAGCATCGCTGCCGCTACTTTTTCAAAGCCAGCAATATTCGCACCTAAAACAAAGTTATCTCGTGCCTGATATTCGTTAGCTGTATCACGACAAGTCTCATAAATGTTTTGCATAATTTGATCTAGCATACCGTCAACTTTTTCAAAGGACCAAGCTAAACGTTCAGCATTTTGGCTCATCTCTAATGCAGAAACCGCAACACCACCTGCATTAGCGGCTTTGCCTGGACAATAAATTACAGCTGATTTAGCAAAAACGGCGACTGCTTCTAGTGTACAAGGCATATTTGCGCCTTCTGCCACGACTTTCACTCCGTTTTTCACTAAAATAGCGGCTTGCTTTTCGTTGATTTCATTTTGTGTTGCACATGGTAACGCAATGTCATACGCTGTTTCGAAATCCCAAACAGATTCTTTATCATAATAAGTTGCGCCTTTACGTGTTTCAACATATTTTGAAATGCGTTCACGATTTTTTTCTTTTAGTTCTTTTACTAACGCCACATCAATTCCTTCTGGATCATAGACAAAACCAGACGAATCGGAACATGTGATTACTGTGGCGCCTAGCTCAGTTGCTTTTTCCATGGCATAAATTGCGACATTCCCACTACCAGAAACAGCGACTTTTTTGCCTTCAAACGTATCGTTTTTATCTGCTAATAAATGTTTAACAAAATAAACCGTTCCATAACCCGTCGCTTCTGTTCTTGCTTGGCTTCCCCAGTATCCTAAAGGTTTGCCAGTCAACACTCCTGCATCATAGTTGCGCAAGCGTTTATACATGCCAAACAAATAACCAATTTCACGAGCGCCTACGCCAATATCGCCTGCTGGAACATCTGTACTTGGACCAATATGTTTTTGAAGTTCGGTCATGAAACTTTGACAAAAGCGCATCACTTCAGCATCTGACTTACCTTTTGGATCAAAATCACTACCACCTTTGCCGCCACCGATTGGCAAACCAGTTAAACTATTTTTAAAAATTTGTTCAAAGGCCAAAAACTTCATCACACTTAAATTCACACTTGGATGAAACCGCAAACCACCTTTGTATGGTCCAATCGCTGAATTATATTGGACACGATAGCCTCTGTTCACATGCCAGTTGCCCTGGTCATCTTGCCACGGCACACGAAATTGAAAAATACGTTCAGGTTCAATCAAGACACCTAAAACATTTGCTTCAATGTATTGAGGATTTTTTTCTAAAAAACCTTCTACGGTTGGTAAAAACTCATCGACTGCTTGTAAATATTCTGTTTGACCTTGGTCTAATTGGTGAATCTTTTCTTGAATATTTTTAACATATTGTTTTGCGTCCATTTAATCATCCTCTCATTGTTATAGGTTTATTTTAACTGAAAATTCAAAAATTACCATAGTCAAACGTTTATTTTTTCCTTAAATCCAGAAAAAATCCCGTAATTATGGTACACTACCTATTGAATTGGAGGAGAACTATGAAGAAATTTGATGTAATTATTGTCGGTGCTGGGACGAGTGGTATGATGGCCACGATTGCGGCCGCAGAAGCTGGTGCTCAAGTATTATTGATTGAAAAAAATCGCCGTGTTGGGAAAAAATTATTAATGACTGGTGGCGGCCGCTGTAATGTAACCAATAATCGGCCCGCAGAAGAAATCATTTCATTTATTCCTGGGAATGGAAAATTTTTATACAGCGCATTTTCACAATTTGATAACTATGATATCATGAACTTTTTTGAATCCAATGGTATTCACTTAAAAGAAGAAGATCACGGACGCATGTTCCCTGTTACAGATAAATCGAAGTCAATTGTTGATGCGCTATTTAACCGCATTAACGAATTAGGAGTCACTGTTTTTACAAAAACACAGGTCACAAAATTACTACGAAAAGACGATCAAATAATTGGCGTTGAAACCGAACTGGAAAAAATTTATGCACCGTGTGTTGTATTAACAACTGGCGGCCGCACTTATCCTTCCACAGGAGCAACTGGTGATGGCTATAAACTAGCCAAAAAAATGGGGCATACCATCAGCCCGCTCTACCCTACCGAATCGCCTGTTATTTCTGAAGAACCTTTTATCCTTGATAAAACGTTGCAAGGTCTCTCTTTACAAGATGTTAATTTAACTGTTTTGAACCAAAAAGGAAAACCTTTAGTTAATCATCAAATGGATATGCTGTTTACACATTTTGGCATTTCAGGACCTGCCGCGCTCCGCTGTTCTAGTTTTATTAACCAAGAATTAACTCGCAACGGCAATCAACCTGTCACGGTAGCCTTGGATGTGTTTCCGACAAAATCTTTTGAAGAAGTGCTGAAAAATGTTGATTACATGATTGAGGAACAGCCAAATAAAGTGGCAAAAAATGCCTTTCATTCTTTAATACCAGAACGTCTGCTCACTTTTTATCTAGAGAAACTAGCAATTGAAGAAGTGCCTGCCAAACAACTAACAGAAAAGCAACGTCTTTCCTTTGTGGAACTACTGAAAGACTTTCAGTTCACTGTTACGAAAACATTGCCTTTGGAAAAATCTTTTGTCACAGGCGGTGGGATTTCCCTCAAAGAAGTGACCCCTAAAACAATGGAGAGCAAATTAGTCAATGGTTTATTTTTTGCTGGTGAACTTTTAGATATTAATGGCTATACTGGAGGCTACAATGTTACAGCTGCATTTGTCACTGGACATGTTGCTGGCTCCCATGCCGCAGAAATTGCAGAATACACCTATTTACCAATTGAAGAAGTCTAAACAAAAAGTCGCTAAAATAGCGACTTTTTGTTTTCTTTTTTTATTTATCAATAATTTTCCCGTTTTCTAAATAAATAGTGCGGGTGGCTACTTTTTCCACAAACGTTTCATCATGCGAGGTGAAAATTACTGTTCCTTGATAGGCACTTATAAATTCTTCAAGTGCTTGGATTGTCTCTAAATCAAGAAAATTGGTGGGTTCATCCAATAAGATAATATTATTTGGTTCTATAAACAATTGAGCCAAAGTAATTTTTATGGCTTCGCCACCACTTAGAGAAGATATCTTTGTCTGTAAATTTTCTTGTTGAAAACCTAGCCGATATAAAAGTGAACGCACAATCTTTTCAGAATAATTTGTCCGCTTCAATAAATAAGTCAACAGTGGTTCATCATTTTTTAATCGATAATCTAATTGATAATACGTTCCTAACCGGACTTTGGGAGAAAAGTAAATGGCCGGGTGACGGGCTTCAATTTGTTGAAGGAAGGTACTCTTCCCAGCACCATTTTTTCCACAAAGTGCTATTTTTTCGTTTAAAGGAATTTGAACGTTCACTTGGTTAAGAATTGTTCGATTCTCATAAGCGAAAGTTAAATTTTCAATTCTAATTGGATATGGATTGTATAAAGAGAACTGATTATTAGTAGGAAAAATAATTTTTCGCTCTTGTTTTGCTTGCGCAACATCGGGTAATCTGTCAATTCTGGCATTAATCGCTTTCGCTTGTTTTTGGAGTGCTTTTTGTACGGTATCTTTTTGTTTAGAACCAGCTAAACGACTAGGTTTAATTTGCTTTTGTTTTTTTGAAACATGACTAGATTTTTGCGCTTGTGCTTGTTTCTTTGTGTAAGATTCCTGTAATTTTTTCTTTTCCTTTTGATACTGATGATAGACATTATATCGTGTTTGCTGTTCCAATTCTTTTTGACAACAATAGGCATCGTAGTTTCCTAAATATTCTTTGACATGTCCATCCGAAACTTCCCAAATTTTCTCTGCTAATTGATTCAAGAAAAAGCGATCATGACTAACAAACAAAACGGTCCCATAATAATACGTTAAATCTGCCACTAACAACTGACGATGTTCTTTATCTAAATGTGTAGTTGGTTCATCTAAAATAACCCCGGTTGGATACTCTGAAAATAATGTTACTAAGCGTTTTTGGACTTTTTCGCCACCACTTAGTTTTTGATTTTTCTGATTTAGCAAACAGTTTTTGTCAGTTTTCTCTGGTTCATTCGTTATTTCTTCAGCTACTTGTGCCAAGTAATGAAAGTCGTTCAATCTTTGAACTTTTCCTTTGTCTGATTGAATCTTACCCATAATTAAATTGAGCAGTGTTGATTTTCCTGCGCCGTTTTTACCAATAATCCCAATTTTTTCATTTTGCCCTCTTCTTTCATTTCTGAAACGAAAGAATCTTGGGTACGCAAAAAAGGACAGCCTAATCGCTATCCTTGTAGTTTCGTATAAAAGTACACACGTCACCCATGAATTTTAATTTCAGACTTTTTGATAAGATTTATTCAATTTATTTTGTCAAAAAGTCAATCCAAATTCTGATAGATGCCAACATACAATTATACCTCCTCGTTTAATTACTCCCACATTAACACCTCTGCTTTCTTTTGTCAATTCTGACCCTAAAATGAGAGAATCGGACTTTAGTAGGATACAATTTTACCGAAACTATGGCAAAATAAAAACGGAGGTGAAAACCATGAAGATTACATTGACACGAAAAACATCAGCTTGGGGCGCGTTACGCTATTTTACATTTTATAAAAATGGTGTGCATCAAGGGAAACTTTTTACTAATGTACCTATTGAAATTGAGGCTGATCCTGGAGATGTTTTAACGTTCTATGAAGGCTGGTTCCAATTTTATCGGCGCATTGAAGTTACTGAAGATACCAAAGAAATCACGATTATCAATTCTAAAAAATTGCAACACGTTTTTTATACCTGTGTCGTCTTATTTTTAATTTTAACGCTATTATTCCTTTCCGCACAGAAACTTTCGACGTTTATTATTGCTGAAATTTTAATTTACTCTGGTATTCAGTGGCTGTTCCGGCAACAAACCTATCATTTTACTGTCAAGAAAAAAACGGAATCCTTTGCTTCCTATTCTAAAAAAAGTATCGCACACTAAACGAATCTTTAGCGTGCGATATTTTTTAATTACTTTTCATTAATTCGGCCACATATGTGACTGTTTCTGGTTGTGTTTCTTCAATTTTATTAATCGCATCTGCAAAATTCGGTAAATGCGCTTTGTGGGCAATTAATAATTCGTCCAACAAGGTCTTCGCCATGACGCCGCCAGGAACTAATGGATTAATAGTGAAAGCATGCAATGCTGCGCCGTAATCACCATTGATGGCTGCTCGAATAACCGTTTCTTCCATAGCTTTCATATTTTGAATAATTCCTCTTGCTACTGGCGGAAAGGCCCCCCAGTTGTAAGGTTCATGGCCATGAGCTGTCACAGGTCCAGATACTTCTACAACACAATCATACGGTAAATCAGTAATTGTCCCATTATTTTCAGTAGAAACAACCATATCCGTTCGTTTATCATTATAAATTGATGCAATCATTTCACAAGCTGCATCGCTATAGTGTGTGCCGCCCCGTTCTTCTAATTCTTTTGGTTTGTAATCTAGTTTGGGATCTTTATACAATTCAAACAAACGACCTTCCGTTTCTTTAACCACTTGTGCTCTTGTTTCGCCCCGTTCATACTCTTCGATGGAATGCTTCAACATCTCATCTTCAATATAATAATAGCGATGATAACCACATGGTAACATTCCTAAATCTTTTAACTGTTCATAATGGAACGGCGCATCAAAAATATTTTTCAAATGACTTTCTTGCTCTTGCTTAGGTCCGTAAATTAAATCAATGAGTTCTTGTGTTCGCTCTTGTCCTTCTTTGTCCCAAACGCGGTGCCAATGGAAATGATTAATTCCAGCAAATTTAAAGAATAAGTCTTCTTCTGGAATTCCCAGCATTTCGGCCGCTTGTTTTCTATGACCAATCGGCACATTACATAAGCCAACTGTTTTTTTCCAACCGCCATGTTTAATTGCAGCTTCCGTAACCATTCCAGCTGGATTAGTAAAATTCACTAACCAAGCATCTGGGCAAAGGCGTTTCATATCGTCAATAATAGCTAAAATGACAGGAATTGTTCGAAATGCTTTAAACATTCCTCCCGCGCCATTTGTTTCTTGGCCTAATACTCCATGGGACAAAGGAATCCGTTCATCTTTAATGCGAGCATCTAATAATCCTACACGAAACTGTGTTGAAACAAAATCCGCCCCTTTTAAGGCTGCTTCACGGTCCAATGTTAAATGAACTTCCCAATCTAAACCAGCAGCTTTAATCATGCGCTTCGCCATTGCCCCAACGATTTCCAATTTTTCTTTACCAGCTTCAATATCGACTAACCAAATTTCCTTAATTGGCAGTTCATCTTTTCTTTTAATGTATCCTTCAATTAATTCAGGTGTATAACTAGAACCGCCACCAATTGTTGCAATTTTTAATGCTCCTCTTGTCATCCGTCTTCTTCCTCCTTGAAAAAATTGTTATCGTTTACATCTTTAGGATAAATTATGGGAATGTTCCCATGTCAAGTACTATTTTCAAAAAAATTTATGCTATACTTCTTATAAGAATACATTCCACTTTGGAGGTAAAAATGACGTCTATCATTGATGTAGCAAAAGTTGCCGGTGTCTCGAAATCGACTGTTTCTCGCTTAATTTCTGGAAAAGGATATGTGAGTACCGATAGTCAAGAAAAAATTCTCAAAGCAATGAAAGAATTAAATTATACCCCGAATTATGTGGCGCGGAATTTACGAGCAGGTGCCACAAAAACCATTGGCTTTTTAGCCCCTAGCTATTTAGGTTCCTTAGGTATTCTCTTGAATCGCTTTATTTCAATTGCCAAAAAATACAATTATTCCGTAACCTTATTTTTTACAGATGGCGATCAGCAGAAAGAAATTGATGCCTTGAACCAATTAAAATACAAACAATTAGATGGCTTGTTTTTATTGACACGAACAAATGAATGGTCGGTGATTGAGCCATACAGCGCGTATGGTCCTTTAGCAACCTGGCATCGTATCGATTCACCTAATATATACTCTTCCTACATTGATCATTACTCTGGTTATTATCGTTCCTTAGAATATTTACAACAACAAGGATACCAAAAAATTGGTCATGTCCTCGGTAATCCCGAAAACTTAAACACGCACGCACGAAAACGTGCAATGAAAGATTTTTATGAAAACACTCAGGCACCTTGGCAAGCTGAGTGGCTGATTAATGATCAGTATACTAACCATTCTGGTCGCAAAATTGCCCATTACTGGCAACAATTAACCGACAAGCCAGAAGCTTTGGCCTTTTATAATGATCACGTAGCAGCTGAGTTTATTTCAGAACTTGAAAATCTAAATTATGCCGTTCCTCGCGATGTCGCTGTCATTGGCTTTGATAATAGTTATGTCAGTGAATTGATGCATATTACGACTGTTGATTATGCCATTCAGTATCAAGCCGAAAACTCATTTATTTACCTATACAACCAATTAAATCAGACGAAGATTCCTGAAAAAAAATTAACCGTTCGTCTAGTTGAACGACGAACGGTGCCTAAAAAAGACCCGGCAGATCAGTCACTTTGACTGATTTACCGGGTCTTTTTAGAGTTAAACAAAAATTATTTATGCTTTTGTTCATTTTTTAAAATAGAAATTGACTGTTTTAAGGATTGAATCATGCCGCCTTCGCTGTATACAAGAACGTTTGATTTGTATAAACGAGCAGAGAAGATTGTTAAAATAATTCCAAAGACTGCCAAAATCACTAATGAGACAATTGCTTCCATTGTTGATGCCGTTTCGGTCGCCAAGCGTACTGGCATGATGTATGACGAAATCAGCGGAATAAAGGAAGTTACTTTCACCACGATATTTTGTGGATCATTCGTTCCAAACGTAATGCCAATCATATAACCGATTAAACCAATATACATGATGGGCTGAACTGCTTTTGCTGTATCCTCTGGTTTGGAAACAAGAGAACCACAAAGTGCTGCCAAAACAGCAAAAACGAGAATACCAATAATGAAAAAGCCTAATGTAAAAATAAAGGTTGATGAAAAAATACTTTGTGGTGAAATACCACTTAATAGACTTTTCATAAAATCAAGATTTTTCAATTGAGAATAGCCGAGAACAAACGCCACTCCGTAAATAAAAATTTGTGTTAAAGCTACTAGAATAACCCCAGTTAATTTGCCATAAAAATGGGTTTGCGCTTTTGTACTAGAGAGAATAACTTCCATGATTCTAGTGCCTTTTTCAGAAGCAATCTCTTGGGCAATAATTGAAGAATAACTGCTGATGAAGACAAATAACAAAATTGTTATCCCCATTGCTAACGCCATTTGAATCCCTGTGTTATCTTCTCCTGTTTTTATTTTACCATTTTCATCAAAACTAATTTTGGCTTTTTTAAATGTTGCTTGTTGATTCAACATGGCAACTTGCTCAGCTGTTAGATTTAAACGATTGGCATTCGCCATTGTTTGTAATTGGTTTAACATTTGAGGAATTAGCATCTCGGTTGCATTTCCTAAAGAGCGTTCAGAGTAAAGCTGACCAGAAATCTGATTATCTGTAGTGTCCAAAAGTAAATAGGCATCAATTTTCTCGTCTTTTAATTGTTCTTGGGCCTTTTTCTCAGAAGAAACAGCTTTGAAAGAAAAGTCCTCTGTTTTATTCTTTGTCAACTCTTTAACGAGCGCTTGATTTTCCGAAACCAGACCAATGGTAGTATCTCCTGAAAAACCGCTAGCTAGAGAGCCCGCTAAGTAAACAATTCCTACAAGAAGAAATGGCGCTAAAATCATGATTAAGAAAGACAGCGACTTCACATTTTTCTTATAGACATCAGTCGCAATAATCCAAAATTTACTCATCTTGCCCACCTACTTTCATTTTGAAAATTTCTTCCAATGTTGGTGGTTGTTGATTAAACATTGGAATGTAGCCGTTGGCTGTCGCTTTATCAAACAACACTTTGCCCACTTCAGCGTTTTCTAATGTCGCTTCTAAGACGCCATCTTGTCGCAAGTGTGCTTCTTTCACACCTGCTGTAGCAGCAACTTCCTCAACAGATAACGGTGATTCTAAAAATAATTTTGTTCGACCAAATTGTTGTCGAATTTCATGAACCTGACCATCTAAAACCATGCGTCCATTTTTTAACATGACTAAATGGTCACAGATTTTTTCCACATTGTCCATATTATGACTGGAAAAAATGACACAAGAACCTTGATTTTTCAATTCAATAATGCCGTCTTTTAATAATTCTGCATTAACTGGATCCAAGCCACTGAATGGTTCGTCTAAAATAATTAACTTCGGTTCATGAATAAGTGTCGCAATCAATTGAACTTTTTGTTGATTGCCTTTTGATAAAGATTTAACTTTATCCGTTTTTTTGCCTTTAACTTGAAATTTTTCCATCCAAAAGTCAATTTTAGGTTCAATTTCTTTTTTAGTTTTTCCCCGCAACGAAGCGAAATAAATTAGTTGGTCTTCAATCGTAATTTTAGGATATAAACCCCGTTCTTCTGGTAAATAACCAATAATATTGTACTCTTTTTCATTTAATGGTTGACCATTCCATAAAACCGACCCGCTATCTTGTGTTAAAAAATTTAAAATCAAGCGAAACGTAGTTGTTTTCCCGGCACCATTTTGGCCAATTAATCCTAAAATTTTCCCGTCCGGTATCGTAAAGGATACATGATCAACTGCTTTAAAATCCCCAAAGGTTTTGACTAACTCTTTTACCTCTAACACATAAACGCCCCCTTCACTTTTTCTAAACCGCTGTTTAGTTACTCATATCGTATCTTTCCTGTGTTGGCTTGTCAATGACAATTGTTATGGAAAGATGTTGCACTTTAATCAGACGCTTTATTTTCTGCTAAGCGAAAAAGGCCATCCGTCTCGGCAGAAATATGCACTTCATTTGCGGTCAATCCTGTGCTTTCATAAAATGTATTTTTAAATTCCTTTGCCGATTTTGATGATTGACAGGCCCAAATTCGACCTGTACGATTCAACCACGTACCCAATTCATTCATTAAACGCTCATCAATCAGTAATTGATTTGGTACTTTTTTAAATTTTATTTGATAAACGGGTGTTAGTATTTTCATGATCAGACGTCCTCTCTTTTAAGTTAGTTTTAGTATATCACGAAAGAAATCGTTATCATATTTTCTTGAGAGTTCAACTTTTCATGAAAAAATTGAATAAAAAAACCAGATAAATTAGGAAAAGCACCTAATTGGTCTGGTTCATTTTCATTTATTTTTCTATCTCAGAGGTTGTTTCTTGATGCAAATGACGATACACATTCTTTGCGACAGTTTCAGGTAACCCAGCTTTTCTTAATTCTTCAACACTGGCTGCCGTAATATTTTTAAGCGATTTAAATTCTTTTAAAAGATTTTTTTTGCGTTTCGGTCCCAAGCCTTCAATGTTATCTAATTTGGAAGCAAAACTATTTTTACTACGTAATTGACGATGGAATGTGATGGCGAAACGATGGACTTCATCTTGGATTCGTTGCAACAAGAAAAATTCTTGTGAGTTTCTTTCCAATGGTACAACTTCTAAGTTTGGACCAAATAAAAGTTCACTCGTTTTGTGCTTGTCGTTCTTGGCTAATCCAGCTACAGGAATATCGACTCCTAGTTGATTGGCTAACACATCTTTGGCAACATCGACTTGACCTTTACCACCATCGATTAAAATTAAATCAGGAAAAGGCAAGCCTTCTTTTAAAACTCGTGAATATCTGCGATAAATGACTTCTCTCATAGAAGCGTAATCATCAGGACCTTGGACGGTTTTTATTTTATATTTTCGATACTCATTTTTAGCTGGCCGTCCGTCAATAAACACAACCATCGCAGAAACAGGGTTGGTTCCCATAATATTTGAATTATCAAATGCTTCAATTCGAATGGGCGCAGGTATGTTCATCGCATTGCCTAATTTTTCAACTGCGCCAATTGTTCGTTCTTGTTTCCGTACAATCAAATCAAATTTTTCATTTAAAGCAACTGCAGCATTTTTACTGGCTAATTTAACCAGTTTTTTCTTTTCTCCCCGTTGCGGCTGCAAGATTTTCGTAGCTAATAAAGCTTCGACGCTTTCTTTATCAATGTCATCAGGAATCAAGACTTCTTTTGGCACAAAATGCTCATTCTCTTGATAAAATTGTCCAATAAAAGTTAAAAATGCTTCACTGGCATCATCATAAAATGGAAAAATCGATACATCACGTTCGATTAATTTTCCTTGTCTGACAAAGAATACTTGGACACACATCCAGCCTTTATCAACAGCATAACCAAACACATCACGATCAATTAAATCTACATTCGTCATTTTTTGGCGGGTCATAACTGTTTCAATCGCTTTAATTTGATCGCGAAATTCTGCAGCTTTTTCAAATTCCATATGTGCAGCTGCATAAGCCATTTTTTCTTGTAAGCGGTCCTGAATTTCTGTATGTCCACCAGAGAGAAACCCTTTAATCTCTTCCACCATATCTTTGTAGACTTGCGGATCCACATCAAAAGCATAGGGACACAGACATTGTCCTAAATGATAATACAAACAAGGTGTTTTTTGCGATGGATTACATTTTCGCAAAGGAAAAAGCCGATCTAACAGTTTCTTTGTTTCATTCGCTGCATTTACATCTGGATATGGCCCGAAATATAACGCTTTATCTTTTAAAACCTTTCGAGTAATCATTAAACGAGGATATTTTTCGTTTGTGATTTTGATAAAAGGATAGGTTTTATCGTCTTTTAACATGATGTTATATTTGGGATTATTTTTATGGATTAAATTAATTTCTAATAAAAGTGCTTCAATATTCGATTCTGTCACAATATATTCAAAATCATCGATTTCACTGACTAATCGTTCTGTCTTAGTATCATGGCTACCACGAAAATAAGATCGGACACGGTTTTTCAAAATTTTGGCTTTCCCAACATAGATAATCGTGCCGTTTTTATCTTTCATTAAATAACAACCAGGTTGATCAGGAAGCAGTGCTAATTTATTTTTTATTCGTTCGTTCATACGATACTTCCTTTCTAACAAAATGCTTCGTCTATTATACACCTCTTTTTGTAATTAAACAAAAAAAGCCGCTACTTTATGTACGAAAGAAACAGCCTGAAAAGACAATCGCTAATGATTTCTCTTCAGACTGAATCAGACTATTCGTAATGACTAATCAACGTTTATAAGTGTTTGGCAATCATTGCTTGCAATTGGTCTTTTGTATGAACACCGACTGCTTTTTCAACAACTTCGCCATCTTTTTTCAATAGCAATGTTGGGATGCTCATGATTCCAAAACTTGCTGGTGTTGCAGGATTTTCATCCACATCCATTTTGACGATTTTCACTTCGTCTTCATCATATTCTTCAGATAATTGTTCTAAGATGGGTGCTTGCATACGACAAGGGCCACACCAAGTTGCCCAAAAGTCGATTAAGACTAATCCTTCATCTGTTTCTGTTGCAAAATCTTTATCGGTAATTGCTTGTGTCATTTCACAAACCTCCTACTCTTTACTCTTATTACATGCTTAGTATAACACGTCATCTCTAAGATAGCGAGTGTTCTGCTTACTTATTGTAAGTCCTTGTTTATTGGAATTTTACGACAGTCGCACCATTACCACCTT
The DNA here is from genome assembly GCF_051711865.1 of Enterococcus sp. DIV2419. NCBI lineage: Bacteria > Bacillati > Bacillota > Bacilli > Lactobacillales > Enterococcaceae > Enterococcus > Enterococcus sp. DIV2419. The sequence goes on from NZ_JBIONS010000001.1 coordinate 1,695,230, forward strand.
GGTTTTGTGGCGCAAATTCATAGCTTTTCACACTGCGGTGATTTTTTAAAAATTCCGTTATTCCGGTTCTTAATGCACCTGTTCCTTTGCCGTGAACAATGGTTACTTGTGGATAGCCCGCTAGAATCGCAGCATCAATGTATTGGTCAACTTCTGCCAATGCTTCTTCGTAGCGTTTGCCACGTAAGTCTAGTTGTGTGCCAACATGACTGCTTTCTGCAGAACGAACCGTTGTAACTCTTGGTTTTGCTTCTTTTTGTGGAGCGACAGGCGTCATATCCTCTTCAGAGACGTTCATTTTTAAAATGCCCAATTGGACTTGCCATTGTCCTTTGCCGTTGTCTTTTAATAATGTCCCTCGTTGGCCGTAAGTATTGACAATTACTTCATCGCCAGCTTTTAATTTTTTCTGTTCTTTGGCCTTCTTCAACACTTTGTTTTTAGCAAGCTTGGTTTCTTCATGGTGTAATTGAGAAAGTTGTGTTTTCGCATCAATTAACTGATGTTCTTTGACACCACCTTGTTGGCCACTTTCCAATTGCATTTTGCGAATATCAGAAATAATGGTTTCCGCATTTTCTTCCGCTTCTGCAATAATTTTATTCGCTTCTTTCCGCGCTTTTTGTAATTCTTTTTCTCGTTCTTCAAAAAATACTTGATAGGCTTCTTTCAGTTCTTTATGCAAAGCGGCCGATTCATCGACATAGTGGCGAGCTTCTAAATATTCAGTTTCGGCCATTTTGCGACGGTTTTCCAGGTCTTCAATCATTTCGTTTAAATCTTGACTTTCACCGTCCATTATTTGTTTTGCAGCTTCAATAATACTGTTGTCTAATCCAAGACGTTTCGAAATTTCAAAAGCATTACTTCGGCCAGGCACGCCAATTAATAAACGATAGGTTGGACTCAAGGTATCTACATCAAATTCCATACTGGCATTGATTGTTCCAGCTCGATTATAGCCATACACTTTTAATTCAGGATAATGGGTTGTTGCCATCACATAGGCTCCTTTAGCACCCAATGAATCTAAAATGGCAATCGCTAAAGCGGCCCCTTCTTGCGGATCTGTCCCAGCACCTAATTCATCAAATAGTACTAAACTTTGATGATCGACTTTCTTTAAGACAGACACGATATTCGTCATATGTGAAGAGAAAGTACTTAAACTTTGTTCAATCGATTGTTCATCCCCGATATCCGCAAATACTTCTGTAAAAATACCCATTTTACTCTCTTCTTCAACTGGAATAGGTAATCCAGCTTGACCCATTAATTGTAAAAGACCTAACGTTTTCAGAGTAATGGTTTTCCCGCCGGTATTAGGCCCTGTAATCACAATTGCTTGATATTCTTCTCCAATCAAAATGTCATTGGCTACAGCTTTTTCTGGATCCAATAGCGGGTGCCGGGCTTGTTTAAAAACTACATGATTTGCTTGACTAATTTCTGGAACAACTGCTTTTAGTTCTTTTCCTAGTCGCGCCTTAGCATTAATAAAATCAAGTTTACCGATGACATAAGCATTATGCGTAATTTCACGGCGATAAGGGACCAACTCGGCCGACAGTTCTGCCAAGATGCGAGTAATCTCATTTCTTTCGGCAATTTGTTGTTGTCGCAAACGATTATTCATTTCTAAAATTTGTTTAGGTTCAATAAATAAGGTTTGTCCTGAAGCACTTTGGTCGTGAACCACGCCACCAAAAACATTTTTATATTCTTGTTTGACTGGAATCACGTAGCGTTCATTTCGCATAGTAACAAGGGCATCACTAAGGTAACGTGCGTTTTTCCCACGAATAATACTATCTAGTTCTTCTCGAATGGTCTGCTCACTACGTCGAATATTTTGCCGAATTGCCTTTAAGGCTGGCGAAGCTTCATCTGTGACGTAGCCATCATCATCAATGGCTTGTTTGAGTTGGCGATTTAATTCAGGCAAAACTTCTAGTTGCTCTCGCCACATATATAAACGTTCAAAATCCACTTCATTTTCACTTAACTCATCAAAAAAACGAGTCAGTTCTGAAGTAGTCGACAAGACACGGCCTACTTGTGCTAATTCTATGCCATTTAAATCCGCACCAATTTCAATCCGTTTCATGTGTGGTTGGATATTTTCTAATTTAGGAATGGGGATTCCACCACGTAATCGTTGAACTTTTAAACCATCCTGTGTTTCATTTAGCCATGATTGAATTTTATTTTCATCAGCAATCGGTAATAATTCCGAAACTTCGTTTGTCCCCTGAGCTGTCACAATAAATTGCAACAACTGTTGTTTTACTTTATCAAACCCTAATGTTGATAGAATGCGCTGATTCATTTTTCCACCTACTTTTCTAACTTTTTCATTTGTTGAAAAGACTGAGACATAACATAAGAAGTTTCGCTTTGCTCACTTACTTCTTATCTCTATCTCAGTCCCATTCAGCTTTATTTCGTAATTGGTTCAACCCATAATTCATATGCTTGTTTTGTTAGAATTGGGGTATTTTTTACAATGCCTCGTGCCAAGCCACTTGATCGAAACTGATTTTGGACAATATCTGACGGAATCATTGACGCCGTAGCTAACACTAGAAAAAGACCCACGTATAACACAAGAACACTTAATACGCCACCTAATAGTCCATTTACCTGTTTCAAAACTGGAATAAATGTTAATCCATGTAAAAAGATCGCTAAAAAACGAACGACCAACCAGCCTGCAAACAGCAATAATAAAAACGCAACCGCTGAATAAAAGGCTTTGTCCAAGTCTAAAGAAATCTCTTGATTAAAAAAGACAAGCTTTGACGTTGGCGTAACCGACGGATATGGAATATACAATTCTAAATGAGAGGCGACCTCTTTGTAATAAGTTCGAGCAACAAAATATGAAATTAAGTAACCTACCGAATAGAGCACTTGTAAAATCAAGCCTCGTTTAGCTCCTGTATAAAATCCAAAGGCTAAAAGTAATAAAATAAGTATTGTTAACATCTTGTCATCCTTTCAGGAACTACTCCGAAACACCTTTATTTTGAATCTGCTGTTTTCGATTTTCATTCAAAATTTGTTGGGCTTCCACATGATTATGAATTTCTACATCTTCTTGTCCATTCTTTTTCAAAACATCCCGTGCTTCTTCTTCGATAATTTCCATTCGGCGCACACGATTCTCTAATTCAGCCAAACGAATGGTTTTCTGTTTTAAATCTGCTACTTGTTTTTCCAATTTTAAAGCATGTTCTTGTTTTTTTAGTTGATCTGAAATTGCATTAATTGCTAATAAAACAGAAGCTTGTTCCGTATCAGTTTGCGGAGAAAGATGTTTAATTTCCGCCAGTTGTTCGTTGACAATTTTTGTGACTAAATCCATATGTTGTTTTGACTCTTGGCCAATAATTGTATACGTATGGTCTGCAATGATTGCTTTATACCGTGTTTTTTCATTTGATGCCATGTTGAGGTTCCCTCCTGTAAATCAATCCATTCTTGCTTATTGTACCATGAAAAAAAAGCGAAGCGCAATTTTCGTACAAATTCTCTCTTATTATATGCCACAAAGCAAAAAATTTAAAGATTTCTTTACAAGAACTCTGGCAATTTAAGAACGAATAGAAATTGTGTAGGAGAAAAAGCGTGGAACAAAAAGTCAAAGTGATTTTTGTCCCACGCTCAAAACCTGATAATCAGCTAAAAACGTTCGTCTCAGCTGTACTTTTTAAGGCTTAGTTATTATCTTTCATCTTTTCTACACGTAAACAACGCATAGCATTTAAAACAGCGATAATAGTTACACCAACATCAGCAAACACTGCTGCTTGCATTGAAGCCAAGCCTAATGCACCTAGTACCAAGACAATGATTTTAACAGCAATCGCAAAGATAATGTTTTGTTTAACAATTCTCAATGTTTTTCTTGATAATTTAATCGCAGAGGCGATACGACTTGGTTCATCATTCATAATCACCACATCAGCTGCTTCAATTGCCGCGTCACTTCCTAAACCACCCATGGCAATCCCAACATCAGCCCGGGCTAAAACAGGTGCATCATTCATACCGTCACCAACAAAGGCAACTTTGTTTTTAGGTGAAGATGCTTTTAACAACTCTTCTAAACGATCCACTTTGCCATCTGGTAAAAGTTCTGCATAAACTTTGTCAACACCAACTTCTTTTGCAATAGCTTCTGCAACTTGTTGATTGTCTCCAGTCAGCATAACAGTTTGTTTGACCCCTTCAGCTTTTAATTCTTTTATTGCTGAAATGGCATCTGGTTTCAATTGATCCGCAATCACTAAGTAGCCTGCAAATTGATTATCAATAGCGACAAAAATTAAAGTTCCCGCTTCCTTCACTTCTGGTGCTTCGATACCAAATTGTTTCATTAACTTCGCATTACCGACTAAAACTGTTTTGCCTTCAATTGTGGCTTTGATACCGTGTCCGGCAACCTCTTCAATTGCTGTTGCTGGAACAGTTTCTTTGCCATAGCTTTCTTTAATAGAAATAGCAATAGGATGAGTGGATAATTGTTCTGCTGTTGCTGTTAAACGCAACAACTCTTCTTCAGGTAAAACAACACTAGTTATGTTTTGAACCACAAAATTTCCTTTTGTTAGCGTACCAGTTTTATCAAAAACAATCGTTTCCGTATTCGCTAAAATTTCTAAATAGTTGCTTCCTTTAATTAAAACACCTAGTTTGCTGGCTCCGCCAATTCCACCGAAGAAACTTAAAGGAACAGAAATGACTAAGGCACATGGACAAGAAATAACCAAGAACGTTAATGCCCGATAAACCCATTCATTAATAGAAGTATCAGGGAAAATAAATGGTGGAATCACTGCCAATAAGACAGCTAAAACAACGACAACTGGTGTATAGTAACGAGCAAATTTAGAAATAAAGTTTTCTGCAGGGGCTTTTTTACTGCTAGCATTTTCAACTAAATCTAAAATTTTGCTAACTGTTGAATCCCCAAATTTTTTCGTAACATTAATGGTCAAGGCCCCATTTTTATTGATAAAACCACCTAAGATTTCATCGCCGACTTTGACCGTTCTTGGAACGGATTCACCAGTTAACGCAGAGGTATCTACCATGCTTGATCCATCAATAATTTGACCATCTAATGGAACTTTTTCACCTGGTTTCACTAATATTTGTTGCCCAATTTCAATTGTATCTGGAGCGACCGCTTTTATTTGTCCATTTACTAAAAGATTTGCTGAATCTGGACGAATATCCATTAATTTGGCAATTGATTTTCTGGATTGATCAACCGCAGCACTTTGGAACCATTCGCCGACTTGGTAGAATAACATTACTGCCACAGCTTCGGGATATTCCCCAATAAAGAATGCCCCAATCGTTGCCACAGACATTAAGAAATTTTCATCAAACACTTCCCCGCGAAAAATATTCGTTACCGCTCGTTTGACAATGTCGCCACCAATTAAGACATAAACGACTAAATAAGACGCCAAAGCAACCCAATTATTACTTGGTTTAATGATAATAAGTGCTAAAAATAAAACAAATGCAATAATGATACGAATTAAGCGATTCTTATTTGGATTACGTCCCTCTTCTTCTTTGACATCTTTTAAAGAAATAACTTTGACATCTGGTTCTAACTTACCAATCACTGCACGCGCTTCATTTTCGACTTCTAAATCATGTCCTGATTCAACTTCCAGTGTCATTTTTTCAGCCATGAAGTCCACACGCGCTTTTTCTACTCCGTGAATTTTTTGGACAGATTTTTCAATTTTGTCTGCACAACTTGCACAATCAAGTCCTTCTAGTTTATAACTCTTTTGCATTTAAACACCTTCACTCCCTATATAATAGCGATTATTCCGTTTACATGAATAACCTTTCATGAATACATTATAAATGAAGATGCAATCATATGTCAACCGCTTCACGTAATCTTTTTCTATTTTATAGACATAATGGCATAATTGCTGTAGGTGGAATGGATAACTGAGTAATAACTTTCGGATTGAGTCTATTGCTGCCTTTCCACCAAATTTTGGTTTGTTGGTGTTGAAACCAAGCACTTTGTTCAAAAGGTGCTGACAATGTTTGTAAGTGATGCACTTCGATTTGATTGGTTGCCTGCGGTTCTGTTGTGAAATCATGGGCCCGAATACCTATAGAATGACAAGAAATAGGAACTTCTTGTGTAACCGTTAGTGTTTGTTGCCAGCCAATCACTTGGACTCTGTGCGCATCTATGCGTTTGACAGGCCAAATATTTTTACAACCAGTGAGTTTAGCTGCTTCAATCGTTTGAGGTTGGTTAAATAATTGATTTGTTGCACCAAAAAGTGTTTGGTTTTTTGTGATTATCACTAAACTCTGACATAACTTATACAGTTCATCTAAACTATGACTCACAATTAAGGCATGTTGATTTAAATTACTTAATCGCTGTTGAAGTTCAATTTGCAGCTCTTCCTTTAAGGGTGCATCTAATGCAGAAAATGGCTCATCTAATAATAGGTAAGCCGGCTGAGCCGCTAGCATTCGCGCAAAAGCTACTCGCTGTCTTTGTCCTCCAGAAAGTTGACTAGGATATTGTTGTTGGACTTTAGTTAAGTGAAAAGATGCAAGCAATTGAGTGACCAATTGTAAATCTTTTGTCACGCACGTCAGATTTTCTACTACCGACAAATGAGGGAACAACGCATACTGCTGAAACAAAAGACCAATTTTTCGTTGTTGCGGCGACAAATTGATCTTTTTTTCAGCATCGAATAAGACTTGATCATTTAAAACAATCTGACCTTTATCCGCAGTCTCAACACCCGCAATACATTTTAATAACATACTCTTGCCACAACCAGAAGCACCTAAAATTCCTGTTGTTTGCGTCTTTGTTTCAAACTGAATTTGCAAAGTATGACTTTTCAATTCTTTTTGAATATCAACAATTAATCTCATTCCGATCTTCTCCAAGCGCGCTGACTAAAAAATTCCGTAAAAAATAAAATAATCAGGCAAAGTAATAACATAATCACAACATATTGATTGGCTAAGCGCCAATCCCCACTTGCTACAGCAGAGTAGATAGCTAAAGGAAGCGTTCTTGTTTTGCCAGCAATATTCCCTGCTAACATTGTCGTCGCTCCAAATTCGCCTAACCCGCGGGCAAAGGCTAACACGCCACCGGCCAAGAGACCGTTCATCGACAAAGGTAACGCAATTTTTCTAAAATATCGACTTTCCGAAAATCCGAGTGTCTGGGCCACCGCCAACAATTCACTATCCATTTGTTCAAACGCCGTTAAGGCTGAACGATACATTAAAGGAAATGAAACAGCAACGGCAGCAATAACCGTAGCTGGCCACGAAAAAACAACTTGAATGGCAAAAAAATCAAGTAAAAACTGGCCCACTGGTTGCTGAACACCAAAAATAGTTAAGAGAAAAAAACCAAAAACCGTCGGCGGTAAAACTAATGGCAACGTAAATAAACTATTCAAAAGAATTTTTAATTTACGATTTTTCAAACGAAAAACAATATACGCAACGCCTGTTCCTAAAACAAAAGTAAATAAAATGGCGATTATTGCTGTCTGAAAAGATAAAAGAATTGGTCGAACATCCATTTTCCCACCTACTTTGTTAACTTAAAGCCAATATTTTCAAAATATTTTCTGCATTGTTGACTCTGTAAAAAATTTAAAAAAGCATCCGCTGATTTTTGTTTCTTAGAGGCGGCAACTTTACCAACTGGATAGATGATTGGCTTCTTCAAAGCAGCTTCAGGCATGGCCGCAACAATCGCTACTTTTGAATTGGTTGCTGCATCTGTCGCATAAACCAAGCCAGCTTCTGCACTTGCATTAGCTACCCATTCAAGGACTTCTGTTACATTCGTGCCAAAGCTTGCGTGTTTTTCTACATAAGACCAAGCGCCTAAAGCTTTTAAGCCTTCTTCGGCATATTGACCAGCTGGAACACTTGCAGGATCACCAATTGCTATCATTTGGGCTTTTTTTAAATCAGAAAAATCATGCCACTTTGCTTGATCTTGGTTAGGCACAATAAGAACGAGCTGGTTTTCCAATAAAGGAACGACACTTTTTTTATTAATTAGTTTTTCTGCAACCAATGCATTCATTTGTTTTGTCGAAGCTGAGAAAAATACATCGGCTTTTAGGCCTTTTTCAATTTGCATCTGTAATTTTCCAGAACTATCATAGGTTCCAGTTACCTGAATATCTGGATGCTCTTTTTCAAAGGCTGGAATAATTTTCTTCTCCATGACTGATTCTAAGCTAGCTGCTGCCGCAAGGGTTATTTCTTCTTTTTTTGTTGAAACTGTTTCTTTTTGCGGCTGATTTGTACATGCAGCAATTAGGGCAACTAAACTGAATAAACTAAGCAAGAACACAGTCTTTTTTTGTTTAGACATTTGAACGCCTCTTTTCTTTTATAAATACCCGCCATAACTCAAGTCAATAATTTCAGATTTTTTAATCACTTCTTTGGCCATTAATCTTGGTAACAACAAATCAAAAACAGTTTTTTCTGAAAATAAAACACCCCCTGGTAAGCCAATGATCGTTTGCTCTCCTTTATAAGCCAGCAAAAACATTGAGCCTGGTAAGACTGGTGTCCCATGGGTTACGATTTCAGCACCTGTCTGCTTAATTGCTAACGGTGTCAAATCATCAGGATCTACACTCATACCACCTGTACAAACAATCAGATCAACCCCTTGTGCTAACATCTTTTGGATCGCAACAGTAATTTTTTGCGGCTGATCATCGACAATTTCTTGCTTGACAATCGTAACTAAAGGATACGCGGAGAACTTGGCTTTTAACACAGGGTAAAAAGCATCCTCAACCAATCCTGTGTAAACTTCACTGCCAGTAGTTACAATCCCGACCCGTATTTTTTTGAAAGGTTTCACAGAGATTAGTGGCTCAGACGTGCTGAGCTGGCGTGCCTTTTCTAATTGCCCTCTAGAAATTGTTAGTGGAATCACTCGAAAGGCTGCAACTTTTTCATCTTTCTGAACTTCTATATTGGTAATTTTAGTTGACAAGGCAAGACCTTCAATTTCATTTAAAGCAATTAATTTTTCTCGATTGACTTTTAAAAGACCTCTCGTGCTAGCTTTAGCAACAATTTTCCCTTCATGGACTTCACTCGGCTGACATGAGTCATCTGTTAACAGGTTATACAAAAATGTCGCTGCCTCTTCTTCATGTATTTCCGCTGGGTCTAAAGCAACAAATAGATGTTTTTTCCCTAATGATAAAAGAATTGGAATATCTTCTTGAACAACTATATGTCCTTTTTTAAAACACACTTCCTTGGTCTTCCCATAGTCAATTCGCGTAATATCATGACTCAACGGAAGGCCAACTGCCTGTTCTGTTCGAATTGTTTTCATGGTTTATTCCTCATCATGTATGATTTTTTTATTTGTGATTAAATCCAAAGCGTGGGGCAAAACAGGCAACAAAAAATGCAAATGTTCTGTTACACTTTTCGGGCTACCAGGCAAATTAACAATGAGCGTGCGTCCTCTTTGAACAGAAACGCCTCGACTTAACATAGCAAATGGTGTTTTTTCCAAGCTAAGTTGACGCAAGCCCTCACTGATTCCAGGAATGACTCGTTCTGCTACACGTAAGGTTGCTTCTGGGGTCCGATCCCGTTCACTCAATCCTGTGCCGCCTGTTGTTAAAATCAAATCACAGGTCTTAGACCACTCTTGCAATAGCTCTACTAATTGATTTTCTTCATCTGGTAAAATGGTTTGTTTGGTTACCTGGTAGAGCGCAGGTAACTGTTCACGAATCAAGGGACCCGATTGGTCGACAGCAAGCCCTTGAAAGCAACGATCACTTAATGTTACAATGCCCACTTTAAACAACGTCTAACTGGTCTCCTTTTTTAATATGACCTTCTGTCACAACGACTGCAAAGATTCCTTCTCTAGGCATGATGCAATCGCCCACTCGCGCGTAAATCTGACAGTGTTTATGGCACTCTTTCCCAATTTGAGTAACCACCAATTCGGAATCGCCTATTTTCATTTTCGTTCCAACAGGTAATTGACGTAAATCAATCCCTGAGACGATTATGTTTTCCCCAAAAGCACCATTGCCAACCCGAGCTCCTTTTTCATTGAAAGCCGTTATTTCTTCAAAAGATAACAAACTGACTTGTCGATGCCAATTCCCGCCGTGCGCATCATTTTCTAATCCAAAGCCTTTAATTAAGTTGACTTCAGGAATTTCCTTTTTCTGTGTGCCTCTTCGCGGGCTAATATTTATTGCAATAATTTCTCCTGTTTTCATACTTACCCTCCTATTTGTGACATAAATCGTTGTTCTCCTTGTTGTTCCAAGAAAAGATGTTTTTCAGGCTTGCAGGCAATGCCACTCTTGATAATCCCTAACAATTCTGCTGTTTGTTCCATAGCTAAAGCTTCCTTTAACGAGTAGCCGTCTGCAGAATGCAGGCACGTTTTTAAATGACCGTCTGCAGTAATTCGAATCCGATTGCACGTCTCGCAAAAACAATGCCCTAATGCACTAATAAAACCTATTTTTCCTTTAAAATCTTTTAAGGCGTAATAACTAGCAGGGCCATTGCCCAATGGTTTTTGGTATGGTTGTAACGTTCCATAATGTTTGGTTAAAATGTCTTCTACTTCTTCTTGTTGCTTACCTGGATGCTCCTTCCCTAATCCAATTGGCATCATTTCAATGAAACGAAGATGCACAGTCTCTTTCTTAGCGATTTCAGCCAGTTCTACAATTGTTGCTTCACTTAGCTCTTTCCTAGCTACAGTATTAATTTTGATATTAGGTAATCCCACATCAATCGCTTGTTCTAAGCCCGCCAGAACATTCCTTAACTGACCAACTCTTGTTATTTCTCGAAATTCTTCTGGATCCAAAGTGTCTAAGCTAATATTAACGCCGTCCAAGCCCGCCTCTTTTAATCCTTGAGCCTCACGAGCTAACTTCATGCCATTAGTCGTTAGGGTTACTTTTTCGATGCCTGAGATTTGCTTTATCCTTTTAATTAAAGAGAGTAAATTTGGTCTAACAAGCGGTTCACCACCTGTTAATTTAACTTTTTTGATGCCTTCTTTCGCTAATATCCTCAATAAAAAAATAATCTCATCATCTGTTAGAAGCTGCTCTTTTTTTAAAAAGCAAAGACCTGTTGCTGGCATGCAATACGTGCAACGTAAGTCACAACGATCTGTTAAAGACAAACGAACATAATCAATTTCACGGTTAAATGCATCTTTCATGCTGTTCACTCATCACTTTCCTTTGATTTAATTGAAGAACGAATGAAATGACCACTGCGTCCACCATTTTTCTCTAATAAACCAATGTTTGTCATTGTCATTCCGCGATCAATTGCTTTACACATGTCATAAATTGTTAAGAGTGCTGCCTGCACACCTGTTAGCGCTTCCATTTCAACGCCAGTTGAACCCACTGTTTTTGTAAAGCAACGTACTTCTAAACAAGTTTGATTGCGCCAATTAAACTGAATTTCACACTTTGTCAAAGCAACCAAATGACACAAAGGAATCCATTCAAACGTTCGTTTTGCGGCGGTAATCCCAGCTATTCTTGCTACCTGTAATACTTCACCTTTTTTAATCATTTGGGTCTGAATCGCTTCTGCTGTCGCTTCCAACATGTGAATTTCTCCATAAGCAAGGGCTGTTCTTTGAGTATCATTTTTTTCCGAAATATCAACCATATACACTTCTCCTTGTGTATTCAAGTGCGTAAATTCCTTACTTTGAACCATTTCTCCACCTCACATTTGACATTTGTTAACGTTTACACAATACTTCTTTTTTAAGTGTATCACTCTTGTATCAAAAAAACAATCTGGCATCCATAATTTTTTTTAGCGAGAAATCGAAGTTAAAAAAGTTAAGCGACAAAAATTACGTGCTTCGCTTAGCCTGACCAGACTTTTGTCTAAGTCTTAAAACTTGATAAGCAATAAGCCACCAGTCGACTCGACTGATGGCTTACTTTCATACTAATCTTAGGTCAGGTTGTCATCAAGTTTGCCAATAATAGACTTTTACAAGCGCGCCTTTTTTGAGTAGTACACCAGCTGGTTGTTCTAGCAGACAATTTGTTTCTAAAGTATTTGATAAATTGGATGAAAGATGACTTTTTGTCACTAAATTTACTGTGCCATCTATTTCTTTCGCTCGGTAAAATCGACGTAGTCTACTTGGTGCTAATTCATGCGCTAAAATTACTGTTCGTTCCTTGAGATTTAACTCGACACAATTAAAAAAAGTAGCTAATAATGTCCAGTAAAAAAGATGTAAATTAACCATTGCCGCAAACGGATTGCCTGAAACGCTTAAAATGAGTGTTTCTTGAAATTGACTTCCCATAACTGGGGTTCCAGGTTTCATATTTACAAAATGAAACAACTCTGTTCCTCCGATACGTTTAATCGCTAAAGGTAAATTGTCCTTTTCACCTACCGAAACACCACCACAAGTAATTAATAAATCAAGTTTTGGTGAAATCTCAATCAGCCTCTTTGCTAATTCTTCAGGATCATCTGAACAATGATCTAGGTGCATTACTTCATTGCCACTCGCTTTGACAAAAGCTGCTAACATGTAGAGATTACTATTATAAATTTTCCCAACTGACAGCGGTTCTTCCAAAGAAACTAACTCACTACCCGTCGCTAAAATCCCCACCTTCATGCGCTTCAATACAACAACTTTATCAATCCCTTGCATTGCCAACAGACCAATCATGCGACTATTAATCTGTTGATGTTTTGCTAAAATTTTTTGCTGAAAAGCAATATCTTCTCCAATTTCCGCATAGTTTTGGCCCGCAGTGACAGAGCGAAAAATTTTAACATGGTCTTGCCCAAAATCCGTCCATTCTTGTGGCACTACAGCATCAAAATCGGTTGGAATAAAAGCACCTGTTGTTATTTTAATCGCACAGTTATTCGTCTGATTACAATAAAACATGGAATCCCCTGCCACTAAAGAACCGACGACTTTTAAACAACTTGGGCTTTCAGCAGTCGCACCTCGTGTTTCTACTGCACGAACGGCATACCCATCCATCCCGGCACGAGGAAAATGAGGAATCGCTGTCTCTGCAAAAATGGTTTCTCCGCTAATCCGCCCCAAGGAATCAAGCAGCGCCACTTCTTCTGTTTCACATTGACTCTTCATATGTTGGGTCATTTTCTCTCGTGCTTCTTCCAACTCGATCATGTTTTAACCATCCTTTTTTATTTATTCACTGGTTTAATCGCAACGGCACAAACTTTATATTCAGGAATTGTGGCGATATCATCAAATACAGCATTGGTGATTTCGTTAACATTCCCATCTGGAAAATGGAATGTCATAAAGACTTCTTGCGGAAATACTCGATTTCCGACAGCCGCATAGGTTTCAATTTTGCCACGTCGAGAATGAACTTCAACTTTGTCACCTTCTTGGATTCCCAGAGCTTGTGCATCGACTGCATTTATCTCAATATAAGAGTGATTCGCTATTTGGTTAATCCCTTCCGTTCGTCCTGTCATTGCTCGGGTATTGTAATGGTAAAGCATTCGGCCTGTCGACATTAAATACGGGTACTCTTCATCTGGTAATTCTTGTGCTTGCTTATACGGAATTGCTTTAAATAAACCTTTCCCATGAGCAAAACTGCCCACATGCATAATCGGCGTACCTGGATCTGTCAAGCTCCGACAAGGCCATTGTAAGCTCTCCTTCTCTAATCGTTCATAATTAATTCCACCAAACGAAGGCGTCACAGCTGAAATTTCTTTCATAATTTCTTTTGCAGATTCATACGCACAAGGATAGCCCATTCGTGTCATGACTTCACAAAAAATTTCATAGTCTTCTCGCGCTTGTCCTCTTGGTTCAACAGCTTTACGAACTCTTTGCACGCGCCGTTCTGTATTTGTAAATGTCCCGTCTTTTTCTGCATAACTGATACCTGGTAAAACGACATCTGCATAAGCAGCCGTTTCGGTCATAAATAATTCTTGAACAACTAAAAAGTCTAAACTTTCTAAAGCTTGACGAACATGTCCTGTGTCTGGATCCGTAACAATTGGATCTTCTCCAAAAATATAAAGGCCTTTGACGTTTCCTGCCGTTGCTGCTGGCAAGACTTTAGTAGAAGTTAAACCTGTGTTTCGATTTAACGGCACATGCCAAGCTTTTTCAAATTTGTCGATTACTTCTGGATTATTGACTTTTTGATAGCCTGGGAAATCATAAGGCATACAGCCCATATCGCAAGCACCTTGAACATTATTTTGACCTCGCAAAGGATTGACACCACAGCCTGGTTTTCCAACTTTACCAACCAACATTGCCAAATTTGACATACTCATAACACCCTCAGTTCCTGTCGAATGTTCCGTTACGCCTAAACAATAAATGATTGGTGCTTTCTCTGCTTTTGCATACATGCGTGCTGCTTGAATTAAATCTTCTGGATGAATATGACAAATTTCTGCGACTTTTTCTGGCGTATAATCAGCCACCATTTTTTCTAAATCTAAAAATCCTTCTGTCCGTTCTTCAATAAAATGGCGATCTGCTAAACCTTCTTTCAAAATCACATGCATCATGCCATTAGCAAATGCGACATTCGTTCCCGCCTGAACTTGTAAATGCAGTGCACTATCCTTCACTAAGTTAATTTTCCGCGGATCAACAACAACAACTTGTGTTCCTCTTTGGATGGCTTGGCGAATTTGCGCACCAATCACTGGATGAGCTTCTTCTGGATTGGAACCTACTAATAAAATCATGTCGACATCTTCAGTGATATCAGCAATAGGATTAGTCATCGCACCAGAGCCTAAGGTTTGGGCTAAACCATGGACCGAAGCCGAATGACAAACACGGGCACAGTTATCAACATTATTGGTACCAAAAGCAGCACGCACCATTTTTTGAAAGACATAATTATCTTCATTTGTCGCTCTAGAGCACGAAAAACCAGCAAGAGCATCCGGACCGTTTTCTGCTTTAATTTCGTTAAATTTTGACGAAACAAGCGTTAAGGCTTCTTCCCAAGAAGCAGGTTCAAAAATCCCATTCCGTTTAATTAATGGCTCCGTTAAGCGATCTCCTGACCCAACAAATTTATATGAAGCAAATTTTCCTTTCACACAAAGTAAATTTTTATTAGCTGGTCCATCCAGGGGTTCAACACCCACCAAACGATTGTTTTTAACGAGTAAATTCATCTGACAGCCTGTCCCACAATGCGGACAAGTTGTAGGAATTTTCTGGGTTTCCCATTTGCGGTACTCTTTCGTATCTTTTGCTGTTAACGCTCCTGTAGGACAGGAAGAGACACAATTGCCACATGATTCACAGATAGATTGATCAAACGCCTGCCCATAACTCGGCATCATTTTTGTTTCAAAGCCACGATTAGCAATACTGAGTACATCTCTTCCCTGCCGCAATTGACAGACACGGGCACAACGACGACACATGATACACTTTTCTGGATCATAAGAGAAAAATGGATTACTGGTATCTTCTTGATGGCAAGGCATTCTTTTTCCCTCGGTAAAGCTAGTGGCATCAATCCCATAATCTAGCGCATACTGTTGTAATTGACAATCCCCGTTTTTTCCACAAGAAAAACATTCTAATTTATGATTACTCAATAATAAATCAAGAATAAAACGTCTGGAATCAGCAACTTTTTCAGAATGTGTTGACACAACCATGTCCTCTTGACAATGTGCCGTACAAGCAGTTGTTAAGCCACCACGTCGGCCGCCTTCCACCTCAACCACGCACATCCGACAAGAACCATCAGGTGCTAATTCCTTTAAATGACAGAGTGTTGGAATTTCAACACCTAGCCCTTTCGCTGCTTCGAGAATAGTAGTCCCTTTAGGCACAGTTACTTCTTGGTTATCAATAGACAACGTAACTGTTTGCGTATGCAACTTTGTTTTCATTTTTACCAACCTCCTTTGCTGGTGGCATAGATTTCTGTTTCAGCAGTCGTTTCAAATTCTTCTGGAAACAAAGCCAATGCACTCTTCATTGGATTTGCGACGGATTGGCCCAAACCACAAGCTGATAATCGCGTGACATGCGTGAGCATCTTTTCCAATCGTGGCAAATCACTAGCTGTTGCCTCGTTCCGATTGAATTTACTCAATAATTCCAAAATCCTAGTTGTTCCCAATCGACAAGGGGTGCATTTACCACAGGACTCATGAGCAAAAAAGGCTGCCACGTGTACTAAATAGTCCACAACATTGACTGAATCATCCATTACTACAATTGCACCAGAGCCGACAGATAAGTCATGGGCCCATAAATCTTCGTAGGAATACAAACAATCCCTTAACGTTGCGACAGCACCAATTGGACCGGATTGTCCACCGAAGTGAATAAATTTTAATGATCGACCAGTTGCAGAGCCTCCGCCGTATTGCTCGCCATAAATTATTTCTTCTAATGGTGTTCCAAGGTTGACCTCGTATAAGCCCCGATTTTTAATATGTCCAGACAAACAAATTAGCTTTGTGCCGCCACCATCGGCAGTACCCATCTCTAAAAAGGCTTGTCCACCTTCTCGTAAAATTACGGGAACACTTGCAAATGATTCAACATTATTCACTAATGTTGGTTGCAAATATAAACCAACATCTGCTAAGTGTGGTGGTTTGACACGCGGCCGCCCCGTTTTTCCTTCAATTGAATTTAAAAGTGCTGAATTTTCCCCACAAATATAGGCGCCAGCACCAGAAATAATCGTAATATCATAATTGAATCCTTCAATTCCTAAAATGTTTTCCCCTAAAAAGCCAGCTTGTCGTGCATTATCGAGTGCTTCTTGAAATGTTTTTTGAATTCTGCGATATTCTCCTCGCATATAAATATAACCTGCTTTTGCTGAAAATAAATAGCCAGCAATGATCATTCCTTCAATCACACTCAATGGATCTTCAGATAAAAGTACTTTATCCTTAAAGGTCCCTGGTTCGCCTTCATCAGCATTACAAACAATGTACTTTGTGGTTCCTTTTGCATGATAAAGATGGCGCCATTTTTTTCCTAAAGGATAGGCTGCTCCACCGCGACCTCTTAAGTGAGCAACATCAAGTTCGTTTAAAATTTCTTCATCCGATAGTGAAATTGCTCTTTTTAAACCATCAAATCCATCGTATTTACAATATTCAGCAACATCGGTCGCAGATTGCATTTTCCCCATTCTCTCTAATAACATTGGTTGGTTTCTCTTAAGCATTGACTCACCTCCTACAATCCTTCATAGCAATCATTTTGTAAATGTTGAATTAATTGATAAATTTTCTCTTCTGTTAGTTGACTAAAAACGGTGTCCTTAATTTTAATCACTGGACCCAAATCACAAGCCCCGATACAAGGAATACTGTGATACATAAATAAGCCATCTGGTGTCGGCTGATTCTCTGGCACTTCTAAAATAGTTTCTAAAACTTCGGCAACCATCGCCCCACCAGTATAATGACACGGTGTGCTGTTACAAATCTTCAAGACATACTTCGCTTGCGGTTCCGTCTTTAAAATGGCATAAAAACTGACGATTTCATAGACTCGCGCTTCCGTTAAATGTAGATGCTCTGCAACTAATTGAGCTGTCTCCTGATCGATATACCCTTCCTCTGAAGCAAATTGTAATTCAATTAAAATATTTAAAATTCGTTGTGGATCAGCATCGTTTTCTAGAATAATCGCTTCTTTTTCAATTAAGCTTAATGCACACATTCCTTTTTATTCCCCCTTTTTAGTGAAACTTGAAGTTGTTCTCCTTGATAATAGATACGCAATTCTTTTGGTATTTCAGCAGATAGTAAACAAAAATCGGCTTTATCTATAACTTTTTTTGCTGATTCTTTTTGGCGATTCTGGTTATTCATCATAAGAAATAGTCCTGGCTGCACAACATTACGTAATGAATTTGATTCACAAATGATTAATGCTTGGGCCGGCACAGCTTTCAGAAATTGCTGAATGGCTTCCGCCAAATTTTCTTGAAAAACTTTCAATAGAAAAACTTTTTGACAGCCTGCAGCTAATAATTTCATGGTATCTTTATTGCCAATCGTCTCTTGCTCTTCTACTAATTCATAACCAGCTGTAATACTGGTACAAATTCCGCATCCTTTTGTGCCTCGTTGACACACCCCTCGTTGACCACTAATCGTAATAATCTTCAAGCCATAAATTGGATAGACTTCTTGGTACTGTTTAATAAGGGCTTCGGCTAATGTCGTTTTGCCACTATTCCGACCAGTAGATCCAATTTGAATCATGTTTGGTACCTCAATTGCCATAGAGCTCCTCCGTCTGAATCGTTTTCTCAACTCTTGGTTTGACAGTTGCTGGTTTTGTCATAAAGATCAATGGTACGGCCATAAAAAGACTGCCCCCTACTGCATTGCCTAAAAATACCCATAATGTATTCTGCAAATAATCCCACCAACTGATTGTGGTACTTTGTGAAAAAATTGCCGCTGGAATAATAAATGCATTGGCGACCACGTGTTGAAACCCACAAACAACGAAAACCATGACAGGAAACCATAAGCCAAACATTTTACCTAAATATGATTTTGCCAACGCTCCGAGATAAACCGCTAAACAAACAAAAATATTACAGCCAATCCCTGAAACAAAAGCAACTAGCGGTGGATCAGCAATTTTCGCCTGAGCAACTGCGACTGTTTTATCCAGAAACGCACCTTCAGTTAACCCAACAATATGGCCAAATAAATACGCCACAAGAAATCCGCCTAGACAATTGGTCAATAAAACAACTAGCCAGTTATAACAAAGAGTGCCCACTCGAACCTTTTTCTGTAATACGCCTAATGTCATTACCATCATATTGCCTGTTGCTAACTCACCACCAACAAAAGTAAGCGCTATCAACCCAACTGGAAATAAAGCTCCACCCAGAAAGTTGTTAAAACTTCCCCATTCTGTGGGGACGGTTCCAGTGATACGAATAAACGCCAAGTAACCCAGTGCAATACAAAAACCAGCCATGATGCCTAAAATACAGAGTCGAACAAACGATAATTTCCCTTTCATTTTTGCCTTATCACCTAAGCTTGCAACTATTTCTTCACTACTGAAAAAATCCATTACGATTCCTCCTTTTTATCGATACCACTGAGACAATTCTTCTTTTCGATTGACATTTTTAAGTTGATTCTCTTTTGATAGTTGCACCGTTTTTACAGATAGACGCTCAAATTCTTGGCGAACCTGATAGTTATTTTGCGCAAGCTGTTTTTGAAATGTTGGTAAACAAGAACATCGATAAAAGCCAAATAATGGTTCTTGACGACCTTCAAAGTCAAAGATTGTTACTTGATT
Organism: Enterococcus sp. DIV2419; assembly: GCF_051711865.1. Classification (NCBI taxonomy): domain Bacteria; kingdom Bacillati; phylum Bacillota; class Bacilli; order Lactobacillales; family Enterococcaceae; genus Enterococcus; species Enterococcus sp. DIV2419. The sequence goes on from NZ_JBIONS010000001.1 coordinate 1,714,662, forward strand.
TTGTCCACGCTTAGAGGCTAACTGATACACAAGTTTAGGAGAAAAAGTTGGTATATCACAGGCAATTACAAACACTTCAGCTTTCTGAGTATAGTTCATTGCTGTCACAATCCCACCTAATGGCCCCTTTCCAAGATACATATCTTGAATGATTGTGCATTTTCTAAACGCCTTAGGAAATTTTTGACTATCATTCGTTACTAAAATAACCTCTTCGAACAGTTCCATTAACTTTTCAGCTGTTTGCAAGATCACGTATTGGCCTTGAATTTTCAATAATGCTTTATCAAATCCCATCCGTGAACTTTTCCCGCCGCATAACAGCACTGCTGTACAATCAGCAATAATTTTCGCCACCCCTTTACCATAATTTTTATTAGTTCAAAAAAATATTTTTTAGTCATGTATTAAGTCTATTATAAGACATCCCTCGTACAAGTCAATTCCTTTTAAAAAAAAAGAACGATAAAAAGAGTCGCTCTTTTTCTCGTTCTACCTTATTCATCTGTTTGACGTTTTATTTCTTCAATCTCAATGCGTAATGATTTTCGTTTCTCAATGGCGACATAAACCAAGCCAATCAAAAAGGGTAACACAAAGCTACCAAATCGATACAGTAAAACAGATGCTACAGCATCAACATTGCCGACCAATGGTTTAAACAACAATAAGTAAACAAATTCAAATGGACCAATGCCAGCAGGTGTCGGAATAACTCCTGAAAGAATAACAGCAAAACTGGTAAAGGACATCACTAATAATAAATCAATATTCGGGTGATTTTCTACTAAAACAATGTAAGGAATAATGTACCAAAATAATAATTTAAATACATTCCATGAAAAGATTCGAAGCAACGCTGAGTGATCTTGTGTAATTGTTTGGACAGCTGCCCGCAAGGAATAGATTTGTAAATTACAATTATCCACCCAATCTCTTAGTTTTGGTCGTTTAAACCAACGATTGGCAAACTTAACCAATAAAACTTGCAACTTTAAGCTACTAGATAAAATAAGTAATGCTGCAATTATTACTAATGTTAAAATAACACCTGCTAAAATGAATGGAATCATCTTAGGCGCATTTTCATAAAACAGGGAAAATTGAATAATCAAACCAATAATTGCTAAAAAAATCACGGCTGCTTTGTACATAATCATATGTAATGCCGTTATCCCCACACTTTTAGAAACAGGAATTCCCTTTTTCTTATAAAAATAAATTTCTGAAAGCAAGGTTCCCGTGCCAAATGAAATAATCCGATAAAATGCTACATAACAAGAAGTAAAAAAACCATCCACTGTTGTAAAGTCTTTGTTAAAATAACGAGCTATTTCCTTGATTGAGCGCCCTTCTGCAAATTGATAAACTACTCCAAAAAAAATAACAGCAATCAGCACCAGCCAACTCGTTTCCATCAGTTGAGCAAAAATATCACTTAATGAATTATCCATGACATAAAAGATTACGCCTAAAACGATAATCATTAACAACATATTTAAGCCAATTTTTACTTTTCCTTTCATCGCTTCTCCTTTTTTGTTCTTACTTAAACGTTAGATAGATGCAACTAATCATCGCGATTACGCCAATTGAATAACACAATGCAAAAACTGGTTTTTGGGTTTTATGATGAAATTTCTTTTGTCCCATTAGCCCACCTAGACCGCCACCGACAAGTCCTATCGTCAATAAGCGGCGTTCTGGAATACGCCAGTCCCCACGTTTTGCTTGTTTTTTATCATAACCCATCATACTAAACAATACTAAATTAATGACGAGGAAATAAATGATTACTATCCACTGAAGCATTCTTTCTGGCCTCCTAACTAGTTACTGTACTAGGATACCTTGTTCTGATTCTAATTGCAAAAAATTTTTCAATGACTCATGAAACTACAACAGGAAAGTAAGTTCTCGGTTGCCCGTTTTCTTACTTTCCTATTGAGTGCCTCATTTATTTTGCATTTAATTCAGCAATTTTAATAATCACATTGGTCGCTTTTTCCATGGCTTGTAATGAAACAAATTCAAAACGGCCATGCATATTTTCGCCACCAGCAAAGATATTTGGTGTTGGAATCCCTAAATAAGAAATTTTTGAGCCATCCGTTCCACCGCGAACAGGTTCAATAATTGGAAGAATTGACAATTCTTCCATTGCTTGTTTAGCAATTTCGACAATGGACATATCTTTTTCAATCACTTCTCGCATATTATAGTATTGATCAAATAAATCAACTTTGATTCGTTCTTCATCAAATGGTGCATTCAATGTTTGCTGAATTTCTTTAATTTTAGCTTTACGTGCTTCAAAAATCTCGCGATTGTGATCGCGAATAATATACGTCATTGTAGCTTCTTCTGGCGTTCCAGCAAACGCTGCTAAATGATAAAAGCCTTCTTCACCTGCTGTTTTTTCTGGAACTTCGTCAGCAGGTAAGGCATTATGGAAATCAATTCCTAATTGTAACGCATTAATCATTGTATTTTTTGCTGTTCCTGGATGAACGTTTTTCCCTTGAATTGTAATTTCTGCTTGCGCCGCATTAAACGTTTCAAATTGTAATTCACCTACTGGTCCGCCATCCATTGTATAAGCAAAATCCACGTTAAATTGAGCGACATCAAATTTGTCGGCACCTACACCAATTTCTTCGTCAGGACCGAAAGCCACACGAATGGTGCCATGTTTAATTTCTGGGTGATTAATTAAATATTCCATGGCTGTCATTATTTCCGCAATACCTGATTTATCATCAGCTCCTAATAAAGTGGTACCATCGGTTGTGATAAGTGTTTCACCACGATAATTTTTTAAGTTAGGAAAGTCTTTCGTATTTAAAGTGAATTTGCCTTCTTTATCTAAAGGAATCGTTGATTCTCCGTCATAGTTCTCAACAATTTGCGGAGAAACATTCACTGCATTAAAATCAGCGGTATCCATATGGGCAATAAAGCCGATTGAACGAACGTCTTTCTCCACGTTACTAGGTAACGTAGCAATCACAAAACCATTTGTTTCGTTATAAATAACATCGCTCATCCCTAATTCTTCTAATTCTTTTTTTAAGGTTTGTGCAAAGGCTACTTGCGTTTGTGTTGATGGTGTCGTTGTGCTTGTTGCATCTGAGCGTGTTTCTGTTTTCACATAGCGTAAAAAACGAGGTAATAGATTTTCATACATAAAAGAACACTCCTTTAATCTTCATTTTTTTATTTAAAACGAAATGGGTTGGTATTCGCTTCTGATTCAAAAATGGATACAGCCCACTCATTTTCTTGTTTCCATTGATTCATTAATTCCACAAGTTTTGGCTTACAAAGCGCTTCAATGTAATGACCAGGATCGATGACTGGTAAATCTTCAGCAATCATGTCATGTGCCGTATGATAATACACATCACCAGTAATATAGACATCGGCTTGTTTACGTAATGCATCATGATAGAACTTTTCACCACTTCCACCACAAATGGCTACCCGTTGAATCATTTTAGTATCATCTTTTGCAATGACCCGCAAGCCGTCCAATTGGAAAGCTTCCTTGACTTGCTGTACAAAATCAGAGAGTCTCACAGGCTTGTCTAATACTCCAACCCGACCTAAACCAAATTCTTTTGATTGATTTTCAATGGTATAAACATCATACGCCGGTTCTTCATAAGGATGCGCCTGTAACATAGCTGCAAGAACTTGTTCTTGCTTAGTTTCAGGGAAAATCACTTCGATTTTTGCTTCTTGGACGACACTTTCTTGACCAATTTCGCCAATCGTGGGATTTGCTCCTTGTGTTGGTGTAAAACGTCCTGTTCCAATTAAAGAGTAACTTGTTTTAGAATAATCACCTTGAGCTCCAGCGCCAGCTAGACCTAAAGCTTCTCTCATTTGCGGAGCTTCATCAATTGGCACAAAAACGGCTAATTTTTTATAAGGAACAGTATGTGTTTTAGTTAAAAAGGTGGTCTGTTTAATTCCCAATAATTCACAAAACCAATCATTTAGCCCATTGTCAATAATATCCATATTAGTATGCGCTGCGTAAACAGCAATATCGTGTTTTAATAAATCAGCGTACATTTTTTCTTGAAAATTATCTGTGGTTAATCGCTTAACTGGGCGGAAAATAGGTGGGTGTTTCGCAATAATTAAATCAACCTGCTTCTCAATTGCTTCTGCAACGACCTCAGGACGAACATCTAAGGTAACCATCACATTTTCAATTGGTTTATCTAACGTACCAATGTGCAAGCCCACAGGATCTCCCGTTTCAGCTAGCCACTCGGGACAATAGTCATTGAAACGTCGAATCAATGTCTTACCGTTCACAGCCATTGGCCAGCACCTCCTCAATTAATTGTTGGTCTTGCTGTAGTTTCGCTTGTTTTTCAATATGTTCTCCACTTGCTTTTGCTAGTTGTGCAAGAACAGTTTTGCGCTGTTTTAATTCTCGTTGCCATTTTTTAGTAAAAACCGGTCCTTGTTTTTTAATTAAAACTGGCCCAAATAGTAATTCTTGGTCCGTATAAGAAACGGATTGCTCTGTTTTTTCGGCTACGATAATTTCATACAACTTACGGTTTTCTTCCACGATTGTTTCATCAATAATACTGTAGTCGTTTGCCATTAACCAGCGGCGTAAAGTTGGTTCACCAATATTCGGTTGTAAAACAAGGCGTTCCTTCCCTGTTAAACGATTTTTTTTGCGTCCAGCTTCTAAAATATCTCGGATTAATGTGCCGCCCATTCCACAAATACTAATGACGTCTATTTGATCTTCAGGTTCAATTGCATCTAGCCCGTTCGCTAAACGTACGATAATTTTATCCGTCAAATTGGATTTACTGACTTGGGTTTTGGCAGATTGATAAGGTCCTTCTACCACTTCCCCAGCCACAGCAAAAGACAGTTTATTTTCTAACATTAAAGCAACTGGTAAATAAGCATGGTCTGAACCAATGTCTGCTAAGCGACTTCCTCTAGGGATTAAATCACCAACCGTTGCGAGACGTTTTGATAATTGATTTTCATTCATATTTTTGATTCCTCCGTTGCTTATTATACCATTGTCAATTGAAGATGAAAACTTACACATTCGTGCAATCTACTGTTTCCTCTCCTTAATCATTTATAAAAAAGAACCCCCTTCAAAATCAATTTCATAACCTTGAAGAGGGCTGTCATTATTGCTATAAAGAGCATTCTCCTTATATTAATAATAGGGAAAACATTTTTAATTAGGCATTTGCCAACCAGTTTTCAACTTCTGCTAAGGCATCCGCAATCCCTGCTGGATTTTTCCCACCAGCTTGAGCCATATCAGGACGACCACCGCCGCCACCGCCAACTTTTGGCGCAATTGCTTTGATTAAGTCACCGGCTTTTAAGCCTTTTCCGTTCATGTCTTTTGTCATAGCCGCTAACAAGCTTACTTTTTCATCTTGTGCAGTTGCTAGAACTAGTACATCAGACAATTCTTTTTGTTTCCATTGGTCAGCCAATTGGCGTAATTGATTCATGTCTTTAACATTGACTTGAGCGGCAATATAACGAACACCATTGATGTCTTTGACATCTTTAAAAATGTCACCAGCTTGTTGGTTCGCTAATTTGCCTGCCAATTGTTCGTTTTCTTTTTGTAGATCACGTAATTGTTGTTGCAATTGCTCTGTTTTCGTAACCACTTCTTTTAATTGAGGTGATTTAACTAATGTAGCAATCTCTTTCAATTGACGTTCTTCTTCTTGTAAAAGTTGATACGCTTCTTTACTCGTCACTGCTTCAATACGGCGTACTCCTGCACCAATTCCAGATTCAGAAACAATTTTGAAAATCCCGATATCTTCTGTATTAGCAACGTGTGTTCCACCACATAATTCGATAGAGTAATCCCCAATATTAACTACACGGACTTCTTTGCCATATTTTTCGCCAAATAACGCCATTGCGCCCATGTTTTTCGCTGTATCAATATCTGTTTCAATTGTGACAACAGGAATAGCTTCCCAGATTTTTTCGTTAACGATGGCTTCCATCCGCGCTAGTTCTTCTGATGTAACTTGCCCAAAATGAGTAAAGTCAAAACGTAGATGTCCTGGTGCAACTAATGAGCCTGCTTGGTTGGCATGCTCCCCTAACACATCTTTTAAAGCACGATGCAATAAATGGGTTGCCGTATGATTTTTCAAAATACGTGTCCGCATCCGTTCGTCCACTTGCAATTGATAAATTTGACCTTCTGCTAATGGCGCCAAAACTTCTACTTTGTGTAAAAATTGACCGTTTGGTGCTTTTTTCACATCCACCACGTTGGCAACGACTTCCCCTGCGGTATTTTTTACATAGCCGCGGTCAGCAATTTGTCCACCCATTTCAGCATAAAATGGTGTTTCAGCAAAAATTAATTCGGCTGTTCCTGCAGATGCTTCATTTACTAGTGCGTCACCTTGAATAATAACAAATAATTCACTATCATGTGTTAATTCTGTATAGCCAACAAATTTACTTTCTACTTTAATATCTGTTAATAAAGCAGATTGAACACCCATTGAAGTTTCTTTACTGCGGGCAGAACGAGCGCGTTCACGCTGTGCTTCCATTTCTGTTTCAAACCCAGCATGGTCGACTTTCAAGCCTTCATCTTCTGCAACTTCTTCCGTTAATTCTACGGGGAAGCCAAAAGTATCATAAAGTTTGAAGATAATTTTTCCATCTAATGTATCGCCTTTTGCATCTTTAACTTCTTTAATAACCTCATTTAACATGCTTAAACCTTCATTGATGGTTTCATGGAAACGTTCTTCCTCTGTCCGAACCACTTTTTCGATGAAGTCTTTTTGTTGTAATACTTCTGGATAGTAGCTTACCATGATTTCGCCAACAACAGGCACTAATTTGTATAAAAAGGCTTCATTAATGCCTAATTTTTTCCCGTGCATTACCGCACGACGTAATAAACGACGTAACACATAGCCACGACCTTCATTTGAAGGAAGCGCACCATCACCAATTGCAAAGGATAAGGCACGAATATGGTCAGCAATCACTTTAAAGGAAACATCCGTTTGTGGTGCATCTCCATATTTCACGTTGGTTCCTAAAGCTTCTACCGCATGAATGATTGGCATAAATAAATCAGTTTCAAAATTTGTTGGTGCATCTTGAATGATAGATACAACACGTTCCAAGCCCATGCCCGTATCAATGTTTTTATGTGGTAATGGTTCATACGTATCTTCTGGTGTATGGTTAAATTCAGAGAACACTAAGTTCCAAATTTCTAAATAGCGTTCATTTTCGCCACCAGGATAATTTTCTGGATCATCTTCTGGAATATCTAAAAATTCTTCGCCGCGATCATAAAAGATTTCCGTATCCGGACCACTTGGACCAGCACCGATATCCCAGAAGTTATCTTCTACATCAATAATATGATCTTCAGATAAACCAACTTCATCACGCCAAATGCGTTTTGCTTCTGTATCTTTCGGATAAACAGTCACATATAATTTTTCTGGGTCAAAAGCAAGCCATTCAGCACCAGTTAAAAATTCCCAGGCCCAGTGAATCGCTTCATTTTTAAAATAATCTCCAATTGAGAAGTTCCCTAACATTTCAAACATTGTATGATGACGAGCCGTTTTCCCAACATTCTCAATATCATTTGTACGAATAGATTTTTGAGCATTCGTAATTCTTGGATTTTCTGGCACAACAGAGCCATCAAAATATTTTTTCAAGGTCGCAACACCAGAGTTAATCCATAATAATGTTGGATCGTTTACTGGTACTAAAGAAGCGCTTGGTTCTACTGAATGTCCTTTAGACTTAAAGAAGTCTAAATACATTTGACGAACTTGACTACTTGTTAATTCTTTCATTGATTTTCCTACTTTCTATTAATAATTAACTATTTATATTTTGTACCCTCTTAAGTGGCAGATTGTGAACACAAAAAACACCATTGCAGTCAAGGACGATTGCTCGCGGTACCACCTTGATTGCAATGATGTTGGATCATTACCTCTTAAGCTCTATAACGCAGAGTCGCGTTGATATTTCTATCAAGTCCATCTAAAGGGAGCAAGTAAATTTATCTGATGCCCTTCTCTCAGCAATGAACGGCTTTCTGTGATCAAAATAAGATTCCTCATATCCTTTAGCTTATAGTCAAAAGTATAAGAAAGATCTGCTAAAAAGTCAATTGTTTTCGTAGGAATCTTTCCTTACTGAGCTGTTTCAAATAACGTTTGCTCTAAATAAGGCAAAATTTGTTCATTTATTTGATACCCTTTTCCCCAAGAGGTTGTAATAATCTCTTCGTTCATACCTGCATCACTAAATTTTTGTTTCACTCGTTTACATACGAAAGACAGCTGCGATTTTGTAGAAGCATCTGGTTCTTTCTGCCAAAGCAAGCGACAAATTTGATCACGATCCAACCCTTCGTGGGCATGCTGATACAAGATTTTTAAAAAGCGTTGTTCGTTTTTTGTAAAGCGAATCTTTTTTACTTGGTCATCAAGTAGCTCGGCTGTGACTTCGGCAAAACTTTGATCGACAGTGTCAATTTTTTCACGAATATCTTCCAATGAATCTTTGAGGCCTAACCACCGGATAATACCTCTTTCCTGCCAAATCTCCGCTTCACGTTTATTACACATCGATTGTGAACGTCGATAAATCGGCTTCTCTAACGATGAAAGACTTCCTAATAATCTCAAGCAATCGTTCTGAGATAGTGTTTCGCTTAATACAATTGCATCAAAATAATTAAAAAAAGTTAACTCATGTTCTATAGTTTCTTCACAGCAGTTCGTACAAAAGACTTCATAATTTAAATGTTGTAATTGCTGCTGAAATGTTTGCTCAACTAAAATGTTCTTTGTTAATACCAAAATCCTTCTCATTTCTTCTTTCCTCCTAGAACTCTTTCTGCTACCAATAACTAAACGCACCAATCAAAATACGTTACCAAATCGCGTGTTTTCTCCATCGATTGGTTAATAAACACCTTTTTATCTTCATCTCTCTTCGCTCCTTTATTCTTTATTTTGGTGGTTATTTATATTATATTAGAAAATGATTTTTTTGTGTGTAAAATTTTTTTATCCTCCGTAAAAAAATGAATTTCCTTTAATATCAACTAATAAAGTTGATTTTTTAACAAAAAAAGTGCCGAAACTTCCTACTTTTTGCTAAAACACGCCAAAAATTCTGTAATTTTATTATTTTTTTCTTGAGAAAACATCAAAATGTTGATGTTTAACACTAACATTTTGATGTTTTCGACAAAAATCTTTACAATTAATCGGTAATTTTCTCTACTTTTAACGATAACTACTTTTAAAAAAGAGTTATTTTAAAAGTGACTTAAATATTTATCATATAAAAAGTAAGGGACTAAAATCTTTACGATTCTAGTCCCTTACTTTTTATAATCCACAACGTTTTTAGTTAGAAGAATTCTTTTTTGCTTTTCTAGCAGAACGATCTTTTTGACGACGTTCAATTTTACGTTTTTTCTTATTGCTGTCTTCAATTGCCCAATTAATTTTTTTCTTGTATCCTGGTTTAATTTTTTTCTTTTTCTTTTTCACTAAACCAATTAACGTTGGGTCTAATTCTTCTCGAGATTTTTCTCGTTTTGTTCGACGATTACGATCATACGTCTCTACAATCTCACCATTTTTAATTTCTTTTGGTTTGAAAGAAACACCTAACTGCTCAATCTGAGTAATCGCTTCATCATCTGCTGGTGAATATAATGTTATGGCAGTCCCATTCAATCCATTACGTCCTGTGCGGCCAACCCGATGGATAAAGAAGTCCAATTCATGTGGAACTTCTGCATTGATGACATGTGAAACCCCTTCAATATCAATCCCACGTGCGGCTAAATCAGTAGCTACCACATATTGGTAGTCAAGATTTTGAACTTGACGCATCACACGTTTTCTTTCGCGTGGTGTGATGTCTCCATGAATTTTGGCAACTTTTAGGCCCTGATCTTTTAAGTAATCGGTGATTTCATCAACTCTTTGTTTAGTATTTGCAAAAACAATCGCTAAATAAGGATGCCCGATAGTTAATAATTGATAAATTATTTGATTGCTGTTTTTTCCTTTGGTGGAAATCAACCAATTGTCAATTGTTTCTGAAATAACTGCTTTTGGTTTGATATGTTCAATCACTGGATTTTCTAAATATTTTTTTAAAAATGGTCGTAATTTTTCTGGAATGGTTGCAGAAAAAACGAGCATTTGTAATTTTTCTGGCAAACGACCAGCAATTTGATCGACTTCTGCTAAAAAGCCCATATCTAATGTCATGTCTGCTTCATCGACAACAAAGGCAAAAGCCGTATGCACTTTCAAGGCTTGTTCATTCATCATATCTAAAATCCGCCCTGGTGTACCAATCACCACATGAGGTTGCTGATGCTTTAATTTATTTAATTGACGTTGTTTATCTGTTCCGCCAACAAAATTTGACACTCGAATTTCTGGTTGACTGAAACGAGCCAGTTGCTGCGCTTCTTGATAAATTTGATTGGCTAATTCACGACTAGGCGCAGTAATCACAATTTGTACTTCGTCGATAGTTGGCTTAACTTTATCCATTAATGGAAGTAAAAAAGTATGCGTCTTTCCACTTCCTGTTTGCGATTGTCCAATGACACTTTTCCCTTTCTTAATGATTGGGAATAATTTTTCTTGGACTTCTGTTGGTTCTTCAAACCCTTTTTCTGCGAGTGCTTCGTTGATAAAAGGTTGAAATTGAAATTGTTTAAATGAAGGCACTTGCCTCACCTCTTCTCGTTAAATTCTTTATGCACTTTGGCATTATAACACAAAAACAACTTTTACTCACCTGCTGATTCCTTTGTTTTCGCAACTTCTAATGTACTGACTGTATAAGTGTGGCTGGCTTTTTCATAAAACAAACGCCGTTTTTTACGAATCAAGGTTAACAAAACGTTGATCAAAAATAGTAAATATAAAATTAAACAGAACAAATACAGAAGCAACGACACCATTTGCAACATCCGATTAGAAGAATTCAATAAATCAGTGGCATTAGCTAGATAAATACTAATTAAACCATACACAAAATACAAATAACCGTAGCGAACAAACAAAGCTTTTAAACGAATTTTTTCATGTCCTGTTTCAACCACCCGAATGCGAACAACTTTTTTCCCTAACGTTTGACCATTTGTCAGTTTCATCATGACGATAAAGACCGCAAACACCATGATAAAGAACCACATCCGATCTGAAAAAATCGGATAATTGGTTGCCCAATTTTTATAAGCTGGAATGAAATTTAGTCCAAAAACGAGCAGGCCTTGCACAAAGCCAATCACCAACCAATCAATTCCCCATGCAAAGAAACGTCTTAACAGGCTAACTGTCTGCCCTTTTTCATAAGAGGTGGCATCAATTTCTTCTCTTGTTGGCAATAAAAAGGTAAAGAGCGGCGTCAACCAATAACCAACTATGCCTCCGACGGTATTATTAATTAAATCATTGACATCCGCCAAGCGATACGAACGTGGATAAATAAAATAAAGGCCAGATAACTGTGTTAATTCAAAAAATAATGACAATAAAAAACTCGCAAGAACTGTTTTTAAAAATGAACATTTGAAATAATACCGTAAATACACACCAAAAGGTAAAACTAATAAAACATTAAACAGTGGTTCTAAAACGGCATGCTGTTTTAATGCTGGCAAATACGTACTAGGATCTTTGAGCGAAAAAACAGTTTCGTTTAAAATCCCTGAAATAAAATGAAAAGGCCGCAGTTCCATTGTCGGTCCTGTGTATTGAGCCACTTCTGCCCGAGATGGCAACGGTAAAATTACCAAGAAATAGGCACATAATAAATAAAAAACAAATGAATACAAAATCATTGCTCGTGTCCAAACAAATGAACCATATTTGCGGTATTCATAGATTAATAATGCCCCAGAAATAAAAAATGCTAGAAACGGGAAAATAATGATTGCCCATTTAATTGGTTCGCTATATACTGCCATAAAAATTCCTCCAAGATAAACAATTTCAAGTATGAATGCCTCAATAACACTATACTTGTTTCTAAAAAAATGTACCAACAATAAATTTTATTTTGCAAATCCTCTCCTTTGCAGTATCATTAAGAAAAAGGAGGACGTTCTCATGTTACAGCCATATTTTGCGTTTGGAGTGCCGCTATTTTTACTTGTGCTCTACTTACTCTTTGCACTGATTCACCGTCAAACAACGATTCATTATTTACGGTTTATTTTGTTACTTATTTCAACATTTCTCATGGTTTTTAGTTTCCAAGTATTGCAAGAATCATGGACCATCAACCCTGAAACGTTAAAAGATGCCGCTTATTCTCCGCAATGGTTATGGATTCCTTTAGGTATCGGGTTAATCCTCACACTTTACAACGCTTGGCACGGCCTTCGTACAATGATAAAATACAAGACCGATAAACATTAGTAAGAGTCTAGGACGATGGTTGTGTCCTAGACTCTTACTGTCTCATCATTCAAATGAAATTTAATTTTTCTTAACAAACTCTGATTTTAACTTCATTGGACCAAAGCCATCTACCTTACAATCGATGTTATGATCACCTTCCACTAAACGAATGTTTTTCACTTTTGTGCCTTGTTTAATTGCGCCACTGGCACCTTTAACTTTCAAATCTTTGATTACAGTAACACTGTCACCATCCGCTAAAAGATTGCCATTTGAGTCCTTGACTACTAAGCCTTCTTCTGCAACTTCTTCTGTTGGTGACCATTCATGACCGCATTCTGGACAAATAAATAATCCGCGATCTTCATAGGCATATGCCGACCCACATTCAGGGCAGTTTGGTAATTGCTCTGTCATTAACGTTCTCCTTTGTAAAAAATAATTCTTTTTCATTTTACCTTATTTTCTAGTGAATGAAAAGTAGTCCTAATGATTTATCAACGTCCGATAACTACTTTCTAATTACTTATTTATTTTTGAGCCCACTCTTGGCAAGCTGCTTGGATTTCTTGGTAAATCACTTCAATTTCAGCTGCATCACGGGCATTAGCGCCACTTGCCAAAGGATGGCCACCGCCATGATGTTTTTTAGCAATTGTATTAATGATTGGCCCTTTGGAACGTAACCGAACGCGATAATAACCTTCCTGCTGTTCAACAAAGATTGCCCATGAGAGAACATCTTCAATTTTTCCTGGCATTGAAACAATGGCTGCCGTTTCAGAATCGACAATATCATAACTGTTTAAAATACTTTGTGGTAAAACGACACGAGCAGCGCCATTTGCGTCGATTTCTAAATTTTGATAAATATAACCCGCTAATTTAGCAACCTTTAAAGGCATTTGGTCTAACTCACGATTTAAGTCTGCGGCATTAAAGTTAAACGTACGCAATTGTGCAGCGACAGCGAGTGTATGCGCCGAAGTGGAAGGATAAAGAAAACGTCCTGTATCCCCCACAATCCCAGCATACAATAAACGAGCTGCATTATCTGTCATCGTTAATTCTGCTAAATGCTGTTGCCAAAAATCAACAATAATTTCACTACAACTACTTGCATTTGTATTCACCCAAACTAAATCTCCATAAGGTTCATCATTCGGATGATGATCGATTTTAATTAATTGATCGCCTAAAGAAAAACGCGCATCACTAATTCGTGGAGCATTTGCAGTATCTGTTACAATGACTAATGCACCTCGATAGACATCGTCAGTAATAACGTCCATTTCAGCTAAAAACTCTAAGCCTTCCACTGGTCCGCCTACTTGATAAATATTTTTTTCAGGAAAGCTCGCTCTTAAGAGTTCTGCTAACCCAACCTGTGAGCCAATTGCATCTGGATCGGGCCTTTGATGTCTATGAATAATAATTGTTTCATATTGTTTAATTGCTGCCATAATTTCTTTTACTACGTCCATTCTTTGTAGCCTCCTACGTTCTCTCCATCACTTGGCAAACAACAATTGCTTTTGCCACAATGACATTTTCTAAATAAACTTCAATATCTAATTTTGCAGAGCGACGGCCAATTTCTAAAATCCGTGGACGAATGTCCAATTCACTTTCCAACTGGATTAGCCGCAAATAATGTAGATTCACTTGTTCAATTAATACATTTCTTTTTTGATTCATCAACATTGTTCGTTGTGTCACGTTAGAAATAATTTCACTTAGGACACCAAACGAGATGGTACCAACACTGTTAACCATTTGGGGCGCAACCGAAAAACGAAAACGGGTTGTTTCTTTGCCATTTTCTTCAACAGGCATCACTTCCCCGGAAATTTGATCTGAAATTGTATCTGCAATTTGTGGTTGTCGTTGCACCAATTGCATAGCTTTCATCACATCTTGGCGAGAAACAATCCCAACAAGCGCTAAATCATCTTCCACCACCGGCATGACTTCTAGACCATCCCAAATCATTTGATGACTGACACTCGCTACACTCATCATCTTTTTCACAACATTGGGATCCTTTGTCATGACTTTATCCACGGTTAAATGTTCACTTTTACCAATGACATCTTTGGCTGTGACAATCCCCACTAAACGTAATTTCTTATTTACTACTGGGAAACGAGAATGATGGGTACTTTCAGATAATGCCTGATAATCTGCAATCGTCTGAGTTGTCAATAAATAATTGGTTTTTTCAAGCGCTGTATAAATATCACTGACGAGTAAAATGTCTTTTTTAATCAGCTGATCACTTAAAGCACGGTTAATCATAGTAGCCACAGTAAATGTATCATATGTGGTTCTCAAGACAGGCATACCCAGACGATCTGCTAACTGCGCAATCTCTTCAGATGTTTCAAATCCACCTGTAATTAAAACGGCTGCCCCATTTTCTAAAGCAAGCTTTTGCACGCCTTGGCGGTTACCAACAATCATTAAGGATCCGGGAGTAATATATCGCGTCATCGCGGTTTCTGTCATCGCACCAATTACAAATTTATTAAGGACTTTGTCTAGACCAGAGCTACCGCCTAACACATCCCCTTCAATAATCCGGACCACTTCACCAAATGTTAATTTTTCAATATGTTTTTTTAACTTCCGCTCAATTCGTATCGTACCAACACGTTGAATGGTGGAAACAAGCCCAATATTTTCTGCATCTTTGATGGCCCGATACGCTGTTCCTTCACTAACACTTAAACTTTTGGCAATGCTTCGAACAGAGATTCGATCGCCAATTGGTAATTCTTCAATATGTTTTAAAATTTGATCATGTTTCGTCGCCATAATTTCCTCCTAAACTAGGATCGTCTCTCCTGGGTTTAATACTTTCCCGCCAACTACTTGCTCTACGAATATTGCTGGATTTTGTTGGATAACAGGAAAGGTATTGTAATGAATTGGAATGGTTATTTTGGGATTTAAGTAAGAGACTGCTTGTAGCGCATCCTCTGGTCCCATCGTGTAATTATCGCCAATTGGTAAGAACGCTACATCAATGGATTTGTCTTTTGCAAAAAGGCGCATATCTGAAAACAACGCCGTATCACCAGCGTGATAAATTTTTTTATCTTCTGCTTCTAAAATAATCCCACTTGCTTCGCCCATGTAGGTCATTACGCCGTCTATTTCATAACCGGAACTATGCAAAGCTGGCACAAATTTAACCGAACCAAAAGGAAAGACATAACGCCCACCTAGATTCATTCCATGCGCTTTTACCCCTTGCGACTGTGCATACGTAGCCACTTCAGCTATCGCAATAATCGTTGCCTTGTTGGCTTGAGCAATTGCTAGCATATCGCCAATATGATCGCTGTGTCCGTGGGTGATTAAGATGTAATCAGGGTGTAAATCTTCAAGTGAAACGTCCGCTAAAGGGTTGCCATTAATAAAAGGATCAAATAAAAGGTTCGTGCCGTCGTTTAGACGAATTTCAATACATGAATGTCCATGTCCTATCAGTTCCATTTGTATTCCTCCTACGGTATTTTCTACACACTCTTATGATAATTAATCGTCAAATTCATTCTTAAAAGTAGTACAGTTTAGTACAGTTAACTTTCTTTATTGTAACAGAGAATTAGAAATATACAATCGCATTTGCTTATTTTCTTAGCTAGTAAAGAAACAGACGAGAAAAATCATGAATCTTTCTCGTCTGTTTCTTTTTACTTATTTGGTTGTTTTCCGAAAACGTAAAATCGTTAATATAAAGGCCGCCACACATAATAGAAAGGCGACAAAAAAGGTTTCACGCATTCCCACAATAAATATATCTGGGCGATTAGCCAGATACGTGGTTACTCGTTCACCATAGGCTTCGCTCATGCCACGATATAAAATGGTCGTTGACAACGCAATCCCAATGACCATTCCTAAGTTTCTAGCAAAAGAATTCATACTTCCTGCTACACCTAAATCTTGCTTTTCAACACTGCTCATAACCATTGTATTGTTTGGAGACTGGAAAAGTGCATTTCCCAATCCCATAATGGCTGTTGCAATCACATAATACCAGATGGGGGAATTCATATCTAAAAACATATACATTAACGACGTACAGCACAAAAGCAACAATCCGCCAAACGTTAAAATACCTGGGCCAATCTTATCCGTCAAATAGCCACTCAGAGGAGCCCCAACCACCATCAATAACGGAAATACCATCATTAATAGACCAGCATAACTAGCACTTAGTTTGCGTGCATCCTGCAAATAAAATGGAATGACAACATTTACAAAAAAGTTTGAGGCAAAAATTAAAACGGCAGACAATAAACTTAAAGTAAAAATTTTGTTTTTAAAAATTGCGAACTTAATAAGTGGGCTTTTTCTTTTTCGTTCAACCATTATAAATAATCCTAATGCGATTACTGCAATAATGAACAATAAATAGGATTGTAACGAGCCAAACCCGCTCTCTTGTCCGAGGAAAATCCCGCCGAAGAACGTCATAATCGCAATGGCAATACAAGCAAATCCTGGAAAATCGATTTTTTCTTTTGTTTTTGTAATATCTTTTGGTAGAAACTTTTCGCCAATTAAAATTGTAATTAGCCCCACGGGAACATTAATCCAAAAAATATACGACCAAGAAAAGTTTGATAAGATCAATCCACCAATCCCAGGACCAGCAATCGCGCCTAAAGAGACAAAGGCACCTACTGCACCAAGCGCCCGCCCTCTTTCATTTAAAGGGAATACTTCCGTAATAATTCCTGAATTGGTCGCCATGGTCATGCTAGCACCAATACTTTGAACGACTCGCGCAAATAATAGAAAGCTCAGCGATTGATTAAAGCCACAAAGTAACGAACCAATCGTAAAAATAACCGTGCCAATTCGATAAACTTTTATTTTTCCAAAACTGTCGCCAATTTTTCCAAATAATAATAAACAAGCACAGACAACCATTAAATAAATAGATACGACCCATTCCGCTTGATTCATGGGTACGGACATTTCTTTTGAAATAGTCGGTAAAGCAATATTTACAATGCTGGAATCTAATGTAGACATGAAGGTAAACATAGCCACAGAAACTAAGATCCACCAACGATTTTTCTGCACTTCAGAATCCTCTTGGTAACTTTTAATTTTCTCCATTGATTCATCCCCTCTCGCTCCAAAACAGTTTACTTACTAATAATAACTCTATTTCTTCTTTTTTTCATCGGAAATTTTCTAAAAAATCACTCATGAGATGTTCACCTTCTTATTACACGCTCGCAATTGACAACCATTCGCTTTTACGCTAATTTAAAATTAGCAAACGGAAAACGCAAGGAGGACTTGAAATGACCTTAATTTCTCGCATTAAACAATTAGCTCAGTCAAAGCAATTAACCCTCGCCCAATTAGAAAGAAACGTCGGCATTTCCAATGGACAAATTCGTCGTTGGGATACCTCTTCGCCTAAAGTAGAGAATCTTTTAAAAATAGCAGACTATTTTTCTGTTTCCTTGGACTATTTAATGGGCCGCACCCAACAAACAGAGATCAATCATCAGGCACCTATGACAAGCACACAAAAAGAGTTACATATTCAGATTACTACGGAAGAGTTAACAGAAGAAGAAATTACTCAGTTAGAGGAAGAAGCAAATCGTTTCTTGCGGTTCCGTAAATTTGAAATGACAAATTCTTAAAGAGCGTTCACTACTCCTAGTCAATTAATAGCAAAAACTAGAACCTAAACAAAAAAACCACCACGACCGTCGTCTGTGGTGGAAATGAAGGTTGTTATTTACTCTTGGTAGGAGTAAGTATGAAAAAACCAATTCGGGATAATTGGCATAACGTAAGTATAGTAGTTTGTGCCTTTTTTATCATGAGTTTCAGCTATATTTTTTATAAAACTTTTATTAGAACACCATTAACAGTCCTTTATTTAAATTCTTTAAAGCGTTTTCTTTTATTGAACATATTGTTTTAAACATTCGATTTCCTGTGCTACACTTACTTTTAGAAGGGGGATTTTATTATGGCAAATCAAAAAAAAGATAGCTTATCAACATTATTTTCTGAAGAAGTTCATGGACCGTTTGTTACTTTCTTGTTTAACACCCATGTCGCTCATCAAAACGTAGAAAAAGATTCGCTTGTTTTGAAAAATTTTGCAAAAGCGGCAAAAACACGCTTTGAAAAAAAATTTCCTGAGGAAAAATGGTCTGTTTTCCAAGAAAAAATTGACGCACTTCTAGCTGATGCTTCCTTCTGGCGCAACGGCACAGCAAGTGTTTCAATCATCTTATCTCCAGAAAACACCTTTGTTCAACGATTAGATGTGCCCGTTGACGATCAATATTACGTGGACACGATTCCTTATTTACTTGGACTAGTCAAAGACAAACAATTTAACTACCATTATTACCTACTTGCTCTAAATCGCGATTCAATGAAACTTTACAAGGTTGATCATACGACTGTGACTCCTGTTGAATTGCCTAAAGACGCGCCAACAGACGTGGTCACAGCTTTAGGTGATGAATTAACGGGTGGTAATTTAAACTTTTCAACTCAAGGTAGTTCTAACGGTTCTAAAGAAGGTGTCGCTTATCATAGCATCAATACTAAAGATAAAGAAGTTGAAATTGATTGGGTGAACTACTATCAAGCAGTCGATACTTTCTTAAAAGATCAACTGGATAATCCTGAAAAATTACCGCTTTATCTTTATGCTTTACCAGAAAACCAAACACTCTTTAAAAAGATTGCTAAAAATCCTTATTATGATTGCTCAATTTCAGTTGCTGCTTCACCTGCACAAGCAACCATTCAAGATATCCGCAGCGCTAGTGAAAAAATAGCTGCAGAGTTAACAGAAAAAGAAACAGCTTCTTATAACAAATTACTAGATCGTAAATTCTTAGATCAATTTACAGATATTTCGCCAGCGGCAGCTGACGGTAAAATTTCCCATCTTTTTATTGCAACGTCACTCTTTGTTACTGAAAACAATGAAATGTCATCTGAAGAGTACGATCGCCGCAAACTTTTAAACACCATTGCTTACCAAGTCATTCAAAACGGCGGTCAAGTTTTTGTTTTAGACCAAAAAGCTGCACCAGATGAAAAGTCTTTAGCGGCTATCCTCCGTTATTAAAAACAGGCAAAAAGCCCATTGTAAGAAAGCGCCTTACAATGGGCTTTTTTTCTGAGACTTATTGAAACAGCACTATAACAGCCTTATCTTCACTTTCTAGTTTTTAAAAAACATCCGATAAAAAAGAAAATAAGGTTATCGCTATACAAAAACCAGTTAGTATGCTATAGTAATAGATGTAGTTTTTGTTCGGTAATATGGGTAGCTGTTTCAAATAAACATCTTCCACATTTTTCACCTTTCAAGTAATTGCAAAATATGAATGTGTTATAACACACATCTAGGAGGATATTTATTATGGAAACAGGTACAGTAAAATGGTTTAACTCAGACAAAGGCTTTGGCTTCATCACTGCAGAAAACGGAAACGATGTATTCGTACATTTCTCAGCTATCCAAGGTGACGGCTTCAAAACTTTAGAAGAAGGTCAAGCAGTAACTTTCGAAATCGAAGAAGGTCAACGTGGCCCTCAAGCAACTAACGTTACTAAAGCTTAATTAAACAATACTGACTCAAAAACCTGACGTTAATCGTCAGGTTTTTTTTATAAAAAAAAGAACAAGAAAACTTTCTGAAACTAAGTGCTTCCTCTATTTTTTTTGAAGAGTTTTCGTTATACTGAAGAGGAAAAATGTTTTAAAGGAGTTTATTTATGCAATTTTATGGTGATTTAACCTTTTTAGGTGTTTATTTATTGGGTCTCTTTTTCATTCCCTCGTGGCGGAAAAAGAAAAAAGAACACGATTGGTTGCCGTGGATGTTTGGCTGGACTGTCTTTATGTTCTTCTCATATGTTTTATATTTAGAAATCATTCGTGGCACAGCCTTCTTTTTAATTCCCATTGCTTTTTTTGGCTTGTTTGCGCTCTTCTACTTCAAAGAAAAAAGGCGTTTACTGAATGGAACATTATTTAATATTTTTCTTGTGGTTCTAGCGACTTATTTAGGGATTACTGCGATTCGTACAAACAACTACTTTCTAATCACCTTAGCAATTATTGCCCTGCTGGCAATTTTTATCGCTTTGGCTTTAGGACTCTATGCCTTAATTATTTTCCTCTATTGGAATGCGGTCGTTGTTATGAGAAAAGAAGGTCGGTCTCTAGGGAACTTGTTGACATTGTTGCTAGCAATTGGCTTAACATTACTATTAATTTATAATTTCTTTTTTCAATCGTTGTTACCAACTTGGCTCTCCTTACCCTTAACTATTGCGCCATTTATTTTGACTTATTTCGCGTTTGTTTTTTATAATTTTTTAACTGTTTCTACGTTGTATCAATTTAATCAGCCAAAATATACACAGGATTATATTGTTGTGTTAGGTTCGGGGTTAATCAATGGTGAGATTGTGCCGCCGTTATTGCAAGCCCGTATCAACAAAGCCATTCAATTTTACAAGGCTCAAAATCGCGCAACGTTAAATCCACCAAAAATCGTCATGTCTGGTGGCCAAGGCCCTGATGAATTACTTCCTGAAAGTGTCGCGATGAAAATGTATGCTTTGACACAAGGTATTCCTGATGATGATATTTTAGTAGAAGCTCATTCAAAAAACACACTAGAAAATATGCGTTTTTCCAAAGAAACAATGATTGAGGATTTTGGAAATGCTAATTTCCAAGCCATTTTTACTACAAACAATTATCACCTTTTCCGAGCGGGTCTTTTCGCTCGAATGGCTGGCTTAAAAGCTGATGGCATTGGTGCAAAAACCGCTTTTTATTTTTTACCTAACGCGTTTATTCGAGAGTTCATCGCCATTGTAGTGATGTACAAACGTCGCCATATTATTGTTTGCGGCCTAGCTGCCATCGGTATGGTTATGTTATTCTTAACAGGATTGATTATTCAGTAAAGAAGGAGTTTCCCCTATGAGTTTGTATCAAAAATTTATTCAAAATGAACGTTTGCGACGTTTTTGCGTCCTTGCTTTGATTATTTTTGTGCTTTATTTATCCAGAAGCATGATTACAACAATTCTTTTAACATTTATCTTTACCTATTTAGCTGTTCGTTTGGTCCATTTTGTTCAACGCTATATGAAAATCCCGACGATTGTCATCGTTCTCTTAACCTATGCATTGGTTGTTTTTCTAATCTATTTAGCGATTACTAAATATGTTCCCGTTCTAGTTAACCAAACGACTCAAATGATTAATTCTGTAGTTGATTTTTATCAAAGTCCACATACAGATACAAATCAAGTATTGCAATTTATTGATCAATACTTGGAAAAATCTAACTTACTCTCTCAACTCCAGAATGGCGCTTCAATGATTTTACGCTACATTCAAGATATTGGCGCTGTCGGTTTATCATTTGTCATGTCCTTTATTTTAAGTTTCTTCTTTATGATTGAGAAGAAGCAAATGGCTGATTTTTCTAAGTTATTTTTAAAAAGTGATTTTGATTGGTTTTTTCAGGATATCTATTATTTCGCCAACAAGTTCGTTAACACATTTGGTGTCGTAATGGAAGCTCAGTTTTTCATTGCTGTGGTGAATACAGTCATTACTACCTTGGCCTTGGCGATAATCGGCTTTACTCAGTTACCTAGTTTAGCCATTATGATCTTCATTTTGAGCTTAGTCCCAGTTGCTGGTGTGATTATTTCTTGCATTCCGCTAAGTTTCATCGCTTATTCCCAAGGTGGCTTGAACGATGTGATTTATATCTTAGCTTTAATTACAATCGTCCATTTATTTGAATCTTACGTGCTAAATCCTAAATTCATGTCTAGTAAAACAGAGTTACCAATCTTTTATACGTTTGTCATCTTATTAGTTAGTGAGCGTCTCTTTGGTGTATGGGGACTTATTGTAGGAATCCCTGTGTTCACTTTCTTCTTAGATGTCTTAAAAGTAAAACCAATTCGTGGCCTGAAACGGCTACCTAATGTGAAAAAAAATAGTTCAGCAGAATAATTTCTGCTGAACTGTTTTTTTTTATTGTTTTCTTAAATCATTTAAAATAGCCATGGCTCGGTCTTGGTTCATCGTTTTTTGACGTTTTAATTGTTGAGCGACTGCCTCAACTTCTTTACCAGTAGCTCCGACCGTCATCGCTAAAGAACGTGCTTGTAGAGCCATGTGTCCTTTTTGAATTCCTTCAGAGACTAAGGCCCGTAACGCCGCTAAATTTTGTGCCAAACCAACAGCCGCTACTACTCGACTTAGTTCTTTTGCATCCGTCACTGCTAACAAATCAGCGGCTGCTTGAGATTTAGGTAAGACTTTTGTGGCACCGCCAACCGTGGCTAACGCAAGCGGAACTGAAATTTCACCAATTAGTTGTTCGCCATCCAGCGTCCAACTAGTCAAGCCTTGGTAGCGACCTTCCTTCACCGCAAAAGCATGACAAGAAGCGCTAACAGCGCGTGTATCATTTCCTGTAGCTAAAACTACAGCTTCAATGCCATTCATGATTCCTTTGTTATGCGTGACTGCCCGATAAGGATCTAATGAAGCATAGCGTGAAGCTAAAACAATTTTTTTAGCAATTTCCCGGCCATTGCTCCCCTTACTTAAACGCGAAACTGGAATAGCCGTTTTCATCGTAACAACCGACTCCGTTGCGTAATTGCTTAAAATACTGAATAAAATCTTTTGCTCCGCAAACCATTCACGGAACAACTCGGCCACACCTTCCAACATAGCGTTAACGATATTTGCCCCCATTGCATCCTTAACATCTACTAAAAAGTCGACAGATACAAATGATTCATCAAAAGCACGATATTGCAAATCTCTTAAGCCGCCGCCCCGTTTAACGATAGATGGATAACTTAACTCTGCTTGTTGAAAAATTTCCGCTTCTCTTACTTGTAGTTTATCAATCAATGACTCGGGATCTGCAACATCGTAAAAAACGATTTGTCCACGCATTAAGCGTTGTTGACTCACTGTTTTAAATCCTTGTGCTATTTTTGCACCATTACTCAAAGCCGCAATCACTGAGGGCTCTTCTGTCGCCATTGGTACCAAATAATCAGTTTCGTCCACTGTTAAATGTAAGCCAACGCCCATCGGCACTTCTGTTTCACTGATTTGATTTTCAATCATATGATTGGCAATCTGCGAAGATAAAGCCGTATTTTCAAATTCTTTTTTTGTATCAGCAGAAATCTGGCCTTCATTAAGAAGCGAAGCCAGGCGTTCCTCAGGACTCATTTGATAAAATCGGCTGTTTTTTTTTTGCTGAGGTTTCTCTAGTAGCATAGCGAGTCCTAAGCCACCGCCGATACATAAAGAAGCCACGCCATATTTCTTTTCTTTTTGATTTAATTGATAACTTAAACTCGTTAATAAACGAGCACCTGTGGCACCAATCGCATGACCTAATGAAATACCGCCACCATAAATGTTAACCTTTTCCTCTGGTAAAGACAGTTCTCTTTGGACCACAATTGAAGTTGCTGCAAATGCTTCGTTGATTTCATACAGATCAATTTCTTCCGTAGTAAGTTGATTGCGCGCTAACAGTTTTTGAATGGCTTTAATCGGCGAAATTCCCATATAGGCTGGATCAATACCGACTTCCACACTGTCTCGAATAATAGCTAAATAAGGAAGACCGTGTGCTTCGGCATATTCTTGTGAAGCAATAATCAAAGCAGAAGCCCCATCATTAATGGTTGATGCATTCCCTGCTGTCACAGTACCGTCTTCTTTAAAAACTGTTTTAAGCGTTCCTAGCTTCTCAACGCTCGAATTAGGGCGAATCCCTTCATCTTTCTCCACAAGCGTTCCTGATACTTCTAAGGGGGCTATTTCGTCAGCGAATATCCCTTCTGCTTGTGCTTGAGCTGCTTTTAATTGTGAATGTACAGAAAATTGATCTTGCTCTTCTCTAGTTACATGATACTTTTCGGCCACATTTTCAGCAGTTAAGCCCATTGCCTGACCACTAAAGGCATCCGTTAACCCATCATACATCATACTAGAAAAAGGCGCATCGTAGCTTTCTGTTTCGTAATTAAATCGTTGTAATTTAGGTGCTTGGGACATATTCTCAATCCCGCCAGCAATTAAAACTTCCGCTTCTCCTAATTGAATCAATTGTTTCGCCAAAATAACGGCCTTCATTCCTGATCCGCAGACCTCATTAACCGTCATGGCGGGAATTTCATGAGACAAGCCGCTGTTTATTGCTATTTGTCGTGCGGGATTTTGGCCATTTCCAGCTTGTAAAACATTTCCAAAGATTACTTGATCAATTTCTTCAGAAATAGTGGAATGTCTTTTTAAAAGTTGTGTTGTAACATGTGTTCCTAAGTCTACGGCACTTACTTGACTTAAGCTGCCTTTATATTTTCCAATTGGTGTTCGTAATGCATCAATAATAACTACTGTTTTCAACTAAATGCACCTCCATCTTGAAATATATCATAAAATCCCAGAATCACAAGTGCCAATTACTGAATGTTAACAGACTTATAAGATATTTTTTAATAATCTATGAAGTTAATACAAAAATTCCCCATTTTGGTTCATTTCGTGCTATTTTATATAATGAATCTATTTATCGTAAAGGAGTTAAAGAAATGACAATTGGGATTGATAAAATTAGTTTTTTTGTGCCCCCTTATTATATTGATATGACGGCACTGGCTGAAGCCAGAAATGTAGACCCTGGAAAATTTCATATTGGTATTGGGCAAGACCAAATGGCGGTGAACCCAATCAGCCAAGATATTGTGACATTTGCAGCCAATGCCGCAGAAGCGATCTTGACCAAAGAAGATAAAGAGGCCATTGATATGGTGATTGTCGGGACTGAGTCCAGTATCGATGAGTCAAAAGCGGCCGCAGTTGTCTTACATCGTTTAATGGGGATTCAACCTTTCGCTCGCTCTTTCGAAATCAAGGAAGCTTGTTACGGAGCAACAGCAGGCTTACAGTTAGCTAAGAATCACGTAGCCTTACATCCAGATAAAAAAGTCTTGGTCGTAGCGGCAGATATTGCAAAATATGGCTTAAATTCTGGCGGTGAGCCTACACAAGGAGCTGGGGCGGTTGCAATGTTAGTTACTAGTGAACCGCGCATCTTGGCTTTAAAAGAGGATAATGTGATGCTGACGCAAGATATCTATGACTTTTGGCGTCCAACAGGCCATCTGTATCCTATGGTCGATGGTCCTTTGTCAAACGAAACCTACATCCAATCTTTTGCCCAAGTCTGGGATGAACATAAAAAACGAACCGGTCTTGATTTTGCAGATTATGATGCTTTAGCGTTCCATATTCCTTACACAAAAATGGGCAAAAAAGCCTTATTAGCAAAAATCTCCGACCAAACTGAAGCAGAACAGGAACGAATTTTAGCCCGTTATGAAGAAAGCATCATCTATAGTCGTCGCGTAGGAAACTTGTATACGGGTTCACTTTATCTGGGACTCATTTCCCTTTTAGAAAATGCAACGACTTTAACCGCAGGCAATCAAATTGGGTTATTCAGTTATGGTTCTGGTGCTGTCGCTGAATTTTTCACTGGTGAATTAGTAGCTGGTTATCAAAATCATTTACAAAAAGAAACTCATTTAGCACTGCTGGATAATCGGACAGAACTTTCTATCGCTGAATATGAAGCCATGTTTGCAGAGACTTTAGACACAGACATTGATCAAACGTTAGAAGATGAATTAAAATATAGTATTTCTGCTATTAATAATACCGTTCGTTCTTATCGAAACTAAGTATTTAAATCCCCCGATTCAATCAACAAAAGAGCTAGACATTCAAGTTTTTGCTTGAATGTCTAGCTCTTTTTATGAAAGCCAAACTTCTTTGACCCCGTCTGTCACGGCGATACCATCTGTCAAAGCTAAACGTTGTGAATAAGAAACGTAGCCATAATAAACATCAACACCGCCGCCATTGTTCCAAGTAACAGTGATTTTAACATTTGGAGTAATCGATTTTGTAGCTGGTTGGGTCGTCGGGCGATAACTAGTCGTATCATAACTTAAAATAGTGCCCGAAGCTCCACTTATTTCGGCTTTTCCTGTGTAAATTTCGCCATTCGTATTCGTCTGCGTGACCGCTCCATTCGCTTCAATGATTAACCCCGCTTGCTTTTGATCTCCTCGTGGATAATAAAAAAGATACGTGGTTGCCCATTTAGCAAATTCATCTGGAATTGGTTTAAGTGATTCCGTTGGTGCCGGACTCGACTTCGTTTGCTTTTCAACCGCGACTTCTTCTTGTCTTTTTAAGCCTTCATTATTTTGATTATTTAGTTTCTCAACCGTTTCTTTAACGATCGAATAGTGTGGTTTCCCTAAATCGCTAACAGGGATCGTAGCTAATTTTTCTTCTGATTCTTTATATTGCCCCTCTGCCGTTAACTTTTTAGCTTCTGTAATAAGGGCATCATACTTGGTTTGGTCTACGGAAGAGGATGTGCTTTGTCCCGTAGCTTCGACTTGTTTTGTGACACTGGCTTTTTCCGTGGTCACGTCTGACGAATTTCCACAAGCACTTACAAACATTGAGCTAACGATTAATAAACATCCCACAATCACATGCTTTTTCATCTTTAAATCCCCCATTGGTCTATCTTTGTTATTTTTTGTTACTTAAATTATCCCATAGATAAACAAAAGAAACCATTATTTATAAAAAAGTTTAGCAAGCGCTTCAAGAGAGGCACTTGCTAAACTTTTTTCTCACTGTTATTGATTGATTACTTTGACTAGTTCTTCAAATAATAATGCACTAGATGCTGCTCCTGGATCAATATGACCAATTGCTCGTTCCCCTAAATAAGAGGCACGTCCTTTTTTCGCCACCCAATCTTTTGTTGCTTCAGCAAATTGTTCAATTTTTTCTTCATTAAATTGTTCCGTTCCAATTACTTCAGCAACAGGTGCCCAGACATCAACCATCGTTTTATCTCCTGGTTCAGCTTTGCCACGCATCTGAATCCCGGCTAGACCTTGCTGAACAATTTCTTTTAATTGCTCTAGCGAACTAATGGTTTCCAAATCTTTTGTCGCTTTAGTCATATTCATAAACGCTGTACCATATAAAGGACCAGAAGCTCCGCCAACTTTTGAAATCAAAGCCATGGATAGGACTTTAAATGTCTCCGTGATTGTTGTTGGTACTTTTTTGTCAAACGCAATTTTGTATTCAGCCATACCACGAGCCATATTGTTGCCATGATCCCCATCACCAATCGGCGTGTCTAACTCACTTAGATAGTCTTTTTTTTCTTCAATAACTTTTGAATAATTATCTAACCATGTTTGAATGTCTTTTACTGTTAATTCCATCTTTTATCACCCTTACCAAGAAATTGTTGTTACATTGCTTTCTAGCGCTGTTTGCCAGTCTTTTGTCGCCAAGTCAATCATCGTTAAAGATAATCCTTGCATGTCAATAGACGTCATATAGTTACCCACTTTATGGAAGGTCACTTGAACACCTTTATCCTCTAATAATGTTAGCACGTCGTTCATAAATACAAATTGTTCCATTAATGGCGTGCCGCCCATGCCATTGACAAGTATCCCAACTGTTTGTGGTTGTTGTTCATAGCTACTTAATGTTTTTTCAACTAATTCTTTCGCTAACTCTTTCGATGGTTGGATTTTTTCACGACGATAGCCTGGTTCTCCGTGAATCCCTACGCCAAATTCAATTTCATCTTCTGGTAAAGTAAAACCTGGTTTGCCAACTTCAGGCACAGTGGCTGCTTTTAAAGCCACTCCAATTGTTTTCGTGGCTGCTACAATCTTTTCTCCTAAAGAAACGAGCTCTTCTAAAGAAGCACCTTGGCGGGCATGATGTCCTAAAATCTTATGGACAAGAACAGTCCCGGCAACACCGCGTTTTCCAGCGGTATAGGTGCTATCTTCGACTGCAATATCGTCATCGACAACGACCATTTCTACATGAATGTCTTCCATATCAGCCATATCTTTGGCCATTTCAAAGTTCAAAATATCGCCTGTATAATTTTTTACGATTAACAGAACACCGGCCCCTTGGTCTGCCGCTTGGATTCCTGTTAAAATTTGATCTGGTGTTGGTGAAGTAAAGACATCACCTAAAACTGCGGCATTTAACATTCCATCACCAACAAACCCAGCATGTGCAGGCTCATGACCACTTCCGCCACCAGATACTAACCCAACTTGTTTGTTTGAGTCGTTGCGAGCAATCACGCGAGAATCTTCGACTTGATGAACAAGGTTTCCATAGCTTTTCACAATTCCTTGGAGCATTTCTTCGACAATTTTACCAGGTTCATTAATAATTTTTTTCATTTAGTTCCACCCTTTCTTACCAGCATTTTGAGCTTCTGCTAAAATTTGCGTCAAATCATCTGAGACACCTGCAGTAATTGCTGCCGCAAAGGCACCTTCAACCAATGGTGCATCGACTAAATGATAATGTTTCTGTTGGTCTTCTTCTAGCATATCAAAAGCTAATTCTGAACTTAAAACGGCACTGCCTAAATCGGCAAAAATTAAAAATTCTCGGTCAGAGTCCGCTTCGTTAATCGTGTCAATGATTTTCATTGGATCTGAACCTAATGAACCATCTGATGTGCCACCAAGTGAATGAATCGTAATTTCTTCACTGGCGTTCATCTGTTCAATCATCTCTTTAATACCATCTGTAATCATTTTGCTATGTGAAACGAGTAAAATATCTGCTTTCATGTGGACACTTCCTTAATCTAATTTATGTCTTGTTTTATATTCTTGTCCGACTTTATCTGCAACAATGATTGCATTCGCTACTTCTTCAACGACAATTGGGAATGGCATTGAATGAATTGATTCTTCTGGAATGCAAGCAATTTTGGCTACTTCCAACGCTTCTTCATAAGTGATTTCATCGACACCAATGTCTGAAAGCGTTAATGGTAAACCTACAGAAGCGCTAAAGTCTAAAACAGCTTCTAATTCGTCTTTTGCTGCATCTTCTAATACAAGTTGTGCAATCGTTGCAAAGGCTACTTTTTCACCATGTAAATAACTGTGCGCACCAGGTAAGACTGTCATACCGTTATGAATCGCATGCGCTGCAGCTAAACCGCCACTTTCAAAACCTAAGCCTGAAAGTAAGATATTTGTTTCGATAATCTTATTCAATGATTCAGTAACCACATTTGCATCACAAGCTAATTTCGCTTTTAACCCATCTTCCTGTAGGTTTTCCCAGCAAAGTTTTGCCATGGCCAAAGCTGCATATGTGCCGCTAGCAGCAGGCGTTAAGCCTTCTCTTGAACCCATTGGCAAACTAGCATTAACCCGAGAATATGAATTGTGTGTTGCGCGTGCTTCAAAATATGTGGATAAGGCATCCCCCATTCCAGCAACTAAAAATCTAGTTGGCGCTTTGGCAACCACTTTTGTATCAACCATAACGACACTTGGACTTTGTTTAAAGTAAGCATAATCATCAAATGAGCCATCTTCATGATATAGTACAGCTGAATGCGAAGTTGGTGCATCTTGAGCCGCAATCGTTGGTACAATAATTAAGTTTTCACCTTCTGCTACGACTTTTGAAGCATCGATTGCTTTACCGCCACCTAAACCAATGATACAGTCTGCTTGTTCTTTTTGTCCAACGTTTTGCAAGCGCTTTGTTTCTTCACGCGTTACTTCTCCACTAAAGCCACCCTCTACGAAGGTAATGTCAAACTTTTTCGCTGTTTCTTCCAATTGTGGACGTACACGATCAACGTCAGCAGGATTTGCAATTAGTAACGCTTTTTTTCCAAAAGTTGAAACGAAGTAACCTAAGTTTAGTAATTCATCTTCCCCTTGAACATATTTCGTTGGTAAAATCAATGCTTTTCTCATGTTGATAGCCTCCTATATTTTGTTTACATGCATAGTATAAAACGCTTTCATCAAAAAAGCATTGAACTTTTGGTATCGTTTTCTTGCAAAAAATGATAGAATTATTTTGTGAAATAATAAAATATTATGATTTTTAAACTTTAGATTGAAGGATTGCCTTATGACTGTAGAATTAAAAAATATTTTAGATTTAGAAAAGTGGGAAAAATTGCAAGAATCATTGGCCTTAAGCACTCGTTTAGCCATTATTTTAGTCGATTATAAAGGGCGACCTGTGACGAAACATAGTCAAGTTCAACCCTTTTGCCAACTGGTACGTCACTCCCCTGAGCTCTCGAAACTTTGTGAAAAATGTGATGCTCGTGGTGGCTTGGAAGCTGTTCGCACTGGTCAGCCTTTTATCTACCGTTGTCACTTTAACATCGTTGATATGGCCATCCCCATTATTGTTGATGACCAGTATGTAGGAGCCATTATGGCTGGTGAAGTTTTGCTCGAAGATCACCAAGAAGAGTTAGAACAGGTTTTAACCATGAATGATGCCTTCATTCAAGAATTTTTAGTAACACACCAAGAGCTGTATCAACAATACCCTGTTTTAGAACTAGCAGACTTAGAAAAGAGCGCGACATTAATCGCTGATCTAAGCCAATATATTATTTCTGAAGCCATCAAAAAAGATTATTTAATCAATACGTACAAACAATCCTTACAGATTAGTTCGCGAAAAGAAGAGCTGGAGCCATTGAATATGATCCAAAAAGATATTCAACAAACTTTATTAACTGCTCAATTAACTCCTTCAAGTGCCTATCAAACTAAAAATAAGCAATTACAACCGGTTTTAGATGCCCTTTGGGAAAACAAATCGCTGCGTTTAAATTTACAAGAACTGGCAGACCTTGTTCATTTGACACCGACGTATTTAAGTCGTTTATTAAAAGAGGAGTTTGGTATTCCCTTTAGTCAATTTTATCGACAATTAAAAATCACATGGGCCAAACAGCTTCTTTTGGAGACAGATAAAACAATTGCCCAAATCAGTGAAGATTTAGGATTTGTTGAAGATAGCTATTTTGTCCGTATCTTTAAACAAGAAACGGGTGAAACACCTCTTAAATACCGTAAAAGAAAGAACAGAGCATAAAAAAACAACGACTCCGAGAAGTCGTTGTTTTTTTTACACCTTTTGCACTTGCTGTGGCTAATGCAACAAGTGCAAAAGGCGCATTATATCTGTCGTGCGACAAAGTGATACTATTAAATATGAATTGGTAAACCTAAAGCCAATTCAGCTGTATCCATAGTAATTTCGCCCAATGATGGGTGTGGGTGGATTGTTAAAGCAATGTCTTCTGCATTCATGCCAGATTCAATAGCTAAAGCTAATTCAGAAATCATGTCACTTGCACCGACACCGGCAATTTGTGCACCGATGATGACATTGTCTTCTACAGTTGTAACTAAACGCATGAATCCTTCAGTTTTATCTAAAGAGATTGCACGGCCGTTACCAGCAAATGGGAATTTGTAGCCTTTTGCTTCGATTCCCGCTTCTTTTGCTTCTGCAACAGTCATACCAACGCTTGCCAATTCTGGATCAGTAAAGGCAACAGCTGGCATTGCTTTGTAATCAACTGCAACTTTCTTACCAGAAATTGCTTCAGCAGCAATTTTTGCTTCGTAGCTTGCTTTATGCGCTAACGCAGCACCTGGTACGATGTCGCCGATTGCGAAGATGTTTTTCACGTTAGTACGTCCTTGGTTATCAACTGGGATTAAACCACGTTCGCCAATTTCAACGCCCGCTTGTTCTAAGCCTAAGTCGTCTGTGTTTGGACGACGTCCAACAGTGACCATTACGTAATCTGCTTCAACACTTTCTTCTTTTCCGTTAACTTCATATTTAACAGTGACGCTATCGCCATTGTCAACAGCTTCTTTAGCCATTGCAGAAGTCACGATTGTTACGTTTTTCTTCTTGAAATCGTCTGTGAC
This sequence comes from Enterococcus sp. DIV2419, assembly GCF_051711865.1. Taxonomy (NCBI): domain Bacteria; kingdom Bacillati; phylum Bacillota; class Bacilli; order Lactobacillales; family Enterococcaceae; genus Enterococcus; species Enterococcus sp. DIV2419. Next base: position 1,747,106 of record NZ_JBIONS010000001.1, read on the forward strand.
AACTTTAACCATATCTTTTTCATAAGTTGGTAAAATTGATGGGCTACCTTCTAAAATTGTTACTTCTGAACCTAAGTTAGCATAAGCGCCACCTAATTCAGCACCGATGACACCGCCACCGATAATAACGAATTTTTTAGGAACTTCTTTTAAGTTTAAACCGCCTGTAGAATCTAACACGCGTCCGCCAAATTTGAATCCTGGGATTTCAATTGGACGAGAACCTGTTGCTACAATAGCATTATTGAATGAGTAAGTTTGTGCTGAGTCTGGGTGAATAACACGCAATGTATTTTCGTCAACGAAGAATGCTTCGCCTTCAATAATTTCTACTTTGTGTTTTTTCAATAACATGCCAACGCCGCCTGTTAATGATTTAACAACTGTGTTATCTTTCCAGTCTTGTGTTTTTGCAAAGTCTAATTCGACTCCTTTAGCTGTTACACCAAAAGTTGAAGAATCTTGTGCTTCTTGGTAATGATGTCCAGCAGCAATTAAAGCTTTTGAAGGAATACATCCAACGTTTAAACAAACACCTCCGATGTATTCACGTTCGATAATCGCAACTTTTTGACCCATTTCTGCGGCACGAATTGCAGCAACGTATCCTCCAGGACCAGCTCCGATTACGACTGTATCTAGTTCAATGGCGAAATCTCCTACTACCATTTGTTAATCATCCTTCCATTAATAGTAATTCTGGATCAGCTAATAAGCGTTTAATGTTGTTCATTGCTTTTTGAGCAGTTGCGCCGTCAACGATACGGTGGTCAAAGCTTAATGATAATTTCATCATGCGTCCCACAACGATTTCGCCGTCTGCATTAACAACTGGTTCTTGTGCAATTGTACCAACGCCTAAAATAGCAACTTCAGGGTAGTTGATTACTGGTGTAAACCAGCCGCCACCGACTGAACCAATGTTACTAATTGTGATTGTACCATCACGCATATCTTGTGCAGTTAATTTGCCTTCGATAGCCAATGCTGCTTTTTCGTTGATTTCATCAGCGATAGCAAACATGCTCTTCGTATTAGCATTTTTAACATTTGGTACATATAAGCCATGATCTGTATCAGTAGCGATACCAATGTTAAAGTAATTTTTGTAAACAATTTCTTGTGCTGCGTCATCAATTGATGCATTCAAGATTGGGAATTTTTGAACAGTTGAAGTCAATGCTTTTACAACGTATGGTAAGAATGTTAATTTTGTACCATTTGCAGCAGCAACATCTTTAAATTTCTTACGGTGATCCCATAATTTAGAAACTTCTACTTCATCATGTAATGTTACGTGAGGAGCAGTGTGTTTGCTGTTAACCATTGCTTTAGCAATTGCTTTACGTGTTGGTGTCATTTTTTCACGTGTTTCCATTTCGCCTAAATCAGAAGTAAAGGCTTTTGGCGCTGCTTTAGGTGCAGCTGCTTCCGCTTTAGGTGCTGCTTCTGTTGCGGCAGCTTCAGTAGCTGGTGCTGCTTGAGAACCACCAGAGACAAAGGCATCAATATCCGCTTTAATGACACGGCCACCTTTACCAGTTGCAGTTACTTGTGTAATATCAACGTCTTTTTCACGCGCATACTGACGAACAGATGGCATTGCTAAAACGCGTTTGTTTGGATCAGCGGCTGCAACTACGCCTGTTGAAGCGGCTGGAGCTGATGCTTCCGCTTTAGGAGCGTCAGTAGCTGGTGCTGCGGCTGCCGGTGCTGCTGAATTATGACCAGGTGCGTCAATTTCAACTAACACGTCACCAACGTTTGCAACTGTTCCTTCTGGTACAACGATATTTTTTACAGTACCTGTTACTGGTGATGGAATTTCTTCTACTGATTTGTCATTTTGTACTTCTAATAATGAATCATCTTCATTAATTGTGTCGCCAGCTTTAACGAACCATTTAACGATTTCGCCTTCGGCAATTCCTTCACCGATGTCTGGTAATTTGAATTGGAAAAATCCGCCAGCTGCTTCTGTTGTTGGTACAGCAGCAGGTTGTGCTGGTGTTTGTTCTTGTGCAGGAGCTGCTGGTGCTGCATCGTTATCTTCGTGACCAGGTGCGTCGATTTCGATTAACACGTCACCAACGTTTGCAACTGTTCCTTCTGGTACAACAATATTTTTTACAGTACCTGTTACTGGTGATGGAATTTCTTCCACTGATTTGTCATTTTGTACTTCTAATAACGTATCGTCTTCGTTGATTGTATCGCCAGGTTTTACAAACCATTTAACGATTTCGCCTTCGGCAATCCCTTCACCGATATCCGGTAATTTAAACTGATAAGCCATTTTTTAAGTCTTCCCTTCTTCGTTGGATCTGTCTATTTTCTTAGGAGCAAAACGCGGGGAAACGACTATAGTAGCTGAACATTTCATGCCTATAGCCGTATTCCACCTGTTTAATTCTTCGTTTATCTACTTCGAATAACTATTAAAATTCGACGATTTCTCTAGCTTTTGCTTCGATATCTTTCGCATTTGGTAACCAGATATTTTCTGCTTGTCCGAATGGGAAGATTGTATCTGGAGCAGATACACGTCCGATTGGTGCTTCTAATGATAATACGGCACGTTCAGAAATTTCAGAAACAACCATAGCGCCAACGCCAGCTTGTTTTTGTGCTTCTTGAACGACAACCACACGGCCAGTTTTTTCAACAGAGTTAATAATTGTTTCCACATCTAAAGGAGCCACTGTACGTAAGTCAATGATTTCTGCTGAAATATTGTCTTTCGCTAAGCTATCAGCTGCTTTAATCGCTTCACGAACCATAGCGCCGTAAGTGATGATTGATACGTCTGTTCCTTCACGAGTTACAGCCGCTTTATCTAAAGGTACTTCATAAGCTTCGTCTGGCACTTCCTCACGGAATGAACGGTATAATTTCATGTGCTCTAAGTAGACAACTGGATCGTTGCTGCGAATAGATGAAATTAATAGTCCTTTTGCATCGTAAGGGTTTGATGGAATAACAACACGAACACCTGGTGATTGTGCGATTAATCCTTCTAAGTTATCTGAGTGAAGTTCTGGTGTATGAACACCACCACCAAATGGGGCACGAACAGTAATTGGCATATTACGAGTTCCACCCATACGGTAACGCGTACGAGCCATTTGACCAACGATTTCGTCAAATACTTCAAAAACGAAACCAAAGAATTGGATTTCAGGAACTGGACGGTAACCTTGCAAGGCAAGACCGAAAGCCAATCCACCGATACCAGATTCAGCTAAAGGTGTATCGAAGACGCGGTCTTCACCAAATTTTTCTTGTAAACCTTCAGTTGCACGGAAAACCCCACCGTTGTTACCAACGTCTTCACCGAAGATTAAGACATTTTCGTCTTTCTCTAATTCAAGAGCTAAGGCATCTGTAATTGCTTGGATCATAGTTTTTTGTGCCATTTTTATTTCGACTCCTTCGCTTCATAAAATGCAATTTGTTCTTTAATTGTTTGAGGTTGAACTTCAAACATATTTTTCAAGAAATCAGAAACTTTTTGTTTTGGCGCTTTATCCGCTTCTGCAATCGCTACTTTGATTTCTTCTTTTGTTTTTTCAATAATTTCTTCTTCTTTTGCTTCAGACCATAAGCCTTTATCTGTTAGATATTTACGGAAACGAGTCAATGGATCTTTTTGTACCCATTCGTCATCCATTTCTTTTGAACGGTAACGTGTTGGATCGTCTCCAGATAAAGTATGTGGACCATAACGATAGGTTAATGTTTCAATTAAAACTGGACCGTTTCCTGCAGCTGACCAATCGCGTGCTTCTTTTGCAATTGCGTAAACTGCTAATGGATCCATACCATCAACTTGAATACCAGGAATTCCTGCTGCAACAGCTTTTTGAGCTAAAGTTTTAGCCGCTGTTTGTTTTTCACGAGGTGTAGAAATCGCAAAACCATTGTTTTGGATAATGAAGACACCGTTTGCTTGGTAAGCACCAGCAAAGTTAATTGCTTCATAGAAGTCCCCTTGTGAAGAACCGCCGTCACCAGTATAAGTGAAGACAACATTTTCTTTTCCACGTTTTTTCAATCCTAAAGCAACACCAGCTGCTTGGATGTATTGAGCACCAATGATAATTTGTGGTGGTAATGCATTTAAATCTTCCGCGTAGTAGTTCCCTGCTACGTGACCACGAGACCATAAGAAAGCTTCTCTTAATGGTAAACCATGTTGTACTAATTGAGGTACATCACGGTAACCTGGTAATAAGTAGTCTTCTTTTTCCATTGCAAATTGACTTGCCAATTGGCTTGCTTCTTGTCCAGCTGTTGGCGCGAAGAATCCTAAGCGTCCTTGACGGTTTAATGCAGTAGAACGTTGGTCTAACACACGAGACCAAACCATGCGTGTCATTAATTCAACTAATTCCTCATCCGATAAATCAGGTACTAAATCTTCATTCACAATTTTTCCATCTTGATCCAAGATTTGGAAAGTTGGGAAATCAGCGTCGACTTTAGCCATTAGCTCTTTAAAGTCAATAGGTTTTTGTTTCTTAGCCTTTGCCATTTTGTCACACAATCCTCTCTATTACGTTTCTTTAATTTCGATAAAAGTAAAACAGAGTGCGAAACTGTATTACTTTTTATCGACTACACTTAACAAATTATCACTAAATTCGAAAAAGCGCAAGAAAAAAACTCTAATTTCTTCATTTTTTCACAAAAGAGCAAAACCGCATGTTTTTGCGGTTTAGTGATAATTTTCACAAACAAGAAAACGGTTTCTGTTCCACACTTCTTCTGTACTATTTTTCTTCTAACTGTTATATTCTATTTTGAAAATATTATATAACAGTTCTATTAATCCGAGCCCCCTCATCCCCGAGCTGGCTAGTAATCTGATTTCCGAACTTTGCGTTTTCATGAAAATTATCTTGAAAAAACCAAAAAATAAAAACCGTCAGCCGAGTAACCTACTCAGCATGCGGTTTTTTATTTTTTAGAGAACAAAGTTTTTTTCGTTAATTTTTATTTTTTTCGGCTCGCTTTTTTGCCAAATACTTTACCTTAGGTTTTATCACGAACATTCATTGCTTAAAATCACCAAATTTTCGCAAAACGAGTAATACAGCTTAGCAAATTCTTTTCTCTTTCAGTAGATTTTACTAAATCCATTCCTTGGTAATTTTAATATATAAACGTTTAGCTACTTCAACAGTTAACATGTACGCAATGATGATTCCAAAGAACCATGGCCAGTAGTTAGCCGGAAGTTTCACAAAGTCAAAAACCTCTCTTATGGGCGTTGCTACAATCAAGAAACCGAGTAAGATTGCGCCTAAACTACTTAACATCACAGGCATTGACGCACGACTTTGAATGAATGGTATTTTCCGCGTCCGGACCATATGAACAACTAACGTTTGACTAACAAGTCCCACCATAAACCAACCTGTTTGGAATAAATGTTGAGTTGCCAAACTATTGGCGCTAAACACAAACCACATGACAAGATACGTTAGAATATCGAAAATACTACTTACCGGGCCAATACATATCGTAAATTTCGCTAGTCCGTTCGTTTCCCACCGAACAGGGCTTAATAACTCTTCTTCATCGACATTATCCCAAGGAATTGTCAACTGAGCTACATCATAAATCAAATTTTGAATCAAGAGTTGTAAGGAAAGCATTGGTAGAAATGGTAAAAAGGCACTGGCTACTAAAATTGAAAAGACATTCCCAAAATTAGAACTGATGGTAATTTTAATATATTTCATCATATTGCTAAATACTTTTCGTCCTTCAATCACACCAGATTCCAGTACATTTAAACTTTTTTCCAGTAAAATAATCGAGCTAGCATCTTTAGTAATATCAGCTGCAGTATCTACTGAAATGCCCACATCAGCTTTTCGTAATGCTGGTGCATCATTAATACCATCCCCCATAAAACCAACCGTATGACCTTTTGCTTGTAGCAATTCAATAATTTTAGATTTTTGCATCGGATTTAATTTGGCAAATAAATTAGTTTCTTCCACTTGCGCCCGCAACTCTTCATCTGTCATTGCTTCAATTTGAGAACCTAATAACACATGGGAAACTTCAATACCTACATCTTTACAGACTTTTTTGGCGACAATATCATTATCGCCCGTTAGCACTTTCACGTTGACACCATGTTCATGTAAGGAGCGGATAGCGCTGACAGCTGACTCTTTTGCTGGATCAAGAAAACCCATAAACCCAATCAATGTCATCTCTTTTTCATCTTCAACTGAATAAACTGCTTCTTTATGGACATCTTTTTTTACAGCTACCGCTAACACACGCATCCCTTGTTTGTTCATTTGAACATTCACTCGGCGTAGTTCTTCTCGTACAGCACTGCTTAATGGTACAATTTCGCCATTAATTTGCGCATGCGTGCACACTTCTTCCATTTCTTCCACGGCGCCTTTCGTGATCATCAATTGATGATCATCTGCATTCACGACAACCGTTAAGCGGCGTCTGGAAAAATCAAAAGGAATTTCATCAATTTTAGTGACATTTTTAAACGGCGTTTTCCATTGATGCTCTTCATAAAAATTAATAACGGCAATATCCATTAAATTTTTCCAACCTGTTTGATAAGAAGAATTTAAGTAGGCTAAATTTAGAACCTCGTCACTCAAATCACCTAATGGATTCAAATGTTGAACCAAAACTACACGATCTTCGGTAATCGTTCCAGTCTTATCTGTACAGAGCACATCCATACCACCCAAATTTTGGATAGCCGCTAATTCTTTAACAATGACTTTATGTTTCGATAAGGATAATGCACCCTTGGCTAAGTTACTCGTAACAATCATTGGCAACATTTCTGGTGTCAAACCAACTGCAACGGCAATCGCGAAGAAAAACGCTTCGCCCCAAGCACCTTTAGTTAAACCATTAATCAAGAAAACGATTGGAAATAAAATCATTACCATTCGTAATAAAAACTTACTGACTTTTGCTAAGCCTAAGTCAAAACTAGTTTTTCCTCGTTGTGTTGTAGCATTTTTAGCAATATCACCAAAAAATGTATGTTGCCCAGTTTTTAAAATAATCGCTTTTCCTTGTCCACTCAAGACATCTGTGCCCATAAACACTAGGTCTTGCATATCTAATGCAGAAACCTCTGTTTGTTGACGATCCACACCTGCATCCACAAATTTTTCGACAGGCATGGATTCACCTGTTAGTGACGATTGATTAACGAATAAATCTTTGGTCCAAATCAACACGGCATCTGCAGGAATCATGTCTCCTGTAGCTAAAGTTACAATGTCTCCTGGAACAATTTCGTCCATTGGAATTTCTTTCGTAATTCCTTCCCGTGTCACTGCAGCGGTATTTTCAATTAATTCTTTTAAATCCAAACTCGCTTTTTGAGAACGATATTCTTGTATAAAAGCAATCAAGACACTGGCTAAAATCATCACGCCCATCACGATAGCGGCTTCGAAATCTTTCGTTAAAGTTGAAACGACCATCAATAAGGCTAAGACATAGACAAATGGATCTTTGAATGCACTTAAAAATAAAATAATTGCTGGGGTTGGCTTTTGTGCAGAAACTTCGTTTGGTCCAAATTCCTCTAATCTTTTTTCGGCATCTTCATTCGAGAGTCCTTTTTCAGATGTCCGTAATTCCATCATTAATTCCCGTTCAGAAAGCAACGCCAATTTACGTAATTCTTGATCTTTGGTTGCTTTTCTCATATCCATTGTTTTTTTGTTCATCATTTTCTTTTCCTCCAAGGTTGTGGTCACCTGCCGAAAAGAGTGCTAAAATCTTCTCCTTTCGTTGGTGACTGTATTTTGTTTCTCTGTTCACTTCCAGGGTCTTCCATGACAGTCATCCTTTCTTTTTCTTATTTATACTTCCAGTGAATAATTGCTTTTTTGCCAAACACACAAAAAAAGGACCTACTCAACAATAGAGTACGTCCCAAAATACCATCTTTAAATAAGATTCTCTATCGTTGAGCTTTAGCACTATAGGGCGTAGATAACATGTATCAGCTACATTATGAATAACCTTCACGATTATTCCTGTTCAACCAACTAAGGGTCTCTCGATCCTTTCGCGGCAGCAGCATTTGTCCAAATAGGAGCCTCACCTAACAATTATTCAGTTTCTATCCACTTCTTATAATAGAGGAGTTTGACATTCTTGTCAAAAGATTTATGACTTTTTTGTTATAAATAAAAAATAACTACTTTAAAATTTCCTTTATTTCTGCTTTTCGCTCAGGAATAAACCACATGACTAAAACAATCGTATCAATAATCAGGACAGCGATTGGCGCTACTAGTTTGCCTACAATCAACGCAATAATATTCAACACAATCGAAAGCGTTAATTTTGGATAGTGGCCAAACAAACGTTGTACTTCGGATTTGGGCCCATTTGCCTGAATCAATGCCCGCACCACTAGATAATAAGCAACATCAGCTCCTAATACTACTAAGCCATACAAAGCTTGTGGCGGCCAAGAAAACGGATGTTCACCCACCCAACCAGTAACAAACGGGAAAAATGTCAACGTCAAAATTAATAAATTATTCATCCAAAGGACACGTCCATCAATTTTACGGACACTTTGAAATAAATGATGATGATTGTTCCAATAAATCAATAAAGTAACAAAACTAATTAAATAAATAATGATTTTGTGTCCAGATTGAGTCAGAGCAGACCAATCTGCTTTTTCAGGAATTTTTAATTCTAAAATTAATAACGTTAAAATAATCGCAATGACTGCATCTGTAAATGCTTCTACACGTGTTTTCGGCATCATTTCCCCCTACTTTCATAAAATTAAACAACTTACCCAAAGTAAGTATAACGCATTTCTGTAAAAATTCAATTATTTATGAAGTCTCTCGGTTGTTGAAGTTCCTAAAAACGAGTGCAAGAGTCCTACTTAAAAGTAAGCCTCTTGCACTCGTTATAGAACAAATCAGTTATTGGAAGACCCCTGCCTGATAAGGTGCTAACTGCATCCGTTTCTTCACCGTAAAATCTTGATTCCCTAACAATTGTTGCCACTTTCTGCCTAGTAATTTATTCGGCAAGTCAAATTGGCACTTTCCTCCACTTAAATTGACAATCACTAACGCTGTTGCCTCAGTTGTTTTTCTTAAAAAAGCAAAAACAGACGGATGATTGGGCGCTAATAGTTCAAACTGTCCATCTGTAAAGACTGGATTTTCTTTCCGCAACGCAATTAACTTTTTATAATAATTCAACACGGATTGCGCATCCGTTTCTTGGTCAGTCACATTTATTTCTTTGAAATTGGGATGAATTGCTAACCACGGATGCCCCGAGGTGAATGAACTTGCCTCTTGATTCGTCCACTGCATAGGCGTACGCGAATGGTCCCGCGTCCAATGCGCCACTTCTTTTAATGCTTGTTTCGCATCGTAGCCATTTTCTATAAGCAAACGATAATGGTTATGGGAATCTTTAGCATCTAACTCGTCAATCTGTTGAAACGGATAATTAACCATGCCGATTTCCTGTCCTTGATAAATAAACGGCGTTCCTCGCAAGAGCAAGGCGATTGTTCCAATCGCCTTAGCAGAATGAGAGGTTTCATTGCCTAAAATTGAATTGATTCTGGGATTATCATGATTTTCTACATATAATGCATTCCAGCCTTCTGTCCCTAAATGCTTTTGCCAGCGAGCCATTACTTTTTTATAGCCTAAAATATTTAACCGTTCTTCTCCTGGCTTCCCTTCTCGAACATTGTGCTCTAATTCAAAAATCATATTCAGATAGCCCGCATCATTGGTCCATTCCACCGCTTTTTTACTTGAAACGCCACTAGCTTCCCCCACTGTCATGATGTCATACTCAGCAAAAATAGCTTTCAAATCCAGCATATAGTCTTCAATGCCTTTTACATTCATAAAGGGAGCCCACGGATTCGTGGTAATTTTAAAATCCCAAGGTTCTTTTTGGATATGACTAATCGCATCCAATCGGAAACCATCAATTCCCAAATCTAACCACCAGCGAATCATCGCATAAATCTCTTCACGAACTTTAGGATTTTTCCAGTTCAAATCAGGTTGCTCTTTTGCAAACACATGAAAATATGCTTGCTTTGTATCCTCGTCATACGTCCAAGTCGAGCCACCAAAAAAGCTTTGCCATTCATTCGGCATACGTTCTGGTGTCGCATCGGCCCATAAATAATACTCACGATACGGATTATCTAAACTTTTTTTTGCTTCAACAAACCACGGATGTTGATCACTTGTATGATTGACCACTAAATCAAGAATAATCTTCAAACCTAATTGATGCGCTTGGTCCAAAAGTTCTTGAAAATCTTCCATCGTACCAAATTCTGGCTGAATCCCTTGATAATCCGCAATATCATAACCGTTGTCAACGTTTGGCGAAGTGTAAATCGGATTTAACCATAAAAAATCGACCCCTAGTTCTTTTAAATACGGTAATTTCTCAATAATTCCCTGCAAATCACCAATGCCATCCCCGTTGCTATCTTTAAAACTCCGAGGATAAATTTGATAACCGACAGCATTTTTCCACCATTGTTCCATCTTATTGACTCACTTTCACAACAAATGCTTGCCAAGGCGCTAACGAATAGTCTGCTAAAGCAGTGACATCTGTCGGCATATTTTCAATCATTACTTGTTCTACATGAACGTCTGCAGAAAATGGCTGAACTTTGTCAGAAAAGTTTGTTACAACAAGCCAGCGTTCCTCACCATAGGTACGATAAAAACTGATCACTTCGTCCACTGTTTCCAGCAATTCAAAGTCGCCCCAAACAATTAAAGGATGTTCTTTTCTCAAACGAATCATTTCTTGGTACGTATAGAATAGTGAATTTTTATCTGCCAAAGCAGCAGCGACGTTAATCGTTTGATAATTGGAATTAACATCAATCCAAGGTGTACCCGTCGTAAAGCCAGCATTTTTTTCAGCGGTCCACTGCATAGGCCGGCGTGCATTGTCGCGACCTTTAGTATTAATTTTCAGCAAAATTTCTTCTTTAGAATATCCTTTTTCTAGATACTCATGGTACATGTTAATCGTTTCGATGTCCCGCGCTTCACGAATATCTGTGATCGGCGTATTGGTCATACCAATTTCTTCCCCTTGATAAATATAAGGTGTGCCTTTCATCATGTGCAGTAAAATAGCGAATAACTTACTACTTTCCAACCAATATTCTTGATCATTTCCCCAACGTGAAATCATTCTCGGTAAATCATGGTTATTCCAAAATAAAGAATTCCAGCCATCATTTCCTAATTCTGTTTGCCATTTTGCAAAAACCTGTTTCAACTTGGCAACTTCCATTGGCTGAAGGTCCCATTTTTCTTTACCTGGTTGTTGATCCAAGCTCATATGTTCAAACTGAAAAATCATGGATAATTCATGACGCTCTGGACTAGAGTACATTTTTGCAATTTCAGGTGTGGCCCCCCATGTTTCACCTACAGTTAACAGCTCTTTGCCGCCAAATGTCGCGGCGTTCATTTCTTGTAAATAACGATGTAAATGAGGTCCATTCGCGGTGATCTCTTCTCCTGGAATTTTACCCACTAAGTCAATTACATCTAAACGGAAACCGCCAATTCCTTTATCAATCCAAAAATTCATCATCTCGTAAACCGACTGACGCATTTGTTGGTTTTCCCAATTTAAATCTGGTTGTTTTTTACTAAACAAATGCAAATAGTATTGCCCACTCGCTTCATCAAACGTCCACGCCGAACCCGAAAAGGCAGATTTCAATCGGTTAGGCACACCGCCATCTGAAGCAGGATCAGCCCATACATAATAGTCTCGGTAGGGGTTCTCCTTGCTTTTTTTCGCTTCAATAAACCAACGATGTTCATCTGACGTATGGTTAACCACTAAGTCCATAATAATTTCAATCTTTCGCTTTTTCGCTTCCTCAATTAGACGATCCATATCCGCCATCGTCCCAAACTCTGTCATAATCGCTTCATAATCAGAAATGTCATAACCATTGTCATCATTGGGTGATTGATAAACTGGTGATAACCAAATAGCCCCAATGCCTAACGTTTCCAAATAATCCAATTTTTCAATAATTCCTGGTAAATCTCCAATGCCATCTCCATTGCTATCCTTAAAACTGCGAGGATAAATCTGATAAACCACGACTTCTTGCCACCAATGTTTTTCCATTCTTCTTCACATTCCTTTGCTTAATTATTATGCTTGATATAAAAGAAAACCTTTTGGTAAAACCATTATCTGTTCTGAAGCAATTTCGATAGAAGAACTTAGCAAAACTTCTCGATCAGTTCTATCGACAAATTGTGTCTCTTGGCCAGTATTAAAAATCCCATAGATCGTTTGTTCCTCCAAACGACAAGCGAGTCTAATCAACCCCGTTTCAAAAGAAGTGCCTGTCCAATCGATTGTTCCACCAGAAAAAACAGCCGCATACTTTTTGCGAAGGGCAATCAATGATTTTACAAATTCCTTCAAATCCAAATCTTGCTGATTTTCCTCCCAAACCATACAACGACGACAATCAGGATCCATATCACCTGTCATACCAATTTCATCACCATAGTAAAGACAAGGGACGCCTGGTTGAATATACGTAAACGCTAATACTTGGCGCATCAGCTCTTTATCCTCTTTCGTTTCATGCAATAAGCGTGGTGTATCGTGGGAATCTAAAACATTAAACTGCATTTGATTCGTTTGTTGTCGATAAAGCATTAACTGGTTGTTCATTTCAGAGAGCATCTTTTCCAAGGACAGTTCTTGCTTGACAAAGTAGCCCATAATCGCATCTGTGTATGCATAATTCATCACTGCATGAAATTCGTCTCCTTGGAGCCAGCTTTGCGACGAGTGCCAAATTTCTCCTAAAATATAAAAATCTTCTTTTGCGTCATCACATGTTTGCCGGAATTTTTTCCAGAACGCATGATCCACTTCGTTTGCCACATCTAAACGCCAGGCGTCAATATCATATTCCTCAATCCAATAACGAGCAATTTCTAAAAGATAGGCTTGCACTTCTGGATTTGCTGTATTTAATTTAGGCATATGCGGAGTGAATGCAAAAGTATCATAGGTAATGTTGCTTGCTTCTTCAAAATCAGCACTTTCTTCATAGCTAGCTGGAAACTCATTTACGTGGAACCAATCGGCATAAATTGAGTCCTGGCCATTTTTTAACACATCTTGCCATTGAGGCGAAGTGTCCCCCATATGATTAAAAACGGCGTCCAACATAATCTTAATGCCCCGTCGATGACACTCTTCGACTAAACGCTTAAAGGTAGCGCCATCACCAAAAGCTGGGTCAATTTTTAAATAATCAATCGTATCATATTTGTGATTAGAAAACGCTTCAAAAATTGGGCAAAAATATAAGCCGTTAACACCTAAATCTTCAATGTAATCAAGATGATCTAGCACCCCTTGCAAATCCCCACCAAAAAAATCTTGTCGATCTGGTCTTTTAGATCCCCACGGCAACGTCCCTTCAGGATCATTGGCGGGATCACCATTTGCAAAACGCTCTGGAAATATTTGATACCAAACCGTTTCTTTTACCCATTCAGGTGCTTTAAAACGATCGATTTCATGAAAATACGGCATCCGAAAATAATTATTCGCCATCGCTAAATACTTTTCTTCTAAAGTATAAATGCCGTGTTCGCCATAAAACGCCGTCAAGCCATCCGTCCCTACTAAAGTAAAAGCATATGAAAGGCGTTTAAATTTTGCACTTAATGCAATAAACCAGTAATCATATAACTCCGTAGATACTAACTTCTCCATGGTTAACGACTGTTGGTACCACTTTTCTTTCCCTAAAAGATAAGGATCTCCTTGCACTAATTGGACAGAGGCAATGTCGCCTTTTGCCGTACGCAAACGAATATGCATGGTTTCTTCTGTATAAAGATAAGCAAATTCACTTTCTGGACGATGGTAGATTGCAGCAGTGTTCATTTAATTCTCTCCTTTAATTGTCGCTTTTCGTGTATTTTCTAATACTCGAACACATTTTAGCGCAAACGATTGCATTTGTATACCCTTTTTTATTTTTTTATTTAAAATGCTTAATTAGTGGTATACACCACTTTAAACAAACAGTATGTTATTTATAACAAAAAAACTTTTTTAACTTTCTCGATGAAAAACACTTGATTATTTCCGCAATCGGTTGCATAATAAGACTTGTAAAAAATAATTTTTGGAGGGTTCAAAAATGAAAGCGAATTGGAAAAAGATTTTAATGGGCGGTATCCTTTTAAGTGCTTCCGCGGTTTTACTTACTGCCTGTGGTGGCGCAGAAAAAACGAAAGCTGAAAATGAAAGCGGTTCAGCAAATAAAGCAGCTGGTGACGTAAAATTATGGGTTGATACTGAATATATGGGCGTCTTTAAAAAAGTTGTCGCCGATTTTGAAAAAGAAAACCCCGATATTAAAGTTAACTTAACTGCTGGAAATTCGGCAGATGCTAAAAAAGACATTGCAAAAGATCCTAAAGCTGCCGCAGATGTTTTCATGATGCCGCATGATCAAATTGGTCAAATGGCAGAAGCTGGTCTGATTTACCCTAACACAAAATATGAAAAAGAAGTCAAAGAAAACAATATCGATTCGGCAGTAGCAGGAGTCACTTGGAAAGACAAAGTCTATGCCTACCCTTATGCCGTAGAGTCACAAGTTCTTTATTATAACAAAGATACGTATTCTCCAGAGGAAATCAAAACTTGGAAGTCTTTAACTGAAAAAGGCAAAATCGGTACCAATTTTGGCGAAGATGGCGCAAATTATATCTTCGGTCCTCTATTTATGAGTAACGGCGATTACTTATATGGTGAAAATGGCGAAGATCCAAAAGGTACCAACTTTAACAACCAACAAGGTATAGAAGTATTACAATGGATTGCCGATCAAAAAAATAATCCTGGTGTGATCCAATCAAATACAGAAGCATTGTCTAATCTAGGTTCTGGCAAAACGGATGCCTTCCTTTCTGGTCCTTGGTCTAAAAACGATGTAGAAAAAGCTCTTGGCGACAAAATGGGGGCCGCTGCCTACCCAACCATTGATTTTGGCAATGGAGAAAAACAAATGAAAGCTTTCTTGGGCGTTCGTAGTTTTGCTGTCAACCAACAAACACAAGCACCATTGGCCGCAATGACATTAGCAAACTATTTAACCAGTGAAAAAGCACAAATGACTTACTTCAAAGAAATCGGCTTTGTCCCTTCAAACAAAAAATTACAAACAAACGAAGAAATTACACAAGATACTGTTGCAAAAGCTATCTTAGAAATGGCGCAACCAACCCACTCTGTGGTAATGCCAAAAATCCCAGAAATCGTTTCATTCTGGCCTGCGATGGATGCAGTGATCAATGATACGTACAAAGGCAATATCAAACCTGCGGATTATCAAGCAAAATTAGATAAATTAGTCCAAGACACATCAAAAGAAGCAAAAGAATAAAAAGAGTAAAGAAATGGGACGAGCTTCAATCTGCTGTCCCATTTCCTCTATCTTTTTTATTTAAGTAGAAAGTGAGTGAACGAAGATGTTCAAGAAAAAGAAAGCCCAGACGTCATTTCGAGAGGTCTTTAAAAAAGGCGACTTCGCTACAAAACTATCTTTTTTAGTTATGGGTGCTGCAAACTTCGCCAACAAGCAGTGGTTAAAGGGAATCATCTTTTTAACAGCTGAAATTGGCTTTATCTATTGGTTAATCCGTAATGGTTTCCACGCATTAATGATGCTAGGAACACTAGGGACCCAACAGCAAGGATTAGTATATGATGATTCTTTAGGGATTGAAGTTCTAAAAGAAGGCGATAATTCAATGCTCTTATTATTATTCGGAATTGCAGCAATTTTAGTCTGTTTATCGCTAATCATTTTATATGTAATCAATTTAAAAAGCGCCCGTCACCTATATGAATTAAAGACAGCCGGCAAAAAAATTCCAACAACTATGGATGATTTACGCAGCTTGTTAAACGAACGTTTCCATGCAACTTTAATGACGATCCCCTTACTAGGCGTTCTTTTCTTTACCATCTTGCCGTTGTTATATATGATTTCAATTGCTTTTACCAACTACGACCATAACCATTTACCACCGAAAAACCTTTTTACTTGGGTTGGATTGGCAAATCTAGGTAATGTAATCACAGGCGATATGGCTTCAACGTTCTTTCCAGTACTTGGCTGGACCTTGATTTGGGCTGTTTTCGCAACCGCAACTTGTTTCTTTTTTGGAATCATTTTAGCCTTGCTTATCAATACAAAAGGCTTAAAATATAAAGCGTTTTGGCGGACTATTTTTGTTATCACGATGGCCGTACCTCCGTTTGTTTCACTTTTAATTATGCGAAACCTCTTAAATGGTTCCGGACCTATCAATGCTCTGTTGTTAAACTGGGGCTTAATCGATTCTTCTATCCCCTTCTTAACAGATCCGAATTGGGCAAAATTAACCATTATTGTTGTCAATATGTGGATTGGTATTCCTGCTACGATGTTAATCTCTACAGGGATTATCCAAAATCTTCCTGAAGATCAAATCGAAGCAGCTAGAATTGACGGTGCCAATAAATGGCAAATTTTTAAAAGTATTACATTTCCACAAATTCTATTTGTGATGACCCCGGCGCTGATTCAACAGTTTATTGGCAACATCAATAACTTCAATGTCATTTATCTATTAACAGGCGGTGGGCCAGCCAATTCTAACTTCTACGGTGCAGGCTCAACTGACCTTTTAGTTACCTGGCTATACAAATTGACTGTCGATACAATGGATTACAATTTAGCCTCTGTGATTGGTATTTTAATCTTCATTCTCTCCGCAGTCTTCAGTTTAATTGCCTATACACGGACGAATTCATTTAAGGAGGCGTAACTTATGGCTAAAGCAAAAAGTTACCAGAAAAAACAACGCACTGCACTTACCAGCGTTTACATCATTCTAACCATTTTAGCAGTTTTTTGGATGTTCCCCATTGTGTGGATTATCTTAACAAGTTTTCGCGGCGAAGGCGGTGCATTTGTTCCCTATATCATTCCCAAAACATTCACTTTAGAAAACTATAAAGTATTATTAACAAATCAGACTGGCAACTTCCCATTTGTCCGTTGGTTTTTGAACACCTTGTTCGTTTCCATCGCAAGCTGTCTGTTATCAACTTTCATTACAATCGCAATGGCTTATGCGCTGTCCCGGTTGCGTTTCCGCTTAAGAAAACCATTTTTAAAAGTGGCGCTCGTTTTAAATATGTTCCCTGGTTTTATGAGTATGATTGCCGTTTACTATATTTTAAAAGCCTTAAATTTAACTGAAAGTTTATTCGCTTTAATTCTGGTTTACTCTGCAGGCTCGGCGCTAGGTTTTTACATCGCCAAAGGTTTCTTCGACACCATTCCGATGGCTTTAGACGAATCGGCTATGATTGACGGTGCCAACAAGTGGCAAATTTTCACAAAAATTACGTTGCCATTGTCGAAACCAATTATTGTCTATACTTCTTTAACCGCCTTCATGGGCCCTTGGATGGATTTTATTTTCGCAAAAGTTATTATGGGTGATAAAGTTGAAAATTACACCGTTGCGATTGGTCTCTTTTCGATGATGACCAAATCAACAGCCAATTCACTATTCATGGCTTTTACAGCAGGATGTGTGCTAATTGCCATTCCAATTACTATTTTATTTATATTAATGCAACGTTTCTATGTAGAAGGCGTGACTTCTGGCTCTGTCAAAGGCTAGAAAAAACATCGTTTGGTTTATAGCCAAACGATGTTTTTTATTTTTTGGCGTTGTTTTCCTTACACGTTTTTCTTCGTAGCGCTTGATAATTGGACAAAATTTTCATGACCGCCAAAAAGTGTTGATTGACCTCTTGATAATCCTCTAAGGAAAGAACACTAAGCGTTTCAGATAGTTGCTGTTTTACTTGATTTTCTTTTTGCTTAAAGAGCTTCTCGCCTTCTTTTGTCGTATAAACATTAACCACGCGGCGATTTTCTTGATTATGGCGACGTTGAACAATCGCTCGTTCTTCTAACCCCGCAATAGAGCGACTCACTTGAACTTTCGACGTTCCTACTTGGTTGGCTAACTCCGTCATACTAATTCCTTCATTTGTTGCCACAATTAATAAAATTAACATGTCTAACTTGGTTAATTTTAGATCCTCCAAGTCTAGGTCTTTAAAAAGCAATTGGCTCATATATGAAAAAATTTCAGTAAAGACACTAATATCTAAATTTGATGAATGCTTCTCTTTATCCATATGTTCTCCCTCGTTTCCCACCTAGTGTATACTAAATTCACTTGATTATCAAATGGTAATGATTGATTTTTGTTAACTATTATGTTACGTTATACACTAACTTAAGGTTGTGTTGTTGATAAATTGGAAGAAGGATGCGAAAAATATGCTAGAACTCAAAGAGATAAAAAAATATTATACTGTCGGCGGAACGACCACTAAAGCTTTAGATGGCGTCTCTGTCGCTTTTCGAAAACAAGAATTTGTAGCCATTCTGGGTCCCAGCGGCTCTGGTAAAACGACGATGTTGAATGTGATTGGCGGATTGGACAATTACGATTCTGGTGACTTAATCATTAACGGCAAATCAACAAAAAATTTTAAAGAAGCCGACTGGGATGCTTATCGGAATAACTCAATTGGTTTTATTTTTCAAAGTTACAACTTAATTAGTCATCAAGGGATTTTGGATAATGTCGAGCTTGGTATGACACTAAGTGGTATTTCAAAAGCAGAAAGACGCCAAAAAGCCGAAGATGCACTCATCCGTGTCGGTTTGAAGGACCATATCCATAAAAAACCTTCCCAATTATCTGGTGGTCAAATGCAACGGGTTGCCATTGCTCGCGCTTTAGCTAATGATCCCGATATTTTACTTTGTGATGAACCAACTGGTGCATTGGATTCAGAAACCAGTCTGCAAATTATGGCACTTATCCAAGAACTTTCGAAAGAAAAATTAGTTATTATGGTGACCCACAATCCTGAATTAGCTCACGAATACGCTGATCGAATTATTGAATTTTCAGATGGCCAAATTCGTCATGACTCGCGTCCTCATATTGAACATGAAAAAAAAGAACCTTTCGAATTGAAACGCACCAAAATGAAATTCACGACTGCGCTGCGTTTATCTTTTAATAATATCCGCACTAAAAAAGGGCGAACTTTTTTAACCGCCTTTGCTTCAAGTATCGGAATTATCAGTATTGCGATTGTCCTTTCTCTTTCAACAGGATTCCAGAAACAAATTGATAAAACTCAGTCGGAAACGTTAGCGCAATTTCCGATTACCATTTCTAAAATAGCGACAGATCAAGATCCAGAAAGTTTCAATAATCAGGACAAAAAAGGCACCTTCCCGAAAGAAAAAGAAGTGACTGCTAAAATTAGCGATGCGGACCGTGCGCAACACACGAATTTAATTGATCAAAAGTTTATTGACTATGTCAATCACATTGATCCTGAATTAAGTAATAATATCGGCTATACTCGTCTAGTCAATATGAACTTATTAAGAGAAATCAACGGGAAAGCACAAGCTGTCAAATTTTCAAACGATGCACCCGACGGCCAATCAAACGCGATGGCTTCTATGATGGCTGCCCAAACTGGCGTCGGCGTTTCTGCTTTTCCTAAACAACTAGAAAATGGAAAAAACAATTTCTTAAAAGACAATTACTCGTTGCTTGAAGGAAATTATCCAGAAAAAGAAACCGATGTCGTTTTAATCGTCGATAGTAACAATACCACCAATATTAATGCTTTAAAAAATCTTGGCTTTGACGTGAAAGATAATCAAAAGATTGCCTTTTCAGACATTGTTGGCACAAAAATGAAATTAGCCAATAATAATGCATTTTACACCAAATTACCGACAGGCAACTTCATTCCTAACCAAGATTTGCAAGCTGTTTACGATAATCCAGAAAATACCGAATTAACAATTTCAGGGATTTTGCGAATTAAAGATTCTTCAACAATGAATCTATTAGCACCTGGAATTGCTTATAGCGATGCACTTTCAACTAATATGATTGCCAAAAACAAAACCTCTGATATTGTTAAAGCGCAAGAAGCCAGCAACACTAACGTTATGACTAACGAAACATTAGATGCTTCCGCGAAAGAAAACCTGTTGTCTTATTTAGGAGCGAATGAAATCCCTTCAAGTATTATGATTTATCCAAACGATTTCAAATCAAAAGATAAAATTCTTGATTATTTAGATGCTTATAACAAAGGAAAAGATAAAAAAGACCAAATCATCTATTCTGATTTAGCTGGAACAATGACCCGCTTAACAGGTGGTTTAATGGATGCCATCACTTATGTGCTGATTGCATTTGCTGGGATTTCCCTTGTTACAAGTATGATTATGATTGGGATTATCACCTATACTTCTGTCATTGAGCGGACCAAAGAAATCGGTATCCTGAAAGCGTTAGGAGCTCGTAAAAAAGATATTACCCGGGTGTTCGATGCCGAAACTGCTATTTTAGGCGTTGCCTCTGGTATTCTTGGTGTTGTGATTGCCTTTCTCGCAACATTTCCGATCAATGCAGTGCTCTATAACCTGACTGATTTAGAAAATGTTGCCACCTTAAATCCAATTCACGGGATTATTTTGATTGTAATTAGCACAATCTTAACCATGATTGGTGGCCATATTCCTGCCCGAATGGCAGCGAAAAAAGATGCGGCAGTTGCTTTACGTGCAGAATAAATAACAAAAAATAATCCTTTAATTTCTCTTAAAGGATTATTTTTTGTTTGTAATTTTTATAAAACCACCGTATACTAAATGATTGTGAATGCTTAATAAAAAGAAACGAGGTAATTTCATGTTAAAAAAACCATTTTTACTATTTTTTTCACTTTTAGGAGCTATTTTTATTTTAGCTAGTTGTGGCATAGGAAAAGATGCTGTCACTGATACTAAGTACAAAGTTAGTTTGCAGCAAGCTGCTGAAATCTATGAAAAAGAAGCTGGCAACAGCAAACCATTAGTAAATGTCCAATTTGATACAGAACCAGCAAGTGACTACAGCTATATCTTTACTAACGATACAGAAACACTTTACGTGAATCCTGAAACAGGAAAAGTCACCAAAAATACTGAAGCAAATCAACTTGGCGAAAACGAGACAGCCTTTTCAGCTGCTGAAGTCAAAGAATTAGGCGCTGTTAACGACGTTTTAGCCAAAGCAAAAAAAGAAGTTGGAGGACTTTCTCCACGTATTTTGACTTGGAAGTTAACCAAAAATAACAATAAACTTGTTTATACAGTAGATGTTAAAACAACTACGGCAGATGAAAAAGTTACCTTAGATGCCAACAAATAAGCACAAGCGTATAACTTATCACGAAATAACCAAATCTTAAAATACTCTTTGGGACAGAACCTACGCATTCGGAAACCTTAACATTTTCCGAAGCCGATCGTTCTGTCCCAATTTCATTCTTTTAAGTAATAATAATTGTTCGTTACCCCTGCTACCGTTATACTTAGTTTAAAAGAAAAGATGGGAGTATCAATTCATGGTTTATACAGTTGATTTTAAAGAAGTAGCCACTATTGGTTTAGAAAGTTCACCAGTGGCACCTGCCCTTGCTGGACTAAGAGCGAATGAAGCTCGCTATTTTTGGAATAAATACAAACATCGCTTTACGACCGTCCCTGCCTCTGAAGCTCCAGAAACATTGGCCTGGATTGAAAAAATTTTATTAGAACGAGAATTACATTTCCCTTACAAGCCACTTGAAATTTCTTCTTTCACTTTAGATGGCATAAAAATGGCCTATGTATTTTATGAAAACGGCTTAGCAGTTAACGTGATGTACACATTAGCTGAGGAAGGCAAACGCGCCGTTGGGTTTAAACTTTCAGATGGTATGGCAATCCCTGCAGAATTTGAAGGAAAATTCAAATTTGCTCGTCAAAAATCAAAATTAGCTGGAACCATTCGCGGCTCTTATTTTGTCATTAAAGGAACCTATTAAAAAATGCTTTTGCCCTTATTATTAAAGGCAAAAGCATTTTTTTATTTTAATTCTTCAATATAGTTAAATACTTGTTGTCCAGCAATACCGCCTTCACCGACCGCTGTCGTGATTTGACGCAATGTTTTTTCACGGACATCACCAATGGCATAAACACCAGGAATTTTTGTTCTCATTTCTTGGTCTGTTTCAATCCAACCAGCCTCATTCGTAATACCAGCTTTCTTAAATGGTTCTGTTAATGGATCTAGCCCCACGTAAATGAACACGCCGTTTGCTTCAATTTCAGAAACTTCATCTGTTTTGACATTCCGTGCTTTCACACCTGTCACGACCATTTCATTGCCAACAATTTCTTCGACAACTGTATCCCAAACAAAGGAAATCTTTTCATTTGCAAAGGCACGATCTTGAATGATTTTTTGCGCACGCAATTCATCACGACGGTGAACAATCACTACTTCAGAAGCAAATTGTGTTAAATAGATTGCTTCTTCAACTGCAGAATCGCCGCCACCAACAACTACTAAGCGTTTATTTTTAAAGAAGGCACCGTCACAAACGGCACAATAAGAAACACCACGGCCAGCAAATTCTTCTTCGCCTTTTACACCCAATTTTCGGTGTTCACAGCCTGTTGCAATAATTACCGCTTTAGCTTCATAAGATTTGTCATCACAAATCACTTCTTTATAGGATCCGTGGTCTTCGATGCCCATCACAATACCATACGCATTTTCCGTACCAAATTTTTCTACATTTTCATACATTTTATAGGCCAATTCTGGACCCATAATAGAATCAAAGCCTGGGTAATTCTCTACCTCAGCAGTGTTGTTCATTTGCCCACCAGGCGCACCGCGTTCAATCATCAATACAGAAAGATTGGACCGTGATGCATAAAGTGCTGCCGTCATCCCAGCAGGACCGGCACCAATGATAATTACATCATACATTTTATTTCCCCCAAAATTTTAAGTAAGTTTACTTTACTCCTTAAACAATTTCTTGTCTACTTTTCTGCCCTTTTTTGACATTCGGAGTAGGTGTGTCTATTACGTAAGTTATTGTACCACGGTTTTGTGTTTTCTAGGAGGGGGAATGAAGATTAATTTAGCTATTGTATTTAAACCAGAATTCTTCAATTTTTTCTTTGAATGCTATCGTTGGATAATTCCCTCTTAAATCAAAAGTGTGTCTATCATCATCACTAAATTTTATTTGATAATTATAAATAACTTCACTTTCCATTTGTCTGAAAAGTCCTACATCAATGACCTCCGACCAACTACGCACTATTAGAAATCCCTTTTCATGATATGACAAACCATGACTGTCCATTCTATATAAAATGCCACCATATTTTCTGATATACTTAGTCTCATTAATCCCGGTTTCGATTATCAAAAAAGCAAACATACATATTAATTTAAGTAAGGATAAAGCACTGATTAGTATAGCCACTACTGTTAAAAAAACAAAAAAAATTATATTACTTGTCACTGGATTTTTATAGAGTGAAAAGTAAAACCATACCAAGCAAATAAGTGTGACAAAAATAACACCTAGTCCTATACCAATTTTTTTGTACCCATCTGCCTTAGTCAGTCTCACTTCAAATATCTCTTCCTCATTTATAAACTTTTATCTTCTCTTTCCTTACGAGAAAACTCTAATCAGTTCAAAACTATTTAATACCAATCATCAAATCAGTGTATACCTTATTATCTATTACTTGCGGACAATAGAAAATTGGTGAAACAATTGTCAAATCTTCCTGAACAACTATAGTGATTAACTCTTCTAATGCTTTAGAGAATTCAGATAACTTATCGCCTTTTGCTCTAGTTGCTAACATATTGTTCACCTGAAAATAAGATTGGAAACGATATTCTGCTGGAAGATTCTCTTGGCATTCTTCATTGACAGGTAAAAAAACTTGAATCAGCTATTCTTCTTCACGAATGTCAGAATTCATTGAATAGAAAAAGCTGTCTGATAAAGAATAATCTGCTTCAAAAATTGTTTCCAAAGCATCTTCTAAACAACGACCCATCTCCTCTGAAGTCGTTACATAATAACGACTGATGACATTTTGATAATGTAATGATTGTTTATAGCCAATTGTTTTTCTCATTTTTTCACCTACTCTTTTGTTGGGATTAAAACATCTACCCAATATTCATCATAAACTAAGGTCATTACCAACAATAATTTATCATCAAATTCAATCTTTTGTTCCAGCAAGTAATCCGTCATTTCCTCAATATTAGCGCCAAGTTCATCATCAAAAGGAATTCTTTTACGAACTAGATGATCATAATGAATATTTTCTACAGTAAAAATCTCGCCACTTTCAACTGGCTCATTCACAGGAATATAAAATTTATACGTTTGTTCTTCTTCACTTAATTCAGTTGGTTTTAGTTCAATCATTGTTGGTCCATTTTTATAAAAACCTTCTTCATAAGTTAATTCTTCTGATTGTAAAATTAAATCCACTAATTGATCTGTTGTTGCTCGTTTTTCAATATACACTAAATTGTTCATTTCCAATGAAACTTTTTCAATCATCTTTTTCCCTCTTTTCATTAAATTAATTTCCTAAAATCGATCTATTTTTAAATTTTTCAATACCTACCAATTCCTTTGATTGAATCTTTGAAGGCTGGTTTTAAGCCTCCTTGCGTGCTTGGAGTCAAGTAAAGTCTTTGCCTTTTCTCATATCGTTATCAATGCCAGTTAATTTATCAAACTTACTCAACCATTTCCCGGCTTTTT
This sequence comes from Enterococcus sp. DIV2419, assembly GCF_051711865.1. Lineage (NCBI taxonomy): Bacteria > Bacillati > Bacillota > Bacilli > Lactobacillales > Enterococcaceae > Enterococcus > Enterococcus sp. DIV2419. The sequence continues at coordinate 1,771,985 of NZ_JBIONS010000001.1, forward strand.
TGATGACTAAAGTGCCGTCTGACATTCGTTTAATTCTGGAAGAAATATAGTTATTTTTTGGTTCTCTTGTTCTTCATCATTTCAATTGAATTCCCATATACAGATGTATTTTCATTTTTTTCTGATTCTTTTTTCCAGTATCTAAGAACTCTTGGAAAGTGAAAGGTCGCAAGTATTTGTAGCGTTGCAATTAGAAACACCATGCCAGTATATGCATAAGTAAAATTATTAATCACTTTACTCACAAAGAAAAATATAATCCCTGCTATTGATAGGCTATTAATAAAGTAGTTTGCATATTTATCTCGTATTTTAAAATGTGAAGTTTTCACTGATTTCCATACTAAGACTGTATTTATAAGAACGCCAATAATCCATAGTAAGTTACTTCCAACCATCCCTAATTTTAAATCAGAAACTGGATTATCTGTCATTGATGCACCTATTGCCATAATTATATAGAACATTAAGATACAAGTAATATACGGAATTATAATTACAAATTTTTGTAGTTTCTCCTTTCTAAACAAAACCAAACCTACAAGATTAGCACATATAGTTCCATAGGATAAATATATGAGTTTATCATTCAAGCTAGTATTTAGTGTTTCTTTCATATCAAGTGAAATAGAGAAAAGAAATAAAATTCCTAATATAAAGACAAATGCACCTATAATGCTAAGGAAGGACTTACTGGTAAAGGATTTTCTTGATACCTTTTTGTAAGTACTCGGGATAAAATTTTTCAACATTTCTTTTATTTGAACCATGCAGATACTCCTTTTACCATTGAATTAATAGCTTTCTTAGCCATATTTGTAGCACCTGTTCTTTTATTTATCTCTTCTAATCCAGCAGAAATAGCAATTCCACCTAGAACTACAGCCCATACTGGGCCACCTGCCACCGCAATTGCACTTCCTACTGTTCCAATAACCGCTGTTGTCACCGCCACTTTCCCGACATCCACCAATGCACCGCCAACTTTACTTGCGGTAATTTCATGCCCTTTCAATCCGTCTTTTCTGGCTTGTTTTTCACTCTTGCTTATTCCTTGAACGACATCTACAGCTCCTAAAGCTATGTTCAACCCTGGCACAATTTTTCCTGCACCTTTTGCATTGACTAATGCTTTAGCATCTTTCACAATACCATTAATCCCAAAACTTACGCTTTTTTTCAACGCACCACCAGCACTCTTTAAAGTTCCTTTGCCAATTCCTTTAACTGATTCTTTGAATGCTTGTTTTGATCCTTTTAATACAACATTTTTATCCACTAACTTCAATTTATCCAGTAATGAATCACCTAAATCAGTAAATTGTTTTAAGCCTCCTGAGGTGCTTAGTCGTGTAAATGATTTCCCTTGTTTTACGTATTTATCAATCCTTATTAATTTATCTAGTTTGCTTAGATATTTTCCAGCTTTATTTATGACCAACTTACCATCTGCCATTCACTTAATTCTGGAAGAAATATAGCTATTTTTTTGTGTTCTTGTTCTTCATCATTTCAATTGAATTACCATAGATTGACGTTTGATCATTATTCGAATTATTTGGTTTCCACAGAAGAAGGATTCTATTTAAATGAATAGTTGCTAAAAGAAGAGTCATGATTAAAATACATGCACAACCTAAGATTCCCAAAAACCAATTATCTGTAAAATCTGATATAAACAGAAATACTATCCCTAATAAACTAACTCCATTGAGCAGAAAGTTAAAAAATTTATCTCTTATTTTATAATTATTTTTGATAACTGAGCGTTTAATAGAGAATAGATATAAAATTTCAGCTATTACAAATGTAACTAAAGTAGCTATACTAACTTCGACAAAAGTTTCAAAAGAATTATCTAATAAAAATGATATACAACCTAGTATCAAAAATATATCCACTATCATAGATACATAGAAAAAAATTCCTGCCCACTTATTTATACTGCTTTTGAAAACATAATTTAAATATATACTTAGATTTACAACTATTATAAATATAGTGATAAAGGTTAATATATCTAGAAATAGCTTATCAATTACTATATCATTACCAAATACATAATAAAAAATCTGCAATAAGAATGTAGCTAAAAGTATATACAAGCCTCTTTTTATTGTTCTGGTTGTTATTTTTTTCTTGCTCCTTATTTTGTATTGATTTGGAATGTAATTTTTTATTATATCTTTCATTTTCCCCACCCCCGAATGCCTTTTATCATTGAATTAACTCCATGTTTTAAATTTTCTGTTGCTTTAAACTTCTTATCTAAGAAATTTATTCCCCAGGACATTGCAATACCTGCTCCTACCACACCCTCAACAGGAGCGCCAAAAAATCCTGCTACAGCACCAGCCGCTCCTATCGCCGCCGTTGTCACCGCCACTTTTCCAATATTTACCAATACCTTGTTATCTTTTCCGATTCAATTAATAGCTTTACCAACCATTATTTTTTGTTTATCTTCTTCATCATTTCAATTGAATTGCCATATACAGAGGCATTTTCATTTTTTTCTGGTTCTTTTTTCCAATATTTCAACACTCTTGGTATATGATATACAGCAATAATTTGTAAAACGGATAATATTAAAACACAACCTATATATAAATAATTATAATCATCAGATATTTGAGAAACGGCAGCTAAGGCAATAGCTACACCAGATAATCCATTTATATAATAATTTGCATATTTATCTCTGTAATTCATGTTATTTTTTACTAAAGATAAGCTCACCAAAATGCTATTTATTAACACTCCTACTATCCATAATACATTTAAAATCAAACTACCTTTAACTATCAGCTTTATGGGATTCTCAATTAAAAATCCTAAAACGATTAAAACAAAATACAAAAATATGATACCTGATATATATGCGATACAGGCGCTAATATTTTTTGTTTTTTCCCTTTTCATCAAAAATATCCCTAACAGATTTAACAATATAATAACTAAGCCACTAATTATTACAAAATTTTTAAAGTTAATAGATACTACACTAAAATTAGATTTTAAATTTTCTGAAATACTAATCATAACTAAAAAAAACTCTATTACTAAATATCCCCCTATTAAACTAAAAAAAGATTTAGCATTGTAATCTTTTTTTGATACTTTTTTGTAAAAACTTGGGATAAAATTTTTCAATATTTCTTTTGTTTGAACCATCCAGACACTCCTTTTATCATTGAATTAACGGCTTTCTTTCCCATGTTAGTTATTCCTATTCGCTTATCGGCTTCTGCTATAGCTAGAGAAGCTAATATACCTCCTCCAACAACTACCCATACAGGGGCACTTGCAGCTGCAATTAAACCTCCGACCGCTCCTATCGCCGCTGTTGTCACCGCCACTTTCCCGACATCCACCAATGCTCCGCCAACTTTACTTGCGGTAATTTCATGCCCTCTCAATCCGTCTTTTCTTGCTAGTCCCTCACTCTTGCTTATTCCTTGCACAACCTCCACAGCACCTGCCGCTATGTTTAATCCAGGAATAATTTTTCCTGCACCTTTTGCATTGATTAATGCTTTGGCATCTTTCACAACACCGTTAACACCAAAAGATAATCCTTTCTTTAACGATTTTCCCATCGATTTTAGAGTTCCCTTTGCGACTCCTTTAATACTTGCTTTACTAAAAGCTTCACCAGATTCTCTTAGAATAGCCTTCTTATCTACTAAATCTAATTTGCCTAATAATTTATCTCCTAGTTTAGTAAATTCCTTTGCGGTCCCCGATGCAGTGATACTTAATGACCGGTGACCTTTTGGCACATAATCATCAATATCTGCTAATTGATCTAATTTTTTTAGCCAGCCTTTTGCTCGTCTCATTACCAATTTTCCATTCGGCAGACGTTTGATACGACTAGAAATGTATAATTTTTTCATATGGTTTATATATTTTTTTCCTGAAACAACGCCTTTTGCTATCGCATGATTAATTAATTTATCTAGTTCGTCTAACTTTTTTTCTGTTAAATTACCATCCATAGCCATTAAAATTGGATGGTCTTTTTCAAAAGCAAGTCTATCTTTTTCTTCTTCCTGGACTTTTTTATGTGCTTCTTTTATTTCATTTTTAAATGTCTTATCCGTAAAAATTGCCAATGATTTGGGATTGGTATAGCTTAATCCTCCGACGTTTGTGATTTGACTAGATTGTTGGGCTAGTTTGTCTTTTACAGCACTGTCTGCTTTGTGTCCGTTAAAGGTATCCATGCCTTTCAATGTTTCCGTCAAGACTTTCTTAGCCTCTTCCATTTTTTTATTAAATTGATTGGATGGTGCGGAAATAGGGACGATATGTGCTACAGAACTGTAGATGTTGCTAATTTTCTTATCTAATTTCGCAAAATTTGATAACGGTGTTGAAAATTTTCCTTTTGCTTCATTTAAGGCGTCTGTATCAATGATGGCTGAGTCACTATTTTCCTTCACACTAGCTTTAAAATCACTAATTGTTTTTTCCATTTCTTGTGCTATTGTATGTAAAAGATCATAATAATTGGTTAGCATCGGTAGTTGGTAATTACCAATTTCACCATTAATAGCTGTTTTGACTTTTCCAGATAAAGCATCGCTTCCTTGGACTGTTTTCCAATCGCTTTTGGCACGATTGATTTCTGCTTGTAGTTTATTTCTGGAAGAAGTAATTTTGTTTTTAGCTTCCATCACTTCACGCATATTAATTTTCATTTACCCACCTCCTCATTAGACATACATACACGAATATATTTCATCTTGCACCAATTGTTTTCTCAAAACTTCAAAAGTAAACTTTTCCTCGTACGCATTAGTAGGCCCTTCTGAAATAACTCGTTTTACCATGACCGAGTTAAAATAAATTGGCTCCACCTCTGCTTGTAATCCAAATGGCCATAAAGTTCCTACGTAATCAATCATCATTTGCGTTTCTGGAATGGTTAATTTTCTCCCTTGAACAGAAACAAATAAACCTAATTCATCTGTAGTAAAAAGCACTTTAACATCTTCGGTTAATAATTCTTCATCTAATTCGACAATGGTTCCAATTGGATAGATTTCTGTAAAAATTGTATCAACGAAACCCATAAATCGTTTAAATTGTGGCACGGTCAATACAACTTGTTTTTTTAACCAAGCAAAAGTGACTCTTTCCTCTTCATAATCAAAACTAATATGAATAATCGCGCCAATTCTTGGTTTATGTTCATAACTTGTGGTTTGATTGAGGAAACTTTGATAAATATTTTGAGCTAATTGGGGTTGACCGCCCAAAATTAAACCGAGTTCGTTTATGGTGTCCTTTGTTATTTCTCCAGTCAGGTTGCTACTTTCTAAAGTAGCAACCCACAACTCCTTTTGTTGTTGATTCATTTTTCTTCACTCCTTATTGACTAATTTTCATAGTAGCAGCTCCCGCTTTATCATCCTTGGCTTTATTTTTTCCGGCAGCAATCATTTTATTGGCGCTTCCTTTTGCAAATTCTTTGTAACTTTCTAGAGAAGAATTGATTTGCTCTATCATTGTTTTGAATTCTGTAAAAGGTCGTGCATTTGTTTGAGAAAAAGATACAGTTTTCATTTTGCCAATTCCTGAAATTGTGCTGTTTGCTTTATTGACAGATTGCGTCCATTCCGATAAATTTACACCGCTTTTCATTATTTTTTTCACTCCTTTATTAAGAATCCAAACTCATTGCTATTGATAATAGTGCCGAAATTTGTGAATTTAATGAACTGATTGTCATGGCTTCACGTTGCGCTTCTTCTTGTAAGTTAGACAATTTCCGTTGAATCGTTTGTAAATTTTCTTGATTTTTTGTGGCATATTTTGATAAATCACTATCTACTTTTCTAACTTTTTCATTATACTTATTCCGTCGTGTGCCTTTAAAATTACTTCCAGAAATACTCTTTAACTTATTAGAAACGGTTGATTTCAATTGATGAATATTAAGAATCTCTCGACTTAATTCACGAATTGCTTTTTCTAATTCTCGAATTTTCTGATCAATTTGATTTTTGTTGGCTTGTGCCGTGTTGACCTGACTACTTAAATGACTGGCTTCAGCACGCTTTCCGGCTGCCAGTGCTCTTTTTTGCGCTTTTATTGCTTCATCACTCATGAGGTTCCTCCTTTATCGAATTCCTAAAATCGTTGAAATCACTTGAGCCAATACACCACTAGCAGTATTTAAAAATAGATTAGACGTAAAAATTTTCCGATTCATTTTAATGATTGTCTCAAATTGTTTTGCGTCTTTTTCTTCAACAGCTTTTAGTACTTGCCTGTTGACTTGTTTTGTTTCGTCTTCATTTTTCAATGAAGTGATTACTGCTTTAAAATTAGCTTCAAGTACCGGCCAATCATAAACAGGTTGTTCATTTTTTTGATGATTCTGGTTGCCAAATATCGAATGATGAATAGTACTATCTGTGATATCCCCAACAGTAGTTGACGAATGTTCTTCATGATTATTCGAATGCATTGTATTGCCTTGTTGAATCCCTGTGTTTAGGTTGGCCTGGTTGCCATGAATTACATGGTGATTTCCTTGAATAATTTTTTGTTCCGCAATATTGATTTCTGAATACACATTTTTGTGATTGAATGCCGCTTCAACTGCATTACGGACTTTGTTTAAAAATTCAGCATCTTGAAAATAAAGGGAGTAATTATCTCCAGAATTTAGTTGAAAGATTAAATATTCTTTATTACTTTGATGTCTTTGATAAACCATATAGATATACAATCCTGTCAATCCCATAATAATTAAACTAATCCAACGTAATCCTTCAAACCGAATAGTTCCAAAAGCTAAAACAAAAATGCTTATGGCCATCACAGGAATTCTCATCCGCTTAGTTCCAGCATATATTCTGGAAATGTTACTTAATTGTAAAGTTAAATGATCAAATCTTAAAATGTTATCTTTGATAATAAAATGATTTGTTTCAATTTCTTCTTCGCTCTTTTTCATATCAATTAATTTTGACAATTCATTATTCATAATTCCACTCCTTTTTATTCACTTACTAACTTCACCCGCATTGCTGTTCGACCTTCAAAGAAATGAGATTCATCCAATTCCACGGCAGATTCATTATAATCACTTTTCGTTTTAACAAAGCTTTGGTCTGCGAGTCTGGTACCAACCATACCCGCTGGGATATTAGCACGTAATACTTTATCGGCATCATTAAAACTGTTTTCCAATAATTTTTGATTGGTTTGGAAAATAAAATACATCGCGACTTGGCTACCTTTTTTCAGTAGGATATTTAGGTTTTCAGCACTAATAAAGGATTTTTCAACAAATTGTTGTGCTTCGGGAATATAAATCAACATTGGTTCATACTCACTAATCATTTGTCGTTGTTCAATTTCCTGTAATAATTCATTGACAAAGCTTCCATATTCAGTTCCTGCAACCACCGTATCAAAGCTATCTGCATAACCGCCAAAACGGTCACTATGGTTAAAGATAATCCGTTCGGCACGCCCTCTAAAATGCTTCATGTCTTCGATAATCACTTTTTCAACAGATTCATTTTGTTGTGGTGTATCATCACCAATCACAAAATAACCGTGTTCCGTTGGTTTGAAGCCCACTATGTTAGTCGTTTCTTTATCAAAGGCAATGGGGAACTCCATATTTTCCAGCATTTGTTGCGCGTGTGGATGATTGTATAGATTCGCCATAGCGATTGTTTTCGGTAACATTGGGATTGGTAGTGGTCGTTCACCGCCCCATTTTTGGCTCATCTTTTCAATTTCTTGTTCTAAACGGTTTAAACGAGCGATATCATTTTCCCCTTCTGTTGGTAGATAGATTTGAATTTCTTGCGGCTGTTCCAATTTCACTTGTGCACGTCCCATAATTTCTTGTGGAATCAAAGCTTCTCGTCCAACAACATCACGAATCGCATCTTCTTCTACTAAATACAAACCGATATGTGTTGGGATATTACTTGTCATACTCATTTTAAAGCTATTTGTTCTTAAGACCGTAATAATGGTATACAAGCCAACACTTGCTCCTTCTCGTAGCAATTGATTTAAAACAGATTCAATTGGATCTTCTAATGGGCTTTCTTTGACTGCATCAAACCCATCTACAATCGTAACAATCACTGGTAATTTCTGTCCTGATTTTTCTTCGTATTGATTTAAACTAGCAACACCGTATTCAGTAAAGGCATCTTTACGCTCTTGAATTTCTTTACGAATTCGTTTTAAGAATTTAACCAATTTTTCCTCTTCTTCTAAACGGACTAAATCAGCAACGTGTGGTAATTTTTTCAACGGTAACAACCCATTTGTACCAAAATCAAACAAATTAAATTGAACTTGTTCTGGTGTATTTTTACGAGCAAAGTTCATTACTAGGGTTTGCAAAGTTGTTGATTTACCGAACCCCGGCGAACCATATAAGGCAGTATGATTTAATTCGTGCAAATCGAAATTGAAATTGACTTGTTCTTGTTTTGCTGGAATATCCATAAAACCAAAAGGAACAGAAAGTTCTCGTTGTTCTTGCCATTGCGTTTTAAAAAGTGGTGAAACAATTTCTGTTGCTAATGGAGGTAACCAAGGTTTCTCTGGTAAAGTTGCTTGACTTTCTTCCGCATGGTTGGCAATTTCTTCAACAATTGCGTCTAATTGTGTTAACTCTTCCTCCGTTTTAATAGAAACCTCTTCTTCTTCGGAAAGGTCGGCAGTTAATAATTCGTATTGTCCTAATTGATTAATTGACCAAATCCTTTCATCCACTTTTTCTTCCTTGGTAGCGAATGGATCATAGTTAGCACCACTCCAAGCAGATTGGAATAATTCGTAAATTTCATTATTCCCTACTTGCAAATAAGCACGACCCGGTTGAGTAATACTAGCAGCATCTGGGGTTTTAATAATCTCATTGGAATCATTGGCGTCAGCAACTTTTAATGCCAGCTTAAACCGTGAGTTTGACCAGATTTGGTCATCCACTACGCCGCTTGGTTTTTGTGTCGCTAAAATTAAATGTACACCTAACGAACGACCAATCCGTGCAGTAGAGACAAGTTCTGCCATAAAATCTGGTTCATTGGCTTTTAATTCAGCAAATTCATCGCTGATTAAAAATAAATGGGGTAATGGCTCACTTGGATAGTTTTTCTTTTCTTCTGGGTCAGTAATTTCTTTACCTTGTTTATATAATTTCGTATAACCATTGATGTGGTTAACCCCGTATTCTCCAAATTTTCGTTGCCGTTTTTGTAATTCTGCACGAATACTTTGTAATGCTCTAGCTGAACTAGCTCCATCTAAGTTAGTAATCGAACCCAATAAATGAGGTAATTTTGCAAATAAGTTAGCCATTCCGCCTCCTTTAAAATCAATAGGTAAAAAACCTACATCTTCTGGAGCAAAATTAACAGCTAATGACAACATATAACTTTGAACGATTTCAGACTTACCAGAGCCAGTCGTTCCTGCGACAAGTCCATGCGGTCCATGGGCACGTTCATGTAAGTTCAAGTAAACAATGTCATCTTTGCCACGAACACCAAGAGGAACTGCTAAAGACTTAGAAGTATCGGCTCTTTGCCAACGGTCTATTACATTTAAATCCTTTATTTCCTTTACATCATATAATTCTAAAAAGTCAATTGCTTCAGGAATAGCATTCTTCTCCACTTCCACATGCTGCAAATTCGCCAAGCGCTGAATCGCATAAGCAAGCGGATAAGCAGTCGGTAAATGATTAGGAACGAAGTTTTGGTTCACATATTTATTATTTTGATTGATTAAAGTCGCCGCTTCACTACTTTGATACTCAATCAGTGTAGTTGTCGTTTCTGGTAACATATTTAAAGCACCTTTTCCCCAAATAACTGTCACACCATATTGACTCATATCTTCAGCTAAAAATTCATTTAAGCCATGCCCTGACAACCAACTTTCCTCTAAAATCGACAGAATGTACTGTGGTTGAAAGTGAACTTTTTCATTGCCGGCTTCGCGCACTTGTTGACGACGTTTCGTAATCATTTGATAGAAAGAGTTTAAAACCATATCCCTTGTTTGAGGATCATGAACAATCCCACGCAAATTCAGGCTGCGGATTTTGACGTGTGGCAACCAACGCCAAGAATGCCAATCTTTCTGATAATCTTCCTCTGGTACTAAAGTAACAAACTCTACGTCACGATAGGAATGTAAAACAGACACTTGAAATAACAACGTTTGAATGGCTGTCCTTAAAACAGCAGGTGTTCCCGCCAATCCTAAGGTTTGTCCCATTAGTGGTACAACAATCGGCGCCTTTTCTAATTGTTTATATGGCCATACTAATTGTTCTTCAGCTTCTTGACTTAGTGAATCATCTTCCGTTGACTGATAATTTGTCGTAAAACTTGAAGAAATTTCACCAACCCCTAAGCGAACTGTCAAAAAATCTTCATTAGTTATCATGCGTTCATATATCCGCGCATGATACTCTTTTGTCATTAAGGCTAATTCGTTCATGGCAGGATTCATATATTCCAAGGCCTCTTTTTGTTCTTGTTGCAGGATACTTAAACGAGCTTTCTCTTGTATTAAATATTGTTCGTAGTTATTTTTCCGTTCGATATTCTTTTGCTTTGTTTCTTTTTTATTGGTGAAATAACTAGAGACTGAAAAACCAGCCGTCAATAAACTCGCTCCGCCCATACTAAGCATCATAATTGGATTGCCCCCACTTAAAAAGCTTGTTGCACCACTCAAAACGACCATTCCTAAAGGTGGGACAATCGTCCGTAACAGTTCATTTTTCCCTTCTGTTTGCTTGGCTTTTGGGGCAGCAATTTCTATTTGTTTTTTTGGCTCCTTCAAGTGAATCCGTGGGCTTCGTCGAAATGACGGGAAATCGACAGGATATTCTGGAATAGCCTCCTCTTCTACAATTTGCCAAGGATTCAGGGAATATGTAGCTCCTAGACTTGTTAACTTTAATTGTTTTTCCCGGACTTCAATGATTAAGCCATTGACAACTAATTGATCACCGACTGTAAAAGCATAGCTTCCTTTTTCAACTAAATAATGATTGTAGTAAATCGTATCTTCTCCGGGATAAACCGTTGCTGTATATTCCCCAGTTTCTGGTGCTAGTGTAATATTGATGATGGCATCTGTTTCTAATGAAATCGCAGCATTTTTGGCAGAGGCAATTAAAAAATCTTTCTGCGGTTTATTGGTGGTGACAGTAATTAATTCTTCGTGGGGAAAAACAGAAAAATTTTCAGCAGAATTAAAGGTTTCACCATTACAGAATAATTCTTCATTTTCGTAAAAAAATAATTGTTGATTGATTGAAACACTTGGGTTTTTAGCCGTAATTTGACGGTGAAGAAGTTGGGGACCAAAATAAAAAATGTCAAAATAAATCATGCTAGATGTATGAATTTGATCATTCACAGAGACCAATTTTTTACTGATTTTCGTTGTCATCCGTTTTTCCTCCCAAGATTTTCATGTATTTATCAATCGCTTCTTCATATTTTGTTAACAATGCTTGTTTTTTCTCGCCGTTCATTTTGTTATTGGCTTTGGTTGCATCATATAATTTTGTATAGGCATGTAATATATATTGGTTATCGCCTAAATTTTGGGCAATATCTAATGATTTTTCAAAGTCTCCTTTGCCAATATAAATCCAATAAAGTAAGGTATTTTCACTAGATTTTTGAGATAAATTATTTAAAATTGCTGTTTTTTGTTCATTTGATAAATTATCTAGTTGGACAGAACTAACAGCAGCAACATACTTAGCTCCTATCGGCAATTCTTCTGGTGTATCTTCTTTTAATGTTTTCGTAACACTTGCATAGTCATTAGAAATATACTGCGCTTCTGCCAAACTCACTCGCTCTTGGGCTGGTAATTTTTTTAAGACATAAATCCCTGTTGTAGTTGCAAAAAGTAGCGTTAAAGCCAATAACACTAAGCTGGCCCATTTAAAGGTTAAATAACTTTTTTTACTCACTAATTTGGTTTCTGATTCACGCTTGGCTTTTTGACGAATGACTTGTTCACCAATGATTTGCTCAATTTCATTGATTGTTTTCGCCTCTTGTAATTGTTTAGATAGCGTATCTTTCAGGGTGCCATTCCCTTGAATTAATTGTTCATACTCATACTTTGGATGTAAGATTGCTAAAATCAGTGCTCGATATTGTTTAAAAAATTCTCTTTCATCTGCTGAATAAGGCACAATGACCTGCATAAAACCACGATGAGCAATTAATAATTCTTCTCCCAAGATATAGATGTTTTCTGGATGAATAAAGGGTTGGACCGGCGTACCTAAGAAATCAACCAAATAATGAACTCTTTGCGCTAACAATAATCGCTCATATTGATCCATTTTTTTTATCGCTTGTAAAATGGATTGCATATATTGATCCTTATGGTATTGAATCACTAACGCTTCTTCCGTTGCTTGTATTATTTTTCCCGATAAAAATCCACGACTTGATTTTAAAAATTGTTGAAACTGTTCTAGTCTTTCTAACTGATATTGATTTGCTTGTAATGTCACTTGAACATATTCTTTTGTTGCTTCTAACGTGATTGTCTCTGAAATATCCTTTAACTCGCTCATCCATGTGTCTCCTTTATAATTTCTTTTACTACTAGTTGGTCGCCATTCCCTAATGGATAATCTGCAATTAATTGATTGTCAGCTAAATGAATTGGTTTATTCAAAACAACCAATTCAAATGATGCTGGCAAACGGTTTGGCAACAGCTCAAACGATTCGAGTAACAATTCTTTTAAACGTGCAACTGATACCTGATTAGGGATTTGCAAATCAATAATTTGATTCGACACATGTAAGCCGATACCAATCGATGTTCTTTTGTTCATGTTTCTTTCACTCCTTAATTTCCGCTTTGTGCACGATGATATGAAAAACGGTTTCCTAGAAAAACACCAACGAATAAAATAACTATACTTCCTAAAAAAATACCACTGTACAACCAAAAGTTTATGGATATTTCTCGGTGAACCTCAAGAGATTCAACGCTTTCAGGAGAAGTGACCGTTGCCGCCTCTTTGAACAGAAAAGGCCTTACCTTTTTATCAACTGCTAATGTTTTTGCATTCTGTTCTGTCCTAAATACATCATTTTTTGCTTCGTTGACAACCCTCGCTTTACTTTGATTGACTTCTTTTTCTCTCTCTGCTTTTATCGGTAAAAACAAATCTGGGATAATGAAATTCACTTCTACGTTTTTTTTCTGCTGATTGTCTTGGTAGAGCACTTGATTATTTATTTTTAAAGCGCCTACTTCTTCTGCTTTTGTTTTTGTTGATGTCAATGACAAATAGAGCATACTAACACTTAGAACAATCACTATTTTTATTATTTTTCTCATGGCTATTCCTCCGGTCGTACAAACAAGTTAAGGACAATACCTAAAACAAGTAAAACGATTAAAATAAGGTAACTAACCCAACTAATTTGTACGCCATTTACTAAAGCAGTAAAGCCATTTTGGATATTTTGAAGCGGCGATAAACGATAGAGCCAATTGCTTAATGAGCCTACCTTTGTTGCAATGCCTAATAAAGGTGTCAACATGAAAAATAACCCCAGCATAGCTCCATAAATATATAAAGTAAGTTTTTTAAATTGGCGTAAACAAGCACAAACCAAAAGTGCACCGCTAGCAAATACTAAGAAACTATAGCTAAACCAAGCGAATCGATTTATTTGAGATACATTGAACACCAGTAGAAGTGAAAAGACACTCCCAAACAAAATAACCGTAATCAAGAGTAATAACAGATTTGGTATATTTTGCCAAACTCTGGTTGGTTCAACCAACGCATCCGCTACAGTAACTGTTCTTTTCTTCATAAAGCCTTGGAAAGTTAGCGCAATAACGAATGTTAAAATACTAACAATCAAGGTAGCGTAATAGGGAATTAAAGAGACTTGTCGTGTTTCGCCAAAGATTCCTTCTCCTTGAATTGGGCTCGCAAGGAAACTAAATACCCGTGGATTATCAGCACCGCCGTCTCTTGTATTAGCCAATACTTTTTCAAATGTTTTGGCATACTCTTCATTTTCTTTGGTTGTTTTCTTTGACTCATCAATTGAATCATTTAAGTTTGCTAAAATATTTTGCGCATGATCTTGAACTTTGGTTGTTGAGGCTTTCAATTCTTTGATAGTCGGGGCAACATCTTTGACTTTGGCTGCTGAATCAGCTGTTGTTAGACTAGTTTCTTTCGTTGTTTGCATTAACGTTTGCATCATTTTAACTAAATTTTCTGTTTCTACATCTAAAGTGCTGGTTTGATTTTCTTCTGGATGTGGATTTCTTTCATCAATTACAGAAGTAGCTCCCACTTTTCCAGCTTCTTGCCAAGTAGCATATGTCGCATTGACTTGTTTTGTTGCTTCATCAAACCATGTATTTAATTTCTCTGCTTCTCGTAATAATTTTTCAGGGACCGTCATTAAATTTAATGTTCCGTAAAGTGTTGTAGGTCGTCCGTCTGTATTTTGATCTGTCTCAGTACCAATTAATTGTTTTAATTGATTAATTTGTTCATCTGTTTCTCGATATAATTGATTTCCTGTTTTTTTATATTCGTCTAATAATTTATCTGTAATCATCATGGTTTGCTCGTTTTCAGTGATATTGTCGTACATCCAGTAAATGGATGTCTCACCTGCTAACTCTTCAATTGTTTTATCCTGATTTTCAGGAGCGGTTAACATTGCTGCATACTCTTGAATAGATAGACTTTGATTAGGCGTACCATATAAAGTCACAATTTGTTGTGATACAGTATCTAAAAGTTGAAATTGCTTCATAATTTCAGGAATATCGGTTACTAATGGTTGGTCCATTGCAATATACACAGCAAACGAACGTGCATTTTGAAGCTCATTATTTACCCGCCAAGAATAATTGATCTGATTAAATGCTGTTTTTTGTTGTTCTGGTGTCAGTTGCCAAACCATTGGTAAGTCAATTGTTAAAGAAAGTTTTTCTGGAAGTGGGGGCAAATCATTTGCTGGCTCAGTTACTTTTTCAGATTCTTCTTCGGATTCTTCTACCAACTCTTCTTGCGTATTTTCTTCGTTCACTTCATCATTCTCAGGAATCTCAGCTTGTATTTTCACTGGTTTGGTAATTGTTAGCTGTGTTGGGGTAATTGCTGAAATATCAATGCTGTAACCTGCACCTGCTAACTGCTGATTCAAAGATGTTTTAATTGTTTGAACTTTTGAATCATCTAAAAGAAATGACAATTCGCCATTTTGTGTATTGGTTTGTCGTAATGAAATAACCGACTCTTGATTTGTCGCTAGTGAAAAAGTTACTTTTTCTTGTGGAATCGCTATAGTATCTTCATGAAGTTGTTTAGATTCCAAATACATAAAGCGGCTTGAATTGGTGAAATCAAGTTCATGTTGTTCTGCATATCGCTGAATAATTTGTAACTCATCACGGAAAAGATTGCCTTGTTCAACTGAAATCCTATTATTCATTTCTAATTCACTAACGAGTCTTTCTAAACTTACAAAAGAAATTTCACTTAGTGATTCTTCTAATCTTTCCTGATAATTTTTATCTAAGTTAGGTATATTTTCTTTTTCGTTCGTAATTAACTGAATAATCGCTTGCTTAATTTGAGTGTCTGTTGCTATCTCAGGTGTTGCTTCAAGATCATTATAATATGTAGCCGCAATTTGCTTTTTTAACGCAGTTAATTGTTCTACTTGCATATGTAGTTCTGCAATTTCTTTTTGTAGTTCGCCAATGCGATTGCTTTGTGTTTCTTGAAATAATTTAGATTCTGATAAAAAGTCAGCATAAATCCCTGAGCTTCCTTGTTCACTTGGTGTGTAGAAGGAGCTAAACTGATTGATTACCGTTCCATTTAGTTGATCGAATTGTTGTTTGTATACTGTCGTGTCACTTTCCCATTGATTAGTCAATTCTTGTTTTTGTCTCTCAAACTGTTCATTAAATTGTGCAATTGATTTTTTTATTTTTTCATTTGCTTCTTTCGAATACTCACCCACTGATTTTTTCGTATCTTCCGTTGTCTTACTAGTTGATTCTAAGCTCTGATTATTGCTTTCTAATAAGGTTTGTACTGATTTTACAAACGCTTCTTGCTCGTTTGTAAATAATTTATTGTCCTCATCTAAAATACTAGCCGTACTTAATACTGTCGTATAATTCATGGGAATTTCTTTAAATGGTTGCTGAATTGTTTCTTCTAATTGATTTTGATACAGCAACTGCGTATCAGTAATTTGGTTAACGTTTTGTTGTGCGATAACTAAATTTCCAACAATACTGGAAAAATACATCTGAATTACGCGTTGGTTAAAATCTTTCAAAATAGTATTTACTTTGTCTTGAATTGCTTGATTGGTCAATTCATTTTGTCCGTCTCGCACTTGGTATTCAACAGAAGCCTGCTCTGGACTAACAGCTTGTAGTGACAATAATTTCTCCGAAAAATCTTGCGGAATAATAATTTGGGCATCGAATTGTCCATTTTCAACCCCAGATGTTGCGATATTCCGAGTCGTTGTTTCCCATCGATTAGCTGTATCTTTGTTAATTAATGTGACAAAATCAGAACCTAATGCATAACGTTTTCCTTCAAAACTTGCGCCTTTATCTTCATTAACTAATGCGTACTGCATCTTTGTTGTCTGATCTTTGCTACTTCGAGTCACGTTCTCATCTTTAAACCCTAAATGAATGAAAAAAAGTAATAACAAGAAAGTTGCTCCAATTGCTAAGGCAAAAGGGATACCTTTTTTTATTTTCCCTTCCATTATCTTCTCTCCTTTAGAAAAAGCGCTAGTGCAATTCATTGCGCTAGCGCTTCAATCTTTGATCAATTAAAAGCCAAATGATCCTGCATCTTGACGGTCACGTTCTGCGACAGTATCTGCGTATTTGTTTAATTGTTGATTAATATTAATCAATAATTCTTCCATCTGTTTGACATTACCTTCCAATTGATTGTACTGCTCCAGATACGCTTGAAATGCTTGCCCTTTCCATTGTTGTGAAATTTGTTGGTTCATTGAATTCACTTTACGAATCGCATCTTGAATTTGCGATGATGCTTGCGAATATACTTTCGCTTGTGATTTCAGTTGTTCTGGTGTTACAGCAATTGATCCTGCCATAAGTAATCCCTCCACATTTTTTATAGTTTTATTACGTGATATAAATATTATAACTATATATAAAAAACATAGTCAATAACTATTTTAAAATATACGTATTCGCATAAAAATAAATATAACAATAAAACAAACAAATAAAAAAGATTGAAAACAAAGTTACAAAACTATTTAAATCAACGTTTTATAAAACAAAAACAAAAACCTATGATAAATAAAAATTATTAAAAAAATATTTAAATAAAATTCTAAAAAATAAATAAATTCCATTAAATTATAGTTTTTTAACGTCAAGTAAATAAACAAATAAACATGTATTTTATTTTAAAAAAACAATTTATTTCTTTATCGCTAAAAATTAAAAGATAGGAAAACTTATCAATGTGATAAGTTTTCCTATCTTTTATTCATTCTTTTTCTCTACTTCTCTAAATAAAACTCAAATCGACTTCCTGCATACTGCGTACGAACATATTCAAAGGGTAGCCCGTTTTCAAAATAGGAGACTTGGCGCACACGCAGAATTGCATCGCCTCGTTTAATCTCTAAATATTCTGCGATCTGCTCCGATGCTTGAACAGCAGAGATCGTTTGGTTAGAATGGCCAATTTTGTGGCCAGATTTGGCTTCAAGTGTTTTATAAAAAGAGTTCGTGATTTCAGATTTGCCATATTGCGAGACCAATGAATAAGGAATGCTCGCCACCTCAAAACAAATCGGAATGTCATCCGCAAAACGAATTCTTTCCATTCGTAAAATTGAATCTTCTGGACCTAGTTGTAATTTTTCCATCTCACTAGAACTAGGTTTCGCTACAAAATAAGACACCGTCCGACTAGAAGGAACGCGATTTTGAGACAAGGTAATTTCTGTAAAACTAGTGGTACCTGTCATTGTTTCTTGAACTTTCTTACGTGCTACATACGTTCCTGAACCAATTTTTCGTTCTAAAATCCCTTCGTCTGCTAAAGTCTGAATGGCTTGGCGTAAGGTCATTCGACTAACATCAAATTTCAAGGCTAATTCTCGCTCAGAGGGCAAACGATCCCCGATACTCCAGACACCTTTTTCAATATCTTCTTTGATTTTATCGTGAATTTGAATATAAATTGGTATATTTTGAACCATTTACGCTTCCTCCTCTTCGTTCATCTCCTCTTCTATTATAACTGGTATAGACCGTGTAAACAACCAAAAAATGATAAATAAAAGAGAAATTGGAATTTTTATCAAAGTTGGTCTAGTTGCACACTTTCTTTTATAACAAAAACATTTGGCTTGGTCAGTAAAAAGTGACCAAGTCAAATGTTTTTAAACGAATTTCTATTAGTTATTATCTTTTTACATTTTCTTCTTTCAACAACTTGTTCGCTGTGGCCATCATCAAACGGATTCGGTTCAACTGATTGACCAAAGATACCCCTGGATCATAATCCACCGCCGCAATATTTGCTTGCGGATATTGACGTCGTAGCTCTTTCACGACCCCTTTTCCAACAATATGGTTTGGTAAACACCCAAACGGCTGCATACAAACGATGTTATTCACCTCATGTTTTAAGAGCTCAATCATTTCAGCTGTTAAAAACCAACCTTCACCTGTATGATTACCAATTGATAAAATTTTACTTGCATCTGCTGCCATATCATAAATGGAATGAATACCATCAAAACGGACAGATTTTCTCAATGCCTTATCCATTGGTTTTTCTACCAATTCAATGATTTTTATCGCAAATTCTGCTAAACGTTTGCTTTGTTTTGACATGCCCATATTTTCGTATTTCCAAATTTGATTGTACAAAGAATAGTTCATAAAGCCAACAATATCTGGCACAACTGCTTCAGCACCTTCTTCTTCTAGCAAACGCACAATACCATTATTCGCTGTCGGCGAATATTTCACTAAAATTTCCCCGACCACACCGACTTTTGGTTTTTTTATCTCTTGTAAAGGAATTTCATCAAACGTCCGAATAATTTTTTTCATGAAGTGATTAAATTGTGTCAGCGAACCATTCCGGACATTGGCTTCCACTCTTTTTAGCCAATCTTGGTGTAGTTGATCCACCATTCCTTTTTCTGTTTCATAAGGTCTTGTTCGATAAACTACTCGTTCGAATAAGTCACCATATAAAAAGGCAACTACTAAGCGTTTGAGCATTGGCAACGTAAATTTAAATCCTGGATTGGATTCGACTCCTTTATTGCCCATCGAAACTGAAACTACAGGAACTTGAGAAAAACCAGCATCATTTAAAGCTTTTCGTAATAATGGAATGTAATTCGTTGCGCGGCAACCGCCCCCTGTTTGCGTCATTAAGACACTGACATTATCCAAATCATATTGACCACTTTCCAAAGCTTCAACTAGTTGTCCGATGGAAATAATTGCTGGGTAACACGCATCATTATTGACATATTTTAACCCGACATTCACAGCTTCTTTGTCTTGCGCAGGCAAACAGACGACATGATAGCCAGAAGCTTGTAATGCTACATCGACTAATCCAGATTGATGAATCGGGCTAAGCATTGGTAACAGTAAAGTATGTGTTTTTTTCATTTGTTTTGTAAACACAATTTTCTCCGGCTCTTCCATTTGCATATGCGGAACAAACTGTTGCTTCTCCCGCTCATTGACAGCCGCTTTCAAGGAGCGCAACCGAATACGAATTGCGCCCAAATTCGCACCTTCATCGATTTTGAGGACTGTATAAATTTTGCCAGACCGATCCATGATTTCTTCTACTTGATCGGTTGTCACAGCATCTAAGCCGCAACCAAAGGAATTCAGTTGGACAAGTTCTAAATTTTTCGTCTTAGCCACTACTTTAGCCGCCGCATATAAGCGAGAATGATAGACCCATTGATTCACCACACGTAAATTCTGCACGTCTCCAAGATGCGAGATACTGTCTTCTGTCAAGACATGGAATCCTTCCTGTGTAATGACTTCGGCAATGCCGTGATTAATCTCTGGATCCAAGTGATACGGTCGCCCCGATAAGACAATCCCTCTCTGGCCTTTTTCAGTTAACATGGCTAACGTTTCTTCGCCTTTTTCTTGAATTTCTTTTTTAAAGGCTGCTAATTCTTGATAACCATGATGCAGCGCTGTTTGAATTTCTTCTAAGGAAATCCCTAAATCAGCAAAATTTTCAGCTAAAACTTTGGCAACTGCAGCTTCATTCGCTAAATTAAGATAGGGATTTCGATAATCCACTTGGCCCTCTCTGATGGCATCCACATTATTTCGAATGACATCTGGGTAGCTTTGCACAATTGGACAATTAAAATGATTATCCGCTTCCACTGTTTCTTGCTGTTCAAAAACGACACCAGGATAAAAGATAATTGGCACTTGCGCATCAATTAATGCTTGAATATGTCCATGCGCCATTTTCGCTGGGTAACAAACCGTATCACTGGGAATCGTTTCAAGGCCTTGTTCATAGATTTGTTTATTAGAACGTGGCGATAATTCGACCCGAAAGCCTAAGTCAGTAAAAAATGTATGCCACAAAGGATAATTTTCATACATGTTTAGGACTCTAGGGATACCCAAGCGCCCACGAAACGCTTTATTTTCCCGCAAAGGTCGGTACTTAAATAACTTGCGGTACTTATAATCAACCAAATTCACTTTGCGTTCTTCTCGTTTAATTTTAATTCGCGCACCACGTTCACAGCGATTTCCCGTAATAAATTGGCGCCCATCTGAAAACACTGTGACCGTTAATTGACAATTGTTTTCACACAAGCCGCAATGAGTAAATTCCTTTTCAGAGGTAAATGCCGCTAACTCTTCTAAAGAAAGAAGCGTGGTTTCTTCCCCAATTTCATAAGCGTCCAAAGCAATCAGCGCTGCCCCATAGGCCCCCATCAAACCAGCAATAGAAGGACGAACCACTTCACGACCGCTAATTTTTTCAAAAGCTCTCAAGACCGCTTCATTGTAAAATGTTCCTCCCTGGCAGACAATCTTTTCTCCCAACTCTTCAGGCCGGCGAACCTTAATGACTTTATAAATGGCATTTTTGATGACTGAATAAGATAGTCCAGCAGAAATATCGCCGACAGAGGCCCCTTCTTTTTGAACCTGTTTCACTTTTGAGTTCATAAAAACAGTACACCGAGAACCTAAATCAACAGGCGCTTGCGATTCTAAAGCGGCCAAAGCAAAATCCTTCACATTATAGTTTAAAGATTGCGCAAAGGTTTCGATAAAAGAACCGCACCCAGAAGAACAAGCTTCATTTAATTGAATGGAGGAAAGCACGCCATTTTTAATGGTCATCGCTTTCATATCTTGTCCTCCGATATCCAAAATAAAATCCACACCTGGCTGAAAATGGTTGGCTGCTTTGTAATGGGCCATCGTTTCAACTTCACCAATATCGACTTTTAACGCATTTTTTATTAGCTGTTCTCCATATCCTGTAACAGCCGCTTTTCCGATAAAAACTTCTTCAGGCAGTTGTTGATAAAGTGACTTCAGTACTGTCATGGTGGTTTCTAAAGGTTGCCCTTGGTTATTACCATAAAAAGAAAACAACAAATGACCATCTTCATCAATCAATGTGACTTTTGTCGTTGTAGAGCCTGCATCAATCCCTAAAAAGGTCACGCCAGTATGTTGAGATAAAGGTTTCTCCGTTGCTTGAGCTTGCGCGTGTCTTTCTCGAAAATCTGCCAAATCTTCTGCGCTGTTAAATAACGGTGGTAACGTGTCGCTCGGCTGTAAATCAGTAGCCTGGCTGTTCACTAAGCGCTGAATTAATTCTTCCAATGTACATTCGGCTGCATCTTCTGAATAAAGTGCTGCACCCATTGCTACAAACAGTTGCGGTTGTTCTGGAAAAATAACATCTTCTGGCTGAATTGCTAAGGTTTCAATAAACCGTTTTCTCAATTCTGACATGAAAAATAAAGGTCCCCCTAAAAACGCTACTTTACCTTTAATTTTGCGACCAGCAGCTAACCCGGCGATTGTTTGATTAACTACCGCTTGAAAAATACTCGCCGCAATATCTTCTTTCGCTGCTCCTTCATTGATTAAAGGTTGAACATCCGTTTTGGCAAAAACCCCACAGCGGGAAGCAATCGGATAAATAGTTTGATAATTCTTCGCCAATTCATTCACTCCATTGGCATCTGTTTTAAGTAAAACAGCCATTTGATCGATGAAGGCGCCTGTCCCACCTGCACAACTACCATTCATTCGTTGCTCTAAAGCACCATCAAAAAAAGTGATTTTTGCATCTTCTCCGCCAAGTTCAATAGCAACATCCGTTTCTGGGATTATTGTTTCAACAGTTCGTGTACACGCGATAACTTCTTGAACAAAGGGAATCCCTAATACCTCAGCCAGCCCCATACCACCAGAGCCAGTTATGCTCATTGTCACAGGTTGGTCTGCACCGATCCTTGATAGCCCTTCTTTTAAAATACGTTCCGTTGCTGCTTTGACATCTGAAAAATGGCGTTCATATTTTGTAAAAATAGGCTGATTTTGTTTATTTAAAAATACTAATTTTACTGTCGTTGACCCAACATCAATCCCTGCTCTCATAACCATCAATTAAAATACCCCTTCATTTCCCAACAGTTTGTTGATTATTATACAAACTGTTTGTTATAATAGATATACCTATTTTAGAAAGGTTCTAAATGATTTGCAACAAGCAATTTACCCTATTTTGTGAGATAAACAACAAAGTTTCCGCGAATGTTGACTATCTCGAAAGGAATTTATGATGGCAAAGAAAACAGACCTTAGAGTACAACGAACCAGAAAAATGATTATTGAAGCTTTTTTTAAACTTGTAGAAACGAAAGGCTACGAAGCGGTGACGATTCAAGATATTGCTGATGAAGCTATGATTAATCGTGCGACTTTTTATGCTCATTTTAAAGACAAACAGCATTTATATGATGCAATCTTCACCTTTACGCTTAGTGCTTTTACCGCTATTCTTGATTCGCAACAACTGGTTAATGGCAACCGTGTCCGCGTGAAGCACATTGAAGAACTTCTGACGCAACTCTATATTAATATTCAAGAGAACAAATCTTTCTTCTTAACTATCATGGACAATAATTTCAACGAACACTTTCGAAAACGCTTAGCTGAAATTATCGAAGAAAAATATGCGACGATTTTTTCGCAGTTGCGTATTACCGAAAATGATATTGATGTACCGATAGATTTTGTTATTGAATACATGACCTCTATCTTCATCGGTACCCTTCATTGGTGGATTACTAGCGAAACAGATATGACACCCAACCACTTAGCCCAATTAGTTATCAAATTAGTTGGTAATGGGCATTTAACTGTCTTAGGTATCGAATTAGAAAAATAAAAACACCGGAGTAGACAATAATTTTGTCTGCTCCGGTGTTTCTGTTAAAGACGAATTAGTTTTTTGAACGCCACTTGATATTGTGGGCTGTATTTCTTGAAGAAGTGACTTTAACACCACTTTTGATGTTGCCTTTTTTACGAGGAATTAAGTCAACTTTGACATCATACTTACCATCGCGTGCTAAATCGTAAACATTTTCAACCATTTCTGTAATTTTTTCTTTAAAGTTCATTCTTATCAACTCCAGACTATTCTTTCTTAATACTTTAGCATATTCTTATATAAATGAAAACTTTTCTAGCCTGTACATGAGGAAAATCTTACCTCATTTTTGTTATATAATTATACAAAAAAAGAACATCTCTCTACCAGAAATGTTCTGAAAACTGGGGTAGCTGGATTCGAACCAACGCATGACGGAGTCAAAGTCCGTTGCCTTACCGCTTGGCTATACCCCAAAAAGAAAATGGAGGAAAGTGGATTCGAACCACTGAACCCTAAGGAACGGATTTACAGTCCGTCGCGTTTAGCCACTTCGCTATTCCTCCAAAAAGTCATTGTCGCTGTAACGACCTGACTTAGTTATAATACAATCTTTTCCAGAAAAAAGCAACCCTTTTTTTAAAAAAATTGTTATTTATTTTTTATTCACTTAAATTCCATTGACGAATAATTGTTTCAAAGGCTTCGTCCAGATTTTTTGCTGTACCTTCTTGCTTGCCATCAATTTCAATGATGAATTTTTTATCATTTTGCGGAATGACACGACCGATTTCTTTTTTACCAATAAATAATTTGTTCATTAAAACATTTGCTCCATTGTATTGGGCTTTTTCTTCTTCAACACGTACTTCAATATCTTTATTCTTTTTTGACATCTCTATCCCTCCAAGAACTCTATGTTATCAGAATCTTTGAAACAAAACAAGCACTCGCTATTTCTCTGTCAGATTGTTCGTTTATCGTTTCAATGCAGCATTAAGGAGTAACGAAATGCGATTCGCTACTCCTTAATGGCTGATTTCTATTCTTTTTCTGAACCTTCTGTTGCATGATAGTTCACGCTATTTGAGGTACCTTTTTTAGAAAAGTTTTCAATTAGCTCTTTCACGTCGAGGCCCGTTGTTTCTTTTAGTGTTTCTTGTGTACCAGCCAACAAGTTTGTTGCATAATTGGTAATACGGTTGGCGCCAGAATTTTCGCCACCTGCGCCTGTATCTACCACTGAAATCTTGTCGATGTTGCCCAATGGTTGTGCTGCTTCTTTCATTAATTGTGGTAACATTTCCATCACCATACTTAACACAGCTGCTTCACCATATTCTTTGAAGGCATCAGCAATCTTTTGTTTGGCTTCGGCTTCCGCTGCACCACGAGCTAAAATAGCTTCGGCTTGCGCTTGACCTGTTAAACGCGTTTTATTGGCTTCCGCTTCGGCTAATGCTTCAACTTTGAAGCGTTCTGCTTCGGCTTCTGCTACTTCGCGTGCTTTTTGAGCAAGAGCTTCTTGTTCGCGTGCGTAACGATCTGCATCAGCTTTTTTCTTAACTTCTGAGTCGTATTGTTTTTCACGACGCGTAATTTCTTTTTCTTCTAACTCAATTTGTTTTTGACGTTCAACAACTTTGACTTCCATTTCTTGTTCCACCACGTGTTGTTGTGCACGCGCACTTTCCAAGTTATAGGCTTGGTCTGCTTTGGCTTTGGCAATATCTTGTTCTTGTTTGTATAACGCTAATTTCAATTCTTTTTCTTTTGAAGCTTCTGCAATTTCTGTTTGACGTTGCAATTCCGCTTGTTGTGATTCTTTTTCTGCTTCCGCTTTTTTGATGCGAGTTTCTTTCAAGGCTTCTGCTTCAGCAATATCTGCATCACGTTTAACTTGAGCGATTCTTGGTTTCCCTAATGAATCCAAGTATCCATTTTTATCACGAACTTCTTTAATTGTGAACGACACAATAACTAAGCCCATTTTAGCTAAGTCAACACTGGCAACTTCTTGTACACTTTGGCTAAATTTATCACGGTTTTGGTAAATTTCTTCCACTGTCATTGAACCTAAAATCGAACGTAAATGTCCTTCTAATACTTCACGTGCTTCATTTTCTAATTCTTCTGTTGTTTTTCCTAAAAATTGTTCCGCTGCTGTCGCAATTTCTTCAACTGACGAACCAATTTTAATGATTGATGTTCCATCACACATCACAGGAACCCCTTGTTCTGTGTACACTTCTGGTGTAGAAACATCTAATTTACTTGAAAGCAAACTAATTCGATTTGAACGTTGGAACACTGGTAAGACAAACGCACCACCGCCACGAACGATTTTAATTTTGTTGCCACCTTCATCTACATGAACATTTTTAGAGCCTAGATAGCTCCCGCTGATAATTAACGCTTCATCAGGTTTGGCTGTCTGATATTTAGAAACAAACACAATTAATAACATTAATAATACTAAAACTGCAATAATAATCGGTAACAAAATCCCCATTTTCTTCTCTCCTACTCTATATTTTTAGACTGCCTTCGTAAGGAATGACATAACAAACCCGTTCTTTCAATTCAATAATCAATACCTCACTACCTCTTGGCGCAGCCACTTCTTGTGGCACATAAAATGCTGCTGGTCGACTTAACGAACCTGTGACACTCTTCAATTGAATCTCGCCCATTCCCCGGACAGGAATTGGGGTAATCACAGTAGCAACACGACCCTCCATGTCTTTTTCCGAAATAGAAATTGTGGCCTCCGAATTTTTCAAAGGGACCAACACATAAAAATTTAGGAAGAAAACAATAATGGTTGAAAGAATACCACTGACAATTAAAATAAGCCAACTATTCACCGCTGTTAATTCTTCCCCAAGGTACCCAAACAGCGAGGTAAAAGCAATCCATGGAATAATCAGCATTGGGTCCACCGGTCCATCAAAATTAAAAACATCCCCAAAAATAATTAGTAAAAAAGCGAGGACCGCGCTCCCCACTAATGCATAAAAATAAACCGTTTCCAATGGTAGACCTTCTAACACTTTCCCCACACTCCTTTCTGTGCTATAACCTAGTAATAGTGTACCAATTTTTAAATAAAAAGAGTAGTAATTTCCAAATAAATCTCAAAAGATACATCTTAAGACCTATTTTTTCTTAATAAAAGAAGCAGCAATAAACGAGCAGTCCTAGAATTATCGAACTTCTACGGACTCCTCGTTTTTAAAATGTGCTATTCATTTGATTTTAACGCTTCAATCATATTGATTTTCTTCAATTTCCGATGCATAATGACCATCACAAACAACGTGAAACACATGGTGATGACTGCGGAATACAGATAACTTGGCCAATGAATAATTGGCGAAAACATAATTAAATCAACTTCAACGGTTGCTAAAATATACTGATGCAAAATTTTCCCAAAGAAGCAGCCAACAATAATACCAATGAACGTTAAAATAATGTTTTCACGGTAAACATAGGTGGTGACTTCACGATCGTAAAACCCTAAAACCTTAATCGTGGAAAGTTCTCGAATCCGTTCAGAAACATTAATGTTGGTTAAATTATATAACACAATTAACGCTAAAGAACCAGAAACAGCAATTAGTACCCAAATGACAATATCAAGGCTTTTTAGCATATCATCAAACGAACCTTTCATCGCAGTTAAAAACGTAATGTTCAACACTTTCGGCTGTTTTGTCAACGCCTCTCCGATTGAGGTTTCTTGTTTTGAGGATAACTTTTTGTCAAAAAGTAGGAATTCTGTATTATACTCCGGCTTCTGTTTCGTCATCGTCTGGTAGAGTTTCGGCGTCATATAGACAAAATGACCCGTGTAGTTCTCTGCAATCGCGGCAATTTTCACGTGATAGGTTTGATTATCACTATTTTCTAAATTTAATTGATCTCCGACTTTATAGCCAAATAATTTAGCTAATTTTTCATTAATGATTACACCGTCATCGTTGAGGGAATATTTTTCTCCAGTGACTCGATCATTAAATAATTGAAACTCAGCCATTTTCGAAGGATCTTGTGGCACATAAAGAGTAATATTTTGAGTTGGTGCGCCTTTGCCCTTCGTTTTAAAGATTTCTGAATATAACGGAATTGTTTTATTCAAACCATCCAGTTTGCGCAACGTTTCTTGATACTCTTTTGTCTCTTCAGGTGTTGTTTGCTCTTTAAAAGTCACGACTGCTTGGTAATGCCAGATTTTATTAAATTGAATTGTAGCGACATCCACAATTGAATCGCGTAAACCAAAACCAACAATTAACAGCCCCATACAACCAGCTATTCCGATAACGGTCATCAGCATCCGTCGTTTATAGCGGAACAGATTTCTAGCGGTCACTTTTTGAATAAAGCTCATGCGTTGCCATAAAGGGCGGATTCGTTCTAATAAAATCCGTTGGCCTGCTTTCGGCGCTTTGGGTCTTAGCAAGGTAGCTGGGGTACTTAATAAATCGATTCTTAATGTCACTAAGGCCGCTCCCACAGTACAAGCTAAGGCTACAATGATGCCCCATAAACTGTAATTTAAGTACCACGGTGTAACTAAATCAGGAATATTGTACATTTGACCGTAGGCATCAAAAATTATTTTAGGGAATAGATAATAGCCAACTGCCAATCCTAATAATGCACCTGTTAGGCTAGCAACCGTTGCATAGGTAATAAAAATCGAAGCAATTTCACGATTACGATAACCTAAAGCTTTCAAACTACCAATTTCCATTCTTTTTTCTTCCACCATACGTGTCATGGTAGTTAAGCTGACTAATGCCGCAATTAGGAAAAAGAACAACGGGAACAGCGTGGCTAAAGAAGAAATCCGATCAGCATTATCTTGATATTCAGAAAATCCTGGATTGTCTTCCCTGGTAAAATAATAATAAGTTGGGGCTTTCAAATTGGCTAGCTCTGTTTCTTTTTCAGCCAACAGTTGTTCTTGTTTAGCCAATTCGTCTTTTTGCTTTTCAAGCATCTCAGATGGAATTCCTGGTTGTTGCTCCAACTGCGCAAGTGCTTGTTTTCCCGTTTCCAGCGCTTGCCGACCTTGGTTAATGTCCGGCTGAGCCGAATCACGCAGAGCCGCAACCTGTTCTTCTGGCCGATTTTTCAGTGCCTCTTTTACCTGATTTAAGGCCTGCTCTCTTTTCTTTTCATAATCAGAGGAATACGTATTTTGATGTTTTAATGAACGAAATGAGATTAGCAATTCTGGATACCGTTGACTGTCAAAGGCTTTTTCCGAAACCACGCCAAAAAAGTTTAACGTTCCAGAACCGACCGTTGTGGTTCCCCTGGATGTATTATCAATATATTCTGGTGAATTGATAAATCCGACAACAGTAAAATGAGTTTGCGTCAGTCCTTTTTCTTTAATCGCTGCATCGTTTAAAGTGATTTTATCACCCATTTTATAGTCATATCTAGTTTTCGCTAATGTATCTAATGCAATTTCATTTGTTTGTTTAGGTAAGCGACCGTCAACTACTTGATAGTTAACCGATCCTGCTTGATTTTTTCGATAGCCAAACAATTTTACTGCATTATTTTGCGGCCCAATCGTGGCATCTATTGTATACCGCGGCACAACTGTTTCGACATCTTTTAAAGACTGTAGTGTTGTTAAATCTTTCTTTTCCAGTCCCATTGTAGAAATTATTCGCGCATCTGGAAGCTGCTCTTTCTGGTAATAATTATTCGCGGTTTTAATCATATCTGGTCCAGTAGCTTTCAAACCAACAAAAACCATTACACCAAGGAAAATAATCCCCATAATCGATAAAAACCGTGTAGTAGATTGTCTAATTTCACGTAAGCTTGTTTTAATTAGCGCTGTTTTCTTCATTTTAGGCACCTACCATTCAATTTCAGCAACCAATTTAGGCTGATCATTCACAGTCATTTCGCGAACTTTCGCATCATTAATTCGAATTACCCGATCGGCCATTTCTGCAATGGCTGAATTGTGGGTAATAATTAAGACGGTCGTTCCTGTTTCACGAGCAGTGTTTTGCAAAATAGTTAAAATTTGTTTCCCTGTTTCATAATCCAGTGCTCCTGTCGGTTCATCACATAAAAGTAACTTGGGCTTTTTAGCAATCGCACGGGCGATGGTCACTCGTTGTTGTTCACCACCAGAAAGTTGCGCTGGAAAATTATCTAAACGTTCCCCTAAACCCACCGATTGTAAAACAGTGGTCGAATCCAACGCATCCGCAACGATTTGCGAAGCCAATTCGACATTTTCTTTTGCCGTTAAATTTGGGACTAAATTGTAAAATTGGAAAACAAACCCGACATCATTGCGTCGATAAGTGGTTAATTGTTTCTCTGAAAACTGAGCGATATCTGTACCATCAATAATAATTTCCCCTTCATCACAGCTGTCCATTCCACCAAGAATATTTAAAACAGTTGATTTTCCAGCACCGCTGGGGCCTAAAATAACCGCTACTTCTCCTTTTTCCACTTCAAAAAAAATGCCGTCATTCGCAGTAATAGTTGTCTCTCCCATTTGGTAACGCTTGTATTCATTTTTTACTTCAATATAGGCCATCCACTATCCCTTCCCTTCTACATTAAAATAGTAACATATCTGAGAAAACAAGTCTTTCAAAGAAAAGCCTTTTTTGATTTTTTAGCAAATTTACGTATAATAGAAAAGATGGTCCACTTAAATTTGGACTATTGCAAGTATAAAATTAGAGGAGCACGTTATGGCAAACAGAAAGAAGAAACCACCATTTAATTCAACCATCATGCTAATTGGCGCATTAATCATTTTAATTTTAGGCGCGGTTGGCGTTAAAGTTCCTGATGCTTTACAAGATTTATTTAATGTTCAACCACAAACAACCACCCCTTCAAGCACACCAGCACCTAAAGGAGATAATCCCGGACCCATTGAAAATGGTAAAGCCACATTTTCAGCAGAGGAATTAAAGGATAACTCAAACGGCTGGATTACTTATCATTCTCTAGATCGTCTAAAACGAGCGACAGGCGCTGATGCGCTATTAAAACCCGCAATGGTCAATACAGGAACTTCCGCTAATAAAGATATTCGACCAGCTGGTTTCATTTCAGGAAAAGCTAATCATTCGCGTGGCCACCTAATCGGCCGTCAAATGGGAGGCAGTGGTGATGATCCACGTAACTTAACCACCTTGTATCAGAATCCTGTCAACACTCCTTATATGACGAAATATGAAAATCAGATTCGGGCAGCTCTTGATCGCGGCGAAACCGTTCGTTATCGCGTGACACCTGTATATAACGGAAACGATTTGTTGGCTGAAAAAATCATCTTAGAAGCCAAAAGCCTTAAAACAAATTCACCCATTGATTTTTCAGTAACTATTTTAAACAAACAATAAGGAGGAACTTTCATTGGATTTTGAACAGCTAAAAGAAACATTACCCGATGCAAAACCACAAACATTTTTGCAAGCAATCCTCTCTCAACCTCAAGAAGAGGATGCTGAATTAACTTTCAGTGAAGAAATTGATGAACAGTTTGTCGAAAATTGTAAATTTTTAGCCTCTCCAGAAACCATTTCTGAAACAGATGTGGAACATTGGCGCAAACAAGAATTTTTAGTTGTCGCCCAAAGTTTAGATGGCGATTATCTAGCAGGTACTCTAGAGCAAACCTTTGTGATTCCCAGCTCCCTTTACAAAGAGGATATTGAGCAATTTGACAAGCAATTAATCGATTTTTTTATTGCCTACGAGAACAAAGAAATCACTTCTGCGATTTTACCAAAAGAATTATAAAAAAAGCTTGCGGATAAATTTCCGCAAGCTTTTTCTTGTGTCTTATGCTCGATAACGTTCTACGCCATCTAAATAAGTGGCTGCTAATTCCATGGTTGGTTCTAATACGATAAAGTCAGCATCTCGACCATTTGCAATCATGCCACATTGATCATCAATTTTACAGCTAATAGCAGGAACTAATGAAGCCATCATAATTGCTTGTGCAGGTGTTGCAATACCCCAATCAACTACATTTTTAATTGCTTCTTTTAGTTTTAAAATACTACCTGCTAAGTTCCCAGTATCCAAACGAGCCGTTCCTTCTGCTACCACAACAGGAAATTCACCTAAATTGTAGTTGCCATCTGGCATACCGCCAGCCATCATGCAGTCTGTAATTAACGCAACGTGATCATGGCCCGCTTTTTCCATCAATACTTCAGCCGCTTGCGGATGTACATGGTGTCCATCACAAATTAATTCAGAGAAAACGTGTTGTAACGTTAACAATGCACCAACCATCCCTGGTTCACGGTGATTTAAGCCGCGCATCCCATTATATGCATGAACAAAAACGCTAGCGCCTGCTTCAACTGCCACATCAGCTTCTTCTAAGGTCGCATTACTATGGCCTAAAGCAACAACGACACCTTCATCTGTAACGGTTTCAACAAATTCTTTCACACCATTACGTTCTGGAGCCAACGCAATTTTCTTAATAATTCCGCCTGAAGCTTCTTGCCATTCGTGGAATGTATCAAGGTCTGGATCTCCAAAATAACTTGGATTTTGTGCGCCTTTATGTTCTTCAGTAAAGAAAGGTCCTTCAAAGTAAATCCCTTGAATTTTTGCACCAGGTACTTCTTGGTAGACTTGACCAATCGTACGTGCAACGTCTGTTAAACGTTCTTTACTTGAAGTTAACGTTGTTGGTAAAAATGAAGTTACACCACAAGATAATAAGCCTTCAGACATCACTTTAATGCCTTCTGCATCGTTATCCATTACGTCATGATTCATGTAACCATGAATATGAGTATCCACTAAACCTGGGGCAATCCATTTGCCTTCCTCACGAATAATTTTTACGTCCCCTTGCGGTTCATCTTTTGTATAATTACCAAAGATACCATCCGTGATTTCTAAATAACCAGGTCCTTTAACCTCGCTTTTTAAAAAGAACTTGTCTGCAAAGATAAATGTTTTCATCTTCATCCTTCTTTCTTTATTTTACTTACTTCAAAAGTACTCTTAATCAGTACAAAAGTCAAGAAATGGTGTAGACCTTTTAAGCAATTCTGAGGATTTTTTAAAGATTGCCACTTTCCACATTTTTCATTTGTTGTGCTAAGTTTAAATAACGTTCTGCTTCTTCGTGTTTATTCTTTCTCATTAAAACTAAATATTTTAGATTTAATAATTCACTTAAATAATAATAACTATTTTTTTTGCGGGCCCAAGTAATTCCTTGATCCACATAAATTTCGGCATCTTTTTCTGTATAATTTTTAAATAAGAAATCAGCATAATTAAAAAATATTTTCGTTAACTCTGCATTACTGCGTTCATTTGGCAATTGATTAAAATAATGAATACTCAAACTTAAAAATCGTTCTGCTTCTACTCGATTGCCCATGTAACCATAAGTGGCACCTAGACAACTAATTAATTGAATCTCTAAATCAGAAACATTTAACTTATCGGCTTTATAGGTGAAAGATAACCCTTTACGCAAGCTAGCAATAGCTTTTTCATAATCATTTAGAACAAACAATTCACAACTACCTAAATAATAATAATATTTTTGCCAGTCCGTATCTAAATACAATTGTTCTTCAATACGATTTTCCTTTAAATAATTTAATAATAATTGATATTTTTTATGGCGAAAATATTCAGCCATTTTTTCAAATGAATACGTAACAACGTGCACATCACCAGATTTATAACGCATAATCTGATCAACAGTCACACCTAAACGATCACAAAGTTGTTGCATTACGAGAACGTTTGGCAACTCTTCATTGTTTTCAATGCGACTTAAAACACTTTGCGAACAGATGTCTTCTGATAACATTTTCTGTGTCAATTTTCTATTTTTTCTAATTTCTTTAATAACTGCACCTAAAGAATTCATCACAATAGCTCCTATTTATATCGGCCATTTTCCTTGCAAAATGGGGATTTTGTCAAAATATGCGAATTCGCATTATGCTTTTATTGTACTTTATTGCATAATATACTGCAAGAACATTATCTAAGGTTTTCTTAGAAAATAAATAGGTTCATTTTTATTAAAAAGGAGTGTTATTGTATGGCCGAAGAGAAAAAGGTTCACTTCATTTGGGAAAAAACAAATTATTCAGGCTTTGTGGAGAAGGAGTATGAAAATTCTTATCTCATCGTAGTAGCAAATCCTAGTCCTGATATGGAAGAAAAATATACCAACCGAATGATTATTAGTAAAAAAGCATGTGAAACCGCAGAATAGTATTGTTGATAAAACAAGAACTACCAAAAAATAGCTTCGTTAGAGGCTATTTTTTGGTAGTTCTTTTATTTTTGTTTGTAGGTACTTAAAAATTCACGCATTTTATCTGCTGTAGTTTTTAAGTCTTCCATCTTCGGTAAATAAACAATACGGAAGTGATCTGGTTGTTGCCAGTTGAACCCACCACCATGGACTAATAAAATATGATGTTTGTGTAAGAAATCTAAAACAAATTTTTCATCATCATAAATGTCAAATTTGGCCGTATCAATTTTCGGGAAAATATAGAAAGCTGCTTTAGGCTTCACGGCTGATAAACCAGGAATATCATTTATCGCATTGTAAATAAATTCTCGTTGTTCGTAAATTCTGCCACCTGGTAAAAGTAAATCATCGACACTTTGATAGCCGCCTAATGCGGTTTGAATGATTTGTTGTGACAACACATTCGAACATAACCGCATGGAAGCAAGCATATTTAGCCCTTCGATATACCCTTTTACTCGTGATTTATCTCCACTTAACACCATCCAACCGCATCGGAAGCCTGCCACTCGATGTGATTTTGACAAACCATTCAATGTTACGACAAATAAATCAGGTGCTAATGTAGCAATCGGTACATGAACCAAACCGTCCATGACCAAACGATCATAAATTTCATCGGAGTAAATAATTAAATCATTTTGACGTGCCACTTCGACAATTTCTAGTAATAACTCTTTCGGATATAAAGCACCAGTCGGATTATTTGGATTTATAATAACGATTGCTTTTGTATTCGAAGTTATTTTTGATTTTATATCATCAATGTCTGGATACCATTCTGCTTGCTCATCACAAATATAATGAACGGGCGTACCGCCCGCCAAAGAAACAGATGCAGTCCATAAAGGATAGTCTGGCATTGGCACAAGTACTTCATCGCCGTTATTTAACAAGCCTTGCATACACATGGTAATTAGTTCACTCACGCCATTACCAGTGTAAATATCATTAATCGTTACATTAGGAAATTTTTTTAATTGGCAATATTGTTCAATCGCTTTTCTTGCAGAAAAAATACCTTTTGAATCGGAATAACCTTCTGAATCGCGAACATTTACAATCATGTCGCGCACAATTTCATTTGGGGCATCAAAACCAAATGGCGCTGGATTCCCTGTATTTAATTTCAAAATACGTATGCCCTCTTCTTGCATGCGTTCTGCTTCTTCTAAAACAGGACCACGGACATCGTAACTTACGTTATTTAATTTATCAGATTTTTTAAAATTTCTCACACGGACTCCCTCGCTTCACAAATTTATACTCTAAAGTTACGCCAACTATAATGAAAAAGCAATAATAAATATCAGAATTTAATAAAAAATTGATGGTTTTTCCGTAATAAACAAGAGCGTGGGACAAAAATCACTTTGGATTTTTGCTCCACGCTCAAAAACTGATAAACGGTGGGAACAGAAGCAACTTCTTCGGAAATAAGCCGAAATTCTCCAAAAATTAAAGAACAATTTTCGGAAATTCCTTCTTATTTCTCGGAGTTAAACACTTCTGTCCCGACCTCTTGTTATACTAGTTGATGCAGATGATGGGACTCGAACCCACACGGACATCTGTCCACATGACCCTCAATCATGCTTGTCTGCCAATTCCAACACATCTGCATTTTAAGAGCACTTATTTATCCTAAAATAATTACTGGTCTTTGTCAAGATAACAAAGACCAGAATCGTTAGATTTGTTCTTTTTTCGCTTGCCAGGACAAACGCCCATGACATTTTCCGCAGACATATCGTGTCGTATCAATTCGTCGTTTTCTGAGGATGACTTCTCCACAAGACTGACATTGGTACTGATGGAAAACTGCTTTTTTCCGTTCTACTAGAGGCGGTGCATAACGGGCACCGCCAGTCTTAGCCAATAACTCTTTAAAGTCCTTATCTTTATGCTGATAGCCTTTGCCAGCTAAATGTAAATGATAGTGACATAACTCATGCTTAATGACTTTTTCCAGTTCCTCTTGTCCATACTTTAAAAAGACAGTTGGATTAAAATCCAGGTGATGCGAAGCTAAATGATAGCGACCGCCCGTAGTTTTTAACCGCCGATTAAATGTAGCTTGATGCAGAAAAGGTTTCTGAAAAAATACGATTGAAATTTTTTCCACTAGCGTTTGAAGCGCTTGATCTGTCATCAAGACTGGTTGAGACTCTTTCATTGTTACTCTTTTCTATCAGCACGAGGCAACATAGTTAAACTAATACGCCCCTTTTTCAAGTCAACATCTTCTACCCAAACTGTGACTACATCCCCCACCGCAACAACATCCGTTGGGTGCTTAACAAATTTAGTACTTAACTTAGAAATGTGGACTAAGCCATCTTGCTTCACACCAATATCGACAAACGCGCCAAAGTCAATTACGTTTCGAACAGTCCCTTGCATTTCCATTCCTGGTTTCAAATCTTCCATTGTCAACACGTCTTTACGTAAAAGTGGCGCGGACATCTCATCGCGCATATCACGACCTGGTTGGATTAAACTAGCAATAATATCTGTGAGTGTTTCTGAACCAACTTCTAACTCAGTAGCTAATTGATTCACTGGTAACTGTTTCAATTTTTCGATAGCTTCTGCTGTCCCTAATTCTTTAGAAGCAATCTCTGCTTTTTCTAAAATTGCTTGTGCTACTGGATAACTTTCTGGGTGAATGCCAGTGTTATCTAACACATTTTTGCCATTAGGAATTCGTAAAAAGCCAATTGCTTGTTCAAATGCTTTTGGTCCTAAACGAGGTACTTTTTTGACTTGATTTCGTGCTGTAAAGACACCATTTTCATCACGATAAGTGACTAAGTTTTGCGCCGTTGTTTTATTTAAGCCAGAAATATGTTGTAAAAGTTGAGCACTCGCTGTATTCACATCAACACCAACTTGGTTTACCGCAGTTTCCACAACAAAATCCAATTGCTCGGCAAGACGTTTTTGCGATACGTCATGCTGATATTGACCGACCCCGACTGCTTTGGGATCAATTTTTACTAATTCTGCCAACGGATCTTGTAAACGACGTGCAATGCTGACCGCACTTCGTTCTTCGACTTGTAAATCAGGAAACTCTTTACGAGCCACTTCACTCGCAGAGTAAACGGAAGCCCCTGCTTCATTAACAATCACGTAAAAGACGTCCCGTTTCACCGCTTTTAATTGCTCTGCCACAAACAATTCAGATTCACGACTTGCCGTTCCGTTTCCAATAGCTACCATGTCCACTTGATAGTCTTCAATGATCTTTTTAAAGGCTGGACCAGCGGCTTCACGTTTCGCAGCAGTCGCTGGTTTATGTGGATAAATCACTTGAATTGCTAAAACTTTACCCGTTTCATCGACAACTGCTAATTTACAGCCTGTCCGATAAGCCGGGTCAAATCCTAGAACAACTTTTCCTTTAAGTGGTGACTGTAATAATAAATTACGTAAATTTTCACCGAAAATTGCAATCGCTTGTTCATCAGCTTTTTCTGTTAATTCATTGCGAATCTCCCGTTCAATCGCTGGTCCAATAAATCGTTTATAGCTATCTAAATAAGCAGCCTCAATGTATGGAGCAGCAAAACTTGTTGCTTGTTTGCCGATTAGTTGACGTTGGAAATAATCATTAATTTTTGTTTCATCAGCGACAAGGGAAACCTTTAAAATGTCTTCTTTTTCACCACGATTCGTTGCTAAGACACGGTGCGGCACCATTTTGCTAACTGGTTCTGCAAAATCGTAATACATTTCATAGGTCCGCTTTTCGTCTTTTTCTTCGTCCTTAACTACGCTAACGTATTGCGCATGTTTAACCATATAATCACGTAACCATGTTCGGTATTTTGGTTCATCGCTAATACGTTCTGCTAAAATTTCATGAGCACCTTGCAAGGCTATCTCGGCGGTTGCAACTTCTTTTTCTTCATTAATAAAAGTAGCCGCTTTAGCTAAGATATCCGCGTTTTCAGGTAAAGAGAGCAACCAATCTGCTAATGGTTCCAACCCTTTTTCTTTCGCGATAGTCGCTTTAGTCCGACGTTTTTGTTTATATGGTCGATATAAATCTTCCACTTGTTGCATTTTTACTGCTTTTTGAATATCTGTTTTGAGTTCTTTTGTTAGTTTTCCTTGCTCTTCAATTAAACGGAGAACTTCTTCTTTCCGCTTTTTCAAGTTTTGTAAATAATGATAACGTTCTTCTATTTCACGGATTTGGACTTCATCTAAACTTCCAGTCATTTCTTTCCGGTAACGGGCAATAAAAGGAACTGTATTTCCTTCATTTAATAAAGTTAAAACCGTTGTTATTTGTTTTGAACGATACGTTGTCAATTCTTTTTGAAGTAGCGCTACTACTTCTTCGTTATAAGCTTCTGCCATTAACTAGATACCTCTTTTCTTATGCATACTTATCTATTTTAGCATATTTTTGCTTCTAAATATAGAAGTGAGGTAACTGATTCGTGCGATTAAGGAATCAAAATTCTGGTTGCCACGCAGGGGTGCGTTTTTGATATTCGATATCTTGGACAATGCCTTTTTCATTAAAAATCACACCATGCACTGAGCCACCAAAAATAGCACCACCATCTATCCCAATTTTTCCATCACTTTGCCAAAGGTCCGTGGTCTGCATATCACCATGTAACATCGGGGTAATGGTATGACCAAAAACAATGGTCTTGCCTGTATTATTTTTCCCTTGATGAAAGGGTTCGCGAATCCACAAAAAATCCTTAGGTGCTGTTTGCCGCCAATCTTCCATCGTTAAATCAACCCCAGCATGCACAAATAAGTAATGCTGCCATTCAAAATAAAGCGGTCGTTTTGTTAAAAAATCAATTAACTCTGGATAGCGACTACAGATCATTAAGGCCATTTCTGTTGGTGAGTATTCTGCAGTAGCTCCTGGATGCAAGAGGCTTTCAATTGTTTCCTTGCCACCATTGCGAACATATCCTACAAACCAGTCCTCTGGATTTTGAAGAAACTGCAAAAAATATTCTTCATGATTGCCTCGTAAATAAACAGCGCCGTGTTGCTCGACAAGTTCTTTTCCTTTGAGAAAACAGGTTTTAGAATGCGGACCACGGTCGTTTAAATCACCAATTAAAACCAGCTGATGCTCGACTGGGTCATAGTCTGTGAGTAAGGCATCAAACAAATCTGCTTGTCCATGAATATCACTGATTACATAAACATATGGTTTCATAAATAAGCCCTCCTAACTTGCTTATATTAAGTATACGCTAAATTTTAAAATATTCTCGTAAAATGTTTGGAAATAAAAAACGAAAATAGGACATAAGTCAAAACGACTTATGTCCCACTCTCTAAATCTTAAAATAATCAGTTGAACAAAAGCAGCACCTGCAATTACTCGTTGCAATTTAGCTTTCAAGAGTGATGAACACTTGGAGCTAACTGCTTTTGTCTCTAACTCGTTTGGTTTATTTTTTCTTCTTACCGCCAAACGCATCTTTCATTTTATCAAAGAAGCCTTCTTCTTGTTGTTCAGTTACATTTTGTCCACCAGCTTTTGCAAAAGCTCGTAGGGCATCCTTTTGTTCTTCATTAAGATTTTTTGGTGTTATTAATTTCACTTTCACGTGTTGATCACCATTGCCCCCACCACGTAAACGTGGCGCACCTTTGCCTCTTAAGCGGAAGTTTGTGCCAGTTTGTGTTCCAGCCGGAATTTTTAATTTCACGTCACCATGAACAGTTGGCACAGTTACTTCGTCACCTAGAGCCGCTTGGACGAAACTTACTGGTAAATCGTAGTAGATTTCTGCGCCATCTCGATCGAAAATATCACTATCTTCAACACGAAAGACTACATATAAATCACCATATGGTCCACCATTGGTACCCGCTTCTCCTTGGTTGGCTAAGCGCATTTGTTGACCGTCTTCTACTCCAGCAGGCACATTTACTTTGACAGTATGCGCTTTTTTCTCATGACCAGTGCCATGACAAGTTGGACATGGTTCTTTAATTTCTTTCCCTGTGCCATGACACACATCACAAGTTTGACGACTCATCATACGACCTAATGGCGTTTGACGTTCAACATTGATTGTTCCAGAGCCATGACATTTATGACAAGTTTCTGGGTGTGTGCCTGGTTTGGCGCCATTACCGCCACAGGTTGCACAAGTATCTTCTCGATTGTACTTAATCTCTTTTTCGACACCGAAAATAGCTTCTTCAAATTTCAATTGAATTGTATATTGTAAATCGGCGCCTTGTCTTGGTGCATTTGGATCAACAGAACGGCCACCGCCGCCAAAGAATGAATCGAAAATATCTTCGAATCCACCAAAACCACTACTGCTAAATCCGCCGCCACCGAAACCGCCAAAGCCACCAGCGCCGCCACCGTAATTAGGATCAGTTCCTGCATGGCCATATTGGTCATAGGCCGCTTTTTTCTGTGGATCACTTAATACTTCATACGCTTCAGAAACTTCTTTAAATTTTTCTTCCGCATCGGCTTCTTTGTTAATATCTGGATGGTACTTTTTGGAAAGTTTGCGGTATGCTTTTTTAATTTCATCATCTGAAGCACCTTTTGCTAATCCTAGCACTTCATAATAATCTCGTTTCGTCGCCATTGACTTCCCTCCAACTTTCTTCAAACTTTACAATGTGTTTAGAACCAGCCAAATTCATCGATTGCTTTCGGTCTCTCTGGTTGGATTATCTGTCACACCTTGAATCAGTGTTACTAGCTGTGAATAGGTATTTTCAGCTTGTTTAACATCGTTGTAATCATACCACAGTTCTTTCAAAACCTAAATAGTTTCTTGCTAACTTGATTGTGGTTGATTTTCTCACAAAAGACAAGGGACTGGGACATTAGTCATTGTACTAATGATCCAGTCCCTAAAATCAATTGTTATTGATTATTTGTCATCACCATTTACTTCTTCAAAATCAGCATCAACAACATCATCAGCGCCACCTTGGGCAGCTTCAGGATTTTCTTGTGCTTGTTGTTGCGCAGCTTGTTCGTAAAGTTTTACTGTTAAGTTTTGGACGATTTCATTCAATGAATCACGTTTTGCTTTCATTTGTTCGATATCGTTTGCTTCGATGGCTGCTTTTAATTCATCACGCGCATCTTCTGCTTTTTTCACTTCTTCAGCGTCTACTTTGCCTTCTAATTCTTTCAATGTTTTATCAACAGTGAATAATAAAGCATCTGCATCGTTACGTAAGTCAACTTCTTCTTTACGTTGTTTATCTGCTTCAGCGTTTGCTTCAGCATCTTTCACCATACGTTCGATTTCATCATCAGATAAACCTGAAGAAGATTTAATCGTGATTGTTTGTTCTTTTTGAGTGCCTAAGTCTTTCGCACGAACATTTACAATCCCGTTTTTATCAATGTCAAAGCTTACTTCAATTTGTGGCACACCACGAGGAGCCGCAGGAATATCTGTTAATTGGAAACGACCTAATGTTTTATTATCAGCGGCCATTGGACGTTCACCTTGTAAAACGTGAATATCAACAGCTGGTTGATTGTCAGCAGCAGTTGAGAAGACTTGTGATTTACTTGTTGGAATCGTAGTGTTACGATCAATTAATTTTGTAAATACGCCACCCATTGTTTCAATACCTAATGACAACGGTGTTACGTCTAATAAGACAACGTCTTTAACATCACCAGTGATTACGCCACCTTGGATGGCAGCACCCATTGCTACTACTTCGTCAGGGTTAACTGATTTGTTTGGTTCTTTGTTTGTTTCTTTGCGAACAGCTTCAACTACAGCTGGAATACGTGTTGAACCACCAACTAGGATAACTTCGTCGATTTCAGAAGGATTTAAACCAGCATCTTTCAAGGCTTGACGTACTGGTACTTTTGTACGTTCAACTAAATCACTTGTTAATTCATCAAATTTTGCACGAGTTAAGTTCATTTCTAAGTGCAATGGTCCTGCTTCGCCAGCAGTAATAAATGGCAAGCTGATTTGTGTGCTTGTTACACCTGATAAGTCTTTTTTCGCTTTTTCAGCAGCATCTTTCAAACGTTGTAATGCCATTTTATCGTTAGCTAAGTCAATGCCATTTTCTTTTTTAAATTCTGCAACCATGTAGTCAATGATTTTATTATCAAAGTCATCCCCACCTAGGTTGTTATCACCTGCTGTTGATAATACATCGAAAACGCCATCGCCTAATTCAAGGATTGACACGTCGAATGTACCACCACCAAGGTCAAAGACAAGAATTTTTTCATCTTTGTCTGTTTTATCTAAACCATAAGCTAAAGCTGCTGCTGTTGGTTCGTTAACGATCCGTTCTACTTCTAAACCAGCAATTTTACCAGCATCTTTTGTTGCTTGACGTTGCGCATCGTTGAAATATGCAGGAACTGTAATAACTGCTTTTTCAACTTTTTCACCTAAATAGTCTTCAGCAAAACCTTTTAAATATTGTAAGATCATTGCAGAAACTTCTTGTGGTGTATATGATTTTCCTTCAACATCAACTTTGTAGCCAGCTTCACCCATGTGACGTTTAATAGATGAAATCGTGTTAGGATTTGTAACAGCTTGACGTTTTGCTACTTCGCCCACTTGAATTTCACCGTTTTTGAATGAAACGACAGAAGGAGTTGTGCGGTTACCTTCTGGGTTTGCAATAATTTTTGCTTCGCCGCCTTCTAGCACTGCGACAGCTGAGTTTGTTGTTCCTAAGTCAATACCAATAATTTTACTCATAGTGAATATCTCCAATCTGTATTAGTTTTCTATAATAATATATTTTTAATTAACGTTTGTTATTGTGCAACAATGACCATTGATGGTCGTAACACACGATCTTGTAATTTGTACCCTTTTTGTAGAACTTCAACAATGGTATCTGCTGGGGTTTCTTCAGAAGCAGGGACTGTTTGAACGGCTTGATGTAAATTTGGATCAAAGGTTTCACCCATTGCTGGGATTTCTTCAATTCCTTCTTCTTTTAAAGCCACAGTAATACTTTCTAGCACCATCGAAATACCTTTTTTCAAGCTTTCGCCTTGTTCATCTGATACTTCAATAGCCATTGCTCGTTCTAAATTATCAATAGATGGTAAAATCTTTTTACCTAAATCTTGTGAGCGGTAACGAACTAATAATTCTCGTTCGTTTTTATTTCGATTGCTCATATTAGCAATTTCAGCTCTTGCCCGCAAGAACTTGTCTTCCATTTCGGAAAGCTCTGCTTTAAGATTTTCAATCTCTGTTGCTTCAACTTCTACTTCAGAAACGCCAGCAGCATCAACAGCTTCCATTTCTTCTTGTAATTCTTCTTGCTTCTCTTCTTTTTTACTCACTTCAGCAACTTCCTTTCTCTTTATGCATCTACTTCTTATCCTAACAAGGTTTGCTTAATTACCTAAAAAACGGTAATAGTCACCTAGTTGTGAAGCTAGCTCATGTCGAAACGTGTCTACCAAACCGAATATTTTTGAATACGGCATACTGGTTGGTCCTAGCAGGGCAATTGTTCCTTTGCCATGTCCTGATACTTCATACGTAGCAGTGATCATGCTCATATCTTCTAAGAGATTGTTGCCAATTTCTGAGCCGATACGAAAAACAATTGGATTTTCTGTTGTTGCAGAACCATTTAATAAATGCGTCAGCTCATCAGAATTTTGCATAAAGGAATAGACAGATTTCAATTGTTCAATATCTTGTTTGATGCCAAAATCTAACAAATTCATGCGACCACCGACAAAGACTTTTTCTTCAAAGGCATGTCCTAACATCTCATCGAATAAGTTCATCATTCCTTCTGGCGTTTGGAAATAGCGATGTAAAATCATCGGAATCTCCGTCCGCAAACGATGATAAACGGTCAACAAAGGTTGTCCAACCAACTTATCATTGATGATTTGTGTCATTTTTTCAAGATCTTGGCTAGAAACAGCGGCAGGAATGGCAAATACTTGGTTTTCAACATTGCCTTTATCTGTCACTATAATAGCAAGGACTTGCCGATCATTCAAAGGAACCATTCGAAAGCCGGTTAATTTCCGTTCTTTCACTTCAGGTCCTAATGAAAAAGCAGTATAACTTGTCAATTCTGATAGAATTTCAGCTGATTGTCGAATAATATCATTAATCTCATGAAATTCTTTTCCAAAAGATTGACGGATTCTTCTAAGTTCGTTCTCTTCTACTTGTGTTGGTTGTAAAAGATGATCCACGTAGTAACGATAACCAGCCAT
This sequence comes from Enterococcus sp. DIV2419, assembly GCF_051711865.1. Classification (NCBI taxonomy): domain Bacteria; kingdom Bacillati; phylum Bacillota; class Bacilli; order Lactobacillales; family Enterococcaceae; genus Enterococcus; species Enterococcus sp. DIV2419. Next base: position 1,816,090 of record NZ_JBIONS010000001.1, read on the forward strand.
TGAGGGGATTCGCCCTGAAGAAGAATGGGTCTTAGCTAATAAGCCGTATTCCTCTAATGCTTTCATATCATTACGAATTGTGGCAGAACTAGAGGCAATGCCATCCTCCATCAATTTCTTAGAACCGACAGGTAAGCCCGTGTTCGTGTAATTTTGGATGATAAGTCTCAAGATATTTTGTTGTCTTTCTGTAATCATCGTTATTACCACCCTTCATTAGCACTCTTAACATCTAAGTGCTAACTACATATACTAATATAACAAGTCCTTACCTTTTTGTCAAGGGAAATACGCAACTTTTTAGCACTCTTCAAACAAGAGTGCTAACTGCTGCAAATCACCTTAAAAAATTATCAATACCAACTTTTGTAATAAAAAAATCATCGAAATGCTTTGTCACACTTCGATGATTTTTTTATTTTTTTACTCTTTTTCACTTAACAAAAATGCTTCAAAAACATTATTCCCCACAAATAGTCCTTTTTTCGTTAAACGTAAGATATCTGCTTCTTCAATTAATAATTCTTCTTTGATTAAGCGTTGAATGACCTCTCCATAAATTGCTTCAATTGGTTCATGAAATTTTTGTTGGAATTTTTGTTTAGAAATGCCTACTTTTTTACGTAAGCCTAAAAATAACTCCTCTTCTATTTGATTTAGACGAGTTAATTCTTCGGTCTCCACAATTGGCAATTGATTTTCTCGCAAGGGTTTCAAATAATGTTGGATTGGACCGTGATTTTTGTAACGAGTTTGCCCAAGATAGCCGCTGGCACCTGCGCCAAATCCATAGTAGTGGTCATTATTCCAATAAGCTAGATTATGCTGGCTTTCTTTTCCTGTTAAAGCAAAATTACTGACTTCATATTGGTGACGTCCTTTTTTCTCCATTGCTTCAATCGTTTCGTCAAACATTTGCGCTTCGATTTCTTCTTCAGGCAGCTGTAACCGTCCTTGACGAACCCAGTTCATGAACATTGTTTTATTTTCAAGAATTAATGAATAAAGCGAATAGTGTGGCAAGTCCAATGCTAATGCTCTTGTCAAAGTATCGCGAAAACTTTCCAATGTTTGTCCAGGTAAAGCATAGATTAAGTCAATACTGACATTGGTAAAATTTTCTTTTTCTAAAAATTTCATTGTTTCATAAACATCTGCGGCGGTGTGCTTGCGGCCGATTTTTTTGAGCAAGCGATCATCAAATGTCTGAACGCCCATCGAAAGACGATTGACGCCATAGTTTTTCATGACTTGTAATTTTTCTTGGGTTAAATCACCAGGGTTTGCTTCCACCGTAAATTCATTTCGGTCATCAAACGTTAGCTGTTCGCGAACCCCTTTTAGTAGCACATCTAACTGTTTCGCTGATAATGAAGTTGGCGTGCCTCCGCCAATATAGATGGTTTTCATTTCTTGTTCTGGATACAATGCTTGCGTAAGTTGAATTTCTTTTAATAAACTCTGAATATATTCATCAACTGGTTGTCCTTCTAAAAAGACCTTGTTAAAATCGCAATAATAACAAATATGCTCACAAAATGGAATATGAATATAGGCCGACCGATCGAACATCGGCGTTGAAGTTGAAAGTTGGTTTGTTTTGGTCATTAGCTCGTTTTATCTCCTTATTACCAAAAAGCTCGTTCTTTTTGGAAAGTCTCTACTAGCCATACTAACTGTAAATGACAAATAAATCCATAAAAAAATTCGCGCAGCCACTTAAAACAACAATGAGGAGCTGTCATAAAAACCGACACCTCCTCAACCTTGAAAGAAAAGTAAAAAAATTTTTCTATATATAATAGTACAAATCAGTTACAGTAATTGACCGTAACGTTTGACGTATAAAACTTTAATGAACGCAACCAGTGCTAAATAAGCAACAATTGTCGGGATTAAATACAAGAAATAGCTTGGTGATAAACCGACAAATCCTAGTTCTGCACCGAAAGCGGTAAAGGGTAAAACAGTTCCGAGAACAATCCCTGCTGTAGTGACTAACGTCATAATTCCAGAAGCACTACTTTGAAGGAAAGGCATTTTTTCTGTTCGTAGGAAATGCAAGACGAGCATTTGGGACCATAAGGACTCAATGAACCATCCTGCATGGAAAATACCGATAAAGAGCAATTGATCTGCTCCATTTAATTCAAAGAATGAGCCACCTAGGATAGCCGGACACACAATGAAATACATAAATAAATAGGTAACAATATCAAAAATAGAACTCGTTGGACCAAACCAACGCATAAAATTACCAATTGATTTTGGTTCCCATTTTTTTGGTTTTTCTACGTATTCTTCATCTACTTTGTCCCAAGGAACTGACATACACGAAGTATCGTAAATTAGATTTAATAATAGCGATTGAATCGGAGCAATCGGTAAAAATGGTAAAAAGATACTTGCTGGGATCACGGAAAAAACATTGCCAAAATTAGAACTTGCTGTTAATTTGACGTACTTCATCGTATTCGTAAACACGCGCCGTCCAGATAAAATTCCTTTTTCCAAAACCATTAAATCTTTTCTCAATAAAATTACATCCGCCGATTCTTTCGCCACATCGACAGCTGTATCAACAGAGATTCCTACATCAGCAGCACGCATTGCTCCAGCATCATTTATTCCATCACCTAAAAAGCCAACAGTTTGACCATTTTCAGTTAACGCATTTACAATACGAACTTTTTGGTCAGGCGTAATTTTGGCGAAAATATTATACGCTTGAACGGTTTTTCTTAATTCTTCTTGGTTTAATTGTTGAAGTTCATTTCCTGTAATAATTTTTTCGCCAGCCAGACCAACTTCTTTACAAACAGAATGCGTCACATACTGATTGTCCCCCGTTAATACTTTCACAGCTACATTATGTTGATGCAAGGCGTGAATAGCTGCCGCCGCTGTTTCTTTTGGCGGATCCAAGAAGGCAAGATAACCTTGTAAAATCAACTCTGATTCATCTTTAGTTGTATACTCCCATTCAGCCGCTTCGACTTTTTTATCGGCAATTGCTAGAACGCGCAAACCATCTCGATTTAAAGCTTCAACGTCTTTGGTAATTTTTTGACGTAGCGTCTCTGTTAAGGGCACAATTTCGCCATTTAAAAGTACCTGTGTGCAGACCAAGAGCATTTCTTCAACCGCACCTTTGGTAATTAAGCGTGTTTCTCGCGTTTTAAACTCTTTGATAATCACGCTCATTCGACGTCGATTGAAATCGAAAGGAATTTCATCTACTTTATAAAAATCATCTGATTGTATATCACTTTCTTGCGTCGCCGCTTGAATAACGGCGTTATCCATTAAATTACGCAAACCTGTTTGAAAATAACTGTTTAGAAATGCTAAATCCAAGACTTTTTGATCTTCTTGGCACCCAATATTATAGTGGTATTCTAAAATTACTTTATCTTGTGTTAAGGTACCTGTTTTATCCGTACAAAGTACATCCATCCCGCCAAAATTTTGAATGGCATTGACATTTTTCATAATCGTGCCTTCTTTAGCCATTTCTCGAGAACCTTTGACTAAATTGGTTGTTACAATCATAGGTAACATTTCTGGTGTCAAGCCGACAGCTGTGGCAATCGCAAACATTAACGCTTCCACCCAATCGCCTTTTGTTAACCCATTAATTAGAAAAACAGTTGGCGTAATGACCAACATAAAGCGAATCAGCACCCACGTTGTTTTATTAATTCCTGTTTCAAAACTCGTCTGTTGCTGCTCTTCTCCGTTATCAGAAGCCATCCGTCCGAATAAAGTTTGATTACCAACTTTAATGACAATGCCCAAACCAGTGCCACTAATTACATTTGTTCCTAAAAACAAAAGATTGTCGTATTCTGTATCAATTTGATCACTATCTTTTTGATGAGTCGCGTGTTTTTCAATGGGAAAACTCTCTCCAGTCAAGGATGATTGGGAAACAAATAAGTCCTTAGATTGGATTAAACGTAAATCGGCTGGAATCATATCGCCAGCGGATAGTTGGACTAAGTCGCCACACACAACTTCCTCAATAGGAATTTCCATTTGCTTCTTGTCACGAATGACTGTCGCTGTAACTTTAATCATATTTTGTAATTTTTCAACTGCATTGCTTGATTTGACTGATTGTACAAAACTCATCGTGCCGCTTAAGATGACCATCGCTAACATAATTAACACGCCAGTAACATCTTTTTCCTCTGGCGCAGCATAGACATATTCTGTAAAAAATGAAATCGTGGCTAGTGCTAATAACACCAAAGTAAACGGCGTGATATACGATTTTATAAAAAGTCGCAGCCGTGAAGCTTTTTTTTCATTCATAATTTTATTGCGGCCATAACGTTCTTGTAATTCTTCAATATCTTGGTGTTTAATGCCATCCCAAGTTGAGCCGAAACGTTGTAAAACTTTTTCTACTTCTGAATGGGCAAACTTTTTGTAACTATAGTCATGGCCCAAGTGACGCATTTTCTTTTCCATTTTCTTTCACCTCATTTATCTGTTGTTGACTTGAATTGACGATCGATTCATCTTCCATTTTCCTCACCCTTTCCACAAAAAAAGACACGCTGAAAACTCAACGTGTCAAAGAATAATCGTTCTTATCGTTGAGCTTTAGCACTATACAACGTAAAAAGCGATTGCTTTTAGCTACCTTAAGAAAAGCCTTCATTCGACAGTTCCTGTTCTACCCATTGGCGTCTCTCGACATTTTTGGGCAGTAGCCTATGTTTGTATAGGAGCCTCACCTAACAAATCTTATTTAATTACAACAGCAAGTATAATTCTTCCTTGAAAAAATAACGATATAGAAAAAGTTTTTAGCAGATAACTTTTTGTCCATTCAGTAACAAAAAGAAAAATAATCCGCTTATTTACTATGGTTTTCTGGTATGATTCGTATTTATTCATAGAATCATAACTGGTTAAATTAATCTAAAGACCGTCAGATAGCCTTGTCGAGAAGCTTTTCTTCTGCTATTTTTTGTATAGTTAAAGAAACGGCGGTGAGGAAAATGAAATTACAACAACTAGAATATTTTATGGCAGTTTCAAAGTATGCGAGTTTTACTTTAGCTTCTCAAAAGCTCCATACGAGTCAACCTTATTTAAGTACCCAGCTCAAGGAGTTGGAACGTGAATTAGGTGCTTCATTAATTTTAAGAGACAAGAAACATTGTCGGCTTTCTCCAGCAGGCGAAGTCGTCGCCAAGCGAACAGAAATGATTTTTGCACTCATTAAGGAAGCGCAAGAAGAGATTAACGAATTAGTGACCCAAGGATCGACAACGACCATTCGGATTGGAACAAACTTAATTGATATAGATAAAGCATTTGGAGAAGTCTTGTTGTTATTTAATCAATCCTATCCGTATGTAAGTATTGATTTTAAGTATTATTACGATCTTGAAACAGCCTTGGAAACAGATTTAATTGACATTGGGATTGGGATATTTTTGGATACCTCGATTCCATTAGAGAAAGAATTAATTTATACAGAAAGCTATCTCCTTTGTGTCAATAAAAATCATCCTTTAGCCCATGCCGATAGCGTGACGATTGACGAAATTCGTTCTTTACCTTTTGCTGCATATTCCGATCAAGTATATGAAAAAAAAGTGTTTAAACGTTGGGAACGTAAAATCAATTGGGAAAATCGGCAAATCGTCATCGAACTTCCTTCTCTTCATTTAGTCTTAGACATGGTCCAACGAGAAAAAGCCTGTAGCATCCTTCCCTATTCACTCACTGATGAACTAAACAGACGTAACTTAGTTGGTATTCCTCTGGAAGATAGTCCAGAACGAGCCATCTATTTAGTTCAGAATAATCATCACGGACATTGTGAAGCACACCGTTATTTATTCGAACAATTACGTTATTTATTCTAGGAATAGAAAAAGGAGGAATTCCCATGGAACTATTTCGTTTACATTATTTTTTAGAGTTATGCAAAGTGAAACAATTTACTAAAGCAGCCGAAAATTTAGCAATTTCTCAAGCTGCCCTAAGTAAGCAAATAAAAATTCTTGAAGCAACGTTAGGCGCTGAACTTTTTAATCGCCAAGGCCAAACTACCACCTTAACACCAGCTGGATTAATTTTAGAAAAATATTGTTGGCGCATCACCAATGAGTTGGTCTCAATTGAAGAAGAGCTAAAAGAAATTAATCATTCTTCCAACCATATTTATGTAGCCACTTATCTCTGTGATTTAGAATATAAATTGAATGACTTACTAATGACAACATTAACGGATCGTTCATCCAACTTACAAGTCCACACCATTATTACAGAAAATATTCTTCAATCCTTGGAAACAATGGATGCAGATTTTGGTATTTCCTTTGCTGACTTACCATTACCTGAACATATTGGTAAAATTGATTTATTTACAGCAAATTATCAATTCATTTTAAGAAATGATCATCCAGCTTTGGCCAAAGCCACGACGGAAGAAATTTTAAAAGAACTAACAATGTACCCCTTCGTCCGTTTAAATACCGAATTTTCCGAGCAAAACAAATTAACCAATTGGCTAGATACTACGTTTTCTAATTTTTCTCCAGAGAAAGTCATTCAAGTGGATACTCTTTCACTTATTACTCACTTGGTGTCTCATTCCGATAGTTTCGCTATTGTCCCCGAATACACAAATATTCAACTTTTAGACAATTCGATTCATACACTAACTTACCAAGAACTACCTAAACGAAACATGGCAGTTTATTATTTAAAAGAACGTTACATGAGTCGACAACTTCAACAACTTTTGGCTGAATGCCAAAAACAATTTCAATAGTAAAAACCAAGACTAGAGCTTGTCGGCAAGCGAGTTCCAGTCTTGGTTTTTATTTGTGTTTTCAGGTAGCGGCTTCTCTTCCTTTGACAAATCCTAAAGAAGTGATAGCCATCACTAACGAAGTGCCTCCTTGACTTAAAAACGGAAGCGGAATACCTTTTAACGGCAACAGTCCAATCACCGCACCGATATTCTCCACCGTTTGAAAAACCAGCGAAAAAATGAGGGCGACACAGATGTACATACAAAAACGCGAATTGCTCCGCAAGCCAGCTACTAAAACTTGATAAAACAAGTAAAAATAGAGAAAAACAACAGTGGCACTGCCCACAAAGCCCCAGGCTTCCCCGATAAAAGTAAAAACCATATCAGACTCACGAACAGGAACATACACTTCAATCCCATGCACACCCTTGCCAAATAAACCACCCGAACCAATTGCCAATAAGCCTTGTACTTGTTGATAGGAGATTTTATCGACATAATCATAGGGATGAATCCATGCTAAAATTCGATCCAATTGATATTGTTTAAAATGTAAAAAGAAGAGTACTTTGTGCCCCCACTCTGTAAAGACTAACAGAATCAAGACCACGCCTAACGTTGCTAAAGCACTGAAAATAATGATTAAAATTTTACGATCAATTCCTGAAATAACTAAAAGAGATAGGATAATCGTTACGAAAACAAGGGATGTCCCAAAATCTTTTTGTATCGCCATCAAGAAAAAAACAGGGACACTAACCGCAACGATTTTTTTTAGAAGTTGCTTGTCTGAACGCCATTTATCAGACCAGTCTTGTTGCTCATGTTGGACAATAATTTTTGCCAACATTAAAATAAACGCAATTTTCGCAATTTCTGATGGCTGAAATTTAATAAACCCTAAATCTAACCAGCGCTTTGTGCCCGTCAATAAATACATTCCTTTGTCATAGGAAAAATACAAAGCACTCATTAAGATTAATGAAAACCCATAGAAAAAAGGAGCTACTTTCCAAATAAACTTCTGTGACAGCCGACTAGCTAAAAACATGCCTGCATAGCCAACAAAAATAAAGAAAAGTTGTTTTAATGCTGGCACAGTTCCATCTTTTCCTTCATTAACGGCAATCCAATATTGCACACCAGAAGATAAAAGTGTGAGTAAAAAAATGGGCAATAATAAATCATAATTAAGATGTAAGTTGAATTTTTTTGTATTGACCATTTAACTGCCGCCTTTCGTTTGCAATAATTTTAATGACGATTCCTAATGCCACTGAAAAGATTAAATAACTTGTCCCACCGTAACTAACAAACGGTAAAGGAATTCCCGTCATTGGAATCAAACCCAAAACGCCACCAATGTTAATCGCCGTTTGAGCTAAAATCAAGGTCCCGACCCCTAACAAAAACAAGCCGTAACAATGATTTTTTATTACACAACTACTCCGCAAAATCGAGGCCGCTAAAAATAACAAAAGAAATAGCAATAGTAAGCCGCCAATTAAACCAAGTTCTTCCACAATCACCGCAAAGATAAAATCGGTTTGACCTTCTGGCAAGCCACCTTTTTTTACCATACCATTGGCTAATCCAGTGCCCCAAAACCCACCGTTATACATTGCTAAATAGGCCATTGAAGGCTGAAATCCGCGATCATGAAAGGATAAAAACGGATTTTTCAAAACAACTAAGCGGTCATACACATGCGCAAAAAAATGTGGTAAGTAGCGGTGATCGCCTAGAAAAATAATTATTTTAGAAAGAAGCGCCGCGCTAGCAACGACAATCCCCGCAGCAATTACACTAAATTTTGCATGAATACTTGCTGAGAAAATCAAGACACTGCCAATAACTAAAATAAGAATAGCCCCGCCAACTTTGGGTTGAATCAAAACTAAAAATGCAACGACCAAAACAAACAGCCATTGTTTCCTTAACTGCTTCGTTGTCAAGCCATTTTCTTTTTCACCTAAATAACAACTCAAGTAATAAATAATCGCAAAATTACAAAGCTCTGATGGCTGAAATTGGATTCCAAAGAGAGAAATCCAACGTTGTGCGCCATTCGCTGCTACACCAAAAAAAGGTAGTCGAACCATTAACAGTAATAGTACCGAAACTAAAAGCAGTCCAATCGCAATTTTCTTATTAAATAACACTTCTAGTCGAACTTTGTAGATCACGAACATTAGCACCCAGCTGAGACACATAATAATACCTTGTTTAATAAACACAGCAGTGGGCTTCACGCCTTGCATCAGCAAGTCATAGCTACTGGCGCTATAAATCATTAACGCGCCAATAATACTTAATATAATAAAGGTCAAAAGAATTTTTGTTAGACCTAAAGTACGTAGATTCATTCTCTCACCTCTATCTTTTTCTAATTAAATCAATCTTACCAGTCTGAGTTAGAAAACAAATAGAGAGTTTTTTATAGAACTATTACTAAGCTTACATAACAAAAAGTAGCTAGACTTGGTTCATTTCACCTAGTTTCGCTACTTTTAAAAAAAGACATTTATATAATTTTTGTGTGTTGCTCACATTTCTGATAAATTTTTCCAAACTTATCTCTTTCTAAATACTGATAATCTACTAAATACCGTCTCAAAAGTGCATAATCTTCATAGATTTCTCTAAGTCGCTGATTGACTTCTTTTTCCGTATATTCTTTCCCAAATTCAAATTGGTTGGCCACACGTTGAAACACTTGGACTTTTTTCGCATTTTTCTTGGGAATAACCAGCAACTTTCCTTCTTTAAAAAAATTTTCAACCATGTTTATTCTCCTTTTTTTGTTTTGACTATTGTTTAGAAAATTGATGATTCAGTTTTTCTTTCTGTTTATCAGTCCATTTGCCAGCGACTTCATTGACAATTGTTTCAGCAAAATCACCTACTTTTTCTCCCGTAATATTTTTGATAGGTGTTCCGTTAGCAGCTCCTTCTTCAAACAGATCAAGTAAATCAGTCAACGCATTGAACATATTGGCTCCGCTATGATCTGAAAAATGCCATGCATATTTTTCAATTTCTTGAAATACTTGTCGATACTCTGCTGGTAATGCAGCAATCCGTCGTTTATATTCTTTGTACTCTTTTTTATCCCCAACAACTTTTTTGATCAACGCTTTAAAATTTGACATGCTCTATCCCTCCATTTTTTTCATCTTGTTTACTTGTTTTGAAAGCAACGTCCACCGCTGCCAAAAATCAGCGAGTTCTGCTTCTCCTGATGAGGTTAAGCGATAGAACTTCCGCATTGGTCCTTTTTCTGAAGGCTTTTTTTCAGCTATAACCCATTGATTTTTTTCTAAACGCAGTAAAATCGTATAAACGGTTCCTTCAACAATTTCAGTAAACCCTTGGTCATTTAAAATTTTTGTAATTTCATAACCATATGTTTCTTTCCTTTGGATGATGGCTAAAACTAAACCTTCTAAAATGCCTTTTAGCAACTCTGTCTGCTTCACTGCTTTTCCTCCCTGAACTACTCTTTATTACTATGTACCACTACATAATAATACTGAGTACCGGTTCTGTCAACTACTTTGTAATAAAAAGTAGTAAAGGAGCGTGGGACAAAAATCACTTTGGATTTTTGCTCCACGCTCAAAAACTAATAAACGGCGGGAACAGAAGCAACACTACGCGTTGCTCCGATCTCAACAACTTCTAAGAGCTAAAGCTCTAAGAGTTGAAGGTCCTTCGGAAATAAGCCGAAATTGTTGAGAATCACGAAGAACGTAGTGATTCGATGATGAACAATACCTACTTGGTCTCCAAAAATTATAGAACAATTTTCGGAAATTCCTTCTTATTTCTCGGAGTTAAACACTTCTGTCCCGACCTCCTTATTATTCTTTATTCATTTATTCCGAGTTCTGCTTCAAAGGCTTCTAATTCTACAAGGTGTGTTTCTGGATAAGCAAAGCATGTTGAAAAATGCCACTCCCCACCACTTGTGCTAAAATAACCTGGCAGTAATTCCAAAGCCAATAATGCTTCTGATGTTTCTTTTTCCGGTAACGTAATCTGAAAAGTAGTCGCTGGAACAAAACCGAACTTCGTATAGTAAGTTGGATGGCCCAGGATAATCAATCCGCCGACGCCTAATTTTTTGGCCTTCTGTACAGAATGCTTAATTAACGCTGAGCCTACGCCCGTGTTCTGTGCTTCTGGATGGACACTTAGCGGCCCAACGGTCAAAACAGCCTTCTCTGTATGATCAGGTAATCGTAGTTTGGCTTTCGAAGACATAATATGACCCGTTAATTTTCCTTGATCAGTTTCTGAAACTAAGGACAACTCCGGAATAAAGTCGGCACTTTCTCTTAATAAATGCACGATAAAATGCTCTGTGGGACGCCAGTTTTCGGTCAAGTTTAATTCCTTGAACGCTTGATACGTTAAACGTTCTACAGCTTGATACTCTGCAGGTTTTTCTTGACGAATCTTCATTATTTGTCCTCAGATTGTTGGAAATAGTCAGCCGTATCTCGTTCATCTTGTTTTAATTGGTCGATCAAGGCTTCAGCCCCATTGAATTTCACTTGGTCACGTAAATAATGATTCCAACGAACCACCACTTGTTCACCATAGATGTCTTGATGGAAGTCCAAAATATAGACTTCCACGGTTAAATCGCGTCCTTCTCCAAAGGTGTCATTATGACCAATTGAGCCCATGCCGACATACCATTTGCCACCAACTTCGATTTGCACAGCATAGACGCCAATTCTTGGTAAGCGCACAGTGCTTTTCACTTTGACATTAGCGGTCGGGAAACCCAATAAACGGCCACGAGCATCGCCATGGACAACTGTTCCTTCTGTTTCATAAATATATCCTAACAACTCCGTGACCTCCTCCATTTCGCCGGCTTCCATTTTTTCGCGAATTCTTGTTGAGCTAATTTTGGCACCAGTCATTTCTTCTTTTGGTACTGTCACCACTTCAAAACGGCCTTGCGCATAAGTTGGTAACTGTTTGACTCCAGCAATTTCTTTAGGACCATACGTATAATCAAACCCAGAGACTGCTACTGCACTATTTAAATTAACGATATACTGATCGACAAAATCTTGCGGTTTTAATTGAGCAAACGCTGAAGTAAATTCGACAATATATAAAATATCAACGCCCAAGTTGGCCATTAGGCGTTCTTTTTGTTCCAAGCTAGTTAAATATTTCATATTTTCTGGTAAAACTTTTTGAAAAACGATTGATGGGTGTTGGTTGAAGGTCATCACAGCTAACTTCAAGCCTTTTTCCTCAGCAATCTTTTTGCCTGTTTCAATTACTTTTTGGTGGCCTTTGTGAACACCGTCAAAGAAGCCTAGGACCATCACGACTTCGTCATTAGGAATTTGATTGGGTTCATAGGGATGATGTAGTTGAATAACTTGCATGTGCAAAAACTTCCTTCTTTTTTATTTAATTATTCCGTAGAACTTTACTTGGTTTCAATAATTTATCATGCGTTGGGTGTGGCATGTATAAACTAACCACTTGATTTTGGTAAAATAAGGCAACTAAGGATTCTGGCATTGCCTTTATTCCTAATTCTTTTTTGTGCAAACGCATGCCATTTTTTACTTTTTGATACAATTCATCTGATAAATCAATTCGTGGGAATTGTTCTACTGCTGTCTCAATGGGCAACAGGCATTGATCAATTGTTTCAGCAGCCATTTGTTTGGCTACTTCTTCTAACGTTAAGCATTGCGCAGCTTGCAAACCGCCACTTGCCGTTCTCGTTAAATCCGACATATGGGCAGGATAGCCTAATTTTTTGCCAGTATCCACGGATAGTGTCCGTACATAGGTTCCTTTGCCACAGACCACTTTAAACCGCCAACTTTGTGTTTGAGCAGATTCATTAAAAATTGGTTCACTAGTACGTTCAAATGAATAAATCGTAGCTTTTCGTTGGGGCCGTTCAACTTCTTCCCCATTCCGCGCATATTCATATAAACGTTTACCATTGACTTTCACCGCAGAAAACATCGGTGGGATTTGTGTGATTTCACCTGTCATTTCGGCCATTGCTTGATCAATTTGTTCAGTTGACAGAGGTGTTGTAACTGGTTTTTTTTCAACAATCTCGCCACTAACATCTTCGGTTGTCGTAGCAAATCCAAGTGTAATTTCACCTTCATAGGTTTTGCCAGAATCTACCATGTATTCGATCACTTTCGTTCCTTTGCCAACGCAGATGGGTAAGACCCCTTCGACATCTGGATCTAGCGTACCACCATGACCAATTTTTTTGGTATGTAAAATTTTTCTCAATTTAAATACGCAGTCATGACTTGTCATGCCACGTTCCTTCCATAACGGTAAAATGCCGTCCATTATAGTTCCTCCAGTTCCGATAATACTAACTTTGTCATTATAGCATAAAAGTACCTAGCTTCGCAGTCTCCGTTGCTTATTCCCTTTGGCAAAATCTCTGCTAAATGCAAAAAAAGCCACAAACTCTGATAAAAGCAGAGTTTGTGGCTTTTTTTAGCTAGCAAATGATCCCCATGTATTCTGTGCGTTGCCATCGTTTGGTCCGATTGGCAAATAAATTCTCGCGCCTGTTGTATCTGTCCCACCAATAAAAACATACCCATCTGCAATATAAAACGCATCGTAATAAAAGCGAGTATTTTTGGGCCAGATACCATAAATGGGTGCTGACAGACTAGGTTGTCCTGCTCTTAAAACAATGCCTTCGTCCACACCAATTAGAAATGATTTCTTCTTTTGCGGGCGCCAAAGTTCAGCAATGTCGCCATCGTTCATATAGCCTAACAAATGTCCGCTATTTTCAATACGGTAAAGGTTTTGTCGGTCCGGTAATTTCGCTGTAATTGTTCCTACCTGTGTCCAAAGTGCCTCTGCTGATAGATGTTCATTGATTAAAGCATCTGGTGTTGTATAGATTGAAGTGAAACGAATTGCTTGTCCTACTTGATATTTTGGTGCATTAGGTTTACCTGGCTGAATAATGACAGTCTCACCTGTTTCAGAAACGCCCGTTTGTAAATCTTGTGCCAACTGCGCTTTACTAATCCCCCAACGCGCTAAATAACCATAAGGATCTGTATGATCTCCCCACCAATTTTTTGTAATCCAATCATGAGTGACTATTCCATAACCTGTTCCATCGTCTAGCGAAAAATCAGCACCAATGTTCTGAGCCAAATCACGGGCCAAATTAACATAGGCAGCATAATCTTTTTTAAACGTCGCCGCATTATTCGTTCGAGCCAATTCGATTTGCGCATAGGCTTTTTGATTAGCTAAAGAACCTGCGCCATATTGAATTTGGCCAGCAGGAGCTAATTGTTTCACTCGTCCACCAGATCCGACAAAATATGAGACATAAGCATTTGACCAATTTCGTTTCATATAGGCCACTTCATTGTCTAAACTGTGTGGTCCTAGGTTCCGCTCGTTTCCAGATTCATGTAAAACAATTAATTCATTGCTTGCAGAGCCTGGAAAATAAGTAAAGTTGATTGGATCCGCTTCGATGGTGTAAGCGCAAGCCGTCATCGGAATCGTTAAACTTAAGCCAATCACTAAAGCAAGTTGAATCATTAATTTTTTAAACATAGCATACTCCTTTCTAAAAAAAGCCATGAAAGGAAGGTCAAAATAACTTCCCTTTCACGGCTTAAACCCGCAGATAAATGGCGGGACAGAAGTAATTTCTTCGGCAATCAGCCGAAAGTTCTACGTTTGTCCCGACCACTTCTACTTAATCATCTTTATTTTTTAACTGAATAAATAACTCTTTTAACTTTTTCGGCATAGGAATAAAGGTCGCAATATTTTCAAAAAAAGAAAGTCCTTCGTTCGCAATGTAAAAAATCAGAACCATTTCCCGAATTGGCAAATTGTTCCCCACAACTTTTTCAACACGAACCGCTACGGCAACCACAAATAACATCGTAACTTTTTTCGCAATTCCGAGCATACCAATCCGACTGGACAATTCTTTTGTGGCGATTGCCTTAATCCAACCTGTGATGAAATCGACAATAATTAAAAAGAGGAAGACATCCAACAATTGATCTAATCCACCTAATAAACGTACGACAATCCCACCGAAAATGCTTAAAAGCATTGTTATTGTGTTGAGATAACGTTCCATAAAAAGACTCCTAAACTAGCTTGTTATTTTGTTGGAAACGGATCGTCCGTGTACCAACTTCCTTGTAGGTAAATATTTCCAGCACGGTTAGAACAAAATATAATTCCCTTATTATCCATCTCATACAAGGCTGTACAAATTGGTTGAGGAAAATTATATTGAACTGCTGTTAAAGGAATATTCCAAGTATTTCTTTTGATAACAGAGTTTATACTATAACCTGTGGGAACATTAAAAACTTTGACTACCTGGTTATTCAATTTCGTTGGATCACTCAAATTACATCTTACAAATGCATCAACACGATTTCCTACCCTAATTAATACAAATTTCATATTATCCTTATTAAAGGCCGCCTGATATTTTGCCTCGACTTCACCGACTCCACTAGCTTCATAAATGGCCATTTTAGAGGATTCTAAAGGCACATCATTGACGGTTGGCATAGTTACAAAATTCTTCGCCCCAGCAATCTCTTGATCACCTGTTTGTGTCACAGCTTGACCTTTAATCGCTTCCGCAACGTTTTTCGGGTGCATATATTTACTAGTTAAAGTTCCCGCGACTGCTTCGCTGTCTGATGCGAAGCCATAATTTTCTACATTGCCTAGCCCCACTTGTTCAGCGGTTACTTGGTGCGGATTATTCTGATTTTCCACATGGGTATTGAGTTGCTCTGCTTGAACAAAGCCACTCTTCGCTAAAACCGCTTGGGCATCAACAGACAGACCAATATGAAGCCCCACGTAATCAACTTCTACGCTGGCTGGCGTTACCCCATTTGATGAATCTGTATAGCTCATTAAATAAATGAAACCTTCATCTGTGATAAAATTCTGATCATTGATTTGAATTGAAAAATCGCTGAACTCTTTTGCTGATTCTTGAATTTGAGTTACCCAATTATCCGTAGTTGGTAAATACGCAGCGATTTTAATCGTTTGATTATTCGGCGCAGCGGCTTTCACACGTTGATTAATCGTAAAAAATTGAACGTTCTGGCGAATAAATGCCACCGCCTCGTCAGTTGTGACTGTCTCAAACATTTGTGGAATTAATTTTTTAGCGGCTTCAACGAGATTGAAGGCCGCTAATTGTTGCGGAATCACACCGCTTTGGGTGGAACCTGTTTTCACACCCTCATCATCACGGCTGGCCATTTTATTGTAGTCCGCTTGGGAAACTTCCTCCCAAACGTCTGTTGGCTTCTTAAGAATTTTTGCCGTAAAATCAGTGGAATAACTGTTTGCATTGGTGGCTGTATTGCCGGCCGTTTTACCGTTAAAGTCTAACTTCAATTTGACAGTGGTTGGCTTAGCCAATAAAGAAATACCATCTGCTTTTGTCATACGGTCATTCAAATCAATTTGAAGACGATTCGCTAAGGTAGCTTGTTTGATGCCTTGTGTATCTGTGCGTGCTTGGACAATTTCTGGATTACTATCACCTGCTTCTGCTACTAATTGATCGAAATCATTTCGCAAAGTATCAAATTCTTGTTTATTATTATTTGCCGTTGAAACTGCATTTCCTGCAATCGTGATTGCTGTTTTGGCATTGTTCATCGCTTGGTTGGCTGTTTCATTTGCTTGATTGCCTGCATCGGTGGCAATTTGTACGGCTTCTTTGCCAGCTTCATCTGCAATGTTTTTCGCTTCAGAAATTCCATTCGTTAACTGGACTTGGTAAGCATCAACTTTCTCAGCTGATGCATTCGACTGATCCAAGATTGCATTGATTTTAAGGCGACCTTGATTCAGGGTATCTAATTCTTCAATATGTTCTACTGACATTTCGTCACACTCCTCTAATTTTCATTATTTTATTAAAACTGACCGCCCAATTGGGATTGAATATACACACGACAGATGACCGAAGCATCCAACCATAGTGGCTGATGAGAGAAAAATTGAAGCGTGTGATTGCCGCGTTCGATTTTTCCATCTGTTGTTTTTCGTAAATAACTCAAAATGTTTAGCCGTTGTTGTTGCAATGATAGTTGGGGTAATTTTTTGCCATCCACTACCAAATCAATGTTCGTTACAGAATGCGAAGGTCCTTTAGCAGTTGCCTTGAACGTTAATTCTGAGGTGTTTACATAAAGAATGTCCTCGTCAAAGTATAAATTCAGCTCCACTGGCTGTGTCTTGCTAAGTTCTCCTTGTACTGAACGATTTAAAAGTGTCGTCGCCCCTTGTGCGTAAGTTTCGCTAATCTCTTGTTTCCGACTGAAAGCTGTCATGGTACTATGAATTGTTTCTTGCAGATTTCCCAACTCTAGCTGAATGTCTTGGGGGGCACCAAAGACATCTTTTTTACTTTCTTTTTTGATACGAAGGTTGACACTCCCAAACTCATTCGTATTAATCATGATAACCGTGCCCAACCGCAAACGATCGATTGCTAAAGGTTGATCTGTTAATTTAATTAAATCAGCTGCAGTCACTACCCAAGAAACTTGTGGCTTGGTCCATTCTTCTAACATTCGCAAAGCATTTTCCTTTAATGCCTTGGGATCAGAAAAACGCTGTTCCACCCAAATTGACTCTAATAAACCATAGCGGTCAATTGCGGCCTTGTTCTCTAAATACGGAACCCCTTGATTGACCGAGCGAATATTGACTTTGTTAACACCTTCGCCTGAACCTAATGGATAAATCCGATTGATTAGCATCTTGGGATTACGTTCTATTTCAAATCCTTGCATGTTGTAACCTTCTTGAATTCGCGCAACTGGTTCTGTTGGCGGTTTGACTAATGAAAGTTCAAAAGGATAGACCTCTGTATTCCATTGCCAAAGATATTCCTCTTCGAAATCGGCTGGGATGCTAAATAAAGGCTCGACTAGCCCGTTTTCATTCTCCCATTTATAGGTTAATTTCCTTGAAAAATCACATTTTTTTAGGACCCAATGCTTTGTTTTTTGTTTATTTAATAGAAATTGAATGGCCTCTTTCGTTGTTTTGTTTTTAATTTCGTGACAACCAAAAAGGACAGTATCACCTAAGGTACATAATGCTTCTGTGGCAGAGTAGTGAATTTGATTATTGTTCGCATCTTTCTTAATTGTGGTTGGCATCACGCGATATAAACCAATATATTCATTCTCATTGTCGGTCAGTTCCACCCATTGCATTTCTGCAATAAATTCATTTTTAGGATCATCTAGCGGCATGGTAAAATCTAAACTGCCAATTTTGTTCTCTATTTTTTCATAACTGACTTGATAGGCATTATCCAAGATTGCCGTATATGTTCTTTTTAAATCCAGCGCCATTAACATTTAATCACCCTCCTACACAAATCGGTTAGGATAGCGAATCGTCAAGCAGAAGTCGCTATCTTTGGCTTGAATATACAGCGGTTCATTGGGATATAGATAAAAATCGTTCATTGGTCGAATCATCGGTGCACCATTTTTTGTCAGATAAAAATTTTCAGTATCAATGATAATTTCCGAACGATCAAAGTCTCCTAAGTTAATTGTATCGTTCCGTGTTTTAATCCAAACACCACGTCCGGTTCCTGTTAAAATAATGGTCGGTTTGACTTTTAAGCCTTCAACCGTAGGATAAATTTCAATTGGCCGAACTTCTTTGCCTAAATCCCCCATCGTGTAAGCCCGATTTTGAAAGGTAATCATGGTTGATCCCCAATAGGCTCCACCTTCAATTAAAATTGGAAAATCAACTGCTCCCGAGCCTGTATTCCCCATTAAGTAATTTGCTTGAAATGTAATGGTTGGCGAACCCCACATCACACTAGTCGCATCACTCCGTGTGTATTTATACGGATCAGAAAGCAATAAAGTAAAGGTGCCTGTTACTTGGTTAACACCTTCGGGTACATCACTCACTGAAGACTTACTGCCAAACCACAGCATTTCCGGTTCGTCGTTAAACCAAATAGAAACGTCTTTTTCCGTAAACAAAGCAACGTTTAAATGATTAAATGCATCTCGAAACGCTTCATTATTCACAGCTGAAAGGCGATATTTGACTGTTAATTCTCGTTCTGGAATTCGCGCATAAACGTGACGTTTACCATCACGAATCCCTAATTGATAGCTTTCAATTTCGCTTGGAACTAATTCTCGTCCTGAAACTGATAATGTTTGATAGCCAGGGATGACTTTTTCTAAAAATTGGCCGTTAAAATTCAACGCTTCTGAAGGAAGAGGCGTTGAATGAGTTGCTTGATTGGTATCAACAAATTTATACATGTTATCCTCTCCTTCCTAAGCGGTTATTTTGTTTCACTTGTTGTCGTTGTAACTCTGTTGCTAAATAAGGCGCCGTAGTTGCTGCGACAACTTTTCCATCTAACGTTGACTCTACTGTCACAAATAATGGTCGATTGTATGCATCATTTTCTAAACGATGGTCAATCGTTGCCGTGAAGTTTCCTCGACCAGCTAAGTCCAAGGCAAAATCATTTAACAGCGGTAAGTCTAAAATAGAAGCCATTGCTCTACTAACGGCTGTTTCGCCTGCATAAATCCCCGTGGCAATCGTGCCGCCGAAATTCAATTTATGCAAATCAGATAAGGGACCTTCTTTTGCTGGTGAAAATGGTAAAAAGTTACGAATTTTACTGGCGACCCCATCGATTGCTTCTTTGGCTTTTCCAATTGCGCCTGTAATTCCATCAGCAATCATACCGACAATATTCGCACCGGCATCGGTGAATTTTGAAAACCAACCTTGGATTGCTTGCCAAGCACCTTCAATTACAGAACCAATGGCATTTTTTACCTGATCGGCTGCATTGGTAACCCCATTTTTGATATTTTCAACTAACTGTCCGCCCGAAGCTAACAGTTGACCAAAATAAGAACCAATCTTCGTGATCATTTGTGAGATTAATGTTCCTGCTGCGGACAGCAAGGCACCCAATAGACTGAGTACACCATTAATTAAGGCTTGAATCAGTTGAATCCCAGCACTTAACAACTGTGGCAACGCATTGATTAACGCACCCATTAAAGCGGTAATTAGTGTAATTGCTGCAGTAACCAGTTGCGGTAAAATTGAAATAATCCCTTGGATCAAAGCCATTAGCAATTTGACGCCTGCGCTGATGATTTGTGGCAAGGCACCAATTAAGGCATTTACCAATGTCAAAATTAAGGTAATAGCTGCCGCAACTAAGGTTGGTAAAATCGAAATAATTCCTTGAATTAACGCCATTAACAATTTGACACCTGCGCTGATAATCTGTGGTAAGGCACCTATCAACGCTGTCACTAACGCTAGAATAATCGTCAGCGCTGATTGAATTAACTGAGGTAAAATCGTCATAATCCCAGTGATTAATGCCATCAAAATTTGTAAACCTGCAGTCAAAATCAACGGTAACATCGTAACAAATGCATTGACTAAGGCTGTGATAATTGAAACACCTGCTGTAACTAGCATTGGTAACGCTGTGACAAAAGCTGTCACTAATGTAGTGATGATATTAATCGCTGCAGTTGTAATTGTTGGCAAGGCGGTGACAATCGCATTAACTAAAGTCATTAATAAGCTCAAACCAACTTCTATCAACATTGGTAAGACTGTTGTAATCCCCTGAATCAACGTAGTAATAATTTGTGTTGCCGCTTCAATTAAGACTGGCAAATTGGCAACGATCGCACCAACAATTAACGTAATTAAACTAGATAACGCGGTTACGATGCTTGGAATAGCTTCTGTTATTTTCTCGAGAATACTGGTTAAGACGGTTGTAAAAAGTTGTATAACTTTCGGTAGATTAGCTGCCAGCATTGTTGTAACCGATATAATCGTGTTACCTAAATTATCAAAGACTTGGGTAATACCACCCGCACTCAAATCACCGGTTTTCATCCAGGCCGTCACGAATGAAACAATCAAGGAAATAATTAGACCAAACGGCCCGGAAATTCCTAATGCAGCCAGTGCAACCTTTGTCAGAACTTTTACCAAAAGACCAACCGCTAAACCAGCTTTGTCAAAGGTGCCACCAAATTGCCCTAATAAGTTACTACCTAATTGCAAACCGCTGGCAAAAACGCCTGTTAGCACACGACCAATTGTTGAAAAAATAGTCGCCATTTTCTCTAAGCCTACTGCAAAAAATTGTTTAAAAACTGCCATTACTTGCTGAAAGGCCGGCTGGATCTGTTGTAGCAGTCCTACCAATTTGCCAAACGCCGCTGAAACAGCTCCTTGAATGGCACTAGCTAAGCTATTGATACTATTTCTAAATGTTTCATTGGTTTTATAGAAATAAACAAACGCTGCTACCGCTGCTAAAACGGCTGCTACAATTAAAATTAATGGTCCTCCACTTAAGGCACTAAAACTAGCACTTAGTTTTGATAAGCCACCACCTAACTTCCCAATGTTTCCTTTTACAAGAACCAAACCATCACTAAACTGTTGAAATTTTTGCTGAGCCATCGTTACCATAATCAACATGGGCCCAATGGCGGCTAAAATGCCCATAATGGCAACAATAAAAACTTGGACGGGTTTTGGTAATTTGATAAATAAATTCACCAAAGCTGTAATGCCTTTGACGACTGTGATAACCACTTGAACCAAAATTTCCATTCCTGGAGCCATCACGCTTTGAATCACTTGTGCCGCCGCTTCAAATGATTGATTCATCTGAGTCAATGCCCCTTGCAACTCGCCTTGCAATGAATCAGAAATCCCTCCTGCACTGGCCATAATCAGTCCTTGCATTCCTTGAAATTCGCCACTGACCCCAGCACCGACGCCCATAGCTGTTTTTAAAACGTTCAGCATAGGTAAGGAAACGGCACTAGTCATGGCCGTCCCAAAGCTCAGCATATTATTTTGTGCATTAGTAAAGCCATCAGAGGTTTCTTTCCCCGCTTTTTTAGCTGCTTCACCGGCTTGTTCAGCAGAATCTGTTAACGCTGTGTTCATTTGATCTGCTGCCTTTGCTGTTTCGTCTCCTGTTTTTTTCACTGTTTCTCCAGATTGTTGCATGACGGTTTTAAATGTGTTCATGACCGTGGCTGACTGATTGACACCCGCACTAATTTTCCCTAAATATCCACTTAATAAGGCATACTCACCGCTCATACTTTTTAATGCTTGTTGGACGCCTGCAAGGCTTTTCTTTGCCTCCGATAACGGCGTTTTTTCTTTGTCATTCTCCATCTACTCTCCTCCCTTCTCGATAGCGGCGTAGACGCTCTGCCACAGTAGCAAGTTGCGTTTTTTTCCGCTCATTTAATTTCGTTCGTTGTGGCTGGTTAGCTGCCAGAACTTCAGCAACTCGTTTTTCATAATCATAAAAACTTTTAAAGCTTTCAAAAACGGGTTTTCCTTTTTTGTTTGTCGCTTGCGCTTTAACATTTAAGTAGGCAAGCTCGTGCCTTTTCCGCTCTTCATCTACTTCTGCTAAATTAAAAGCAATCATTCGTAATTCAAATTCAGACATGGTCATCCGATCCACTTCTTCAAACGAACGACAGCCTAAGTAGCGAAAAGCAGAAAGAGCGATGTCGTGATACACGTCATCGCTCGTTTTAATTAGTTGGTCGCTTGCGCTTCTGCTTTCTTCGCTTCTTTGCTGAACTGATCGATCATTGGTTTTGTAAGAGGTTGCTTTCCCATTTCTTTAAGCAAATCATCTGAAAGTTTTTTGACATCTTGGGTCATTAACCATGCTTCAATTTCCGACTTACCTATTTTTAATTGCCCACTTTGTAAAGCTTCCATGATGTCAACTAAGATTACTGGATTGTATTGGCGTAAATAAATCATTGCTGAACTGATGCCCATACCGAATTTGGCAGCGCCATTTTCAATTTGGTAACGTTTATCTAATTCGCGAATCGCGCCAATCGTAAATTTCACTTCAATTGTTTTTCCGTTAATCTCTAAATTCATTTTTTATCCTCCTAAAATTCAACACTTTTTGATTATTCGCCAGGTTGTGGTGCTTTCTCTGGAACGGTATCTTGGAACGCATATTGTGCTTCCGCAATAATATCTGCTTCTACTGTTGCAAAGCCATCTTGTGGCTTGCCATTAATAGAGGCTTCTGTTTCGATTTCTACTAATTCTTCTACATTGGCTGGTAAACTCCATGAATTTACATAACCTTGGGCATAAATTGCTGGATATTTACCTTCCGCATTTTTTTCACCTTTTAAATCAACATCCCAAAATTCCATTAAGATGCCATCTTCAACTGCGTCTTTCATGTATAAATTTTCATCATCTCGAGAGGCTAAACCGCTTAACGATAACGTAACTTCTAAACCAGAAACAGCATTCGCAACGCCATCTTTTGTTTGCGTACCGCTCGATTCACGTGAGAATTCCCATTCATGTTCAATTTGAAATAAGGGTTTCATTGCTTTCTTTGTCGCTGCTTCATCCAAGCGACGAACTAATAAAATACGGTCTTTTCCTTGCATAACTTCTCCCATTGATAATTCCTCCTAGTAAAATTGCATGTGTAATGGTAGTACAGCATGCCAAATTGTTTTTTTCATTTGTTTGGTATCTTTTACCATTTGTGCTTTGACTTCTTGATGTTTGATACCCCAATTAAAATGAGCCGTTCGTTTTAAGTTACTGGTTGCCTGCCGTAAAATCGTTCCTTTAATTGTAGAAATTTGTTGTCGTTCAGATAACGCACCATAAACATGCATTATTAATTCAATTTCTCCCAAAATAGCTGATTTAGTTGGCTTAGGTAATTCTTTACTATCACCTAAGTAAACAAATGGCTGATCTGGTAAATCTGTCGGCAGTTCCTCTAGCAACAAAAATCCTGACGTCTGGCAGATTGCAACAAGGGCTTCATATAACTCTTGTTCCGCTTCATTCATTTTTAGAGCCACCTTTCCATTCAAAAAATTCAGGATTGGTTAACCAATTGGCTCTCTTCTAGTCAAAATGAAGGATTTTGAAAGTAGCCGGCATTTTCTTCTCCTTCATAGCTGACACAAGAAAGCAGTCAAAATTATAGAATTCCGTGTCTTCATTTTTTTGGTTGCCTCACGTTTATCTATCTCTTTCGACACTATTAATTTACCATGTTGACACCTGAAAAAATTCCACGCTTTTTCCATGTTTACATGCCTAGTTCATCCGCCACCGCTTCAAAGAAATGATTTCTTAATTTATAGGCTTGGCTTTTACTAATAAATAATTGCTGGGCAAGTCCAATTAATGTTAAAGAGGGCCGTTTTTTCATATATAGTTCTTCAATAATCACGCGCGTTTGTTCATCCGCTTCAGCTAAACAATTTTTGATAATGTCTCGATTTCTCTCTAAGTTCCACAGACGACGATCCATAGCTATCGTAATCGCCATTCGTTCGGTCACTACAGAGTGAAGTCCTTGTCCTCTAATACCAGCATTTAAATCTGCTTCTTGATAAGGGTGCCGTAATTCTTCTTCCCGTTGACGGATATACTCATCTGTTTTATAAAAGTCTGCTAAAATATCTTTGATATAATTAAATGTTGACGTACGCATTGGTTAATCTCCTTTACTTTTATTCATTTAAAAGCGTTAATCGATAAATAAAATAACACTCTTTCGACATGTCTAAGCCGTGACGAATCGCTTCATCTGAATAACCGAGCCAAATTAAATAGAGATACTCGCTTTTTGTAAACGATGCGGCCTTGATGGATTGGATGGGTCTTGATTGATCCATCGACCAATTACCGATTGCTTGTCCTAATTCTTGAATTTCCTGCATAATAAGTTTATTTTTTTGACTTGCCCAATCGGGATATTGATTCATTAGTTGTAAGAGTCGTTTTCTTTTTTGTGCTTTTTCGCTTTGTTGCTTTGAAATATCTTTAAATACAACGCTTTTCATTTCAAATAAATCTTTTTTACGTTTTGTTAAATTACTCATGTTTACGGCCTTCTCTTTCACCAATTAGATAACCTAACATCAGTGTCATTGTCCAAAAGATAAACCCAATAATAATTGTTAACATATTTATTTCACACTCCTCATTCGTTTGTCTGTTGTGTCTTTATATTGGAAAACATAGCCACTGGCGTGCTTCATTAGACGAGAAATAATGCGTGTTCCATAGGCCTCCACCAGTTGTTTTCCAGAAAAATTAGTAGTAAAAATAGTTGCTTTATTCTGTCTAGCTTCTAAAATTCGGTTTAAGATGTCATTATTAAAATCCGTACTAACTTTATTTTTAATTCCTAATTCAGCACCTAAATCATCTAAGACCAAAACGTCTGCTTTTTTCATTCTAGTAATATACGCTTGAGCCTTTGCTTGGCTTTTGGTCGACTCATTCATGGACATTTTTAGTTTTTCTAATAACTCAGAGTAGCTGACAAATAAACAATACTTTTTATATGCAGAGCGTTCTAAGACTTCAACTAAAATACTGATAGCCAAATGACTTTTACCGACACCAGGTTTCCCTGAAAAAATAACGTGGATTGGCTTTCCTTCAACAATCGCTGAAACTGCTGCTAAGGCCCGTTCTTTTGCTTGTCTTGTTTCTAATTCAGTGGTTTGGTAATTGGTTAAACGACATTGCCGTAGCGCATCATCAGCAATTAAGGACCCTTGATGAAAAAATTTTTGTGTACGTGCCATAAAACTCTCTTGAGAACGTTGTTGAGTGGCTTCTTGTTCATGTTTTTTTAGCATTTTATACCCACACGACCAACAAGTTGGGGCACAACGTTCTGTGCCATCTTTATTTTTTTGTTGCCAAACATATTGTTCACTGCCACATTCAGGACAACGGTCTTCAACTTTTTCTAACAATTGACTCAATAGTATTTGAAAAGTTTGATCTGTCGCATGCATACTGATTTCCTCCTTTCTTTAAAAACCTAACTCTTGATATTCTTCTGTCATTTGCGGCGCATGCTCCAACACTTGTTTTTTATCATTTACCAGAACTTCATGTACGGATAAATAATTTTGTTGCTCCCAACTTTTCAAAATAGCATTTACATAGCCGTAATTCCTTTTATTTCGATCGACGGCAATTCCTAAAGCATGCAAGATTAATTGGCATGCTTCCTCTTGGCTAGCCCCTTTTTGTATAAAATCTTGCAACCAATACTTAAAATCTTGGCTTGTTTTTGAGGCCAGTGTACCAAAGCCGTTTTCCTCATAAAAATGATAAATCGTCTTTAAACAATCGTTTTCTGAACTACTACCTTGACTCTGACCTAACTTAGACTGGACTATGCTTTCCTGTGGTAACCGTTGGTAGTCAGTTGGTTGACCACTGACAGACGATTCTGCTTTAAACGTATAAGCTTTGCTATTTTTTTCAACAATCTGATTTTTCTCTTCTTGATACAAGGTTGGTTTGTAACGATCACTGCGAATATAATTATGAATTTTCCAATGTTTGATAACGATCACACCACTTTCAAATACTAGAATAAATTTTTTAACCATTAGCAATTTTAGATCGTCTTCCCCACAACCAACCATTCGCTGCAATTTTTTGGGATTATTGATAAATCCATCATCATCGGCACGCATCGCTAAATGAAAATACAGGGCCTGACTTGATAAGGGCATATCTAAAAACGCATCACTATCAATAATCGTTTTTGCAAACATGCGTCGTTCTGCCAATCCGCTTCTCTCCTTTTGACTAAATTATTGTTACTCTGTTAGTAATTCCATGAGACCAATCATACCAATCACGATGGCCCCAATTTTTATTGAGACACTGCTTATTAATAAAATAATTGCTAAAAGTAACGTATCCGACAACGTTTTTTTATAGTTCTGACTCATTTCTTCACCCTTTCCACCAAAATACGGTTTTCCGAACAAAGTGTTCAAAAAAATTAGTTCAGTTAACCGAACATTTGAATGGCTCTATCTTAGCATCAAATATTTTCACTGTCAACTCATAAGTTCGGTTTTATGAACTGCTAATTTTAATTGCGATTGTTACTTGCCTTCTCTAAACAGGTATAGTATACTTTGAGACAATAGGAGGTTCGGAAATATGAACATTTTTGCTATCCGTTTAAAAGAGGCTTTAACAGCCAAGAATATCAAACCTAGTGAATTAGCGAAAAAAACTGGCATCGGTAAATCTTCGATCAGCGATTGGCTAGCTGGTCGTTACGAAGCAAAACAAGACAAAGTTTATCGCATTGCAGATGCATTAGATATTAATGAGGCCTGGTTGATGGGACAAGAGGTTCCCATGGAAAAAAATGCCTCAACTATCGACCGCATTTATAAAAAATTAGAGCCCCAACGACAAGCCATCGTTTATCAATTTGCCGAACAACAATTACACGAACAACAAACGCAAGCAGAAATTCTTTCCTTCCCTCGCCATGACGAAATGACACTGGCTGCCCACGCTGGGGATCCAGAAAAGATATTTTCAAAAGAAGAAATCGAGAAAATTCACGATTACTTGGATGAAATTGATGCCAAATATCAACAATCGATTTCTTCTGACAAAAAAGAGGATTAACTTCCCATCTACTCTTTTTATTAAGTAATGGCAGGTGAATGGTAAAGTGAATGATTATGAAAAACTCGTCAGTTCCATTCAAAAGGATGTGACGGTTTTAGAAATTGATTTATACAATCAAACAGGTTGTTATGGGTTGTATCGAAATGGCAAAATTTATATTGAAAAAACATTGAGTACCCGTCAAAAGAAGAATATTTTAGCCGAGGAATACGGGCATTATCAAACATCCGTTGGCACTATTTTAAATCAAAATTGTACAGAAAATCGGAAGCAAGAGTTGAAAGCCCGCAATGTGGCCTTAGAGCAATTAGTTACATTAGACGATTTAATTCGTTGCTCTGAAGCTGGCTTAAGCAACCATTATTCTTGTGCTGAATTTTTGGAAATCGATGTTGAAACATTAAAAAATGTGATTACGTACTATCGACAAAAGTATGGCGCCACTTATCTTTATAAAGGACGAATTTTTGAATTTAGGGATTATTCTGTGATGGTATTAAATACCGGGTTAACTTAAAAAGCATGGAACAAAATCCTTATTGATTTTGTTCCATGCTTAAAAGTATTCTGGAAAATTCAAGAGCGGTTTTTGTACCAATGGTTAATATGTCCGACGCCAAGCATAAGATTTGGGACAAGTATGAGGACGAATATAAATGACGGCCAAAATCCGATGAACTGAATAATATGTTCCCGCATACTATGTAGTACAAATAAGAAAAGAAAAAAGTACAGGGAACTCTTGCCTGAACCCATTTCTTTTAAATAGCGATCTCCATTTTTATAGAAACCAACAATTCTTTTCATCTTTGCACCTCCATGACTATTTTATCAAGAAATCATGAAAAGAAAAAGCACACCATTCGTCTGGTGTGCTTTTTCTTTTTAATTATTCACCTTGATTCAACTTACGAATCAACTCATCAATGTGATTTCCGTATTGGACAGATTCGTCTCTTTCAAAAATCAACTCTGGTGTTTTATACAAGGTTAACCGTTGTCCTAATTCTTTACGAATCAGTCCTTTGGCTTTGTCTAAGCCTTGTTGAGCTTTTTGTTGTTCGGAAGCTAAATCAGATAACAAGCTGTAATAAATCGTTGCTTGTTGTAAATCACCGGTCACACGAACATCTGTAATAGTGATGCCTTGGACGCGTGGATCTCTGATGCGTTTGTTCAAGATATCATTCACTTCACGCATGATTTCTTGACCTACACGACGGTCACGATAATTTGCCATAGTGTCTTCCTCCAATTACTAAAATTATTGTTTGATTTCTTCCATAATGAAGCCTTCAATCGCATCATCTACACGTAAATCATTGAAATTTTCAATCATAGCGCCACATTCAAAACCAAGTTTGACTTCTTTCACGTCATCTTTAAAGCGTTTCAAGCTTGCTAATTTACCTTCATAAATAACAATACCATCACGAATGACACGAACGCCACTATCGCGGCGAATAAAGCCTTCTGTAACATAACAGCCAGCGATTGTGCCAACTTTAGATACTTTGTACAATTCACGAACCGTCATTTGACCCGTAATTTTTTCTTCAAATTCTGGATCTAATAATCCTTTCATCGCTGTTTCGATTTCTTCTAGGGCTTTATAGATAATACGGTGTAAACGAATATCAACTTCTTCTTGTTCTGCTTGTTGTTTCGCTTGTGGTGTTGGGCGAACGTTAAAGCCGATAATAATCGCATTACTTGCTGCGGCTAAAGTTACGTCGCTTTCATTGATGGCCCCAACTGCCGCGTGAACAATTTTCACACGAACGCCTTCTACATCAATTTTTTGTAAACTTGCTGAAACGGCTTCGGCAGATCCTTGTACGTCTGCTTTGACAATGATATTAACTTCTTTTAATTCGCCTTCTTTTAGACTTTCAAATAAGTTATCCAATGTCACACGGCTACTTGCTGAACGTTGTTCAAGTAACGCACGTTTAGCTCGTTCTTCCCCTGCTTGACGTGCTGTTTTTTCATCTTCAAAGACTACAAAACGATCACCCGCTTGAGGAACATCATTTAATCCGGTAATTTCCACAGGAGTTGCTGGTCCTGCTTCTTTATCACGGCGGCCCATGTCATTGGTCATCACACGAACACGTCCGTAAGTATTACCAACAACGATTGGATCACCAACATGTAAAGTTCCTTGTTGAACGAGTAATGTCGCAACCGGACCTTTACCTTTATCTAAGCGCGCTTCAATCACTGTTCCAATTGCTTTTTGCGTTGGATCAGCTTTTAAGTCTTCTACTTCAGCAATCAGTAAAATATTTTCCAATAGTTCATCAATGTTTTGATTGAATTTCGCTGAAATATTGACGAAAATCGTATCTCCGCCCCATTCTTCAGGAATTAATTCATGTTCACTTAATTCTTGTTTCACATGATCAGGGTTCGCACCAGGCTTATCAATTTTGTTAACTGCTACAATAATCGGCACTTTTGCCGCTTTGGCATGGTTAATCGCCTCGATTGTTTGTGGCATTACTCCATCGTCCGCTGCAACAACTAAGATGGTAATATCAGTGATGCTGGCACCACGCGCGCGCATACTTGTAAAGGCCGCATGTCCTGGTGTATCTAAGAACGTAATTGGTTTGCCATCAATATCTAACTGATAGGCCCCAATATGCTGCGTGATTCCGCCCGCTTCACCTGAAGTCACACGAGAATGGCGCAATGTATCTAATAATGTTGTTTTCCCGTGGTCTACGTGTCCCATGATTGTGACAACAGGGGGACGTGTAGTTAAGTTTTCTTCAACAACTGCTTCTGGTTCGAAGAATTTATCAATGTCCGCAATATCAACTTGGACTTTTTCTTGCGGTTCCATGCCATAGTCCACAGCTAATAATTCAATTGTATCTTTATCTAGGGCTTGGTTTTGGTTAACCATGACACCCATCATAAATAATTTTTTGATGATTTCCGCTGGTTCGCGGTGGATTTTTTTCGCAATATCCGCCACGTTCATACCTTCTGTATATTCTAAAACATCTGGTAATTCACGGAATTTACGTGCTGGTACTGCTGGCTTCGCTGATTCTTGTTGATGTTTGCCTTTTTTCCCTTTTTTATTGAAACGATTGCGGTTTTGGTTATTAAAGTTATTCCGGTTATTACGATTTTGACCGCCACCAAAATTGTTGTTGCGGTTTTGGCCGCCACGGTTTTGGTTGTTCCCGCCATTGTTATTTTGGCTGGTCCGATTTTGATTCGTTGTAGAACCGTTATTGTTTTGGGTATTGCGGTTTTGATTGTTTGTATTTGTTTGATTGCTACGGTTTTGTGTGTTGCTTTGGCCGTGACGATTTTGGTTGTTGTTGTTTCTTTGTTGTCCATTCGTTGATTGATTGTTTGGACGATTTTGGTTATTTCTTTGTTCACCAGGTTTATTGTTCATTGGTTTCTTATTGGCTGGTTTATTTTGTGTTGTTTGTTGCTTTTGGTTGTTTGTTGCTTTTGATTGAGTATTTACGGTACTTCCTCCTCCGAATGCTTGACGAAGCTTTGTTTCTTGCTCGGAACTAATTGCGCCCATATGGTTTTTAACATCCATACCTAATTGATGCGCTTTATCGACAACGTCTTTGCTTGCTTTATTCATTTCTTTTGCTAGTTCATAAATTCTTTTTTTTCCCATGCAATCACCTTCCTAACCTTTTAGTAATTCCTTGATTTTGGTGGCAAATCCTGCATCAGTTACTCCGATAACCATTCGTGGTCGCCCAATCGCTTGGCTGAGCTCGAATTGACTGAACAGTTCGCTAACAGGAACATTATAATAAGAACTTTTGTCCTTGATTTTCTTTCTAGTATTCTCACTGGCATCTTGCGCAACAAACACAAATTTCGCTTTGTTTGCACGAATATCTTTAAGGGTTAATTCCTCGCCTGTGACTAATTTACCGGCGCGCATTGCTAAACCTAAAAGGTTCAAAATTTTGGTTTTATTTTCCATCGCCAAACAACTCTTTGCGGGCTTTTTGGTGCGTTACATAATCCAATAGTTCTTGATAAAATTCATCACTTAATTTTGTTTCTAAGACACGATCAAGAATTTTTTTATCCCAAGCTTTTTGGACTTCCGCAGGATCCAAATCAACGTAAGCGCCACGTCCAGGTAATTTACCAGTTGGATCTAAGGCCACTTCACCTTCTTTGGAGCGAGTAATTCTGACTAATTCTTTTTTCGGTTTCATTTCGCCTGAAACAACCGATTTACGCATTGGAATTTTTCTCTTTTTCATTTTTTCACCCTCCAAAAACGTTATTCTTGTTCAGGTAATTCTTCTGTAATTTCTGCTTCAACAACTGCTTCTTCAGCAGCCAAGTTTTCGTAATCATCTGCCGTCATATCTGAATGGATAATTGCTTCATCCATTTCTTCTGCCACTTCGGCAACTTCTTGATTGGCTTGTTGCTCATAAAATTCAGCCATATCAGATTCTGATTTGATATCAATTTTATGGCCCGTTAATTTAGCAGCTAAGCGCGCATTTTGACCACGTTTACCAATTGCTAATGACAATTGATAATCAGGTACAACAACTGTACAGGCTTTGCTATTTTCTGGATCAAAAATAACATCTAATACTTGAGCTGGATTCAAGGCATTACTAATATAAATAGCTGGATCTTCGTTCCATTCCACAATATCCATATTTTCGCCTTTTAATTCATTCACAATCGCTTGGACACGTTGGCCTTTTGGACCGACACAGGTACCCACTGGATCAATATTAGGATCTGTTGAACGAACAGCTACTTTTGAACGATCGCCAGCTTCACGAGCGACACTTACGATTTCAACAATTCCATCATAAACTTCTGGAATTTCTTGTTCAAAAAGACGTTTTAGTAAATCTGGATGACTACGGCTTACAAAAACTTGTGGGCCTTTTGATGTGTTTTCAACACGTGATACGTAAACTTTAATCCGATCATGCGGTTGGTAAAATTCATTTGGCATTTGATCTTGTTTTGATAAGACTGCTTCGATTTTACCTAAGTTTACATAAATATAACGACGATCTTGACGTTCAACAATTCCTTGCATGATGTCATTTTCATATTCGCTAAATTCATTATAAATAATTGTTCTTTCCGCTTCACGGACACGTTGTAAAATTACTTGCTTTGCTGTTTGGGCAGCAATGCGGCCAAAGTCTTTTGGTGTAACTTCAAAACGAATTTTGTCGCCGATTTCATATGCACCATTTAATGCAACGGCATCTTTTAATGAAACTTCCAATTGTGAATCAAATACTTCTTCTGTTACTTCTTTGACAGCATACACGTGAATATTGCCTTTTTTTGGTTCAAATTCAACTTCGACGTTGCTTGCTTGTCCATAATGTCTTTTATATGCAGAAACTAAAGCTGCTTGTAACGCTTCAATCACCGTATCTTTAGGAATCCCTTTTTCAGCTTCTAATACGTCTAATGCATTTAACATTTCTTTGCTCATTGTTTTTCTTTTCCTCCTATGGATTCGTTAAAGCTGAACGAGTGGTTCTTCTTCCAAGGGAAAAACTTCTCGTTAAAACTTGTCACAGGCCTAGCTAAAAGTAAAACTTTTAGTGGACCCTTTTTTACATTCGAGTCTGTTGATTAAAATTGAATGGCTAAACGAGCTTTTGCGATATTTTTACGTTCAAAAGTCATTTCCTTCACTCTGGTTTTAATTTTTACACTTAATGTTAATTGTTCTGAATCAAGATGGACTAAGGTACCCTCAATCTGTTTTTCTCCATCAACTGCTTGATAAAGAGAAATATGAATGTACTTACCTACCGCTTGTTCATAATCGCTTTCTTTCTTTAACGGACGTTCTGCTCCCGGAGAAGAAACTTCCAGAAAGTACGCTTGCGGAATTGGATCTGGATCCATTGCATCTAGTTTTTCACTTAATTTTTCGCTGACAAAGGCACATTCCTCAATATCAATGCCACCTTCTTTATCGATAAATACTCGTAAAAACCAATTTTTTCCTTCCTTAACAAACTCTACTTCCACAAGTTCAAAATTTTGTTCTTCTAAGATTGGTGTGACTAACTTTGTTACAGTCTCCACAGCACTACTCAAAATTTTCGCCTCCTTCGAGATTGATGTAACGAACCGTGTCCTGATGACTTTTCCATCAAAAAGAGTGAGCAGAAATCCGCTCACTCCCAACTAGTATCATTACGCTAAAGATAGTATAGCACAGAACCACTCCAAACTCAAATGAACAAGCTAAATCTCTCGAAATTTGCACATTTTGTCTCGATTACTGAAACTATCTAAGCGATTATTTTTTCGTTTTAAAATAGATAAATAATCCTTGAATCAAAAGAAGGCTACCTAAGAAAAGAAACGCGTTTTCTTTTGTTTCACCTGTTTTTGGCAATTCCTTATTACGAATCGCCTGTTTTTCAATGGTTATTGAAGTAGTTTCTGTGGTTGAATTCGTGGTAGTATCTGTTGTCCCACTCGTTGGTGGTGTGGTACTTTCTATAGGTTTTTCTGGCGTATAGTGATTAGTAAATACTTGACCTCCATCATACTGAGTAGTCGCCACAAGATTTCCTAAAAGCGCCTCGACGGTTACTTGAACTTGAAGGTTGTGCGTATCGTAGGAAACACCTGCCTGTTGCGTGTTTACTTCCCGAATGGTGTATTGATAGTTTCCGGGAGTTTCAAAGGTTAATGGTGAAAATTGAATTTTCCCTAAAGTATCGTTACTAACCGTTTCTAGTACTGTACCTTTCTCATCTAACAATTCAAATTGAAATTCAGCATCCTTCAGTGGTTTTCCTAAAAGAACTTTTCCAGCTAAAAATGAAGCAGCGACTGGTTGATATGAAATCTTATGATTCACAACAGTTTTCAGTGCAACTAAGTTTTTACCAAAGTCTTCAGGTGTTATTGAAATCTTGTTTTGCGAAAGCTGGTAACCGGTAGGTGCTTTGGTTTCTTCTAAAGTATAGTTATCTTTTAACAAGCCTTTAACAATCGCTGTTCCGTTTTGATCTGTTGTGATTTTGGCCACTGTTTGATTGGTTGAGTTACGAATGAGTTTAAACTCTGCACCTGCTAAACGCTGGCCTGCTTCATCTTCTTTATGAATTTCAACAACATATTGTTCACCATTAGCTTCTCCACCACCCGTTTGTGAGACACGACTCACTTCGACTTCTTCCACCACCGTTTGATTTTCTGTTAATTTTGCATAATTTGTGAAGGTTTCACCTTTTTCGGGAAGATGATCGATTTTGGTTTTATAGGTGATACGATATTCGTTAGTCCCAATATTACCAAAATGCACCGAAAAATTGCGGTCACCAGGACCATACTGGACAGCCAACTGATCAGTTATATCTTCCTCTGGCGTGAACTGCCAAATAGCATTTCCATCCAGTGTCCATTGTCCTCGTTCAATTTTCATAGTGTCTTTCATATAACTTAAACTTGCTGTTTTTAGCACATCTTCCACTTCTAAATCAGTATACGTTTGCCCTGTTGGATTAATCCGTAGTACATTGTAAATTTCGGTTGGATCGTCTTCGATAAACCACGAATACTTGCTAAATTTTTCGTTAACATCATCGCCTTCACCTTGGTAATCAAGATCGCCAGCAAATATTTTTTCCCCTTCAACCGTGACGTAAATAGGAATCTTGGATTCATTTTCGACATTTTCGAAATCAATCAAACTTGTAAAATATAAAGACCCACTAATATTGGCATGGTTTTCTACGTAATCTGTATACGTTAACGTGACCGTTTTATTTGCTACATCGGTCTGTGCGATTGCAACCACAGCACCTGTATCATCTACTACATTAAAGGTCATATTTTTCTCGAGACGTAGCTCTTCGGGCAAAGTAATCACACTCGTATCCCCACTATTAACGGTATTATCCGCTAAGTTGAACTCAATTCGGAGGTAGATGTCTGTATATTGATTAATGGTCCCAAGTGGGTTTCCCTCTTTGTCCGTTAGCTGAATCGCTGTCACAATGTTGCCTACTTGCTTACGCGGCACTACGTTTGGCGTAGCAGAAATTTGATTGGTTTCACTGGTACTAGTTGGTTCCGTTTGTGCATATCCTGTTTCAAGTTTCAGAAAAGGCGTTATCAGCGTCGACAAAAGAATGAAAAACATTCCCCAATAGACAAAACTTCTTTTTTTCATTTTTATTCAATCCTTCCTATCTAAAATAATTGGTTAGGTTTATACTATCAAGGATTAACTAGGTACAAGTGTTTTTATTTTTCCCAACAATAAAAAACAAAAAACACCGAACCAAAATAATTTTGGCTCGGTGTTTTGCTCCTAATGTCTTTTCTTATAAAACCATAATTGAACTTTTTCAGAAATGGTTGATAAATGTTGGAAAGTTGAGTCTGCTGCAAAGAAAAGAATGGCTAAAAGTAACAAGGCTGTTGGCGATACCGAAGTTAACGAGAACAAGTTTTTCATGGAAATACTTGTAATAACCATTCCGATTAAACAGCCAATCATTACGCGCTTGCGGTAACGATTCATTGGTGAACTAATTTTATAAAGAACCATAAAGCCGACTGAAACTAGCAACAATGTTGCAGTCGTTGAAATGTCCGTTTTTTGAAGTGCAAGAATATCACCACAAATTAGTAAGGCACCGACTACTAACATATCCGTTAACCCACCAGGAATTGCTTTTGATAACACATTGAAAAGAAATTTCCCTTCAATGCGACGATGATTTGGTTCCAAAGCTAGAAATGTCGAAGGAATCCCAATTGTAAATAAACTAATCAATGTGACTTGTGTCGGTTGTAAAGGATATGTCACGGCAAAAATCATAGCAAAGACAGACATTAGCAAGGAGAAAATATTTTTTACAAGGAATAAACTTGAAGAGCGTTCAATGTTATTAACTACTTGGCGGCCTTCAAAGACAACCTCCGGCATCGTTGAAAAATCAGAATCCAACAACACAACTTGCGAGGCTTGTGCTGTAGCTTGATTTCCTGAAGCCATGGCAATACTACAATCTGCTTCTTTCATGGCTAAAATATCATTGACTCCATCCCCTGTCATCGCCACTGTATGATCTAATTTTTTCAACAATAGTACAAATTGTTTCTTTTGTTCTGGCGTGACACGACCAAAAACGGTGTATTTTTCTAAAGCTTCTGTCTGGGCTTCCATTGTAGTTAATGTTCGCGCGTCCACATAATTTTCAGCACCAATAATGCCTGCCGCTTGTGCTACATTGGATACTGTTAAAGGATTATCGCCAGAAATGACCTTAATAGCCACATTTTGTTCAGCGAAATATTCAAAAGTTGCTTTGGCTTCTTTACGAATCGGATTCCAAAGAAGAATGTAGCCTAGAGGTTGAACCTCTGCTGCCAACGTTTCCTGAAATTCTCCTAAATACTTTCCGAACACCAATAAGCGATAGCCTTGACTTGTATAATGTTCCACTTCAGATTGATACATTTCATAATTGTCTCTCAAAATCATCTCTGGCGCCCCAAGAATATACGTCGCTTCTGGGAAAGTCACGCTACTAAATTTTTCGACAGACGAAAACGAGGTATAGCTAACGGCTTCCCTCTGATTATTAGTAACAAAAAATTCTTTCATCGCTTTCATCGTATCATTGTCAGCTGACATTGTTCGACAAAAATCGCCAATTAATTTTTCGACATTGGTTAAGTCTGTACCATCATTTTCGATACTCACCACAGGAACCAACTCTTGGACTTCCATCGTGTTTTCAGTAATTGTTCCTGTTTTATCTACACATAACACATCGACACGTGCTAAGGATTCGATACTTTTCATGTTGTGCAATAAAACGCCGCGCTTCGCTAAGCGCATTGTGCTGGCAGCTAATGCAACGGTTGTTAAAAGGTACAACCCTTCCGGAATCATCCCAATCAAGGCAGCTTCCATGGAGACAATGCTGTCATGAAGCCCTTGATGGTTGATGAAATAACTTTGGAAAAATAGAACACAGCCGATTGGGATAATAATAATCCCTACCCATTTCACCAAACGGTTAATGGAACCAACCATCTCTGATTGTTCCCCTTTTTTAATTGACTTCGCTTCAAGCGTTAATTGATGAACATAGGCCTCAGCGCCAATTTTATCAATTCTTGCATAACAAGAACCTGACACAATAAAGCTACCTGACAAAAGTTGGCTATCTGCTACTTTGGTAATCTCATCAGATTCCCCAGTTAACAAGGATTCATTCACACGGACTTCACCAGATAAGACAATTGCATCCCCAGAAATCTGTTCACCCGATTTAAAGAGCACCACATCATCCAAAACCAGTTCATCTGGCGAAATTTCTTGTTCTTGGCCATCCCTTACAACGGTTACTTTTGTAGCGTTTAGAATATTTAAGCTATCTAATACTTTCTTCGACTTAATTTCTTGGTAAATTCCAATGACCGTATTAATGATTACTACTGGCAAAAAGGTCATATTTTTATAAGATTGTACCAGCATTAATAACACACCTAGTACCACAAAAATTAAGTTGAAATACGTAAATACGTTATTAATAACAATCTGTTTCGTTGTGATAAACTCTGTATCGACGGCGGCATTGACTAAGCCTTTTCGCTTTCTTTCTTCAACTTGTGCGGCCGTCAAGCCTTGTTTATCTTCTGGATAATAGCGTTCCGCGTTAGCAGTCACTGCTATTGGTTCATTTTCTTGCATTTCTTTTTTTCTTCTCAAACACATCACCCCTTGTTCTAGTCGACTCTTTCATCGTCTCCTTCTCTCCCACAGTATAGCACTGAATAAAAATTTAGATAACAACTAGCGTCCAACTATAGAAAAAAATTATACATTTCCTAAACATTGTCATTTTCAGGAACAAGCTAACGCAAAACCTTTTCATTTACTTGTTTTTCCTTTACTATAGTAAAGAAGAAATATCAAGAAATGAGGAACAATTGATGGCACAGAATCACGTAATTAAAGTTAGTAAAAAAACATTAGCAGAGATGACCACTGTTTATCAACCCAATCGTTTAAATAAAACGGTGCCTTATACTGTCTTTGTGGCCAAGGTTGGTACCACTACCATCACTGCTTATCAATCAGGTAAAGTCATGTTTCAGGGACCTCAAGCTGAAAAAGAGGCCGCTCGTTGGGAAGGAACGAGTACCACACCAAAGAAAAAAATTTCTCCCCAGACTACTACACTGCCTGCTGATTTTGGCAACTGGTCTGTGATAGGTTCCGATGAAGTCGGTAATGGTAGCTATTTTGGTCCTGTAACTGTCTGTGCTGCCTATGTTGACAAAAGCATGATTAGCAAACTAAAAGCATTAGGTGTTCGTGATTCCAAAGAATTAACCGACCCACAAATTATTCAATTGTCACATGTCATTAAAGAACTGATTCCTTACAAGTTATTAATCGTTGAACCCAAAAAATACAATGAGATCCAACCAAACTACAATGCTGTACACATGAAAGTCGCTTTGCATAACCAAGCGATTTATC
Source organism: Enterococcus sp. DIV2419 (assembly GCF_051711865.1). NCBI lineage: Bacteria > Bacillati > Bacillota > Bacilli > Lactobacillales > Enterococcaceae > Enterococcus > Enterococcus sp. DIV2419. Next base: position 1,855,032 of record NZ_JBIONS010000001.1, read on the forward strand.
TGTTGCTGCAAGAATTGGCTCCCACAAAGCCAGAAGGGATTTTGATTGACCAGTTCACCCCTGAAAATAACTATCGGAAATATGTTCGTAATGAAAAAAATCAAGTCACTGAAAAATTGTTCTTCGTCACTAAAGGAGAGCAGTATCATGTTGCCGTTGCTGCCGCCTCTATTATTAGCCGCGCTGCTTTTTTAGAAGAGTTAGACAAAGAATCTGCAGAATTGGGTTTCTCTGTGCCCTCTGGTGCTGGCAGCAAATCAGACCAAGTAGCCGCCCGTATTTTGAAAAAAGGCGGCCTAGACTTATTAGCGAACTACGCGAAGCTGCATTTTGCAAACACCCAAAAAGCTCAAAAGTTACTATAAAATAAACACCAAGCAAAAGTCCCAATGCCGATTAGCGGCGCTGGGACTTTTGCTTGGTGTAAAAAATTATTTTTCAATTTCGATAAACAGGACTTTTAAGTAGTTCCCCTCTGGAAAATTAGAATTCACTTGAAAGTCTGCTGGTAATTGATACGTGTCCGTAATCTTGTAACGGACATTTTTCTCTTGCAAGGCAGTAATCACCATTTTTTGATATTTGGCTAAGGATAAATTTGCCGCATTGGTTGAGGCAATAAGCGTTCCCTTATCCGTTAAAATATCAATAGAATCTTTCACTAGCTCCCCATAATTTTTAGCAACGGAAAAAACTTTCTTTTTGTTGCGAGCAAAACTTGGCGGATCCAAAATGATCATGTCATAACTCAAGCCTTTACGTGAAGCATATTTAAAGTAGTCAAAAACATCCATGACAATAATCTTTTGCGCGGCAAGATTTAAATGATTGACTTCAAATTGCTCAGTCGTTTTCGGTAAGCTTCGTTTAGCTAAATCCACACTAGTGGTGGCCACGGCACCTCCCATAGCGGCAGCTACTGAAAAAGCACCTGTATAACTAAACATATTTAAGACTGTTTTCCCTACTGCAAAACCATCTACTAATCGACCACGAACTTCTTTTTGATCTAAAAAGATGCCTGTCATTAATCCTTCGTTTAAATAGGTAGCAAATTGAACGCCATTTTCGGTGACAAGTAATGGCTCGGGTGCTTGTTCACCATATAAAAACTGTGATTCTGGTAAATCTTTTGTGGAAAAGCGAATCTTTTCGTAGGCACCAACAATGTCAGGGTAAACTGTGCGAAACGCCGTCAAAAGTTCGGCTTTTTTCTGATAAAGGGTTTCATTATACCATGAAAAAACGGCGTAATCTGCATAGCGATCGATGATCACTCCCCCAATGCCATCCCCTTCTCCATTAAATAATCGATACGCGGTTGTCAGCGAATCCTTTTCAAAAGACGTCCGCTTCTCACGACTTATTCCAAAGAGTTGTTGAAAAAAAGATTGATTAATTGGTCCATGCCATGACAGCAACCAACCAATTCCTTTATTTTGTTCGCCTAAATATCCTTCAGCTAAACGCTGGCCTTTACTATCAATCAAAGTAAGCCAATCTGTTGGTAACGGCGCTGGCACTTGTTGCAAATCTTCTTTCTGAATTAAAGGATATCCTTTTTTAAATTTATGTTCTGCTTTTTTAGTTACTTGAAGTTTCATTCTGTACACCTACTTTTCAAAGTCCTATCTAGTATAGCAAAAAAAGGCCCATCTGTCTTTAAAGGATTCAAGCTTCACGTCATTTAACGAACTAAAAAGTTTAAGGAAATAGTAAGTTTTCTTTAACATCATCATTCCTCACTTCGGTAAGAATTGACATAAAATTTGTGAAAGAGTAAAATTAAAGCGATATTGTAAAATACGAAATTTACCTAATTTTACTTTTATAGAATCATCGTTTAGAAAGGACGTTTATTTTGAAAAAATTATTTAAAACAAATATTTTGAACACGCGACTGGGGTTATTCTCGCTAATCGCCATCTTATTGTGGCTAAAAAACCTCTTTGCGTACGCCGTTGATTTCCATTTACGTTTGGAAAATATTAACGAGTATTTCATACTCTTAATTAATCCAATTGCCACAACGGTCTTTTTATTAGCCATCGCTTTGTATGTTCGCCGTAAAAAAGCTTCTTATATTACAATGATGATTATTTACTTCTTGATGAGTTTACTGCTCTTCTCAAATGTCGTGTATTATCGAGAATTTACTGACTTCATCACAGTTAATACGATGCTTGGTGCTGGCAAAGTAGCTAGCGGTCTTGGCGAAAGTGCCTTACGTCTCTTTAGACCTTATGACGTCATTTATTTCTTAGACTTCATTATTATTGGCGTATTATTATTAACGAAAAAAATTAAAACAGATGCGCGTCCAGTCCGCGCACGTGTAGCAGTCTCTGTCACACTCCTTTCTGTTGTCTTTTTCTTATTCAATCTATTTATGGCTGAAACAGAACGTCCCCAATTATTAGGACGTCAATTCTCTCGTGACTATATCGTGAAATTCTTAGGCTTAAATGCCTTTACCGTGTACGATGGCATTACAACTTACCAAACAAACCAAGTCCGTGCAGAAGCTAGTGCTAACGATATGAAACAAGTTGAAGATTACGTGAAACAACAATATGCGGCACCCGATGATAGTAAGTTTGGTATTGCAAAAGGCAAAAATGTAATTTATATCCATTTAGAAAGTTTCCAACAATTTTTAGTTAATTACAAATTAAAAGATGAAAATGGCGTAGAACACGAAGTCACACCATTTATCAATAGTCTTTACAATAGTAAAAGTACCTTTAGCTTTGATAACTTCTTCCACCAAGTTGGTCAAGGAAAAACAAGTGATGCCGAAACGTTACTTGAAAATTCACTCTTTGGTTTAGACCAAGGTTCACTCTTTACACAAGTTGGTGGGAAAAATACGTTTGAAGCAGCACCCGATATTTTAAAACAAACGCAAGGTTACACTAGCGCTGCTTTCCACGGAAATGCCGGTAACTTCTGGAATCGAAATGAAACCTATAAACGTTTAGGCTATGACTATTTCTTTGATGCTAGTTATTATGATGTTAATTCAGATAACTCATTCCAATATGGGTTACACGATAAACCATTCTTTAATCAATCCGTTCAATATTTAGAACATTTACAACAACCGTTCTATTCTAAATTTATTGCTGTATCCAATCATTATCCTTATTCTCAATTTACAAACGATGAAGCAGGATTCCCAATTGCAAAAACCTCTGACGAAACAATTAATGGTTACTTTGCAACAGCGAATTATTTAGATAAAGCGGTAGAAGAATTCTTTAACTACTTGAAATCTTCAGGTCTCTATGAAAACTCAGTCATTGTTCTTTATGGCGATCACTATGGGGTTTCTAATTCAAGAAACCAAAACTTAGCAGAATTAGTAGGTAAAACCAAAGCAGATTGGAACGATTTTGACAACGCCAATATGCAACGTGTTCCTTATATGATTCACGTTCCTGGTCAAGAAAATGGCGGTGTGAACCATACGTATGGCGGCCAAGTTGATGCCTTACCAACCCTTCTACACTTGCTTGGTGTCGATACGAAAAACTACATTCAGTTAGGCCAAGATTTATTCTCTAAACAACACAATCAAATCGTTGCTTTCCGCAACGGCAATGTTGTAACACCTAAATATACTATTTTAGGTTCTAGCATTTACGATACTAAAACAGGCACTTTAATTACAGAGCCAACCGAAGAAGTTAAGAAAGAAGTCGCTGATTTAAAAGCCAAAGCGACGAAACAATTAGAAACGTCTGACCAAATTACTAACGGTGACTTGCTTCGTTTCTATACCAATAGCGGCTTAAAACCAGTTAACCCAGAAGACTATGATTACAAGAACCAATTGCAACAACTGGAAGCAATTGAAAAAGAAAAAGGTGAAAAATCAACGAGTGTTTACAGTAAAAACAATAATAAATCAACCGTTGATGAATATCACACTGACAGTTATCAAGGCTATCAAAAAACGGGTAAATAAATCTTCAAAAAGCTTGAGCAATTTGCTCAAGCTTTTTTGCTACTTTTTCATAATTAATTCATATTATTTCACTATACTAAAGATAGTTTAGAGAGGTGAAAGTTGATGAGAAGTGTCCGTTACGCTACAGCTAGTAGTTTTTATCATAAAAAAATCACGTTAATCACTGCACTCTTCTTCTTCCTGTTCTCTTTCTTATTGACAGGGCTGTTTAACTTGATTGATTTTGAAAAAGAGTTTTTACGAACGATGCCAGACTTTGTCGATATTGAAAAACAAACTAGTTACCATTACCAACTGATCCAATACTATTGGCACCTCTATCTAGGTAGTGTCATTTTCTTTGGTGTTACTTTTCTTCTGTTGATGTATGTGACATTACGCATAAAAAAGGAAGAAATACATACATGGTATCACATGCACTTTTCAAATATGTATGTCACCAAACAGCTCTTACTAGAGTTATGTTTACCGGCTCTATTAGGAATTTTCAGTTTTTTACTTTTCACTTTAATGTTTCAAGAAACGTATAATACTGTTCTTTGGGCTGCTCGTGATGCTATTTTACAGTGGTCTCATTTGGAAACTCCAGCATTTTTAGCTAAAAGTACCGACCAGGATGTCACGATTACAAATATCCAGCATTTAGGGATTCAAACGATCCAAGCGTTTTCTTTTGATTTTAAAAGTATGCAGTCACTTTATACAATCCGTAATTGCTTTGTTAACTGCTTAATCTTGCTTGGTATTCCTCTTGTTTGCGGGACTCCTTTTACATTGATTTATTTACGCACACATCAGAAATAAGGGAGGGATTTTCTATGAATGTCACACCATCATTCAAAAAAACAACCGAAAAAAAATCCTCATTCGACGCGTTAGCTTTGCGAGAAGTTTATGGAATCATTTATTCTGCTCCAGAACAAGAACTCGCATTGGCCGATGTTTTCCAAACAAACCAACTAACCATTACTAGGCTTTCTTCTAGTGAAACCTTTCTGCCCTACTTGCCATTAGAAGAAAATTTATTTATCGCTAGTACGATCAAAGAACGGGATCGAAAAGTAGTTCTAGCCGAAGCTTTCCAGGTGTTCCAATTAGAACCTGCCTTACTTGGTCGTTCATTTACTTCTTTTACGACTTTTGAAAAAATTAAAATGCGCATAATACAACTTTTGCTTTCAAAAACAAGTACATTAGTGATTGATGACATCTTTTCTTCATTAACGATTGGACAACGTCAAGAAATTTTACCTCAATTAAAAATAGCAGTTCAAAAAAGAAACAAGCGCTTGCTATTTCTGACAAAAGATCCACAAATTATTGATAGTCCCTATGTGCACCCTCTGTCTCTACATGCGTTATTAAACTAAAAAAACGTCTGGCACTGATTGTGACCAGACGTTTTCTTTAGTTTTCAGTAATTTCAACATCAGGAAATGAAATAATAAATGTGGTGCCTTTACCAAGTTCACTTTCAACATTGATTTTTCCTTTATGCAAACGGACCAATTGTTGAACGATTGGTAAGCCTAATCCTGATTCTCCATATTTCGTATTTTTACGGGATGGATCTACTTTGTAATAACGATCCCAGATATTCAGAATTTGCTCTTCCGTCATGCCGATTCCTGTATCAGAAATACGGACAATAGTTTCTAAATAGCCTTTTTCTAAAGCAATATGAATTTCGCCATTTTCAGTAAATTGGATGGCATTTTGAACAATATTGACAACTACTTGAACGAAACGATCATAATCGGCATACACATCAATTGGTTCGGTGGTGTCTAAATACAATTGATTACCGGCGGCTTCAGCTTTGGCCGTTAGTTGAGTCACAATATTTTCTAAAGCTTCTGTTCCGTTGAACTTCTTCACAACAATTTGAATCTGGTTGGTCCGAATTTTTTCATAATCAAGATTTTCATTGACTAAGCGAATCAAGCGAGCGGTCTCATTCTGCATCAGTTTAATCGCATTCTCTTTTTGATTTTCAGGAATAGCATTATACTGCAATCCCTCTAACAAGCCATTAATAGTTGTTAAAGGCGTCCGCATTTCATGAGAGGCATCCGCCATAAATTGACGACGGCGCTCTTCTTGCCGATTGATTTCTTCTTGTGATTCTTTTAAAGACGCGGCCATTTTATTAAAATCTTCTGCTAGGTCATCAAATTCATCTTTGTCATGAACCGGTAATTGAATATCAAAATTTCCACTAGTAATTTCTTTGGTGGCTTTACGCATCCGATTAATTCGTTTCACTTGGAAAGTCGCAAATAGATAACTTAGTAACAAGGCAATCACACCAGAAAAAATAAAGCCTTTAATCAAGTTTTGTGTCACGGACTGAACACTTCGGTCAACGTTTTTGGCAGGTTGTGTAATAACGAGTGAACCAATAATCACTTTTTTATCAGAAGACTGATTTGATGCATACACCGGTAACATTACATAGGACGAAGTATTTCGGGCCCCGTAAATATCAATGTTTTCTGTTGCATAAACACGATTGCCTTTCATGATTTGATCCCAATTTTTATCGATTAAGGAAAAGTCTAATTTTTTTGTGCTATCAACTGGTGGGTACTGCACTTCGCGGTCCTTGTTAATAAACACAAATTGCACATCTTGCTTCTGGAGTACACGTTCAGTCAACTGAAATGAATAGGATAAAACATCTCGATCCGAAACGCCTGCGACATTAATAAAAAAGTCACGTGTTTCTAAAGCCGATTCTGCATAACCATACAGCTGTTCATAGTTATTTTCTTGCATTGTGCGCTTGGTCAATTGTGTGAAAGACGTTCCGACAATGAGAATTATCAGAGCAATCACACCTATAAAAGCAAGTAATTGTTGATACAAATACTTCATTAAGCAACACCTGAATCGTCGAATTTATACCCTACGCCCCAAACCGTTTGGATGACTTGAGGACCTACTTTTTCAATTTTTTGTCGTAATTTTTTGATATGGGCATCAACTGTCCGTTCATCGCCAAAGTATTGATAGTCCCAAACCAATTCTAGTAGTTGTTCGCGTGAAAAGACTTGGCGTGGTTTTTTTGCTAAAGTGTATAGCAAATCAAATTCTTTAGGTGTTAAGCCTTCAATTAATTGATTATCTAAATATGTTTCTCGTGTTTTCGTATTCATTTTAAAATGATCCGTAATCACGTCAAATGTTTCATCTGTATTCTCAGACGTATCATGCGCAGCCTCTGCCACCTCGGCACGACGATGTAGAGCTTTCATCCGTGCAATCAAAGTTAATGGACTAAATGGTTTTGTCACATAATCATCCGCACCCATTTCAAGGCCAATTACTTGGTCACTTTCAGAATCACGAGCGGTCAACATAATAATGGGAACATTGGCTGAAACTTTGCGAATTTCACGACAAACAGCCATCCCATCCATACTAGGTAAGTTTAAGTCTAACGTAATCATGTCCCATTTTTCTGGCGAAGCAAGAAAAGTCGCCAATCCTTCTTTGCCATCATCTTTAAAGGTAGCTTCCCACCCTTCATTTAAGAAAAACATTTGCATCATTTCTGAGACGGATTCATTGTCTTCAATCATTAATATATTCATTTCATTCACTCCTTATTCACTTTTCATAAAACTGCTCTATTGTAGTATACTCTAAAATTGAATTTGTACCAACCGATTCTATATTTCTTCAAAAATCCTTTACAGAACCATCAAAAATCACTTTTTTTCCTGCTCTTTTAAAGAAAACGATGGGAACCCATTGTCTTTTCAGAAAAGTTTGTTAAAATAACAAGCGTAGAGAGGATGTTAGGGTATGGATAAAATGAAAGCTATTACTTTTTTTGATTTAGATGGAACTTTGTTAGATGGAACATCGCAAATTACTCCTGAGATTACCGCAGCAGTGGCGGCCTTGAAAGACAATCAAATTTTACCTTTAATTGCGACAGGACGGACCTTGTGTGAGATTCAGCCAATCATGAAAGCCAGTGGTATTGACTCAGCGATTGTAATGAACGGGCAATTTATTCATTATGAAGGAAAAACGATTTATTCAGATGAATTTACAACAGAGGAATGTGTTTCACTGCATGAACATGTCAAACAGCGTGGTCATGAATTGGCTTTTTACAATGAGCGCCGTATTTTTTGTACAGGGCATACTGGCACAGTGAAACAAGCCTATGATTATATTCATTCAGCTGTTCCAGAAATTGATCCCACAGGTTATGAGAATGATGCCGTCAACATGATGTTGGTCTTAAGTCAACATGGCGATGATGATGAATATTACTATGAGCGGTTTCCTGAATTGACCTTTTATCGCAATGGTCCTTTTTCAATTGATATTGTTCGTAAAGGGGTCTCTAAAGGCTCTGGTGTCAAAAATCTTTTTAACACCTTGGGATTAAACGGCATTCCCACTTATGCCTTTGGTGATGGAATCAATGATTTGGCGCTGTTTGAGGCCTGTGATTATGGAATTGCCATGGGTAATGCGCGAGAAGAACTAAAAGAAAAAGCCACCTTTATTTCAACTAAAAATACTGAGAATGGCATTGTTAATGGCTTGAAAAAATTTGATTTACTATAAGAGAAAACTACCTTCTTCTATTGATGTACTTTAGAAGAAGGTAGTTCTTTTGTATGTTCATTTTTCTTTTTCTGCTGTGCACAGAGAGCTACTCCCACTACTTGAATCAGCAAAATCGCTCCCAACAAACAACTTAATACGATGTTTCCTGATAGGATTGTTCTTCTGATTAAAATAATTAATACAACACTGCTAATTCCGTAGAGTAACCATTGGTTGTCCATTTTTATTGACCCCTTTGTTTTTCTATGTTTAGGATAGGATGTTTCCTACTAAAATGCAAGGAAAGATCCTAGATTCTTACAACTAACCCATAATTTTTACTAATTCCTTATTTGTTTTCATTTATTCTTAAGATTCGTTTCATTTTTGTAAAAAATCACACTTTTTTTCTATCTCTGTTTTAAATTGCGTACAGTTCTTAAAAAAAATGATACACTAAAAGTGAACTCGAAATGAAAGGAGCCATTCCTTTGGTTAATAGCGAAAAAAGAAAACAATTAATTATTGATACTTGCATTTTAGCTGGAAAAATTATGCTGGAAAGCGGATCTGAAGTATATAGAACCGAAGATACAATTACTCGGATTGCTACAAATGCTGGCGAGCCAGAGAGCGTTTGTTACACGACGGCTACAGGGATTTTCGTGGGTTTTCGTTCCAGTAATTATACGCAATTAGAAAACATCCCCCAGCGCTCGATTAATTTGGAAAAAGTTAGCCTTGTCAATCAATTATCAAGAGAATTTGCGCAAAAAGATATTACTTTACCAGAGCTTTATCAGCGTTTAACTCTATTAGAAACGGATACCCCCACTTTTTCAATTTCGTTACGCTTGTTAGCAGCCGGGATTGTTAGTTGTACGTTAATGTACATTTTTGGTGGCACTTGGCAAGATTTTATTGCAACTTTTTTTGTTGGCGTGATTGGGTATGCTAGTTATCTTTTTACCCAAAAGTTATTCCAAGTTCCTTACCTCGATTCATTCGCAGCCGCTTTTGTCATTGGTTTGTTGGCCTATTTGGCTGTGCATTTTCACTTAGCGGTCAACATCGATAATATTATTATTGGTGCGGTGATGCCATTAGTTCCAGGTGTGGCGATTACGAACTCTTTTCGCGACATTTTAGCCGGCCACCTCATCAGCGGGACGGCGCGAGGGACAGAAGCTATTTTTATTGCTGGGTCTGTTGGCCTGGGAATTGCCTTGATTTTTAAATTATTTATGTAAGGAGTGTTCAAATGGAACTAATTTTTCATCTTCTCTTTAGTTTTTTAGCGACTGTGACGTTTGGTATTATCACGAACATTCCTCGTAAAGCACTGGTGGCTTGTGGCATTACTGGCATGACAGGCTGGATGATTTATTATCTCTTAACGCAAACTTTTGATGCTAGTCAAACCTTTGCAAACTTTTTAGGAACGGTCGGGTTAGGAATCGCTAGTATCTTTTTTTCCCGTTACAAAAAAATGCCGATGATTATTTTTTATATTCCAAGTTTGGTTCCTTTAGTGCCAGGAGGCCCTGCCTATCAAGCGGTTCGGAGCATTTTATTAGGAAATATTGATGACGGTTTGCAGTTGATTTTAAAAGTTGTCTTTACTGCTGCAGCTATCGCAGCGGGCTTTATGGTGACCTCGCTACTGGAACGAATTGTCAAACGTTTTTTCCCCAAGCGACTCTTCCGATTGGTCAAAAAATAAAAAAACAAGCTCATTTTCTGAGCTTGTTTTTTTATTCTACTTCTTCAAAGAACAGCAACAAATCTTGTAGCGTTAATTGTGCTTTTTCAGCAGCGTTTAAATCTTGAACAATTTTACCTTTTTGTAAAACAATTAAACGATTGCCATATCGTAAAGCATCTTCCATTCGATGGGTAATCATTAAACAAGTTAAGTTCCCTTCTTCAATCCGTTGTTCCGTTAAGTGCATCAACTGCTTGGATGTTTTGGGATCTAAGGCAGCAGTATGCTCATCTAAAAGTAATAATTCTGGTTTTGTGATAGTGGCCATTAATAAACTTAAGGCTTGGCGTTGACCGCCAGAAAGGTTACCTGTCGGTGTATCCAGATGATTTTCCAAGCCATTGCCAATTTCTTGACAGATTTTTGTAAATAAGGCGCGTTGCTCATTTATCTTCCGTAATGTTAAGGGACGTTTTTGTCCGCGTTTCATGGCAAGCAATAAATTTTCTGCCACAGTCATTCTTGGAGCTGTCCCCATTTTAGGATCTTGAAAAACACGCGCTAGAGATTTGGCCCGTTTGACTTCAGAAAGATTGGTGCGATTGACTCCTTCAATTAAAAATTGTCCTTCTGTTAGTGTCAAAGTTCCTGCTAAACTATTGAATAGCGTACTCTTGCCTGCGCCATTTCCACCTAAAACAGTAATGAAGTCCCCAGGATAAATGGCTAAGTTCACATGATCCAAAATCACTTTTTTTTCATTCATCCCATTATCAATGATTTTTGTCGCATTTTTTAATTCAACAACTGGTTTCATTTCGTTTCCCCCTTATCAGAAAAGCCGTGTAGTCGTAATGCTTTTTTCAATTGTGGGATCATTAAACAGATTGCTAAAATCACTGCTGAGAAGATTTTCAAATACGTCGTATCAAAGCCTAATTTAATCACTAATAAAATCAATAGTTGATAAATAATACTCCCTACAACAATCGCCATCAACCGTTCACCAAACGTTAATTCTCCAAACAGTACTTCACCAATAATGAGTGAAGCCAAGCCAATCACAATGACACCGGTTCCTTTACTTACATCCGCATATCCATCATTTTGGGCAATCAAAGCGCCAGATAAGCCAATCAAGCCATTCGATAAAACCAATCCTAAAATTTTCATGCGATCCGTTTGAATGCCAATCGAGCGAGCCATTTCTTCATTGTCACCTGTCGCAATATAGGCTTGTCCTAAACTAGTGTTAAAGAAAAATAACAGTAAAATCATTACCACAGCCAAAACACTAATCCCTAAAAAAATAGTATCATAATAATCGGGTAAGGCCATTTTTTGAAAAACATCTTGAATCTTCGGTTGGTTTAATAAAGACTTATTTGGCGACTTCATCACAAATAAAATCACGGAATTTAAACCAGACATCACTAAAATTCCTGCTAAAATAATTGGAATTTTTCCTTTTGTAAATAGTAAACCAGTCACTAAACCGGCAAGCATTCCTGCTCCGACCCCTAAAAGAGTCGCTACAAATGGTGAAACCCCTGTTGTAATGGCAGTTACACAAACCGCCCCTCCTAACGGAAATGAACCTTCTGTGGTCATATCTGGAAAATTTAAAATACGATAAGTCATAAAAATACCTAGTCCTAACAAGGCCCATAACATTCCTTGTCCAATTGCTGAAACAATCATCGCTTCTCCTACTTTCTTTGATAATTAGTTAATCAATTTCGATTTTTTTGCTAACTCCGCGGGAATCGTAATTCCTAACTTTTGCGCTTGTTTTTCATTGATAATTGTGTCGCCTGTATTAAAGGTATAAATGGGTGTAGTTGCTGGTTGACTTTTTCCAGACAGAACCTCTGCTGCCATTTTGCCGGCTTGTACCCCCAATGCATGTTGATTAATCCCTACAGTTGCTAAACCGCCTTGTTCTACCATTGTATCCACCGAAGGAATAATCGGCGTCTTGGTTCGATTTGCTTCTCCGACTACCGTTTGCATGGCATTAGCAATCGTATTATCAGTTGGTATATAAATCACATCTGTTTCCTTAGTCATCACTTGAACCGTTTGTGCAATTTCATTACTTGATGGCACAGCATATGTTTTCACTGTCAATCCTTTGGCTTCAGCTGCTTTCTGCGCTTCAGCTACTTGGTATCGAGAGTTTTCTTCTGAGGAAGCATAGAGAATACCTATTTTTTTGGCAGCTGGTATCAATTCTTTTAGTAAATCCATCTGGGCTGACAAAGGTGATTGATCACTAACACCCGTGATGTTACCGCCTGGCTTTTGATTGTCTTTCACCAATCCAGCACTAACAGGGTCCGTAATGGCGCCTAAAATGATTGGGATTTCTTGGGTAGTGTTGGCTAACGCTTGCGCAGCTGGCGTGGCGATGCCAATTAAAACGTCTGCCTTTTTTTGTACTAATTGTTGACTCATGATTGCTAACTTACTCTGGTCGGCTTGACCATTTTGAAAAATAATTTCTAAGTTTTTGCCTTTGTCATAGCCATTTTCCTTTAACCCTTCTTTAACACCTTTATAAATTTCGTCCAATGCGGGGTGACTGACAAACTGCAAAACCCCTACAGTAACTGTTTCTTTCTTTGAATTTGTCACTTTTTGATTCACAAAAAAAGCACCAATTAAATAAATAGCTAATAAAGACACGACAAACGTTAAACGTTTATTTTTCATTTTGCATTCTCCTAACTGCCCTTTTGTTTGGCAACTTTTTCTTTTTAATAATAAAACCATTATCTATAGGGCATTTCTTCCGTTGAAAGTGAAACTGAGATTCGTAATCCTCTGCTTAGTCAAAATCCAAGGAACACTTTTTTACAAATGTCAGGATTTAGCTGCGACGAGGATCGCAATTTTGGTGAGAATCGCAGGAGCACTTTTTTTACGATTGTGACAACGTTCTCTTCCCTCACCTTGTACTACTTATCACTCTTGAAGGCCAAACTGCGGCGAGTATACCCAGCCTGCATCTACTCTGTCACTTCGTGCCAATCGTAGTGCTTGTCAGGATTTAACTGCGACGAGGATCGCAACTTTGGTGAGAATCGCAGGAGTACTTTTTCTACGAATGGGACAACGTTCTCTTCGTTCACCTTGTACTACTCATCACTCTTAAAGGCTAAACTTCGGCGAGTATACCCAGCCTGCATCTACTCTGTCACTTTGTGCCAATCGTAGTGCTTGTCAGGATTTAACTGCGACGAGGATCGCAATTTTGGTGAGAATCGCAGGAGCACTTTTCTACGATTGTGACAACGTTCTCTTCGTTCACCTTGTGCTACTCATCATCTACTCTGTCACTTCGTGCCAATCGTAGTGATTCGTAGCAAAAAAACAACGACTTATCCTAAGTGTTTAGGAGTGGTCGTTGTTTTTATGCAAAACAAAAACCACATAGATGGGTCCTCTATGTGGTCGTTTTTTCTTCTTGAATATAACCAGCATAGATACACTTTTTAGAATAAGTCTTCTAAAGTTGTATCTATGAAAGAATCATACATACAACTATCTACGCCAGTTTTGCCATGATTGGTGCATTTCTTTTACGTTAGATAATTGTGTCATGTATTTTCCCTCCTAGTTATGTTGTTAAAGGTAGTCTACACTATATTGATTTTGTTCGTCAAGAAAAAGTTTTTATTTTCTTGCATTTCTTTTACTTCTAAAAAACGAGCCACTCTTATGAGAGGCTCGTTTTTCTTTATTTCAGCATATTTACCACTTAATTGTTTCGGTTTCTTTCAATTTTCACGGGAACTTTAACTGCTTGTTTTTGCGATTGAATCAGCCATAAACTTACTAAAATCGTCATTGAAATTACTAATGCCATCGAAAATCCCCTCTTTCTAATTCCTTAAAACTTTCTACAATCTAAGTTTAACATAGCTAGCTATTATTCACCAGTTTCTGGTACTGTATCAGTACTTTCTGTCGTCGTTTCAGTAGATTTAGCAACGCCAGTCGTGCTGGTCGTCGTCTGTGTTTCAGCGGTCTTTGCTGCTTCTTTTTCAGCTTCTTGCGCCGCTTTTTGCTGGTCTTTCAAAACGCCAGCCATTGGTAATCGATTTAATTCTGGTATTAATTGTGTTTTTAAATCCATAGATTTTTCGACAACCGTCCGTGTCTTTTCTTTGCCGTTTTCAAAGAAAACAAGCGTGATCTCATCGCCGCTAACATTGTATTGCTCTTGTGCTTTGCCAGCATTATAAATTAACGGATAGATATACAGCGATCGATGAAATTCATTCATTTTATCTGAATTAAACAGCTTCACCATTTGATCGTATTGCTTGCCAGACGGTTTAGCAAACATGACTGACATGGCTCCTGTTTCTTGGATTTTCTTGTCTGCTGTTTTGTAATCTAAGACACTGACTTTCTCTGATTTGATGGGTCCTGCGACTAACGATTCAACTTGAGCAGCTCGAATATTTTTTTGCATCGTTGGAATAAAAATGATTGAGCCAATTATTAATACTAATGCTACAATAGCGGTAATCATTAACAGTTTTCTTTGTCTTAATTCATAAAGTGCCTCTTTTAGTTCTTCCATAAAATTATTCAACTTCTAATCGCTCCTCGCTTTTAGTTCTTATCTATTATACTAATCATTTTCTTTCTTGCCTACCCTTGCGCTTTAATTACTAAAAAAACCAGCAAACTTCCCCAGCTTTCTAAGGAAAACCCAACTCCTTTTTAACAAGCTTCTTTCTTAAATTCAAAAACTCCGCTATAATAAAGCTATTAGTCGGAAAGAAACGAGGGATTTATTATGTCATTTGATGGCGTATTTACTCATAGCATGGTTCATGAGTTGACAGAAACACTCGTAAGTGGCCGGATTTCAAAAATCCATCAGCCTTATGAAAACGAAGTCGTTTTAGTCATTCGTGCGAAAGGTAAAAACCATAAATTATTATTATCAGCACATCCTAGTTATGCGCGCATACAACTATCTACAATTACCTATAGCAATCCGGAAACACCTCCTAATTTTGTGATGATGTTACGAAAATTTCTGGACGGTGCCATTTTAGAAACGATTCAACAAATAGAAAATGATCGCGTGATTCACTTCACCTTTTCAAAAAGAGATGAACTAGGTGACTTACAAAATATTGTTTTGATTGTTGAATTAATGGGACGTCACAGTACAATCGTTTTAGTTAACCAATCTTCTGGAAAAATCTTAGATGCGATAAAACACATTGGAATGAGCCAAAATAGTTATCGTTCGTTGCTTCCTGGAGCAACTTATATTGAACCGCCAAAACCAATGGGACTTAATCCGCTCACGGCCACAAAAGAAGAAGTCTTTGCGCTTCTTTCTACAGCTCCTGAATTAAACGGACGCTATTTACAACAACATTTCCAAGGTCTAGGCAAAGATACAGCAGACGAATTAAGTGCCCGTTTACTTGCACAACCAAATGAAAAAATGGCCATCTGGACGGAATTTTGGTCCTCAGTCACTGAAGCTGTTGTACCGACATTAACTATCACTGAAAAAAAGGAATATTTTACGCCCATTCCTTATCAATCATTAGTTGGTGAACAAACAACGTATGCGACACTCAGTGAATTACTAGATGCCTTTTATTCTGGTAAAGCAGAGAAAGACCGTGTCAAACAACAAGGCGGCGAACTAATTCGCAAAATTGAAAATGAACTAAAAAGAAATCAAAAGAAACTTAAAAAATTACAACAAACCTTAGCCGATACAGAAAACGCTGAAAATTACCGTCGCGACGGAGAACTATTAACAACCTTCATGGCACAAGTCCCAAAAGGAGCCACCGAGGTGGAATTACCAAATTATTATGAAGAAAATGCACCGTTGCGTATCTCGCTAAATCCTGCACTTTCACCTAATCAAAATGCACAAAAATATTTTCAAAAATATCAAAAATTGAAAAATGCTGTCCGAGTTGTTAAGACACAAATTCAGCAAACGCAACAAGAAATTTCTTATTTAGAGTCAGTTGTGGCACAACTTGAAATTGCGACACCAATGGACATTGAAGTGATTCGTGAAGAACTGATTGAGCAAGGCTATTTAAAACGTAAAAAAAATAAAAAACAAAAACAGCCGAAAAAAAGCCAACCCGATCTTTTTTATGCCACAGATAGCACACCTATTCTCGTTGGAAAAAACAATTTGCAAAATGATCAATTGACTTTACGAACCGCTAAAAAAACTGATTATTGGCTCCATGCCAAAGATATTCCTGGATCTCATGTAATTATTCGTGACGCACATCCTAGCGAAGAAACCCTTACTGAAGCCGCACTTCTAGCAGCTTATTTTTCAAAATATCGACTTTCTTCACAAGTGCCTGTTGACTATGTCCAAGTAAAACATGTGCATAAACCCAATGGAGCAAAACCAGGTTATGTGATTTATGAAAACCAACGAACGTTATATGTGACGCCAACAGAAGAATCGATCAAAAAAATCCAGCAAAATAAGGCTTCTGCTTCCTAATTATATTAAACTAAAAAACAACGTACTGCCGATTGATTGTACGTTGTTTTTTTGCATTGGCAAAGACATTTATCAAGTGATAAATAACACAAGTAAGCTCAATTAGTTTACAAACTAGCTATTTCTCTCTATACTGACTGTTGGAGGTGAAATTCATGGTCTTTTTACACATTATTTTTGGGATGTTTGCCTTTATTGGCGCTTTAGGTTTAGGTGTCGCCTTCCGCGATAGCTTTACAGAACTTTCAACACCAAAGAAAGCAGCGATTATTTTATCTTACGTAGGTGCGATTGGTTCAACAGTCCTAGGGTTCACATCAGCAACAAAAAATCCATTTGTTTTAGCTGCAACAGTTGTCTTAGTTGTCGCCTTTTCTATTGCTCTTTTCAAAAAAAGCAGTAAAGAAACAAGCAAATAACAAAACCTTTGAAGAGCGGCATAGCGACAAGCTACCCTCTTCCTTTTACATACTATTTAAAGGAGTGAGGCAAATGTCTCTGACTATTTCTGAAGAAGTAAAACAACGTTTAGCCCCTTTCTTAACTGAAACGAACACCTTCTTATTGGTAGCAAATGACGGCTCTAATCCTTATTCTTCCGCAGAAGGTTGTTGTATGATTGGCGATCGTTTCATTATCGTTCCTGTTGATCAAGCAGAAGCGCCTTATACCGAAACAATTGCTAATGATTCTTTTCATGTCTATACTTCGACGTATGACCAAATGTTTTTAACAGGGCATTTACAGCTAGTGATTCATCCGAATGCGGGAACCATTACTTTAAAAAATGAAAGTGGCATATTAGATAGTAATGTGGACATTTATCAACACTAAAAAAGCAAACAAAACGTTTACGCGTTTTGTTTGCTTTTTTAGTGTTGAAAGGCTTGAAAGGTAGTAATGATTACATACATCATGCCCGATGCAATAATCGGACCAGCTGCAATTCCTTTTAAAAAAACGACGCCAAGAATCGTTCCAAAAACTAAGGCCACCGTAATCTCAGGCGATTGATTAATTAAACCTACTCCTTTTGAGGATAAAACAGCCACCAGAATTCCACAAAGTATCCCCAGCCATCCCATCGGTGTTTTGAATGATTGGATTAAATCCTTTAAACCAATTTGTCCTGTAGCAATCGGGACTAAAATGGTAATTGAAATAATTGTGACGCCTAAATTAATGCCTTTATCTGACAACCACGACATGATTTTCGCACTATTTGGTAAAGCTTTTAAAGCAAGCACAACAACTGACGCAATTAATAAACTTTGATTTTTTGCAACAAACGCAATCAAGGCAATCAGTAGTAAAAAAAGCCAACTTTCCACTGGTTGTCCTCCTTTCTGATTTGGTTCTTTCGTTAACCAAACTTTCTTGTCTTTCCTATTTTAGCAAAGAACCTCTTTAATTACCATTCAGCTTCAGTAATTATTGTCTTTTTCACCTGAATCTTGCTTAGAAAAAACGAGTTAAAAATTAATTTTTTCTCATAACAAGCCTTTTTCTCTTTGAAAAATTATTTTATGAAGTATACTAATATTAACTATAAAGTAGTTTACTTGCATTTATACTGGATATTCGATATCCTATTTAAGGCTCTTCAATTGAGCGAGCATCACAAAAGACATTTTAGTAGCAATTCTTGGGGAAGTAGTGCTACTAAGATGTCTTTCCTTTTTTTATTTTTACTAACAATATACGTTTCTTATATTAAAATTCACAACTCTTTATAAATAAAAGCGCCTGCCTCACAGTTGTCTGGACTGTAGGGCAGGCGCTTTTC
This sequence comes from Enterococcus sp. DIV2419, assembly GCF_051711865.1. Lineage (NCBI taxonomy): Bacteria > Bacillati > Bacillota > Bacilli > Lactobacillales > Enterococcaceae > Enterococcus > Enterococcus sp. DIV2419. Next base: position 1,873,594 of record NZ_JBIONS010000001.1, read on the forward strand.
AAGTCATTTAAATACGCTTTAGTTTTCTTTCAAATGATAAACACTTGGACTTGGGTTAAGAAAACCTGCTTCTAAAATTTCGATGTTAGTTAATGCTTGCTCTTCAGTTACTAGTTGCGGTGCACCATTTTTCAACGTTTCATAAACGGCATCATAATAACGACCGTAATCACCTACAGGCGTTTTAATTTGTTTTTTAATCCAGTCGCCATTGCCATTACGGTAGGTCACTTCTCCATAATACATTGGTGAATCTTCTCCAAAGCCTGGTGCATCCGGCATGATTCCGGCTTTTAAATCATTTTCTTGTTGATCTTCGCCATATTTGATGAACGAGCCATTGCTGCCATGAACAATAAAACGTGGATACGGACTAGCGACAGAATGATTCGTTTTAACTTTTACTTTTAATTTTGAACCATAATGTAAATCAACGTCAAAATAATTATCGACTGCCTCGCTCACTTCATTATTACGAATATCATAAGTGACTTGATCTGGACGCCCGAAAAGAGCAATCATGCGATCCATTAAATGAATGCCTAGTCCGTAAAACGAACCATTTTCTTTAGGTCCTTGTTCCGTGATACTTCCTGGTCGATAATAATCAATATGCATTTCCACTTCATTGATTTCTCCTAAAAAGCCTTGCTCTACTACTTGCTTCATCGCTAGGTAATCGCCGTCGAAACGTCGATTTTGATAAGGCATCACTACTACCCCTTTTTCTTGCCCTAAAGCAAATAATTCCTCTGCATGTTCTAACGTATCACAAAATGGTTTTTCCACAATCACTGATTTACCAGCTAAAATGGCTTGTTTGGCTAAATCATAATGTGTATGCGCAGGCGTACAGATTGTGATCAATTCAATTTCTGGATCCGTCAATAATTCATTAAGGTCAGTGGTAAAATTTACGCCTTTTTCTTTAAAGGGCGCTGCTGCTTTTTCATTAACATGTAAATCGAAAATTGTTTTCACTTCTAGTGTTTTTCGAATCATTACGTAAGGTAAATGGTAACGATTGGCACTTTTACCAAATCCAATAAACCCCATTTTTACTGTCATATTTTCCACACTCTTTTCTTATAATTAGATTAGTCCATTTGTTTCAATGACTTTTTGATACCAATAATAACTGTCTTTCGGGATTCTTTCTAAGGAACCTTTTTGTGTTTCATCTTGATCCACATAGACAAAACCATAACGCTTTTGATAGCCGTTAAGCCACGACAGTAAATCGGTGTAACTCCATGTACAATAACCAATAACTGAAACGCCATCCGTAATCGCCTCTTGAATCGCTTGGATATGGCTTCGCAAATAATCAATGCGATACGTATCATGAATTTGTTTATCTTCTGTTAAGGTATCATATTCGCCTAACCCATTTTCAGTAATTAAAATAGGCACTTGATAGCGACTAGCTAATCGTCGTAAGGCAATTCTCAAACCTTGCGGGTCAATGGCCCAATCCCAGTTCGTCCGTTCAACATATGGATTATTTACTTTTTTAAATAAACCCGGTACCCCAGATTCCGTTTCAGAACCCTTTTCACCCGTTGTATTCATCTTCCCTATTCCGACGCCATCTAATGGATTAGCAGCAACCGTATCCGTCCGATAATAATTAATACCTAGAAAATCAGGTTTGGCTGAACGTAGTAACGCTAAATCGCCCTCTTTTATCGTTGGGGCCACACCTTGCTCCTGTAAGTAATTTAATGCGGCAATTGGGTATTCTCCCCAAAGATAGACATCTAACCAAAAATGCGACAACAAATCTTCTGCATTTTCTGCCGCTAAAACATTGGCAGGATGCGCATCAACGGCATAAACAGGCGTATAAGCAAAGCTAGGGCCAATTTTGCCAGGCATTTCTAATTCATGAAACGCATTAATCACTGCTGCATTGGCTAAATTAGCAATATGATTGGCCTCATACATCCGTTTATTGTCTGTTACGCCGGGAGGATGCACGGCTAATTGATAACCTAACGAAGTAAACACATTTTGTTCATTTAAACTAATCCAATAGCGAACTTTGCCACGGAAAGCGTCAAATAAAATTTTCGCATAGGCCACAAAATCAGCAATAATTTTTCTTGATTCCCAGCCACCATATTCTTTTTGCAAAACAGCTGGCAAATCCCAATGATATAAAGTTACCATTGGTTCAATTCCTGCCGCTAATAACTCATCAATTAAATCTGAATAAAATTTCAGTCCCGCTTGATTTACTTGACCACGCCCTTCAGGTAAAATTCGTGTCCATGCAATCGAGAAACGATATGCTTTTAAACCTTGTTGTTTCATTAAAGCCACATCTTCTTTGAAACGATGATAATGATCGACGGCTAAATCACCAGTTGTCTCTTTGAACGTTTTTCCTGGTAGCCGAACAAATTCATCCCAAACAGATGCGCCTTTGCCGTCTTCATTCCAAGCACCTTCTACTTGATAAGCTGCCGAAGCAGAGCCCCATAAAAAATCTTGCGGAAATGCTTTTAGTTGGTGATGTTCCATTGTCATTCCTCCCTCTTTTCTGTGCTGCCCTTTTATTGTAAAAGGTTTTCACAAAAAGTACCAATCAGATCAATAAGTTCTTCTGTTTACTTTTAAAACTATATAGTTTTAAAAAGGATAAGTCAACTACTTTTATTTAAGTACTTGATTATTAAGTGGTTACGTTAAAAATAAATATATAGTTTTAACATGTTAAATTCATGGTATAATGAGAGAAATACTGGTGATAAAGGAGGACTCTGATGCGGACAAATACACGTTATAAAGAAATTTATGCAGCTATAAAACAGGATATTGAAGCAGGTGTTTATCCAATTAATCAAAAGTTACCCCAAGGTCGTCTTCTTGCAGAAAAATATCAGGTCAGCGAACTAACCATTACAAAAGCCTTACATTTGCTTGTGCAAGAAGGTTATGTTGTCAGACGACGTGGCTCGGGCAGCTTTGTTCAAGACTTTCAAAATCGAACCATTACTAAATTTTCTCCGTTAACCGGCACTTACTCAACCTACGATGGAAAAGTTGAATCCGTGGTTTTAGGCTTTGCAACAGAAGTACCTGAGCCTTGGGTGACTGAAAAATTAAGTATTACAGAAGAAGAGTTAGTCTACAAAATTATTCGTTTACGGATTATCGAAGATGTGCCCTCAATTATTGAATACACTTGGATGCCCGTTGCTTTAATTCCGAACTTGACAATGAAAGAATTGAAAGTCTCCATTTATCAATATATTTCGGAACAATTGCATCAAAAAATTCAAAGTGCGCGGGTCAGCATTTCTGGGATCCGTCCTTCTGCTTTGGAAAAAAAATATTTAAACTTAACCGATAATGATTTTCTGATGCGTGCAGAACAAATTGCTTACCTAGGCAATGGGCATATTTTTGAATACTCAATTGCGAATCATATTCCTAGTGAATTCACCTTCGAAACTGTTTTAATTGCAGAAAAATAGAAAACTTTTATGTTGCCATTTCTCATTTCTAACAAAATGATCTCTTTACTTTGAGCTAATACTTTTTGTTAGAAATGTTTTTCTGTTAGTTAAAAATATTTTTCAAATTATATTTCCAAACATGAATTTTGATAAAAGTATTGCTATTTACTAGAACTACGATTAAAATATTGCTTGTAGCACTCTTTTTTATATAGATACAAGCAATTTGTTTTTTACATAGTCAATCAACCAAAGTGAGGACTTTATATGAGGAAACCCTACATTTTAATGAGCTTACTCGTTCTAAGTACCTTATTAAGTGCTTGTTCAACTGTAAGTGGCAGCCCAGCAAGTCAAAGTGCGCCCGCACCTGATGAAGTGTTGGCGACAAGTATTGGGACGTATGAAAATCGAACATTGTTGGTTCCAGATGGTCGTTTAGCCTTAACTGCCTTGCATAAAGGAAAAGATTATCAAGGCAAACCAATGTTTTATGTCCTGTTTGAATTAACCAATACAACCGAAAAAACACAAAATATTCAGCTAATGATTCAAAGTTTTATGGAAGTTAGTCAAACTGTCCACGGAAAAGCCCAAAATTTACAATATGCAGTCTTAACAGATTCACCTTTCCAAGACAAATTAGATCGTTTAGCAGATGAAATCAATCCTGGTGAAACAATCCAAGGCGCTTACCCGTATGAATTTATTAATGAGAACAAGCCGGTCCATTTTAAATTTAGAGATCGCCTTCTCAGTCTGGATGAACCCATTGCATCAGAAGAAATTACCATTACAGAAAAAAGTTTGGTCCGCTAGCTTAGCTTGCATTGGACCAAACTTTTTATTTATTATTCAGACGGAAAAGATTCTCCTTCTATAAAACGTGTGTAAATGTGTTCGCTCTCAGCAGCTTCTCCCCGCATTAAATGAATAATTTTCTCTGCAGCCACCATGCCCCATCGATGTTTAGAATAGGCAATTGTTGCTAATCGCGGTTGCACAAACGCACCTAGTTCAGAATTATCAAAACCAATAATCCGAATGTCTTTCCCCATTTGGTAATTTGTTTCTGCAACATATTTATAGACACCGATCGCCATTTCATCATTAAAAGCAAAAACATCGACTGGTTCTGTCTGTGGTTGACTCAAAATTTTTTTAGCAGCCGCATAGCCAGAAGGTTCGGTAAAATCGCCTTGGATAATTTCATAAGGTATCCCAAAACGAGTTAATTCTCGTGTACTAACAGCCAATCGTTCTTGGCTATCATAACCTTTTTCTGGTCCAGAAAGCAGAAGAACTTTTTTTGAACCCACATTGACAAATTGCTCAATTGCCTGCGTGGCACCGCCGCGATTATCCAAGAGAACTTGCCGGATATTCCTATGCTCAGTGGTTCGATCAAGGACAACGATCGAATGGCCTCGTTCAGCAAACTTTTCAATTTCTTTTGTTGGAAATGTCCAATCTAAAATAATTGCCCCATCCACCATTTTTTCAGGAATGAAAAGATGTGACTTTTTACCGCTGCAGACAATCATCTCATAATCAAACAGTGCTAAGCCTTTCTTAATTCCCTCCAACAATTCACCATAAAAACTACCGCCATAATCGGCCAAATAGACACCAATAATATTGGTTTGACGACGTTTTAATGTGCGAGCAGCCATGTTAGGAACATAGTTTAGCTCTTCAGCAATTGCTTGGATGCGCGTTCGTGTTTCTTCAGTTACCTTTGAACTACCATTCAATGCGTAAGAAACGGTCGAGATTGATACGCCTGCTTTTTTTGCAATATCTTTAATTCCTACCATGGACTACTTCTCCTTTCTAATGGTAAATTTCAATAACACTTGCTTCATTTAATAATGAAAGCACCTCGTCTTTTTGAACTTCCATTCCCCCTTCTCGATAAGGGTTTTCTTCAAACTTAAACGGAACTTCTTGACCATCGATAACTATTTTCGCTGACTGATTTGGATAAAATTTATATGTGACAGGTTTATCAAACAATTGGTAAGTTAGTGTTAAACCAGACAATTTTTCTGGTAACATGGGGTCGAAAACCACACTTTGGGCCTTTTGCCGAATCCCTAAAACAGCTGTAATTAATTGATTTAAATAAATTCCCGGCCCGCTTGAATAAATTCGCCAACCACCTTTTACCCCAATACTTCCATCTTTTAGTTTACCAAAATTTTCTTGTGATTCATACCTTGTTTTAAAATCGCCATCGGAACTACTAAAATAGGCATTGGCTTGACGTAACTCTGCATTGTGAACCACTTCTTTTAATTGAACTGGATTGATTTGCATTAATGCTTGCCAGGTTTTGTCTCGCTGACCAATTTTCGCCATCGCTTCTGTATAGCGAATGTGCGCATGAACATACTGTAAACCAATTTCGCGACCAAAATTAGCCGCCTGTTCTGCTCGTTTAAAATTAGTGCTCACACCGCCTCGATAGTTCGCTGGTTTGTTCATTAAGCGCACGCCATCAGGAAACGTTAATTCTTTTTCAATAATTTCTAAATGATGACTTACTTGTTCCGGTGTTAATAATTCAGCTAACATACTACGAGTCATTGGCAATAATCGATATTGAATCCCTGTTTTTTTGTCATTTGGGTGAATCATTTGTTCAAAAGTTTCTGGCGTTTCCATATAAATAAACCCTGGAATCGTTTCATCCGCCAACATATATTTTTGAAAATCGTTCTTTATTCCTGCGACTAAAATTGCTAAGTGCTGACTATAAGTAGCATCGATTTCCGTAATTAAAGCCGCAAATTTTTTCAACACTTGATACGTTAAGGCAACGGTCCAACTACTAGCCATTTGCTCTTTAAGACGATTATCATAAGGTTGTAACGTGTCATCCCAATCGCCGTCACCGTAACAGGATAGAAAAGTTTCTGGTAAAAAATGTTGTTCAATATAATTTATTTCTTTTTTCAAATGTTCAAATAAAGATGCTGTTTCTTTTGTTTTGTGATTATCTTTGCGACTTGTATAAGGGATTTCCGTAGCTAAGATTGAATAATCTGCGGTTTGTTCCAAATAATCAGTCACTACTTTCAATGGCCAGACGATAATATCGCCATGGCTTTCACTGGCTTTTTGTTCTTCGTATCGGTCAAACATAAACCATTGCGGCCAGTTGCCATCGTCCTCAAATTGATTTTCAAATAGATGCTGAATAATGGAGGCCACGATCTTAGGCTGTTGCGTCGCAAAGAAAAATTCTGTCGGTCCTTGCGACACATCTCGTGTGCCCCAAGCTGCTCCACCATACTGTTCTAAGCCATGTGGCGACAAATAATGAACGAGCATATTATGAGTATACCAACGAGTTAATTGATTCATTTGCTGCACACTTGAGTCTGTGTGTGTTAACTCAAAATGATGTAACAAGCCATTAATGAATGCTAAATATTGACTTTCTGCTTTTTCAAAATCTAATGGTGTATTGACTAATGCTTGGTCCTCTATACTGCCCGTAATAAGTAGTGAAAATTTTTGGGTCTTTTCGATTGCCAAGACTAATAAGTCCGCTTCAGCTCCACCAAATAATGTGCTATCGGTTACTTGAAATGATTTATCAACTGTCAATGCATAGGTTAGTTCTGGGTAATAATTTTCTGTAGCAGAATGATTTCCCGTCACTCGAAGTGTTTTGCCAGTTTGTTCTAATTGATAGGTTGGTACTTCTTCAGGTCCTAATAACAAATGGTTAGAAACAGCCCACATATACGCATCCTTTTGACTGGTCACTTCCAATTGAATCACTCTTGAATCAGGCGAAGTGAAGGTGCGTACACGAATTGTATCCTTTGGCAACTTATAATACCACGTAGCAGAGTTCAACCCCATTTCAAAAGCAGAAGGCATTGTTAGTAAGCGCCATAAGCCATTCTCTAAAATGTAGATTCGTTGACCAGAGCGTTTCATAACGTTTAAAGCGTTTCGGCTATTACTCATTAATTTGTTCATGGTCGTATTTCCTAAAACTACTTGTGAATTGAAAATGCCATACATATACACTGTCGTACTAAGCAAAGGTTCGTCAACCGTTAAGTCTTTACCACTTAATAAAATGTGGCCATGCGCTCTTTCCATGGCAATTTCTTTTTCTTGAAGAACAACGTGATGGTAATTTTCCGTGAAAAAGGAATACGTCTGACCTGCTACTTTTTCAATTTGTGTCTGAAAGGGATAAAGTGCGGCCAACTCTTCTTCTGTTAATGGATTTCCTGTGATAGGTTCTCCTAAAAGTTTCGGAGGATAGTCCTGTGTTTCTTCTAATGAATCGAATGTCACAGTTTCATAAATAGCTTGTAAGTCTTCTTTCGATAAAAAAGGTTCAGCTAATGCTTGCGGATGTGTTTCTGTTACCGCACCATAAAAAACAAATTCCTTACTTTCATTCGTTAATTGGACGGCTTCCGTTTGTAAAGCGGTGTAAGCAAATTCATATTGATAGACTTCATTTGCTAAATATCTTTTCCTCAATGCTTCTGGTGTGTTCGTTTGTTTAAATGAACGTCCGAAAAATTGATAGCCGTCCGTTGAGTAGCCTACTAATTTTTGAAAACTCCCTTGAATAAGGGCTGGAAACTTCTCATTTTGCGGTTGATTTTGTCTTGATAAAACAACAAGCTCTTCGCCCTCTTGCCAAATGTGATGATCAAGATACTGCGACACATACGCTTCATTTGACTGAACAGCTCCTTTTGTCGCTAAGCCAATATCTTGACCATAAACAATATCTACTAAGCCAGTTCCAGTGACATTAACCCGCCAGAACCATTGATTGCTTGGCCCCAAACGAAAGTCAACTTGGTAACGAACCGCTTCAAATTCACCCCGCCATGTCAATTGATTATCTGAAAGATAAAAATCACTTTGACTATTGGAACCAATCATTGGTCGATAATTAATTGTATCCCCTGTAATTATCCGCAAATAGAGTTGATTCATACTGCCGTCTAAAGGATTGCCTTCTAATTGATTAATCATCATGCCACAGCTATTCAATTCTTTTAAATCACCTGTCTCTAGAAATGTAGCAACTGTGTCTGCTTGCTTAAGCTTCTTTATCTGCATAACTTATCCTTCCCATCTTATTCATTTAACGTGACTGTTGCGGTTTGTACATCGCGACTATTTCCACCAATCATTACGATAAATTCACCTGCATCACTGGTTACCTGATTGTCTGAATGAACATAGCGCACCATATCCTCTGAAAGAAGAAACTGAACTTCTTTTTCTTCCTTTGGTTCCAGCCAAACTTTTTGGAAATCTTTTAACTCTTTAATTGGGCGAACCACTTGTCCCACCAAATCACGTACATAAAATTGCACGGTTTCCTCTCCGGCGATTGGACTGTCATTTTTTACTAAAACAGAGACAGTGACTGGTTCTTCTTTGGTAAATGTTAATGCACTTAGTTGAATTGGTTGATAAGAGAAATGACTATAACTTAAGCCAAATCCAAAGGGATATTTAGCGTAATTAGAGACATCTAAATATTTAGAAACATATTTTTCTTCTGGTGCTGACTCATAAGGGCGCCCAGTATTGTCGACATTGTAAAAAATTGGCACTTGACCAACCGTTTCTGGAAACGACATACTTAAACGACCACTTGGATTGTACTGTCCCCACAAAATTTCTGCTAGCGCATTGCCCCCTTCTGTTCCAGGTTGCCAAGCTTGCACAATTCCTTTTGCAACATCTATCCCTTGTAAATCTAAGGGCCGGCCACTGTAGACCGTGACAACAACATTGGGATTTTTCTCAATAATTTGTGCCACTACTGCTAATTGTTTTTCGGGTAGACGAATATCACTGCGGCTGGCAGCTTCCCCACTCATCCAATCTGTTTCGCCTAGTGCCACTACTACTTTATCTGCTTGACTAGCTAATGTTAAAGCCTCTTCAATGGCCGCCACGGTCGGTTCAAAGTAATCAAAGGGTTCTTGGGCAACTAGAAGATTTGTGGTTAATTTTTGGGCCCCAGCCACGAGTGAAATGGCTTCTTCTTTCTTTCCTTGCCATGACCAAGCCCCTAAAATATCTTGTGATTGGGCCCCTGGGCCGACAAGCGCGATTTTTTCTTGCGGCGTAAAAGGCAAAATATTTTCATTTTTTAAAAGAACCATTGATTTTTGAGCAATCTTTTTAGCTATTTCTCGATGTTCTTTGCTTAAAATCACTTCTGCTTCCGCTTGTTCATCCGCACCACGATAGGGATTTTCAAATAAGCCTAGCTCATTTTTTAGTTTTAAAATTCGCATAACTGCTTCATCAATAAGTGTTTCAGCAATCCGGCCTTCTTCAAGTAATTCTTTTAAATAATCTGGATAACACGTGGTCATCATTTCAATATCTACACCAGCTTTGATAGCCAATTCTGCTGCCTGTTTTTCATCTTTGGCAACGCCATGAGGAATTAATTCTTTAATCGCTCCCCAGTCTGAAATCACAACTCCTTCAAAGCCAAATTCATTTCGTAATACGTCTCTAAACAGCCATTGGTTGCCTGTAGCAGGAATCCCATCCACTGTATTGAAGGACGTCATGACAAGTTTTGCACCCGCATCTAATCCAGCTTTATAGCCAGGTAAATACATTTCTCTTAGCTGCCGTTCAGACATATCTACCGTATTATAATCCCGACCAGCTAAGGCACCACCATATGCCGCAAAGTGCTTCACGCACGCGGCTACTCGCCAATTGTCTTCTTTTAAATTTTCTCCTTGGTAACCTCTAACCATTGCAGCAGCTAAGCGGCTGTTGAGCAATGGATCTTCACCTGTTGACTCCATGACACGTCCCCAACGTGGATCGCGCACTAAATCAACCATTGGTGAAAAGGTTACATGTAATCCTGAAACAGCAGCTTCTTTTGCTGAAATTTTCGCCATTTTTTCAACCGCTGCTTCATCCCAAGTGCTTCCTAAAGCCAAAGGAATCGGAAAGATAGTTCTGAAACCATGAATAATATCCGCCATTAAAAGTGTTGGAATATTTAATCGATGATTTTGCATATATTCTTTTTGAACACGTTTTGCTTCGTTTGCACCGGAAACACCCAGTGTTGTCCCCGCCGTATCAATCGTTTCTTGACTTAGTCCTAGCTCTGACATAGGGCCGGTCTTTTCTTCTGCTTTATCTGAATAAAACGCTGCTGCTAATTGTAATAATTGATTAATTTTCTCATCAATCGTCATTTCTTCGACTAATTGAATCAGTTGATTTTCTTTCATACTCTCACCTTTCTTCAATACATACTTCTGCTTCTAAAGGAAAATGGTCGGAGGGAAAACGTCCATCGATACTATCTGTTAAACTTGCGGTTTGCTGTACTTGCCAACCTTTTACATAAATATAATCAATTTCTTCTAATTCCGCCCAAGGTTTTGTGTAAGTAAAATTTTGAAATGTTCCTCTTGGGCCATAATGAGTAGCTAAATTTTTGCTATCTTGAAATTTTTTTTGAACAAGTTGATGCACCGCTTCCCCCGACTCTGCATTAAAATCGCCCATTAATAAAGTTGGATACTGTGCAATTTTGTCATGTAACTCCTCTAAGATAACGGTCATTCCTGCTAAACGAGCATGAGCTGAAATATGATCCAAATGAACATTGATGACTAAAAAAGGCGTATTTTGAGTCGTTTCCTTAAATAGTCCCCACAAAGCAATTCTTGGACAGCCAGCTTCAGGATGGATACTTGGCTGCTGAGGTGTTTCAGATAACCAAAAATACCCTGTATCAATAGCCTGAATTTTTTGTTCGTTATAGAGAATCGCTAGTCCTTCTCCTTGACCATCCCCTTCTCTTTCCGCAGAAAGACAGGTGAATGTTGTATACGCCTTTAAATCCCTGACTTGATTCGGTCGTACTTCTTGAATACAACAAAGGCTCCAATCATGAAAATTGATTAACTGACAAACAGCCTCTTTACGAAAAGACCATTGCCAATCTTGGTCATACTCTGTATCTACCCGGACATTATACGTAGCTACTTTCATTTTTAACCTCCTGCAATAGTTGTTGAATTTGACGCATTTCACGACGAATCTGGGTTGTTTCACCGCCACCATGGCCTTTTTTCCAATACACTCTGACTGCTTTTCTTGCCTTTATCTGATGATAAGAAGGGAAAAAATCTTTCATTGGACATATCGGATCATGACTCCCAACAGAAGCAAAGACTGGATTTTTAATTTGCGAAACAAAGTGACGACTATCAAAATAAGGAAGAACCGCGGCAATTTTTTCATGCGCTTGGGGATGCTCTTGTAAGTACTGATGAATAATTTGATACGACCCCGTTCCTTCTGCTACTCGATTTTCTAAACAAGAATGACTTGGAACATCTGCAAAAGTAGCTAAAATCGGGAAGTCGACTAAACTGTTCACCATTAACACTACGCCACCCCCTTGGGAACCACCACGAAGAATGATTTGGTCCTGATTAATTTCAGTAAAGGTACGCACCACTTCTACGCTACGTAAATGGTCGGCAAACAAGCGGCGTTGGTACCAATCTTCTTTGTCTAGAAATCCTCGTCCCATTGGTGCTTCATGCCAAATTGTTTGATATGGCACGCGATCTTTGGTTAATCCCCCTTGACCTCGATTATCAATGACAAAACAAGCACAACCAATTTGTGTCCAATGAGCAAATTGCCAAGGTTCTTGAATATGATTCATATAGCCTAAACAATCAATCACTATTGGCTGTTTCCCCGCCATTTTAGGAAGTAACAAATAGCCAAAGATGCGCTCACCTAGGAAACTTAAAAAGTCGACCTGTTCCACTTGAACATTTTCCAATGGATAGTCAATGACCCGCCGATGGATATCTAGCGGTATTTTTTGAAGTTCTTCCTTAGTCTTTTCCCAAAACTCAAAATACTCATTCATGTTCCACACCTAACACTTTCTGAAAAAACGCAACTTGAAGAAAAGCCGTTGTCCCGAATCCTAACGCAATATATAAAAACAAATTAAGCTTATAGAAAAAAACAAACGTTAAAAGAGGTAAAATAAACAAAATAATCGCATTGGCACTATTACTTAAGACCACATAAACCGTCTCACCTAATGTCTTTTTAACGGACCAATTAAAAACGGAAAAGAGAAAAAGAAAACTCGTCAAAAATAATGCAACAAAACTTAATAGAAAAATAGCTAAGAAACCTAAACTAGTAGCTATTTTAAATAAACTTGTTACGACAATACCGCCCAGTAAAAAAGCAACGAACAAGACACCTGTTAAAATAAAACCTCGCATGATATTATTTTTTAACGCTGTCCAAAACGTTCGCAAAACAGGAATATCTTTTTCACGATACAAACGATAGATCGTTCGATACAACGCAATTAAGCCGACACCGCTAAAGATGCCTGTTATACAGGTAATTAAAAAGAGAAAATTAATAATGATCAAGTTGGCAATAAAAGAAAAAATCCGATAATACCAACCTTCATATGCAAATAGCTTATTCATATTAAAAGAGAAAAGCGGATTTCTCGTTGCTTTATCCGCTTTTCTCTCCTCCTCTCTTACTTAAGTTTGTCTCTGTTTTCCGCCATTTTCTCAGATTTTATTTTTTCAATTGCATCCCATTTATTTGATTTTAAGAATGCTTTGTAGTCTTCTAAAGATTTGTCAAAGGCTTTATCATCTTTCGCACGAATCATTGAAATAACGGTTGTATTTAGTTTGGTTTCAATCGCTTCATTCGCCCGAGCTTCCGGCGTTCCTGCATCTGGATTAATATTTTCAATTACGAAATGTGGGACTAATTTTCCTTTGCCCCATTCTTGCATTTGCGTTAAAGCACTTTCCATTGGCACTTTTAGTTTATTGACACGGTCGTTGTTAAAGTATAGGAAACGACTAATGCCATATTTTTTGTTGTAGGCATCATTGTCTGTTTGTTCTAATTTTTTCACTTCTGGTAAATAATCAATTTTCCCTTGATCATTGTACGCATAAGTAACTCCTTCAACGCCATATTTTGTTAAAATTTGTCCTGGTTCATCAATTAAATATGTGAATAGTTGAGTGACTTTCGCTGGATCTTTCGCATCTTTCGTAATGTAATTACTTAACCAACCTGAAATGCCGGTTTGATTTAATGTTGGTTTTCGGCCAGAAGTACTACTTGGTCCATCAATGGCTATATAACGTGTGCCAGATTTTTTCATAAATTCTGTAAAGTTCCCACCTTGACCACTGGTTCCAGCAACGAGCATGGTTGCATAATTTCCTTGTTTCACTTTTTCATCAAACGTTGCCCCATCATCTGTGAAGCTATCATCACTAATATTGCCTGCTCGGTAAACATCATTAAATGTTTTTAACCATTCTAAGTATTCTTTATCTAAATTTCGATCATAGTATTTACCATTTTTATCCTCTAAAGGAACACCTAAGAAGTCTTGTAATTTGTCTAAAAATGGTCCTGCACCATCGCCCACTGTGGTGAAGCCCATTGGGGTCATCTCAGGATATTTTTCTTTAATCTGTTGCATGACTTTTTCAAAATTTCCTGGTGTTGAAACGTCTGGCTTGCCTAATGCATTATAGACATCTTCACGAATAACAAAATTATCATTTACTGGGATATTTCCACTTTCATAATCCGCTTTTGTATTAGAGTAATTAGGGTAACCATATGTTTTTCCATCCTCTAAGGCATACCATTTAAACGTATCTTGGTTAACAACTTTCATTAAATAGGGGTCATATTTTTTAGCTAAATCGTTTAAAGAATAGGCCCAAGAATCTGCTTTCAATGCTGCTTGTCCAGTTTTTTCAGTTAATGTCACGATATCAGGCATATCTCCACTTGAAATCATGGCATTTAATTTTGAATCATCGCCGGAAATAAATTCAATATCCACATTTAAGTCTTTTTTAATCTGCGCAGTGGTCACGTCTTTTCCAAAAGGCAGCGCCGTCCAATCTGAGTTAATATACCATTTAATCTTGGTCGGTTCTTTCTTCTTATCTAACTTCCAAGCAGGCGTCTTTTCATCTAATTCATACCGATCCTTAATTGAGACATCTGAGCCAGCTTTCTTTTCCCCACCGCTACAGGCCGCTAAACTAACGACCGCCGTTGCCACCAATAAACCGCCTAAAACTTTTTTCATATTGTTCCCTACTTTCTTTATTCTTTTACTGCACCGGCCATCATACCGCCGATAAAGTGTTTTTGTAGTAATGGATAAATGATTAAAATTGGTATCGTTGTAATGACAATTGTTGCCAGCTGAACACCACGTGTCGTTGCCTGCACCACCATATCTGTACTGCCGCTCTCTGTCATGGTACTCAAGTTGGATTGAACAATAATTTCATAAATTTTCATCTGCAATGGATACAGATATTCTTTGGTAATATATAATTTCGTGGTCATAAAGTCATTCCATTGACCAACCCCATTAAATAAAATAATGGTGGCTAATGCCGGTTTTGTTAAAGGTAAAAAGATTTTATAAAAAATTTGAAACTCACTGGCGCCGTCTATTTTGGCGGATTCTTCTAAAGATGGTGGAATTTCTCGGAAAAAGTTCATTAAGATGACTACATCATAATAGCTAAATAAAGCTGGAATGATATATACCCAGAAGGTATCTAAGAGTCCTAATGACTTAATCAAAAGATACGTGGGAATCATGCCCCCACCAAAGTACATTGTAATGACACCCATCGTTGTATAAATGTTACGCCCGACTAGTCTAGATTTACTAAGTCCATAGGCGACAATTGCACAGAACAGCGTATGCGTCGACGCACCGATGACTGTTTTTAAAACAGAAATCAAAAACGCTCGCGGAATGCTACTATCCGAAAAAACTTTCCGATAATTTTCTAACGTAAATCCTTTCGGCCATAAAACCAAGCCTTTACCAGCTAAACCCGAACTTGACGAAACTGAGGAAACTAAAATATTCCAAATTGGCACGATAATTAATAAAGAAAACAACACAAGAATTAACGTATTGAAAAAGTAAAACCATTTGTTTTCTTTTGATTTTCTTTTAATCACAGCTGTTGCCTCCTTTATAAAATAACCGACCGACCATTGTTCATTTTTCTAGTAATGCGATCTGTAATGACTAATAAAACAATTGAAATAACGGAAATCCCTAAACCAACTGCCGTCGCATAAGAAAAGTCCCCTTGCGTTAGCCCCATACGATAAACAAATGAATTAATTACTTCTGATTTGTTTTGGTTTTGAGCATTCATTAAAACCAACGTTTGATCTAAGTTCGATCCCAATAAACCGCTAACATTTAAAATTAAGTTCAACGAAATAATCGGCGCTAATAAGGGCAAAGTAATCGTTCGGATTTGTGTTAATTTTGAAGCACCATCAATTCTCGCGGCTTCATAAAACGTTGGATCAATGCGAGACATGCCAGCAAGATAGAGAATCGTGCCCCAACCTACTTCTTTCCACAAATCAGAAAGAACAGCAATCCACCAATACTTATCAGGATCTAACAAATGATTGACGCCCTGATTCATTAAGCCTAACGACATCATGACTTGGTTGATAAAGCCATTTGTTGAAAGCCACGAAATCAACATCCCGCCTAAAACGATCCAAGAAAAAAAGTGCGGAATATAAGAAATTGTCTGAATCACTTTTTTTAAATGGCCATCTCTCATTTCAAAAATCATTACCGCTAAGATAATCGGAATAGCGAATCCTAAAAAAAGTTTCATTAAACTAATCGCTAAGGTATTACGAACTGCTTCCCAAAAAAAACTATCTTCCATAATGATTCGAAAATTTTCAAGTCCAACCCATGGTGCAGAAGAAACCGTATCAACAATCGTATAATTTTTAAAAGCAATGATAATTCCATAAATTGGAATGTAGTTAAAGACAATCATGAATGCTACACCCGGAAGTACCATCCAATGCAATTGCCGCTGATCATAAAACTTTTTTAGTTTTTTCATAAGCAGGGTTCCTTTCTTTTTAGTGAAACGTTTCTACAAACAGATTATACATTCACTTCAAGCGGTTGTAAACCCTTACATTATGGTTTTATTTAAAAATAACAGCATTAAAAAGCGCTATAGACCATTTATAAAGAAATTATTTCCCCTGCTTCTTTTTCCATAAAAATACTCTTTTATAGATATTTTAAAGTATTTTATAGAAACGTTTCACCAAAATATGAACATCTTTTTCTTAAAAATAATTCTGTTAAATAACAGAAAAAAGTCTGGTCAATCCGACCAGACTTTTTAAATATAGATAGTAAAATGTGTAATTTCAGGGATCACCCCAAAACGGGCATGAATGGCGGTCGTTCCTAAGCCTGTATTAACATATAGTTGCGTTTCTTGGTCCAACTGATACAATCCTCTGGTATACTTTTCTGCTAAAACATTTGTGATTGGATAAAAAGGAATCCAAATTTGTCCGCCATGGCTATGTCCTGCTAAAACTAACTGTGTACCCGTACAAACAAATGCATCCGCGACATCTGGTTCATGGGTCATTAATAACGCATAGTCATACGTTTCTCGATAGGATAATGTTTCTGAAACGGAAGGATTTCCTAATAACGAGTCATCTAAACCACCAATAAAAAGACGGCGTCCATCTGCTAAGGTTACTGTTTCTCCTTGGTTTTTCATAACGGTAAATCCACTGGCCTCCATGACTTCATCATACACCGCAGAAGCACCGCCACCATAATCATGATTTCCCCAAACTGCATATTTTCCAATTGTCGCTTGTAACTGTTTTAACTTTTCAATCATCGGTTCTTTTTGTTGCGGATTTTTGGCATAATTGTCAAATAAATCACCTGTAAAAACGATAATATCTGGTTTTTCACGATTGACTTTTTTTATGACTTTATCTAACCGCTTCGTCTCATAAAATTCTGAAACTTGTATATCCGAAAGTTGCACAACATTCAATGGTTCTCGTTGATTTTTCTTTCCCAAAGTCACCTGATTAACGTGAACTAAATTTGGCTCAATCTTCCACGCATAGATTGGGAGTGCGATAATTAAGAAAAAAAATAAGAGCATTATACTTAAACCAATTTTTTTAACCACATCACTCGCTCCTTTCTTTTCTTTGATTTCCGAAGACTTAGTATAGAGAAAAATCTTCTTAACCACAATCTAAAACAAAGGAAATTAAGGCTTTGTTAAACAACCTAAAGAATTTCCACAATCTCTTATCCTTTTCTTAGCTTTTTTATAAAAAAAGCTAGATAATTTCATCTGTCGATGAAATTATCTAGCTAGAACATTCTTCTCTTAATGATGATGTTTTCGAAACGTTTGATAACCAATTAAGCAAAATAAAATCCCCAATAAAATCATTCCAGTTACTGAAAATAAGCCTGCTAACATCTTTCGCATCCTCTCTGTTGCTAAACTTCCTTATTTGTAGTCACTATTTCTTGTTGTAAAATTGGTTGAAATAGACGACGTTCTGCTAATTTTCTTGCTAAAATTGCTTCACTTTTTTTCGTAAAGATACCTAAGTTATGGCGCTTGCCTTTCAAAGAGATATAAGCCAGCCATTTCCCAGAAGCGGTCTGGCTCACTCCTTTGTGTCCGCTGCTATTATTTTTAGGGCGTTTACTTTGCAACTTCCCTGGAATTACACCAGCAACTCTTTGTCGGTAATCCTTCTTTTTACGATGACCGCAACTTTTGGTATGGCCATTCAACAAATTTTCACAGCGAACCCAGCAAGATTGTCCGCACGAACACAGACAATACGCTTTCATTGTCTGTTGAATACTTTCAATCCGTACCACGATTAATTCATGATAGTTTTTTTTCAACATTGTTTGATAGCGATGGTGCGCACATTTGGTTCGATACCCACGAATTAGTTGTCTTCTTGAAGCTTCTGCATAGCTCCCACAAGAACAGCGACAGGCCCAAACAATCAGCCCTTCTTTTCTTTTTGCCGTTGGTGCTACTACTGTCAACTCACCAAACTTTTGACCAGTTAAGTCTTTATAGTTAACTGCTTGTCTCAATTGACTATCCTTCGTATTCTTGTTCTCGCCACATCTCGATTGGGTCTCTCTCATAGTGCTCATTTTTCTGAGTCTCTCCCTTTCTTAGTTCTCTGACTACCTCAGCAAATACTTGCCAATCTTTTGTTTCCGGCAAATGACGCCATGTCAATTGACGACACCGTACTTTCGAACTATAAAAATCGGACAAATACAAATCGGTTTCTAAGGTTAATTTGTGATCAATCATGACATCCATATAATTGAAAGAAGCAATAATTTTTGCAATAAAGCGGTTATAATCCTCCCCACCAGAAAAATCAACAAATACATGAATCGTTTTTTCAATTGCGCAAAAAGACCGATCATTTAACAAACAAAACATAAAATCATAATATAGATGCACGCGTTCATACATTAAAAATCGTTTTTGATGCAGCGACTCTGTCTTTTGTATAAAACCATCTAATGCGCGATGAATTTGAGGAAACCGCTCTTCAAAGAAACTGCTCTGCTTGGCGGGAATAAATGCAGCCACTGAAAAGTATAGGCGGTCCCAGCGATAACAAATCAACTTTAATTTTTCTTTTGTTTCCACCGTAATTCGCTTTTCAAAGAAAGGAATAACACTATTCATATGATCAATAAATTCGTCTAACATGGTTAACTTATCCGGAAAAACAATCGGACTATCAATGTATTCATTTAAACTTAAAAAAAGAAAAATATATGAAGTCTCTTTGCCAAAATCCTCTTTAAAAAGAGGCGTTTCGCTTGTATAAATTTTTTCAAACGCATGCTGTAAACAGCTAGGCACATGAACTTCCGTAAAAGAGTCCACTACATGATCAGAAAATACACGAAAACGTTGGATCGTTAAAAGAATAAATAGTTGTGCGCTTTGATTAAGACTAAACGTTCTTTGATACATCAATTGTAGATCGTTTATAAATCGTTTAATGCCAGGACTATTTTCCAGCAAAATGTTAGGCAGCCTTTCTTGATTACTTCCATAAAAATAATACAAGCATTGAAAACAAAAACTTCGGATATTTTTCTCTTCTCCAACCAAGCCTGTTGACTTTAATTTAATATGCCAATTAGCTAAAATCAGATTTAGTTTATACGAGAAGGCATAAATTTTGCTTTTGCTCATAAAATGAATTTGAGAAAATTCTTGAATCGTGTGCTTTTGATAGAGGCCCACATCAAGAAGCAACTTGGCCATTAGTGATTGATCAAAATAATATTTTCTTAAGGCTTGATAATCAATTTGCGATAATTTTTGCGCACTAATCAGTCCTTTAGCTGGAAAAATAATTTGACTCCTTGAAGAAATCTGTGTACATTCATAATTTATTTGACGGCACAACGATTCTAACTTTTGAGTGGATAAATCAAAATATCCATAAAATTCTTCTTTTAATAATGGACCTTCACTATTCATAAAAGTTTGATAAATAAGTAATTTATCTCGGAATTCTTGGTCTAATAATTCATCTAACAAAGTAGTCACATTTTCAACTCCAAACTATCACGCCTTAAGTATCTATTTTTTTGACAAGACGTGAGTGTCAATCTTGCTTATTTTTTCCACAAATTTAAAAATGATTCTTTCAATATTTAGGAATCTTCATAGAAAAGTATTATTTTAACCAAAAAAAGCCCCCTTGCGTCACCAAGGAGGCTTTTTTTGTTATTTTTTTACTTTAAATTTAAAGAAAAGCTGATTTGTTTGACTAATTTTCTGTTTCTTTTCTAGCCTATTCGTCAAAAATGATTGAAACTTTTGGTTCGTCTTCTATACTATCTTCCTATAAAGTTCTTACTCTTTTAAGTATCAGCTTCTGTCAATAAAAGTCCTCATTTGGCATTGCTAATCTGAATACAGTATGACTACTTGTTGCCGCTATTTTTTGCTGTTATTTTACTCTTTAATTGAAGCGCTAGAAACGCTGTCAACTGTTGGCTTTTCGGTCGCTGACTCTTCTTCATGGACTGATGCACTTGAGACACTATCTGCCGTTTCTGGCGATTCTTTTTTGGAGGCACCACTGACTGCATCGACGTTTTTTCCACCGACTAATTCTTGCCCAGTTTGTTTTAAATACCAATCAACAATTGGTTTAAAGTCTAAAATATACTCATTAATTCCCGCGTAATTTCCATTATCATCATACATCGCTTGATAGTTATGCACTACATAGGTATCTGGTCCGTGCATTGGAACATGAACGCGAATAGCATCTGTTTTTCCTGACCGTAATTGTTGAATCACCCATTCTACATTTTTCAATGCTTTTGGCGGATGGCAATTCGCTAATGGATTACCAACTTGTCCTGGTTGCCGTTTAGCAAACATTTCTTCAGCAGCCATTTTTTTATTGTAATATAAAAATTGATTGTTACTGTCTGCATAAGTCAATTCCATTGGCATTGATTTTAAGAAATAATTTAGCTGATCTACGGTTAAAATGCCTCGATCTAATTTTACATATGTGTCGCCTTCCACAGCCTGAACCGCTTCTGCTGCTTGTTCTACCCAATCATCTGCTGCCATATCAACCCCTTCGATCGTTGTTTCAATGGTTCCTTTTGCATGTAAATCCTCAGGTAAGTCTTTTGGCTTAGCTCCTTCTAATTTTGAAATCACATCAATGAATTCCACGAATTTTTGTAATGTGCTTTCTAAAAATTGACGTGTTCCCTCCGCAATTAAGTTGCCGTTTTCATCAAATGCTTCTTTAGCTTTTCCTAATAAAAACTCGTTTCCAGGCATCACGATTGCATTGACACCAGGTGCATCAAGAATTTGACGGAGATGTAATTGCGCACGTGAGGTTCCTTGATCATAATAAGAGCAACCAACAATCATTACTGGTTTATTTTCCAGCGGATGAATTTTGAAAGATAACCATTCTAACACACTTTTCAAACCGGCAGGAATGGTATGGTTATGTTCGGGCGTCGCAATAATTACGCCGTCTGCTTGTAAAATTTTGCGATTCATATTCTGAATCAAGACACTGTTCGTTTGATCCTTACTTTGATTAAACATTGGAATATCTTTAATTTCTAAAATTTCCAAGTCGAACATTTTATAAAACTCTTTGCCAATATATTGCAGTAGTAACCGATTATAAGAAGAATCAGCGTTTGATCCGACGATCCCAATTAATTTCATTTTATTCACTCCATTTCGTTAAATCGTTTCCCATGAGAAATTTTCTGCTTCTTTTTTATTTTGCGCATGCGCATGTTTCAGCTGTTCTGTAATTTCAATAAATACACAAAAATCTGCAAACAAACCAGCTAGTTTATCTATTTGTTCTGAATCTTTTAACGCATTGTTTTCATCAAAAGCTTGTAAGGAATGCGCTAATAGAAATTCAGAGCTTGGCATAATTCGTGCTTTCAATTCAGGAGCATCTAAAATTTGACGCAGATGCGCTTGTGCTCTAGAGGAACCTAACGTGCCATAGGATGCACCAGTAATCATAACTGGTTTATCAACAAACGGAAAAATCCCGTAAGATAACCAACTTAGGGCATTCATCAAAGAAGCCGGCACCGCATGGTCATATTCAGGTGTACTGATAATGACGCCATCTGCTGCTTCAATTTTTTCAGCAACCGTTTTAACTATTTCTGGCAAAACTTTGTCTTCTGGCTTGTTAAACATAGGAAAGTCAACAATTTCAACTAGTTCAATGTCAGCCTCCTGCGCAAAATAGTGTTGCATAAATTGCAAAAGTTGACGATTGGTTGATTGCTCTGAGTTCGTTCCTACTAAGCCGATAATTTTTTTCATAATGAGCTGTCCTTTCTTTTTCGGTTCTATGAATGGATAATGTGAAGAGTATCTGCTAACCCGCTGCTATATAAAATTTGCTGGTCTTGTGTAATGATGACTCCTTCAATCCCATCTAGTTGATTGAGGATTTCAAGCGCTTCTGGAATTGGATAACCAAATAAACGCGTTGTCCAAATCTCACCATCCACTGAAGCATCCGAGATAATTGTGATGCTGGCCATTTCAGTTTCCAATGGGTATCCGGTTGTCGGATCCAACAAATGGTGATAGACTCGCCCAGCTTCGGTTAAACTTCTTTCATAAATGCCCGACGTCACAACCGATTGATTAGCCACTTCGACAAGTAAGCTGATTGTTTCTCTGGATTTTTGCGGATTGCGAATACCAATTCGCCATTTTTTGTTTTGATGCGTAGAGGGCCCCAATGTCACAATATTGCCGCCCAGATTAATCAAAGCAGACGTAACATGGACTTCTTTCAAATAGGCAATTAGTAAATCAGCGATATAGCCTTTTGCTAAAGCCCCCAGATCTAATTTCATTCCTTCTTCTTCCAAAAAAACCGTTTGTTTTAAGGGATTTAAGTGAATCTTTTCTGGATTAATTTTTTTCAAACAGGCTTTAATTTCCTCGTCTGACGGGACACGGGCATCTTTAAAACCGATTCGCCACGTTTGAACTAACGGGCCAATGGTAACATTCAAATGACTAGCTGGATCACAACTATGTTTTTTCCCTAATGCAATTAATTGATACAACTCTGGATGAACGCTGACTGGTTTTTGCCCAGCTTGTTGATTGACAGCCATCAGTTCCGAAGTTGAATCATTTGCACTAAAACGTTGTTTATAAGTGATCAATCGTTGATGCACTTCTTCTAGAATTTTTTCAGGTTCTTCATGGTCTACAAATACATCTATTACTGTGCCCATCAAATAAATAGTTTGACTTTGTTGCACCTCAAGACTTCCTCTCCACGAAAGATTGTGTTTTATTTCACATTTATTCACAAATGAATCATACGCCTTTATTTGATGCCAGTCAAGTCGTTTATATATTTTTTTATATAAAATAACGACCTTAAAATTTTCATTTAAGGTCGTAACGTGTCTTGAACTCTTTTAAAAAACGCTTTTTTTATTATATTTTGAAAATAAATATATAATTTTCTATATAAACTAATTATTCTTAGATAAAATTGTTTCTTTCAATGTTTGAATTGCTTCCAACAAGATGCGATTTTTATTGATTTTTGCATACGCTCGGGCATCTTGTAGTAGTTCTAAAATTTGCTCTTGCGGCTTTTCTTCAGCTAAGGCATTTTTCGCAAGTTGGAAAGCTGCTCTTGCCAAGTAATACGTGACGTGATTATCAGAACAGATGGAAATCGCATACTCTAACAAAGCATCACTTGTTTCTAAATCGCCTTTTTCTGCATAAAAAACACCACAGTGAAAGACAACATTTAATACTCGCCAAGTATCTTCCATTGATTGAATAGTATAAAGATAAATTTCCTTGAAGACCTTATTGAAATAAAATTCTGCTTTCTCAATTTCGCCTTCTTTGGCATAGGCCATGCCAATTCCAGTAAAAGCTAACAAACGGTAAATATCGCTCGTGTATTTTTGCTCTTCAAACAGAAGTTTTTCAAAGGTAAATAAGCAATCCATCAACGAAGCATTTTGAAAAATCATGACAAAGCCTTGTAAATAATAATATTCTAATAACAGTTGGGAATCTTTGATTTCATCAAAAGGAATATTTTTTAAAATTGTTTGCAATTGGTCATGTTCGCTGGTAATCAAGAAGAATTCTGCTTCTTCCATTTTTTCAAGAATTTCAGGTTGTTTAATCCCTACGCGCGGGAAGAGTTCCCCCAAAGGTAGCTCTAAACGATTACATAGTTGGATCAATATTTTTAAAGTTGGGACTTGACCATTCTTTTCAAAGCGACTAACCGTAACTTGCGTACAAATCCCTTTAGCTAATTCACTTTGCGACAAACCACGTGCTTTGCGTTTTTCTATAAACCGTTGTATATTCATTGCTTTTCCTCTCATTCTCATCTTCTCAAACTTACTATAATACAACTTACCTTAAAAATATATATAGAAAAAGAAAAATGTTTATAACAAAAAAGAACACAGACAACTCTTTCATTAAAAGTTTGTCTGCGCTCTATTAGAACCTGAATCACTAAACGTCAATCCAGCGTTATTTAATCAATCCGATACGTTCTACTTGCTTTGTTTAGAGAGCAGCTCTTTTTTTAGCTTCTTTCACAAACGTATTCATGGCCTGATATAATTTTTCCTTGATTTCTTTGAGATTAGCTTGTTGTAATTCTTTATTGGCAACTAACTGTTGACCGTTCACCCAAACAGCTTCAACATTGCTAGCATTTGCTGAATAAACCAACGCTGAATAGGCATCAAAAATCGGAAACATATTAACTGATTGCGTTTCAATTAATGTTATATCCGCTTTTTTGCCCACTTCCAATGAGCCGACTTGCTCCGCCAAGCCTAACGTTTTAGCGCCCCCCATCGTTGCCAGATAAACAATTTCTTTAGCAGGAAACAAAGAGCGATCTTGGTGTGCTGTCTTATGAAAATTCGCAACCATACGCATTTGGGTGAATAAATCTAATGTATTCCCACTACTAGGTCCATCCGTGCCTAAACCGACAATAATCCCTTGATCAAGCATTTGCTTAATCGGCG
Organism: Enterococcus sp. DIV2419; assembly: GCF_051711865.1. Taxonomy (NCBI): domain Bacteria; kingdom Bacillati; phylum Bacillota; class Bacilli; order Lactobacillales; family Enterococcaceae; genus Enterococcus; species Enterococcus sp. DIV2419. The sequence goes on from NZ_JBIONS010000001.1 coordinate 1,898,647, forward strand.
CTACGCCTTTGGCTGATTTAGTATTCGCACCGATACAATGAGCGACACGCGCTTTTCCATTAGTCGCAGCTAAACTCGCAAGATCTTCATCTGTTGCCAAAATACAATGCGCTAAAATAAACGGCTCGCTCAAATAACCCAGTTCTTCTAAGAAAGCAATTGGTGTTTTTTGATAGGCTTTTTCAAACTCAGCCATTTCATAAGTCATTTCAGCAACGTGCATGGTCACAGGAACTTGGTATTGCCGACTAAGTTCAATAATTTTTGTCAACACTTCTGGTGAATTGGTATTCGGTGCATGTGGCGCAAGTATAGGCGTAATCAACGGATGGCCTTGCCACTTGCGAATAAAGGTTTCCGCGTAAAAAAGACCGCCTGAAGGCTCCGGACTATCACAAGTGGGCATATCAATGATCGTCTCTCCGAGCAAAGCACGAACACTCATTTTTTCACAACTTTTAGCAATTTCATCTTCAAAATAATACATATCACAAAAGCTCGTAATACCACTCAGTAACATTTCAGCAATTGCATAATCACTACTGCATCCTACTAATTCTTTTGTCATGAATTGTTCTAATGGAAAAAGAAAACGCCGGAGTCGATCTGGCACATCGTCTCCTAACGAACGAAACGGAATCATGCCTACATGGGTATGGGTGTTAATCATCCCAGGTATTAAAATTCCATTTTGGCCATCGATTACTTGATTTGCAGCCACTCGCTTTTCATCAAGTGTGGTCATTGATGCTAATTCCACAATTGTGTCTTCTTCAATCACTAAATAGCCGGCTTTGATTTCTGAAAATTGCTCATCCATTGTTAGTATATGCACATTTTTAATGAGTGTTTTCATGCAAAAGAACTCCATCCTCTGGAAAAACTAATGGATAGAAACGTTGTGACTTCGTATCCATCATCCCAAAATCTGTCACTTTAATGGCTGGCGAGACAGGCAATGATAGTGTGGAAAAGGACATGATTTCATTCATATTTTGATAGCCTAACGCTTGCATAGCTTGTCGAACTTTTTGTAAAGAAGCGCCTAATTGTTCAATCGGTGCTTGCGATAAAATCCCACCAATTGGTAAAGGACAAGTTGCCATCACTTGCTGATCCGAAGCAACCAAATAGCCGCCTTGCATCGCTAATAATTCATTCTGCGCTAACAGAATATCCTCAATCGTATTACCCATCACCATTAAATTATGATGATCATGGGCCCAGGTTGTCGCAATGGCTCCTTTCTCGGAAAGGGGTTGATCCATTAAAGAAAAAGAAATATTGCCATTTTTTCCGTAACGTTCCATCACAATTAATAAGGCACAGTTGGCTTTTTGCCATTGTAACAACCCATTTTCAACAGGAATTTCTTTTGTAATTCGCTCTGTAAATGTACCAATTTCTTGTTTTTGAATCACATTACAACGAACTGTTTCTTTTGTTGTAGCCACCTTTAAAAGTAAATCTTCTTCTGTTAACTTTTTACATTGGATGGTTTGTTGGTAAGCGCCTGGAAACTCTTCAATTTTTTCTGGATAATGGAAGGGCTCACCTTTTTCAAAAACGACCTTTCCAGATTTATAAACCGTATTAATATCAAAACTTTCTAAGTCATTTAATAACAAAAAGTCAGCTTTTTTACCAGGTGCAATTTCGCCACGATCATGGAGACCCATTCGTTTGGCCGGCGTATAAGTTGCCATATAAATGGCTTTTTCGATAGGCAATCCTGCATGAACGGCTTTTTTGACATTTTCATTTAGATGACCTTTTAGCAAATCATCAGCCATCACGTCATCCGTGATAATACTTGCATAATTGTAGAAGTCATTGTCTACTATCACCTGAATGTTTTCAGGAGTGATTGATTTATTTTGAAATTGAATAAAGACGCCCGCTTCAATTTTTTCTTTTAACGTTTTAGGAAATTGATGGGTATGATCTGAAGTGATACCGCTATATAGAAAATCTGCTAACTCTTGATCTTCGATTTTAGGACAGTGGCCTTCTAAAGGCATGGTTGGTCGTTGTTTTTGACACAAATCGATAATTTGACGAATTAAAGAATCTGGCTCATAGGAAATCCCTTTAAAATTCATGGCTTCCCCTAAACAAATCACTTTTGGCTCTTTGAGTAATTCTGCTACTTCTGCTAAGCCGATAATCCCACCAGTTGTTTCTAATTCGGGAGTGGTCGAAGGAACCGAGGAAGGAATTGCGTGAAAGATATCTAGTTCTGTTTCAGCGGCCATAAAAGCTTTTAAGCCTTCTAAGCCAAATACGTTAGCCATTTCATGGGCATCGGCAATCACCGTTGTCACACCGTAACGCACTACTGCTTTGGAAAAAATAGTAGGTGTCGTCATGGAACTTTCAATATGCATGTGTGCATCAATTAAGCCGGGAATCATCCATTGATTCTCGGCATTAATTGTTTTTTTGGGCTGCAAATTGACGTTCTCTTCTTCATAAATGTAATAAAATTTATCATTTTTAATCGCAACATTTCGTTGAACGAATGTTTGAGTGACTGTTTGATACAGCCACACATTTTTTAGTAATACATCGACGTTCATTTTGTCCCTCTTTTCTAAAACTATTGATTCATCGTCCGATTCCATTGATCAATCCAATCCGCTAGTTGACTATTAATAAAATTAAAATCGACTGTTTTGGCACGTTCGGCAATGGCACCATATGTTTTATTTTTCGCTTCTTTTTCGCTTAGCGTTACTTGTTGATTTGTAGGTCCTTCATTTAATGAAATCGCTTTGGCCTTTTGTGATTCTTCACTAATCCGTGCGTTAACAAATTTAAAGGCGGTTTCTTTGTTTTGTGCTTTTTTAGGAATATTGACTGTATTATAGTTGGCATACGTGCCGCTTTCTGGGACGACATACGTCACATTTTCTGCTGCGCCTTGAATAATATCAACCGCAAAATCAGCAACCACAGCTGCTTCAATTTCACCAGATTGGAACATATTAGCTAAGTCTGACGATTTTGAATACGTTTTAACAACGTTTGGTTTTAATTCTTTCATCGCTTCAAAAGCGGCCTTCCCGTTATCTTTTGTAATATCTTGACCAGCATGTTCACTAGCAACGTACAACATTAAAGGACCTGCCGTCGTGGCAACGTCTGGAACAGAAATTTTACCTTTCAAATCAGCTGACCATAAGTCATCCCAGTTTTTAATTTCTTTGCCTAATTTTTCTTTGTTGTAAACAATCCCGATACTGTTTACAGCGATTGGTACGCCAGCACCACTTTCAAAAACCTCTTTTGCTCCCGGCGTTAACTGACTTAAATTAGGTACTTCTTTTTCTGTAATTTTTTCAAATAACCCTTCTTTTCCACCTTGTGCTGCATTTGCTTGTGCTAATTCAATGACATCAATTCCCGCATTGGGATTATTTTTTAATTTCGTAAAGCGGTCTGCGCTATTGCCTACTTCTAAGGTAACTTTCGCTTCATTTTCTTTTTCAAACGGAGCGATAATGTCTTTTTTGACAATATCTTCACTTAATCCGAAAGTTGAAACGACTAAAGCATTACTTCCACCTTTGCTCTCGCTTTTCGTAGTTGCTTCGCTGTTTCCACAAGCAGTCATTAATAACGTTGCAGCGACTAATGTCCCTAAAATTACGCGTTTTTTCATTTTTAAATCTTCCTCCAAAATGGTTTTTATTTTTCTAAAATAACTAATTTCTCAGCTGGAAAGGCCAAGTGAATGGTTTCGTTTGTTTCATATAACTGTTCACTTGTTCCATTAACCAGCAATGTACCTAACGCTGTTTCCACTTCATATTGATAGCTTTTCCCTAAAAATGTTCGGACAGCGACAGTACCTGCGACAGTATTAGTAGCAGCTTCTGAAACAATCTCAATGTCCTCTGGACGAATCGTTGCCACCGTCGTTGTAACATTTGGTTCAGGATTAGTCGTTTTCACTATTTGATTTGTTTGTGTCCGATAATGACCGGCTTCCATTTTTTCGACAGAGAAAAAGTTTTCAAAACCGATAAATTCAGCGACAAACTTAGTACGAGGCAAACGATAAATCGTTTCTGGTGAATCATATTGTTCAATCACGCCATTATTCATAATGGCCACTTTATCTGAAATAGAAAAGCACTCTTCTTGGTCATGTGTGACGAAAACAGTCGTAATGCCTAATTGTTGTTGAATCCGTTTGATTTCAATCCGCATTGCTACTCGCAATTTTGCATCTAAATTACTCAACGGTTCATCTAGTAGTAATAGTTTAGGTTCGATAATCAAAGCACGTGCTAGCGCAACCCGCTGTCTTTGACCACCAGATAATTGTTTTGGATAACGGTCGCCCAAGCTTTCTAAACCACATACTTTTAGCATTTCCGTGACTTTTTGGTCCATGGTTTGTTTGTTTTCTTTGCGTAATTTCAGCCCAAAAGCGACATTTTCTGCAATCGTTAAATGGGGAAATAACGCATAGCTTTGAAAAACCATCCCAAAGTTTCTTTTATGGACAGGAACCTTTGTTAGTTCTTCTTGGTCAACGAAAAACTGTCCGTCGTTTGGCTTAATTAATCCAGCAATCACTCTTAGCGTAGTCGTTTTACCACAACCACTCGGTCCTAATAAAGAAACTAACTCTCCTTTTTCCATTGAAATATTTAAATCTTTTAAAATATCTTGTTTTCCGTCATAGCTGACGCGAATATCTTTTAAATCCACAAAAGTCAAAATTTTCTCCTCTTTCTATCTCGTGCTTCTTCCATGTTTTAGGCAATGGAAGCTAGTCCCAACGTTTTTTCAATTAAAAACATTAAGCCCATTGTTAGTAGCATCAACAATACAGAAATTGCTGAAACAGTTGGATCATAATTGTATTCCATATAACTTAATAAAGAAGTAGGCAGCATCGTCACACCGGGACCTGATAAAAACATCGATACAGGAACATTGTTAAACGAATTGACAAATGCTAACATAAAGGCTGCAAAAATTCCTGAAGACACATTGGGTAAAACAATTTGAATAAAAGCTCGCAATCTTGTACAACCTAATGTCCAAGCTACTTCTTCCATTGAATAATCTAGTTGTTCCATACTTGACCCAACCACTCGAATAATATAAGGCAAACTAATTAAAAAATGCCCCATTAATAATCCTTGAAAGACAGGCAAACCTAATTTAATAACAATATATTGAAATAACGTATACCCGACCACAATTCCTGGAATCACAGTTGGGGATAAGAAAAAGCTTTTAATAAAGTTGCGCCCGCGAACGGAATAACGAGCCAGCGCATAGGAAGCCGGAATCCCTACTATTAATGCTAAAACAGTCGCTAATACCCCAATCAACAAGCTTAACTTAAAACTGTCCATAAACGTTTCCGATTGTAAGGCTTTGGCGTACCAATCTAAAGTAAAGCCTTTAATCGGAAATTGAATCGCTGCGGCTGTTCCAAAAGAAGTCACCACAATCAAACATAATGGTAAAAATAAAAACAGAAAAACTAGAATTGCAATAACAGATAGTCCTTTTTGCTTACGCATGATTTGCTTCTCTCCGATCTACTTTCTTAGCGACCATGTCTAGGCCTTTCATCACAATTAATGTTGTTAAAATCATAATAAATGCAAGAACACTCGCCGATTGCCAATCACCTAAAGTATTAGCCTTTTGATATAAGAAGGTCGACATCATCATTTTTTGGTTACCACCTAACAGCTGTGGCGTTGTATAAGCCGTTAAAGTTCCTGTAAACACTAATATACTTCCTACGATGGTGCCTGGAATTGATAAAGGTAAAACAATTTTCCGAAAAGCCGTCATTGGATTGGCGCCTAGCGTCTCAGCCGCTTCTAGCATTTCTCCTTCAATGTTTTCCATAACCCCAACTAAGGTCATAATCATTGTCGGTAAAAATAAATACACTGAACCGATAATAATTGCAAATTCTGTATACAATAAATTCAGCGGTTGCTCAATTAAGCCCGTTTTTAATAACAACGTATTCACTACACCGTTTTTTCCTAAAATGTTAATCCAAGCAAAACTTCGAATAACTGAGTTGGTTAATAGTGGAAACAAGGTCATAGCCATTAAAAAGCCACGCCATTTTTTGGAAACTCCAGCAATAAAGTATGCCGTTGGAATGCCCAACACGATTGAAATACCCGTCACAATTAACGAAACTCTTATCGTTCGCCAGAAAATTGAAACATTATAGTCATCTTTAAAAAAAGTAACATACTGATTTAGTGTCAAGCCATGATCAGTAAAAATGGTTGGCAAAATGCTAGTAATTAATGGAATCATTAAGAAAAATAATAATAGTACTAGCCCCGGTGCCACAATTAAATAAGGAACTTTCTTGTTCATTCGTACACTCCTCGTTCGTTTTTTCACTTCATCAGTATACGCAAGGAAAACGTATATTTCAACACATTTTCATCTTTTTGTTCGTTTTTAAACCCGAACGTTCGTATATTTTTTCGGAAAAGGTTATTAAAAAATAAAACACGAACATTAAACAAAAAAACACAAACAAAACTGTTTGTGTTTTTTGTCAACTTTTTTATTTATCATTTAATTTTCTTGGAACGTTTGATCCTTTTCCATCATTTTCACTATAATACCATCTTGATACACCTGATAATATCCGAACAATTCATTCTCTTTTGAGACACTATTCTTTCCAGATATAATTTGAACAACATAACTTCCTTTATTTGACTGCTTAAACGTATAATGTAACGCCGAGTCATTCGTTGGTATCCCTAAACCATTTTGTAAAAATTCAATCGCTTCCTGTTTAGTATAAGATTCTGCTTCTAATTGCGTTCCTAAATGCGGATTTTTTTGATCAACAAATTGTCTTGCTTTGTCATTATTAGCAGACCTTTCTATAACGACTTCCTGTTGCGAATTCCTACTTCCTGAACAGCCAGATAATACAAATAAAATCATCAACAACCCGAAACACTTACTCAATTTTTCTCCTCCTCTCCATTTTGATTAGTGATACTTGATGATTTCTTTTATATTTTAGCATGCTTGATATAACGAATTGTGCTCAAAAAAGACAGAATCAACAAGTAAAAATTGTCGACTCATCTTTCTCTACTAATATTAAACACTATCTATCTCAATATTTTCGAATTACCTGTAAATTACTGATAAATAAAAACAGCTCCTTTTGCGTATACTTAGATTATCAGCACCTAAAGGAGGAACTTTCTTGAAGCAAAACAATCTACTCACTTATCAATCACTTGCCGTCTTGTTGCTAGTATTCAGTCTCTTTAGTTTTGACCCATCGGTTTCTTTTGCCACCCGTTCTGGAAAAACGCCTGTTTCAGTTAAACTAGAACTTGGAGGGCTGCCTGGCGATGAATCGGTTAACGATGCCATTGATCCTGATTTAGAAAATCCTAACACTAGTTTTGACTTGCTCTTTATTCCGAAAGAATTTACTTTTAAAACCCAAGCGATTTCTGGTGATTTAACGGCAGTTCCTATCCGACCTTCTGAAGGCAATACTCATACAATAAGACACTTCGGGATGGGGGATGTTCGCGGAGCCTTAACTGGTTGGCATGTCACTGCTGAAATCCCACACATGCGAAACGAAGCTCATTCTTTACTAGGCATCATTACGTTTCAATTAACAGGCGGCTATGCCCGCTATGACAAAACGTTAAGGCGTTTCTTTATGACAAATACAATGTATGGACTGGATTTTTCAGAAGATCCTGCTGCACCCGACTTCCCGACCAACCCAATTATTATCGGTAACGGTGCGACTTTAATGAGTAACGCTGGTGATAGAAAAGGACAAGGAATGTGGTGTGGCCGCATGACCGATATTTCTCTTGCAATCCAAACCCCTGTTTCACAATTATTTCCTGGCGCATATACAGGTTCGATTATCTGGAATTTAATCTCTGGACCTGCATAAAATAAAAAAGCGCTTAGAAAACTAGCGGAATCACTACTCTTCTAAGCGTTTTTTTATATCATAAGGACTATTTGCTCCTTCTATTTGTCTAAGTATGCTTTACCGCTTTTCGTTTAACGAATCACTTGGCCCCAACGGTAATCAAACTGATACTCTTGATTACCATTATTCAGGTTAATTTTGTATAAATAACGCGGGACTTTAATGAATAACGCATCCTCTACTTGAAAAGCTTCAATAGGTACATTTTCTTTAGTTAAAAGCAACGGTGTTTGCCACTCGTATGTTTTTTTCTGCCAATTGTATAAGCCAACTATCGCTTGATTACTTTGTCTTTTCTTGTATGACAGAACATAATAATTTGCTTCATCTTTCTTGCCTAATAAGACTGGTGCTATTAGTTGCTCTTCTAGTTTCCCTTGCACTGTTGTACGTTCTTCCGATGACAGCTCTTGACCAATTTGACTCTCATTTGAATCTACCGTCCATTTAGGCGCTTCTTGTGTTTAAAAGACTTCTTTGAAGGTTGGGTTTTGTTTTAACTGCCAATTTTTCAAATCTAATTGATAATATCGATTGTTTAATCCATAAATATAGAGATAGCGATTATCCATAAAACGATAATCAACGAAATTAGAGCTTAAATAGTCTTTTAATTCAGGGAATTTCTTCACTAAATCCGCTTCGGAAAACTCTTTTTTCCCTGTTTTTGTATCTAGTAAGTAAATGGCCTCGTTATCAGCATTATTCAAAACCACATATTGATCTGTTTGACCAATTAAATAATCACGCCAGCCTAAACGTTTACTCCACATTCGTTCGCCCGTCTGACTATTAACAGAAATCACTTGGAACAATGAGTTACTAGTGCTAATGCCATTCGTTCGTCCATTTGGAATAATCATTCGCTCGATTGAAGTTAAGCCTTTCGTTTTTTCAGAATAAAACGTCGCACTTTTCTCTTCAATCGTTACTGAACGAAACATTCCGAAAAAGATTAAACCAGCAAAATGTACCACTGCAAGATAAACCAACAAAATTAACGCATAGGGAACCAGTCTCCTTGTACTCCGCCTTCTTATTAAGGAAATAACCAAAATACCACTAATTACTATAAAAATAATTGCTACAATGATGACAAAAATGTCATGATAGAGCCAACCAGATAATTGCCAACTTCTATAAAGTGTGTCCATTACGCCATCCTTTCCAATTGTTATTTGCTTATTATAAAAAGGATACTATTTTTTTTTGAAAAATAACAACAAAAAGCGACGAACAGCAATAAGCCCATTCAAGTTGACCTAGTTAGTCAACTTGAATGGGCGTGGAGAAATGTGCCTTGTTATTCAGTTATTCCGCTTCTTCAATTGCGGACAAAGCTTTTGCAATATCAATTTCTTTATTCCGATAATCAGCATCATGAACTGGAAAATGCTGCCGCAATTCAGCTGTTTCCATCCACGAAACAGTCCCTTGTTTAATGCCAAAATCAAGAATGTGCCCACCAAATTGGTGATCCTCACTGATAAAGTGCAAATGAAACCCTGCGGCAGAGGCACCATGAAATAATTTAGGTGTAAAGAACCCTACAACTGTTCCCTGAATATTCTCCGCTGTAAATTCAGGTTGATTGCGTGCTGCTTCTACAAATGGTGGATACGGTTTTTCTTGTTTAGGTGCCACACGGACATGCATCTTCGCAAAAAGACCGCTAATTTTAATTGCCGCAAAAAAATTAGGACTAATTTTTTCTAAAATTTGTGCTTTAATATTTTCATCGGTTTCCGTTGATACAGGGAATGCGCCATCTTCTTGAAAACGAGTAACTGCGGCATATGGCGTTAATTCTTCGCCTTCTAGAATAGTAATTTCGCCAGTTTGATTTGCATGATACAATGTACCGTCCAATAAAATAATTTCGCCATTTGATCCTTCTAATGTCCCAATTCCAAAATCACCTTGCGTGAGTAACGTACCAATTTCTGCCGTTCCTGCCATCAAACTTTCCATTAAACCGCCTAGCGTACCATGTTGATAAACATATTGTTCGCTCATTTTTCCATCTCCTAATAAAGTTGATCTGGTAACAATGTTTTACCTAATTCTTGATTATCTGAATAATCCACAGGAACATCAATAATCACTGGGCCTTCTGTTTGCATTCCTTCTTCTAAAGCTGCGGCAAATTCTGCTTGTGAATGTACTCGAACCCCTTTGGCTCCAAAAGCTTCAGCATACTTCACAAAATCAACTGGACCAAAATCTACGCCAGAGGATCGATTATATTTCATTTCTTCTTGGAATTTAACCATATCATAACTACCATCATTCCAAATAATATGCACGATATTTTGCTTTAAACGAACCGCTGTTTCTAATTCTTGCGCCGAAAATAGGAAACCGCCGTCCCCAGAAACAGAGATAATTTGTGTATTCGGACGAACCAGCGCAGCCGAGATTGCCCAAGGCAAAGCGACACCTAATGTTTGCATACCGTTACTAAATAATAAATGACGCGGTTCATAACTTCTAAAGTGGCGAGCCATCCAAATGTAGTGACTCCCTACGTCAACAGTAACTGTCATTTCATTCGTGGTTTTTTCTTGAAGCGTTTGAACAATTTCTAATGGATGTAATCGATTTTCAATTGTACTTGTTTTTACTTCTTTAATCGTTAATTTTTCTTGAAGCGTTTCTAAATAATCTTGCGCATCTTCTGTTAATATTGGTTCACTAAATGCTTCTGATAATTTCAAAATATTTTTAGACATATCACCAATTAGCTCTTCTTCCGGTTGCATATATTGATCAATTTCCATTTGAACTTCATCAATAACAATAACGCGCGCATCTTTTTCTGCATTCCAATTACGTGCTTCATATTCAATTGGGTCATAACCAATCGCAATCACTAAATCACTTCTTTTTAACAAACGATCCCCAGGTTGGTTTCGAAATAAACCAACACGCCCAAAGAAATGTTCTTCTAATTCTTTTGAAATAATTCCTGCTCCTTGGAACGTTTCCACGACTGGCAAACCAGTTATAGCAACCAATTCACGAATGGCTGCGGTAACTTTTCGTGCAGAGGCCCGCATTCCTAAAAGTAAAACAGGTAATTTCGCTTGCTTGATTCGTTCAGCTAAAGCTGCGATTGTTTCTGCTGATGCATGGCCCAGTTTCGGAGCCGACAAAGGCTTAATTGCTTCGCCTGTCACCGGACTATCTGTGACATCTTGTGGGATCGATAAGAATGTTGCACCTTTTTTCGCTGTTTTGGCGATACGGTAAGCATTGGCAATATTTTCAGATAATGTTTCTGGATCTTGAATTTCTGTACTGAATTTTGTTATTGGACTAAATAATGCAGCATTATTCATGCTTTGGTGAGTTAATTTTGACAAATCGGACCGTTTCACCTGTCCAGCCAATGCTAAAACAGGGTCCCCTTCTGCAGTCGCAGTTACTAACCCAGTTGCTAAATTGCTGGCACCAGGTCCACTAGTTGCAATAACTAAGCCAGGCTCTCCCGTCAAACGACCAATCCCTTGTGCCATAAAAGCAGCGTTTTGTTCATGTCGAGCTAAAATTAATTCTGGGACTTTATCAACTAATGCATCAAAAACTCCATCAATTTTTGCACCGGGAATCCCAAAAATATAGGGCACTTCGTGATTGATTAAACTTTCTACTATGATATCTGATCCTTTTTTACTCACTGTTATACCTCCGATTAAAATCTGTACTAATTACAAATACAAAAATACCACTAAAATTCTAATTAATCAACAATGAAACACCTTGAAAACGTGTAATATACTAATTCGCATATTTTAATAGAATTGAGATATTTCAAAAGATTAAGCAAAAATAATGCAAAATACCTTAAAGTTTTATAGTCTTTCAACAATTATTATATACTTCTTCACTAAAAATTAGTAAGATTAACCTATAAGAAAAAAATCACAACCTGTGATAAATTATTGGAGGAAAAATATGTCAAAAGGGAAGAAAATTTTTGCCATTATCTTTGGAATTATCTTGGTTCTATTTCTTGCAGTTGTTGGAATGGGGGCAAAACTTTATTGGGATGTTTCTAAATCAATGGATAAAACCTATGAAACAGTAGAACGATCTAAAAAAAGTCAGGTCAATTTAAACAATAAGGAACCTTTTTCTGTTTTATTATTAGGGATTGATACAGGCGATGATGGGCGTGTCGAGCAAGGTCGTTCGGATACAACAATTGTTGCAACAGTTAATCCTCGTGACAAGCAAACAACCTTAGTCAGTCTTGCTCGCGATACCTATGTTGATATTCCAGGTCAAGGAAAACAAGATAAATTGAATCACGCCTATGCTTTTGGTGGGGCATCTTTAGCAATGGATACAGTTGAAAACTATTTAAACATACCTATTAATCATTATGTTTCAATTAATATGGCTGGTTTAAAAGAATTAGTCAACGCGGTTGGCGGAATCGAAGTGAACAATAATCTGACTTTTTCTCAAGACGGGTATGATTTTACGATTGGTAAAATTTCATTGGATGGTGAACAAGCACTCTCCTATTCAAGAATGCGTTACGAAGATCCTAATGGTGACTACGGCCGCCAAGAACGTCAAAGAAAAGTGATTGAAGGCATCGTCCAAAAAGTCTTAAGTCTTAATAGCGTGAGCAACTATCAAGAAATTTTAACAGCTGTTTCTGATAATATGAAGACAGATTTAAGTTTTGATGACATGAAAAAAATTGCCTTAGATTATCGCAGTGCCTTTGGTAAAGTGAAACAAGACCAACTTCAAGGTACTGGTTTTATGCAAGATGGAGTTTCCTATCAACGTGTGGATGAACAAGAATTAAATCGTGTCCAACAAGAGTTGAAAAATCAATTGAATACAAAGTAAATATCCACCCGCATAGCGGGTGGCTTTTTAATAGCCCTAGAAGGGCTCGCTACCTGCTGCTCCCTTTAAGGGAGCTTTTTTTAGAGACCGCCAACCGCTACCATTCTATTCTTATCTAGTTGTTACTTCCTAAATGGATCTTTATACTCTCTTTTGTTTATACTATCCCTTACTCGATCTTCTGCTTCTTGTTCTCGTATATACTTAGCTATCGTTTTTTGGTTCAATCCTACAGTGCTCACATAATAGCCTTTTGACCAAAAGGATCGATTTCCATAATTGTATTTTAAATTCGCATGACGTTCATGAATGATTACTGCACTTCTTCCTTTTAAGAAACCCATAAAACCTGATACACTCAACTTCGGCGGAATTCTTACCAACATATGGATATGGTCGGGCATTGCATGTGCTTCAATGATCTCGACTTCTTTCATCTCACACAATTTCCTTAGTATTTTCCCTATATCTCGCCTCAATTTACCATAGATTACTTTTCTTCTATATTTTGGTGTAAACACAAGATGATACTTACAATTCCAACGAGTATGTGCTAAACTTTTATCGTCGTTCGACATTCAAAAACTCCTTTCGATTTGATAACGGTTGGTAGCCTTTATCTATTATATCGAAAGGAGTTTTTATCGCTAAAGCTCTGGCCTCCACGCGCAGTACGCGTGGTTTTTTTGTCGGAATCTCTTTAGAGATTTCAACTGACTAAAGTCATAAATAAAAATAAAACCCACGAGTACTATAAATACTCATGGGTTTTATTTTCTCTTCTATTAACGTTCTTGTTTCACCGCTTCTAAAGCCGCTGTATTAATAATGTTCCAAGGTTTGTCAAACGCTGGTTGGAAGAAGAAGTCCGCATAGGCTAAGTCTTCAATCGTCATTTTGGCTTGAATCGCTAATGAAATAGCATTAATGTTTGCAGTTAAATCTGCTTTCGACATTAATTGAGCGCCTAAAATTTGTGTTGTTTCAGGATCATACACTAATTTAAACCAAGCTTTTTGTTTGTCTGGATTGAAGTCCATCAAGTAGTCTTCTACTACTGTCACCGCTTTTGTTTCTTTTCCTAATTTTTGAGCCATGACTTCGTTAATCCCTGTTGAAGCAAATTTATAATCAAAGACGGCCAAGCCAGAAGATCCTTGAACACCAGGGAAAGGTTTAACTGGTTCCTCTAGGTTTTTCACAGCAAAGCGACCTTGTTTACGAGCATTCGTTGCTAAGGCAATATTTACTTCTGTGTCTGCAGGATTGTATTTAATTAACGTAGCATCCCCTACTGCAAATACATCTGGCTCACTTGTCCGCATGTATTCATCTGTCTTGATTAGGCCATTCGGATGTAATTCTAAGGTACCTTTTAACCAAGCAGTGTTTGGACGGACACCAACCGCTACAACGACCAAATCAGCATCGTACGCATTTTTATCTGTAACGACTTTTTGCACACGACCGTCGCCTTCGTAACGTTCAACTGTTTCACCAGTTGCAATGGTAATATTATTAGCTTCCATCTCTTCTGTTAAAACATCTGTAAATTCTTTATCTAGATATACCCCTAATGGACGATCTAAAATGTCAATAACAGTAACCTTTTTGCCGGCTTTTGCAAATGCTTCGGCAGCTTCAATCCCAATATAACCACTACCAATCACAACCACATTATTGACTTCTGGATCTACTGTTTTTTGTTTTAATTTAATGGCCCATTGACGACCACGCATCAAGTAAATATTATCCAAATCTTTACCTGGAATATCTAATTCAAATGGGACAGCTCCGGGACTGATGATTAATTTATCATAATTTTCAACACGTTCTTCACCTGACACTAAATCTTTCACTGTCACTTGATGTTCTTTTGGTTGAATCGCTGTAATTTCAGTATTAGAAAAGACATTCACACCACGACTCTCCATTTTTTCGCCAGTCATATAGCGAACAGAATTAACATCTTTCACTTTTCCTTCTAGGTACAACTGCATGCCACAAGACAAGAATGAGATAAAATCACCTTTCTCATACCATTGAATTTCTGCATCAGGATGAAGATTTAGTAATTCCTCTACCGCTTCATAACCTCCATGTGATGATCCTAAAACAATAACTTTCATCGCTCGTTCCTCCCATATAATATTATTTCTTACATAATAAAGAATATCATATATTCTCAAAAAATTACAAATAATATCCTCTTTTCCATTCTCAATTAAGTTCTTTAAATGAGAATAAAAAGGAGTATCCTCTGTATTTCGCCACTTTTCAATTACTTTTTTTATTTACTAAAAAATAAAAAATACTAAATTCTCCGATACGATTGATAGGGACGCCCCACTTTTAAATAGCTATTTTTACTTTCTAAAAGGTTATTCTTTTCTAGAAACAACACATATTTGCGAACAGAAACATGTGAAAGCTGACTCGCTTCTGATAATTCTTGAATCGTAAAATAGTCGGTAAATTCGTCTATTTTTTTTAACAATAATTGTAATGTTGCTTGTGTTAGTCCTTTTTCTAAGGACAGGTTTTGAAGAGCTTGTTCATTTTTACGTGCGTTTGTCTGTGAAGAATGAAACAATTGGTCCACTTTTGTTTGCGAAAGCTCCTTCGTTTCCAGCGTGAATTGAGCAGCTTTTTTCTGATAGTTTTCGATACTTTGTTGAAATCGCTCAAAAGAAAAGGGTTTAACTAAATAGTCTAAAACGCCTAAATGTAAGCTTCGTTTAACGTTTTCCAACTCATTGGCAGCCGTAATCAGGATAACTTCTGTATCAATTTTTTCATCTCTAATTGTTGCCAGATAGGTCAAGCCATTGCCATCTTTTAAATGAACATCTAATAAAACAAGTGCTGGTTGTTTTTCTTTCGTTAGTTGTAGACCTTCAGCAATTGTTGCCGCCGTAAAAATAGTCGGTTGGTGAATTAATTTTTCAAGATATTTTTGATGTATATATGCAACCATAGGATCGTCTTCAATAATCAATAGGTTCATTTTCCTCTGCTCCTTCGTAATGAACATTTATGCGAAGGACAAGCCAATTGTTTTGTTGGTTTTCCCAAGTCAATGTCGCTTCCGCATTCTCTAATAATCTTGCCAAATAAGAAGTGAAAAACTCTTGTTCAAAGCGTTCCAGTTGTTCTTTTGGATAAGCAAACGAATAAGTCGTCGTCAAACTTCCTGGCTGATAATCAATGGTTTCAATGATCTCTTCTGGCAACGTTTGCTCCATCAGGAAACGATGAATATAACGGTAGATAGCAATCAAATTTTGCGTATCTTCATCTCGTTTATTTGGTGGAATTTCTGGATAAATTTCAATAGCTAATTGTGTTTTAATTTCTGCAAACTTGATTCTTTCCCCACTTAAAAAACCTGCTAGAATAGGATTCCTAACCAAAATAGCTAAGCGCTGTGCAAATTCCTTTTCTGGTTTCAATAAATCGGCTAGATAATGTTTTAGCGCCTCATAATCTTCTAAATCGACTAAGCCATAAATGACATGCATCTTATTCATAAATTCGTGTGATTGACTTTGTAATGCCGAAGCATATGTCGTTGTGCTGACAAGCTGTTCTGCGACAATAAACGTTTCCGTCGCATTTTTCAGAAAGATAACATGCCCAATTGTTCTTTTACGGACATTAATCGGGGCGATTGAGACGAAATAATCCTGGCCATTTTGACGATAGAATTGCTCTGTTTTTGAATGTACGACTAATTTTTCAGGAGATAAAACCAATGCTGAAAGTTTCTTTCCTAGTAAATTTTCTTCACTATTTGTTATATTATGATACATTTTAGTCGCCTCAATATTTGCTAATAAAATATTTTGATCGGTATCAATCACAAGGATTGCGTCTTTCGTTTCCTCAAGCATGGCGTTTCGCTCTTCTAATAGACGAGCAATTTCTCTTGGCTCTAAATCGTGAAGTTGTTTTTTTAAATAATAAGAAACCACGATGGCTAATATAAAGCCAAAACCAACACTTAAAAGGACACTCACTGTGTAATCATTTTTTGTTCGTTCAATCAATTGTGAAAGCGAGGTCATTTTAATGCCCATTGCCACAACCCCAATTTGTTTTCCTTGATCATAGACTGGGACAAAACCTCGTAATGATTCTCCTAAACTCCCTTGACTAACAGACAAATGTTCCTCCCCTTTTAATGCTCGCACTTCATCGCCACCTTCAAAATGCTTACCTATTTTTTGGCGATCAGGATGTGTTAAACGAATCCCCTGCATATTCATAATCACGATAAAATCCAACTGATGGATTTCACCTAAACGAACCGTATACGCTTCCAATTCATCTGAATAGTGATCATTCTTTAAGGCTTCAATAACATTCGGTTCAATAGCCAACTGTTCCCCGACGGCTAAAAGTGCTTGCTCTTGGTTTTTACGAACTTCTTTAATTGTTTGGACCGTCGTTACTCCGTAAAAGAAAGTAATCATAATAATTAATGTTGCAATAAAAATCACTGATAAGAAGCACCATAATTTCCCGCCACGCTTCATTCCATCCCTCTTTTCTCTTCAAATAAAGTATAGCATAGGAAGATTTGGTTAAAAAACTTTTCTTTAGTTAAATTAATTAAATAATCTACTCTACAGAAAACGTTTACATTATGATGAATATAGATTAAAGTTATAGGAGGAAATAGCATGGAAAAGAAATTGCACGCAACAGCTGCTAATGAAACAGATTGGCGCAACAAATTAACCAAAACGAGGATTGGTTCGGTTACGTTACCTGTTTATCTTGTAACAGCTAGCATTATTCTTGTTACGGCTCTATTAGAACAACTACCAGTCAATATGTTAGGTGGTTTTGCCGTAATTTTAACAATGGGTTGGTTACTTGGAACAATTGGTGGAAATATTCCTATTTTGAAACATTTTGGCGGTCCCGCAATTTTATCTTTATTAGTACCATCAATTATGGTCTTTTTCAATTTACTCAACCAAAATGTCTTAGACTCAACAGATATTTTAATGAAACAAGCAAACTTTCTCTATTTCTATATTGCATGTTTGGTCTGTGGAAGTATCCTTGGAATGAACCGCAAAATTTTAGTCCAAGGTTTAATGCGCATGATTGTCCCGATGGCATTAGGAATGATTTTAGCAATGGGTGTTGGGACCCTAGTTGGAACGCTGTTAGGTCTCGGTTGGAAACATAGCCTTTTCTATATTGTCACTCCTGTTTTAGCTGGTGGAATTGGTGAAGGCATTCTTCCTTTATCCCTTGGTTATAGTGCCATTACTGGATTGCCAAGTGAACAATTAGTGGGGCAATTAATTCCCGCAACCATTATTGGTAATTTTTTTGCTATTATGTGTTCTGGTTTACTTAGTCGTTTAGGAGAAAAACGCCCTGAACTTTCTGGACAAGGTCAGTTGATCAAAATTACTAATTCAGATGATTTAAGTGATGCTTTAGAAGAAGACAAAGCACCAATTGATGTAAAATTAATGGGTGCTGGTGTTTTAATTGCGTGTACCTTATTTATTACAGGCGGTTTATTACAACACTTAACAGGCTTTCCTGGTCCTGTTTTGATGATTGTTGTCGCAGCCTTTTTAAAATACTTAAACGTAGTACCGAAAGAAACCCAACGCGGATCAAAACAGCTTTATAAATTTATCTCTGGCAATTTTACGTTCCCGTTAATGGTCGGCTTAGGTATGTTATATATTCCTTTAAAAGATGTCGTAGGAATGCTTAGCTGGCAATATTTCGTTGTGGTAATTAGTGTCGTTTTCACTGTTATTGCTACAGGATTTTTCGTTTCACGCTTCATGAATATGAATCCCGTTGAGGCTGCCATTGTCTCCGCTTGCCAGAGTGGTATGGGTGGGACTGGCGATGTGGCTATTTTAAGTACAGCCAATCGAATGAACTTAATGCCGTTTGCACAAGTTGCGACACGTTTAGGCGGTGCCATTACAGTAATAACAATGACTGCTATTTTTAGAATGCTTTTTTAACCATAAGTGAATTATTTAGGAGGAAAATGATATGTCAACAAAAGATGTAAAAGAATTAGCGATTGAGCAAGCAAAAAAATTTGGGGGAAAATTAGAAGTCTGTCCTAAAGTTCCGATTGAAACAAAAGCAGATTTAGGAATTGCCTACACACCAGGTGTTGCAGCTGTTTCTTCTGCCATACATGAAAAAAAAGAACGCGCCTACGAATTAACAACAAAGAAAAACACCGTCGCCGTTATCAGTGATGGTTCAGCAGTTTTAGGTTTAGGTAACATTGGTCCTGAAGCAGCGATGCCTGTCATGGAAGGAAAAGCTGCATTGTTTAAACGCTTTGCTGGTGTGGATTCGATTCCCCTTGTTTTAGATACACAAGATACTGAAGAAATCATCCAAACAGTGAAGTTTTTGGCTCCAACCTTTGGGGGGATTAACTTGGAAGATATCAGCGCTCCTCGTTGTTTTGAAATTGAACAGCGTTTAATCGATGAACTAGATATTCCCGTTTTCCATGATGATCAACACGGGACAGCGATTGTTGTTTTAGCAGCTTTGTACAACAGCTTAAAATTAATCAACAAGAAAATAGAGGACATTCATGTGGTAATCAACGGCGGTGGCTCCGCTGGTCTTTCGATCACAAGAAAATTTTTAGCTGCTGGCGTAAAACATATTATCATTGTTGACCGTACAGGGATTCTGAGTGAAACAGATACAGCTCTGCCACCACACCATGCAGAAATTGCGAAGCTAACCAATCGGGAACATCGTACTGGTGATTTAGCTACTGCTCTTGAAGGCGCTGATGTCTTTGTTGGTGTTTCGGCACCAGGTGTTTTAAAACCCGAGTGGATTCAACAGATGAATGAGCAGCCAGTTATTTTTGCAATGGCTAACCCAGTTCCTGAAATTTTTCCTGATGAAGCTTTAGCGGCAGGCGCTTATATTGTCGGCACTGGTCGTAGTGACTTTCCGAATCAAATTAATAATGTGTTAGCCTTCCCTGGTATCTTCCGTGGTGCCTTAGATGCTCGGGCGAAAAAGATTACGATTGAAATGCAAATTGCCGCTGCCAAAGGTATTGCAAAATTGATTCCCGATAATGAACTCACGCCGACCAATATTATTCCCGATCCATTCCAAGAAGGAGTCGCAAAAGTCGTCGCCGAAAGCGTCCGTAACGCTGTCAAAGAAACAAATTAAAAGTAAATATCCACCCGCATAGCGGGTGGCTTTTTAATAGCCCTAGAAGGGCTCGCTACCTGCTGCTCCCTTTAAGGGAGCTTTTTTTAGAGACCGCCAACCGCTACCATTCTATTCTTATCTAGTTGTTACTTCCTAAATGGATCTTTATACTCTCTTTTGTTTATACTATCCCTTACTCGATCTTCTGCTTCTTGTTCTCGTATATACTTAGCTATCGTTTTTTGGTTCAATCCTACAGTGCTCACATAATAGCCTTTTGACCAAAAGGATCGATTTCCATAATTGTATTTTAAATTCGCATGACGTTCATGAATGATTACTGCACTTCTTCCTTTTAAGAAACCCATAAAACCTGATACACTCAACTTCGGCGGAATTCTTACCAACATATGGATATGGTCGGGCATTGCATGTGCTTCAATGATCTCGACTTCTTTCATCTCACACAATTTCCTTAGTATTTTCCCTATATCTCGCCTCAATTTACCATAGATTACTTTTCTTCTATATTTTGGTGTAAACACAAGATGATACTTACAATTCCAACGAGTATGTGCTAAACTTTTATCGTCGTTCGACATTCAAAAACTCCTTTCGATTTGATAACGGTTGGTAGCCTTTATCTATTATATCGAAAGGAGTTTTTATCGCTAAAGCTCTGGCCTCCACGCGCAGTACGCGTGGTTTTTTTGTCGGAATCTCTTTAGAGATTTCAACTGACTAAAGTCATAAAGAGAAAAAAAGAACAACCTAACTCCTCTTGAGTTAGGTTGTTCTTTTTAAAATCTGAAACGATAATTCATTATTTAAAACTGATGTTAAACTCTTGCATATCTTTTTCAATATAAGCAAGTAATTTTTTATTTTCAAAGAAACGTGTAAAGTAGTACGCAATACGATAATCTTCAACAGCATCTAGTCCTAGCATTTGTTTATTAAACGCTTTTTCGTATAATAAGCAATCTAAAGAGTAAATAGAACTGTGTGTCCGATTAATTTCGATTCCTTTATCACTTAATTCAATACTCTTTGCATAGTCTTTAATTAATGAATAGAATTTTGCGGTATTATAATAAATACGGCATTGTTCTAATGGATAATCTAATTTGAATTCGCTTAGCAATTGTAAAGATTTATCGTAATAAACTTTTGCTTTTTCAATATCATCTTCTAATTCATATAAAATACCAATCGCATTCATGCTCAAAATATTATAAATATTAATATCACGACTAATTTCAGAACCACGATGTAAATAGAACAATGCTTCGCTATTATTTTTCTTACCTAATAAACTCGTAATTCCTTTATAATAGAAAAATTTTGTTTCTAAAATTCTGTTTGAACTTTCGATATCATCTGGATAGTCTTTCAACAAATCATAGGCTTCATCGTGCTTAAAGTAAAAGCATAATTCTTCTACTTTATTTAATAAGCTTTCGAGTTTTTTCTCACTAGAACCTTCGATACATTCTTCCACTTGTAAGTCTAAACGTAGACATACAGATGAGAAAATGTCTAAACTGTCACACACATTTTTGTTTTCAATGTTACTAATTGTTGCTTGTGTACAAATTCCTTTTGCCAATTCAGCTTGCGATAATTTTTTCTTTTTACGCGCTGTTTTGATTTTTTCTCCCGCTACTCTCACAGTCAAAACTCCAATCTTTCTATTTTTTTTGTATTAAACATACCATCATTTTACAGATAATGTTATAATGAAGCTATCATAATAAAGGAGGTGAAATATATGTTTGATTTACTTGCTTTATTAACTGGAATTTCAGTTCGTGGCAATGCACCACACCAATAATTACGTGTTTGTTTAACTGAATTTCTGACGGCTCTACCTATGCCAGTAGGTGGAGCCATTTTTTTATTTAATATTATAAAATTAACAGTATTTCTGAAACCTCACACTTAGTATAACACAAATTATAAATTATGCTAGATAGTTACCAAATTAACGTCATTACAAGGATGTTACGTTTTTACAACATCTTGTAAAACTAGACAATGCTGTCCTTCTTTATCCATCACACTCAATGATAGCGATAGTATCTTATGATAGAAACAACATGCACATTATAACAATTATTATTAAGAAAGCTACTTCTCAATAGGAGAAGTAGCGCTTCTCTCGTTACAGTTTTACTCTTCTTCTTCAGCCATGAATGTATTGAAAACTTCTTCAATCATATCCCATTCAGCGTCTGTTTCGATTTGCTGTAAATCGCCTTCTGTACCTTCTGCATTTTCCACATATGAGTAAGCTTGCAATTCAACATCTTCATCCTCAGGAATTCCTGCTGGATATAATAAAACATAATTTTTACCGAATTCTTCTTGACCGTCAACAGTTAGTAAGATCTCGTATAATGTTTCATTTCCTTGTTCGTCTACTAAAGTAATGTGTTCATGTCCTTCGTGATCATGATCGTGGTTGTGTTCTGTCATTCTTCTTCTCTCCCTTGATGTATTCAAAGCTCGATAATTATCGGCTATGTGCATCTAAATAATTTTGTAGAATCATTACTGCCGCTAGTTTATCAATGACTTTTTTTCTTTTGGCTCTGGAAGCATCTGCTTGCTCCACCAAGAAACGCTCTGCTTGGACAGTTGTTAATCGTTCATCTTGATAGTCAACAGGTAATTGAAATAATTCTTGAATCTTATCACCATATGCCATGGATGCTTCAGCTCTAGGACCGATGGAATTATTCATGTTTTTCGGTAAACCTACGACAAATTTCGTGACTTCGTATTCTTTCACCAATTCACCTAATCGCTCAAAGCCGAAGTTCTCTTCCTCTTCATTGATGCGAATAATTTCGATGCCTTGCGCTGTCCAACCTAATAAATCACTAACAGCCACACCGACTGTCCGTGAACCTACATCTAGCCCCATGATCCTCATTTGATATCGATTCCGTGGTTCGCTAAGTAATATTTGGTTAATTCTTCCATGATTTCATCACGTTCATGACGACGAATTAAGTTTCGAGCATCTTGATAACGAGGAATGTAAGCCGGGTCCCCAGAAAGTAAATACCCTACTATTTGGTTAATAGGATTGTATCCCTTTTCTTCTAATGCCCGATATACGGTTTCTAACGTTTCACTGATTGCTTTTTTTCGATTATCATCAAAATCAAAGCGTACTGTTTCGTCTGTAAAACCCATTTTACTACACCTCACTTCTACTTTTATACAATTTCATTTTACTAGAAAAGAACCGAAACTACAAACAAAATTTCTTCTCCTTCTCTCTTTTTTGTTATTTCTTAGTCTTTTATTAATAAAGGCTTCGTAAAAAAATGACAGCCATCGATAATTTTAAAATTATAAAAACAAATACACAACTTTATAAAACAAGAATAAAGCTCTGCTAAATCGCCAGAATATCACCTTTCCCTCCAATTCATTTTGCGAAAAAATCGACGTTTCTCTTTTGAAAACTTTTAAATATCTATGATTAAATAATATCAGCCTTTTAATGTTACAATTCGCTAACAATCTGTTTACGATGTAAATTTTCGATTGCAGCTGTTATTTATTTCCTCTTTTTGGTTCGTTTGTAGTACACTAGAAGAAAATACATAAAGTGAGGCTTGCTCAATGACTCCTGCTCATTTGGATTTACTTTTAGAAACCTGTTTGTTAGCTGGTAAAATTATGATAGAAAGCGATGCAGAAATGTACCGTGTTGAAGATACAATGAGCCGAATTGCGCTTGCTTCTGGCAACTATCGAATGGTTAGCTATGTGACACAAACCGGGTTATTTGTTGGCATAGATGGAACCTCCACGATTCGTATGGTTCAAGTAATGAAACGTGGCATTGATTTAGAAAAAATCTCTCGTGTGAATCAGCTGTCTCGTGCTTATGTGGCTGGTGATTTTTCTTTAGAGGAATTACTGAATAAACTAAAAGTGATAGATAGTGAACACCGACATTTTCCAATTAGCGCACGCATTGTTAGTGCGGCCGTTGTCAGCGCTACAATTATGATTCTTTTTGGTGGTGTCTGGTCCGATTTATTCTTGACTTTTCTGATTGGTGGTTGCGGCTATAGTCTTTATTATTTTAGTTTAAAGTTTCTCAAGATTAAATTTTTATCTGAATTTTTAGCTTCGCTGTTCATTGGTGCAGCTGCTATTCTTTCAGTCAAATTGGGACTCGGACAATCACAAGATTTAATCATCATTGGTTGTGTCATGCCTTTAGTGCCTGGTGTGCAAATTACCAATGCTCTTCGCGATTTGCTAGCTGGACACTACTTATCGGGTGTTTCTCGTGGGACTGAAGCATTAATGACTTCAGGAATGATTGGTTTTGGCATTGCTTTTGTCTTTCAACTTTTCTATTAAAAGGAGTGACTTACTTGCTAGGAATCGTTTTGGTACAATTTATCTTTAGTTTTTTAGCTTCTGCGGCGTTTGCAATTATTATTAATGTTCCTCGACGATCACTGGTGGCTTGTGGTCTAACTGGTAGTGTAAGCTGGATGCTTTATTGGGTAATCGTTGAAGCTTTTAGTGGAAATGCGGCATTAGGTTCCCTCATCGGTGCTGTCGGTGTTGCGGCAGTAAGCTACCTATTCTCAAAAATATTGAAAATGCCTGTCACGATTTTTAATATTCCTGGTATTGTTCCATTGGTACCTGGTGGCTTAGCTTATCAAGCTGTTCGGAATATCGTAATTGGCAATTATGAAAAAGGCGCCTATTTTACCGTGCAAGCTGTAATGATTGCTGGGGCAATTGCGTTAGGCTTAGTCGCTTCTGAGGTTTTCAATCAGAATATCCGCAGCTTTCGGGAAAAAAGAGAATCTTTGGGTTTTATTCGTCGTAAACGCAACAAAATTAAAAAATAGACAGCAAAAAAGTTGGTTGCTTCCATTTGATAAGGAAGCAACCAACTTTTTTTAAAAGGAACGATAGACATATTGATTTTTTGGTGCTTGATCTGCTTTGACTTTCTCCACTTGCACAGTTGGTATTTGTCGTTTAAACGGTGGATAATAGGACAACTCAACCGTGCCGGTAATCGTTACCCAATCATTGTTTTGAAATTGGGTATGTTCAGGAAAATGAACCAACAAGCCAAAAACGCCAGAATCAGCGACACAATGAATAATCCCAAAACGGAAGACAAATTGGTCAACACTTTCTTCTCGTTTTGAATTATAGACAAAGCCTTTATAAGAAATCCTTTTCCCTGCAAATTGACTTGGATAATTATAGATTAGTTCCATAATTTCCAAATAGTTTTCATCCGTAATTGAAATCACAGATTGGCCATCATATTGTTTCATGGCTTTTGCCATCTGCTTGTCATAATCCGTCTTATTGAAATACATACTTGTATCAGGTTTCAAATATTGCGTTTGCATATCAGGATCCCCTACTGATTCTTTACTTACTGGAAAGTTAAATCCTTTTGCTTCAACAATTGTTGTGTCTAAACTAACTGTCGGAAATAATAAGCCAACAATCAATGGTAAAGAAAGTAGTAAATAGGCAAGCCCTCTTTGGCTGGGTTTTTCCAAATTATGCTGATGGCCATGATGTTCATGTCCCCCATGTTGGTGCATGTCTTCATGTTTTTTTTGCATTGATGGATCTGCTTGGTTCCACAAAATCAATTGGACAATCGCCATAATAAAAGCTAAAACCATTGATAAAACAGCTAAGTAATTATAATGAATATTGATATATTGGTTCAGTTCACCTGAAATTTGAAGATACATCATCAACCCCATATATCCAATTAAAATAATAAATCGTATCATCGATTGTAGGCCTCCTTTCTAAACTACTGCCGCATAAATAGTTACGACAAGCGCCACTATCAAAACAAATTGTACAATGAATGACATTTTAAAATAACGTTTCATCATCAATAAATTTTTAATATCTACCATTGGACCAAAAACTAAGAAGGCGACAATTGGTCCTGTGCCAAATAAACTCAAAAGAGAAGAACCAATAAATGCATCTGCTTCTGAACAAAGTGATAGAGTGGCAGCGATGACTAGCATGACTAGAATCGCTAAAATCTTTGAATGGCCTAATTGCATAAGCGCACCAGTCGGGATATAGGTTTGCATGATTGCTGCTAACAAAGAACCAAAAATTAAATAACGACCCGTATCAAAAAATTCATCAATACTATGGGTTAACGCTGACCAGCCGTTTTTCCAAAATGAACGAGCTTCATCAACGTGTTCATGCGTATGAGCAACCTGCTCTTCTTTAATCTGCGCCAACTCTTTTTCTGTTAAAATTGATTCTTTTCGAAAATAAGCTAACCAAATGCCGATAACCCACGCGACAATCATACTACCTAAAACTCGCCAAATCACAAATTTTGTTGCGCCACTAAAGGCTACGTATGTTGAAAATAGCACAATTGGATTAATGATTGGTGCCGTTAACATAAAAGCAAAAGCGGTATGTGTTGGTACATCTTTTTTAACAAATTGATGCACAATTGGGACGATCCCGCATTCACAAGAAGGGAAGAAAAACCCTAGGAAACTCCCTACACAAATTGATAAAAATTTATTTTTAGGTAACACTTTTTTTACTCGTTCTGGTGTTAAAAAAACATGTAAAGCGCCTGAAATCAAGCAACCTAACATGACAAAAGGCAATGCTTCGATAATAATCGAAAGAAAAATAGTGCTCATCTGTAAAACAGAGTTTGGTAAAAATTGAAACATTATAGACCTCCCACTAGTAAAAATCTAGTTAACTATACTCCTAACACCAGACAAACACAAGTATTTGTCAAAAAATTAACTAAGAGTTTAAAAGTATTATCACCGATGTCTCTGTCAAACCAGCTGGATAAAAGAAAAAAAATGAGCATGGGACAAAAATCACTTTGGATTTTTGCTCCACGCTCAAAAACTGATAAACCACCATTATTCTAAATTTGAAATAACTCTGAGGCTGAATCGGGGTCTGTATCATATACCTTAAATGCTTCACCGACGCCTAAATCCTTTTGCTTCAAAGTAGACTCCATGGCCATTCGCGCATGAAGTTTCGTATTATTTTCTTTGCTAAGATGACCTAAATAAATGCGTTTTGTTTTATCACCTAACACATCCGCCATCACAAGAGCACCATCATCATTGGATAAATGGCCTTTATCTCCTAAAATCCGTTGTTTAAGACTCCATGGATAAGGTCCTGCTCGCAAAATTTCAATTTCATGATTGCTTTCGACTAAATAAGCATCTGCATTTTCAATCGTACCACGAATATGATCGCTACAATAACCTGTATCCGTTAGAACAACAAAGGAACGATTATTGCGATGAAAACGATAAAATTGAGGCGCAATCGCATCATGTGAGACACCAAAACTTTCAATGTCCATATCTCCCAAGGTCAAAACTTTGCCCATTTCAAAAATATGTTTTTGAGCGACATCGACTTTGCCAATCATGGGATCCATCGCTTGCCACGTTTTTTCATTGGCATAGACATCTAACTTATATTTTCGCGCTAACACGCCAACGCCATGAATGTGATCCCGATGTTCATGTGTAACTAAAATCGCATCTAAATCTTCTGGTTTGCGATTGACTTCTGCTAACAGTGAAGTGATTTTTTTGCCACTTAAACCCGCATCTACTAATACTTTCTTTTGGTTGGTTTCAATAAAAAGGGAATTGCCTGTACTGCCACTGGCAAGAACACTGATATTAAAAGCAAACTCTGAATCCATTTAAAACTCTTCCCTTCTACATTACAACATTAACGTGTTTCATTATACAACGGACCTTAATGTTTTTCCACCTTTGGCACAGTATTATTTGTGATGATGGTATTACTTACGGCATTCACCTGTTCAATTTCAACTGAATCTTCACCAGTAGAAATTCCTACAAACCAGACTGGAACGTATACATTTTTCTCACGAATTTTATAAATTCTTGAATAGGCCAATTTAATGAATGTTATTTTGGAATTACTAGGAATCCGGTTATTCATATAGAGCGTGTCTATCGCATCACGATTGGAATATAAATCCGTTTTGTCCCGTAACTCTTCAATATTTTCAATGTGCGTTTGCGAATATTTACTAATTTTCCATAATTCACCTGACGTATCTGCTAAAATACTTAATTTTGCCGTGTCGTCTCTAAAAGGAATTCCTTTATACGATTGTGCAGCCACAATTTCTGCCGTCGGCTCTTTTAAATGAGAAAATTCTGGTAAGTATTGATATTCGTCTCCGAATAATAAAGCATTTTTTTCATTTAAAAAGGTACTTAAATCTTTATCAATTTTCTTAGGATCAATAAAATAGTTTTTACTAGGTACACTCGTTAAAGTATTATCCGCAATTTGCAGCCCATTTCTCAAAAAATTTTTATTCTTTTCACGTTGGATTTTTAAAGCAGCAGAAAAATTGGTTTGTTCGCCACTTAAATAATAGCCTTCCAATCGTTCTGAAGAAAGTGTCCCTTTATACGAGATGTTATCTTTTTCCAACCGACTTTCAATCGATTCTGTTTGGCTGGAAGAAGAGACGTTGCTCTCCTCTTGTTGACCTTCCCGATAAATTCCAAATAAAAAGATATTTAATCCTAAAAATGCTAAGAAGAAAATCCACTCAATTCGTTTAAAATCCATTAGCCCACCTCCAAGCTTGGTAATTGTTTTACCAAGTCCGTTGCAGTGTACCAATTGTTGTTATAAAGGACATACCATTCCGGACTTAAATCAACGACTTGTTTGACTTCTTCAATTGTCTGCCACGTATAACCAATAACAGCCGATTGGATTTTTTCCTTTTTAGCACCAGCTGTTTCTAAACGCTTAATCAATTTTTCCGTGCTTTCCAGCGTCACTTCTTCTTCTGAAGGGATCGGCACTTGGATCGTATTCACACTTGTGTTAATGGTTACGCTTGGCGCAGCACCATCGTTGTTCGTGATGCGGATATCCACTTGGCCTTTTAAATCATTACTGAACACTGGGAAACCTTCCACAAAAGTCCGATAATTGACACTATCTTTCGTTCGATCAAAGTAACGTAAATTCCCCATATTGGTTCCTAAACGTTTTACATAAGAAAAGCTTTGATTATAGATTGAATCCCGTTTATTCTCTTCTGGCAAGGTCCCTTTAAAATCAATTTTTCCCAGTTTTTCTTCTGCAAACAATCGTTCTTCTTTACTCGTATAGGTTAAGTCTTGACTGTCTTCATTGGTTTGGATATCTTCCGTTTCATTGAAAAAAGCATTCCTAAAACGAGTAACTGGTTGCGAAGCTAAGATATAACTGTACTTTTTCAACTTCATATCATTGGTTAAATAACATTGCCCTTGTTTGGTTAGCGTATTTTCGGAAACGTCTTGATATTGTAATCCCTCTTTATTGATAATTCCCATTAAGCGCGCCTTATTGACAGTCATGGGCGCTTCATAGACGTTGGCTTGGTCATAATCTAAAAAACGTATCTTATTTTCGTTAAAATCCAATTGAATTTTCGTAAAATACTGGTCCGTCAACTCATTAAAGTTAGTAAAATTAATGGATAGATTATAAATCGAAGCATAGTCCGAGATTAAAAAGGGACCTTGATAAAGAAGTTCAATGCCTTGTTCCATTTGGTTGTAGCGCTTAAGTTGCTCTGCATTTTTTGTCACAACTTGTGTCAATTTACCAAACGTAGCCATTTTAATATCATTTTGAACATTACTAATTAATGTTTCACGATTACTTTGCATCGCTTTTCCATCAGTTATTCGAATCAATTGCAAAGGTAAATAGACATCGCCAATGGCTTTTTCATTGACAGCTGTTGTGACTTGGCTTCCCGACTTCATTTCTGGTATTTTTTTGGCAGAATTCAGCCAGATATTGACTGAAAAATATATACTTAAAATGACCATCAAAATCAAGCCAATTCTTGTAATCCATTCTGATAATTTCATCATTCCCACCAATCCTCTTCATAAGGTTCATATGGTAGTGAAATATAGAAAGTCGATCCTTCACCTTCTGTACTTTCCACCCAAATACTCCCGTTATGGGCCCGAATTACTTCTTTAGAAATTGCTAAACCTAAACCAGTCCCACCTTGTGCTCGCGCACGGGCTTTATCCACACGATAAAAACGCTCGAAGACTTTCCCGAGATCTTTTTTAGGGATGCCCAAACCTTGGTCCGAGATACTAAAGACGACATTATTATGTGTTTCAACTAGTCGGCAGGTAATGACGCCGCCATCTGGCGAATACTTAATCGCATTGTTCAAAATGTTGTCTAAAACCTGAATTACTTTGTCTGTATCTAACTCTACCCATAAATCGCGTTTAGTAAATTCACGGCGAATTTTGTAATTTTTTTGCTCATTTTCAATCATCATATCAAAGCGATCCAAGACAAAATTAATCAATTCGTTAAAATTCACATACTCTAATTGAAGATGTGTATTCCCAGAGTCCATCCGAGATAAATTCAACAAATCATTAATCATACGAATCATCCGGTCGGTTTCTTCTAACGTAACTTTTAAGAAATTCGGCGCAATCTCAGGGTTTTCCCAAGCTCCTTCACTCAAAGCCTCTATATAACTACGCATACTTGTCAAAGGCGTTCGCAACTCATGAGAAACATTGGAAACAAATTCCCGTCTTTCCCGTTCGTTTTTTTCCTGTTCTGTAACGTCATGAAGTACGCAAACTAAGCCAGTAATAAATCCTGATTCCCGACGAATCATCGTAAAGTCTACCCGGATAATCATTTGGTCTTCTTCACGATCAGACGTTGAGCGATCAATCAGCAGTTCATCTGGCTCTTCTAACAGCTTCCGCAATGTGTAATCTTCTTCAATATCTAACAACTCTAATAACGAGGTCCCAATCACATTTTCATTTTTTACATTTAATAATGAAAGGGCCATTTCATTAATCGTAATCACCTTTCCGCGGCGATCCGTCGCAATGACACCATCTGTCATATGCGTTAAGACACTATCTAAACGATTTCTTTCTGCTTCCATTGTTTCTTGTGCTTCTTCAATCCGTTCTGATAATTGATTAAATGTTTCTGCTAATTGGCCTAATTCATCTTTTCCATGGACTTCTACTTTTCCAGCGTAATCACCACGAGCGATTCGAATGGCTTGCTCGCGCATTTCACCAATCGGCTTCGTGATTGATCGTGCAATCAGTAAGGTCACAATAATCGAGATTGCTGCGGCAATAATAGAAGCAGTGAAAAAGATACTTGCTGTGTTGGTAATTTCTTGGTATTTATTTTCTAAATTACTTTTCACATAAAGGACACCAATCACTGTTTCTCCAGTAGGCGATTGAATCGGCTGGACATTCACATACACGCGTTTATCATTATCTAAAGCTTGATATTTTTTACTCGTAAAGTCATTTAAATCACGATAATCATTCTTTTTCCCAATAATATTTTGTTGATTTAAATCATTGGTTGCCCGAATAATCCCTTTATCATCGACAATTCTCGCTTCAGAAATGTCTGCATTTGAAAAATCAGATAACGCTTTTTTTAAATTTGCATCAACGTCACTACGTTCGAGATCTTTGTTGCTCATCTGCGTACTTAACGTATTTGACAATTGGACAACCTGAGAATCCATATTTTTCTTAAAATCGGAAATTGTAGTGGCTTCCAATTCACGAATGAAATAGCCACCAATGATTTGAATCGCAATCAGTAACAGCAGAATAAATGATAAAGCAATCTTAAAATTAACAGATTGAAAAAAGTGAACTTTTTTCTTCATACCTGATTACTCCTGTTCAGGATTTCTTAGATAATAACCAACCCCACGACGAGTAACTAAATACGTTGGATGACTTGGACTATCTTCAATTTTTTCTCTTAAACGACGTACGGTTACGTCCACTGTCCGCACATCACCAAAATAATCATAACCCCAAACGGTTTGTAATAAATGTTCACGAGTCATGACTTGTCCGATATGTTTTGCTAAGTAATAAAGTAACTCAAATTCACGGTGGGTTAATTCAATTTTTTCACCCCGTTTTGAGACCATGTATGCATCAGGATGAATGGTTAAATCACCAATCGTTAATTCAGATTGCGTTGTCACCTCGGCTTCTTTCGCATTGGTTGCACCTCGCCGTAAATTGGCTTTTACACGAGCAACTAATTCACGATTTGAAAATGGTTTCGTTACATAGTCATCGGCTCCTAATTCTAATCCTAAAACCTTATCGATTTCAGAATCTTTGGCAGTCACCATAATGATTGGCATATCATGTGTTTTGCGCACTTCTCGCGCGACTTCTAAGCCATCCATTTTAGGGAGCATTAAGTCTAAAATAATTAAGTCTGGTTCCACTTCTTCCACTTTTTCAAGTGCTTCTTCTCCATCGTAAGCAGTAAATACTTCATATCCTTCTTTAACCAAATTATATTTAACGATCTCTGAAATTGGCTTCTCGTCATCAACTACTAAAATTTTCTTCACAAAGAGACACCTCTTTTTCCTTCTAATCTTATTTGATACTTTCCTATTATACCTTATTTTGATGATGTTTTCATCTTTGGTTAAAAATGCGCCTTTAGGTTCTCCTAGTATAACAAAAAAAGAATCTCTGACAACAATTGACGCTTGTTATCAAAGATTCTTCTTTCGCTAATCTATTCTTCCGTATCTAAGACGAATTTTGCTACAAGAGCGGCTAATAATCCACCAATTAATGGCGCAACGATAAAAATCCACAACTCAGATAACGCTGAACCACCCGCAAAAACGGCTGGCGCGATGCTACGAGCTGGGTTGACAGAAGTTCCTGTCAAAGGAATGCCGACTAAGTGAATCATTGTTAGTGTTAACCCAATTACGATTCCTGCTAATGAAGCATTGCCTTTCTTAGCACTTGTAACTGTCATGACAACTAAAACAAAAATAAATGTTAAAATAATTTCGACTATCAATGCACCAGCAACACTTAATTCCCCTACGCCATTTTGACCTAAGTTCTCAATACTTTTACCAGCACCTTTTAGAATGCTTAATAATGCAAATGAGGCAATCAAGCCACCAACAATTTGTCCCACTACATAGTAGATTAGTTCCATTGTTGTCATTCGTTTATTAAGCCACATTCCTATAGAAACAGCTGGGTTTAGATGTGCACCTGAAATTGTGCCAATACTATAGGCAGCAGCAACGATTGTTAACCCAAATGCTAAGGCAATCCCCGTTGTTCCAATCCCTTCCATACCATTTCCTAGAACGGCTGTTCCTGTCCCAAAAAAGACAAGAATAAATGTTCCTAAACATTCTGCTATTGCTTTTTTCACAAAAAATTCCCCCTTTGTAGACAAATTGTAACACATTCGTGAAATTTTCAATATAATTTTCGTTGTTTTTTCAGCAAAATGATATTTCTATGAAAAAGAGAAATCTTAAATGAAAAATCCCCTCAAAAAAATTTGAGGAGATTTTTCATTTAATTAATCATTTAATAACTGTATACCAACACCTAAAAGTCCTGGTCCTGTATGAACAACTAATGCCGGACTAATCGTTCCAAAGTAAATTTCTTCTGCTTGTGGAAAAGCTGCTTTCAAGCGTTCCATCATTGCTTTTGCTTCTTCCTCTGCCGCACCGTGAGCGACTGCCAAACGAAAACGGGGTGCCTCACCTATAAAGTTCGTCACCAACTCAAACGTTTTATCAAGACTTTTTTTACAGCCGCGAGACTTAGCCACCGTATAGTAAATGCCTTCTTCATTACAAGAAATAATGGGGTTTAATTTTAGCGCATTGCCTAAAATAGAAGTGACTAAACCAATTCGTCCACCTTTTTGTAAATATTCTAAAGTGGCTACATTAAAAAATACTTTTGCGTTGGCTACTTCTTCTGTTAATTTTTGTTGTAATTCTTGCCATCCTAATCCTGTTTCAATTAATTCTGCTGCTCGTATCGCCTGAATGCCAGCCCCGATACCAATGTTCTTTGTATCTAAAACAAATACATCTAGTCCTTCGGTTTGTTCTCCAAGCAAGCGAACCACATTATACGTTCCACTTAAGCCACTAGAAATGGTCACCGCTAAGACTTTTTCGTAACCCGCTTCTTTAATTTTGTCAAAAATAGCTTGAATTGTTGCACCATCAGGTAATGAAGTACTAGGGATTTCTTTCTCTAAACGTTGATACACTTCTTCTGGTGTAATATCTACCTTATCTGTATAGGTTTTTTCAGGATAAATAATCTGTAAGGGCAAGACATACATGCCGTATTGTTTGACTAATGCCTCTGGAACATCTGTCCCAGAATCAACTAGTAGTGCGATTTTTTCTTTATTCATGTGTCATCTCATCCATTTCTTTTAAGTATTCTTGTTCCAATTCAATCACTTTTTCACTAAACATTTTAGTAGCAAAAGACATTGTCGCTGCTTTTACAGCCAAATATTCAATCCCCATAGGTTCTTGTGATTTGGCCTGAACTTCTTTTTCTTGCGCTTGAGCAGCAATCACATAAATCGCTCGTTCCTGTTCTTGACAAAATAAATTGTACGCTTCACGAATACCAACCGTGGCTCCTTGGAATAAAATGCCTTGCTTAATTTCTGGCAATGTTAACACTTGTTTCAACAACGTAATCGCAATTAAAAACGCTAAATGCTTTTGATTGTAGCGTTTTTTCACTGGGGCCGGGATTAACCCGTGTTTGACATAATTATTAACCATTGAGGACGTTAACAAAGTATGTTTTTCCAGTGTAATCAATGGGGATAAGTATTTTTCTATCAGAGTAATCACTTGATCCATATATAATTCAATGTCTGGTAACTCATGCCATCTTGGCAAATGAACGTTTTCCAATTGTTGGCCCCAATTTTGCAGTGATTTTTCTATCTCGTCCATAAAAACCCTCCTAGCCATTTCTAAAAAAGAATATCATACTTTTGACAATTATTCAATCTAGTTTTTAAAACTAGATTGAATAAAAAAGAAAAGCGAGCAATTTTGGAATTGTTCACTTTTCTCTCTTTATTTTTTTAAAGAACGTTTTCCGATTAAAATACCTATCAAAAACAGGCCTTCTAATAAAACAAAAAACAAGATAAAACAATGCATAAAGTAGGCTTCAGGTAAGGCATTGATAATCGGATCAGTCAGCGGATTAAATAACCAAGCATCGTTGTTAAAAAATAATCCATGAAACGCAATAAAAAATTGATCAAAGCCAATCAGCATGAAAAAGCCAAAAAGCACAGGCAAAAACATTCCCCACTGAAATGGCCGTATCAATGTCCATAAACGCTGATTTTTTACCAAATATTTTAAATAAAGGACACTAGGCAACAACGTAACTAATAATACGCCGTAGCACAATAAAAACAATTTTTTCACTTCATAAAAATGAAAAGCCGCGCTATCAGACATTGGGAAATCAGGAAATACTAATGTTTTTTCAAAAGGATTGTTTAAGTACATCATTAAATGATCGTAATTTTTAATCAAGGTCACACGATCAACCTCTACGTCTTTTAAAATATTTAAGTGTTGGATATCAAAAAGATACAATGGACGAAAATTAATCGTGATCGTGATACTTAAAGCCACAATCGTTAAAAACAAACAAATGAGTCCAAGTGTTTCCCTTAAACGCAATTTCGACCTCATCATACTCAAAAAGTCCATTCATCTAAGGAATCAACAACATAGGTTGGTGGCGTTGGTAAAGTTGGAACAGCTGACTTAGGGGTAAAACCTGATGTAACTAACAAGCTATCAATACCATTTTGAATCCCTGATTGAATATCGGTTTCATAATTATCTCCAACCATAATTACTTGCTCTTTTTCCACGCCTAAATGCGCAATCGCTCGTTCCATGATAATCGCTTTTGGTTTGCCAATATAAACTGGTTTTGTTTGAGTAGCTGTCTCCACAAACGTCACAACTGAACCTGCACCAGGTAATAAGCCTCTTTCTGTCGGAATGTTCTTATCTGGATTGGTCCCAATAAACAACGCCCCTTTTTGAATGGCTAAGGTAGCTAAAACCACTTTTTCGTAAGATAATTCTGTATCAAGTCCCACGACAACATAATCAGGATTTGTTTCATCCCATTCAAAACCTGCTTCTAAAATTAAGTCAATTAAACCAGCCTCGCCGATGACAAAGACTTTCTTGCCTCGATTGGTTTCTTTCATGTAATCAATCGTCGCTAAAGTCGCTGTATAAACAAGGGATGCTGGGACATGAATATCAAATTCATTTGCTAAACGTTGTGCCACTGTTTCAGGAGATTTAGTGGTATTATTCGTTACAAATAAAAAAGGCAAATCTTTTTCCTGTAACTGCTCGACAAAACGTTTTCCGGCTGGAATTGGTTCTTTTCCTAAATAAATCGTTCCATCTAAATCAATTAAATATCCTTGATAGTCTTTTTTCACTCTGTTTACTCCTCACGTTGACGAATCGTAAAGCCTTTGCCAGATTTTTTGGGACTAGGCTGTTTGGGTGTAGTCGTTTTTTTATTTTCTTCTTTTCGCGTACGAATCACTGGCTTGCTATTTTTATTAGCGGGCGCACTCTTTTCCTCGACAAACACGTTAGAACGATTATTCTTTTTATGGCGACGACGACGATGCGTTGTTTTTTCTTTACGTTCCCCTGTTCGTTCAATTACAAAATAGGCACAGCCAAAATTACAATATTCATACAAATAGTCTTCTAGTGTATCAATGCGTTGATCCGGCGCTGCCCGACGATTAGAAGTATCAAAAAAGCCACGCAAGCGTAACTGTTCATAGCCCCAGTCTCCTACGATATAATCATAACGCGCTAATACTTCACTAAACCGTTCACCTAAGCGTTCAGGATCAAAGGCATCACGATGATTTTTAACAATTCGGTACTCTCTTTCACCAATTTGAATATCTGTTTCATTCACAATGGTGACAATTTCCCCTTTTTTCTTTTCTTTTACAGGTTCTTCTTTTATTTCTTCAAGAACTGCTGTTAGTTCTTCTGTAAAGGTTGCAGCAGTTTCTGTTTCTGTTTCTGTTTCTTTTTTTTCGGTTGTCTTTTTGTCTGTCATTTTTTCACCACCTAGTTTTTATTATACCTTGTTTTTATTTGATTGGATAGTGGGCATGCAGATAGTTCGCCACGACAGTTCTTAAAACGTCTGGAAATAAAAATTCGACTTCTCCAACTAACTCAATCGTTGGGAAAAACGGAACAAATTGAAAGTGATCCACTGTTGTCAGCGTATATTTCTGCTCTGGCTGAATAGGTTTCCCTTGCCAAAAAACGGTCTGGCTATTTCGCTCAAAACGAATCCCATCATAACATAATTCGCCAAAAATTTTCCCGCGGAAGCCCATCCCGCGAATCGGAAATTTCCGCAGAAATTGACGACTTTTTTCCATTTCACGAATCAAACGGCTCATGTCTGACCCTTTCAAGGTAACCTTGATTAAATGCATTGGATGAGGCAAGGCCTCATGTAATTGGTCTGCATTGATTATTCCTTCTGGTAAATCTGCTAAAAATAACCCGTTGTTCAACACAGCCGCTTCGGTCTGCCCCGCTTCTTTTAACGCCTTCAAGGCAACAGTTATAAAGGCATGCGGTTGCCGTAAGTCCGTTGACAAGGTTTCAGGGATTTGTGCAATTTGCTGCGCTTGCAATAGTCGATGACCTTCCGTTAAGTAACCCGCAATTTCCTTGGCATCAGTTGCTTGCTCTTCTAAACTTGCTGTTTCAATCGTTTTTGCATAACTTGTGACTTGCTTCGTGTCGGCATCCACAAACAGATGCACTTCACCAATATACTGTCCATATTTGCCAGCAGCTGCTAGTTGCACATGATTAATTTTTTCACCATCTTTAAATAAATGATGTGTATGGGAACCTAAAATCACTTGAATTTCAGGATAATTCGCCGCAATCATAAAATCAGTATCTATCCCCAAGTGACTAAGCAAAATGAGAACATCACATTGAGGCGCAACTTCTGTAATCAGTTGAGGAAGGACTGCTTCCACTTGTTTGATTGTCCAGCCATTGGGATTATACGTTAAAGGAAATGGTGCGGTTAAGCCAATAAACCCTAACTTTGTGCCTTCTTTAGTTGTCATAATTTTATATGCTTGACAAAAATCTGGTAACGTTTGGGTTTTTGGATCTTCTAAATTAGCTAAGACCACTTCAAATGTTGCCTGATCATATAATTGCTCTAATTGTTTCTTTGAATTGCCGATTCCTTCATTATTTCCAATTGTAACCAGATCATACGCTAATGTATTCATTATAGCTACATTTGCTCGACCATCTGTTGCTTCGGTCAAAGGATGACACCGATCTGAAAAGTCACCTAAATCAATGGTTACGACTGTTTTGCCCTCTTTTTGGTACAGCGAACGTTTGGCTTTAACCAGACGCCGTATTTTGGGCCAATTTTCAAAGTGAGAATGAAGATCATTGGTATGGAACAACACAATCTCTTCCACTAAAATCGCCTCCTTTATTCAGCGCTCTGATTAATAGTACCATATTTATAGAAGAAAGTTACAAAAAAGAACAGATGACTTTAGAAGAATTTCTCCTAAAATCACCTGCTTTTATCGGGACGAACTATGCGTTATTTTTGGGACGCTTGCGTTGCGTCGCTTCCATGATAACTGGTAAGATCACAGGACGACGTTTGGTTTGTTCAAATAAATAACGGCTTAAGTTTTCGCGGATTTCTTGTTTCAGTTTGCTCCATTCGAAATCGTCACTTTCTAAATGCTTTTCAACAATTTCTGTAACAATATTGCTACTTTCTTTCATTAGGTCTTTACTTGTTTTAACGTAAACAAAACCTCTAGAAGTAATTTTAGCTGGGGAAACAATTCGTTTTTCTCGG
Source organism: Enterococcus sp. DIV2419 (assembly GCF_051711865.1). Classification (NCBI taxonomy): domain Bacteria; kingdom Bacillati; phylum Bacillota; class Bacilli; order Lactobacillales; family Enterococcaceae; genus Enterococcus; species Enterococcus sp. DIV2419. Next base: position 1,937,647 of record NZ_JBIONS010000001.1, read on the forward strand.
CGATTAATTGTCACAACAGCCACAAAAATACCATCTTCGGAAAGAATACGACGATCCCGTAAAACGATATTACCAATATCGCCGACACCAATCCCGTCAATCATAATATTTTCGGCCGTTGTGCTGCCAGCTACCGACATTCTACCTTTTGTATACTCTAGAATGTCCCCACGACCTGTAATAAAGATATCTTTATAAGGCATGCCAATTTCATGTGCTAAGTCCGCATGCGCAGCTAACTGGCGGTATTCACCTTGGACAGGAATGAAATATTTTGGTTTCATTAAGTTCAGCATCAATTGCAAGTCATTTGGATTAGCGTGACCAGACACACGTAAATTGTCGGAAATTTGCTTCACCGTAGCACCGGCCCGATAGACAATATCCTCTGTTTTGGCAACCGTTGTTTCCATGGCCGTTGTCGGCGTTGTCGTAATATAAACTAAATCGCCTTCTTCAATTCGAACGACACCATGTGTATTATTAGCCATTTTTTGAAGTGACTTAATAGGTTCTCCCATCCGGCCTGTTTCTAAAATTAATAACTGTTCGGGTGCATATTTTTTCATTTCTTTTGGTTTCACTAATAGATCTTCGCTTGGCAATTGTAATTTTTCCAATTTCATCGCCGTCCGAATAATCCGTTCAAAATCTTGGCCTGTCAAAACGACTTTACGACCAGAACAATCCGCTGCATTCAATACTTGTTGGACCCGTTGCAAATTACTTGCCACACATGCCACGATGATTCGTCCTTCCCAATAGCGAATCGTGTCGAACACTTCATCAGCGATTTGGGCTTCGGAAGCAACTTGGACTGGGTTTTCAGCATTTGATGAATCACTAAGTAGCGCCAAGACGCCTTCTTTCCCAATTTCAGCCAAGCGGCCATAATCGGTTTGATACATCTCAATCGCACTTTGATCAAATTTAAAATCACCAGTATAAACAATGTTGCCTTCTTTTGTTTTGATACTAACACCAATCGAATCTGGAATGGTGTGCGTTGTTTTAAAGAAGCTCACCGTTGCTTGACCAAAATCAATTTCTGTATGCGGGTCAATCACATGGAAATCTTTAAATTTCTTCGTTTCCGCATGACTGTTGACACTTAGTTTTGCTAGTTCAATCGTTAATTCTGTCCCAAAAACAGGCACTTGAATTTTTGAAAGCAAATACGGTAAGGCCCCAATTGCATCTGCATGGCCATGTGTTAAAAAGACCCCTGCAATTCGTTCACTATTTTCTTCTAAATACGTAAAATCCGGAATGACGACGTCAATTCCTAAAAGTTCGTTCTCTGGATATTGTAATCCACAATCCAGTACAAAAATTTCATCTTCCACTTCAGCAACGTACATATTTTTTCCATTTTCACGAACGCCGCCTAATGGAACGATTTTTATTGTACTCACTCTTTTCACCTCTCTATGATTACACGTTCTTTAAATCTCTAACGTGCGAATAATTCTTTGCTCTTCTTCTGGTGTACAAGCAACTAGAGGTAAACGTAAATTTCCAACAGGAATACCTAAATGATTTAAGGCCGCTTTCACGGGTGCCGGCGAAGGCACTGAAAACAAGGCGTTCATTTTTGGTAATAACTGTCGTTGAATTTTAGCCGCTTCCGGCAAGTTCCCCTGCTCCAGCGCTTGATACATCTCATACATTGACGAACCGAAGACATGACTGGCTACCGAAATAACCCCTTGTCCGCCAAGTGCCTTGGTGGCAAAAGCCAACCCGTCTTCTCCAGTATACACTAGAAAGTCTTTTGGCGCTCTTTCAATCAACTCAGTAATTGCATCTAACCCTGCACATTCTTTAATCGCCACAATTTTTTCCAATTGTGCTAAGCGCAAAGTAGTTTCCACTTCTAGACATGCAGCCGTTCTACCAGGAACATTGTACAAAATAATTGGTAGTTCACTTGCTTCTGCGATGGTTTTAAAATGTTGATACATACCTTCTTGATTTGGTTTATTATAATAAGGAACAACCGCCAAAACAGCATCGATACCAGCGATTGTCGCTAACTCTTTCACAAAAGCGACTGAGTCACGTGTATCATTCGTACCTACACCACAAATAATCGGAATACGTCCATCGATCAGTTCAATCATTCGCTGGAATAATTGTAATTCTTCTTCATGAGTTAACGTGGGTGATTCACCAGTTGTTCCTGCTAAAATAACGCCTTCTGTATGATTGGCCAATAAATAGTCTACCAATTGCGGTAGTTTATCAAAATCTATTTCTCCCGATTCTTGAAACGGCGTAACCATTGCCGTAATAATTGTTGCATTCGTTAAATCCATCCTATTCCCTCCCGAGTATACAATACAAACCTTCTAGTCGTTTTCAGGTACACGAAGCAAATTCATTTCGTGTAGCGTTTCAGCAATTTGGACCGAGTTCCAAGCAGCTCCTTTTAATAGGTTGTCTGACACAATCCATAAATGGAAACCGTTCTTCACGTCAACGTCTTGACGAATACGGCCGACAAATGTTTCTTTCTGGTTGACGCTATTTAGCGCTTGTGGATATAGTTGTTCACTTGGCTCATCTTGCAAAATTACACCTGGAGCTTGCGCCATTAATTCTTGGATGGCTGAGACCGATGCATCTGCTTGTTTCACTTCTATATAAACAGATTCAGAATGTCCTGAAATTACCGGAATACGGACACAGGTGGCAACGACTTTTAGCTTGTTGTCTCCCATGATTTTTTTTGTTTCATTCATCATTTTCCATTCTTCGTAGGTATACCCTGCTTCTGAAAAAACATCAATTTGAGGCAACGCATTAAAAGCAATTGGATAATGTTTTTCGTCACTGCCAGCTGGTAAAATTTCAGCTGACCATTCACTGACAGGTTTTCCCTCTAAAAAATCTTCAGCTTGTTCTTTTAGCTCATTAATTGCACGGATACCTGCGCCACTCACAGCTTGATACGTTGAAACGATGATTCGTTCTAAGCCAAACGCTTGCCGAATTGGTTCTAAGGCCACCATCATTTGAATCGTAGAACAATTGGGATTTGCGATGATTCCCTGATGATTTTTCAAGGCTTCTGGGTTCACTTCTGGAACAACTAAAGGAACATCTTTTGCCATTCTAAAATGGCTAGTGTTGTCAACAACAACAGCTCCGCGCTTAACTGCTTCTGGTGCAAACTTTTCGGAAATACTCCCACCAGCACTAAATAATGCTAAATCGATTCCTTCAAATGATTCCGGGACTAATTCTTCCACGATAAGAGGTTGCCCTTTAAACTGAATCTCTTGTCCGGCAGAACGCTTAGACGCCAATAACCTCACACTGGCAATTGGCAAACTTGTTTCTGCTAACAATTCAATCATTCTTGTCCCGACAGCACCTGTTGCTCCTACCACGGCAACATGATATTCTTTTCCCATATTTTCATACTCCCCTCTTACCTTCTTGTAAAAGCTACTTGTCCTATTTTACCATAGTATTGAAAAAACCTACATAGTCAAAAAAATGATTTTTTTATTTTCCCATGATATTTTAAAACTATTACCCATCAAAGGACTATCCATTGACTTTTGACTTAAATTTGTTATAGTTAAAACGAATTTAATTATAAAGGGAGCGAAATTTCATGGCACGCGTAGAAAGTTTTGAATTAGATCACAACACAGTAAAAGCACCATATGTTCGCCTTGCTGGCACAGAACAAAATGGTGATGCGTTAGTCGAAAAATATGACTTACGTTTCTTACAACCAAACAAAGATGCCCTACCAACAGGCGCATTACACACGTTGGAACATTTATTAGCAGTTAACATGCGTGATGAATTAAAAGGAATCATTGACATTTCGCCAATGGGTTGCCGCACTGGTTTTTATATGATTATGTGGGATCAACATTCACCACAAGAAATCCGTGATGCATTAGTCAACGTTTTAAACAAAGTAATCAATACAGAAGTTGTTCCAGCAGTCTCTGCAAAAGAGTGTGGCAACTACAAAGATCATTCTTTATTTGCAGCGAAAGAATACGCAAAAATCGTTTTAGACCAAGGAATTAGTTTAGATCCATTTGAACGTATTCTGTAATCTTTAGCAATTAACGACAGAGAAACCCACTATTAAGCTGTGGGTTTTTCTGTTCTCTTTCTTAATTTAAACGGAGGTTTTTTATGAATCAAACAATTGAACAATTACTAAGTCACCGTTCCGTTCGTCATTTTAAAAAGCAAGCGTTAACGGACAAGCAGAAACAACAGTTAATTACTGCAGCTCAAGCAGGATCAAGCTCCAATTTTTTACAAGCTTATACAATTATAGAAATCAAAGATCCTGAGCTACGCAGAGAATTGGGACGTTTAGCGAATTGTGAAGACTATGTCGTTAACACTGGTGTGTTCTATGTTTTTGTTGCTGATTTGTATCGTCATGCAACGATTTTGTCAAAAGAGGGGCAATCATTGGAACCCTTAAAGACACCAGAATCATTATTAGTAGCTGCCGTTGATACAACGATTGCTGCGCAAAACATGGCCATTGCGGCTGAATCTATGGATTTAGGGATTTGTTATATTGGTGGCATTCGAAATGACTTAGACACAGTAGCCAAACGCTTATCTTTGCCTGAATTAACTGTACCACTTTTCGGATTAACAATCGGTGTACCAGAAACGTTAAATGGTGTAAAACCACGGATGCCTTTTGAAAATATTTTAAGCGAAAATCACTACCAATCAGACAAATTGACAGATATGCACACATATGATGAATTATTAAAAGATTATTATGCCAGCCGCTCAAGTAACGCCCAAACAGCGGATTGGTCACAGAAGTCTTTGTCCTATTTTTCTTATAATCGTCGCCCAGAAGTAAAAATTTTCTTGCAAAAACAAGGATTTGATGTCTAAACAAAAGAGCGTGGGCTTACGTTATTTCAACGTAAGCCCACGCTCTTTTGTTAATTTTTATTTATCTTTACTAAATTTGTCTTTTAAGTCTTCAAAGCCTTCTTTAACTTTATCAGTTAATTTTTCAGCGCCTTCTTTAAGGTCGTCGCCGGCATCACGTGCTTTGTCTTTTACGTCAGCAAAGGTTGATTGAGCTTTTCCTTCAAGTTCTTTGCCTTTATCATCCGTAACTTTGCCTTGCGCTTCTTTTGCAGTACCTTCTACTTTATCTTTTGCATCGTCAAAACGTCCTTTTAAATCTGCCATGCTAATCCCTCCTAAATAATTAATTACATAATAAGAGTATCATTCTTAGCCATTTCCTTCAAATATAATGCATGAACTACGAATAAATGGTTATTTTTGAGCCATTAAAGCTTTTTTTGCCAAGGCAAAGCAACCAATTGTTCCTGGATTATCTTCTAAAAGAGGCGTCACCAAGTATTTTTCTAAAGGCGGTGTTTCCACATATCCATTGACTAATTCAGCAAATTTTTCACGAACTTTCGGCATCAAATGACGTTGTTTCATGACGCCGCCACCTAAAATGATCACTTCTGGCGCTAATAATAAAGTAGTATTGTACGCTGCTTGCGCTAAATAATAAGCTTCTAGTTCCCAAGTTTTATGATCCTCTTCCAATAAATGACCTTTTTTACCAGAACGACCTTCAACTGCTGGTCCTGCTGCAATCCCTTCTAAACAATCTCCATGATAAGGACAATTTCCTGCATACGTATCTTCAGGATGACGACGGACTAACGCATGCCCCATTTCTGGGTGGCTAAAGCCTTCAATAAACTCACCGTTTTGAATCGCTCCAGCGCCAACACCAGTTCCAATTGTATAATATACACAACTAGATGTATGTTGCCCATTTCCAGCAACATACTCACCATATGCCGCAGCATTCACATCCGTTGTCCAAGCCATTGGCACATCAAAATGTTGTTTCATAGTTCCTAACAAGTCAAAGTTACGCCAAGCTAATTTTGGTGTAGAAGTGATATAACCATACGTAGGAGAATCAACGTGAATATCAATCGGACCAAACGAACCAATCCCAATCGCTTTTAAAGGATATTGTTGGAAAAATTCTATTACTTTTTTCATTGTTTCTTCTGGGGTTGTTGTGGGAAAACTGACACGTTCCACAATGGTCAAATCATCTGTCCCAACGCCACATACAAATTTTGTGCCACCGGCTTCGATACTTCCTAAAAGTTTTTCTGTCATTGCAATATGCTCCTTCGTTTCCATTTCATAAGTAAGCGGATACATTACTTTTGATTAAATAACTAACATACACGTTTAGTTTACCACTTTTTTGTCGTTTCGACAGAACAATTTAACAATTTCAGTCAGGTTGCCCAATGAAATCTGGCAAGTTGCTAAAGAGCATTTTTCTAAAACAAAAAAACGAGCATTCACGGTTATCTAACAATGAATGCTCGTTTTTTGTTTATTGATTCTTTAGCGAAAAATATAACAATAGTCCGATTGTAATCCAGCCACCACTAAGTAAAAGCATTAACCAACTTAAAAGCGTTTCTTTTAGAATACTTCTGGGTTCTTTTGCATGCTGAATAAAACTCATACTAGTCAGCAAAGAAAAGAGGAAAAACATAAAACAAATGACCGCTAAACCGCCAGACAACCAAAACCAACTAGCCATTATTCTCACTCTCCTTTTCGCTTGTTTTTTGGTAATTATTGCGCCAAACGACACTACAAATTGCCCCGATTGTGATCACTAACAATGTGTAGAAAGTCGGTAACAACCATGTAGGTAGGATCCATTTGACCGTAGCTTCTTGATTCAATTTTTTTGCTTCACGAGTGTTAATCGTAAATTCTTGTTGAAAAGGCCAAGACTGTTGTTCATCTTGTTGTAAAATAGCACGTCCTGTAAATATATAAGTCCCAGCATCTAGCGGTTGTTTGCCCAAATCAAGATGAAAATTCATGGAACTATTTGGGGCAAAGCGAACATTTTTTAGTGTCCGTTGTGCAATTTTTTTAGAGGATCCTTTTTTTATCACTTGACCTTCTAAACGAACTTCTGGAAAAATAGCAGCATATGGATTTTGAATGACCGCCTTTAGTGATTTGGCCCCTAAAGCAATTGTAGGTGTTACTTTCGCTAATTTCAGTTGGTTCACCTCTGTTAAAGGAGCATTCTCAGCACTCCTCATGGCAATCGCAACATTAAACCCGTAGCGACTGGTTAATCCCGTTGTTTGGTTCTCTTCCTCTGTTTTTTCATCTTTGAGATGCGCATAAACCCCGCCTAAAACAACTCCTTTGATAGGCTGATCAAGTCCCTTCACCTTCATCTTTGCTGATACTGTTTGATGAGGCGGCACACTCACTTCCTCATTTTCTAAAGTAACCAAGTCTGTCAGCGGAACCTTTAACGATGAATCAAGTGGTTTATCAAAATCATTGTACACAATCAACCCGTTATCATTTGTTGATGCATTTGCTAGAGTCAATACGATGGACAATTTTTCGTCTGTCTTATTTTTTATATCTAAGACAATAGTGGAAGATTGCTTTGGTGCCAGAATTAAATCATAATAACTTGATGTTCCTGACACTTGATTTTCTGGTAAAACAGGCGTTACTGTAAATTTAGTCTTCATTTCTTCTGTAGCTTCTACTTTTGGAACAATAATAAAAAATGTGAAAAACAGAAATAGACAGAAAACACCGACTTTTTTTCTACTCATTTCTTCAAGATCTCCTTTATAAAGCTGAATGTACCTACTAGTCTAACAAATCAGCGAAACAATGCTGATCAATCTTTGACTTTTGGGAAGGATAATCTTGAAAAGAAAGAGGAAAAGATTGGTAAGTTGCTTTATTTCTTTTCTCTGAATTAAAACTACATATTTAACGCAAAAAAAGAGGTTTCCCACCACAGTGGAAAACCTCTATAAACCTTGTCATAACAATGTTTTGAAAGACTATGCGTCTGGATTTGCGTTTTCGTCTTTGAGACCGTATTTTTTGTTGAAACGGTCCACACGTCCGTCGGCTTGTGTGAATTTTTGACGACCAGTGTAGAATGGGTGTGAGTCTGAAGTAACCTCAACACGTAATAATGGATAAGTGTTGCCATCTTCCCATTCAACAGTTTCTGAAGATCCTTTAGTTGAACCTGAAAGGAATTTGAAACCTGTTGTTGAATCCATGAATACTACTGGTTGGTAATTTGGATGGATATCTTGTTTCATACGTTTTTTCGCTCCTTTGCCCTGATCCATTTGCTGTATCAGAGTTATTTTGTCGGTATACAACAATGCTATCTTACCATGTTTTCAGTTGGTATGCAATTATCTTTTTGGATTTCTTTTAATTTGTTTGCCAAACGAAACATCATGGAAAACTTCAAATAATTGTTGATTATTTTGGGTCCGTTTCAACATTTTTATGAATTGATCCGTATATTCCAGCGAGTCTCCTGACATATTATTTCTCAATTTCCACGTTTCTTCTAGTTGTTCTGGTGTCATTAGCAACTCTTCTTTTCGCGTACTTGATTTTTTAATATCAATTGCTGGGAAAATACGGCGTTCTGCTAATTCACGAGATAAATGGAGCTCCATGTTGCCTGTACCTTTGAATTCTTCATAGATGACATCATCCATTCGGCTACCTGTATCCACCAATGCCGTGGCTAAAATAGTCAGACTACCCCCTTCTTCGATATTTCTGGCAGCACCAAAAAATCGTTTAGGTTTGAAAAACGCAGCTGGATCTATTCCGCCACTTAAGGTTCGACCACTAGGCGGGACCACTAAATTATAGGCCCTTGCTAAACGAGTGATGCTGTCCATTAAAATAACTACGTCCCGTTTGTCTTCAACTAAGCGCATTGCTCGATCCAGAACCAATTCAGCAACTCGCGTATGATTTTGTGGTTGTTGATCAAAAGTTGAAGAAACCACATCGCCTTTAACACTTCGCTCTAAATCAGTCACTTCTTCAGGACGCTCGTCAATTAACAACAGAATCAATTCCACATCAGGATGATTTTCTGTAATCCCATTAGCAATTTCCTTTAAAACACTTGTTTTCCCCGCTTTTGGCGGCGCTACAATTAAACCACGTTGCCCAAAACCAATTGGGGCAAATACATCAATCATTCGTGTTGATAATCTGCCAGCCGTTGTTTCTAACGTTAATTGTTTTTCAGGATACAACGGTGTTAGCGCTGGAAAATGTGGCCGCTCTTTCGCTTCTTCAGGATCTTTCCCATTGACACTTTCAACATGCATGAGTCCATAGTAACGTTCTGATTCCTTTGGCGGACGCGCCTTGCCAGCTACTTTGTCCCCATTTCTCAATCCGAAACGACGAATTTGAGAAGAAGAAATATAAATGTCTTCTGCACTTGGTCCATAATTAATTGGCCGCAAAAAGCCATAACCATCCTGAGAAACAATATCTAAAATTCCTTCCATGAAGAAAAACCCTTGCTTCTCAGCTTGTGCACGAATCACAGCTAAAGACAATTCTTTTTTGTTCATTTGGCTATAATAAGGAATTTTAAACTCTTTCGCGTACGCATAAATATCTTTTAACGTACTGTTTTCCAATTCAGCCATTGTTAAATAGTCGCTCATTGATCCACCTCAAACGGACCTTCTTGTTCTTCGGTTTCTAGCATTTGAATATCAGCGCCTAAAGCAGTTAACTTTTCGATAATGTGGTCGTACCCACGTAAAATATATTCTACATTATAAATCGTGGTCGTACCTTCAGCCATCAAGCCGGCAGTGACTAGGCAAGCGCCTGCCCGTAAATCAGAGGCGACTACTTCTGCACCGTGCAATTGATTTGGACCATTTAAAATAATCATATTGCCTTCAACCGAAGCATCGGCCCCCATCCGCACCAACTCAGGAATATGCTTATTTCGTTGAGCATAAATCGTATCAATAATTTCACCAGTTCCTTGCGCTTTTAAAAGTAATGGCGTTAACGGTTGTTGCAAGTCTGTGGCAAACCCAGGATACGGATAGGTTTTCACCGTCGTCATTTTCAGATCATGTGATGGATGAACTTCAATCATGTCTTCTTCAATTGTCATCTTAACGCCCATTTCTTGCAATTTCGCAATGAAGCTTTCTAAATGCTCATAAATAACATTTCGAACCTTGATTCCTTCACCCATAGCTGCTGCCATAGCTAAATAAGTCCCAGCTTCAATTCGATCTGGAATAATCGAGTGACGACAGCCATGTAATTCTTCGACACCTTCAATCCGAATAACATCCGTTCCAGCTCCTCGAACTTTTGCACCCATGTTATTTAATAATGTAGCAATATCAATAATTTCTGGCTCACGCGCAGCATTTTCAATAATCGTTTTGCCTTTGGCTTTAACTGCGGCTAACATGACATTGATTGTAGCGCCAATAGATACCATATCCATAAAAATTCGTGTTCCTTGTAAGCCAGCTTCGTCTGTTCTCAAGTACATCGCCCCATGTTCGTTGGTTACATGAGCGCCTAATGCTTCAAATCCTTTGATATGTAAATCAATTGGACGAGGTCCTAAGTAACAACCGCCAGGTAAGCCGACAACGCCTTCCCCAAATCGACCAAGAAGTGAGCCCATAAAATAATAGGACGCACGTAAGCTATTGATTTTTCCTTTTGGCATTGGCACAGAAACAACTTCTGTTGGGTCAATAATTAATGTATTATTTTCAAAAGTAATTTTAGCACCCATAATTTCTAAAATTTCAATTAATGAGTGAACATCCTGAATGTCAGGAACGCCATCTAAAGTCACGGGCGAATCTGCTAAAATAGCAGCTGGAATTAAAGCGACCACACTATTTTTGGCGCCGCTAATGGTTACTTCGCCTTTTAATGGACGATTCCCATTGATTACGATTTTTTTCATTTATATTCTCACCTATCTGTAATATACGTTTTCTAAATAAACTACCCAATCATTCTATCATAATCAAGCTTAAGAAAAAAGAAAACTTCTCAGGTATTTTAATAGAATGAAAAAATAACAAAAAATAAAAAAGACAGCCACGTGCTGTGGCTGTCTTTAACGTAACTAGTTGATTAAGCTTTGTTAGCTGAACCGAACCAATCAATGTGTTCTTCTGCATCTTTGATGATTGCAGCTTTACCTGGTGCTAATAATTTACGAGGGTCAAATCCTTTACCTTCTAAATCTTTACCAGCTTCAATATATTCGCGTGTTGCTTTAGCGAATGATAATTGGAATTCTGTATTTACGTTAACTTTTGAGATACCCATTGAAATTGCTTTTTCAATTTGTTCTTGAGGAATACCAGAACCTCCGTGTAATACTAGAGGTACATCAGAACCGACAGCTTCAGCAATTGCTTGTAAGTGATCAAATGCTAAACCTTTCCAGTTTTCTGGATATTGACCGTGGATGTTACCGATACCACATGCTAAGTAGTCAATACCTGTAGCAACCATTTGTTTACATTCTTCGATATCAGCTAATTCGCCAGTACCGATGATTCCGTCTTCTTCACCACCGATTGAACCAACTTCACATTCGACAGAAATACCTTTAGCGTGAGCTTTTTCAACTACATCTTTTGCTAATTTTAAGTTTTCTTCGAATGGTAAGTGAGAACCATCAAACATGATTGAAGTATAGCCAACTTCGATACATTCTAAAGCAGCTTCGTAGTCACCGTGGTCTAAGTGAATTGCTACTGGAACTGTGATATTCATTGAGTCTACTAAATTAGTAATCATGTCTTTAGCTACTTTGTAGCCGCCCATGTATTTAGCAGCGCCCATTGATGTTTGGATTAGAACTGGTGCTTTTTTAGCTTCTGCTGCTTCTAAAATCGCTTGTGTCCATTCTAAGTTATTTGTGTTATAGCCACCTACTGCATAGCCGCCTTTACGTGCTGCTTTTAAGAATTCTGCTCCTGATACTACTGGCATAAAAAATTCCTCCTAAGTTTTTAAAAACTTTATTTGTTAGGTGTTCCCTAACCAACGGTTCTATTTTAGCAGAATTCCTGACACTTTTCTAGTAAAATTCCCTTTTTCAGAAAATTTTTGTCTATTCTTTCACATAACCTTCATTTTTATAAAAAAACCTCCAGTTTTCCCGTTAAGACTTTGGGACCTGAAGGCCGACTTGCTATTTTAATTTTTTCTTTGGCGGATAACGTTTCACCTTGTAGGATTGAAGCTCAGGAAATGTTCCTGTACTATGAAAAATCCGTTGTTCATCTTCATTGGCAAAACGCCCTAAAACCGATTGTGTTGGTAAAATATTTACAAAGGCATTCTCATCGATACTGTAAACTGCTTGTTCTAAATCATAGAGTTCGTAGCGAGTAATGACCATCATAATCATCCGACCTTCTGCACCTGAATAGCCGCCGATTGAAGGCAACAAGGTCATGCCACGAGCGATTTGTTGAGAAACTTCTAAGGCAACGGCTTCTGGTCTCGTAGTGACAATCATTGCTGTGACTTTTTGGTGACTGGTATGAATCATGTCGACCACCTGACTCAAACAGTAAATAGAAATAATAGTATACAACGCACTTTCCCAGTTAAATACAAAACCAGCCAACAGCACAATAATACCATTTAATAAGAACATAAAATTACCAACGGTTTTCCCTGTTGTTTTTGAAAGAATCAGTGAAATAATGTCCATGCCGCCAGTGTTAAAGCCCATTTTCAATGAAAGCCCTGCGCCAACGCCGACTAAGACACCACCCATAATTGCGTTCATCAAAGGATTCGTTGTGACTGTTACGATTGGCACAAACATAGTGACAACGGAAATGCCAATAACATTGATGAAACTAAGAATCGTTGATTGTTTCCCTAATTTTACAAACCCTAGAATGAAGACGGGAATGTTTAAAAATAAAATGAAGATCCCTGTATTAATATGGATTCCTAAATTTGTATATAATAATGTAGCAATGATTTGCGCAATTCCGTTCATCCCTGCCGAAAAAACTTTTGCCGGAATCAAAAAGAAATTCAAACCGACCGCAGAAGTCAAAGCGGTTATCGCCATCACTGCTATTTTTTTTATCGATTCATTCCTTTGGTAAGTACTAACCAATCGACTCATTTTTCTTCGCTCCTTCGCTATTCTTCTGACTTAGAATAACAGGTTCTATCCTAAAAGAAAAGGGGCTAAAAGCGAACATTGAAAAAAATTTTTTTGCAACGTTTCCATGAAAGAATGCGAGAAGATATCCCTAAAAATTGATCTTCTTATTTCTCTATTCAAAATGATTCTAGCCTAACCTTTTTTACTATTTCATGATATGATGAAGCAAAGAATATTTTAGGAGGTTTTTACATGGCTGCAAAAGAAGCAAGTTTTGATGTAGTTTCAGAGGTCAATATGGAGGAAGTCAAAAACGCAATTCAAATTGCCTTGAAAGAATTGAAAAATCGTTTTGACTTTAAAGGGTCAATTGCTGATATTAAATTGGAAAACGATAAACTAGTAGTCGTAGCTGAAGATGATTATAAAGTCGAGCAAGTGAAGGATATTTTATTTGGAAAATTAGTCAAACGCAATGTTCCGATTAAAAATATTCATTTCTCAGAAAGTGAAAAAGCCTTAGGCGGTACTGCTCGCCAATATGGTGATTTAATCAGTGGTATTGATAAAGAAAATGCGAAAAAAATCAACACAGCTATCAAAAACTCTGGTATTAAAGTTAAGTCACAAATCCAAGAAGACAAAATTCGGGTAACTGGAAAAAGTCGGGATGATTTACAAAAAGTCATGGCTCTTTTACGAGAATTAGATTTACCAATGGCTCTTGAGTTTAATAATTATCGCTAAAAAAATCCTTCAACTGTTCATTAACAGTTGAAGGATTTTTTAGTTTTGGTACCGGCCATTCTTGATTATTCAATAAAACGATTGGTCGGCGTTGGATTTTTTCTGAAAAAGCGGCAATTGCTTTGAAAACCTTTGGCATAAAATAAAACGCATTTAATTCTTCTAAATCCAGTTCTTCTTCTGCCGTAAACGAGACACAAACCTCTTGTTCTGAAAGCATAATTTCAATTTTCTTTAAAAATTGAAATTGCCGCATTCCTGGCACGAAATAACCAGCCTTGGCAACACGAGAGGTTGTAATATCTAATTTATCACTAATGATTAGCGCTAGTGTCATTAACTCTTCCGAATCAAAGCCATTACTATGATTTTCTATAGAAGATAAAATTTCTTCTTGATAAGGCAAACAAATCTTTTGCTTACGAAAATATGCTTCTGCAAATTGTTTCCCACGAAGTGCATGTCCTGCTTTTCCTTGTAGCGCACCCACATCATGGAGCAGTGCCGCAATTTTTGCCGCCTCTAAATACTCCTCTGAAACAGCAAGTTGTTTCAAAATCATTTCCGTCATGGCTACGACATTGGTTACATGAAACCAATTATGGTATGCCCACCCAGCTTCTTCATCTTCCATTTGACCAATTGCATCATAAATTTGTCGAATTTCAGTATCCTGATGAATGCGTTCAAACAGCTTCATTTATTTTCTCCTTAAAATTAGTTACTGTTCCAAAAATTCTTTTAACTCTGTAGGATTTTTTTCGCTGTTTAAACCAACAATTAAACGAATCCGCGCTTTCGGTCCGTTTAAACCACGGGCAAAAACGACCCCCATTTTTTTCAAGCCAACGCCACCACCAGCATAATCATAGATATCTTCAGCAATGCCATTGGAACAACGAGAAACTAAAACGACTGGAATCCCGTTGTCTAGCATTTTTTGTAATGCTGGGAGCGTTTCTGGCGGTAAATTACCCGCGCCTAGCGCTTCAATTACTAACCCATCCGTTTCTGGGGTGTTTAATAATTCAAACATTCGTTCACCCATCCCCGCATAGGCCTTCACTACGTGAACATTTCCTTTCACAGAAGAAACATCGCAAACTTCTTGCGGTAAGACCTCTTTCGCAAAAAAAGCACGTTCTTTCGCAATGGTTCCTATTGGTCCAAAAGTTGGCGTCCGAAACGTCGCTACGTTCGTTGTATGTGTTTTTGTCACATAACGCGCCGTATGAATTTCATCATTCATCACGACTAAAACACCTTTATCGTACGATTCGTCTGAACAAGCAGTCCAAATAGCACTGATGAAATTATACAAGCCATCACTACCGATTTCGTTACTTGACCGCATTGCTCCTGTTAAAACAATGGGGATTTTTTTCTCTAAGGTTATATCTAAAAAATAAGCTGTTTCTTCTAATGTATCTGTTCCATGCGTAATAACCACGCCATCAATTGGTTCAGAATAAGCTTTTTGAATCCGTTCTTTTAATTGAAACATCCGTTCTAAGGTCACGTGTGGTGAGGGAATATTAAAAATATCTTCGACAACTAAATGAACCTTGCCAGAAAATAATGCTTCTTGTTCCATCAACGGATTTTTTTCATTCGGGGCAACACTTCCTCCTGCTACTTTCGACATGGAAATGGTCCCACCTGTATGAAGGACTAAAATGGTCTTCATTTGTTTCCTCCTTTGTTTTCTTTATTTTTTAACCAAAATTGTTTCACTTGTTGAATGAGTTGTTCATTGGTGTTTGCCTTTCGATGCGCCAACCAATGCGGCGGAAAGAAACGCTGGACACTTGGTAATTCAAATCGTTCGTCTAATAACAACACAAAGCCTTTATCTTGCGCATCTCGAATGACACGTCCAGCCGCTTGCAAGACTTTATTCATGCCAGGAATTTGATACGCAAATTGAAACCCTTGCCCTCGCTCTTCTTGATAAAAAGTGCGAATCAGTTCTTGCTCCGGATTCATTTGTGGTAGCCCGACACTAACAATTATCGTACCAATCAATCGGGTACCTTTCAAGTCAATTCCTTCTGAAAATATACCACCTAAAACACAAAAACCGATGAAAGTTTCTTGAGGATTCTCTTTAAATTCAGCTAAAAATGCTTCTCGCTCTTTTTCGTTTAAGTCCGTTCCCTGAATTTGAGTTTTTACTTGCGGGTAGCGTTGGCTAAATACTTGATAGACATCATCCATATAGGCATAAGAAGGGAAGAAAATTAAATAATTACCTGTTTTTGTTTCACTTAACTTCCCTAAAAGTTCACTAATCTGTGGATAACTTTTTTCACGGTTTTTATAGGTTGTTTGAAGATGACTACCAATCATCAACAATTGATTTTCTTCTGGAAAAGGATACGGAATCCTATAACGTAGGCTTTCTTCACCTCCACCAAGCACTTCTTGATAATAATTCAGAGGTGTTAAACTTGCCGAAAATAAGATACTCGCTTTCCCTTTATCTAATCGTTGTGACAATAAATAAGCAGGATCGACACAAAATTGTTTCACAACGCAGTCATAGTTTCGCAAAGAAATAGACGTATAAAAGCCGTTGTCGTAATACTCGCTGATTCGAAGATAACTTAAACAATCAAAATAAAAACTGAGAATCGACGCCAATTCCTCAATGTGTTGATTTTCTGGCAACCATTCTGCAATTACTTCTGTTAATCGATGTATCTGTTTAACTAATGAATCAATTGGCGCGCGTTGGGCAAAAAAATCCGTGTCTTTTTCTTCACAGATTGCTTCAATATCATCAAACGTAGTTAAGACTTTTTGACAAGCTCTTTTTAATTGAACAGATTCTTTTTGCAATCTTTTTTGAATTTGCAAAACCGCATTCCTAGAAATAGCGGCCGAATACATCTCCCGTGAACGATTAACCAAATTATGGGTTTCATCCACTAAAAAAATATTCTCTTCTGCACTTTGGGGTTCTTCAAAGAAGCGCCGTAAATAAACCGTTGGATCAAATAGATAATTGTAATCGCCAATAATTAAATCACACCAAAGACTTGCATCTAGCGACAACTCGAATGGACACAATTGGTGCTTTTGTGCATACCGTTCAATAACCTCTCTCGTTAAATGATTTTCATGTTGCAATAAATCCCACAGTCCCTCATTTAAACGATCATAATAGCCGTCAGCAAACGGGCAATATTCTGGTGTACAATTTCGTTCAGTTAAAAAACAAATTTTATCTTTTGCTGTTAACGTAATACTCTTAGTTTGCGCTTGTTTTTCGGACAGCGCTTTGACAGCATCTTCAGCCACTTGCCGCGTAATGGTCTTAGCTGTTAAATAAAAAATCCGTTCACCTTCTTCTTCACCAATTGCTTTCATCGCTGGAAAAAGAGTGGACATTGTCTTACCTGTTCCAGTTGGTGCTTCCACGAAGAGCCGCTGTTTACTAAGAATTGTTT
Organism: Enterococcus sp. DIV2419; assembly: GCF_051711865.1. Taxonomy (NCBI): domain Bacteria; kingdom Bacillati; phylum Bacillota; class Bacilli; order Lactobacillales; family Enterococcaceae; genus Enterococcus; species Enterococcus sp. DIV2419. The sequence goes on from NZ_JBIONS010000001.1 coordinate 1,954,891, forward strand.
TATAAACGGCTACCGCCAATTCTCGTTGCCCTTTGCGATACTCCCCGTAAGGAAAACTAAGATTTTTTAATGATTTATTTCTCAAAATACGCCACTCTTCTTTAAAAATTACCCACTGTTCATAGCGCTTCATCAAATCAGTAAAAAACTCCGCTAATGCAGCTTCTGTAAAATGGCGTTCTTGTCGTGTGATTTGTTTTGTGGTGGTCTGATAATAAGTGAGTTGCAGCATTATTTCAGAAAGTTGTTCTTGCTGGCAATACATGTGACCATAACACATCGCTTGATACCAAAACAATTCGACCTTTTCTGGCGGCAATTCTTCAAACGCTGGCTCGGATGTTTTAATTTCATCAATGACCACTTGCCCAGTTTCTTTCACAAAAATGCCGTCTGCACGACCTTCTACACAATAATTATGGCCATTTAAAGGCACCTCAATTTTTAAAGATACTTCCTTTTGATAAAGGCTCCCCGCTTCCTTTTGCAACATTCGATGAAGGCGACTACCTTCTTGTGGTGTATGTTCACTCACATGGCGAGAATCGATACTTCCCCGCCTTAAAATAAATTCGACCACTTGACGAACCGCAATTTTTCTCGTTGATTTCACGTAATCCCACCTATCTGCCTCCCTATTATAGAACATACATTCGCTAAACAAAAGCAAAAAATCCAAAACGAACACAATCATGTGTTCATTCTGGATTTCTCTTTAGATTATCAACAATTAAAAACAACTTGTTTCTTCTAACTGTTTGGTTTCTTTTCCATTTGCTTTTGCCACGACCAATTGCGCCATTTGTTTAAACGAATTATTTAAACCAATGCCGCCCTTTTTGGGCATCTTCACAATCGGTACTTGCTGATAATAGTGACTAACTGCTGGATTTTCTTCTGCCATCGCTGCAATTGCAGGAATGCCTGCAGCATTAAACTTACAAGCTAGATGAGCGGCCATTTCTCCAAAATTAGGATAATGCATGGCAGGTCCGCAAAGAACCGCATCGGCATGAAACTTTTTTGCAAAGCCAATAAATTTCTTTGCTACCTCTTCCTCGTTTTCCAAATAATATTGGTCACCACAATAAAGTGTCGCAACAATTTCCGCTCCTTGCTTCTGTAAAAATGGTAGCAATGTTACCCCTGGACCTAAGGGAGCTTTTTTACCACTTGGTTTCAGCTGAGCTTGTTCATCACTGCCAAATCCTGCTAAACTGTGGTTTAAGACTAAAAGGATTTTTTTCACGCCTATTTCCTCCTTTTTTATAAATCATCGAAGTCAAAGGAATCAAAATCAATTTCTTCACTCTCTTCTTCTTGTGCTTTCCATTCTTCACGTAAATATTGGTCATCCATAACTCGAATAAAAGGATAATAAATGAACATTCCTAGTACCAATAAGAGAGCTTGCAGAATTGATCCTTGCCAACCGCTGACTAAAAATCCTGAGATAATTGGCGGGGTCGTCCACGGCAATTGAATACCGTTCGTCAATGGAACTAAGCCCCAATCCATAGCAAAATAGGCAATAATAATATTAATCGCAGGTACTAATACAAATGGAATTAAAAGGATTGGATTTAAAACAATTGGTAACCCAAAAATGATTGGTTCGTTAATCCCAAAAACACCAGGAATTAGTGAAAGTTGCGAAAGCTTTTTAATTCGTTGACTTTTACAGAATAAGACCATCACAATGATTAATGAGAGTGTGGAACCGGCGCCACCAAATGTTGCAAACATATCTTGAAATTGTCCAGTGATGATGTTGGGAATTTCATGACCGTCTTTAAATGCTTGTAAATTTTCAACAGATAATGCCCGCAAAACAGGATTAAAGACTGCGCCAACCACACTACCTCCGTTAATGCCAAAGAACCAAAAGAAGTGTAAAAATAAATAAGCAATGCTCATTGCACCTAAGGTATTACCAAGACTCAATAAGGGCGTTTGTAGAAATTCAAAAATAACATCTTGTAAATTACCATAAGGAGTTAAAGCAGCCAGCCAATTGACTAAAAACATGAGAGTAACAACTAAAAAGCTCGGGATCAGGGCCTCAAAAGACTTAACCACTGTTGGTGGCACTCCTTCTGGCATTTTTATTGTCCACCCTTTACGAACAATGGCCACAAATAAACGAGTCGCAATTAATGCGACAATCATTCCTAAAAACAAGCCACTGGAACCCATCCATTTTAAAGGTAAACTAGTAACTTCATAAACCTTTGAACTATTTTCCGGTGTAAATAATGTTTGATAAGGCGTTACAATAAAAAATGAAACCAATGCGATAATTCCTGCTTGCATTGCATCCACATTGAATTGTTTCCCTAAACTATAGGCAATACCGACAACGGCCAGAATAGTCATTACATCAAAACTAGCACTAGCTGGAACAGACATCATTGTCGCCCAGTCTTTACCAAGCAAATGAGACATCCAAGTATCCCATTGTGGCAAAGGAAAATTAGCAATTAATAAGAAGACCGAACCAACAATCAACAAGGGCGTTGATAAAAGGAAGCCATCACGAATCGCTACTAAATACTTATTTTCTCCTATCACTTTTGCCAAAGGGGTCAATACGCGCTCTAACCAATCCAAAAATTTTTGCACGGTCGTCACTCCTATCTATTATTTTTTATTTTGCTTAATTAACCGCAGCGCTTCTTTCAATGCTTTTTCGCCATCCATCATGCCATAAATTTCTGGCGCAATTGCAGCGACAGGAATCCCTTGAGGAGCAAATTGTTCTTTTGTTTTTTCTAATAAAAAACGGACTTGTGGTCCTAATAAAATAGCAACAGGCTTCTCTGCTTCAACCACTTCTTGTGCTCTTGCAATAGGAAAAGCAGTAATCATTAAAGGCATTTGATGTTTTTCCACCACTTCCATCATTTTATTCACCATAATACTTGTAGACATCCCTGCATCACAAAAAAGATAAATTTGTTTTTTACTCATGTTCCTTCACTCTCCTCATTTATTCAATTGGTGCTTTGATTCTTTTTTCATAGGCCGCTAACCATTCTTGTGAAATCGGCTGAATCTCTGTGGTATGATTCTTGCCTGGATTTGCAATATAGATTTCTGGTTGCTGCATATCAGTACCAACCGTAAAAGTAAATTCCACATTCGTAGCTACGCCCCAGTCTCCCTGTTTGTTCATGGCCACCAGTGAAAAAGCTCCTGCTTTCCCATAACGTTGGGTCAATTTTTCGTGAAAAGCATAGACGGCTTGATCACATGCTTGTTGTGGCGAGCTCCCTTCCCCCATTAAACGAACGATTTCATAAGAAAGACAGCCTTTCATTAAATCTTCACCTAAGCCTGTAGCCGCAGCACCACCAATTTCGCTATCAACATAAAAACCAGAACCTGACAGTGGTGAATCACCAACACGTCCTGCTTTTTTCATGAAGAGTCCCGAACTGGAAGTGCCAGCTGCCATTGATCCTGTTTGGTCTAACGTAATAGCGCCGACGGTATCATGCCCATCATAGGGGTTCAACTGATTTTCCTGAATTTCTTTTAAACGCTTTTGCCACCATTGATTAGCGCGTTCTGTCAACATATTCTTTCTTTCAAAACCGTGCAACATTGAATATTTCGTTGCACCTGTGCCAACACGAAAACTATTAAACTTCTCTTTACTTAATGCTTTAGCCACTGAAATCGGATTTTTAACATCTGTAATTCCTGCCACAGCACCAATTGCAAATGTGTCTCCATCCATATAGGCAGCATCCATTTCTAAAATCCCTTCCTCATTAGGTAAACCGCCGTAGCCCACTGACTTATAAAAAGGATAGTCTTCTACTTCTTTAATTAATTGTTCCACGGCCGTGCCTGCAGCACCTCCTTGTTGTAATTCTTCTGTAGCTTTTAGTAACCCATCATGTGCCATCCGCCATGTCGCAATTGCACCCCAAGTCATTTTCCATCCGCCCTTTCGTTAACGCTTACATTTCTCCACCATTATAAACTAGTATATACTGTTTTGTATATACTGAAAATGAAATTTTATACAGAAAAATAGAAGATACACGTATGCGACCTCTACGAAACACATTGGCTTCTTCTCATACGTGTATCTTCTATTGGTTTTACGCTTCTGTTAATGCAATCATCGCTTGCATATAGATTTCCAGATTAAGCAGTAAATCTTTTTCATCCATATATTCATCTTGGTTATGCGCAATGCCTTTTTGACCAGGAAATGATGGACCAAAAGCAACGATATTCGGCATAAAACGAGCATACGTAGCACCTGTAGTTGTGACTGGCGTCCCATCTAAGCCAGTAATTTGTTCATAAACCTTGGTTAATTTTTGAACATTGCGCTCATCTTTTGGAAACAGCGTACTAGGGAGGCGGCGGATGACGGTCACTTCACTTTCTGGAAATAGTGCCTTCGTTAGCTGCGTGGTTACTTCGTTTTCTGTAATAGAAACAGGATAACGCACGGCCAATGATAACACCAATTGCTGTCCTCGTTTTTCCAACGCATAGGGCGTTAAAATCAATTGCCCACTATCCTGATCCTTAAAGTCTAGAGCTACTCCTTCGCCATAGTGCTTTTCGTGAAAACTAGCGGTTAACCAGTCGAAATACTGTAATAAATTTCCTTTGACTAACTGTTCCTCGCTAATTTTCTGTGCCAATAAAGTAATCGCGTTCTTGCCTAGTTCTGGCGCATTGGAAGGGGCGCGTTTTCCCATGATTGCTGTTGTTTTTCCCGCAATCACCACACTTAATTGATCAGGTACGTGGTCTTTTGCTTGATCACCCATAATCTGACCAATTTGTTCACTTGAATCATCTGGGATGGTCGTTGTGATTTCATAATTAACAATCCCTCGCTCCCCATAAACTACTGGATATTTACAATCTGGAGTAAATCCAAAAACGGGTGCGTTTTCCTTCTCTAAATATAAGGGGATATCTCCACTCCCACTTTCTTCATCCGTGCCAAACATTAAGCGAATGGTTTTCTTTGGTTGGTAACCAAGTTCTTTCAGTAATTTCATTCCATACAGGCAAGCCAAGATAGGACCTTTATTATCTAGAATTCCTCTACCATACAAACGTTGATTTTTTTTCGTTAATTGAAAGGGCGGCACTGACCAGCCAGACCCTTCTGGTACTACGTCTAAATGACCAATAATTCCCAGATATTCTTCCGCTGTTCCCCATTGCGCATAGCCAACTGCGTCATTGACAATCTCAGTTTGAAAGCCATAACGCTCTGCCAGTTTCAGCGTTTCTTCCAAGGCTCTTTTCGGTTCTTCGCCAAAAGGCGCCTCTTTTTTAGGCGACCCTTTCACACTTCGAATCGCGATAATTTTGTTTAAGTCTTCATAAAATAAATCTTTTTGAGCGGCTATTTCTTCTTTTATCTTCATTCGTTCCAAGAACCTCCTAGCTCCACTTGGTTGTTTTCAGACGGGCTATAGCGGGTCAGTGTGTTTTTAAACGTGTACCGATCTGCTCGATATAAAGAGACATCATATAAAATAGGAGTTGCATCAAGCGCATAGGTGATAGAGTGGACTTGTAAAAGTGGTTGGCCCACAGGAACATTCAATAATTCTGAAATTTCCGCTTCAACTAAGATTGCTTCAATTTCTTGATGCGAATAAGCAATCTCGACGTTCTTCTCGATTAAGCAGAAAAGAGAGCCCTCGAAGTCTTGCTTCGTATGGCCTTGTACGTATGCCTGTGGCAAATAAATTTTTTCAACTGTCATTGGCTCGCCGTCTAACATTCGGCGGCGAATCAGTTCATAAATCGCCTCATTTTTGCCTACTTGGAGCGCCTCCCGAATTTTCTCAGCGGGATGTACTACTTCTTCAAAGGAAATGACTTCTGTCTGACTTTTTTTCCCGTAAGCTTTGGCTGCCTCAGTAAAACCTTGTAAGCCAGCGCGACCACTTTGAATTTTCGCTTGCGACATCACATAACTACCTTTACCATGTCGTTTTACCAAAATATTTTTGCGGATCAAATCATCAATCGCTTTACGGATGGTCAAGCGACTGCAGTTATATTCTTTAGCTAAATCATATTCTGAAGGTAATTTTTGTGCACTTACATACAGACCGTCTCGAATCTTCTTTTCAATTTCTGCAGAAATTTGCTTAAATTTGGGTGCATTTTCTGTCATTTCATCGCCTATCTTTCTTCAAAAAAATAAATTTTCTAGTATATACCACACTGTCTATACTAAATCAATTTTTAAGAAACCGCAATCATTTGTTGCGTTTCTTAAAAATCAAAAAAAAGAAAGCGAGCCACAAGTCGGTTGGACTTGTGGCTCGCTTTTTTAGGAAAAAATGTGTTATTTCCCTTTCATCCGTTCTTTGCCTTCTTGACACATATAGAGTAGCGGACAGGCTTCACATTTAGGCGCTCTTGCTAGGCAGTGATAACGTCCAAAGAAAATCATGGTATGGTGCGTTTTCACCCAGAGTTCTTTCGGAACTTTACGCATTAAGGTCTGCTCAACTTCAGTAACATTCGCATTTAGCTTACAAATTCTAAGGCGCTTGGACACTCGTTCCACGTGTGTATCTACTGCAAAAGCCGGTTCGCCGAAAGCATCTCCCATTACTACATTGGCTGTTTTTCTCCCCACGCCAGGTAAACTGACCAGTTCATCTCTGGTTTGCGGAACTTCTCCATTGAAACGTTCTAAAAGTTGTTGTGCACATGCTTTAATATTTTTTGCTTTATTGCGATATAAGCCAATGGTTTTTATTTTAGCAATAATCTCCTCCACCGGCGCAGCTGCTAAAGCTTCTGGTGTTGGAAAAGCTGCGAATAAACCAGGAGTCGCTTTATTTACCGATACATCGGTTGCTTGCGCACTTAAAATCACAGCAATTAATAATTCAAAAGGATTCTTATGTTTTAATTCACATTCTGCATTTGGAAACATCTCATACATAATTTCAATAGCTTCCATCGTTTTCTCTTTTGATAGCATGGCCCACCTCCTTTTTATTCACTGTCTTCTGGATTTAACCAATTGTGTAATGTAACCTTTGGCAACGATTCTTGTGTCTGACCTTGTTGTTCAATCTCATTTTGAATCATAGAATCTTTTCGTTTTTTCTGATCAGCAGCCACTTGTTCTTTGGTGGTAATATTTTTACGCTCCCACGCAAGTAAAATACGATCAATATATTTCAAACTATAGGCCTGATTTAAAACGGCTTCTCGCAACGCTAACCGGATTAATTCAGGGGAATAATGGTCCGTGTTCAACCACTGACCAATCATTTCTAATTCAATTGGTGAAAGTGGACGTCCGAATTCTTTTTCAAAGCCTTGGTAAAGCTGTTTAATTTCATCTTCGTGGTTTGCGACAACTTGTTTTTCTTTGCTCGTTTGTAAAAATAATTGAATCTTTTGAAAAACAGGCAGTAAATCATACGTATCCATCATTTGACCTTTTTGGTTTTGTTGTGTTTCAATTCGAATAAATCCGCGAGAAACCAATTGATTTAACAACTTATAAATCGTATCTGGCGTTTTACCCATCGTCTCTGCAATCGCCATTAAGTCTGGAAATAAATCGCCTGCATTTTGCGAACGAAAAAGTTGCAGTAAAAAGAGAAATTCATCATCTTTCAAACCAATTTTTTGGTAATGATCAAATAGTAAGTTTGAGATTGTTGTTTCACCAGCTTCTAAATATTCACGAATTGATAACATTGTTGTTGTCCACTTCCCCTTGCTTGTTTCACTTATTGCACTTGATAAACATCAAAATAAATAGCTTTCATATAATCAATTAAATAACTAGGATTCAATTCTTCTCCCGTTGCATCATAAATTAATTGATTTGGTTTACGTGAAGCGCCGTACTGATGAATATGTTGTGTTAACCATTTACGGATATCAGAATAATCCTCCGAAGCTAAAATTTCATCAACAGATAATTCTTTTTTCATTGCGTGAAATAGTTGCGCGGCATACATATAACCCAAGGCATAAGATGGGAAATAACCAAAGCTACCTCCAGACCAATGAACATCTTGAAGGACACCTTCTAAATCATTTTCAGGTGATACGCCTAAGTACTCTTGGTATTTTTCGTTCCACACTGTTGGCAAATCAGCGACTTCCAAAGAACCATTAAACAACATTTTCTCAATTTCATAACGAATAATGATATGCAAAGGATAGGTGAGACTATCGGAATCAATCCGAATCAAACTTGCTTTCGTTTCTTTTAAAGAAGCATAGAAATCTTCAAAAGCAATATCATCAAAAGTACCTTCTGCGCAGTCTTGGAAAAACGGGTATTGTTTTTGCCAAAAAGCCCGGTTGCTACCAATGATAATTTCATTAAAGAGCGATTGTGATTCGTGAATCCCCATAGAGGCGCCTTCACTTAGTGGCGTAAAGTCAAATTTAGGATCAAAATTTTGTTCGTACATCCCATGACCCGCTTCATGAATCACACCAAATGTTGCCATTGAGAAATTATTTTCTTCCCAGCGCGTAGTAATCCGCGCATCATTTCGATTTAGAGCTGTCATAAATGGATGAACTGTATCATCTAATCGGCCTTTTGAAAAATCATAGCCTAATTGCTCAACCACACCAATCACAAAACGACGTTGTTGTTCTTTGGTCATTTTTCTAGATAAAAAGTCAGTTCTAGGCGGCGTACCTTTTTCCTCTAAAACGGTCCGAATCTCTTGAATCCCTTGTTTTACTTGGTCGAATACTTGGTCTAGCTTCTCAACCGTCATCCCCGGTTCAAATTGATTTAATAACACATCGTACGGTGTTTTTTCTTCTTTTTGCCAATAAGGAATGAACTCTTTTTGGAACGCAACGACCTTCGTTAAGGTTTCTTCTAACAAGCCGAAATCTTGTGCAGCGCGTGCTTTTAGCCAATCTGTATGTGCTTGGTTTAATACTTTAACATATTCTTGCATACGTTCAGCTGGAACATTTTTATTCAAAGCATATTCTTCTTTTACTTTTTCAAAAACCAGTTTCCCTAATTCAGATAATTCTTCAGGGCGTGTCTCAAAATAGGCCAATGCTTCTTGAATAACTGGGCCAATACTTCGTTCAAAATATAATCCGGTTAAATACCCTTCTACTTCTCCTCGAAAAGGACTACTTTTTTCTGGCATCCCAGTTGATGAATCCCAGTCTAATAATGTCAAGGCATTTTTTAGTAATTGAATTTCTTTCACTTCTTGTAAAAATACAGCTTCCTTCATTTTTTTACACCAGCTTTCTTAGTCTTCCCGTGGTTTTCTTGGTGGACGTGTTCCCCAGTATTGGAATAAATCTGTTCGTAAGGCTCCGTTGTAAAGCTTCCGTTTTTTAGTAGCTTTGGCACCATAATATTCTTCAAAAGCAAGATCACTCGTCAGTATATACTTGCTCCAAGTAGTTAACGGACGGAAAACATGGCCCATTTCTTTATACAAACGACGAACACTTTCCTCTTCTCCTAAACGCTCACCATAAGGCGGGTTAGCTACCATTACACCATATTCCTTCTCGGTTGTAAAATCTTTTAAGGCCAATTGTTTAAAGGTAATTGAATCACCTAAACCAACTTCCTCAGCATTCGCTCGTGCGACTTCAATCATTCGCCCATCAACATCTGAACCACAGATATCTAACTCAACATCGTAGTCTGCCTTTGCCTCGGCTTCGTTACGTACTTTTTCAAAAATTGCTGGATCAACCCAATCCCATGTTTCACAAGTGAAACTACGATTAAAGCCAGGGGCAATGTTATGGCCAATTAATGCTGCTTCAATACAAATTGTTCCAGAACCACAAACTGGATCATAAAAAGGACGATCTTTGCGCCAATTGGTCAACATCACTAAAGCAGCTGCCATGTTTTCCTTAAGAGGTGCGCCCCCCTTTTCAATGCGATAGCCCCGTTTAAATAAACTTGGCCCAGTCGTGTCCAACGTCAACGTCACTTTATCTTTTAGAAGAGCCACTTCTAATTTAAACAAAGCTCCTGTTTCGGTTAAAGGCACCGTCGCTGGACGATGGTAAACTTCTCTTAAACGGTTAACAATGGCTTTTTTGGTGATGGCTTGGCAATCAGGAACACTATACAATTTTGACTTAATTGATTTACCTGCAACTGGAAATTCTGCATCTAAAGGCAAATAATCTTCCCAAGGAAGTGCTTTAACTTTTTCAAATAATTCATCAAAACTATAGGCGTTAAATTCGCCAACGACGATTTTAATCCGATCTGCTGTCCGTAGCCATAAATTGGCAGTAGCAATTGTTTCAACAGTGCCTTCAAAGACGGCCCGGCCATTTTCTACTTCACAGGGAATCCCTAAATCACGCAATTCTTTTCCAACTAATGCTTCTAAGCCACTAGCAGCTGTTGCAACAAGTTTGAATGTTTTTTCTTTCGTCATAAAAACTCCTTCTTGACTCTTTTTTATTGTCTGAAGCTAACAGTCCTGCCGACTACTGCTCCGCTTGTTTTTTGTAATTGTCCGCTTTCTCTGAACTAAACGGTCCTGTCCCGGCCTCTTTAGAACAGACAGCTTACTACTTTTATCTCAGTTTCTTTATTTTAACATTTTTTTATTCTTTTCGTAAAAAAAGCCTTCACAACTACGTTGGAAGGTCTTCCTGAATTACTTGTAATTTTCTATAAGCCATGTTCTGTATCACCAATTCTTCAGGAAAAATTGGTGACGGTCATCATCTATCTGCAGAGTAAACTCTGCCTCTTCTACTCGTTCATTTCCTTTAGAAGAGCGCCCCTACCATTGTTTGGGTTGCTCGCTCGAGGGGTTTACCGCGTTCCACCGATGGAGTTTCCCACATCGCTTCGTCACTGTGGCACTTTCAAGGATACTTTGACATAGTCGAAACCTTAGTCATTTTTCCTGCCGTTACTCTAAAAGAGTACCTTAGCTTATGATTTCGCTAAGCACGAACACTACAAGCATCTCAGCTTGTGCGAGCATGGACTTTCCTCAGCTTGCAAAAGCAAACCGCGATCACCCGAAAATTACAAATCTGTTTAAACGAACAGCAAAAATTTACACACTACAACAAGTGTCCGCTATTCTAACAAATGCTTTCTGTTCCTCGTGAAAACTTGACTTAAATTGTCTTGTTAAAATTGACGTGTTTGTGCATTATCAACATCATGGTTCGCTGGTTCTGCAGTCATTGACGGTGCAGAAGGCGTTACAGGCGTTGAAGGTGTTTCATCTAACTTTTTACCAAAAACTTCACGCTCTAAGTTTGATAAACGTTTTAAAATATCAAAGTTGGTCACTGCTGCACTTTTTGGTACTTCTTGAGCAACACGAGGCGTTGGTTGGGCTTTTGATAATTGGTCTAATTTTGCCATTAAGCGGCTGTTTTCTTCTTGCAAGCTTAATAATTCTTTATTATAAGCTTCGTAGTCTTTAATAACATTGTCTAAAAATTCGTCTACTTCAATTGGGTCATACCCGTTCATCATTTTCGTTTTAAATTCTTTTTGTAAAATGTCTTTAGGACTATATACTAAATTTGCCATGTTTACACCTCATTTGTTTATTTACGATAGAAAATTTCATAGTTCCACAAATACTATTGTAACGAAAAATAGCTAGAAAATCAAACAGATTCTCTAATCAATCACCGAGTTTTGTAAATCATCCATTGTAATTAAGCGAATATCATAGGGTTCTCGTTCCGAAAAATGTTGTGCATCCTTTAAAAAATACTCCGTTTTGCCAGGGTACTCTTTGTCATAAATAAGTAAGCTGCCCCCAGAATGTTCCAAAAGAAATTTTGTATGCATTTTTAATTGTGCTGGCGATTGATAGGGCTGGTGACTTACTGAGTTGATATAATCAGCCAAACTTTCCGCTTTCGTTAACAGTTCTCGATTTTGTTCATTCCAATTATTGCCAAAGTCTTTAAACGGATAAAGTAAACCTAGCTGAACTTCTGGATATTCCGTTTTTAATTCCCCAACTACTTCAGCTGTCCAAAGTTCAACACCTAAATTACCAGAAATCAAAATCCATTCTACTCCCGTTTCAATATAACTGGCTAACTCTTTTTTTAAGACATTTTTAATAACTGTGATTTTCGGGTCTTTTCCTTGAAATATCCCCAATTCAAAGCTGCGATAACCGGTGACATAGAGGGTTTTTATCATTTCCATAAGTCATCCCTTTTCTTTCAGGTCTTTTTTTTGGTATAATACAGGCTAGGAGTGTGATAAACGTGACGTTCCATTATCCTAACGGAATACCTTATAATCATCATGAAGCACAATCACCAAAAAAACAAGTAAAAAAGAAACGCCCCGTTGAATTTGGTAATCGTGGGATGGATTTCGAAGAAGCGATCAATCAAAGCAATCAATATTATCTATTGAATAAGCAAGCAGTCGTTCATAAGAAACCCACTCCTGTTCAAATTGTTAAAGTAGATTATCCCAAACGAAGTGCGGCTGTTATTAAGGAGGCCTACTTTAGACAAGCTTCAACGACTGATTATAACGGTGTATATCAAGGCCGTTACATAGATTTTGAAGCGAAAGAAACGAAAAACACCACGTCCTTTCCCTTTAAAAATTTTCATCAACATCAAATTGATCATATGGAACAATGTATAGCACAACAAGGGATTTGTTTTGTGCTATTATGGTTTTCAAGCTTAAAACGCTGCTTCTTTTTTAGTGGTGAAAATCTAATAACGCATTGGAAAAACCAAGCAGTTACTGGAAAAAAAACTATGCCGCTTGCACTCATCGAGAAAGAAGGAATTGAATTATCTTTTGGAATCGCACCGCGAATCCCTTATCTCGACGCAGTGGAACAATATATTCAGACACACTAGATTCATAAAGTTTTGAAAGTATAACAAAGGAGTTGCTATTTATGCCAACCTCAAATTCAGGCTCGCGAGCTGCTAGACATGCATCCAACACCTCATCGAAGTCGAGTTACAAGAAAAAGACACAACCGCCGAAAAAGAAAAAACGGCTTGTTTTAAAAATCTTTCTTGGCTTACTTATCGCTGGGATGGTCGCTTTTTTAGCAGGCGTTGGTCTTTTTTGGTTCTATGCACGACAAGCCCCAAAATTAGAAGATGACAAACTGAATGCGACAGTTTCATCGAAGCTTTACGATATTAATAATGAAATTTTTGAGGATTTAGGCGCAGAAAAGCGTGAATTAATTCAACCAAATGATGTGCCTCAATTATTAAAAGATGCCATTGTTTCTGTCGAAGACCGTCGTTTCTATAAACACATTGGTGTGGATCCGATTCGGATTATCGGTTCTGCCCTTTCAAATGTCAAAAATGGTGGATTACAAGGCGGAAGTACCTTAACCCAACAATTAATTAAATTGTCCTACTTCTCTACAAAAGAATCTGACCAAACCTTGAAACGGAAAGCACAAGAAGCATGGATGGCTGTTCGTTTAGAACGTGAAAAATCAAAAGAAGAAATTTTAACTTACTACATTAACAAAGTCTACATGGCGAATGGTTTTTATGGAATGGAAACAGCGGCTGAAAATTATTATGGTAAACATTTATCTGAACTTGATTTACCACAAACGGCCCTACTGGCAGGAATGCCACAAGCGCCAAACTCATACGATCCCTATACAAAACCAGATACTGCTAAAGAACGCCGGGATGTTGTACTCTACACAATGTACGACAATAAAAAAATCTCGAAAGCAGAGTACGAAAAAGCCAAAGCTACCCCAATCGATGAAGGCTTAGTGCCATTAAAAGCCAGTGATGACAATCGAAAAGTCGTAGATAATTACGTCAAAGAAGTAATCAATGAAGTGAAAGCAAAAACTGGTAAAAATGTTTACACAGACGGACTAGATATCTACACAAACTTAGATATGAATGCCCAAAAACAACTTTACGATATTGTCAACAGTGATCAATACGTTGCGTTTCCAGATGATAAAATGCAAGTGGCTTCAACCGTTATTGATGTTGCCTCTGGACAAGTCCGAGCACAAATTGGTGGTCGTCACATTCCTGATGATGTGCAATTAGGAAACAATTTAGCTGTTAACACCCAACGTGATGTTGGTTCAACCGTGAAACCAATCATGGATTATGGTCCCGCAATTGAGAATTTAAATTATTCGACAGGTCGCCTCATGGTGGATAAACCAACGAAATATCCTGGTACCGACATTGATGTCTTCAACTCTGATTTAACATATCAAGGCGTCATTACTATGCGCCGTGCGATTATGGGTTCTCGTAACACAACCGCGGTCCAGACGTTTGATGAAGTTGGTAAAGAAAACATCATGCCTTTCATTAAAGGACTAGGAATTGACTATAAAAACTTAGAAGCGTCAAATGCCATTTCAAGTAACACAAGCGATGTAGATGGCGATAAATACGGGATTTCCTCATTGAAGTTAGCAGCAGCTTATGCGGCTTTCGCCAATAACGGGATTTATAACAAACCGTATTACGTAAACAAAGTCGTTTTCAATGATGGAACTAGCGTTGATTATCAACCTGATGGTAAACGTGCGATGAAAGACTCTACCGCCTATATGATGACGGATATGTTAAAAGATGTTTTAAACGGCGGAACAGGATTTAACGGCGCCATTCCAGGCTTAATCCAAGCGGCCAAAACAGGGACTTCTAACTATACTGATGAAGATTTAGCGCGAATGGGCACAGCAGAAAAAGGAATTGCCCCGGATAGTACCTTTGTTGGTTATACAACACACTATGCCGTTTCTGTTTGGACTGGATACAATGATCGAAATACACCAATCTATCAAGAATACTATGGAATTGCCTCAGATGTTTATCGTGAAATAATGAGTTACTTGTCTCAAAATGTTTCAAACGATGACTGGGTGCAGCCAGACAGTGTTGTGCGGGTAGGTAATGAATTATACGTAAAAGATGCCTATGAGGTACCAAATGTACAAGTTTTACCAAGTACTACCTCTTCAGCACCACAGCCGGAATCTAGCAGTACGGTGGAATCCTCTTCCACAAAAGAAGCGGAAAGTTCATCAAGTTCTAGTTCAGAAAGTGCGCCTTCTTCCTCTGAAGCGCCACCATCAACCGAACAACCGGCAAGCTCTTCCTCAGCAGAGCAACCGGCAACATCGGAACAACCACCTGAACCATCAAGTTCTAGTTCACAAGAACCACCGCAACCACCTGAAAGTAGTTCTAAACCAGACGAAAATAAAGCAGCATAAAAAGTACGGGGCTCATCATGAGCCCCGTACTTTTTTAGATTAAAAATGGACGAAGTGAACTGAATCACTTCGTCCATTTTTACTTATTTACTTTCTTTATTTGCCAAAGCTGCACCAACGAATCCTTTGATTAAGCGTTGTGGGCGATTTGGACGAGAAATTAATTCTGGGTGGAATTGACAAGCCACAAAGAATTGTTTTTCAGGAATTTCAACAATCTCAACTAAACGATTATCTGGTGAAACTCCAGAGAAGACTAAGCCATTTTCTTCAAATAATTGACGGTATTTGTTGTTAAATTCATAACGATGACGGTGACGTTCTTGGACAACATCTTCATTTCCGTATGCTGCCGCAGTTTTCGTTCCTTTTTTCAATTTACATGGATATAAACCTAAACGTAGTGTGCCACCTAAATTCTCAATGTTTTCTTGATCTGCCATTAAATCAATAATGTTATTTGTCACGTCAGGATTAGTTTCTGCAGAACCAGCATCTTCTAAGCCCACAACGTTACGACCAAATTCTACACAGGCCATTTGCATACCTAAACAAATACCAAGGAATGGTACGTCATTTTCTCGAGCAAAACGAATCGCTTCAATTTTTCCTTCAATTCCACGATCACCAAAACCACCAGGAACCAAAATACCATCTGCTGAGCCAATTCTTTCAGCGACATTTTCAGCAGTTAATTCTTGTGAATCAACCCAATCAATTTCGATATCTGAATCAAAATCAAACCCAGCATGTTTTAATGCTTCTACAACAGAAATATAGGCATCTGGTAATTCAACATATTTACCAACCAGCGCAATTTTTGTTTTCTTTTTCAAGTTAAGAACTTTTTCTTCTAATGCACGCCACTCAGTCATGTCTGCAGCCGGTGCATCCAATTTTAAATGATCACAAACAATTTGATCCATGTTTTGTGCTTGAAGTGCTAATGGAATGGAGT
The DNA here is from genome assembly GCF_051711865.1 of Enterococcus sp. DIV2419. Classification (NCBI taxonomy): domain Bacteria; kingdom Bacillati; phylum Bacillota; class Bacilli; order Lactobacillales; family Enterococcaceae; genus Enterococcus; species Enterococcus sp. DIV2419. Next base: position 1,971,103 of record NZ_JBIONS010000001.1, read on the forward strand.
ACAATGTTTCAACATCACGAGATTCAATTACCGCTTCTGGATTAACATCACAGAATTGTGCTAATTTGTTTTTAGTGTTTTGAGAAACAGGTAATTCCGTACGGACCACTAAAATATTTGGTTGAATCCCTAAACTTCTTAATTCTTTGACACTATGTTGTGTTGGTTTAGTTTTCATTTCGCCAGCCGCTTTTAAGTAAGGAATCAAGGTTGTATGGATGTACATTACGTTGTCACTACCCATATCAGCTTTCATTTGACGCAATGCTTCTAGGAAAGGTAATGATTCGATGTCGCCGACAGTACCACCTACTTCTGTGATAATCACATCGGCATCCGTCATTTTCGCTGCACGCATGATTTTTTCTTTGATTTCATTGGTAATGTGTGGAATAACTTGCACTGTTGCACCTAAGTATTCCCCTTTACGTTCTTTACGTAAGACTTCTGAATAAATTTTTCCAGTGGTTACGTTTGAGTATTTATTTAAGTTAATATCAATAAAACGTTCATAGTGACCTAAGTCCAAATCTGTTTCGGCACCATCATCTGTGACAAAAACCTCTCCATGTTGGTAAGGACTCATTGTCCCCGGATCCACATTAATATATGGATCGAATTTTTGAATCGTTACTTTTAATCCACGATTTTTTAATAATCGTCCTAAAGATGCTGCGACAATCCCTTTTCCGATAGAAGAAACCACGCCACCTGTAACAAAGATGTATTTTGTCATAATAGTTAAAAACCCTTTCTTTGATAATATTTTGTAGAGAGAAGTAAAACAACTTTGAGACTCTTACGTTTCTCCAAATAAAAAAGAAACAAAAATAGAAAAGCTCCCTATCCATTACGAATAGGGAGCTTGTAAGTTCGTTCAAACTTCTGACCTTCTTAAAGGTGCCCAAGTAGTATAATACAAGCAAACGAACATCAGGTCAAGTACTTCTATTCAAGAAAATAATTTTTTCTATTTTCTCATTTTTCTTAAGCATTCAACTAAAAAGCTTGACTCCTTCTTAGGAATCAAGCTTTTTGGTTTCTTACTCTTCAGAATATTCGTCATCAAAATCGTCTTCATCTTCAACATCATCGTCATCAATGATCGTTAAATCTTCTTCGATTTGCGGAATATCTTCTTCATCATCGTCTGAATCTGCACCAATCTCTTGTAAGTCAGAGTTGTATGCTTTGATTTCTTCATCTTCATCTTCTTCATCATCGTACAAGATGTCTTCTTCATCATCATTTGTTAATTCAGCATCTTCTGGATCGTCATCGTTATAGTCAATTACATCTTCATCGTTTGGATTAGTGATGAAGGCATTTACTTTTTTACGTTTTCTACGACGTGGTGCATCTTCTTCGTCTTCTTCCAAGCCATGTGTAACTTCTTCATCGATTGAATCGATTGGATACCATGAACGTAAGCCCCAACGATTGTCTCCCAATGAGATAAAGCTACCGTCGATGTTTAAATCTGTATAAAATTGTGCTAATTGGTCACGAATTTCACTATCAGACTTGCCAAGATAATTTTGGATTTGGTTAACTAAATCAGAAAAATCCATTACATCTGCATGTTGTTCTAAAATAGCGTGTGCTACTTCAATCATGGATAATTCTTTTTTGTTTAACCCTTCAAATACATTAATTTCCAAGAGGTACACGTCCTTTCACAGTCTACTCCTTATCATACAAAAACATTGAAAAAAAATCAATTCTATTCTGCAATATTTATGCAGTAAATTCTAATTCTAAATGATATTCTCCGATTCGCTCTGTTTGAGAGTATAAATCATAATCAACTAAAATCTTACCAGACATTGGTTGATCTTTTAAACTAACACGCAAATTATGTGTAAACGTACTAATCTGTAGCAAGCCATAAGGGGTTCGATAACTTGTATCTAATTTTTCCTGATAGCCAAATCTTAAACGCATCCGTAATTCACCGGCACGAATCAACTGAACATGCCCGTCTGGTTCAATTTTAATGGTTACGGGGGTTGGCTCTGTATCCTCTAATAATTCTTCTTTGTAACGAATGTATAATGTATCACCCATTTTTACTAATTGACCTTCTAAATCAAAGAAAAAATCTTTTTGTTCGTTGCCTTGTTGGACAATCGTTTTTAGTTGAATCGATACAGGAACGCCTGTTGATAAATCCATAATGGTCACTCCTTTTCCAAAATATAACTTTCTTATTGTTGACTTTTTCAATATATTTGTCAACTAAAGTCAATTTTTCCTTGTTTATGTACCTTTTCTTATTGTATAAGCTCTTTTCACGGGTTGCAAGCATTTGTTTCATCTATTTAATAAGAAAACCGTTTACTATTTTAGAGAATTCCTTCAGAATTCGTTTATATAACATGCTTTTTTGCGTTTTTTGTATATAATATAAGAGAGAGTAAGAAAATAAACGTATTAAATGACGTAATTATAAATAGACAGGACGTTTTTTATGAGCACAACTTTTCCCCTTCACACCGAATCATTTATGCTCCTTGATTCAGGTTGTTTAACAAACAGTGACTATTTTTTACCTTTTGCCTTGACCGATGTTTTAACTACTTTTTCAGGAATGCAGCACCAACCAATCATTCATTTCTGGCAATTGGATCAAGCAATGATTCTTGGCATGAAAGATACCCGTGTACCACATCTAAAAGAAGGCATCACTTCTCTGCAAGAAAACGATTATTCTGTAGTCGTTCGCAATGCCGGCGGTTTAGGGGTGATTGCCGATTCGGGTATTTTAAATGTTTCACTTATTTTACCAAATAATTCTGAACACAAATTAAGTATCGATGCGGCTTATGAATTAATGTGGGCTTGGCTCCGTCAGAGTTTTCCGGAGAAAGAGATTGACGCCTTTGAAATTACTACATCCTATTGTCCCGGTACTTATGATTTAAGTATTGGCGGTCAAAAGTTTGCTGGGATTGCCCAACGACGCGTCAAAGACGGTATTTCTGTCATGATTTACATCAGCGTTAACGGCAATCAACTTGCTCGTGGAGAAGTGGTTCGAGACTTTTACCTTGCTGGGTTACAAGAACAATTTGGTGAAAATGGCTATCCACCCGTTGATCCAGCAGTGATGGCAAATTTAGAAACCCTGATTGAGACTCCATTAACAATAGACGCCGTAAAAACCCGTTTAATCGAAGCATTACCTCAACAATTTGAAAAATCTATTGATCCAAACTTAACCGAACCAATTATAACCTCAGAATGGTTCCAAACAAATTTAACTGTCCAGCTGGAAAAAATGGCGCAACGAAACGCCTTAATTAAAGGAGAGATCGTATGACGATTCCGTATAAAGAGCAACGATTACCAATCGAAAAAGTTTTTCGTGATCCCGTCCATAATTATATTCATGTCCAACATCAAGTGATTTTAGACCTTATTAATTCTGCTGAAGTGCAACGATTACGTCGCATTAAGCAACTAGGTACTTCTTCTTTTACGTTTCACGGTGCCGAACATAGTCGTTTTTCCCATTCTTTGGGTGTTTACGAAATTACACGTCGGATTTGTGAGATTTTCCAACGTAACTACTCTGTGGAACGATTAGGTGAAAACGGCTGGAATGACGACGAGCGCCTGATTACACTTTGCGCAGCTTTATTACATGATGTCGGTCATGGTCCTTATTCACATACATTCGAGCATATTTTTGATACAAACCATGAAGCAATCACGGTCCAAATCATCACCTCACCAGAAACGGAAGTCTATCAAATTTTAAACCGTGTTTCGGCAGATTTTCCTGAAAAAGTCGCCAGCGTTATTACTAAACAATACCCAAATCCTCAAGTGGTGCAAATGATTTCTAGTCAAATTGATGCCGATCGCATGGACTATCTGTTACGTGATGCTTACTTTACAGGGACGGAATACGGAACCTTCGATTTAACTAGAATCTTACGTGTGATTCGACCATACAAAGGAGGCATTGCCTTTGCTATGAATGGGATGCATGCGGTGGAAGACTATATCGTTAGTCGTTACCAAATGTATGTCCAAGTCTATTTCCACCCTGTTTCTCGTGGGATGGAAGTGATTCTTGATCATTTATTGCATCGGGCGAAAGAATTATTTGAAAACCCTGAATTTGACTATGATTTACAAGCCTCTCTGCTTGTACCATTCTTTAAAGGGGACTTCACCTTACAAGAATATTTAAAATTGGATGATGGCGTCCTCTCTACGTACTTTACACAATGGATGGATGTGCCTGATTCAATTCTAGGTGATTTAGCCAAACGTTTCCTTATGCGTAAGCCTCTGAAGTCAGCCACCTTTACGAACGAAAAAGAGAGCGCAGCAACGATTGCTTATTTAAGGGAATTGATTGAAAAAGTTGGTTTCAACCCTAAATATTATACTGCCATTAATTCAAGCTATGATTTACCTTACGATTTTTATCGTCCAAATAAAGACCGTCATCGTACACAAATTGAATTGATGCAAAAAGATGGCTCATTAGTGGAATTGGCAACGGTCAGTCCCCTAGTTGCAGCACTTGCTGGTCAGAGTCAAGGAGATGAACGTTTCTATTTTCCTAAAGAAATGCTTGACCAAGGAAATAAAAAACATTACGATTTATTTGATGAGACGTATCGTGAGTTTTCAAGTTACATTCATAATGGTGCGTTAGTTTTAAAAAAATAGGCTTTCTAGGAGGATTCTATGTCAATTAAGTTAGTTGCTATTGATATCGACGGAACATTGCTAAATTCACAACACAAGATTACCCCACGGGTCAAAGAAGCGCTCCAAAAAGCAAATGATCAAGGCGTTCGTATTGTTTTATGTACAGGCCGTCCTTTGCCAGGCGTGAAAGAACAATTGGATGAATTAGCCTTATATGGTGAAAATGATTTCGTGATTACCTACAACGGTTCGCTTGTCCAAGCAACCAAAGATAATACGATTATTTCACGCTATACCTTGAGTTATGAGGATTTTTTAGAAATTGAAATGTATTCTCGTAAAGTCGGCGCTCACTTGCACACAATTGATGATTCCGCTATTTACACTGCCAATCGCAATATTGGTAAATATACGATTCACGAAGCATCTTTAGTGAACATGCCTTTGAAATATCGTACGGTGGATGAAATGACACCAGAGATGAACATTATTAAAATGATGATGATTGATGAGCCGGAAATTTTAGATCCTGCCATTGCAAAATTACCATTACATTTTACCGAAAAATATACGACTGTTAAAAGTACGCCTTTTTACTATGAAATCATGAATAAAAATGCTAGCAAAGGCAATGCTCTAGCAAAATTGGCAGACCATTTAGGCTTAAATAAAGACGAAGTGATGGCCATTGGTGACAATGAAAATGACTTATCCATGATTGATTACGCTGGGATTGGTGTTGCGATGGGCAATGCGACAGAAAATGTTAAAACAATTGCCGATGTGCATACCACTAGTAATGACGAAGATGGTGTCGCTCAAATTATTGAAAAAATGGTTTTAATTTAAACATTCTTGTCAATAACAATAACCCTCAATCTAATCAACATAGATTGAGGGTTATTCGTTATTTTATGATGCTGCCGCTAGCCATTTTTCAACGGCCCAGCGGTGGCTTCCTCTTTTTAATAAACGGACTGCTTCTTCTGGTGCAACCCAGTGTAAAGTATTGGTCCTTTCTAAGGGTTCGCTAAGTTGCCGCCAAGTATTCGCTACATAAAAATAGCCAGGATTATAATAGGCCGTTTGGCGATGGTTCGAATAAAAATATTCATCAGCTTCCCCTAAATAACAGCCAATTTCTACACTAATTCCTAATTCTTCTAGCACTTCTCGATGGATCGCTTCTTCTTTCGTTTCGGTGCCTTCAATTTCGCCTCCTGGTAAAAAATAAGCTCCATTTGGCGCTTGTACCAGAACCATTGTGTTATTTTCTGACTTTGAAACAATAATGTATGCAGCATATCTTGTTTGATAGGTCAATGTCTCTTCTCTTTTTCCAAACGTTGGCGTTTTCATTGGCGCACCTCTTCTCTTTTCATCTATTTTACCTGAGAAATTCCTTTAGAACAAGTCAGAAACCAAGCGTTTTTCTCTACATTTCACGTTTATCTATGCTACTATTAACGTTGGAAATATAATTAAGTTTGAAAGGGAGTTTTTAACTATGAAAATGGCTCATACATGTGTGCGTGTAAAAGATTTAGAGGCATCATTAGATTTCTATCAAAAAGCCTTCAATTTTGAAGAAAGTCGCCGTCGTGATTTTCCAGAAAATAAATTTACTTTGGTTTATTTAACTTTACCAGGAGACGACTACGAACTAGAACTAACTTATAATTATGATCATGAAGCATACGATTTAGGAAACGGTTATGGTCATATCGCCATCAGTACAGATGATTTAGAAGGATTACACGAAAAACATCAAGCGGCTGGCTTTACTGTCACTGACTTAAAAGGCTTACCTGGAACTGCACCATCTTATTACTTTGTTGTCGACCCAGATGGTTATAAAATCGAAGTCATTCGTGAACGTTAAAAAGTTTCACTTGTTCACTTACTGAGCTTTTTGTGTTTGAGAGCTGTCCGAGACAAAACTTGTCTCGACTTCTTCTCAAACACTTTTTTCAAAAAAAGTGCTACAATAGAACGTATGAATTTATTGAGGATGTGATGTTATTATGACAAAAAAAATTATTGGAATCGCTGGCAATCAACTTTTGCAGGCAGCTGAAGTGTTTCACGGTAACCAAGTGACGTACACCCCACAAGGTTTTGTCAGCGCTGTTCAAGCCGCAGGTGGCGTTCCTCTCGTTTTGCCAATTGGCCCCAAAGAATTAGCCGCTACGTATATACAACAAATTGATAAACTACTTTTAGCAGGCGGTCAAGATGTTGCCCCTGAATTTTACGGACAACAACCCCATATAAAATTAGAAGAAACGAATCGTGATCGTGACGAGTTTGAGTTAGCCCTAATTGAAGAAGCCTTAAAACAAAACAAACCTATTTTTGCGGTTTGTCGTGGAATGCAATTAGTCAATGTTGCTTTAGGTGGCACATTATATCAAGATTTATCGATGTATCCTCAATGGTCAGTTAAGCACGGACAACAACCCACTCAACCAATCTTTGCGACGCATCGTATTGATGTTGAACCAGACAGTCAATTATCAAACATATATGGTACAACTGGTCAAGTCAACTCGTACCATCACCAAGCACTACATACTTTAGGAAAAGATTTACGCGTTACTGCTTGGTCCTCTGATGGCCTTGCAGAAGCAGTGGAATCAACAAATGAACAGCAGCCTTTATTAGCTGTTCAATGGCATCCTGAACTAATGTACGCACGTGATGCCAAATCCCAAGCACTCTTTAACTACTTTGTTCAAAAATTATAGTAAAAACGGAGGGACGTCTTTCGCCCCTCCGTTTTTACTTGCTATCATACTTAAAAATCAAAATTATCTGGATCTGCACCAAAACGATGATCCTTATTTAACTGATTAATTGCGGTTATTTCTTCTGGCGTTAATTCAAAATCAAAGACAGCAAAATTTTCCTGAATTCTTTTTTCGTGAACAGATTTGGGAATCACGATAATATCATTTTGTAAGTGCCAACGAATAATCACTTGGGCCGCTGATTTACCATATTTTTCACCAATTTTCACTAGTACTGGTTCAGATAATAAATTACCTTGTCCTAGAGGAGACCAAGCCTCCACGGCAATCTTATTTTCGGCTAAATATTTTCGTAGCGGTTCTTGTGTTAACGTAGGATGTAATTCAATTTGATCCACCATTGGCACAACATTTGCTTCTGTTAATAAATCTTCCAAATGATGTTGATGAAAATTGGAAACGCCAATTGCTTTGGCACGACCACTTGCGTAAATTTCTTCTAATGCTTTCCATGATTCTTTATATTTACCAGCAACAGGCCAGTGAATTAAATATAAATCAACATAGTCTAGCCCTAATTTTTCTAAGCTTTTATCAAATGCTTTAATCGCATTTTCATAGCCTTGATCTTCATTCCATAATTTCGTCGTCACGAAAATTTCTTCGCGGGGAATACCCGATTGACGAATGCCTTCGCCCACCCCTGCTTCGTTTTTATAAACGGCTGCCGTATCAATCAAGCGATAACCCGCTTTTAAAGCCCATTTTACTGAATTTGTTGCTTCTGAGCCATCTTCTACACGCCAAACACCTAAACCTAGGCGTGGCATTTCATTGCCGTTTGCTAATTTTTTTGTTTTATCCAAAGTCATGTGTTTCTTCAGTCCCTTCATTTTCATTACTTTTAGTATACTACGCATTCTTCTTTCACGAAACAATCACGACTCGTCAGGTCATTTTCTTTATTTTTAATAAATAACGACGCCAATAGGTCAGCACTCCGATTAGTGCCACAACTACAATTGTTCGACCGCTAACGCTTCCAATCCACAGTTTAACTGCAAGTAACCAGATACAAAAGAGATAAACACAGGACCAATTAAAGGAAACTTTCAATGTACATGATTCTGCAATTTCGATTATCTGACTACTAAAAAAACGACTCCCTAATCGTAAAGCGACTGGATTATGGAAGATGAATGTTCGTCGCTTGTCAGCCGTCAAGCGAGTGGCACATCGTTCATCAATAAAAATTGTTACAGGTAATTTAGAAAGTAAATCATTTTTTGCCCATTCAATTGAAACTTTCACGCAGCACTCACAACCTTTAACAAAATTATAAAATATATTATTTATTTACAAAATTATAACATTCCTAAAAAAACATGTTAAGTCTTTAAAAAAACTTTCTATTTTCTTCCCCTTTCGCCGAGAGATTTAGTATACTAAAAGAAGAAATTTTAGAGAAAGTTGGATTTTTATGTTGATACTTGGTTTAGCCAGTACTGAAACAGTCGATTCTTCTGCTCCTGATTTAGCAGAAGCGACCGTAAAAAAAGTGAGCGCGCTACAACGCTTTTGGAACAATATTAATTGGGATGCCATTGTCGCTACCTTAATTGAAAAAAGTTTATCAATTTTATTTTTAATTTTTCTATTTTTTATCATTCAGCGAATCGGGAAATATTTAATTGATCGCACCTATGCAAATTATAGTAAAAAGCAACATTTTAGTGAAAGCCGTTTAAAAACGTTACACACTTTAATCATTAATGCATTTCAATATACGCTGTTCTTTTTCTTCATCTATTCTCTTTTGACCATTGTCGGTGTGCCTGTTGGCTCATTATTAGCTGGAGCGGGAATTGCCGGTGTTGCCATTGGTTTAGGGGCTCAAGGATTCATGAATGACTTAATTACCGGATTTTTCATTATTTTAGAACAACAAATGGATGTAGGCGATTATATTCGCTTATTGGCGTTAAATATTGAAGGAACTGTTACTTCTGTCGGATTACGAACCACTCAAATTAAAGCGGTTGATGGAACTGTTCATTTTATTCCAAACCGAAACATCACCACAATCAGTAACCTGTCTCGTGCCAATATGCAAGTGTTAATTGATGTCCGCATCAATCCTGAAGAAGGTTATGAAAAAATTTGTGAAGTGATTACAGAAGTCAATGAAACGTTAAAAGAAAAGTATATCGAAAGTATTCAAACTGGGCCAGATATTTTTGGTATGGTCGATTTAGGCAATGGCAACTTTGCGGTACGAACGACCATGTATGTACTAAACGGCAAACAATTTGCGGTCAAAGAAGAATTTCTAGCTCAATATATCAAAGCATTAACAGAGGCCGACTTTACGATTCCCAATACGCCCATTATTGCAAAATAAAAAACAGCCACCAGATACTTATTAGTTATCTGGTGGCTGTTTTTCTAATTGTCCAATGATTTTAAAAACCCACTAACTGCCTTCACTCCAAACAATAACGCCTCTTCGTTGGGTTCAAACTTGGCAGAATGAAGGCTATAAGGACTTGCCACGCCTAACCAAAACATCGTGCCTGGGACTTTAGACAATAGATAGCCAAAATCTTCACCTGTCATTGCAACCGGTGCTTGTTGAAATTGAACTGTTGCTTGTTTGCTCATGTATTCAATAAAATTCGTGGTACATGCTGGCTCATTCACTACAGGTAAATACCCTTTTTGATCAAGATAAACAGTTACTTCACATTGAAAAGATTGCGCAATACCTTCACTAATTTCGCGAATTCTTCGCTGCGTTTGTTCATTAGTTTCTGCTGTCAATGTGCGAATTGTACCAGATAAAGTTGCTTCTTCGGCAATCACATTGCAAGCAGTCCCTGCATGAAAAGTCCCAAAAGTAACGACTGCCCCAACCACAGGATCAACATTTCGACTAACGATCGTTTGCGCTTGCTGAATTAAATTGGTGGCCGCTAAGACCATATCATTCGCTTGATGCGGAAAAGCCGCATGTCCACCTTTCCCTTTTAAGGTAATGTTCACTTCACAAGTGGCAGCAAACAATGTCCCTACTCTGGTACTAATAGTTCCGACTGGCAAATCAGGATTAACATGAAGCGCATAAAATTCATCAGGTAACCACTCACCAAACGCGTGATCTTCATACATCAACATCCCCCCTGCTTCATTTTCTTCAGCAGGTTGAAACAAAAATAAAAAGTTATTGTCTGGTTGCTGTTGACTTAATTCTTTCAAAACCCCTAAGCCGATTGTCATGTGAAAATCGTGCCCACAGGCATGCATAAACCCTGGTCGTTTTGATTGAAAAGCAGAAACCACTTCCTCTTGAATAGGCAAACCATCAATATCAGCACGCCAGCCGATGGTTTTCTGAGGATTTTTGCCTTCTATGAAGACTAAAATCCCCGTTTGCCATGTTCGAACTTGCAGATAAGGTTGCTTCATTTTATCAATTTCATTAAGTAAAAAGGCTTGTGTTTCCTTTTCTTCTAGACCGATTTCAGGTATTTGATGTAGTTGCCGTCTAATCGCAATTAATTCTTCTTGCTCCACAAAAGCCACTCCTTCATTTTTGGGGTAATCGAAAGCCGCCATGAAGAAGTTTCTTCATCGCGACTGACTAATTTATTTTTAGAGTTTACGTAATTCTTCTAAAATCTCTGTTTTACTCTTGGTTTTATCATCAATTTGTTTAATTACTTTTGCTGGCACGCCTGCGACAACGGTGTGCGCTGGAACGTCTTCCACAACTACTGCCCCAGCAGCCACAACGGCACCTTCACCAACACGAACCCCTTCTAGTACAACCGCATTCGCTCCAATGACAACCTCGTTTTCAATAACCACAGGTGCGGCACTTGGTGGTTCAATGACACCAGCTAAAACCGTTCCTGCGCCAATATGACAATGCTTCCCTACAGTTGCACGACCGCCTAAAACAGCGCCCATATCAATCATAGTCCCTGTACCAACGACGGCGCCAATATTTAGAATAGCCCCCATCATAATCACCGCTTGATCGCCAATTTCAACTTTTTCGCGAATCAAAGCACCTGGTTCAATCCGAGCATTAATGTCTTTCAGATCAAGAAAAGGAATTGCTGAGTTACGTGCATCATTTTCTACAACATAATCCTCAATTTTTTCTTTGTTTGCTTCTAAAAAAGGTTTTACGTCAGCCCAATCGCCAAACAATGTCCCAGTTTTACAATTATTAAAGACCTTAATTGTTTCCGGAAACGTGACTTCTTTTAATTGCCCTTTCAGTGTTACTTTAACAGGCGTTTGCTTTTTGGCATCGCCAATATACTGAATAATCTCATATGCGTCCAATCACAGCACTCCTTTACTTCGTGTTATCATACAGAATAACGCATTTATGAGAAAAAAGTAAAGAGTTTCTTGCGTTTTATTTAAATTACTTTCATTTCTTCTTCTGATTTAGGCAGAACAAGATGATGTTTTTCTAACTCATGCGCCATATGATTGACCGCTTTTAAAATTTCTTTGCGTGTAATGATACCTTTAAAGCGTTGATTATCATCAACCACTGGTAAAAAAGAAGCATCTACTAATAAATGTAACACTTCTTCTAAATCCCACGATTCACCAATTACAGGAACATTGACTTCCATTACATCGGCCACAGTAAATTCATTCAATTTTTCAAAATCCACTGAAGTCAAATCAAACATTTTATCTACAACGTCTGTCAAGCCGATTAAGCCAACAAAGCGATCTCCCTTATCTAACACAGGAATCTTGGAATAGCGAACTTGCGATAAGACTAATGCCGCATGACTTAATGGATTTAAACACATTACGTTGGCGACATTTTCGGCGGGTACTAAAAACGTTTCTTGTTTTTCTAATAATAATTCTTTTACAGCAGTCCCTATCATGATTGGGTTGCCTCCATTTCTAATTCTTTAACACGTAACTTATTGTACCTAATTCTGCGGAAAAAGTCTTGGAATTCGCAAATTCTTCATAACTTAACAAACGAAAATTAACGTTTTGTTCTATTCTCCCCAAAAAAAGAGAACGCTTTCTTAAAAAAATAAAAACTTAGTTGTCCCATAACAGACAACTAAGTTTTTATAAAAGACCAATTAATCAGTCAATTATCCTTCTTTTTCACACGTTTCATCACAGCCATCACTGACCATAATAAGCGTAAATCCCATGTTTTCTAAGATAGTGTTTATCCAATAAAAAATGATCAATTGGTTCAACAGCTGGGTTAATTATTTCCGTCAAACGTGCCATTGAACAGATTTCATCTAAAATCAAGCTGTTTTCAACTGCTTTTTCCGGAGTCATTCCCCAAGTAAATGGGCCATGTCCATAAACTAGCACTCCTGGAACTGCTAAAGGATCTAGTTCTTGTTCATGAAATGTTTCAACAATGACTTTGCCAGTCTCTTCTTCATAGTTTTCTTTAATTTCACTTTCAGAGAGCGCTCTTGTACAAGGTACAGCGCCATAAAAAGCATCCGCATGGGTGGTACCGTAAGGAGGTAAGGCTCGCCCTGCTTGAGCCCACGTAACACTATTCAGGGAGTGCGTGTGCGCAATCGCTCCAATTTCTGGCATTTTTTGATAAAGATAAAGATGCGTGGGTAAATCAGAAGACGGCTTTAATGCATTGGTTTCTAATAGTTGTCCGTTTAAATCAGTCACTACCATCTGTTCCTTGGTCATTTCTTGATACTTGACGCCGCTTGGTTTAATTACGATGATCCCTAATGACCGATTGATTTCACTAACATTGCCCCACGTTAATTTGACTAAGCCCAGTTTTGGCAAAGCCAGATTCGCTTCATAAACACGTTGTTTCATTGCTTGGATGATCGCTTTATTGTTCATAATAACCCACCTCTGCTAATTTGGGATAGAGATACTGCTGCGCGGCTTGAATTTTTTCTTGAAAATTCAAATCCGTTTCATTCCACATTTCAATTAAAAAAGGACCACTATAGTTTAACCGCTTGAGTGTTTTCAATAAGCCTGTAAAATCAACACAGCCTTCTCCAAAAGTAACTTCCCGAAACTTCCCTTCAAATGTGTCTGTTACAGCGAAGGTATCTTTTAAGTGAATAGCAGCGATTTCAGCAATTCCCTTTTCAAGCTCAACCGCCGGATTATTTTCCGGCCAAGCAGACAAATTACCTAAATCAGGATAAACATGCAAAAAAGGAGACGGAATTTGTTCCTTAATTTCTAGAAATTTTTGTATGCTATTCATAAAAGGGTCATCCATAATCTCAACAGCCAGAATGACACCGTATTGTGCAGCTTCCTCAACGCCCTTTTTCAGACCTTGAAGAAAAAATTCCCTTGTTTCGGCAGTTTTTTCTTCGTAAAAGACATCATAGCCAGCAATTTGAATTACCCGTATGTTTAATTGATGAGCCAAACGAATCGCTTGAGATAAAATTTTCCGCCCTTTTTCACGTGTTTCTTTATTTAAAGAGCCTAAAGGAAACCGCCGATGACCACTTAAACACAAAGAATGGATAAAAAAATCTTCTTTCACCATTAATTGAGAAAGTTCTTGTAACTGGCTTGGTGTCCAAGCCAATCGTGCTAAACGTTCATCGGATTCATCAATTGACATTTCTAAAAAATCAAACCCTAACTTTTTGGCCCATGTGAATCGTTCTGCCCAAGTTAAATTTTGCGGGAGTGCTTTTTCATACAGTCCAATTCGTGCCATTTTATCACTTCCAAATCTGATCGATTTTTTTTTGAAAATCTTTGGCTGCTTGTTCAGGATTTTTTGATTCAGTAATCCCACGGCCCGCAATAAATGTTGCAACTGCCATTGTTTGAAACAATTCAAGCGTTTCGACAGTTAAACCACCTGTGACGGACACTTCAAAGCCTAAGTCAATTAGTTCTTGAACTTTATTCAAATCTTTCTCTCCCCAACTGCCGCCAGCTAAAAGAGCATCTCTACTTTGATGATAAATCACCTGATTAATCCCTAATTCTCGCCATTGTCGAGCTTGTTGCATTGTCCAATTTCCATATAGTTCTACTTGTAATTCTCGGACTTCTTTTTGAGCTGCAGCCATCGTTGGTAAGGTGGCGCAACAAATGACCGTCATGAAATCAGCGCCTGCTTGTGCGACATTACGAGCAACTGTACCGCCCGCATCAGCACATTTTGTATCAGCAACAATCGTTTTATTAGGAAACATGCGTTTTAAACAACGAATTGCTTTTTGGCCTTCTTGTAAACACAAAATAGTGCCAACTTCGATAATATCGACAATTTCTCCGACTTTCATACAATCTGCTAAAGCGTCTTCTAATCTATTATGATCTAAAGCGATTTGTAAGTTTGGTCTTTTCATCTTTCCCATCCTTTTATTCAGATTTTTGATAACGATCTGAAGCCATATATTTTTCTTGAATTTCTTTTGCAGACATTACATTTTTAATGCCAATCACTGTGACTCCGCGTTTTTCTGCTTGCTGAAACATTTGTAAAAAATTGACTGGAGTAAAAACAACGTCGTATTGGCTAGCAGAGCTTTTCCCTTCTGAAATGGCGCAATGATGAATTTTTGTAATCGGTACACCTAATTCTTTCATTGCTTTTTCAACACTCCGCATCATCATTAGACTCGTGCCAGAACCATTGGCACAGGAAACAAGTATTCTCATTTTAAATTCCTCCTTTAATTCTCTTGAAATTTTTTAGTATATTGTTCATAATCATTGACAATCATAAAGTAACCTTCTGGATTTTTCCGATACTGAAGTTGCGGAATTATTAGTAACCCAACCACCACTACTGCTACGCCAACATAGCCTAGAACTTTCATAATAATTGTAAATAACGGCCAAGCTGTCGCCCAATCGAACATGCCCAAATAACCACCATATTGAGATAATCCAATCCATGTAGCAAATAAAGCTGAGCCACCTACTTGGATTAAACCTGAAAGGAAGGGGAATAAACAAGCAGCTTTTACTCCGCCACGATTATTTGCATAAACAGCTATGACAGCGTTATCAAAAAACAATGGGATAAAACCCGCAATAACGATTGTCGGAGACTTTAATAGAATCAGTAAGCCAATCATTAAAAACTGGCCTAATGCGCCAAAGAGAAACCCAATTGTTACTGCGTTGGGCGAGCCAAACCCGAAAGTCGCTGCTACATCAATCCCAGGAACAGCGCCTGGTAAAATAGTATTTGAAATCCCTTGGAATGACTGCGTCAACTCGTCGACAAAGGTTCTAACGCCTAATTGTAAGATAGCTAAATAGACAGCAAAATTTAATGAAGTGGTCATGATATAAAAGAAGAAACTCTGCCCTTCTTGCATAAATTTAGCTTGAATTAAATAATCTTGTCCCAAAACAAGCAAGATAATGCCAAAGAAAAAGAGCATCAAAATGGACGTAGCAACCATATTTTCATTAAAAATGGATAGAAATCCTGGTAATTCAATATCTTCCAATTTTTTATCGACCTTCTCTGAACGATGTTTCTTTTGATCACGTTTTTTCAACCATTCTGCTAATTTTGCAAAAATAAATATGCCAAACATTTGTTGATGGGCTACCGCAAAACCAGCACCTTCTGTTAATTCCTGCGTAATCCCTACCGTTAAATTTGAAGCAACTGCCCAATAACACCCAAGAATTAAGCCCATAAAAATTAGCACTTCGATTCTACCTAAGTTAGGAAAACAAAAGAGTAAAATCCAGAAAGCGGTAGCTGCTTGTTGAATCTGAACATTCCCTGTTGTAAAAACGGCTCTCAATTTTGTATATTTTTGAAAACGAACCAACAAAATATTCATAATAAATGCGATCAATAACAAAATCATCACATCACCAAAGGTTCGTCCAAAGGTTTTCATCAATCCTGCATCGACTGCATTTTGCCCGAAATATGGATCGGTAACCATCGCCTGTAAATTAAATCGCTCTTTCAAGCCTACTAGAATAGGGCGAAAATTATTAACCAAACCACCAGAACCAACACTCAAAATAAAATAACCAACTGTCGCTTTCAGAAAACCTGCTAAACATTCATAAAAGGGCCTCCGTAACAAGAGATAACCTAATAACACGATGAAACCAATCAAATATGCTGGCTGTGTTAAAACGTTCGTAGCAAAATAAGTCCAACTATTTAACAAGAACTCCCCCATTGATTTTTCCCCCTATAATTGATATTTCTCCATAACTTCTTTAAAATCCATTAGCGTGTTTGTTTCTAACAAGTCAGCAATCACGCCATCCGTCATCAATAAATCCATCAATTGCTGAATATTTTCCAGATGTTCGGCGGGATTTTGGGCTGCCAATGTAAAAAATAATGTTGCTGTTTTTGCTTCTTGATCGCCAGTAAAAGTGACAGATTGCTTAAATTTTGTAAAAGAAATGGCCGTTCCAAAAACGCCTGCGCTTTCCTCTGATGAATGTGGCATGGCTACTTCAGGAGCAATGATGATATAAGGTCCAAACGTTTCGACACACTGAATAATCTCATCGACATAACTCTGATCGATGATGTGTTTTTGGAGTAAAATCAAACAACTTTCCTGAATCGCCTCTTGCCAACTAACCGGTTCTTTATCAGGGTAATGAATAAGCTCTTGCTCCCAAAAATAAGTTAACATTGTACATCCAGCCTTTCTTACAAGAATGAAGGAAATGGTGTATCATTTTCTTTAACAAAAACATCATCAAAGCCACGATCAAAGTTAAATTCTAAGTTGTCTTTGTCATCTGGATAAACAAATTTGCCACCCACTTGCCAAATATATGGTTTAAATTGATAATGTAAACGATCTTTTTTAAATTTCCAAATTTCCATGATTTCTTTTGGATCCGCCATAAAATTAGACCAAATATCATAATGAACGGGAATGACTACTTTCGCATTTAAAGATTCGGCCATTCTCAACATATCAACAGAAGTTATTTTATCTGTGATACCGCGAGGATTTTCGCCATATGCTCCTAAGCAAACATCAATTGCATATTGATTACCATGTTTCGCAAACAAGTTAGAATAATGAGAGTCTCCGGCGTGATATACCGTACCACCTGAGGTTTCAAATAGATAATTGACAGCTAGTTCATTCATGTCCTGAGGCATTTTACCTTTAAATGTATTTTCAGGATCATCAGAAGTAATTAGCGCGGTTCGATCAAAAGCTTCCAAGGCCACTACATTCACATCATTCACTTTTATTTCTTGACCAGGCTCTATAACCCGTGTTTTTTCTGCCGGAACACCCCAACGCTGCCATGTTTTCACTACTTCTTTTGGACCAATAAATAGAGCCTTAGGACAATTTTGATGAACAGCAGCAGCTGTGTGAATATCCAAATGGTCTGAATGAATATGTGTGACAACTAAAGCATCTACCTCTTTTATTTCAAAAGGATCAATCACAAAAGGTTGTGTTCTTAAATTAGGTTGCATTTTTTGGCAACCACTCATGCGCATCATTTGATGGCCATTTTTCATTAAGCCGTTCCCGTGCGTTTGTTTTCCTGTTCCACACCATAAATCACATAAAATATTCGTGTTCTCATGCGTTTTCAGCCAAATGCCTGTACAACCAAGCCACCAAAGTGCAACCGTTCCTTGAAGCACATTTGTCTGATTAATTTCTTCGTTTAAATAAGTGCCCCATTCTGGAAATGTCGCCTTCAACCAACTTTCTTTTGTAATTTCATGAATCGATTTGCTCATGCTACCACTCCTCTTCTCAAATGATTGTGTTATGCTTTATAAGAAAATCATAGCCGCAAAAAATCACAATGAAAACCCTTTTATATGATTGTTTGCACTTTTAATGATTCTTTTACGTGTTTTGTTTTCCTATGAGTTATACTATTTCATGGGGGACCATGTCCAAAAAAATAACTAAAGGAGGTTGTATTACTTGAAAAGTTCATTAGAAACCATTGAAAAAAGGCAACAAAACATTCTCGCACTGCTGCAAAAAAACAAACAAATGACTACCTATAAATTAGCAGATGCTTTAAATGTTTCCTTAAGCACAATTCGTCGTGATTTAAATGTCTTAGAAACTAAGAATGACATCATTCGAAAATATGGGTATTGTATTTACAACGACCAAAATCAGAAAGACTTTGATCAATCAGGACCGGAGTTATTAAAACAAGCCATTGCTCGTGTTGCTTGTAGCTATCTAAGCGATTATGATACCGTTTTCATTAATTCAAGTTCCACTGCTTTGAATATTCTCCATTATTTAAAGGCCGATCATCTGACCATCGTAACGAATAATTTAAAAATTGCCACCAAGCCTCATGTTTCTCAATACAATTATATTTTGACCGGAGGCGAATTACGTTTTCCTAAAGAAGTTCTGGTAGGAGATATTGCCATTAACACAATCACCGCAACGCATGCCGATGTTTGCGTAATTGGCTGTAGCGGGGTCAGTTTAGAACATGGCGTCACTACAAAAATTTTCAATGAAGCAAAAATTAATGAGCTTATGATAAAACAAACAACAAAAGTAAAAATTCTGGTCGCGGACCATCGAAAAATCGGCTTGACATCTAAATTTAAAATTGCTGATATTACCGCTTTTGATTGTTTGATTACAGACAAACATTGCTCATCAACTTTAATTACAGAACTTCGTAAGACCGGCTTAAAGGTTATCCAAGTCGACTAAAAAAAGAGCGTAGGACAAAAATCTCTTTTGGATTTTTGTCCTACGCTCAAAATCTGATAAATAAAAAAGTAGCACTTATTTCTTAACATTCACTTACTTCGTAAATGTTGCCTTTAATCGTTCCAACGGTTGGTGCTCTTTGTTATAATACTGAACGAGATATTGTTCAGGTGTACTTTCAATTATGGTATATGTTTTCTCTTGAACTGGTCCACGAGGTAAACGAATACTTCCCGGATTAACAAAGAGAATGTTATTGTGTCGCTCTGCACCGAGTACATGAGTGTGACCAAATAAGGCAATTGTCGCTCCTGCTTCTTCCGCCTGTAAAGCAAGTGTCGTGAGCCCCATTCTAACATTGGCCAAATGACCATGTGTCATATAAATAACTTGATCTCCCACTTTTTTAGTCACAGTTTTGGGAAATTCATCATAAAAATCACAATTTCCTTGGACTACAATGAATTTTTGCCAAAGTTCATCTGTCGGTTCTAATTCAGAATCACCACAGTGAAAGAGTGCATCGACTTGTCCTTCATAATGATTCACTAAGTCAACTAAACAGTCACGGTCGCCATGATTATCGCTTACTACCAAGATTTTCATACGTTTCAACTCCTATTTTTTTAGCCATTCTTCCCATTGTTCTTTTAATTTTGCCACTGCTTGTCCACGATGACTAACTTTATTTTTCTCTTCTCCAGACAATTCAGCTGCCGTCTTACCAAGCTCTGGAACATAGAAAAGTGAATCGTACCCAAAGCCTCCTTCACCACGAGGAATCGTACCGACTTCTCCTGGCCATTCAGCTTCGACCACCAGACTTTCTTTCTTTGGTTCAGCAAAAACCAATGTACAATGGAAACGCGCTTGTCTTTTTTCTTTTGGCACGCCCGTTAACTCGTGCAATAGTTTCGCATTATTTGAAGCATCGTTAGTTGGTTCACCAGCAAAACGAGCAGAATAGATTCCCGGCATTCCCCCTAACGCATCAACAATTAATCCTGAATCATCTGCTAATACTGGTTTCTGTAAAATTTCTGCAATTGTTTCAGCTTTTAGACGAGCATTTTCTTCAAATGTTCGACCAGTTTCTTCTACATCTGGCAAATTCGGATAATCTAATAACGTCTTAACCGTATATCCTTTTTCACCAAAAATTGAACTAAACTCTTTCGCTTTACCAGGATTTCTAGTTGCAATGACAATCACTTTCTCTTCTGAATCTTGCGAAGGGACTTCTTCAGAGGCTAAAGCATAAAGCGCTTCTTTCTGATACGCAATTAATTCCTCAATCCCTGTTTTTCCATAAAAGAGCATGGCATTTAACTCATCTCCTGAGAAGGTAGCTTCTTCACCCGTTCCTTGAATTTCCACAAATTCACCAGACTCGGTCATCACGATGTTCATATCCACTGCAGCATTCGAGTCCTCTGCGTAATCTAAGTCCAGCACACAATAACCATCGGGTAAAATACCCACGCTGACAGCTGCTAAATGCTCTTTAATTGGGTCTTCCGCTAGCACACCAGTCATCAATAAATGATTGACTGCTAAGCGTAGAGCAACAAAAGCGCCTGTAATACTAGCTGTACGGGTTCCCCCATCTGCTTGAATCACATCACAATCGACAACAATGCTCCGTTCCCCTAACTTTTCTAAGTCAACAACAGCTCGCAATGACCGCCCAATCAAGCGTTGAATCTCCATTGTTCGCCCTGTTAATTTTCCTTTCGCACTTTCCCGAATATTTCTTGTGTTCGTCGCGCGAGGGAGCATGCTATATTCAGCTGCTACCCAACCTGTTCCCCCGCCTCGTAAAAATGTGGGAACCTTTTCTTCGACAGTGGCTGAGCAAATTACTTTTGTATCGCCAAACGAAATAACCACCGAACCTTCTGGATGTTTAAAAACATTGGTTTCAATAGTGATCTTTCGCAATTCTTTTGGTGCACGACTATCATGTCTAATCATTTTCGTTTCCTCCTAAGTGAATCTGTTGTGCTTTTAAGTTCTCTATACCAAGCCAACTGCTTGCAATCTCTTCAAACATTTTTGCAGAACCAGTTG
The DNA here is from genome assembly GCF_051711865.1 of Enterococcus sp. DIV2419. NCBI lineage: Bacteria > Bacillati > Bacillota > Bacilli > Lactobacillales > Enterococcaceae > Enterococcus > Enterococcus sp. DIV2419. Next base: position 1,992,305 of record NZ_JBIONS010000001.1, read on the forward strand.
TATAAAATTCATGGGGCTGTGTAGGCGCTTCAGGCGTGTGGGCAATGTCAAAATAATCGAGAAGCATGCTGACTTCGCCAACTGTTTCGGCTCCTGAGTCAATTAATGTCACATGACTCCCCATCACATTTTGAATCACCGGACGTAACAACGGGTAATGGGTACAACCTAAAATCAACGTATCAAGTCCTTTTAATTGTAGTGCTTGAAGTGTTTCTGCCACAATTTTTTTTGCTACGGAAGAACGATATTGATTACTTTCAACAATTGGGACAAATTTAGGGCAAGCTAAACTAGTCACCTCAATTGTTGGTGCCTTACTTTTAATGGCGATTTCATAGGAAGCACTTTTGATTGTCCCTAACGTACCTATGACACCAATCTTGTTATTTTTTGTGACTTTAACGGCTGCTCGTGCGCCAGGTAAAATAACACCGACAACTGGAATTGGCAAGGCAGCTTTAATTTCTTCTAATGCGACAGCCGTCGCGGTATTACATGCGATTACTAGCATTTTTATTCGTTTTTTCAATAAAAAATCGGCCATTTCCCAAGTAAACTGAACGACTTGTTCGGCTGGTCGTGGACCATATGGGCAACGGGCTGTATCTCCTAAATAAATTAATCGTTCATTTGGTAATTGTTTTAGCGCTTCCTTTAAAACAGTTAATCCACCAACGCCAGAATCAATTAGTCCAATGGCTTCTTGATTGCTCATTCTCATCCTACCTTTGCCTTTTATTCACTGCCTTTATTTTCTACTTTTTAAGGACTATTGTCAATTTTTCCTGTTTTGCTCTCATTTATTTCTTTTTTTGAAGGAAATCTTTTTCGATTAAAAAACTAGTAATTCATTTTTTTGTATGTTATAATTCCTAACATTGAGAATACAATTAGAAATACATTTGGTTAATTTAATTTAAATAACATGTTTCTCACCGAATCCTCTGTTATCTTTTCTACCAAATGATTGCAAAGGAGACTGCCTATGATTTCTTTAGAACATGTAAATAAGTATTTTGGGGAGCATCACGTTTTAAAAGATATTACTTTGAATGTAGAGCAAGGAGAAAAAATTGTCATTATCGGACCCTCCGGCTCTGGCAAAAGTACATTAATTCGGTGTATGAACCAATTGGAAAAAGTCAATGATGGTTCCGTCGTAATTGATAACATTGACATCACCAAACCGAAGGCACCCATTCAAAAGGTTCGCCAGAAAGTTGCCATGGTCTTTCAAAATTTTAACTTATATGCTCACAAAACGATTATTGATAATTTAACGTTAGCACCGATTAAAGTGATGGGCGTTTCTAAAGACGAAGCGGTTCGTACTGGCATGGAGTATTTAGAACGGGTCGGCTTAGCTGATAAAGCGTCTGCTTATCCTTCGCAGCTTTCTGGCGGGCAGCAACAACGGGTCGCTATTGCTCGTGCCTTAAATATGCATCCTGAGATTATCCTTTTTGATGAACCGACTTCGGCACTTGATCCAGAAATGATTCAAGAAGTTTTAGATGTAATGGTCGATCTTTCCAAACAAAATATTACCATGGTTTGTGTCACACATGAGATGGGCTTTGCTCGTCAAGTGGCTGACCGTGTAATCTTCATGGACCAAGGACAGATTATTGAACAAGGAACGCCTGAACATTTCTTTACAAGCACTGAAAACCCTCGTGCAAAAGAATTTCTAAGTAAAATTATTCATAACGGGTAATGAATAAAAAACAAAAAATTGGAGGAATGAAGGAATGAAAAAACAAAATAAATGGCTGGCTGGACTCTCCCTACTTGTATTAGCAGGCATCATTGTGGGCTGTGGTAGCGGCAACAATGACTCAACTTCCAAAAGTGCTTCATCAAACAAAACGGTCACAGTAGAACAATTAAAAAAAGCAGGGAAAATTAAAGTAGGTGTCAAAGAAGACATTCCTAATTTTGGCTATATGAATCCTGATACAAACAAAAATGAAGGAATGGAACCAGATATTGCACGCTTGATTGCGAAAGAAATTACCGGCAGCGAAGAGAATGTGGAATTTGTGGGCGTGACAGCGAAAACGCGCGGTCCCCTTTTAGACAATGGTGAACTAGATATGGTAATTGCTACATTTACAATTACTGATGAACGTAAAAAGACTTATAATTTTACAACTCCTTATTATACAGATGAGATTGGTTTCCTTGTGCGCAAAGAGGATAACTTCTCAAGCATGAAAGATTTAGACGGAAAAACAATCGGCGTTGCACAATCTGCTACGACAAAAGAAAACTTAGAGAAAAAAGCGCAAGAGGAAGGAATCAAATTTACTTATCAAGAATTAGGTTCCTATCCTGAATTAAAAACAGCGTTAACTTCTAAACGAATTGATGCATTTTCAGTGGATAAATCAATCCTATCTGGCTATGTGGATGGCAAGACAGAAATTTTAAAAGATGGTTTTTCGCCACAAGAATATGGAATTACCACAAAGAAAGCAAATACTGAATTAAATGATTATCTAAATGGTTTAATTGAAAAATGGGAAAAAGACGGCACACTAGAAAAAATTTATCAAGACTGGGGCTTAAAAAATTAATCATTCCTAAGACTTGAAGAATCAAAAATTTTAGGAGGGATTTTTATGTTTTTGTTAGCCAATATTTCCTGGCTTGAAGAAGGGCCATTTGCCTTATATCGTTGGGAAGCTTTATTTCAAGATTGGCGAATTTTTGGTCAGGCTTTTCTCTATACTATTCTGCTTTCTTTAGGAGCAATCTTAGTCGCCTTTGCTTTAGGCATTTTCTTTGGCAGTTTATCAGCGACCAAAAGTAAACTTTTACACGCAATTAGTCGTGTCTATGTAGAATTTTTTCAAAACACACCTTTGTTGATTCAATTTATCGTAGTCTATTATGGCTTTCCTCTGCTAAGCCCGCTGCTTTCATTTTCTATTACTACGATTGCCATTCTGTGTGTAGGCCTCTATCATGGCGCCTACATTTCTGAAGTGGTTCGCTCAGGAATCGGAGCTGTCCCAAGAGGGCAATTTGAAGCGGCTTACTCCCAAGGATTAACGTATGGTCAAACGATGCGGTATGTGATTCTACCACAAGCATGGCGGATTATGTTACCGCCTTTAACCAATCAAGTCGTGAATCTAATTAAAAATACGTCAACAGTTGCCATTATTTCTGGCGCTGACGTAATGTTTGCTGCCAATAGTTGGTCGTCTGTCAACTTGAACTATATTCCCGCCTTTGCGCTTGCTGGTTTCTTATATTTCATTCTTTGCTTCCCATTAGCGAATTTGGCTAGAAAAATGGAAGAAAAAAATAAGAAAGCATATAGTAGATAGGAGGAAAACAGATGCCTTTTTCAGAAGAAATGCGTCAATTACTGACAGCAAATAATTTTCAATTTCTATTTAACGGCTTAAAATTGACGCTCTATATTTCCTTCGTCTCAATTATTTTGAGTACGATTTTTGGCACCATTCTAGCCGTTTTGCGAAATCAAACCCATGGACCACTGAAGTTACTTGCCAGTATTTATGTAGAAGTGGTGCGCAATATTCCAAACTTATTGTGGATTTATGTTATTTTTTTGATTTTCAAAATCAAATCCACTCCTGCTGGAATTGTGAGTTTTACTGTGTTTACCACCGCTGCTTTAGCGGAAATTATTCGTGGTGGTTTAAATGGTGTTGATAAAGGACAAATTGAAGCGGCGCGTTCTCAAGGGTTTTCAAATTGGCAAATTATTTATCATATTGTTTTGCCTCAAGCCATTCGCAATGTTTTACCAGCGATCGTTTCTCAGTTTGTTACTGTCATCAAGGATACAAGTTTCTTGTATTCCGTGATTGCTTTACAAGAACTCTTTGGCAAATCTTATATCTTAATGGGGCGCTACGCACAAACAGGACAAGTATTCACTATTTACGGAATCGTCGCCCTTATTTATTTCATTATTAACTTTAGTATCTCACAATTTTCACGTTGGCTTTCACGAAATTGGGCGAAAAGTTATTAATGTAGTTAAAAACAGGAGGCTGAGACAAAAGTGTTTAGCTCCAAGAAATAAGAAGGAATTTCCGAAAATTGTTCTTTAATTTTTGGAGAATTTCGGCTTATTTCCGAAGGAGCTGCTTTTGTTCAGCTGATTATCTTAAGATTTAGAAAGTGGGGCATAAGTCATTTCGACTTATGCCCCACTTTCCTGTTTTTATTTTATCTTACTTCTACTTGATGTTTTTCAATTAGCGCTTTTTCAACTTTTTCCATTGAACGGTTAATTTCTTCATCCACTAATGTCGCTTCTGCATTAACGAAAGTTAAACTATACGCCATTGATTTTTTGTCAGCGCCTAGTTTTTGACCTTGATATACATCAAATAAATGAATCTCTTTCAAATATTTACCTGCGTTATCTGAAATAGTTTTAACTAGTTCTTGATTAGTAACTGTTTCATCGACTAATAAAGCAATATCTCGAGAAACTGCTGGGAATTTAGAAACTGCTTCATAAGTAACCCCGCCTGCTTCTGTAGCTACTAATTGTTGCAAGTTTAATTCAGCAACATATGTTTCAGGAATATCGTACGCTTTTGCTGTCGTTGGGTGAACTTGTCCGACAAAACCAACCACTTCATCTTCTAAATAAATCCATGCTGTCCGGCCTGGATGCATTTCTGGAATCGCCGTTGTCGCTTGATAACTGATTTTTTCTGTTAATCCTAAAACAGCTACAATACTTTCCACTAAGCCTTTTACTGTATAAAAATCAACGGCTGTTGCTTTTGTTTGCCAATCTTTAACCATTGTATTACCAGTTAAAGCAAGTGCTAAGTGATTTTCTTCTGTAGGTAAATTTTTTGTTGGATCTTCTGTTTGGTAGAAAACGCGTCCTACTTCGTAGAAGGCGATATTATTATTTTTACGTGCCACATTGTATGCGACATCATCTAATAAACCAGAAATTAAGTTCATACGTAACACAGAACGCTCTTCACTCATTGGCCATTGCAAACGTGTTGTTTGACTTTCTTTCATCATAAATTGACGGGATTTTTCTTCTGTTGTCAACGCATAGCTGATGGCTTCACTCGTACCATGACCTTCCAGTAAGCTCTTTAATTGGCGCGTAACATGTTGTGCTTTGGTTAGACTTCCAGCAACTGTTTCTCCACTTGGCAATGTTGAAGGTAAATGATCATATCCATAAATGCGCGCCACTTCTTCAATAATATCTGCTTCAATCGCAATATCCCAACGTCTTGGTGGAATCGTAATTTCATATGCGCCTTGATTTACTTCATAAGCAAAACCGAGTGCTTCAAAAATTTCATTCACCGTTGCTTCATCTAATGCAGTGCCTAAATATTGGTTGATTCGCTCTAAAGTCACAGCTACCTGCGCTTCTTTAACGGCCACTTCAGAACCAACTGCAGTGCCTGAGACCACTGTTCCGTTGGCTAACTCTGCAATCATCGCGGCTGCCACATCACAAGCTAGCCCAACTGTCGCTTGGTTGATGCCTTTTTCAAATCTACTTGAAGATTCACTCCGTAAATTGAATTGTTTAGACGTTTTGCGAATAGACAATGGATTGAACAATGCCGCTTCTAAAGCCACAGTTGTTGTTTCTTGACTGATTTCAGAATTAGCCCCACCCATTACACCGGCTAAGCCGACAGGCGTTTTTCCATTCGTAATGACGATATTTTCTTCTGTTAATTGACGTGTTTCACCATCTAATGTAATTAGTTTTTCTGCTGCTGTTGCTCGACGAACCAAGATTTCTTTGCTATCTAATTTTTGATAATCAAATGCATGCAATGGTTGACCAAATAATAATAAAATATAATTTGTCACGTCCACCACATTGTTAATCGGACGGATTCCTTCATTCATCAATCGATTTTGCAACCACTGAGGACTTTCTGCAATCGTCACATCTTTAATGACACGAATTTGATACGCTGGTGCATCTTGTGAATCTTCAACAGTCACTGTTACGTAATTTTCCACGTTATCTGAAGCATCTTCTTTGAGTTTGGGATCATTAAACTGAGGCGTTTGACGATAAATTGCGCCAACTTCATAGGCTACCCCTCTCATACTTAATGCATCTGCACGGTTTGGTGTAATTGATAATTCAATAATCGCATCATCCATGTCTAAATAAGGGAAAACAGGTGTCCCATTCACTGCTTCTTGAGGTAAATAATAAATCCCTTCAGCGTAGGCTTTTGGTACGACATTATCTGAATATCCTAGCTCTTCTAACGAACAAATCATTCCGTTAGAGACTTCGCCACGCATTTTACCTTTTTTAATTTTTTGATTTCCTGCAATTCTTGAACCAGGTAACGCCACGATGACTTTAATTCCGGCTTTCACATTTGGTGCTCCACAAACAATTTGTGACAACTCTTCTTCACCGATGTCTACTTGGCAAATTGATAAGTGGTCAGAGTTTGGATGAGGAACACATTCTTTTACTTCACCGACAACAATTTTCTTTAATCCTTCTTCAGGTACAGCAACGCCCTCAACTTCGATACCTGTCACAGACATTTTGTCCGCTAATTCTTGCGGAGTAACGTTTGAAAGATTAACATATTCATTTAACCATTTATAAGAAACTAACATTTTTCAACTACTCCTTTACCTTGAATTGATTTAAGAAACGTAAATCATTTTGATAAAAATTACGGATATCATTTACACCATAACGTAACATAGCAACGCGATCTGGTCCTAAGCCAAAGGCAAAGCCTGAGTACTCTGTTGGATCAATCCCTGACATTTGTAACACATCTGGATGAACCATCCCCGCACCTAAAATTTCAATCCAACCTGTATGTTTGCAGACGTTACAACCTGCGCCGCCACATTTAAAACAGCTAACATCTACTTCGACTGAAGGTTCTGTAAAAGGGAAATAGCTAGGACGTAAACGAATTTTACGATCTTCACCAAACATTTTTTTCATCATGACTTCTAACGTCCCTTTTAAATCACCCATTGTGACATTTTTATCGACAACAAGGCCTTCAATCTGATGGAATTGGTGACTATGTGTCGCATCATCTGTATCACGACGGAATACTTTCCCAGGAGAAATCATTCGTAATGCACCTTTTGAAAAATCGTGTTTTTCCATTGTTCGAGCTTGAACTGGTGAAGTATGCGTACGAATTAACATCTCATCTGAAATATAAAACGTATCTTGCATGTCGCGTGCCGGATGATCTTTTGGTAGATTCATGCGTTCGAAATTATAATGATCGGATTCTACTTCGTATCCTTCCACTACTTGATAACCCATGCCTAAGAAAATATCTTCAATCTCTTCCATAACTTGTGTCAAAATATGACGTGTGCCTTGAGGCATTTGTTTCCCAGGTAAAGTTACATCTAAACTTTCTTCTTTTAGTGCCGCATTTAACGCTTCGTTTTCTAAAACAACTTTGCGCGCTTCAATTGCTTCGGTTAATAAATCACGAATTTCATTTGCAAAGCCCCCCACCACTGGTCGTTCTTCTGGTGAAAGGTTTTTCATGCCTCTTAATACTTCGGTGATTGGCCCTTTTTTCCCTAATGTTTCTACGCGAATTTGGTTTAATTCTTTTAAAGTAGCAACTTGTGCGATTTCTTTGAGCGTATTGTCTCTAAGAGCTTCTAATTGCGCTTGTAATGTCATTATGCGTTCCCCTCTATCTTTTATTTAAACTAAAAAAAAACGATAACCCATTCCTTTCAAAGGAACGAGCTATCGTGTTACCATCCTAATTCATAACAAATTGTTGTCATGCACTCATTTCATTTAACGGCAATTACCGGTTTGCTTTCTTCTTGAAAACAAACAAACTCAGGAAGTGAATTTCGCTTGGTGACTGTGTAAATCAGCTTCCAGTCTCTGGCTGACTCTCCCTAAAACACGTCAATTCAAACTACTTGTTTCCATCACTGTTTTTTTAGTTATTTAATTACGTTTAGTTTACAAGAAGTTTTGCTTGCGGTCAACTGCATTCTTCGTCTTTTACCCATTTTTCTGCCCAATGTTGAATTTGTTCCATTGCTAATTGCAAGTCTTCGCCTTTTTCGGTCAGGAAATATTCTAAGCGATTTCCTTCACCGCAACGAACAGCTTTGGTGATAATTCCTTCAGCTTCTAGTTCCTTCAATCGCTCTACTAAGACACGATCACTTAACATTGGAATTTTTTCTTTTAATTCGCCAAAACGTTGAGGACCTCGTTCTAATAAAACATCAATAATTAAACCATTCCATTTTTTACCAAGTATTGAAAATGATTTTTCAAATTTGGGACAAAGTACAAACGATTCTGTTTTTACTTTTTCCATCTTCCTCACCTCTTCAATGAGTATAGCACATTCCTTACAAAATGTAAGTGTTTCTGCTTCTAATTTTTTCTACTTTATAAAATCTACAACATTTCCTGTCTGCATGTCAATAATTACTCCTCCATTTAATAAAATTAAATAGACGTGCGACACCTCTTTATGCGTTGCCTCTTGTAGCGCTCTACGATAAAGATTCATCTGTCCGCGATACCGTTCGACAATTTCAGAAATCGCTTGGGGAGAGGTGCCTTTTACATGATCGGTTTTATAGTCATACAAAATGCATTGATTGTCTAATTCGATATAGCCATCAATAATCCCATGAATTAATAAATCATCTTGTGTCGTTTCTGGATAATTTTGAATGAGCTCTTCTGCTTCAATCAGCATAGAAAAAGGTTGTTCCCTTCTAACGGTTTGATGGTGTTGAATCAATTGTTTTCCTAAGGCGGTGTCAAAGAAGGCCACGATTTGTTCCAGATTCATTTTTTCAGCAATTGCTGGTAAAATCAATTTATTTTCCACTAAGCGTTCTTGAACAGCTCGCACTTCCTCGTAAGAAGGTTGCTTACTTAAATCAATTAGTTGTAATAAATAATGGGTTGCTGTCCCAATCTCAGCTGCTGAGGGCGCTTGAACCGTATCTAAAAATTTAGGCTTACTTAAATCTCCTTCAATCATTCGATTGACAATCAACGGTTGCGCTTGAATAGTATTGTCTTCCCGAACCTCAATTTTACCAATTTCTTTGTTATCGGGGTCATCAAATACTCGCTTGATTTCAGAAACAGACTGATAACTGGTGGTCCGAGTAGCCACTTCAAACGGATAATTGAAACTTAACCGTGCAAGACCACGATTGATTTTGTCAGCAGATAATTGCGCTTTTTCGGCTAAATCCTCTGCTTGTCTTTCTGGCAATTGTAATTGCTGAATGGCTGCTCGTAGTTGTTCTTCGTTGAACCACTGAATATGAAAGTTAGCTGGGTGCTTTTTGACTTGCGGAACGTTACTTACCACTACTTCTTGCTGATATTCATCGGCTTTTTGATGGCGTACCAATGTCATCCCAACCCAATTCATTAAACTACTTTTACTTTGCAAGCGATTTTCAGCTGGTAGCACCAGTGTTTCTACATCGCCAACTTTCAGCCACTCTTTCCACATCGCCGCTTGGTCTTTATAGGAGCCCACCAGAAAAAGTTTCTGTTCTGCACGTGTCAACGCCACATATAACTTCCGCATTTCTTCGGATAGTAATTTTCTCAATCGTACTTGTTTAATCGCCAAAAATGGTAAAGTGTCGTACATAACTCGTTCTTCAGGTTGTAAATAACGAATGCCTACGCCTAAATTTTCTTCAAAGATATAGCGTTCATTCAAATCACTGACATTAAATTCTTTGGTCATATCTAAAACGAATACCACCGGAAATTCTAACCCTTTACTAGCGTGAATCGTCATGACGCGTACGGCATTCTCTTCACTTAAAACGACTGGTTCCGCTAAATCTTTGTCTTTTTCTTGCATTTTTTCGATGAAGCGAACAAATTGAAATAATCCGCGGAAGGTTGTTTTTTCATACGCCGCGGCCCGATCAACCAACGCATATAAATTGGCTTGGCGTTGTTTGCCAACAGGCAACCCGCCAACATAATCAAGGTAGGCCGTTTCCCGATAAATCGTCCACAGCAAGTTGCTAATCTGGTTGCGTCGAGCCTGTTCCCGCCATTTTTCTAATGATTCAGCAAAACGTATAGTTTTTTCCTGAACAACTGCTTCCTCCATGGTTGGTTCCATCTTTTGATTAAACGTTAAAAATGCTTCGTAGTAACTGGCTTCCTTATTAGCCAAACGAATAAGCACTAATTCGTTTTCTTTTAATTCAACAATTGGTGAACGTAACACAGCTGCCAAAGGAATGTCTTGATAGGGATTATCAATCAATTGAAGCAAGGCAATCATTGTACGAATTTCCGTTGCTTGGAAATAATTTTGAGCATCATTGACTTGAACTGGAATTTCTAATGATTTAAAAACATCTAAAATAGTTAAATTATTTTTCTTCGTAGGCGTTAATAAGACAATATCTTGATAAGTAATCGGTCGATCCGTTTTCAGCTTTTTATCATAAATCAAGAAATTTTGGTCAATTAATTCACGAATTTTCAAAGCAGTAACGTAAAGTTCCCCTTCTGTCTTATCTTCAATCAACAACTCAGGGGATTGTAATTCTGGAAATTCAACTGATTCTGTTGCTTTTTTTTCATAAATTAGCAATTCAGTTGAATAATCAGCCGCCTCCGAAAATTGATCAAAACCATGAACCAAAGCGGCTGACTCATCGTAAGCAATTTGGCCCACTCGCTCATCCATTAATTGACTAAATACTAAATTCGTAAAGTCTAAAACGTCTTTGCGAGAACGAAAATTTTCAGCTAGAATAATTCGTTTGCCCTCTTTGCCTTGCCCATACTGATTGTATTTTTCAATAAACAATGTAGGATCTGCCAAGCGGAAAGAATAAATAGACTGTTTCACATCTCCTACCATAAAAAGGTTTCCTTCTGTGCTAAGCGGACGGCGCAACCAATACAAAATAGATTCTTGTAATTGATTGATATCTTGGTATTCATCGACTAACACTTCATCAAATTTTTCGCGATAGTAAACCGAGGCTTCTGATGCATGCCAGCCATCTGCCTGATTTTTCGCTAAAATAGCTAACGTATAATGTTCTAAATCGTTAAAATCCACTAAATTTTTAAGCCGTTTTTCTGCGCCATAGGCCTCCATAAATTGTTTCCCCACGTGAGCCATTTCTTGAACAATGGGCGTGGCCTCTTTCAAGACTTGTTTCATGGCATCTGGAGAAAGTGTAAACAGTTGCTTTTTCAAATCATTTAACGCTTTTTTATTTTGTTCTCGTAACTGTTTGGCTTGTTCCGCGGTTGGTTTCAACTCTTCGGCACGAACCGTTGGGTAGCGGTCAAAGCTCAACAATTCAGTCAAATTATAGGCGCTCTCTAAATCATTTCTCTCTAAAAATTGTAAAAATTGTTTTGTTTGTTCCTTTTCATTTTGAGCTAAATACCAAATCTTTTGAAGTTTCTCTTCGCCCTCTGTTAAGGTCACCATTTCTTCGTAACGCTGAAGAGTTCGTTGTAACGTCTCAACAGCTAGCGGTTTTAAATACGTCTGAAATAACGTTGATTCGCCTAGCTGATCACCTACTTCGTAGGCTTGTGTTAAGCCATTAATCCACGCCTCTGGATCAGGATTGGCTTTGGCAAATTCATAAAAAGAAAAAATTAAGTTAGTGAGTCCGTCATCACTACGGTCATTGGAAAAATTCGCTGTTAATTGGTAAAATTCTTCTTGATTTTCCGCATAAAATTGTTCACGTAATGCATCCCAAACATCTTCTTTTAATAACAATGTTTCTGTTTCATCTGTTAACATCCGAAAAACTGGATCTATGTCAATTAAATAATAAAAACGACGAATAACAGTTAAACAAAAGGCATGTAACGTGCTGATATTGGCTGTTGGCAAAAGAGCAATTTGACGAGAAAAATGCCGTCTTCTTTCTGGATCTTGTTCTTCATTCATTGCCTTTTGTAAAGCCACTTGGATACGTTCTTTCATCTCACGGGCGGCGGCTTCAGTGTACGTCACAATCAAGAGACGATCGATATCGACGCCGCTTTTGACTTTTTCAATGACACGGCGGACTAAAACAGTGGTTTTTCCTGAGCCAGCCGAAGCAGAAACTAAGATATTTTCATCGCCATCAAACACCGCTTGCCATTGACTGTCGGTGAATTGCTCATTGGCTGGACGTAGTGGAATTGTTTTACTCATCTTCGGTTGCTCCTTCCTCATCTTTGTTTAACAAGCGCGCCATAATTTCCTCTTTGGATAAATTCTCAATACGATGATAATTATTTTCTTTTAACATCACATCAAAATCACAGACACTTCGAAACGGACAATAGCGACAAGCAATCCGTTCCTTGCCTTGATAAGCGGGATTAAGTTGAACTTCGCCGCCAATAATTTGATTCCCCGCTTCAATAAATTTATTTCGGTTATGGGAAAGCAACGCGCCTAGTTCTGGTTCTGTCACAAATTTATCTTCTTGGCGACGACCAGGTTTAATTTGTTCTTTGGCGGATTCTTCAATCGGAAACAGCAACGAACTTTGTTTAGCTTGCAGACTCGTATCTAAATGATCCAATAAATCTGGGTCTTTCATCAAAAGACCATCAAACTGATATTTTTTAAGCATTTGTTGTTCAATGTCGTCTTTGCCTTCATAAGATAATGTAGGATTGTGTACATGCAGATAAAGTGAGCCAGCAGGTTTAGCTTCTTGACCAACTAATTGCACAGCATCCATTAAAGCCACATCCAAGTACGTCAGCATTTGCATGGCTAAGCCGTAATACGCTTCTGTCATATTAAATTTACGGTGACTCGATTTATAATCAATCACACCTAAATAGGTTGATTCGGGTGTAACCAATTGATCAATCCGGTCGATTTTCCCCCGAACATGAATTTTCCCTTGATTTTTTAATGGTAATTCCAAACCAGAAATTCCTTTTTTAGCGGCAATTTGGCCAAATAACACTTCCGTTTGAACAGTCGTCATGCCACTTCGTTGGCTTTGGCGTTTCAGCGCCCAACTGACTTTTTTAATTGTTTGACTCAATTGATAGCGAATATAGTTCATGCGACTAGAGGTCGTTAATACAGAAAAACGTGCATCCCCTAAAATACTATTTAGTACTTCCTCCGCCAATAAATTGACTTCCTGATCGGTTAATTCAGATAAGTTCCGTTGATTCATAATCAATAATTTAAAGAACTGATCCAATGCTTCATGGAAAAATTCCCCTGTAGCTGCTGGCGAAAGCCCAAAGACATCTCTTTCTTTCAAACGTAAGCCATAGCGAGAAAAGTATTGATATTGACAGCGATAAAAACTCTCCATCCGAGAAACGGATGTATAAATATCTTTACCATATAAAGGTTCTGCTAAGACCTCATCAATCTTTTCAGGAATATTTTGATGCGTTAAACTTTCGAAAACTTGCTTGGCTAGCGGCGCAATTGATTGGTTCATTAGCGCTTTTTCCATATTTAACCAGAAAGGCAACAATCCTTCTTGTGTTTCTTTCCGTTGTCTTTTCAAACGCGTTAATTCACCGATTAACGTCCGATACGTACTAATATGGGCTAAACTGGTCGTTTCATCATCGAAAATGGTTGTTTCATTTTTTTCAAAAACGGGCAAGTTTAAATCTTTTTGGATATTTTTAAAATAAGGAGACGGTTTGACTTCTTGAGCGGTGTCTTTAACACTTGGATAGGTTAAATATAACCGTTCTCGCGCTGAAGAAAAGACGAGATACGCAACAAACGGTTCTTGCGCAATTTTGCGCCCAGTTGTCCCACGTAAATATTGGTTTTCCGTTAAAGTATCATTGATTGTCTGACGTTCTTCATCAGACAATAGTGTTTTATTTTCAATCTTTTGTGGAAAAATTTCTTCCGTCATCCCAATAGCAAAAGTAACCTTGGCAGCGCCAGGTCGAGTTAAATCCATTGCGCGAACTTGTACTTGGTCAATCGCTGTCGGCACTTTACTATAGTGCAAACCTTCCAAGCCACTAACAAATATTTCTTGAAACGTTGTAAAATCAAACGAACTTTCTCCGTAAACAGTGACGTATTCATCTAGTAATGACATCAATGCATCCCAAGTCTGTTCATGGTTACGAGCTGTTTCTAGTTGACCTGCTTCGATAGCTTGTAAGCGCCACATTTTTAATTGTGTTGCCACACCACTTTGCAGTAAAAAGTGATAGAAGACGGTCGCTGCTTCCAAACCAGTTTTGGCACTTATCATTGCTTGAAAGTAACTAGGTAGCAGCCGTTGAAGCGATTGACGAATCGCATTTGACTCTTCTTCCATCGTAGCGACATCTTCTTGCTCTTCCGCTTCAAAATCATACCGAATAAATTCCCAATCTTTTTCTTGCGACCAATAATAACCTTCATAGCCGTATGCCAGGACTACATTTTCGGTAATATCAACTTTTCTGCGCCAAGCGTTCCGTTGGTTTAACCAATCAGTCAAGCTTTCTTCAGAAGTAGCGTGTTGATTCATTGGCATAAATAATTCCGTTCTCAAAAAACGGAGCACATCGCGATAACGATAATTGTACGAATGAATAGCAAATAAAGATTCAATCCATTCTACTAAAGGATGCCGATCCATAGCCATATCTCGGTCGACATAAACAGGAATCTCGTGTTCCGCAAAAATCGGTTCTAATAAATTTTCATAACAATCTAAATCACGAGTCAACACCTGAATTTCTTTGTACCGATACCCTTCTTCCACCACTAAACGGCGAATTTCGGTTGCAACATGTGTTAATTCTTCTTTAACGTTTTCAGCACGCCACAGAAATAAGCCATCGCCACTCCAGTCAGATGTGCTTAATGGAGGCAGGTGTTCTTGTGATTGAATCCAATAATCGTTTAATCCTTGCAAGTCTGGATTTGTAATTAATACCTCTTTCTTTTCCACATAATCTGAAAGAATCGGGATTTGCTTCTGCCTTGCTAGTTGATAAAGCTGATGATAGGTTTGTCCCGCTTCATAAAATAACGACCGCGGATCAGGTAAGTCATGCGGATATTGTTTGTCCAATAAAAGGGCTACTTTCACAGAACCTGCTTGCGCCAGTAGCACTTCAATCAACTTTAATTCTCTGGCAGTAAACTGCTGATAGCCTGAAATAACGAATTGAACATTCGACAAATCAACCGTTTGTAAATACTCGCTTAAATGTTGAATAATCTCCGCTGATTCATAGCCATACTGACTCATTTGTAATTGGAATCGCGTAAAAATTAACGTTAAATCTTGAAACTTAAGTTGTAAATCTTGTCCTTTAGGGTTCTCCGTTTGTTTTTCTAAAAATGGATAAAGCTCCGCAATCTCAATATTGCCTTCGCGCATTTCTTGATAAAGCTGAAATAGTTGCTGAATAAAGCCGGGCTTGTTAATTTCACCTCTAAAAATTTGTAACTCTTCTTCTGCTTCTACTAAAATTTTGCGGAAAATCATCGCAGCGCCTGCATCAGATAAAACATCTGCCGAGTAAAAAGGTGTATGTTGTAAATAGTACCAAGCCAAACGATAAAAACTAAAAACCTGCAGACGGGTACTGGTTATTGAATCAGACGTAGTTGTCTGTAATTGACGTAACTTTTGCAAGACTTGAATTTCTTGCTCAAACTTAATATGGTTCGGGACTAAATAGAATACTTCATGCTGTGCGTCTTCCTCTAGCCATTGTTTTGTCGCCTGTATAAGTGGCGCTTCTAAGTCTGCCACGGCGGTTCCTCTAATAAACTGCACACTCATGGTTTCACATCCTTTTCCTTTGCACTGACTTTATTTTACCACAAAAGAAGGACGGAAACATGTGTTTGTTTTTACACATTTCCGTCCTTCTCTTTTACTCATTGTCTCTTTTATTGTTTTGACACTTCTGGTATTGGACCAAACCGTGAGAATGGCCACATCACAAATTTCACTTCACCCAAAATATCTTTTTTATGAATAAAACCAATCATTCGACCATCTCTTGAATTCCGTCGATTATCACCTAAAACAAAGTAGCTATCTGCTGGTACTTTTTCTTTTAATGAAAAATCGCCTGTCAAAGGTTGACCATCTGTTAAGGCTTTTTTAAATTCATCTAAATAGGGTTCGTCAACTTCTTTTCCATTGATGTACAACGTATCATCCTTGTACGCAATTGTATCTCCAGGTAAACCAATCACACGTTTAATATAATTTTTATCTGGTTCATCTGGCGCTGGGAAAGTAATAATATCGAAACGATTAATTTCTGTGTTTTTTAATGTAATTACTCGTTCACCATCTGCTAACGTTGGATCCATTGAATGACCTCTCACTACGACAGGCGTAAATACAAATTGTCTCAGTAAAAACAGACCCAAAGCTAAACAGGCAAAAAAGACGACTGTTTTAATTAATTCTTTTGATTTCAAACTCATTCCTCCAAAAACCTTATTATCTTATGTCTCATATTCTACCACAAAGTAAATCAATCCTATAGTGCTTAACACCCAATTAATTTTTATGTACGCTTTTTTTACAAAATGGTCAGAAAAAAAACGTATTTCTTTCAAATTTGATTCTTACTTTTTTGATCCTGCTCATAAAAAAAGCATAATCAATTCTAAAAAGGGCTGAATTGATTATGCTTCTAGCGTTTTAGCGATCCATCACAACCACGTAACAAACTTCTAAAGGACCATGCAACCCGACAACCAGTTGCATTTCAATATCTCCTGAATTAGAAGGCCCTGAAATAAAGTGAATCGCTGAGCCGATTTTTTCGCCTTTTTCTATTTTTTCTGTATAAAAAGCTGCTGGCTGAGTCGAACGTGGAACGAGTTTGCTAAACGGTATAATTGAAATGTAATGCTTCGGTAAAAAATGTAAGGCTCTGCCTTGTCCCGCATTGGACTCCACCACAATCGTTCCTGATTCAGCTAGTAAAAACTCAGCAAAGGCAATCGCGATATTTGCCTGAGCAGCTGTTTGAATATTCGCTTCTCGTTGCTCACTTCCAGGTTGCCATTGCTTAACAGAAACAGCCTCTAATGACTTAGCTAAATCAGCTAATCCATAGGCTTCAA
Organism: Enterococcus sp. DIV2419; assembly: GCF_051711865.1. Classification (NCBI taxonomy): domain Bacteria; kingdom Bacillati; phylum Bacillota; class Bacilli; order Lactobacillales; family Enterococcaceae; genus Enterococcus; species Enterococcus sp. DIV2419. Next base: position 2,009,416 of record NZ_JBIONS010000001.1, read on the forward strand.
AACGTGCATCTGTTGGCAATAAAAGATTGCCCCCACCAAACTCAGCAACAATTTGCTGAATCGTCGTCAGTAAATTTTCTTGTGTGGTTTCCACTAAGTTCGTGTGAATCGTTTCCACACGTTCTTTCACAATCGTTAACAGCTCTGCTGGTGTTTTATCTGCCAACTGTTCTTCTGGTAAATGATTAATTGGCTCAAATGGATGGGCCGAAACAGGCTGTTTTTCTACGCCTAATTTTTCTCGTAGATTTTGTAAAAAAGGTTCTCGATTTTGAATCGCTTCGTTAGTCATTTTTTTCACCTTCTTGATGTTTTTTGAACCAACTTCTGAAGTTTTCTGAAGATTTTGGTGGTCTTGGCAAATCACGAACATCGGTCCAACCTTTTACTAACCCTGGTCCTTTATCAAGGAAGCCCCCATGATTGTACATGTTTTCAACAGTAATTTCTTTTTGTTTACTTAAAATGCCCGCTGCAGCATGATCGACTTTCATAGCTGCTTTAAACATTGCTGGTGAACCAGTGGCTTTACCTACCATACGCATTTGGAAATCTTCAAATCCATGTTTCATTTTCAGATCATCGGTCATCACTTTACGATGTTCAATTAATAGTTCGTGCAATGGAATTTTCACAGGACACGTTTCCGTACATGCCCCACAAAGACTAGACGCATAAGGCAATTCCCCAAACTGTTTATATCCACCTAAAATTGGAGAAAGTACAGCACCAATTGGTCCTGGATAAATAGAGCCATAACCGTGCCCTCCAATATGGCGATAGACCGGACAAACGTTCAGACAAGACCCACAACGAATACACTGTAAGACTGGCTGAAAGGCTGTTCCTAAAGCTTTTGAACGCCCGTTATCCAAAATGACTACGTGAAATTCTTCTGGACCATCGGATTCATCCGCATTTTTTTGCCCGGCAAACGTCACATACGTTGTTAAATTTTGACCAACAGCACTTCTGGCTAAAAGGTTATCTAAAACCTCTGCTTCACGCATTGTTGGTACGATTCTTTCCATCCCCATTAACACGATTTGTGTCTTAGGAATACTGATGGTCAAATCAGCATTTCCTTCATTTGTATTTAAGTTAATTAAGCCGCTATCCGCAATAGCGAAATTACAACCTGTAATGCCAATCTCCGCTTCCAAAAAGAATTTGCGCATCACTTCTCGTGCACAGCGTGCCAAATTTACCGGGTCATTATCTCCTTGATACCCTAATTTTTTCGCAAAAACCTGACGAATCTGTTCGCGATTTTTATGAATACTTGGGAAAACAATATGTGACGGCTCATCCCAGTCATCCATTTGTAAAATGAATTCCGCCAAGTCTGTTTCCATTACACTGACATCGTCTAATCCCAATAACATTGGATCAATATCGACTTCGGTCGTCACCATTGATTTAGATTTCACAATTTTTTTCGCCTTTTTTTCTAGAACCACTTGTTTCACATATTCATTGGCCTCTTCGGCGGTTTGAGCAAAAAAGACTTTGCCACCTCGTTTGGCGACGTTATCACTGAACTCTTCTAAATAGTCAGGCAGATACTGAATTGTATGTTGGCGAATTTGTTCTCCCAGTTCACGCCATTGTGGCCAATTGCCTAAAGCTTCCCGCGCACCTTCTCGTTTCTCCCATTGGGCATCTTGTGCTTTGGCGACAGCCTTTTGCATAAACACATCTTTTTTACTTTCTTCAATTCGTTCACTTAACGGCTTATTGCTCGTTGATAATCCCACAGTTCTTCCCCCTTACCCTACCGATATGATTTGTGGTTGGTCCATGCGTGCTTCATCCACTTCGTGATTAAGGACTTCTGCAATATGCATAATCTTAATCTTTTTCCCATCACGATTGAATTTACCCCCGATATTCATCAGGCAACCCATATCCGCACTAATTAAAATTTCTGCGCCCGTATCAATCACATCGTTCATTTTTTCCGTCACCATTTGTTCAGAAATAGCTGGCATTTTCACTGAAAACGTTCCGCCAAATCCGCAACAATTTTCAAGATGTCCTAAAGGAATCATTTCTAATCCTTTCACATGATCCAACAAAACAAAAGGCGATTCTCGTTCATTTAAAATTCGCGTCATATGACAAGAACGATGATAAGTGGCTTTCCCATATAGCGTTGCGCCAACATCTTTGACCCCTAAGACACGATAAAGAAACTGACTAAACTCATAAGTTCGCTCAGCTAAACGTTGTGCTTTTGGCCCATAAATAGGATCATCTGCTAAAAATTTGTGGTATTCTTTCATCATGCCGACACAAGACCCCGCAGGTCCCACCACATAATCGGCACCGTCAAAACTATCAATTTGATTCTTAAGCGTTGTCGTGCTCTCTGTCACATAGCCACTATTATACGTTGGCTGACCACAACACGTTTGGCTTGTTGGTAAAACCGTTTCACAGCCATAACGTTCCAAAACCTCTACCATTGCTTGCCCTACATTTGGAAAAAGTAAATCCACCACGCATGTCGAAAATATACTCACTTTCACGCAAAATAACCTCCTCGTTTTCTACGAAAAGGCTCCATGAAATTAATTGGGCGGCTGTCATTAAAAGTCACTTGGCTGTCGTCTCTAACTACTTCACAGTGCCTTTTCAACAAATACGTTATTTGTAACAAAAATCGTTTTTTAAAATGATTCTTATACAATAATTATTTTACCAGTATCTGGTTTTAACAGCAAACGATTCCAGAAATTTTGTGCATTTTCACACAAAAAAGGAGGCTTTTTTATAAAAGTTTCTTTTACCCCCTTCGAAATTCGTTTTTTCTGAAGAAAAGAGTGACGAAATTTTGAAATTTTGGTAAACTAAGAAAAAACGAGAAACGAGGGCCATGCATGTTCATTTCATTTAACATGTTTATTCTATTAATTGTTGCAACGATCCTAATGATTTTTCTGATTATCTATTTGACAGTCACTGGAAATGATAAAAATAATAAAAAGAAAGAAACAAAAAGAACTACGCCAACTTTAAACAAAAAAACAACTGTTCCCCCTTCTCAGAAGCCAAATGTTGTGACTGATGTTGCAAAAAAGAGCGAGCCGGAAAAGCAAGCCGTACAACGAACACAGAAACCAACCACTAGAGAGGACGAGACTTCTCAATTTACACGAAGCCAACGTCATAAATGAAAATGGGACATAAGTCGAGATGACTTATGCCCCATTTTCTAATTCTTAAGATAATCAGCTGAACAAAAAATCCGCTAGTTGTTTCACTTTTTCTTTTAATTAATGATAGTTTATTCTTCTTTTCAGGTGTATACTAAATGATTGAAAAGAGACTTTAACTAATTAGGAAGAGGTGATTTTTTGTCTGCAAAGCGGTTTATTCAATTATTCATTTGTTATGCTATTTCAATGATTGTCGCAATACTTTTAACGGACTTATTTAATTTCTCGAGTCCTATAGCTTATTTAGTAGTGGCTAGTATCATCGGCTATGTAGTCATTACTGTTCCATTAACTATTATGACTCTATTAAAAAATAAAAATTAATAAAAAAATTGAGCGATTTTAATCACTTAAATTGCTCGATTTTTTTATTTTCATAATATTTTTCACTTATTTTTTCATTTTCATTGACAGAATAGTTGTAATTGTCAGAAAATTGTATATAATAAAGAAAGTTATTTTCATATTATTTTTTTCAATTAAAGGAGAATCCTATGAGTGAAACACAACAAACAACCTTAAAAAAACAATTAAGCTCGCGCCACATTACGATGTTAGCCTTAGGGGGAGCGATTGGCGCAGGTCTTTTTAAAGGAAGTGGCGAAGCAATTGGTATTGCTGGTCCTTCTGTTTTAATCGCCTTTCTAATTGGCGGTGCTGTTCTCTTCATCGTCATGAGTGGTTTAGGAAAACTTGTTTTAGATGGCGGAGACACACATCATGGTTTGTCTGGCTTGGTTCGACCATTTTTAGGTGCACATTCTGCTGATTTTATTGATTGGGTTTATTATTCCATGTGGACAATTAATATTATTGCAGAAGCGGTTGCCGCAGCTTCCTTTTTACAACTTTGGTTTCCTAATATTCCTGCTTGGTTTTTTGTTTTCATTTTAGCTATTTTAACGACGCTCATTAATCTTTACTCGGTTCGTTTATTTGCAGAAACAGAATATTGGTTGGCGTTTGCTAAAATTAGTGTCATCATTTTGTTAATTATTTTTGGTGTTTATCTGGTGGGACAACAAATGCTAGGCAGTGGTGTCTTCCCTACTTTACAAAGTATCACCGATCATGGTGGCTTCGCCCCACATGGCATGAAAGGTATTGTTAATTCTTTATTAGTAGTTATTTATTCTTATGGCGGTTCAGAATTAATCGCGATTACTGTCAGTGAAGCAGATGATCCTAAAAAAGCCATTCCTAAAGCGATTCGTGGTGTGATGGGACGGATTATTTCCTTCTATATCATTCCATTATTCTTACTTTTGATTATTTTCCCTTGGAATACCTTAGCAGGCACAACGGTGAGTCCATTTGTTATGGTTTTTGAAAAAATGAATATTCCTTTTGCTGCTGACATCGTAAATTTTGTGATTATTTTAGCCTTGTTTTCTTCTATTAATTCTGGGGTATACGCCTCTTCTCGCCTTTTATATTTTCGCTTAAAAGATAAAAAAGGACCCATGAGTAAACTTGCGGTTTTAAACAAGCACCAAGTACCTCAACGTTCAGTTTTCTTCTGCGCCAGTGTTTTATATCTGGGCGTTATTCTTTCTTATTTTGTTGGCGATGAATTATTTGGTTACTTAGCCGGTTCTCTCTCTTACACTGTCTTGCTAATTTGGATTTTAATTAGCGCTGCGGCGTTTGTTCTGTCTTTAAAACGAGGGTCTCTCTTTGAAAAAAGTATTAATCTCCTTGCTTTAATCATTTTAGGCCTCATCTTTATTGGCATCTTATTTACAAATTCGTTAGGCGTTACTCTTTTAACAGGCCTATTGTACTTTGTTATTTTCTTTAGTTATCGTAAGAAAAATGATTCCTTTCTACTCTCTGATGAAAGCTAAATAGACAAAAAAACGAACAGTTTTGTAAGAGAACTGTTCGTTTTTTCGATGTTCCATCTCCTTCTTCTTTTGCTATGCTATTTTTGTAAATTGTTAGGAGGAGAAAAAATGAAAAAAATCGGCGCTATTTTATTTATTGGCTTATTGATTGTTGGTGGTTATACAGGCTATCGTTATTATGCAGATACATATAAGGGTGAAAAAGCCTATGCACAAGTTCCTCTAGAAATTCCTGAACGAAAACAAACAGTAGATGACAATCAAAAAAGCATAGATGGCCAATATTCTTTACACTATCGACTAACTTTTGTTAAAAGTAATGGAAAAACGCAAGTCATGGATTACGAACGGACAGACAAAAATCCTCAACCTTTGGAACCAAATGCTTACGTAGAAGCAACCATTAGTAAAAAAAGAATCATCCAATCTCCTGCCAAAATTGATAAAAAAGAGATTCCAGAAAAAGCTTTCGCACAATTAAATAACCGAAAAACAACCAGCGATAATTAGTAATCGCTGGTTGTTTTTTTACATGGAATAACAATTAATTCATAAATAATGGTACGCTGATTTTGCTTAATTTCATGAGAACCAAAAATTTCTTGTACGCGTTGTTCTAAAATTGGAACTGACCATTGTTCTTCAAAATAGCTGCGGAAAAAGTCTTTTGAAATAGCTTCTGATGCTTCAAAGAAAAATTTTTTTGTGAAAAAAGGTCGCTGTTCTTTTTTTAGAAATGCTTTGTATTTTGCCATCCAATTTAACTGCGGGTTGCTCTCTTGCTCAAAAGGAGAAAATAACGAATCTTGCTCTTCCACTAGCCGAAATATAAGACACCATTCCTCACTTAATTGGCACAATGCATTAACTTTTTCTGGCGTATCCAAAGCAGGATTCATGGCTGAAAAAACGACTTGAAATTTTTTCCCAGTCTCAATCAGTCTTTCTTGGCTTTGGCGAAGAAAAACAACGTTGCTTTGTGCTTTTGCTTCCGCAATCTCCAACATTCTCTGAGAAATATCGGCTAGCGTATACTCCGTGACTTGCTCTTGAAAAAAAGGTAAATATCGTCCCGTCCCACCTGCGATATCCAGAAATGTCTGACACGGAAAAAGACCTTCTTGGACCAAGAAATCACGTAATTCTCGAGCAATTGGAAATGGCGATTCTTGTTGAATTTCTTCATATTCTTCTGCAAATTCATCCCAAAATTCCGCTAATTCTTGCTCATTATTATTCATCAACAGTTGCCCCTTTCTCTCAATTCTTATAAAAAGTGTAGCAAAAGAAGCGCCAAAGAGCTAACAAGTTCACTCATTTAAATCAATAATTTCATCTACAAATCGCAGGGTTTTAGGTCGATGAGTAACCAAAATAGTCAACTTATTGTGGGTAAATTTTTGTACTTCTTGTAACACTTTTTCTTCGGTCTTTTCGTCCAATGCAGAAGTCGCCTCATCTAAAATAAGGATCTCTGCTTGTGTAAATGCTAAGCGCGTGAAAGCAATCCGTTGTTTCTCGCCACCAGAAAAATTCATTCCTTTTTCACTCACAATAGTGTTTAAACCTTCCGGTAACCGTTCATAAAGTTCCCCCAACTGAAAACGATACATAGCTTCAATTACTTGTTCATCAGAAATTTCTTGATTAAATACAATATTTTCTTTCAACGTTCCTTGAAATATTGGCACATCTTGAGATAAATAAAAAACTTTTTCATAATAATCTTCCAAATTGAATTGTGTTAGAGGAAATTGATTCACATAAACTGTCCCCTCTGTCGGCTTCAATAATCCTAAAATCAATTTAATCAGGGTAGATTTGCCTGTCCCACTTTTTCCAATCAAGCCATAGGTTTTGTTCATTGAAAATTGTCGATTTTGTTGGGACATAATCGTTTGACTATCTACGCTAAAACACACCTCTTTTAATGAAATTGTTTGAATTTCAGGTAACGCTTTGCCTGGAACCGCTAAGTCAGGATCATCTTCTTTTTTATAAAAATCTTCCAAGCGCTGATAGGCTACTTTATCCAAATTATATTGAACAAATAAAACATTAAATATGGCTATCGGCGTATAAATTCGATCGATATACATCACTATCGCTACAAGTCCACCTAAACTTAATGTCACAACGTTAGTAAAACTAAGTACGACAATGCTTACTTTGATAAGTGCGACTAACAAGGCAAAAAAGCCAAAGAAAAATTCATGGATCATAGTCATTTTTGTTATATTTTGACTATTTTCCTCTGCCATTAACCCGTAATTTTCAATCTCTTTTTTATATTTTCGATTAATTCTAAAAGTTACTAGTTCTGTCATCCCTCGTATCAAAGTAGCATTCATTGCTTCTTCAGAAATAAGTGTTTTTTCTTTCATTTTTTGTAGCGTTTTCAAAAGTATTTTGGTTAAAATAAATACAATCACATAACCAATTAGAATTGCTGGTAATAATTTTTTATCAATCAATGCTATGAAAAATAAATTAAATAACGTCTCTGGAATTAGCTCTCGAAATAAGCGCCCATAAAAATTCAAGTGGATATTTCTCCCAGCTGCTGCACCAACTTCTACTTTTTGTAGTAAAGCCCCCGCTCCCAGTTTTAGATATTCTTCATAGGAAATCTTGCTCATTTTTATTAAACTTAATTTCTTCAAATAGAAATAGATGCCATTAGTTAAGTAAGCTTTCGGTTTCTGTTCACAGTAAGACAATAGAGGAATTAAAATAATTGTCGTTCCATACGCTACTAACAACCCTAGTTGGAAACTTTTTTGATAATGATCTAACAACTGTTGAAAAAAATAAATTGCTAAAGCACTACATAATGAAACAATCACACCAATCAAAATGTACCAAGTGAAGCTTTTCTGAAAGTGCGACCATATTTTTTTAGTCATTTACTCCCTCCTTTTCGAGCATTATATACCTTACTGTAGCATAGTTTTTGATTGGCGCCTATCAGCAATTTATCTCCAGATAATAGAAAAGCCCCCCAGCGAAAGCTGGATGGCTTTTCTATTGTTAATTCTTTCTGATTTGTAGATAACTTACACCTAAAACGGCAAATGTACTTGCCAGTATTCCTGCTATTAGCATAAACGGTGTTTTTGTTGTGCCTGTTTCGGGAAGTTCTCGTTGCCCATTTGCTTCATTTAATTTTTGAATTGGTTCACTAAGCAGTTGGGGAGCCAACTGTGGGCTTCCTTCATTTTTCAATGTATTTAATGGAGCGTTTAGTATTTGTGGTTGATTTTTTAATGTAACATTTTTATTTTTCTCCACAGTTGTTTCTGTGGATGGCTGTTTTTTCTCAGTTGTAGTAATTTCTTTTGTTGGCGAGACATGAACTTCTGGTTGGCTGCTTTCTGCCGTTTCCGTTGTGCCATTCTCTTCAGTTGTCACACTTGGTTTTTCAGGTATGATTGGCTCAATCGTGCCTAGTGTTTCACTTTCATCTAGATTTTCTTCTTCTGTTGGTGAGACATGAACTTCTGGTTGACTGCTTTCTGCGGTTTCTGTTGTGCCGTTCTCTTCAGTTGTCACACTTGGTTTTTCAGGAATAATTGGTGAAATTGTACCTAACGTTTCACTTTCATCTGGATTTTCTTCTTCCGCTGGTGAGACATGAACTTCTGGTTGGCTGCTTTCTGCAGTTTCTGTTGCGCCGTTCTCTTCAGTTGTTACGCTTGGTTTTTCAGGAATAATTGGTGTAATTGTACCTAACGTTTCACTTTCATCTGGATTTTCTTCTTCTGTTGGAGAGACATGAACTTCTGGTTGGCTGCCTTCTGCAGTTTCTGTTACGCCATTCTCTTCAGTTGTCACACTTGGTTTTTCAGGTATGATTGGCTCAATCGTGCCTAGTGTTCCACCTTCATCTGGATTTTCTTCTTCTGTTGGCGAGACATGAACTTCTGGTTGGCTGCTTTCTGCAGTTTCTGTTGCGCCTGTCTTTTCACTTGTTTCTGTTGCCTGTTCCGAAGTAGGTGTCTTTGGTTCCCATTCATCTATTGTCTCTAAAGGAATGTCTAGACTTTCTTCTGTTGGCATTTCCACATTTTGATTGCCGCTTGCCTCGCCTTCTACAAAAACATTTTTAACCTGTGATGTATTTTTTTCATTCGTTGCGTCTTGATTGTTTAGTTGATAATTGATGTCATAACTATTTTCAAATGTCGCTTGATGTTGCCCCGCTTCCGTGATTGTCGAAGTGTAACGGACGATAAAGGAAGTAAAGCGTGCTTTATCCCGATAAAAACGTAAATTAAAGTCATTATCTGTCACGAAGTCAATTTTGCCATAACCTTGTTGCTCAAACTCGGCAAGTGAAATATATTTAGTTTCTTTGTCATTCACAATATCAAATGTAAAACTCTCTTTATTTAATTGTTGACCACTTCCTTGTCGATCCGCAATTGAAATATCTTCAGTGACATCGGATTTATTGAGGTTCACATTTAAAAACCAACGTACTTGATTTGACTCTCCAGCCAAATCGCCTACTTTATAAAAAAACGGATAGTCTCGCTCAATTTGGCCAGTCTCTGTGTTAGTCACTCCTTCAATCGTCAAACGTTGAGTCGCCGTTGCTGTTCCGAAATCCGTTTCTATTACATTCGGTTGCGAACTATTGGTGATAAGCGTTTTAATCCCGAAAGAAAAATGCCCATTCACATTATGTAAAGATTCAACTTTTTCATTAAATGTTGCTACAACATGATCTTTATAGATAAAAACTTCCCCTAAACCATTTAAATTGATTTTTCGTGGTGAGCCATCGTTCTCGGTCATTCCAACTAATGCATTTGGTAAAGTTAAAGTAATAGTATCGCCAGGTTTTATTTTCTGATTCTCTTTGTCACTAAAAGATACTTTAATGGAGGTCATCTCCCCTTGATATAAAGTAGTGTGATCTAATTCTACTTTGTCAACGATTGAACTTTTGCTCAATTCGGCGCCAAACGAAATTGGACCAATCAATAACGCCCCCGCAATTGGTAGAATCATTACCAACAGTAACACTAAAAATTTTACACTTTTTGCCATAAAAAATTATTCACCCTTCTTTTCTCTTATTTTTTCCACTTAGTGGTCTTTTTCAGAAGTTGACAATAGCAAAAAGATATGTCTCGTACAATATTAATGCTCATTTAAGTAGCCTTTTTTTTAAATTTCTAATTCACTTCCTAAGGAAAACGTTTTATTATGGTAGTTACATTAGATAACGTTTGTTACAAAATATCTAATGCTGCCAAGTTTGAGTTGCATAAATAACATATTTCGAACCAATAATGAATAAAAATACTTATTTCATCCTCATTTTGTTTCCCAGGCCATTTATTCTTGTTATAATAAAGTTTATGAGATAAGGAGGAAAAGAATGAAAAATTCATATTTTGACGGTGGTTTAGCCACGTATATCGGGACTTCAATTTTAGCAACCTTGATTACTGTCTTTACATTAGGCATTTGCGCACCTTGGGGAATTTGTATGATGTACAACTGGAAAATCAAGCATACCGTTATTGATGGTAAACGCCTTTATTTTGACGGTACAGCTATGCAATTATTCGGTCATTGGATTAAATGGCTTTTATTAACTATAATTACTTTAGGAATTTATGGTTTTTGGTTGAATATCCGTTTGCAACAATGGATTACAAAACATACCCACACACTTTCATAAAAAGAGGAAGGATGAACTGAGTTCCGGTCTATCCTTCCTCTTTTTATGAATATCTAACAGAGTGTTATCCTACTCTTTGAAAAAACAAGGAATTTATGCTATACTTTGATAAGTATCAAGGGATACTTATGTTATTTCGGGGGCGTTACGGATTCGACAGGCATAGTTGAGCTTGAATTGCGTTTCGTAGGTTACGGCTACGTTAAAACGTTACAGTTAAATATAACTGCTAAAAACGAAAACAATTCTTTCGCTTTAGCTGCCTAAAAACCAGCTAGCGAAGATCCTCCCGGCATCGCCCATGTGCTCGGGTCAGGGTCCTAATCGAAGTGGGATACGCTAAATTTTTCCGTCTGTAAAATTTAGAAGAGCTTACCAGACTAGCAATACAGAATGCCTGTCACTCGGCACGCTGTAAAGCGAACCTTTAAATGAGTGTCTATGAACGTAGAGATTTAAGTGGCAATATGTTTGGACGCGGGTTCGACTCCCGCCGTCTCCATTTTTAGAAAAGTAGAGAAAAACAAAAAAGAGCTAAAACCTTATAAAATAAAGGTTTTAGCTCTTTTTTTCTATAAGCAAGAGAAGGCTCGTTACCTCCTCTTACACTTCCTATCACATTATCTTTCTAAAACCACTTCATTTTCTTTTTCTATTGGTGATTTTGGGTATTGCATAGAACATGGCTAAAAATATTATTGTTATCAAAAGAGTTTTTAAGATTTCAATTTCTCCTGAATCTATCCAAGTATACACAAAAGCGATGATAAAAGTAATTACTATTTCCGTAACATGATCTTTTAAATTCATTAGCTTAGCCCACATTGAACTGCCCATAAAGCTAGTTGTCCAGCTACAATAATAGCATTCGTCTTTAACCCATTGGCTTTAGCGAAGCGTAATACAGTCACTGCTAATTCTTTCCAGGCTTTCTTTTGTGCAGCTTTTACAATTGCGCTGATACTAATCATTGCAAAAAACTCATCTTTGATTTTGTTAGCAACGCAACTTCCTAATGCATTCCAATTAAAACGTGCTTGAACTACTGTTGAAGCATCAGAAATATTTACATTTAATTCTTCCTCAACTGAAGAAATCTCTTGCTGAGCAAAATTATTTTTGACATAGTTTTTAAAGTTATCTTCCGTCACTCCATTCGCATACATTTCTTCCAGTCCTTTTGCTACAGCCTCAACTTCTGAATCCTCTAGCTGGTCAGATGCATAAACACTTGTACCAGCGCTGATAAAAATACCTAATGTCATTAGTAATGCCATCGCCAAACAAAAAAATTTAGCCTTTTTTGTCACCTGTAATTCCATAAATAAATCCCTACTTTCTTTTCCTTGTTATAATCATAACAAGGAAAAAGATAATTTATCATCAAAATCCCTATTTGATGCTTATATTTTCCTATATATCCTAGAGCTGATTTTTCTCACTAATTCTTAAACCAACATAATACTAACAAAGATAGATAATAGTTAAGTAAAGACCCTACAGCCCTCAATCTTATGGTCAAACAGTTATTTATGATTTGAACTAATGGTTAAAACAAGTAAATCAACTAGTCTTTTTGATGCTGGATTAGGTTCTTCTATTTGCCATTTTTATCAATGTTTAAGCGTGTAAAAAAATAGCAAAATGAATTTTTTCACACGCTTAGTTTGTTTATCATTTATCAACATTAGAAAAACGGCCAGAGTTTTTCTAAGCTCTTTTGGCTTTCTAGTCACCTGATAAAATAGTCCATAAAAATAGCTACTTAAATGTATTCTTTAGTATTTACTGGTACATCTGTTTTTCTAATTTCTTATTGAAAAGAAACCTCTATAAATTTTAATGTTCTGATTTTCACCATTCCTCAAAAGTATGTGTAGTAGCCTGGTTATTAAATTTGTCTGTAACGAATATCTTTTGTAATACCTTTTTTGTGTCTATTTAACACGTGTAACTATTTTTTATTTAAATTTTAGGAAGCGCTATTCCTGTGTAACCGACCAATTAATTATTTTGTTTTTTGACTGTTTCTACTAGCACAATGGATAGTAACGCTCCTAATAATAGTAAGCCTACTGAATAAATCGTTGTTAACATAATAGCACCTACTCTCTTAATAACCAGTCTTATCGTTACTAATTATTTTTTTAACCAACATTTGCCATTTCCATAAAGTTTTTTGACATAAAGATTACTATGACTTTTCATTTTCAGTCTTCTTAATAATTCCTGTCGATCAGTGGTTTCAGAAACAATACATTGAAATATTTGAATTTCTTTTTGTTCGTTTATCAATGTCACTGCCTCCACTGTATACATTGATGTACTTAACCAATAGTTATCTAAAAAATTCATCTCTGCTTTCTGATTAATTTCTTCCTTTGATAGTAAACAAATAGTAGTTATTAAATCCACTGATTGAACAATCATATCCGTAAAATTTCGTTGAAAAAAGGAAAGCACCTCGGCTTCGGTACCATTTCTCCAAACAACAATTTTTTGAGTAAACGTTGATTTATTTGAGTCTATCAAATTAATACAACAACAAGACTTAATTACTTCTGTTGAAAATAATTTATTAATATACATGCTTCGTTTAATCCAACCTCCCCATCCTTTAAACTTTTTTAACGAACCCTATTTACATAGTGTTTAAGAATGAACAGTTTTTAAATAGTCCGCTGCTATTTTCATATTTCGTGCTACTTATTTATTTCTTCAACCGTTTTCCCATTCATTTGCAATGGTATAAATTTAAACGTCAACTTAGATTCAATATAATTTTGTTCCTCTTCTAATTTTGACAAATCCGCTGTTCCTGTAAATTCAAAGTTTATTTCTTTAATACCAGTGCCTTTCATTTGATCATAGTCCCCTTGACTATTCGCTAAGCGCACAAACTCTTTTTGGATATCATATTTATTCTTGGTGCCGCCGTTATTTACTAAAGGTATCACTGTTGTTCCCTGATACCCAGCTGAACGCTGAATGTTTAACGTATTCAATGCTGCTACACCATTACCGCCCATAATTTCATATGTTAAGATATCCACTTTGATAGGACGTCCCGACTTATTTTTAATTTGATAATTTTTAGGCGAAGTAATTTTACTTTTATCTTGATCAGATTCAAAAACGACAGCTGTTGGTAATATTACTTTAAGCCAACGATTATCTCCTTCTGGCAGTGGTGTATCAGGATTGGTCGAATCAATTTCGCCTAGATTCCCTCGGGCGATCACTTCAGCTATTGTCTTCCCATCTTTCCCCTCAATTGTCTGGGTGAGATTATCCTCTGTGATTTTGTTATAAACAAGTGTTTCTTCTTGTTCTTCTAACCTATACTTGAAGCTCAACTTATTCCCTGTTGTTACGTAGTTAAAACCTTCAATCTTCTTTGGTTCTAGGTTAAGCGTTTCACCAAAACGGCCGTTCTTATAAATCGTTGATTCAGATAATTTTTTGCCGGCTTCATCCTCATAATTAATGATAATGTTACCTGGTTTAATGTCTAAAAAGTCTTGATAATTTTCAAGATATTGCTCTCGTTTTTCATCAGGTAAATCTAATATGCCCAGATAAATTTGATTTTTTTCATTTGAACGATCAACTTCACTTAGTTCAGGATCTTTTTTAAGGTTAGCTACTGCTTCATCAATTTTTTGTTCAAGTCTTTTTTGACCATCGTCGCCTTTTATCACATTCATCAACTGATTATTTTTAACTACAAAGGTATTCGTCTTACTATTTTTATTGATTAAATCACTGGTGCTTGAGACCAATCGTCCTTTTGTTTCATCATGAAAAATGACAACTTTATAGCCTTCTTTTAATGGAAAAGTATCAAAACTCTTTTTAACCTTAGTTCCGTCCATTTCTTTTGAAAAAACTGAGATTCCTTGTTCATTCTGAACATCAATCGCTGCATATTTTTCATTAGGATAATAAGAATGAGGTTGATCGCTTGTAACATTAAACGTTCCAATACCCAGATTAAAATTTGTTTGAAATTTAGCAAATTCTCTATCCCCTAATCCTCTAAACATAATTGTTTCATCTAATAGTTTCGATTTTTCGTAGCGTTTAAAGTTAATGACTTTCTGATTTTGAGCATCTTTAATATACACATAATAATCATCTATTTCGTAGATATTACTTGTCTTAGGAAAATCTACAGTATAGGCGCCATTTTCAAGATGATCAATTTTAACTGTTGGCGAGTCAATCCCTACTTCCTTAACAATCGTTTTACCATCTTTAATTCTTAATTTTTGCCCTTTTATTTGATTGAAATCATCTATCTTAAGCTGAATAGTTAAAGAGCCACCAGCCAAGTTGACTTTTTTTAGTTCATGATTACTAACAACATTTGTGACAGAGTCCATAATGCTCCCAGGTAATTGTTGTGTTGCTTCGTTTAATCTATTTTTGGGCACAACAGCTGCGATTGGGGCAACTGGAGAATATTCTTTACTGCGATTTATCGCTTCAACACGGCTTCTATCGAAAGTAATCCCCCATTGTAAAAACACAGGCGTAAAATCTTGTTGAAATTCTTTACTGTAAAAATAATTAAAATATTCTGCTGTTTGCATGTTTGTAATAAGTTGATTTTTTTGGTCGACGGCAACTCGCCACTCCTGATTTAATTTCATCCAAGCTTCTGGCCCACCTGTTTGAATGACTGCAGTTAGTAATGTGAGATTCGCTCTTAAATCATTCATTGAAGAATAGCTCATACCTTGTTCCCAAATTTTCGTATAGAGATTCTCCTCCACAGATTGTTTTTGACCATAACTAAATAACCAAGAAGAATTTTCGACATATTCCTTACCACTATATTTAGATAAATACAAAATTGCCATTAAATTATTTGAAACTTCTCCAGTTGAAATCCCTTTACTATTGTAATAAGGCTGGTAGGCATGTCCAATCTCATGAAGGGTTCCCCAAGCATTTTTTGTCATCCACATATCTACAACGGTTGCTCTACCATTTGCTGCATAATCACTTCCATAATATGCAGCAAAACCATATCTCGCACTTCCATCTGCCTTTAAAAAAAAACGATTATGGGGTTTTTTATTCACACCAAAGTCATCAGAAGATAACCCTATCAATTCATCATAGTAATCTATAATCCCATCTTGATAATCAATATATTCATTTAAATTTGTAAATGTCGGTAATTTTTTAATTCTCTCTTTTTCATCGAAAGGAATTAGCAACTGAAAATTATGTCCCTTGATTAGAGAAAATGGTGCTTTGGATTGATCCCAATTAGCAAAAAAGTCTGACTCTTTATCTGCACTTTGATAAATAGGTAACGTTACTGTGGAGCCTGTTATTTCATATTCTACCTCACTTCCACTCCCTCCATACGGTGTGTTGACAAATGGAACACCTGCATAATCTGTTTTGATTGTTTTCCATTCTGTCGTTAAAGTCACTTGCTGTTCTTCTTTTTCTTTATTACCTAAAAGCCAAAATTTTAAATTTTTATACCCATCATCCGTTCTTTTTTTACGAATTTTAATGGTTGAGCCAGGGGACATTACAATTCCTAAGTCTTGTTTATCATGATACTTTCCTCTAGATGTTCCTGATTGAAAGAGTAATTCTGGATATTCTAAACTTTGGATTTCTTTTGTACTCGTATCTGCTTGAGCTGGTTGTTGACCCCAAAAAAATGTTAACAAAATAAATAATGTAGATAAATAAATATTCTTTTTCATAAGCACTCCTCTGTTGTTTTTATCACAATGATTTGATTTATTGAATTCGTAGTTGTTTCTTTTTAAGTATTTATTTTTCAAAATATAAACCGATTATTACTATTTTTTTACTTTAGTCTCCTTATCTTTTTTCATACTTTAAAGGAAAAAGAGACACGATTTTCTCATGTCTCTTTCTATAAACTTTTTATTATTAATGAGTTTCACTTATTTATTTTTTCTTTTTTTAGCATAGGCGATTGTTGTTAAAAAAATCACACATGCTCCAATTAGTAAACCAATCGTATTTTTTGTTTCTCCTGTTTTAGGTAAATCCCCTTTTTTTAAAACCGTTAATTTTCTATCAAATGTTTCTTCTTGATTCGGATAATCTTGAGTCCCCTCTGTATCTATCGGATCCAAATTTCCAGTTACATGAATCGTTGTTTCTGTACTTGCTGTTACAAAAACTGGCAATACAAATACCGCTAAACAGAGAGAGAATATACTAATTAAGACAAATCGTTTTGTTTTGCTCACAGATTCTCCCTCCTATCACTTTTTTGCTTATTTGTTTGCTTCTTCGGTTGTTTTTCCATCCATACGTAATGGGGTAAATTTGAAGGTTAATTTAGATTCTACAAAGTTTTGATCTTTTGCTAATTTTGATTTATCCATTGTTCCTGTAAATTCAAATCTCGTTGATTTATAACCAGTTCCTTTTACTTCTTTGTAGTCCCCTTTGTTATTCGCTAAACGAACTAGTTCCGTATTAATTGTATATTTTTGTTTCGCTGCCCCATTCTTAACTAAAGCAATTGTTGGACTGCCCGCATAGCCGATAGATGGCTTGATATTTAATGTACTTAAAGCAGCTACTCCATTTCCTCCAGTTATTTCATAAGTTGATACATCAACTTTTACAGGACGACCTGATTCATTTTCAATCTTATAATTTTTTGGAGAAGAAATTGTCGCTTTATCTTTATCAGATTCAAAAACTACTGCAGTAGGTAAAGTTACTTTAACCCAACGATCATCGCCTTCTGGTAGTGGCGTATCTGGATTTGTTGAATCAGTATCTCCCAAAATACCTCGTGTAATCACATCCGCTGTTGTTGATTTTCCTTCTGAGCCATTGACAGTTTGCATATCGCCTTCTGCTGCCAAAACTTGACCAGCAAACCCTAAACTAAAGACACCTAACATTGCTGAACTAACAAGCATTTTTTTATTTAACATAATTTAATTACCTCTTTCTTATATTTTTTCAGATTTCCACTACTATTAACCAGAATTTTTATAGTAAAAATCTTTGATATTTTAGGTTTAGCATTGAATCTCTCCTTATTCTTCTACTTCAATTTGAATTTCTGCCGCTGTTTGACCTTTGTATTTTTTTGTTTTTTGATCATAAATTGAAACATTGGCTGTACAGATATAGTTGCCTTTTGCCAAATTCTTACTTAATTTTCCCTCAGTAATTTCATAGCCTGGTTGAATTGCACCTGAATTGTAAATTACATCGCCTGTTTTATCTTCAACAATTTCAACAGCAATTGGATAAGCATTTTCGACTTCATTACGGATGTAGATATCTCCGATTGCCTCACCATTTTTAAAGGTTGCTTCTGGATAAATACTCAACGTGAACTTTGATTCGTCAACCTCTTTTTCATTGGCTTTTTTACGCTCTTCTTTGGACATTTTTTTCGCATCTTTTTCATCAGGCAAATATGAACCACCAATGATTTCTCGTGGCTGATTGTCAATAAATTTGTAGGCAGCCACGCCTCCTAAAAGAAGAACTAACAAAATAAGAATGATTATTTTTTTTCGTTGTTTTATTTTTTCTAAAATAGTAATTCCTCCTAATCTGCCAGTGCTTTAAATTTTAATTTAGTCTTATATTCCACAATATTTTTTTCCGACATTTTGCCGTAATATTGACCATCAATCGATATATTGGTTGCAGATTGTGGTGCCATTGCTTTGATTCCTTGACTTTGAGTAGCTTCATTTAGTCCTTTAATAGCGGGCTGATTATCAATTAACAGGTTCAGTTTTGCACTGTTTTCTTCTTTATTTGGTTCTTTTTCTGTATTACTTAGTAGTTTTACATTGGAATGAACTTTTTCAAATTTTTCAAAAATGACATTGGTTTTTAGCTCTTCTGAATTATTTCGTATTTGATAATTTTTAGCTGTAACCTTTTTCGAGCCATTATAGGTTCCAAAAACTAAGTCAGTGGGGAGTGTCACATTGATAAGTTTATCGGTATTTCTATAAAAGTATTTTATTTTAGTATTACTTCGGAATGTTTGATTCGGCATTCCAACAATTGTCTCTTGTTGTGAATTAGAATCATTTGTATAACTATAGCCAAAATATTTATAGACTGTTCCATTATTATCAAGAAATTTATCAGGTTTTGGCTGATAGGAGTCTGTAGAATCTAAGACAGTTATTTTTTCTTTCGATAAAGGATTGTTTTTTTCATCTACTGCTTGTTCCTTAATTGTATAGGTTGTTCCAATTGTTACCTCATAAGAATACGTGATTGCTTTACCTGTACTTAATTTTTCAGAAACTTCAAGTGTCCCACTAGAGGTAGGTTTACTAGTATCTGGATATTTACTAAATCCGATAACGTTTATTTTGTTGGAATCAAGATTTGTAAAAAAGCTAGCTTTGATTGAATCCAGGTACTCTTTTGAAGAATTCACAGGAACTTTGACTTTCTTTGTGTTTAAACGATTAATCTCTAAGAGTGAATAACCTTGTTTGGTAATTTCATAGTAGACATAATCATTATTTTTGCGAGCGAAAGATTGTTTTTGTTCGTCTCCTTCATACACCCAATGGCGATCTTTTTCTGCCGCGAAGGAACGGATGATATCTCCATAATTGACATCAACTCTGCCCCATTGATTTACTGGTTCACGTGGATATTGTTGTCCTTGGACGGTTACACTTTTATCCCCTTTGTCAGTATCTTTTATCTTTCTACTTGTACGCATATTAAAATAATCTACTTTGTAATAGTCTTCATTTGTAAAGTAATAATGAATTTGGCTATCTAGACCTTCACGGTTTCCCGGCGTAGCGACTATTTGCGGTTTTTCTTCCAACTGTAAAGTGTACACACCTGCCGTTCGCCAGGCAGGTAAATTAGGAATTTCTATTCCTCCAAAAGCAATAGATTGCCCCCAGTTAACATTTACTAAAATAGTATTTTCTACAACATTATTACTTTGAGCTGATGAGACTCTTAATCGGACTCCAGTTTTACCAACATATAACATTTCGTTATCTATTTTAGATAATAGCTGTGTATTGTATTCATCTCTATTCAGTGTCTTATTACCAACTTTGACTTCTTGGATGAAACTTTTATAGTCAAAATTATTTGTATACTGACCTAAAATAAACTTCGCATCGTCTTTAAACTTAACAGTCATTTGATCTTTTACAATTTCAAATGGCACTATATAATCGTATTCTATAGCTTTACCTGTACTTAACTTTTGACTAACTCTGATGACTCCCTCTGCATCACCAATCTTTGCTCTTGATGGAAGTTTGATAAAACGTGCGGTTACCCCATCTGGCAAATCAATTGATTTACCAATATTGTCTATAATTTCTCTATCAGATGAACCTATTGATATTTTTTGTTTTTTCGTGGAAGCAAAATTGATTTTTAATGGTTTATATCCTTTAGGTGTAATTTCATAATAAACAGAATTTTGACCTTGATTGTATAATGTTTTTTTATCATTTTGATACAAGTAATTCCAATTAGGAAATACGTGCCAAGCCCGAACCACATCTCCATAATGAACGTCTTGCTTACGATTTATTCCCCATAAATTTAATTTATCTTCAATTTGATCTTTCCCAAACGCTTCTACATATTTTGTTCCCTTCGCTTCTTCTGTCATAAGGAAGTTTTGAGTGTTAGATAAATCAAACCAATTAAACGTATAAAACAATTTTTGTAGAAGAGGATCATAACCTGAATACACCTGGGTTTCATCTAAGGTATGAATGCCATTTGCAGAAGTAACTACTGGTTTATTCATGGTATGAAGCGTATAAGCACCAGCTGTTCTAACATCTCCAAAGAATGGAATTGTTTGATAAACAATGCTATTTCCCCAAACTATATTGATAGGAACATCAACTAAAATCGTTCGCATTCTTGACTTATCTGATACTTTCACCTTGATTATTTGCTTATACACTGTATGAGTTTGAGGAATATTCACTAAGTCTACAATATATTCATTTTTATTAACTTCCTTCCCATCAATCCTAACCCATTTCACAAAGTCTGATATATCCCACATACTACTATCACTACCTAATATTAAATCTTGAGGATTTGGCTCAGCAATAATTTCTGGTGCTTTTTCTACAGATACGGTAATAGGCAACTCTATTTCATTCTCTTCCTCTCCATATTTTTCAATAATCTTTATATTCACAGTTTTATCTCCAATAGTTGAAAATAACGTTTCTTCTGGTAAAAATTCTAAAGTAGAATCTTTTAATTTGTTATTTATAGTCACCGCATTTTCAATCATCTCTGAAGTTAATTCTTGATTAACTTTCAATTGTATTGCTTTTTCTTGATATATTGACAGTTCAGTTTCTGAACTTCCAGCTCTTTTTTTTGTACTACTTTCCATACTGTTTGTCGGTTCTAAATCGCTATTTTTGATTATATTATTTGAATTTTGTATAGAGGTTGTTGTTGTTTCAGTAGCACTATCTTGCTCTGATGTTTGAGCAACTACAGATCTTGTTCTTAATGGCAATGCTAGTAGCACAACCAACAAAAAAATACAAATCACTCTCTCTTTATAATTTTTATAATTTTTTTCATTTCTTTCCTCCTATACGATATAAAAATAATCTATTTATGCAATCATTCTATTTCTGCTAAGAATCTTTTAAGTTACATTTCATAAATGATGTTATCTTTGTCATCTTTTAACTGTTTATATCGTAGCATGGAGATTGACGCTGTTATTATCTTCTACACGTAAAATTATGTATATCTATGATAATTAACTTTTTATCACTAACAAAAAAAACTTCTCTTTTTCATGTTTTTATACATGAAAAAGAGAAGTTTTTTGTTAAGAACTCTATCCATCTGAATCTAAAGAAGAAGTAAAAATATCATCCACAGATAAATGATGATTTTCAATAATTCTATTACTAACCAATTGATTCAAGTATGCGCCTAATTCTGTCCAAGCAGCTTGATCAAAAACATCTTTAAAGTGAAAATAATACTTTTTATCATAACCGCCAGTATCCGAGACGACAATATTTGCTTCAGTATAATTATCTGTTACTTGCAAAGAGTTGGCATTGTACATCGTTTCAATCGCATTTTCAATAATTGATTTGTACTCTGGACGATGAAAAAATTCAACAAATACTTTTTGTGGATAAGGAAATATTAAACTAAGATAGCCTAAAATGATTTGCGTTAAACTACCAACTAATTTTGAAAATGATGGTTCTTGTTGATAGTTGGCTAAGCCTTTAGCTACACACGACTCAACAAAATAGTCCATTTCTCCATTTAGTTTTGGAAACTTGAACAAGGGCATGAACTTGTATAACTGTAAGTAATGAATAACAATTACTCGACTACACAAGTTATATAATAATAGGTACTGTAGCTCTTCTGGGAAATTAATTTTCTGTTGCAATTGGTGGATTACTTCAATACAACTATTGATAATACCATTTCCTTCGAAGCCCGACATTTGTTTCCCCGCTTGAATTTTTTCATCCTTTGTTCTTAGTTCTTCTATAAAATAGTTTGCTAAAAATAAAAGATGAATTGGTTCATTGTGAGAGCTTTTATTTCCAATATCTTTCTCTCCCAAGTAAGTTTGAAGTAAATTGATTTCATGGTGATCCGTAATGATTTCTCCCAAATCCAATATATCTTGAGTCAACGGAGCCAAACGATGATCACTTTTCAGTGCCGATCGATAAATAGCCAAAAGAAAATTCACTTTATTTTTGCCTACTGGTGATAATTTTTCACATCTATTTGTAGGTGCATATTGGCGCGTGTTAATTATTTCTTTTTCTGTAATCGTATTTACAAGCCAATAATTTCCTTTTGTAGCAGCAACTACAGAGAGATAATGAAAAAGCCTAATAGTTGATTCACATCCCTCTAATTGCATAATTGCTTCACTCTTTTTTTCTAATTGAAAACCAGCATCAACTTGCTTAAAAAACTGTTTTAATTTGTTAATTAATTTATAAACATAGGACTCACTGTAAGAGAGACTTTCAGCAGCTTGTAAAATACTAAAACGTCTCTTTTCCAAAACAAATAACATTAATTGAAAAAAACTAGATTCAGTGACATATTTAATGCGACAATTCGTTATCAATTCAATATATTTATCCGCTTCAACTTTAAAGTTGAATTTAATAAGACCATCATTTAGTACTAAATAGATATTTTCTTCTATATCTTCATTCAATTCACTGATAAGTTCTTTAATTTGTCTTCTAGAAGTGCCCAACTCTTGTTCCATAACGGTTGCATCTACTTTCATAAATTCTAGTTTTGACAAAATTTTTAATTTCTGTATTTGTTTTTTTGTTAAAAATAAACTTGCTAATTCTTTTGGTACCAGATTGTTCACTCCTCTAATTACTTTTGTTACGAAAATGTTCTAACAAAAAAACTATTTAACTGAGAGTATACCTTTTTATATACTTAAAAGCAAAGACAGATAATCAGAGAACTACTCACTTGCTTAGACTTATAGTTTAAACTTCAAACTATCTTGTTTTATTTTTATAAAAAAAGAGTCCCCTTTCTCAAGGAAACTCTCAATTGCTAAGTCAAAATAACTTCACGTTATCTAAATCTTTTAAATCAATCCTATGGTTCGCGGAACAAAGGAGCTAAAAACTTAATAGAATAAATCGCACAAATTCCGACAATAATATAGATAATTTTTGCTAATGGTGTGGTTGCACCGCCACTAATTGTTGCAACTAAATCAAAATTAAATGCACCAACTAATAACCAGTTTAAACCTCCGACAATCAATAAAATTAAAGCAATAATATCCAGATATTTCATTTTTAACACTCCTTCCAAATTTGATAAGCCAAGAGTAACACGTTTATTCTTTATTTACGAAAATAATGATTCAGGAAAAAAACTTTTTTTCAATTATTTTCTCGAATCATTTTTTCATTATTAAGAATTTTATGATATAACTAAAGAGTAGACAAAAACAGATTCATTATCTCTGATAAGAAATGGTGGTTTATTATGCGTGCTAAGTTATTTTTAATTTTGCGGAATCGAGTGTTATCCCGTGTTGTCTTTGTCATTCTATTTTTACATGTGCTTTTTACCACAAATGATTTCACGGTGTTGCTGCTCCTCTTACTATTGAATTATTTACTCACGCTTGAGGATAGCGCGAAAAAAAACAGAAAAATCCAAACTTGGCAGGAATTTAAACAGTCGATTGATTGGCCCTTTGTCGCTTTTTATTCAGGGCTTGCTCTTTTAGTTATTTCGTTAATACTTCTGTTTCTCTGGTTCAATTATGCACGATAAGGAGGATTAAAAATTGAAAAGCTATTTTTTTACTCTTTTTTTTAGTATGTTTAGCCTTTTCGTCATACTACTTTGGTTTTCTGGTCGTCTTTTTCCGTCGCTTGTACCAGATAATGAAGCCGCTAATAATTAACGCACAGGCAATTAAAAGTAATGTCCATAATAGTAAATTTTGTTGTTGTGCCACTTTTTTCATCCCCGCTGCTGCTTTTTCTGGTTGATATGGGATACGATGTCCTCGAACTAATAACCGATGACTGTTTATCATATACGGTGTGCAAGTTAATAAAGTGACGAGATCTTGGCCAGACTCAATGTGTAAATCTTTTGTATCAGTTGGTTCAACGGTTTTTATTTGATCCACTTGATAAGCGAGCGTCTTCCCATTGACTTCGATATAAAATTCATCGCCTTTTTTTAATTCTGGCAAATCTGTAAATAATTTGGCTTGAGGGAGACCACGATGTCCTGAAATGACCGCATGTGTATTCGCACCACCTGTAGGATAGGAGGTTCCTTCTAACAAGGAGCTTCCTTTTTCCAATAGTAATGCATTCGTTTTATCAAAAATTGGTAAACGGACATTTATTTTTGGAATGGTTAAAACACCTATCGTATGACTTTCAAAATAGGATTTGTCTGGTTTTTTCGTTGTTTTTTTCGTTTCAGAAAAAGGATCTAATCCAGGATTGCTGCCTTTTTTCGCTAATTCTTGGTTTTTCTTTTCCATTTTTTCTTGAAGTTCAGCCATTTCTTTGGTGTTTTCTTGGCTTGCTTTTGCTTGATAATGAGCGATAATTTGTTGATCCAGATAGTTATTTAATGCATCGCTAACAAAAGGATACGCAAATGCACCTATTCCAATAATCAGTAAAAGAATCATAAAACCATCAATGATACGACGTTTCTTTTTTGACTTCATTGCTTCCTCCTTAAAAATAAAGCATGAGAGCCTGGGACAGTGATTGGCCCAGGCTCTTTGTTTTTCTAAAAATTTCTTCGGTGATGCTAGAAATTAAGCATTTTCTTTTCTACGTCTAGCAAAGTAGACTCCTGCAATAAGTAGCAAGACTGCGCCACTTCCTAAGTAAACGTAGATTCCTTTGCCACCTGTTGAAGGTAAGGTACCTTTGTGTTTGTTTGGTACTTTTTCTGGTGAAACTAGGTTTTCTGTTGTGCCATATGATTGTTCATTGACCACAAATTCAATCCGATTTGTTAACAAGACATAATCATCAGGAGCTACAGTTTCTTCTAAATAATAGGTACCGTATTTAAGCCCTGTGATATCAACTAATCCATCAGCCGTTGTTGTAAAAGTAGTTGCTTCGGCTTTTGTTTTCACCCAAGTTGCTGCTTTCGTTGTTTCATCGATTTTCAAATAATTTGCTGTGTCACTGTTTTGATCACGAACGACAAAGGAAGCTCCCGCCAAGGCTTGTGTCGCTGTCACATCGCCATCGACTTTAATGAAACGTTTCCCACCTGTCACAACTTCAACAGTTGGTGGTGTTTGGTCGTCGGTATGACCGTTATCAACATTCGCCTCATTTTTAAAGCCTTTCGTAGGATCTGCTTTTTCATTTAAATGCATAAAGTAAACGAATTTTAGTGTGCCGCCTGGCGTTAACGTAGGAATATATGCTGGATTAACGGCGACAGTGAAGCCATTTGCTTGTTCAGTCACTTGATAATTTTCAGGAGCAATCACTGTATCCCCATCATATAACGCATAGGCATACTCTCCAGAAGTCACGTTATCAAAAGTTAAGGCTGCATCATGTTTATCAACTAAATTGAATTTGACGTATTTATTAGCGTCGCCTTCTTTGTCTGCAATCCCCAATGGAATATTTACAGAAATTTGATATTTAATTTTTTCGCCAATTGCCACATCTTTACCATCTAAGTTTGGTGTTGTTTTATCAACTTTAGAGGTATCATTTTTGACTGTTTTCTCAACAGGTGTTTGATTGTTTGCTTCAATTGTAAATGGTGTTTTTGTTTGATTTTCAATTAATTCTGCATTATTTGGCGCTTTTACTTCTTCTAAAATATACGAACCAACCTCAAGATTTTTAACTGTTAATTCTCCCGTTCCATTCTCTGCTTCTGTGAAATCATTTTCGCCAATTTCATAACTTTTCCCAGTAATAAAGCGTTTTGCTTGTTTTTTATCCGTTGTCCATGTATATAATCCATCTTTGACTCCTTGGATATATTTTACTGTGCCTGGTGAGCCTTCGCTTTTGGAAATAACAAATTCTGCGCCATTTAATCCTTCATTTTCAGCAGTTCCTACTTTTTTCACATGTAAACTACCATCATTGGCTACCACATTTTTAGGATAAATATGAACAACCGCTAATTCTTCTGTTCCATATTTATAGGAACCATCTGCTTGCTTGATCATTTCGTAAACTGGGAACGCCACCACCATATTCGTAGCAGCAACTACGCCCTCTTTTGGTTCCTCTTTAATGGTATACACTGCATCTTTACCATTTTGTTTTTTAGGTAACTGAACAGTCACATTCCCATTTGCATCGGTGGTTCCTTGAGCAACAGGTTTCCCAGGAGTTAAACTTTGGACAGCTTGTTTAGCTGCATCAACGCTTGCGCCTGCCGCTCGTTGCTCGTAAAATTCGCTCGTCACGTTATAAATACTAAACGTCACATCTGCCAGTCCTTGATATTTATCAAACTCGCTCATTTCTTTCCCGCTATTTTGAATAAGCGGATCTGGTAAATCCGTCATTTTCTTTTTGTGAATCACGAGCTGTGCGCTCTCCCCATTTTCTTCTGCAAATGCAGTTGTTGTCCCTAATACACTCGTGAAAAGTGGCAAAATTAGTAACAAGGTACTAACGGTGTACCAAACTTTTTTTAATTGCTTCATTTTCTCTCTCCTCTTTTTTGTTTTTGATAAAATAGCCAAATGGCTACCATCCCAATGATTAGCAGGCCTGCAATCGTCAACCAAATAGAACGTTCTTCATTTGTTTTTGGTAAGAAGCCTGACTCTTTTACTTTTTTATTGATTACATGTAACGGTGCTGTTCGTTGTCCGTTCGTTGCATAAGAATTTTTTCCCACCGTAAAAGGAATTTCTGTTTGATTCAGAAGATAACCTTTTGGTGCAGAGATTTCTTCCAAGAAGTACTGGCCATCTTTTAAGCCTTTAACTGAAAATTCACCGGCTTGATTAGACGTGATTTTTTTAGCTAATGCTTTTTCTTTTTGCCAACGATATCCGTTTGCTGTTTCATTGAGGTATTCCCCCGCTTGATTTTTGACGATAAAAGCAGCCTCTGGCAAGGTGATTTTCGCATTTTCACTATCAACTTTGACAAAAGACTTGCCGCCTGTACGAACTGCGGCTCTTTTAGTCAAGGTATGCTTGTCCGTGACTAATTGTCCTTCGTTGTTAATCGCAGTGTCTGGTTCAGCGGTCTTTTCTAAACGCATTTGATACGACACAGTCATTGTTTGATTTGCAAAGTTTTGTAAGTCTTTAATTGAAAAATCAAGCGTAAATCCATGCTTTTGCGTCGTCAGTGTGTAACCTGTAGTAACTGTTTTTCCAGCCACTTTTACCTCAATTGATTCTGGTAAAAGTGTCAACGTTGTATCCGCCTTATCTGACAAACGGAATTCCTGATATCCTAAAATATTCGCTGGAATCTGAGTCGTTAACTGATAGTTAATGTGCTCTCCTTGATTAAAGCCTTGTTGCTTATCGAGTACCGTTTTTTCAAGTGGTGGTAAGTCATAGGCATTTTCTTCATTTTTTGGATATAAATGAATATGCGTTAACGATTGCCCTTGTGGATCTTGAACAGGCAAAATCACTACTAGGTTGCTAGCTTTTTCCTTTACCACTTCCGGTGCTTCCGCTTCAACAAATAAATAGGCTTTATCTCGTTGCTGCGAATCTTTGCTAGCTAATGAAAAAGAAACCACTCCATCTTCTCCATTTATTGTCTGTGTTTTATTTTCTGCGATCGGTTTTCTATTTGTTGCACCGGTTTCTGCTAATTGACGCTGTGCCTCTTGGACCGTTTTTCCTTCAGAACGAAGCTGATAAAACGGATCCGTCACATCATAGACTTGATAAGTGACGTCATTTAAGCCCCGATAATTTTGAAGCAGAGTTCCCTCTTCCCCTGTGTTTTGCTGCTGTTCTGGTAATTGACCATCAGGGAACAATAATTTGTGCAACGTAACTTGAACGCTTGCTTGCGATGCCTCTGCTAATGCTTGCTGTGAAAACCCGAAAAGAGCGAGTAGCATGACGCAAATACTTAACCAACGTGCGTTTTTCATTGATTACACACTCCCTTCTGGTCGTCTAATAAAGAGATAAACACCCGCTATCACGAATGTACTAATCGCTATCAAGTAAAACCACAAGCGTCCTATGCCACCAGTTTCAGGTAAAGGAACCTTTGCTTGGTTCGTAACATCTAAAGTAATTTGATTATTCTTCTCTCCAGAAATTAAAACATCTGCTACTTTTTCCCCATCTATCGTGACTGAACCATCTTCGCGAATTATTAATTCGATTGGTTCTTTTAACCCCTGATATCCTTCTGGCGTAAAGGTTTCTGTTAGGACATATTTCCCTGGTTTTAAGTTTTCAAAAACAAAAGTATCCGTTTCTTTGCCATCTTTTGGTAATTCAATATCCGTATCTGGTCCTGTTAAACGGAATTTCGCTCCTTTAAGTGGCGTCTGATTATCGGCTTTTTTATGAACCGTTAAGTCAAAAGGTTTCAAATGATTTTGATGTGTCAGTGTCCATTCTGGCGCATTTTCTTCAATATTTTTGCCTGCATAGTGAATTTCCCCATATTTATCAACAGTAAATTCATAATTTCCAGCAAGAGTGTCGTAGCCTAATGGTCCTGATTGTTCCACCATTCGATACTCACCAGGTTCACTAATTTTAAAATAGCTCAATCCTGCAGTATCTGTTTTTTGAGTTGCCACAGTTTGGTAACTTCCTTGAGCATTTTTTCTTTGCAACGCAAAAGTCGCCTCTGCTAAGTTCACTTGTTTGCCATTTTGCATGGTGTATTTTCTAATTCTGATTGGCAAAGAAGAAAATTTATTTTCAATTTCCAATGGAATAACTTGATTTGTGGTGGTCACTTCTTGTCCATCGATGCTTACTTTGCCTTGCTCATTCACCTCAATTTGCCAAGTCGTTTTCTTGCCTAACTCATGTCCTACAGGTGCTTTTACTTCAGTTAATGTATAGCGTTCCCCTTTTTGTAGGCGCACATCTTTTGGCAAAGAATAGCTACCATCTTTATTGTCCACTAATGTTGTTTGAACATTTTTACCACTCAATTCAAAGACGGCTCCCACTAAGTTTTTCTCACCTGAGGAAGAATTTTTGATTACTTTTAAATCTAATGGCTTGAATTGCTTCGTGTTTTTCCAAGTAGTATCGTCGATTTTTTCTTGACTGTAACCAGGAACTGCTAATTCACGGGTTGTTTGATAATTAAAAGCTTGTCCTTGATTGTTGTATTGGGGAAGCCCAAGAACTTCTTGATAGCTTTCATCCGCGGTTTTGGAAAGTTGGGTTACATTTTTGCGCTCCCAACTATTGCTGGTATCATTTTCTGGTTTTGATAATTTAATATACCCAGTTTGCCAGTTGGCTGTGTCAGTTACTTGCTTTCTACTAATTTCATAAATCACATTATCTGGCCGACTTGTTGGGTCTTGATCATACTCTTCCCAGATTTTTTTCACGTTTAACTTCACGCCAGGTGCTTTTCCCGAAGGAACCCCAAAATCAACTTTTTCAGGGGCCGTGGCTAATGGCTGAAACGTTGTCCGACCATTCATTTGATACCAAAAATCAGGTTTGAAGTTTTCTGACTCTGTTTGAATACGTACTTGATAATGAATTTGAATTTCTTGCCCTTTACCCAAATAAATCTCATTACTATTAATTGTAGCGCCTGTTAGCGACACTTCTGGTAATGTTTGAACCTGAACAGGACCCACACTTTTCATTGATAATGTATTTGGCTCGTATTTAAAAGGTTCAGCAATTGGATCAACTACTTTTCCGTTTACCACCGTTCCTGAAATCTGAACGGCTTTTTTCGCTAAATAATCAGAAATGTCTGGTGCATAATCCGCGGATTCATAATAAAGGTCTCCATTTTCATCGGCTGACACCATCTCACGCATTTTATCTTCAACTTGTTGTTTAGATAAATTAGCTCGTGGATCGCTTTGCAATTGAATGCCCAATCCATGTATTTCAATCCCACGTTGTTTTAAGGCCATTGCCTCACCTATCGTGGCGATAAACGTACTGTTAATTCGTTTATTGATATTGTTTTGATCTGGCGCATTATAGCTACCAGAGATATAAGAAGTGCTACCTGGTTGATCTTGTCGATTCGTAAATTGTGTCCCGTAAAAGCGACCATCCGCCTCTGTTTGAACTCGACTCACTTTATAAGAGAAGGTTGGGACGCCATCCGTTAAAAGTACAATGACTTTCTTATGTCCATTTGGCGTTGCTAACATATCACCAGCATCTCTTAATGCTTTTTGAGTGAAAGTTCCTCCTCTAGTGCTACTTGGCGTAATATTTTTAATTGGATTTTTGACTGTATCAAACGGCCCCATTTGAATGGCGTTGTTATTATAACCGTCACTTGAGTAGCCAACATAGCCCATATTGATGTTATTGGTAATACCGCTATCTGCCAATGTATCAACAAAACGGTTCACTCCTTTTTGAACTTCACCAATCCGATTGTTTTCATTCATACTACCGGACCAGTCAACGACTAAGACCAAATCCAATGGCGTGATTTCTTTCTGAACATTCCCACGCACATTAAGATATACATCAAAAAGCCCTGGTGTTGTTGTTTCTCTAGCATATTTTCGGATGGCATAATCAGCTTGGTCTCCTGTACCGCCATACTCAATATAAGAATTTGTGCGATTAGTAGGGTCCCCATTCCAACTCGTTTGGCCGTCCCATTGTGCACTACCGTCTTTATTCCCTTGATGGTTTAGCACATTTTGATTGCCTGTGGGCTGCCAATTAGCTGTCGGATAAGTCCCAGAATTATCCGTCGTGTATTGTGGTGCAATTAAAGGCAGTGCCAGATTCGCTCTCAAAGTAGCTGGCGCCATTCTTGCTTCTGCAAATGGATTGGTTACCTCTTCTGTTGCGGTCGGCTGTTCTGTTTTTTCTGGAGCCGAATCATTTTTGTTAGTTTCTTTCGTATTTTCTGGTACAGTTATTTTTTCTGGTTCAGTTGATTCTTTAGCAGAATCCTCTACTGTTATTTTTTCAGAAGTAACTGAAACATCATATTCGTTGTTTTCATACAATAACTTAGGTGGCTGAGCTGTTTGAAGCGAACTTTGCTCAACAGCTAACGAAAGCTGTACCGGCTTTTTTACTTGTGCGTCCAGAGTCAGATAAAGCGTACCATTAGTCACTTGGTAAGAATATCCGTCTTTTTCAATTACAGCAGTATCCATGAACTGTGCATTTTTCAATTGAATTTCTCGTTGTAATGGCTGCTCTGTTTGGTTGAGAAGATTTAACTCGATATTAATATTCGTTTTATCATTCTCATCTGTTATCATTTGAGCGGATGTAATTTCAACTTCTTTGGCTGTTTCTGCATAGCCAATGAGCGGTATGAAATAGGATGAGACAAGTAAAAAGACTACGCCGAAAACCCCAAATTTCTTTAGTAATTTAATGTCTGTTCTCTCCTTTCTTTTATGAATTAACAGTTAAATTAGAATTGCCTAGCACGTAAAATTTCATTATTCTAATCTGATAATTATTATACAGAGAAGGAGCTCATTAAATCACACCAGCTTTCATACCAAGCGGTTTCATTTCTGAAATTGCGTTATTGTTTCGATGATTGTTTCATTAAAGTAAAGGACTTGGGAGGAAACAATATGATTAGGTTTTTAGAAAAAAATTATCGGAAAATGGAAGAAATCATTCGTGTCTTATCCATTTCTGATAAATGGATGACTAAAAAAGAACTTGCAAAATATATTGGTAGTTCTGAGTCTACTTTTATTCGTTATATTGAGGAGATTAAACAGCGTTGGGGCGAAAGTTTAACCATTAAAACATCGCATAAATTAGGCTATCGTTTAGAAAACTTTAATGTGTCCTTATATTTAAACGTGCTGACGGATATGGCAAAAACGTCAACGACCACCCAATTGCTCCATGAGTTTATCCAAAATCCTGGCAAAACCATCGAATATTATTGCGATACCATCAATATTAGTCGCTCTTCTTTTGCTCGAAAATTGAAGCAGTGTAATCAGGTCTTGGAAACTTACTCTCTTCGCGTTATCGTTGATCAAGGCTATCAATTAACTAGCCAAACAGAAGAATTGCCTTTACGTATTTTTACAACCTTTTTCTTTTTAATGTATTATGGTCATTATGAATTGCCTTATCAATTAGATAAGCAGGAAATCAAACAATTAATGCGTCGTAATCAATGCCAATTAAATATTATTAGTATGGATAACAGTTATGAACACGATTTCTTTATTATGTATTTTATTGTTGATTTATTAAGAGAGCATCAAGGCTTTCAACAACGTTTCCAGAAAAAAACAGATAAAAAGAGTCCAATCAAAATGGAAGATTATCTTTTACTCAGTCGTCATTTTACTGGGCTCAGCCGTGAAACCTATCGGGAAGTTCTCCGATATTTTCAAAGAGGCGCTTTTCAGCAATACTACTCCGAAGACCAAGAAGTCATCAGTCAAAGAATACGTGAAAATTTAAAATTTAATGCTTTTTCACAGATTGAACAATTAACAGAAGAAGTCGTCGACTTCGCTGTTCACTTGTTAACCTGTCTTTATTTGTTTTCTCAATTAGTGCCTTTTGACACCTCCGAATTGACACAAAGGGCCACCTTTTTCACTCGACAAATTCATTTTACCCAGCTTCACTTATATGCACGATTAAAAGCAGAATTGCATTTCTTTTCCGCTCTTTTAGAAACAAATCTATTAAACTATTCATCTTCTTATATTTTTTGGTTACTTAATACTTTTCCAGAAATTAACCAGAGTTTCGACTCAAAAAAGATTTTGATTATTAGCGACATGGGCCTGAATCATAGTCAATATATTGGAAACTATGTCCACGATATTTTAGCTTTGCATCGGATTCGTTCAAATACGTTAGCAATTACGGAAGAACAATTAGGTGACCATCGACTCGAAGAATTTGACTTGATTATTACCAATCAACCAATTATTGAAACCAGCGTTCCAAGTATTTTAATTAATGATGCTATCTTATTTTCTAACAAAAGAGAATTGCTCGATTTATTAAACTTTTAACGTCTTAATGGTTTTCCCTATCTACCAAAAAGATAGCCCTTTTATCAAGAACCGCGTAATGTGAGGTGCCATCATACAGAAGATATTTTTATTTTTCTGAAATAAAAAAGAAAATAGGACATAAGTCGAAATGACTTATGTCCTATTTTCACTCTTAAGATAATCAGCTAAACCAGCAAATTAAATTTCTGATTGATTCACTGGCCATCTTGTGTGACTTTTACTTGGCAAAATTAATGTAATGAAGATCACTAAAGTACCGATAAAAGGAAGTAAATAGAATAAAATCCACCAGTTACTGTGGTCGCGATCATGCAATCTTCTTGCTCGAACAGTAAAGTTTGCCAACCAAATTAAAGCAGTCAGCAAGAAAAAGATAATGGTCACCGTATTCCATTCTTTAATGATTGTTCCATCATTGGGTGTTACTTCAATATATCTGTAAACGCCCGTAATTGCTGAATAAATCCCTAACACCAAATAATTAATTAATTGTGGCCACCAATATTGTGCTCGTGTTGCTGACGCATTCATTGTTGTAATATTATTCCAGTATTCTCTATACGCGTTAAACATATTATCACCCCCGCATTAACTATTACAGAAGTCTTTCGTTTTGTCAAAGAATAACGTTATTTTAAGCTGCTTAATGACACGTCCATGTGCCTTCCTTAAACTCACACGAAGCGGACTCTTCAGAAGAAGGAGTTAATGAAACTAACGGTTGCTGTTGTTTTTCTTCTGCGAGAATTTTTTGAATCGTTTGGCTGATTTGCTGTTTCGGTACTGCACCATTAATTAGATATTTTTGATTAATGATTAGTGCGGGAACTCCTTGTAAACCATAAGCAGAAGCTAGCGCGAAATCTTCTTGAACCGCCGTCCAAACAGCCTCGGAAGCAACAGCTTCTTTCCATAAAGCAAAATCAATCGTTGTCTCTTTTACTAGCTCCTCAATTACTTCTGGCTCTTCAATATTTAAACTTCTCATAAATAAACCTTCTTGTAACTTATCAAACAGTAACCAATAAGTGTCTTGGTTGCCAATGTATCCAGCTGCTTTTGCTGCTAATAATGCATTCTTTGATGTTGGAAAATCAAATCGTTGCTTCCTCATCCCTTCAATATTAAAACGATGCTTTGAATCGTTTTGATTGGCATGCACCCAATGCGTCAAAACTTCTTCTTTTACTACTGCTCGTGAGCCAAACATTGTTTCAAAATCGTTTGCTGACCATCCCAAAGCAAACGACCGATGAATCAATTCAATTTCAGGAAATTCTTGTTGAATCTCATGCATGCGGTCAGACATTGGAAAACAAAAACTACAAATAACATCATGGAAAAATTCTATTTTCATCCTTACCCTCCAGTAACTCTTTTTTCAAAACAGATTGAACTAAATTTACCATTTTACTTACTAAAAGTAAACAAATGAAGCCAATTAAAAGAAAAAGATGAAACAAAATGCGCTATGGCTTTTGTCTCACCTGTTCTATCTACTTATTCTGATGTGTCCATTCCATTACCCGCTCACCATTCGTATCTAATTCACCATTAAATACAAAACCAAGTTGTTGATACAACCGAATTGCTGAGCTGTTCGTATCATAAACACTCAAGTATAGCTTGTTTGTTTGGTATTTTTCTATTAGCATTAACATTAAAAGTCGACAGGCTGCTTTCCCATAACCTTGTCCTTGGAACCGTTGATCAATTAAAAAGCGGTCTAGCCAAACGCGCCCATCTTGCCAACGTCCATACATGGCATAGCCGATTAATTGATTGCTGTCATAAATACCTGCCGATTCCCATTCTGGAAATTGGTCTGATTCTTTTAGATTTTCTGCCATTGATTCAATGAAGGTTTGTTGTTCAGCAAAAACTTGTAGGTTTTCCACTGCTTTACGATTATCGCTTGTTACTTTTTCAAAATGTATTTCCATTGTTTTCACCTAATTAGTTGTTATTTTCTGCATACTTGTATTCTTTCTTGCTTCTTATTTTAACATACTTATTTCCCTTTGCTTTCTCTAACTCTCTGTGATTATACTTTTCTCTTTTTTATGGGAAATCTTCCCTATAAATGGAGACTCTTTTCAAGAGATTTCTTTTTACACCACCCGTTTCAAATGATATAAATGATATATAGAGTGTTTTAACTATGTGCAACATGATTAAAAGTTAACTGTTGGGGAGCAGTTAACTTTTTCTTTTTAACCACAAAAGAGAGGATCCGCTGTGAGAAATAACTGCAGTGGATGCTCCCTTTTGTATATTATTTATTTACTAGCCGATAGTTGAAAACTTTCCCGTTACTCAGTAGTATCGATTTTGTCTTCTTGACTATCTAAAGAACGGTCAACTTTTTCGTCGTAACTTTCCATGGAATTTTCATTTTTATGTTTCTGCTTATCGACCGTTTTATCGACTTTTTCTTTCTGTCAATCAATTGTTTTTTCCATCTCTTCGCCAGCCGAGGTACAACCACTCAGTAAAAGGAAACTTGTGAATAAAAACGCTGACAAGATAACTGTTTTTCCGATTTTTGTTTTCATAAACTCACCTCTCGTTTAATTTAAAAAAACGTCCCGATAAAACATTGTTCCCTTGATTATTTACTCACAATTAGCGAACGACTAAGACATTGCACAAAGCATGGTTAACCACATAATCTGTAGTAGAACCAATCAAGGTTCGTTGAATAGCACCTCTTCCCGTGGCACCTAGCACAATTAAATCTATGGCATAATTTTCAGAAATCGTGTTGGCAAGATAACGTTTTGGGCTCCCAAGCTCAACAATTTTTTTGACTGTTTTTACACCAATTTCACTCGCTTGTTTTGCCTTTTCAGTGAGCATCTCTTCTGACTTGTGTTTTTCTAAATCATACAATTCTTCAAAAGAAAATGGACTCGTCGTAAATTCAGCATCATTAATAATTGTAGCTAAATAAAGAGTGGCTTGTTCCTCTTTGGCAATCCTGACAGCTTCATGAAAAGCTTTTTCAGATTGATCTGAGCCATCAAGAGCAACCAAAATATGTTGATATACTGACATTTTATCCGCCTCCTTAACCAAATTAAGAATCAAAACTAACACAACAGCTGTGTTACATTTTAGTGGCTATCTGTTGTAATTTTTCCACGGTTAATGCTTGATAATTTGTTTCTTCAAGTAGTCCCGTTTGAATTTCAACAGAAACATCTTCCGTACATGTTTCTAAAAACATTGTGGCATAATCAAACTGTTGCTCTAAGAATGTTTCATACTCCAGTCGACAACGTAAAAATTCTTTCGCGGTATCCGAAACATGTAAACACATGCGGCGCTTATTCGCTTTCTTGGTTATCACAAAATAGGTTCCCTCTAAAATCGTGGTAATCTCTTCAATAATATACGCTGCATCTTTTACCATTCCGTCAATCCAGTCCTTTATTTGTTTTCAGTGTCGTTGCTTTTTTCTTTGTCGTCACTTAACAGCTCTTTAATTTTTTCACGATTGTCGTATAACTTTTTTCCTACGCCCACTAAGGCGCCGCCTGCCAATAACTTTGTTAAAAAGCCGCCATTTGCGTTTGTTTTTTTGCCATGGTGTCCTTTTAAATGATGTCCCATCCTAGCCACCTCCATAATTTTTATTTCTATTACCTATGAACATTATCTTATATGTTTTCACAAAACGCACGTATAACAATAGTTTTTTAATCAAGGCTCGACCACTTTGTAAACTCATGACTTTTAATATGACGAATCTCTTCAAATAAAATATGTGTACGTCCAACTTTTGCATACTCCATTGAACTCATCCCTTCAAAAACACCAACAATTGGCGGTTGAACACGGCCAAAATCATCCAAAGTATTCAATTGGATTTCTAAAACTTGGTTATTTTTTAAAGACTGCTCTAAGTATTCTTCAATTTCTTCTGTTGTCTGTTGCGGTAAGCGTTCAAATGCTCTCTTAGAATATTCGTCAGAAGCTTCGATTCCTTCTTGTAACTCCCCCAATGCAAAAGCGGTCGCCCATTTCAGTTCAAAGGGACGATCATGGTACTCATTATAAGGTGTAAATTCTTTTTTTGTTCGTTTCATGATGTTATCCTCCTAAACCGACATTTCCTCCAGCATGTCCACCGACTAATCCTGAACGATGAATTGCCGTCGCGCCTTCCAACAAAGAAGAGGCGTGAATTAAAGCTTGAAAGCCAAATTTTTGTCGGATTTTATCAATCAGATAGTTTAACTCCATTTCACTAATTTGCTCTTCTGGTTCCGAAAATAAATCTAATTGTAAAGATTCATTCCAAACTAATTTTCCATAAGAAAGCCCTAATTGCCGGACATCGGTTCCCGCTAGATAATGTTCTCTAAAAAGGGCTAATACATAGGTAATCAAAACTTTTGTATTGTTTGTTGCAGGAATCGTTTGTTGTTTTCGCCAACCAGTTCGTCCTTCACGGTCAATTTGTCCTTTGGAATAACCAACGTAGACTGTGATACATTCCGTTTGACAATGCGCTTTTCTTAAACGAGCAGCCACTTGTTCTGTCAGTTCCTTTAAGACTAGTTCAATCTGATCTCTTCGCGCATAATCTCTCGGTAAAATCTGACTATTCCCAAATGATTTTTCAGCTTTATGTGGTGCTTTTTTCCCTAAAAAGGTACGATCAATCCCCCATGAATGAGCATACAATTGAAGCCCCATCACGCCAAATGTTTCTTGTAAAAGATGCGGATTCGCTTGCGCTAACTCATATACAGAATCAATTCCTAAACGATTCAGTCGTTTAGCCATTCTGCGACCAATCCCACAAAAATCTGTCAAAGAAGGCAACTGCCAGACAGTATCTGGTACACGATCATACCGCCATTCTGCAATAAAATCTGGCGAATGTTTGGCACCATTGTCCAACGCCAATTTAGCCAGTAACGGATTGTCCCCTATCCCAACGGTCACATAAATACCCACATGATTATAAACGACTCTTTGGATAATCCGAGCCATCTTATAGGCGGTTTCACAATGAAAATAACTTAAAGAAGCCGTTACATCAAGAAATGATTCATCTACACTAAACACAGAGTGATCTTCATCTGCGACAAACTTTTTATATAAATTATTGATTTCTTGATTTTTTTTCATGTACAAATTCATTCGTGGCGGAACCACATATAAATCAGGATGAGCGGGCACTTGATTTTTACGCGTAACATTTGAAACACCTAAAACTTTTTTTGCCATTGGCGATGCTGATAAAACTAATCCCCCCGCATTTTCGGCATTACTCATCACTACTAACATCGTTTTCAACGGATCTAACCCACGTTCTGCGCATTCTACACTAGCGTAAAAACTTTTGCAATCAATACAAAGAATATCGCGACTAGGTTCTTTTTCATAATCAAATTTCACAAACATCACCTCACTTGCAAAACCATTATACGAACAAACGTTCGATTAATCAAGCGAACACTGTTTATTTTTTTGTTTTTTTCAAGAACGGTCGGTGATCAAAAAAAAATAAGTATTCGGAATTATTATATTCCAAATACTTATTTTTTATTTTACATCTTATTTCGATTTAAAAATAACGATAAAAAGCCCGTTCCTAACAGAATTACTGCTGAAACATAATAAGGGAAAAAGTGATTGATATCAAATAAAGCTCCTGCTGCCATTGGTCCTAAAATATTACCAAAACTTGTAAATGTCGAATTTAGTCCGTTGATGGTTCCTTGTTGATCTCCAGCATGTTTGGATAAATAAGTAGTTACTGCTGGTCTAAACAAGTCAAACGCTAAAAAGACAATAAACGTTGAAAATACAACAACTAAATTATTTTTTGTAAAGGCAATCACGGCAATAAAAATGGCACTTGCAAAAAAGGTTAATTGGATTAAACCCATTTCACCTATTTTTTGGACGATTGCATCAAAGAAAAACAACTGACAAATCAACGCTAAAATACCACTAACCGTAATCACGATTGCTATTTCACTTGTGGTAAAGCCAAAATTAATAGTCGCCATAATACTATAAATAGATTCGAACGCTTGCAGGCCAAAAGAGGAAATTAAGATAATCACAAATAATGAGGTAAACATTGGATTTCTTAAAATATCCATAAATGAACCTTTTTTCGCTTCAACAGCGGCTAAAATTCGTTTCTCTGGCTCCTTCAAAACAGTTAATGTCAAAATAAAACCAATAAACGCTAAAAATGCGGCTGCAAAAAACGGGGCGCGAATACCTAAATAAGCAATAAAACCACCAACTCCTGGTCCGATAATAAAACCACCACTAATTGCGGCTGACACAAGCCCCATCGCTTTCGGACGTTCAGAAATCGTGGTCATATCTGCCACAAAGGCTGTCACTGACGGCATTAATAAAGCGGCGGCAATCCCGCCTAAACCACGAGAAATATAAAAACCGCTTTTCGCTTGGGCTAAACCAAATAATAACTCAGAAATTGAAAACACCAACATGCCCGTTGCAATCATTTTTTTCCGACCAATTTTATCCGAAAGGACACCTGCGATTGGCGATGTGATTAATTGGGCAATCGCAAAAATAGAAATCATCATTCCCATTGTGGTACCAGAAAAATGCATTTCTTCTTTTAATTGGGGAATTACGGGAATGACTAGGCCTACGCCTAGAAAAACAAGAAATAAGTTAGAAATTGCTAAGTACATCATACTATTTTTTTTCGTCATAATTTGCCTCCTCCATAAAAAAACAGCCATCAAAAATGGCTATTTCTGTTTCTTTGTATGTACTTTCTTTGACAGTGTTTCGGCTGAAACACTCGTTGAGTTATTGAGATACATTTTACACTAATTCACTGAAAATTTCACTAGTTTTTACTTATTTTTTTAAAGGAAATTGTTATTTTTTAAAGACATAACTTAAGTATCCAAGTATTTAATGAATCGCTTTTGTTTTTTATCAGAAACATAGCCAATGTGTTCATAAAATTGATGTGCTGCTGTACGCTGTTCCCCTGAATTTAAGCGAATCGCAGACAAGTTACACTTTTTAGCTTCCGTTTCTAGTTTCGTCATTAATTGTTTACCAATTCCACGGCCTTCTGCTTCTTTTGCCACTGCTAATCCCAGAACGTTCAATAACGTTTGGGAATAAATTGTTTCATACAGTTGCGCATGCACATAGCCTAAAATCTTGCCTGTCTTCGTTTCTTCATAAACATATAAAAACTCTCTGTCACTGGCTAGTAGTAATTTCTCAATCTGTTTACAGGTCACGTCAACGGGAACTTCATAGCCCAATTGTTCTTTATTAATGATAGTTAACGCCGCTGCATCTGTTGGCTTCATTTTTCTAATCAAGGGTAACACCCTCCTTTACATTCTTACTTAAATAATAACGAAAGCATAATATCCGCAAAATCATTTAATTCTGAATCATTGTATTGCTCTAACAAAACTGTTTCGCCTCGATACTCTTTTAAAGCTAGTTGTATCAGCGAATGATGATTAGTAGGAAAATGTACTAGGCCCCATTCCCCGCCAGCCCTTTTTGATAAAATTTTATTCTCTTGCTTAAATGCCATTACTCTACACATATTTAAAATAACGTACATAGGTTGTTGAACAATTTCTTTTTTTGCCTCTTTCACATCAGCTACAATACTTTCAAAATATTTCTTTTGATCTATCCAGCCAAAAACGGAATCAATCGGTTTTCCTACGAGTACTTTTCCATATAATTTTGTAATCATAAGATGTGCCACTAGATCCTCATCGTATCCCATCATATCTTCAATATATTTATTTTTATTAGTCAGATATCTGGAACGATGTATCGGAGAAAAATGTAAATCGAAGGGAATCGGATAACTCAAATTTATTGTATCTTTTAATTGTAGCACATGGAATTCTATCCCTTTTTTTGGTGCCCACTTATCTAAAATATTAATTGTATAATCTAATAATTGTTTCTTCTCATCAATAGTAAGCTTTTCATAAACCACAATCAGTACATCCAAATCACTTACTGAATGACAATAGGTTCCAAAAGCATAAGAACCATGAAGATATATTCCAACTAAATTTTCTTTTATTATTTTCATATATCCATTTTCCATTTGAGCTAATAATTGATGAACCACGATTATTCCTCCATTATTGATTGACAATTGCTATAGTTTTTTCGATAAATAAAGAACTAACGCATCATCATTAACACACCGATCGTTTGGTTTCAGCTGCTTATTTTGAAACCAAACTCCTGAACCATCTGGCACATATCCTTGTTTGATATATAATCTTTGCGCTGCACCATAACCAGGATGCAGGCCTACTCCCAAGGAAACAGTATCTGCATAACTTTTGGCAACATTTTCTGCACGATTTAATAATAACCGCCCCACTCCTTGTTTTTGAAATGGCAAGAATACATTGAAATCAGCTATTTCAGGATATAAATTTTTAAAAGGTCCTTCCTTAGCTAATGGCAGTAACGTCACATAACCTAACAGCGTTGCCTTTTTCTCCGCTACAAAAACCGTTCGTTGCTTGACTAATTGTTCTTCTAAATAGTTCATTAAAATCTCTTGGCGACTTGGCCAACCTTGTTGGACAAATTGAGTATCCAGCGCTAAGATATCTTTCTCTTGCATTTCTCTAATAACCACTAGCTCAGACATTAGCATTCCCTCCCGAAAAGCGTTTTCATTTTATAAAACGAAGCGAATACTTCTTCGCTCCCTTATTCATTTTCAAAAACCATCGAGTTGATGATATTTGGGCAAAACAGCAACACATGTTTTTTCTGAATTAACAGCAATAACGAACCCTTGCCATAAGGACCACGTCACCGCTTCACCTAATTTCTCTTTCACTCGTTGAATCATTTCAGCTTGCGTTAAGTCTCGTGCAGGAAAATGTTGAACTTTATCGTTACTGATTAAAAAAATAAATGATTCTGAAAAAGCTGTCATGACTTCAGGTGGTAAATTTTTTAATCGTTCTTGGTAATCCATTGAAACCACTCCTTCTTTTTTATCATACCACAACATCCATTTCTCTAAAAAGCGCAGCACTTACTACTGAATATCTGCTAAAATTTGCCTGATAATCTGCTTTTCAGACAGTTGTTCAGATAACCGCTGTTCTCCCGCAAGCCCTAAATAATCTTCTGGTAGCCACCAACGTTTCATTTCCACGACACCAAATTCTTGATTCTTGTTTCTCTGGCTATGTCTTTTCAGCGTTTCTTCAAAAGAAATATCAAAATAATAAACCTGAACGTTTCCTTCAAAGAGATGAATTATTTCCTGAAAAAAGGAATGATAAATGGCTTTTTGAAAAATCCCTTCAACAATCACATACTGGCATTCTTGATACCCAAAAGCTACCAACTGTTTTAACAAAGCAATACTTAGATTACCTGTTTCATCTTTAACACGAAGCATTTCTCTGCGCACCACATCTTGAGAAATCAATAACGATTGTTCTTTAAGACACTGATGAAGCGCGTTAGCTATCGTTGTTTTACCACTACCAGAATTACCACGTAAAATAATTAATTTCGGTTGCATCTGTTTCCCTCCATTTTCTTGATTGTTGAAAACCAGCAGAAAAGAGCAAAAAACTTGGAAAAAACTCTCCAAGTTTTGCTGTTATTTTGATGAATGTTTCGTTGAATCTCGCTGAATGAATTCCGTTCCGACAATAATTTTTCTAGGAACTGGGGGGGTATTCAAGCATAACTCTTTCATTGTCTCAACGGCTAGCTCACCCATCCATTCAGTATGAACTTTAACTGTTGTTAATGTTGGTGAAACATATTTTGCGACACTAATATCATTAAAACCAATGATAGAAATATCTTCTGGCACACGAATGGCTGCTTCT
This sequence comes from Enterococcus sp. DIV2419, assembly GCF_051711865.1. Classification (NCBI taxonomy): domain Bacteria; kingdom Bacillati; phylum Bacillota; class Bacilli; order Lactobacillales; family Enterococcaceae; genus Enterococcus; species Enterococcus sp. DIV2419. The sequence continues at coordinate 2,052,794 of NZ_JBIONS010000001.1, forward strand.
TGTAACGCCCGCATTGCACCAATCGCCAATGTATCACTTGCAGCGAAAAAAGCGGTTGGACGAGTGTCCGCTTCTTCAATAAAGTCTTTCATCGCTTGATAGCCTTCTTCAACAGAAAAAGCTGCTTCGACAACCCATTCTTGATGATAAAGGTCCAGATCTTTTAAGGTTTCTTTAAAAGCGACAAAACGTGGATCAACCAATGCCACGTGGGACTCTTTCGTATATTCTTGCCCAGAAAGCATACCAATTTTCTGATGCCCTTGCGCCAAAAATTCTTGCACAATTGTTTTAACACTTCCAGCAAAATCAACAACAATGGAGTTTTGGCCAAAAGCCATTGCATCAAAGTCTACAAATAGAAGAGGTGCGCCTAAGGCGGCTAAGGCCGCCACTTGCTTTTCATCAAATTTTCCTAGGGCAATTGTCCCATCAAATCTTTTTTGAGACAGGTTTGTCAGAGATTCTTTGACTAAAAGAAAACCCAATTCCTCTGCCCGCTTTTCAACACCTAAACGAATCGATAAATAGTAAATATCATCCAGTTCTTCTGGATCGCTGAACCATTGGACAAACCGAATTTTCTTTTTGCCTGCTTGTTTTTTTCTGGCTCGCTTTTTATAATTTAACGTTTCTGCTGTTTCAAATATTTTCTTCTTCGTTTCATCACTAACTGATAATGTTTCATCATAGTTCAAAACTCTCGAAACTGTCGCTGAAGAAACACCGACTTGCTCTGCTATATCTTTAATGGTTACGATGTTCCTCACCTCAAATTAATCATTTTCAATACATTGAATAAATCGTTCAAAAGCACGACGGCCTTCTTCATCACGTTTAAAGACGCCGGCATCTGTTAAAATTTGAACAAAAATTGTCCCAATTCCTTGTTGGATCACTTCTTTGACATTGGCTTCAGTGATGGTTTGCTGACTGAGTTCATCCGCCCAAGCTCGATGACTTTCAGCAATTTGATTGGGTTGCTTTAATAAATACTTTTCGACTTCTCTTAATTCTTGTGCCAGCCTTGGTGGCAAAATAGCTAGTCCCATTACTTCAATTAAGCCAATATTTTCTTTCTTAATATGTTGTACTTCTGGATGTGGATGAAAAATGCCATCTGGAAATTCCTCCGAAACATTATTATCTCGTAAAACTAAATCCAATTCAAATAATGACCCTTTGCGTCGGGCAATTGGCGTAATCGTATGATGCGGTGTGCCATCTTTTGAATAGGCCCGAACTGAGACACGTTCATCAGAATAATTGCGCCATTTGGTCAAAATTAATTCGGCCGCCTCAACTAGTTCCTCTTGACGATCACTTTGAAGACGAATCACAGACATCGGCCATTTTAAAATACCAGCAGTTATCTCAGGATATTTTTTCAAAGAAAATCTTTTTTCCATTGGTGCTAAATCCATTGGAAATGTATGACGTCCTGCTTGGTAATGATCATGAGATAAAATAGAACCACCAACAATTGGCAAATCTGCATTAGAGCCCACAAAATATTCAGGGAATAACTCCGTAATTTTAAGGAGTCGCTGGAACGTTTTTTTCTCGATTTTCATTTCTCGATGTTGTTGGTCCAAGAAAATCGCATGCTCATTATAGTAAGCATATGGCGAATATTGAAAGCCCCAAGCTTCGTCCTCTAAATTTAGTCGGATAATCCGATGGTTTGTACGTGCTGGATAATTTACACGGCCATAATAGCCTTCATTCTCCATACATAACATACACGCTGGATATTTTTTTTGACTCATTTTCTTTTCAGCCAAAATTTTTCGAGCATCCTTTTCTGGCTTCGATAAGTTAATGGTAATTTCTAGTTTACCATAGGGTGAGTCCATTGGGAAAATAATATTTTTGGCGATTGCTTTCGTTTTAATGTAGTTATTCGTTTTACATAACTGATAAAAATAATCCGTTGCTTTTCGTGGAGACTCTTGATAATAATCCATAAACTTCTGATTAATGATGGTTGGGGTCGGCGTAATAAAATCCATTAACTCCGCTTCTAGTTGTTCTGCTTCCGTAATTGAGTCATCGATTTGGTGATTGGCTTGTGCAATATTTAAAAGATGTTCCACCACACGCAACGGTTCTTGCTCACAAGCAACCGCTTCTGGTTGTTCAAAAAAATCACAGCCAACTAGTTTGGCAATCCGATTCGTCAAATAATAGCGGTCTGTTTCCGTCCAATCGCCATTTTCTATGATTATCTCTACAAATGCAGCAATCCATTTACTACTTTCTTTCATCATCTGATGTTCTCCTATTCATTATAGCCTTGAGGATGTTTCACATGCCATTGCCAAGCGGTGGCGATAATATCCTTGACCTCAGTTACTTCTGGTTGCCAGCCTAAAACTCGTTTGGCTTTTTCACTAGAAGCAATTAACGTACTAGGATCCCCTGCTCGGCGTGGGGCGATTGTCGCAGGAATTTCTTGACCTGTCACTTCGCGAGCAGCATCTAACATTTCTTTAACAGAATAGCCGTTGTTGCTACCCAGGTTAAAGACGTCACTTTCGCCGCCATTTTTCAAGTATTCTAAAGCCAAAATATGTGCTGCAATCAAGTCTTCAATATAAACATAATCTCGAATGCACGTGCCATCTGGTGTATCATAATCATTCCCAAAAATACTTAGCTCTGCTCGTTGGCCTAATGCCACTTGTAAAATAATTGGCACAATATGCGTTTCTGGCGTGTGATCCTCACCAATTGAGGCATCTTTTTTTGCTCCTGCAACATTAAAATAACGCAAAGCAACATATTTCATTCCATAAGCGTTGTCGCACCATTTCATGATTTTTTCCATCATTAATTTACTTTCCCCATACGGGTTTTTAGGATTCGTTGGGGTTTCTTCTGTAATAGGCATTGCTTTTGGTTCGCCATAAGTGGCTGCTGTGGAAGAAAAAACAATGTGTTTCACCCCGAATTCTTGCATGACTTCCAAGGCAATTTGAGTGCCGTGAACATTGTTATTGAAATACATTAACGGTTGCTCCACGGATTCTCCTACTAAAGAATTGGCCGCAAAGTGCAACACCCCTTCAATTGATTCCTTTTCAAAGACACTACGTAAAAAAGCTTTATCACGAATATCGCCTTCATAGAAAGTCGCTTGTTCATGAACGGCTGAACGATGCCCCGTTAATAAATTATCAACAACCACAACGGCATATCCTTTTGAAATTAATTGATCGACGGCATGTGAGCCGATGTAGCCTGCGCCACCTAATACTAAAATAGACATTTAAAGCCTTCCTTTCTAAAATAACTTTCTGGCACCATCATCAATTGATGCAGGATAAAAATCAGCAGCATAGCCAATTTTATCTTGATAACTCTGGCCAACAGCTTCAATAAATGCATCTATATTTTGCTTTGGTACCAAAGCAATACTACAACCGCCAAACCCTGCACCAGTCATCCGTGCGCCCAAAACGCCTGGTTGTTCTTGCGCACAAGCCACTAAGGTATCCAACTCAATGCCAGTTACTTCGTAATCTTCTTTTAGCGAACGATGTGAGGCATTTAATAATAAGCCAAATTCTTCCAAATCCCCTTCAGTTAGCGCTTGTTTTGCCAATAAAGTTCGTTCATTTTCTGTGACGGCATGACGCGCTCGTTTAATCAACGCTGGATCTCCAATCAATGCTTGATATTGTTCAAATGTCTCGCTGTCTAATTCACCTAAAAATTCAATAGATAACTCTTTTTGAAGCAAACGAACGGCTTCTTCGCATTCTGCACGACGTTCATTATATTTTGAATCTGCTAATTCACGGCGTTTGTTAGTATTCATAATGACAATCGTATACTCACCTAATTTGGCGGGAACCATTTCATAGTGCATATTATTGGTATCTAGTAGAATAGCTTGATCTTTTTCTCCCATCCCTACGGCAAATTGGTCCATAATTCCTGAATTAACGCCAATAAATTCATTCTCCACTTTTTTACCGATTTGCACCAATTCAAGCATTGGACAGTGTAAAGCATATAAATCATTACAGATCGTTCCCATTAAAAGTTCAATAGAAGCAGAAGAAGACAAGCCAGCACCATTAGGAATCGTACCGTAGAAGAGCACATCTAAGCCAGAATCAATATTGTGTCCGCTTTCAATCAAGTAATTTAAAACGCCTTTAGGATAATTTGCCCAATCATCTGAATCTGAATAGGTTAAATCTTCTAATGAAAATTCGATGAGACCAACCTCTTTAAAATTATCAGAAAACATCCGAATTTTTTGGTCGTCTCTTTTTCTTGCCACACCAAATGTCCCTAAAGTAATAGCCGCTGGGAAAACATGACCGCCATTGTAATCTGTATGTTCACCAATCAAATTAATTCTTCCAGGGGCAAAATAACAGGCTGTCCCTTTCTCACCAAATATTTCTACAAATCGATTCATTAACAGTTCTTCCATCACTAATCGCTCCTTTCACTAGTAAACAAATTGTACAATATTTACTAAACTTTTGCAAATGTTTACTTAATATTTTCTTAATTGTCATTTCAATTGAAAACGTGTACAATACAATTAAATAAAGATTTATTTTCTTAGCATTTCTTTTTGACTATTTAAATAATCTAAACAACAAAGTTAAATTTACTAAATATTTACTTAAAGGAAGGATTGATTATTTTGACTATTTCAACTGAATCATTTGGACAAGGAATGCTTCTTTACACACTGACGAATAAAAATGGTGTGACTTTAAAAGCAACAGATTTTGGTGCGCGAATTGTTGCGCTCGACGTTCCTCTTACAAAAAATGAATCCCGATCACTCGTGCTAGGCTTTCCCTCAGCAGATGAATATTTGTCTAAAGACTTATATTTTGGTGCAACAATTGGTCGAACAGCTGGCCGAATTGCCGATGGCTCCTTTGAACTAGCGGGTAAAAAGTATCAAACGATGATTAATACTCCTACTCAAACAACACTTCACGGTGGCACACCTGGGTTTGAAAGTAAAAAATGGCACAGCGAAATCCAAGAGGCACAAGCGAATCCTTCTGTGAAATTTTGGCTAGAGAGTCCTGCTGGTGAAAATGGTTTTCCTGGAAATCTCACTGTTTCAGTCACGTATACATTGACTGAAGAAAATGAATGGCAAATTGAGTATCAGGCAACTACAGATGAACAAACACTTTTTAATCCAACCAATCATGTCTACTTTAATTTAACTGGAAATCCTACAATCCCCATTGATGCGCATGAGTTACAAATAAATGCCCAAAAGTTTGTCCCGCTTGATGAAAGAGTTTTACCGCTTGGAGAATTAGCTTCCGTCGACCAGACAGCTTTTGATTTACAAAAACCTAAAAAATTAGCTGAGGTTTTTTCAAGTAACGATGAACAAATCCAAAAGATGAACGGCTTCGATCACCCTTTCATCTTAACCAATCATGATTTAATTAACCCGGATGTTATCTTAAAAAGTCCTACTAAAGATATCACCTTAGAGATGTTCACTGATCAACCTTCAGTTGTTATTTTTTCAGCAAATTTTGCTGATAACGGTCCCGATATTCAAGGGCAAAAATTAGTCAATCACGGAGCGCTCACATTTGAAACCCAAGTCTGTCCTGGTGCTGAAAGATTTCCGTTGTTCGGTTCTATCACCCTCTCACCTGAACAGGAATTTCACTCAACGACCCGTTTCAAACTAATTTATTAAGTGAAATGGTGCTCTTAACCAAGCTTATCTTCGAACTAAAAAAGATAAGAATGGTTAAGAGCACTTCTATTATTTGACATTTTTAATCGCTCCATTTACACTATTTTCAATTAGAAAGGCGGTGATGTCTATGTATGCAATCAAATTTTTTCATGGCTATTTAACTGCAGATGGTAAACGTACGCGAGATAAATCAGGTTGTTTAGTTTACCACTCTGAAAAAGAAGCACAAAAATTAGCAGATAAAATTGGCGGGAGAGTTAAAAAAATTGGATAACCTTAGATAAAGGATAGATAAGCAAGGCTATTTTGCTATCTGTCCTTTTTTATTTTACATATTCCTCGACTTATTGTATTGATTTGATACAATAGAGAAAAAGCCTAAAGGAGCGCTTACATGAAACAAAATGACTTTGATTATATGCAAATGTTAAAAGGTGAATTATATTACGCCCCCACCATTTTACCCGAAAACAAATCAACAAAAGGCAAGGTGTTAGCTCAAAAAATCAATCAACTTCCTATCGATAATGTGAAAGAAATTGTGGCCCTAGAAAAAGAATTATTAGGAAAAACTGGCAATGAGTTATATATCACCCCACCCCTCCATGTAGATTACGGTCGCCATATTGAGGTAGGAGAAAATTTTTATGCAAATATGGATTGCATTTTTTTAGATGTAAACAAAATCATCTTCGGTGATAATGTCATGGTTGGCCCTCGTGCTAGTTTCTATACTGCCGGCCATCCAATTGATCCAACGATTCGAACTGCAGAATTAGAATTCGGTACGCCAATTATTGTTGAAGATAACGTGTGGATTGGCGGAAGTGCCACCATTTTACCTGGCGTTACAATTGGAAAAAATGCTATTGTTGCTGCTGGTGCTGTGGTTACAAAAGACGTTCCTGCCAACACGATTGTTGGGGGTAATCCAGCAAAAGTCATTCGCAAAATTGATGAAAACGATCAGCAATTTTGGACAGAAAAGCAACGGCAGTATCAAATCGCTAAGAAGCAATTCTTTCATGAATAAAAAATCCCCAATCCAATGAAAATAACGGATTGGGGATTTTTTTAATCTTCTTCATAATAATTAAACATCCAATGGATGCCAAACTGATCTTTTAGGGAACCATACTTTTTGGACCAAAAAGTTTCAGAAACGGCATTGTAACAGTGCCACCTTCAGATAATCGCTTAAATAAGCGATCAATTTTTTCATCATCATCTGTGCTAACCACGAGCGAAAGGTTATTTCCTTCCGTAACTTCAAAACCAAACATATCAGGAACATCTGAAATCATTACATAGGTTCCTTCAATAATGATACTTGCGTTCATCACTAAATCCTTTATCTCGTCGTTTATAGGATGCTCAGGATCTTCAGGTGCTTCGCCAAAAGTCATTAAATTTTGACATTTTGTATCAAAAACATCTTCATAGAACGCAATTGCTTCTTTTGCTTCACCTTTAAAATTTATATACAGCTCTAACAAATGACTCACCTTCTTTCATGATCAAATTTTATACTTTATTTTCTCATGATTTGTCAGAAAGCAAAAATAGTCTGCTTAAAAATCTGATTTTTCTAGTAACAAGGTAACAAATTTTTCCAAATACAGTTGGTCAACCGCATCATAGCTATTTGTTACACCACTATCAATATCTAAAACACCGACCAATTGATGATTTTTTACCATCGGTACAACGATTTCAGACATCGCAGCTGAGTCACAAGAAATATAATTGGCGTGTGTCTTCACGTTATCAACAATCAATGTAGCTTGTTTTTCCGCGGACTCACCACAGACACCTTTGCCCATTTTAATTCTGGTACAAGAGACTTTCCCTTGAAAAGGCCCCAAAACTAATTCTTCATCTTTATATAAATAATACCCAGCAAAAACGGTGTCTGGTAATGTTTGTGCAAGTAACGCGGACGAGTTTGCTAAATTTGCAATAGCATCCGTTTCTATTTCTAACAAACCGCTCAATTGTTGTAAGCACAATTCGTAGGCTGCTTTTTTGTTTTCTCTCGTTTGTTCAGTCATGCTTGGTTCATCTCCTTCATTTTGTCTTATTATAAAGGAAGATACGCAAAAGTGCTATGTTAAAGTGAGTCAAACAAACTTGAAACGCTGATACACGTTGTGAGCAGAAGCACTTTATAAGGATTAAACTGTGACGAGTAACCGCTAGACTGACACTATGCGTTGCTCAGAGCTGAACCTTGTTTCCTCTGTTTGGCTTTTTAGCATTCTATTTCTACCTAATTTTAAAGCAAGTTAAACCCATTGTCCTTTCAACATAATCTGGCGTTTCTGTGGTTTTCTAGCAATCACTTCTGCTGTAGAAGCTGCTTCTGTAAAAATAAAGTTTGCTTCGTCGCCTTCTGTAAACCAAAGGCGTTCTTCTTCAAATGAAAAAGGTGCTACTTTGCCACAGCCATGGACGTAAGCTTGAGTAAGTTGCTCTTCTGTAATCTTTCCTGTCATTTCACAAAAATTACGTAATTTTTCAAATAAATCACCTGAAACATTAGAACTCCAAGAGTCAAAAAAGCCATCACTACCTAAATGAACCGATACACCAGCTTGGCGTAACACATCAATTGGTGGCAATAAATAACGAGGATCATAGGGAATTGTAGACATAATCGCCGTTTGATGCGTTGCCAAGCGTTGGTATAGTTTTTCTTTTTCTGCTGGTCGTACATCTAGCAGCGCAAAGGCGTGACTGATAGCGGTTCGCTGAGTAAATTTTCGTTCTTCTAAAATGTCTAAAAATTTATCAATTGTATAAACGCCCACTTCCCCCGTATCATGCAAGTGGATATCGATTCCTACTTGAAATTCTTCTGCCAGATCGAAAATAGTTTCTAAAGATTCTTCAATTGCATAATCAATGCCTGCAGGATCTAAACCACCAACCATTGTTCCACCATTTTTTAGAGCTTCTCTCATGAGTAAAACCGTTTGGGGATTTTTTAATAATCCATGCTGTGGAAAGACAACAATATCATAATCAATCACATGCGCATATTTTTCTAAGGCTCTTTTGACGCCCCAGAAGTTTTCTAGTTCTACATAAGGATCAATGTTGACATGTGTCCGAATATAAGAGGCTCCATACCCAATCAATTTTTCAATCATGGCCGTCGCTCGTTGTTCTGTTGACGGAGCTAACAATTTAAGTTCACTGGCTTCGTCTGCTAAACGCTCTTTTAAATTTTTAACAGGTTGGCTAGCACGCCAGCCTAATGAAAGGTAGGTTTTATCTAAGTGATTATGACTCTCTTGAAAAGCGGGAATAGCCAGTTGTCCGTTTAAATCAGTGCCTTGTTGCTTTTCAGTGACTTGATTTTGCGGAATAATCGCTTGGATTTTGCCTTCTTGAATCGCTAAAGTATAGCGTGCGGTTTTAGTATACGTTAATTCGTGGTGGTCTTTAGCAAAACCAGTTTCTAAACGAACATTATTCAAATAAACAATGGATGCTGTCATTCTTTTTCCCCCTTTTGAACGGCTTCAACCAGTTGTCCTTTTAGTATCAGTTGTTGGATTGGCTGTTGGCGTGCAATCACGTGAGCAGTGCTCTCAGCATTAAATAGTAGGAAATCTGCAGAATCGCCGACGTTAGGCCAAACTTGCTGCCCGTTAGGATCAAGAGGCGTTACAAAATTACTCGCTAAGCCCCATAAACGATTCAAGCGATACTCATCGCTAATTTTAAATCTTTGAGCGGCTGTATTTAATTTTTCTATTGTATTGCCACTGCCAAAAGGCGACCAATGATCCGTCAAACTGTCATGAGCCACGGAGATCTTAACACCTTGTTCAACCAAGGTTGGAATCGGCATGGTGGGCATTCCAATTGGTACAGTCGAAGTCAAATCAATACCTGTTTCGATGAATTTTTGCGCAATGTCTCTAATTGCTGCTTCTTCTAAGCTCCCTAAGGCTAAAGCATGACTTAAAGTGACTTTGCCAAACATCTTTGCTTGTTCTGTATAATCAACAAATTTATTAAATTCATAAAGTCCCAAAGTATCACGGGCGTGTAAATGAACATCAATTTTTTTATTAAATGTGGTAGCTAATTCAAATATTTTTGCGATTGAATGATCCACATGACGATCCACAAGGGCTGGATCAACGCCGCCGACATGAGTTGCCCCCATGCGTAAGGCTTCGCGCATCAAAGGTTCGACTTGTGAGCGGAGTAATCCGTGTTGAGGAAAAGCCACAATTTCATGAGTAATGTATTGTTCATATCGACTAAATGCTTCTTTAGTAATTTCAATATGTTTCGTTCCAATAGATGGATCTACATTACAATGACTGCGAATATGATAATGGCCTTGTTGAATATACTGCTCAATAACTTGGCAAGCACGTTCTAAACTAGTTGGTAATTGTTCAGGTAACAGCCAAGTTTCTTCTTCAATACGTGTTAAAATTCCTTTCGTTAGTGGACGACATGCCTTCCAAGGTCCCCCAAAATACGTTTTATCAATATGAATATGCATTTCTCTTAGCGCAGGTAAAACGAGTTGCTGATTCACATCGATAACTGTTTCGTTCTCTAAAGGCCTTAACTGCGGTGCGACCGCAGTACAGACCTCGTTTTCAATTCGAATATCATAGCTAGCTGTTTCTGTCGCAACAATTCGCTGATTCACAGTAGAAAATCCTGTTTCTAATTTACAGTTTTTTAAAAGCATGACAAACCCCTTCCTACCTTCATTCAATTAGTTAACATAAGCCCATTTTAAACTGTACGTGGGTCCAAATGAATGCCAATACAGATCCTTGATTTTTTGATTAGCTAATACAGAAATGCTTCGATTGTAGATTGGTGCTAAAACCGTTTCCTGATTCACCAAAATATCTTGTGCTTGAGCAAAGTCATTTAAACGAGCCTCTTGATCAGCCGCATGTGTTGTTCTAGTTTCTTGAATTAATTGATCATACGTATCACTCTTGAACGTTACGCCGCCCAAGGTACTATCCGAAGTAAAGATGCGCATAACTGTTAATGGATCACGATAATCGGTTCCCCAACCAGATAATTCTAAATCATAGTCTCTCGTTTGATCACGATCAACACGAATAGTAAAAGGAACTTGAGTAACATTCACTTCTAATCCATCTAGATTTTCTTCCAATTGAAATTGGAAAAACTCAGCAGCTTTTTTGGCGCTGTCTGTATCATCTGTTAAAAATTCTAATTTGATTTTATCCAGCCCAATTTCTTTTTTCCCTTTTTCCCAGAATTCTTTTGCTTTCGCTGTATCGTAGGTTAAGTAGTTATTTTTCTTAGCAGCTAGTTTTGTGAAATCTGTTCCATCTGGCGCAATCGTTTGTCCCGGCGGAATTACTTGATCTGTAGCCGTTGATTGATCTTGCAAGACTTCTTTTACAAAACTTTCTTTATCAAAAGCTTGTGCCAACGCTTTACGAATATTGTTGTTCGCTAAAGCCGGATTTTCTTTTCCATCACGAACGCTGTTCATTTTTAAAAAGTATGTGACGAATTGAGGAATTGAAAGAAAGGCTGGATTATCAACATAACCAGGAATAAATTCACCACTTAGCTTATTCACTACATCCAATTCATTCGAGTCAAACAAATTCACCGCTGTCGTTGGGCTCTTAATTACTGAAACTTTCGCTTCTGTTAATTTAACTTTTTCAGCATCCCAATACGTATCATTTTTTTCGTAGGTCCAGTCATCAGAAGAGGCATTATCCCATTCTTTCAATTTAAAAGGACCATTATAAATCAAATGTTCTGCATCAGTAGCATATTTATCCCCTTGTTCTTTGATATATTTTTCATTTTGTGGAAACAAAACAGGAAACGAAAGTAATGATTTCAAATAAGGGGTGGGCCGTTCTAAAGTTATTTCTAACGTTTTATCATCTAGCGCCTTAACCCCAAGAGTATTCACATCTGCGCCTTCTAAAGCAATTTCCTTAGCATTTTTAATGACATCAAAAAATAAAGCTTGATGAATCGATCCTGATTTAGGGGAAGCAACTTGTTGCCATGCATAAACAAAGTCGTTTGCTGTTACTGGATCATCATTCGACCATTTGGCATCTTCTCTAATCTTAAATGTATAAACGGTTTCATCTTCAGAAATCGCTGGTTCTTCGGCAGCGACCCCCAACTCTAATTCATCTTCTTTACCTAAAACATAGAGTCCTTCATAAACTTGATTCATGACTAAAGTCGAGGTCGTATCCCCCGCTGTGTGTGGTTCCATTGTCGAAATAGCCGCTTCAGAACTAATTGCAATTTTTTGTTCCGCTGCTTTGTTACTATCAGCCGAGTTTCCCGTTCCCGCCTGACAAGCCGTTAAAGCTAAAAGCAACCCGACGCATCCTAACATTTTTAATTTCTTCATACCGATCCCTCCATTTTACAAACTATAACCTTCAAATTTACCAGAATTTTCTGATAAAATATAGAAAAAGAAGCATATCTGATAAGAGTCTCAAAAAACTTACAGATTATAGAAATACTTGAGAAATTTAAAGTAGCTGAAACAATAGTAAAAGCATTAAAAATTAAGTATACTATTGCTATATCTTTAAACGATGCGTTTCTATAGGTTGTAAGCGCTGATTGTTCTTATTTGGTCACTTGTGACTACCAATCACGTGATGACTTGGAACTTTTTTCTATTAGTATAAGGATACCTTATTTTCCCTAAAATAGTTTTGTAACATCTTACAATAAATACACTTAATTTTTAGATAATTCATACAAAAGGAGGCCTTGCTAATGATGACGGTCAATGATCTACTCCATGCAGAAGAACTACCTGGTTTAACCTTATTGACGCACGAGACCAATTTAGATGCGCCAATTCTACAAGCAAATATTTTAGAAAATCCTGATGCTTTTGACTGGTTAACGCCAGGAGAAATTTTATTAACTACCGGCTATATTTTCAAAGATCAGCCTTGCTTGCAAAAACGTCTTATTCAAGAACTAGCAAATATGAACTGCGCTGCTCTAGGCTTTAAAGTCCAACGTTATTTCAATGAAGTTCCACAAGAGATGATCCAATTAGCGAATGACGTCGGATTACCAATTCTCTCAATCCCTTATAATTACAACTTTTCTCAAATTATTTCATTGGTCAATCGCCGAGTCAATCAACCTGACGAAACGATTAGCCAACATTCTGTTCATATGCATAATAAATTTTATACAATTATCAAAGCTGGCGGAAAAAGTACCCAATTACTGGAAGTATTAAGTGCCGCGATTCAAGCGCCTGTAATGCTTTTAGACGAGCGTTTTCAGATTATGAATCATTTTGATTTACCTGATGCGCCAACAAGAATCACCAGTATTTTAAATAACGCGACTCTCAAAAAACAGTTTGAGACAGCTTTAAAAGCCCAGAACAATGAGCTCCTATTATTTTATAAAGAACCATTGACTGTTGAATTTTCCTTAGCGAACCATCAGTTATCTTTGCGAATTTTACCCATCAAAAAGAAAAATCTCAGCTTATCTTACTTAGTGATTTGGCAAACTACCAAAAAATTACAGACGATTGATTTATTATCTGTGGAGGTCTGTGCTCACTACCTTTTACCACAACTTCAATTAGAATCTTCGGAAAATTTAACAACGAGGCAAAAGATCGGGGCGCTGTTTCAAGACCTTATCCAAGAAAAAAATACCAATCCTCAAGCTTGGCAAGAATTTAGTAATTATCTGCAATTAAATGAAAAAGATACATTTAGTCTCTTGCTTGTAGCCATTGAACAATTGGAACAACTGTTTAATCCGACTATTCAAATGAATAGCATTGGCCATCAATTGAATCATATTTTAGAAGGATATCGACAAAAAATTACTGCCTTTCCTACACAAACTGGCTTTATTTTATTACTAGAAAATCCAGCGCAAGAGGAAGCCACCTACCTTGCACAAACCACTCATCTTGCCAAGAATTTACTAGAGCAACTAATGAAACTGAATCCAAAATTATCATTTAAATTAGCGATTGGGCCAACTGTCAAAAAAATCACCAATCTGTGTGATTCTTATAAATTAGCACAAGAAACATTCCACTTAGCACAAGCAAGTCAAGAATTACAACAACGAACTATTTTGAATTATGACGACCTCTTTTTTTATCGTTTAATGATCGAAACCCTGACCAAACAAGCCAAACAAAAAATATATCAACGATTGATTGAACCATTAGAAAAAGAAGATCAAAAACATGAAAGTTCCCTACTAGAAACCATCAACACCTACTTTCAATCGAATAAAAATATTTCGTTGACTGCCACAAATATGTATGTACATCGTAATACAATTATTTACCGCTTAAAAAAAATAGAAGAGATTCTTCACTTAACTTTAGAATTTCCTGATAGTTCGCTACAACTAAGTTTGGCTGTTTATTTATATAAACAAAAATTACTATAAAAAGGCCACCACGAATAGTAAATCGTGGCGGCTTTTTTAACTGTTTCAATTTTGTTAGCGAATAATCATTACAGAAATTGGTGCATATCGAGCCATATAAGCTGCTTGGCTACCAAAAAAGCTTTTTAATTTGCTAGTTGACTTGGAGCCAATAATTAACAAATCTGGTTTATTCAAAGGAATAAGCTTATTAATAATTAATTCTCCTGGGTTCCCTTCATTGACAATTACACTTACTTTATCGATGCCATTCGCTAACGCTTCTTGTTGATATTTTTCCGTTTGTTTCTCTAATTTCGCCAACTGTTCTTGCCAATAATTTTTATCTAACGATTGGTAAACATTAATCTCTTTCTCTTCTAAAATCGAAACAATAACCAATTCAGCTTGTTCTTCTTTTGCTTTTTGGATAGCATAATGAAATGCTTTTAACGCATCTGGCGACTCTTCAACACCAACCATAATTTTTGAAAATTTCATTATTTAACCTCCTCTACTTGTTGCTCCATAGCTGCAAGCTGCTGTGCATATCGTTTATCGCCTTTATATAATTCCACAACCGTCCAAACTAACAAGAGGATGACGAGTGCTATGATGACATAGGCAATATTATCGGCTAACGTAATTTGACTCGCTGTCGGATTATCACCGAAGAATCCTTCAATTTGATCAGGTAAACCTTTCATATTGAGGTAAATTAAGCCAATGACAGAAACCCAGCCTAACAATTTAATTAACCACGAGTTTTTAAAATGTTCACCCATTTCAACACGGCTATCTGTAAACATCAGTAAAGGCAACATCGAAAATGGCAAAGCAAATGCTAGAAAAACTTGTGAATTGTTCATTAAATTATTAATCGCAATATGCTCCTCCACTGTACTTTTTCCGCTGGTCATTAAAACACAGATTAAGACAGGAATAACAGATAACAAACGTGTGACCATCCGACGTAACCAAATTGGTACGCGCATATGAATAAACCCTTCCATAATGATTTGACCAGTTAACGTTCCTGTAATTGTTGAATTTTGTCCTGATGCCAATAAGGCTACCGCAAATAAAATTGATAAAATTCCAGAACCTGCAATATGCGCTAAAATAGAATTACTCATAACCGCTGGATTTGATAAAGCATCAAACAAACCAAAGAATGAAGGATCTTTGACACTGCCGGATTTAAAAACGGCCACACCCATAATCAATAATAAAGAGTTAACAAAAAATGCCATCGTTAATTGAATATTAGAATCCCAAGTTGAAAAGCGTAAAGCGCGTTGAATATCGGTTTTATCTTTACGATCAATTTTACGACTTTGCACAACAGAAGAATGTAAATACAAATTATGAGGCATCACTGTTGCACCAATAATCCCCAATGCACCTGTCAGTGGCGTTTGCCCATTCACCGCATGTGATGTAGAAAAAGCTTCTGCGCTAGGAACCAGCCCTTTAATTACATCTCCCCATACTGGATTTGACAATGCCACTTGATAAGCAAAAATCACAAAAATAACAACAATTAAAGCAACAACAATAGCTTCAATTTTTCTAAAACCAATTTTTGTCAATAACAACAAAAGTAAAACATCAAATACCGTAATGAAGACAGCCAGACCTAAAGGAATATGAAATAATAAATATAAGGCAATTGCGCCCCCGATAACTTCAGCGATATCTGTAGCCATAATTGCTAACTCTGTTAAAATCCATAATACAATACCTAACGTCTTACTAGTTCTAGCACGAATCGCTTGTGCTAAATCCATCTGTGAAACAATGCCTAATTTAGCAGCCATATATTGGAGCAACATTGCAATCAAACTGGAAATTAAAATAATCGACATCAATAAATATTGAAAATTTTGTCCCCCAGTAATTGAAGTAGACCAGTTTCCTGGATCCATATACCCCACTGCTACCAATGCTCCTGGACCTGAGTAAGCAAATAACGTTTTCCAAAAACTCATATTTTTAGGCACGTCGATGGTGCCATTAATTTCTTCAAGCGAAGGACCATTTGCATATTCAATCAAATGATGTCTTTGCTTTGGTTCATGTTCTTCTGAATTTTTCAATTCAATTCCTTCTTTCGTTTTGCAATAATTTTAAAAGGCCCTTCCTGTTAGAAGGTTAACCTCTAATATATTTTAGGTACACCTAAAATATACTGCTAAAAATAACAAAATGCAAGACTTGAAAGAAAATTTTGACAGTGTAAAAATAGATTGTCGTAAATGTGCGGTCTTAAAGTTTGAAGAAATCAGGGTAGCTGGTAGTTGATTATCTTAAGAAGTAGAAAATAAGAGACCTAAGTCATTTCGGCTTAGGTCCCTTATTTTATTTTTATTCGGTTATTCTATTAAGAATGGTTGCTACAATTTCTGTCGTGTCAGCTGAATGATTTCTAAAAATCTCGGTAAACTGAATCTGACGAAAACCTTCAAGTACTTCGGGCAACTTATTTTTCCCCCATTCAAAAGTTCCATCATTTCTTTTCAATAATCTCTGTAAAATTTCTTCTTTCTCGACCGCTAAAAAAAAATGATAAACGTCAATGCCTGCTCGTCTCAGATATCCAATCAGCTCTTCTTCATATTCATTTTTATAAAGGGTCATTGGAACAATAATCGGCCGTCCAGACTCTTTGGACATTCGTTTTAATAAATGAGCATTCCAGCAACGCCATTCCTGATACTCCTGAAAATCATTTTCTTTCATTTCTTCGGGAACTAACTCCATCAATGCACTACCAATAATTTCTGGATCATAAATGATTGCATTGGGAAGTTTTTGTTGTAACTCATGTGCAATGGTCGTTTTTCCGGCTCCAAACGCACCGTTTAACCAAATAATCATCATAATTTCCTTTCTTCTGAACAAATTTCTTTGTTGTTTAATTTAGGTGCTAGATTACTTTTAATTTTTTTAGCCATTCACTTATAGTTACTACTTACATCTTTAACAGTAAACGAGACAAACTAAAAATACAACATCCTATACTATTCACCTTGCGTTACATAACATACTCATCTGATAATTTCTCCCTAAAAAAACAGAATGTGGGCAATCTTTTTAAGAATCATTGAATAGAATAACAACAAACAGTAATTCAGGTATAACCAGCTAGAAATTGTTTTATTTTTAGTCACGAGTATGATAAGCATGTAAATCAAATAGAATCATATTAGGTGAGGTTACTCTGAAGAACACAGGTTATCGCTCGGAAATGTCGAGAGACAGTAACGAGTAAAGCAGGGATTGTCGAATTAAGGCTTTCCTAAGATAACTAGAATTTTTTTCTTACGTCTCAGAAAGCCAAAGCTCAATTATTGTGATTACCCTATAATCTTCTTCTTTTATTCGGCGACCTCTTTAATATGATTAATTGGAGGTTTTTAAATTGAAAGCTGTCACTGCATCATCTAAGAAAAATACCCTACTTGCTAAAAGTATCGGAAATCTTACCTTGCTCATCATTTTAGGCATTTTCATTTTTATCATCGTCTTCTCTTGGCTAAAAATGAATCGCCCTCTCCACACCCTTCCCTCAGAAGAATTCCTCGCAACACCAAGTAAAACAGATGATTTCTTATCTCCATCAAATCTTTTTTACTTTTCAATTCGAACCATGTTTCGAATGATTGTGGGTATGGCTTGGTCCTTCCTGTTTTCCTTTGTTTTTGGTATTTTAGCCGTAAAATATAAAACGGCACGAAGAGTCATTTTACCATTAGTTAATTTCCTTGAATCTGTTCCATTGCTAGGTTTTTTGACCTTTACAACTGCTTGGTTACTTGGTTTATTTCCAGGAAATGTGATGGGCGCAGAAGCGGTTGCTATTTTTGCCATCTTCACAGGTCAAGCTTGGAACATCATGTTGACTCTTTATCAAATAATGGAAGTTATTCCTTCAGATCTAGTCAATGTGACCGATCAGTTCAAGTACAATGCTTGGGAAAAATTTTGGCGGCTTGAATTTGTTTACTCAATTCCTGGCTTACTTTGGAACGTTATTATTTCTCAAACTGCGGCTTGGTTTGCCTTGGTGGCCAGCGAGCAAGCTTCTGTTGCCTTTCCTAAAGAAACCAACCTTTATTTACCAGGAATTGGTTCTTATATCCAAGTAGCATTAAATCGAGCCGACTTTAAATCCTGTTTATGGGCTGTTTTTGCCTTATTAATCAATGTGGTGATTTTAAACTTTTTAGTTTTTCAACCTTTAGTTCGAGCCACTTATTATTTTAAATATGAAACAGATGTCGAAAGTACAACGCCACCTAAATCCATCATTTATCATTTATTAAAAAAAGCAACTTTAACGAAATACTTTTCAAAAGCTTTTGTGAAATTCAGTCATTTTTGGATTTACGATTTACCAAAAGTTTGGTACTTTTTCAAGCTAGACTATCTCTATCGATTACTAGCAAAATTACGCCATTTCTTCAAAACATTATGGTATGTCAGCTTAACCATTATTGGGGTTTATTGTTCTATTAAGCTCTATCATTTCTTGCCCCATCAAGATTTCAGCATGATTCCTAGATTAACCCTTTATACTACGCTACGGGTTACCTTGGCTATGGTCGTTGCTGGCATTATCTTTACTCCCTTAGCAATCTGGGTTGCGAATGATAATCGGCGCTTAAGTATCGTTCAACCGATTGGACAAATTTTAGGCTCCATTCCGTCAAATGTTTATACTCCATTCATTGTGTTGATTATTAGTATGGGCTTCAACAAATTAGAATGGTGGATTTTACCACTCATCATGGTTGGTTGCCAATGGTATTTTTTCTTTAATGTAATTGCTGGCTACTTAGCCATCCCTGATGATATTCGTGACGTGACCAAACTTTTTAAATTATCTAAATGGCAATGGTGGACAAAATTTTTGATCCCTTCTATTTTACCTTACCTCATTACAGCAATTATTAACGCTGCTGGTGCTGCTTGGAACGCTGATATCGCAGCAGAAAGCATTCAATGGGGCAAAAAATCAATAGATGTTACTGGCCTAGGACAATATATTGCGGCAAACGATGGTGTAAAAGATAAATCTGCCTTAGGAACCTTAGCGATGTGTTTCGTTGTTGGTTTATGTATCGCCTTTGTTTGGCAACCTTTATATCGAGCAGCAAAACAAAAATTTCACTATTAATAGCTGGACGACTCAACTCGACTAAATTTTTAAGATAAACTAGAGAGGAGAACGATAGGTTATTTCCCTTGACCTATCTAATAAGACGATGGAAAATAAAGAATTATTAAGCATAAAATCAGTATATAAAGAATTTGAAATTGAAGGACATTCAGAACATTTAAAAGTCCTTGAAAATATTGATTTAACAGTTAAAACGAATGAATTTTTAAGTATTATCGGACAATCAGGAACAGGAAAATCAACGTTGCTCAGAAGTATCGCTGGACTTCTTCGTACAACTAGAGGTGAAATTACTTTTGAAGATAAAATCATTAATGAGCCTGATGCCAATATCGGCATGGTTTTTCAACATTTTGCCCTTTTTCCTTGGTTGACAGTTGAAAAAAATATCAGCTTTGGCTTAGAAAACCGTAAAGAAATTTCCCGTGAACAAATAAATAAAAGAGTCAGTAATCTCATTGAAATGATTGGTTTAACTGGTTTTGAAAAAGCTTATCCTAGAGAGTTATCTGGTGGAATGAAACAGCGTGTAGGCTTTGCTCGTGCTTTAGCCATCGAACCTAGCTTATTGCTCTTAGACGAACCTTTTTCAGCTTTAGATATCATTACAGCCAGCCAATTATCCAACGATTTATTAGAAATTTGGCTAAACAATCAAATTGCGACTAAATCAATTGTGATGATCACGCATGATGTCCAACAAGCAGTTCAACTTTCTGATCGGGTTGTATTAATGGATGCAAATCCTGGTCGTATTGCCAAAATTTACTCAATCGATATCCCCAGAAATCAACGTTCGCCAAAAACAACCATTGATATTGTAGAACAAATAACAGAAGAAATGGTTCGTCGCATTCATTTGTAAATAGAACTGTTTTGACTTCTGCTTATGTCTTGACAAAGAGTTACTTAAAAGACTATTATTTCTTTGTAATAAGTTAGGTGAGGCTCCTATACAAACATAGGCTATTGCTCAGAAATGTCGAGAGACACCAATGAGTAGAACAAGACTGGTCGAGGAGAAGGCTTTTCTCAAAATAGCTAAGAGTGATCTTTACGTTGTATAGTGCTAAAGCTCAACGTTCATGTTGATGTATATTTTTAGTCTCTAGTCAATCAGTTAAGTACTTTTATTTAAAATTAAGAGAGGAGTGAAAGTATGACTACTATGTTAGCAATCATTGGAACTGTTGCAATCATCACAGTTCAAGTTATTGAATATAATATGACAGAAATTCATATTCCTACTGCAGGAACATTTAATGACGATGATGCAGAACCCCCACATTCTTCTGTAATCCTTGTATTTATTCGCACTATACTTATCACTCTCTCACTTAACTTTCCATCTCATTTTTTTGAGATGGTTTTTTTATGTATTCTAGAAAATAATAACGAAAAAGACTGTTAAATCAATGATTTAACAGTCTTTAGTATACCGGCGGCCGGGGTCGAACCGGCACTCCCGTGAAGGAACTGGATTTTGAGTCCAGCGCGTCTGCCAATTCCGCCACGCCGGCAAGATATTTTGGAAGGCGGTAACCGGATTTGAACCGGTGATGAAGGTTTTGCAGACCTCTGCCTTACCACTTGGCTATACCGCCATATTCCATTTTTGTTACAAAAAAACTGGGGTAGCTGGATTCGAACCAACGCATGACGGAGTCAAAGTCCGTTGCCTTACCGCTTGGCTATACCCCAATAAAATTACAAAGGGCGACCGATGGGAATCGAACCCACGAATGCCAGAGCCACAATCTGGTGTGTTAACCACTTCACCACGATCGCCGTAATCTTAAAAAGTGTATCTATTAAATAATTAAATGGCAGGGGCAGCAGGAATTGAACCCACACCAACGGTTTTGGAGACCGTTGTTCTACCTTTAAACTATGCCCCTAAAATGGAGGAAAGTGGATTCGAACCACTGAACCCTAAGGAACGGATTTACAGTCCGTCGCGTTTAGCCACTTCGCTATTCCTCCATAAATGGCGTGAGACAGAGTCGAACTGCCGACACACGGAGCTTCAATCCGTTGCTCTACCAACTGAGCTACCACGCCTAAAACAAAAGCTTGTTCAAATAATTTTCAAGTAACAACATTAAATGGCGGTTCCGACGGGATTTGAACCCGCGATCTCCTGCGTGACAGGCAGGCATGTTAACCCCTACACCACGGAACCAACCGAGTAATGGAGGTTAACGGGATCGAACCGCTGACCCCCTGCTTGTAAGGCAGGTGCTCTCCCAGCTGAGCTAAACCTCCAAAAAGGAATGTTACTATTAAAATAAATGACCCGTACGGGACTCGAACCCGTGTTACCGCCGTGAAAGGGCGGTGTCTTAACCGCTTGACCAACGGGCCAGTTTGTAAATATGAAACGGAGAGTAAGGGATTCGAACCCTTGAGACAGTGTTTACCGCCTACATGATTTCCAATCATGCTCCTTCGGCCTCTCGGACAACTCTCCATAGCTGAAAGAAGCACATACTCATGATATTTCATATGTTAAACTCCGGCAGTAGGACTCGAACCTACGACATCATGATTAACAGTCATGCGCTACTACCAACTGAGCTATGCCGGAATAATCGCGTGGCGACGTCCTACTCTCACAAAGGGAAACCCTTCACTACAATCGGCGCTAAGAAGCTTAACTTCTGTGTTCGGCATGGGAACAGGTGTATCCTTCTCGCTATCGCCACCACACTGGGTGTTGTTTCTTATTGAGTTGAATCTTCATTCACTCAAAACTGGATTGAAGTTTGAATCAAAATAACCAAGTTGCTTTTACTTATCCATTCTTTGGTTAAGTCCTCGACCGATTAGTATTGGTCCGCTCCAACTATCACTAGCCTTCCACTTCCAAC